>NZ_CP146520.1:607500-1570000 GCF_051861805.1 Segatella copri | reverse complement strand
AACTGAGCTAATCCCCCAAATCGAGATATTATATAAGAATGTAGTCCCAGGCAGATTTGAACTGCCGACCTCCACATTATCAGTGTGGCGCTCTAACCAACTGAGCTATAGGACTGTGTTGGTAAAGAGTAGCATCTCTGCCGAACATTCTCTATCTCTTATTTAATTAAACAGATGGTGCGTACAAGAAGAGAAGCGAACTTTTAAGTCTTGTTCCTAAATCTTCATAGGAAATTCGTCTCTCCAGAAAGGAGGTGTTCCAGCCGCACCTTCCGGTACGGCTACCTTGTTACGACTTAGCCCCAATTACCAGTTTCGCCCTAGGCCGCTCCTTACGGTCACGGACTTTAGGCGCCCCCGGCTTTCATGGCTTGACGGGCGGTGTGTACAAGGCCCGGGAACGTATTCACCGCGCCATGGCTGATGCGCGATTACTAGCGAATCCAGCTTCGTGGGGTCGGGTTGCAGACCCCAGTCCGAACTGAGACAGGCTTTAAGGATTAGATGCGCTTTGCAGAACACCATCTCTCTGTACCTGCCATTGTAACACGTGTGTAGCCCCGGACGTAAGGGCCGTGCTGATTTGACGTCATCCCCACCTTCCTCACACCTTACGGTGGCAGTGTCCCCAGAGTGCCCAGCTTAACCTGATGGCAACTAAGGAGAGGGGTTGCGCTCGTTATGGCACTTAAGCCGACACCTCACGGCACGAGCTGACGACAACCATGCAGCACCTTCACAGAGGCCCCGAAGGGCGTCATTGTCTCCAAATCCTTCCTCTGCAATTCAAGCCCGGGTAAGGTTCCTCGCGTATCATCGAATTAAACCACATGTTCCTCCGCTTGTGCGGGCCCCCGTCAATTCCTTTGAGTTTCACCGTTGCCGGCGTACTCCCCAGGTGGGATGCTTAATGCTTTCGCTTGGCCGCTGACCTATTCAGACCAACAGCGGGCATCCATCGTTTACCGTGCGGACTACCAGGGTATCTAATCCTGTTCGATACCCGCACTTTCGAGCTTCAGCGTCAGTTGCGCTCCAGTGAGCTGCCTTCGCAATCGGAGTTCTTCGTGATATCTAAGCATTTCACCGCTACACCACGAATTCCGCCCACTTTGTGCGTACTCAAGGAAACCAGTTCGCGCTGCAGTGCAGACGTTGAGCGTCTACATTTCACAACACGCTTAATCTCCGGCCTACGCTCCCTTTAAACCCAATAAATCCGGATAACGCCCGGACCTTCCGTATTACCGCGGCTGCTGGCACGGAATTAGCCGGTCCTTATTCATAAGGTACATGCAAAAAGAGTCACGACTCTCACTTTATTCCCTTATAAAAGCAGTTTACAACCCATAGGGCCGTCATCCTGCACGCTACTTGGCTGGTTCAGACTCTCGTCCATTGACCAATATTCCTCACTGCTGCCTCCCGTAGGAGTTTGGACCGTGTCTCAGTTCCAATGTGGGGGACCTTCCTCTCAGAACCCCTACTGATCGTCGCCTTGGTGGGCCGTTACCCCGCCAACAAGCTAATCAGACGCATCCCCATCCATCACCGATAAATCTTTAATCTCTTTCAGATGTCTTCTAGAGACGTCATTGGGTATTAGTCTTACTTTCGCAAGGTTATCCCCAAGTGATGGGCAGGTTGGATACGCGTTACTCACCCGTGCGCCGGTCGACGCCTAGAAAAAGCAAGCTTTCTCTATCGTTTCCCCTCGACTTGCATGTGTTAAGCCTGTAGCTAGCGTTCATCCTGAGCCAGGATCAAACTCTCCATTGTAAAATATCATTTTTACTTCTTGCCTCATTGCTGAAGCAATCGGTGTTTGTTGTCTGTACTTAGGACGAATATCCTTTTCGTTTATTGAAGCTTAGTAAACCTGACTTGTCAATTTCTTGACGGTTCGTTTCTTTTTACCCAGTCAACGTTCTTATTTCTAAGAAGTTAACCGCTTCTTGTACTACTTGTCTGTTTATGTAAAATCTTTCAAAGAACTCTTTCTTTATCTTGCTTCAGAGTAATGCTTGATTTCTCAAAAGCGAGTGCAAAATTACAAACAATTCTTTAATCCACCAAATTTTTCTCGAAAAAAGTTTTATTTTAGCCAAATATTTAACAATTATAAACATTTAAACATTTTTTACACCTTATTATATATATAAATAGACTGAACTTTTGGCTATTCCAATATTTCTTCGTACTTTTGCCCTATCAATCAGTAAGGTTTAACAGAAAACGGAAATTCATCATGAAAATTATTGTATCAGAAGAAATCGAATCAGTATGTCCCACCTTTGTGGGTGCATGCGTAGAAGCCAATGTTGTGAACACCCATTATTGTCAGGAACTCTGGGATGAGATTCATGCACTTGGCGAGAAGTACAAGGAGACGCTGACCACGGAATCCCTGAAAGAGATGAGCGGCATCGCTGCCACTCGAAAGGTATATCGTGCCTGCGGCAAGGATCCTTCACGCTATCGCCCTGCTTCAGAAGCCCTCATCCGAAGAATGCTGCAGGGCAAGGAACTCTATCAAAGAGATACGCTGGTGGACTTGGTAAATCTGGCAAGCATTGCATACGGCTACAGTATCGGCGGTTTTGACGCCGATAAGTTTGAGGGAGACACTCTGACCCTAGGTGTGGGCAAGACAGGCGAACCATACGAGGGCATCGGCAGAGGCATAATCAACATCGAAGGCCTGCCTGTTTACCGAGACAATATCGGTGGTGTGGGAACTCCAACCAGCGACAATGAGCGAACCAAGATGAATAGCGACACTACCCACCTGGTGGTTCTCATCAACGGATATGATGGAGACGAACAGCATGTTCGCGAGAATGCTGAGTACATCATCCAGCTTCTGAAGAAATATTGCCAAAGCGATGGAGGCAACTACTTCATCTATCAATAGTACTTCATTTATAAAGGAAGAAATCTCTCTAAAAAGAAAAAGGGGACCGGCCACTGCCGGTCCCCAAGACGAGAGAGATATAAGTGTTGACATTGTCAACAACGAGGCAAAATCACTTTGCCTTATATCTTTATATTCATTATCTCTTATATGACAAGCCGCCTCACAAATATGACTTTTTGTCATACATCATCCCTCTTTTGTTTAACAACTTACAAATTCGGGTACAAAGATACATACATTTTATAAAACAAACAAACTTTTTGATAACAAAACTCCACAATTACCTTATTTTTCTATCTTTTTCGTATATTTTCCGCATGTTTATTTACTTTTAGAAACTATTTATAACTAAAAAGAGACAAAAGGTAAGGATTAATATCAAAAAGCTGCACTTTAGATTACTCCATACTTCAGCAGGGCATTCCTAACCCCATCCTCATCCACATGGGTGGTAATATAATCGGCCACCTGCTTCAGTTCTTCGCCGGCATTGCCCATTGCCACACCCACTCCAGCTTCCTTGATGATAGAGATATCGTTGCCGCCATCGCCGAAGGCCATCGTCTCTTCAATGTTCAAGCCCAGATAATCTGCCATGGCATGAAGTCCCTTGCCTTTATCAGCACCACTTGCCGTGATGTCGGTAAAGGCAGGATGCCATCTGCCGGAAGTACAATTTTCGAGCGTAGGCATCAGGAGCGCCTCCTGCTCCACGGTACAGAAAGGAGTAACCTGCAGGATAGCCTCATCACCCAAACTGTTGATATCGGTGACGAAAACGCTGCTGTCTACCCCCAATCCCTTGCAGAAAATCTCATAAACCTCGTCCGTATAATGATGAATGGCAAAATAGCTCTCGCTTACCACGATGGCAGGATAGTTATCTCTATCAGCAGCCTCGATGATTTTCTTCACGTCAGAAGGAAGAATGGCGTGCTGGCTCACCAATGTATCCTCCACAAAGCAGCGGGCACCATTGGCTGTGATGTAACCATCGATGAGATGCTCTATCTGACCGAGGTTATTGATGATCTGCTTGGGGCGTCCCGTAGAAATATACACCTCTACCCCATTCTTCTTAGCCTGTTCCAAGGCGTCCACTGTGCTCTGCGAAATCCTGTGGGTCTTGAAACTCACCAACGTGCCGTCGATGTCGAAAAACAATGCTTTTATCTTCTTATCCATAAATATGTCTTTTAAACCTTAATATATATAGAAGAGGTGTAAGCCTCATCTTACTCTGATTTTCAGGTGCAAAATTACTAAAAAACAGATAATTAGCAAAAGAAATGCAGATTTTTTAAATTTTCCTTGCCACTTTCGCAGAAAAAACGTATATTTGCTTCGACTTTCATGCACAAGAAAACATCTTGACCCATGCATAGGAAAGCAATCCAAAAACCTAAAAAGATTATGAAGAAGAAGAACTACGCTCTCGTAGCATCCTTCCTGATGATGCTAGTAGCGACGCTTACTTCATGCGAAAAGTTTGCACTCGATGAAACGAGTACTGACCCACATGATGCAAACGCCAATGTAACCTTCCATGTCTCCATGGGAAAGAACCAGTCGACAGAATTCAACACCAAGGCTGCTGAATTCAACACTCAGTTGTCTGGATTCAACACCAAGGCAACCGACAGCAATGCCATCCCGCTGGAGAAAGTATGCTCCCGACTCTCACTCGGCATCTTCGACGAAATAGGAAAGGTGAAGACCCTCAACACCCTATCTACAGACAAGGAATACGGCAAACTCTCCGTCGCTCTGGACGAAGGCGAATACCGGGTAGTCATCATCGGACATAACGGAGCCGGCAACTGCACCATCAGCTCTCCGGAAAAGATAAAATTCAGCAACAACAAACTCACCGACACCTTTTATTATTACGGCAGACTCAACATCACCAGCGAGGAAACCGAAGAGACGATAGAACTGAAACGAGCCGTGGCACAATTCAAGGTCCACATCACCGACTCCGTCATCCCTGCCAATGCCCGAAGCATCAAGTTCTACTACACGGGAGGCAGCAGCACCCTCGACGCCACCAGCGGTTACGGATGCGTGAACAGCCGCCAGACCGAAGTCTTCAAACTGACTAAAGACCAGAGAGACTATTCCGTATATACCTTCCCGCACGAAGACAGTCAGGGACTGAACATGAAAATCAGCATTCTCGACGCTGACGGCAAAACCATCAGGGAACTGGATAAAGACAACATCGAGGTGAAGTGCAACTACATCACCAAGGCAAACATCAGCATAGCCGAAAGTTCCGGCGACAATCCGGGTGGCGGCGATGGAGAAGATGAAGACGATAAAGGAAATGGCGGATTCAACATCCTATTCAATCCGGAATGGGCAGGAGAAATAAACGTTGAATTTGAATAACTTATCAAAGATAAAGAGGATAACTTATCAAAGATAAAGAGAATTACTTACCATATTATTCAGGAGAAAAAGAACAACGAGAATTCATCTTGTATGTTCTTTTTTTCCATAATATAATATATTTTTCGATTCTTAAAGATTTGATAATTAAATTTTCTTTGCCATTTAAGAATAATTCCATAATTTTGCATCCGATATTATATAATATTATTGTAAAAGGATGAAAAAAATATTAACTCTTATCATGCTGATGGGAGCAATGACTGCCGCCGAGGCTCAATCTCTGGAATTGAACCTGGACAGTTGCCGTGCCATGGCGCTGCGCAACAACAAGCAGCTCAATGCCTCTAAGCTCAAGAAAGACGTGGCGACCAACCTGAAGAAGTCGGCACGCACGAAATATTTGCCTAAGGTGGATGCCTTGGGCGGATACGAATGGTTCAGTAAGGAGATTTCACTGCTCAATGAGGGTCAGAAATCAGCATTCAGCAATCTGGGATCCAATATCCTGGGCGGCATTTCAGGCAACGCCAACAATATGATGACCGAACTGGTGGGCAAGGGATTGCTTACCCCGGAACAGGCGCAGAAGATTGGCGGATTGCTCAACGAGAAAGGTGGACTTATCCAGCAGCAGGGCAACGCCCTGGGACAGAGCGTGGTGGATGCCTTCCGCACCGACACCCGAAACATGTGGGCGGGTAGCGTGATGGTGCGACAGCCTATCTACATGGGTGGAGCCATCATCGCAGCCAACAAGATAGCCGACATCGGTGAGCAAATCGCCGACAACGACCTCGACATGCAGACCCAGCAGACCCTCTACAGCATCGACCAGGCCTACTGGCTCGCCGTTTCCCTGAAACAGAAATACAAGCTTGCCACCAGCTACCATGACCTGGTGAAGAAGCTGAACGAAGATGTGCACAAGATGATTCAGCAGGGAGTTGCCACCAAGGCCGATGGTCTGAAGGTAGATGTAAAGGTGAACGAAGCCGAGATGAAGATTACCCAGGCAGAAGACGGACTGGTACTCTCGAAGATGCTGCTCTGCCAGCTCTGCGGCATCCCGATGAACCAGCAGATAACCCTTGCCGATGAAGACAAAGAGTCACTGGCACTGTCAGGAACACCTGTGGATACTGAGCAGCAGCGGGTAGCCGCATCCGATTCTGCCATGAACACCCGTCCGGAGTTGCGCATGCTGCAGAACACCCTCGACATCTCGAAGCAGGCCACCAATCTGGTGCGTGCCGTCTATCTGCCACACGTGGCTTTAACCGGCGGATACACCATCTCGAATCCGAATGTATTCAACGGTTTCGAGAAGAAGTTTGCAGGTGTATGGAATGTGGGCGTCATCGTTCAGGTGCCGGTATGGAACTGGTTCGACGGAGCCTATAAGGTGCGTGCCGCCAAGGCTGCCAGCAACATCGCCCAGATGAATCTCGACGATACCCGCGAGAAAATCCATCTCCAGATTACCCAAAGCCAGTTTAAGGTAAAGGAGGCACAGAAGAAGCTCAGCATGGCGATGAAGAACATCGACAGTGCCGAGGAAAACCTGAGATGTGCCAACCTGGGCTTCAAGGAAGGCGTAATGGAGGTGACCGATGTGATGGCTGCACAGACTGCCTGGCAACAGGCTCAAAGCCAGAAGATTGACGCCGAAATCGACGTGAAACTGACCCAAGTGGGCTTGAACAAGGCACTGGGAATCCTGCAGTAATTATAAAAACATAAAATAAAAATCAGAAGAATATGTCTAAGAAATCACAGCATAATAACATATTGCTCGCCGTTATCGGATTTACGGCAGTAGTCATCCTCGTGGGTGTCATCGGTTTCTTCACCCTGGAACAGAAGGATGACACTATCCAGGGCGAAGTGGAAGTATCAGAATACAGAGTATCCTGCAAGTTGCCGGGTCGTGTAGTAGAGTTGAGAGTGAAAGAGGGCGACTACGTTCACGTGGGCGACACTCTTGCCATCCTCGAAGTTCCAGAGATGAAATCGCAGGAGCAGATGCTCCAGGCTACCAATGCGGCAGCCGAGGCGATGAAGGATTTGACTGATGCCGGTGCCCGCAAGGAGCAGATTCAGGGTGCCTTCCAGCTGGTTCAGCAGGCAGAAGCAGCCGCTACCATCGCCAAGAAAACCTACGACCGCATGCAGAACCTCTACAACGAGGGCGTCATCAGCGGTCAGAAGCGCGACGAGGCTTTTGCTGCCTACAAGGCTACAGAGGCTCAGGTGGCAGCAGCCAGAAGCCAGTATGAGATGGCGAAGAACGGAGCCCGTGAGCAAGAGAAGCGCATGGCAGCCAACAACACCCAGGCTTCGAAGAGTGCCGTGGATGTAGTGAAGAATCTTTTGAAGGAGACCGTCCAGGTGGCTCAGTGCGAAGGCGAGGTAAGCAATGTCTATCCTAAGGTAGGCGAGCTGGTAGGTCTCGGTTCCCCAATCATGAGCATCTCTATCATGAGCGATATGTGGGGCACCTTCAATGTGCGCGAAGACCATCTGCAGGGCTTGAACAAAGGCGATGAGTTCACCGCTTTCGTGCCAGCCTTCAACAAGGAAATCAAGATGAAAGTGTATTACCTGAAGGACCAGGGCTCTTATGCCACCTGGAAGGCCACCAAGGACAATGGCGATTACGACCGCAAGACCTTCGAGGTGAAGGCACGTCCTATCACCAAGCTCGATGGTTTGCGCCCGGGAATGTCACTCATCATTAAATAACTTCTATGTTCAAGAGATTATATCATATAGCCCTCAGAGAATGCGGCATCATGTGGAAGAACCCCATCTATCTCTTCTGCATGGTCATCTTTCCCATCGTGGTGGTGATTTTCTTCACCTCCCTGATGAAGGAAGGTGTGCCTACAGACATGCCTGTGGGCATCGTTGACCAAGACCACTCGGCCACCTCCCGGCAGCTGGTACATAAGCTCGATGCCTTCCAGACCACCAAGGTGGTGTCGCATTACGAAAACATCGCTGAGGCAAGACATGCTATACAGAAGAACGAAATCTATGCCTTCCTGCTCATCCCCGATGGTACGGAGGCAGGATTGATGGCTTCCCGACAGCCTAAGATTTCGTTCTATTACAGCAGCGTGTCGCTGGCGGCAGGTTCCCTGCTCTTCCGAGATTTGAAGACCATCTCTACCCTGGGAGGCGCTGCAGCAGGAATGGCAAAGCTTTCGGCACTGGGAAAAACGAATGATGAAATCATGACCTTCCTGCAACCCATCGCCGTGGATCTGCACATGATTGGCAATCCATACGCCAACTACAACTACTATCTCTCCACCGTGATGGTGCCGGGACTCATCATGCTCTTCATCTTTCTGCTTACACCTTATTCTATAGGAACAGAATTGAAGTTCAATCGTGCCAGAGACTGGATGCGCATGTCGGACAACAACCCATATCTCGCCATCGCCGGCAAGATGCTTCCGCAGACGCTCATCTTCCTGAGCATCTTCCTGCTCTTTGAGTTCTACATCTATTACGTGTTGGGATTCCCTCATCCGGGCGGCGTACTGCCTATCTTGCTCCTGGGCGTGATGAGCGTACTTGCCTGCCAGTGCTTCGGCATCTTTGCCTTCGGACTGATGCCTTCGCTCCGCATGTCGATGAGTATCTGTTCGCTGTGGGGCGTGGTGAGTTTCTCCATCTGCGGAGCCACCTATCCGCTCTTTGCCATGGATTCCCCTATCGAAGCCATCGGTCAGCTCTTCCCTATGCGTCACTACTACATGATTTACCAGATGAACATCTTCAACGGATTCCCGATGAGCGATGCCGTGCTCCACTGGGGTGCGCTGGTGCTTTTCTGCGCCCTGCCTATCCTCACCGTCTGGAACATCAAGAAGGCAATGCTGGTATATAAATACTTACCGTAATGAAGAAAAGTAGTTTATTATATAAGATTATCAATGGCATCTGGGACATGTGCTTCATCTGGAAGACGGAGATGCGCAATGTGTTCCGCGACGAGGGTGTGCTCATCTTCTGCATCCTGGTGCCGCTGGGTTATCCGCTGCTCTACTCGTGGATTTACAACAACGAGGTGGTGAGAGAGGTGGATACGGCGATTGTGGACCTGAGCCACAGCCATAGCTCCCGAGAGTTTATCCGCGACTACGATGCCTCTCCCGATGCCAAGGCCACCTATTACTGCAACAGTCTCGACGAGGCGAAGCAGCTGGTGCAGAAGCAGGCGGTGCACGGAATCATCTATATTCCTGCCGACTTCGACACCCGATTGAACCGTGGCGAACAGGCACATGTGGGCGTTTATTGCGACATGAGTCTGATGCTTACCTACAAGGCAATTTACCAGACGGCACAGAGTGTGGCAAGCAAGATAAACTCGGGCATTCAGATTTCGAAAGGTGGAGGTTTCACGGATAGAGACGATGAGCTTACCGCCCATCCATTGGAATTCGATGAAGTGCCGATATTCAACACCACCGGCGGATACGGCAACGCCATCCTGCCAGGCGTGCTGGTGCTCATCCTGCAGCAAACCATGCTGCTGGGCATCGGAATGGCGGCAGGAACATCGAGAGAGCTCAACAGAAACCGCGAACTGATTCCGGTGAGCAAGCATTATGGCGGCATTTTCCGCATCGTATTCGGCAAGGCTCTGGTTTATTTCATGGTCTATGCCGTATTGGGCATGTATCTTACGCTGGTAGTGCCGAAGATGTTCGGCTTCGTCAGCATGGTAACCTGGACCACCATTCTGGGTTTTCTTCTGCCTTATATTCTGTCGTGCGTATTCTTCGGACTGATGCTATCCTGCTTGGTAAGATACCGTGAGAATGTAATGCTTCTGGTGGTTTTCACCTCAGTACCATTGCTTTTCATGACGGGTATTTCATGGCCGCAGAGCAATATTCCAGCCTTCTGGCAAGGATTTGCGTGGGTTTTCCCATCCACTTTCGGTATCAGAGGATTCCTCAGAATCAGCAGCATGGGAGCATCGCTAGCCGACATTCTCCCTGAATTCCGGGCATTGTGGATACAAACCGGCGTGTATTTCCTCGCCACCTGCCTGGTTTTCAGACTTCAGTTGCGCTCAGCAAGACTCAAGGCGAATCTTCCTGCCGAAGTTGCAGAAGAAGAGGATGAGGCAGAAGAGCTTCTGGAAGCAAAAAATTAAAAGTCAGAATTGAAGAATCGGAGGGTTGACCATACAAAAAACAGCTGTTAACTGTTAACCCTGTTAACCCCCGATAGAAAAAAGTAAGCCCCATACGCCCTGAAGCTATAACGTTAAGGGGATTGGCTTCATACGCCCTGAAAGGGCAGAAACTCCTAGCCCAGGGCAACCGCCCTGGGTAAACACGTAATCAACAAAGACGCCCTGAAAGGGCAAAAGCTTTAAATATGAGAAGCTTTTGCCCTTTCAGGGCGCTTTTGTATTTGTCAATAATCCCCAGGGCGATGCCCTGGGCTAGGAGCTTCTGCCCTTTCAGGGCGTATGGGGACAATTAGTGCGTACTCACAATCTTGGTTGGAGCCTTCTCGGCATTTCTGCGGTTCACCACGGTAACGATGCTCTGGGCAAGGCTCAGGAAAGCCTGACCGGTGATGGAATCTACCTTGGTTGCAGCAGGCGCACCATCATCACCACCCTCGCAGATGCTCTGAACGATAGGAATCTGCGCCAGCAATGGCACATTCATCTCCTTGGCGAGGTTCTTGCAACCCTCCTTACCGAAGATGTAATACTTGTTCTCAGGCAACTCGGCAGGCGTAAAATAAGCCATGTTCTCAATGAGACCCAGGATAGGCACATTCACCTTGTCGTTCTGATACATGTCAATACCCTTTCTTGCATCGGCAAGTGCCACCTGCTGAGGAGTACTTACTATCACCGCACCCGTAATGGCGAGCGTCTGGAGCAAAGTAAGATGAATATCGCTGGTGCCAGGAGGCGTATCGAGGATAAAGTAATCCAACTCACCCCAATCGGCATCCGCAATCAGCTGCTTCAGGGCAGAACAAGCCATACCGCCACGCCACAAGGTAGCCGTAGTAGGACTTACGAAGAAACCGATACTCAGCAGTTTCACGCCATACTTCTCGACTGGTTCAATCAAATCCCTGCCATCCTTGTGAACAGAATAAGGACGCTCCTCCTCTACGCCAAACATCTTAGGCATGGAAGGACCGAAGATATCCGTATCGAGCAAGCCCACCTTGTAGCCCAACTTGGCAAGTGCGATGGCGAGATTGGCAGAAACCGTACTCTTGCCTACTCCACCCTTGCCCGAGCTTACGGCGATGACGTTCTTCACCTGAGGAAGCATTTTGCCCACCTCTGGACGAGGAGCCGACTTGAACTCAGTAACAATCTCCACTTCTACCTCCTTAGAGATATGATAATGGATGGCAGCCTCAGCCGCCTTCACGGTACTCTTCAGGAAAGGATCCGTATCACGAGGGAAAAGCAAAACCACCTTCACTTTCATACCGTTGATGCTAGGCGTATCCGCCAGCATCTCGCTCTCGATGAGGTTCTTCTTGGTGCCCGGATAAATCACCGTAGCAAGAGCCTCTTCTATCAATTTTGGATATAATGTCATAATTTTTAATTTTGTCTTGTGCAAAAGTAACAATAAATAATGTAATAAGCAAATAAAAACTAAATTATTTCAGATATTAAACGCCCAAGGCACCGCTTTGCCATCTCTACATCTTTATTTTATTGTTTACGGAATATAATAAGTCCAAAAATTGAGCCCTATCTTTTGGTGAAATTAAAACACTTTTCCCATCAACAAATAAGATTCTTATCCGAGATAACGACAATGCAGGAGCACTTTCCCAGGTATGAGATTCCTCAATTTGCTTTATTTTTTTTATATCATATTTAGCCCTATAAAATGAGCCACACTTGACTATAAGTATGTGATTAGACACAACATACTTGGTATTACAAAAAATATCAGCTAAAAATACAAATAACAAAGTTGGCAGTATCAAATCCCAACTATTAAAATCAATAAAGAGAATAGGAATTATGGCAATGGTTGAGAAACCAAAGCAAAATATTACCAACCACATATCAATTTTCGACTTGAATACCATAGTTCCTACTTTTTTAAACTGTGCTACAAACATAAAATCTTCTGCAAAAGTAATAATAAATAATGTAATAAGCAAATAAAAACTAAATTATTTCAGATATTAAACACTTTTATGTATCTTTGCAGAACTGCAAAATGTGAAGTTTCGCACTTAACGACGAACATCGGTTCAAATATCGAAGAACATCGGTTCAAAATATCGACGAACAACGTCATTTAATGAACAATCAACGTTTAAAAACGAAGAAAATGAATTATAAGAAGATTATAATATGCATCGCCTTGGGCTTGGCTGGATTCACTTCGAATCTTTCGGCAGCCGAACCTGCCGCAGCCATCAGGAGCCACAAGGCTGTGGATGCTTCAGCACCCAATGTTTACTGGACAGATGCCAATGGCCAGGTAAGCTACAACATCAACGCCAAGACTGCCCCTGTGGTAAAAATCGCTCTCAACCTTTTCGAGAACGACATGAAGGCAGTAACCGGAAATGCTGCCCGCCAGAAAGCCGCCGCTCCTATCCAGATATTCCAGCTCGACCAGCTCACCAACAAGGAGTTTTCAGGTTTGGAGAAACTCGGTGCGCCCGTTCAGAACATCATCACCACCAAGGACGCCTACTTCATCGGAGTAAGAAAGAACAAGCTGATTGTGGTGGGAAGCAACGCCCGAGGCACCGCCTACGCCATCCTGGAACTCTCGAAGATGGCAGGAGTTTCACCCTGGAAGGACTGGTACGATCTGAAGCCTCAGCCACGCAAGAGCCTCTTCACCCCCGTAGACCAGCAATGGACAGGCATCCCGAGAATCGAATTCAGAGGTCTTGCGCTGAATGGCAGCAAGTGGATGAATCCGCAGAACTACAGCCGCATTGCCCGCCTGATGCTGCGTCTGAAATACAACACCCTCTGGCAGGTGGATGGCAAGCACGACGCCACCTACAACAAGGCAGTGGTAGACAGTTTCGACATCTGCATCGCCGACAACTACAAGGTAACGGAATGGACGGGAAAGAAACACAAGAAGAAGCACAGAAAAACCATCGAGAACATGAAGATGGTTTGCGATAACGCCGAAATGCCTATCGAGAATGTGGCTCCGGGCCTGGTACTCGATATGCTTAACAACAGGGATTATCTGGAAACCAAATCAGAACGCCACGAGAAATCCCACCGCCACGAGGCACACAACGACGAGGACTGCGCCTGGATAGCCAACGTAACCAATCCCAAGAAGGCACCCTTGCAGCTTGCCATGATGTCGGATCTTGCCTGGAACCCGTATGCGCTCAAGGCGGGTATCAGAAACTATCTGCAGTCGTGGCTCAACCAGCTTTTCGGAAGCATTGCCGGCAAGAAGATCCAGCCGCTCATGGAGGAGTACTACCGGCTCACCAGCATCCGCCAGCCAGCCTACATGGCCATGCCATACGGCGACACCAAGTTCCATTCGGGCGAGTTCGGCAACGAGCTGGAGCGTTTCCTCTACAACTATGATTTATTGAAGACGAAGACGGTGAACATCGAGAAGACCCTGCCAGCCAACCAGCGCGACGGTTTCTTCGAGATCGTGAAATACCCTATCTTCTCGGCTGCCCTCATCGCCGAAAAGGAGCTGGAGGCACAGGAGGCAAGAGACATCGCACGTCCGGGACTGTTCCCCAATGACGATGAAGCCAAGGCTGCCGCTGCCGTGAGCCTCAGCGCCTACAACACCCTGAAGCAGCTCAACGCCTATTATATGAAGTTGGGCAAGGGCAAATGGAGCAACTTCATCAGCATCAATGGTGCCGAGATGCAAGCCCCACAATTGCCGGGAACCCTTACTGCCAACGAAATCAAGCAACTGAAGGGGGAAGCCTTCGACAGAGATCAGGACCTTCAGCCGCTGGTAAACTTTACCAAGCCGATCATCGCCAAGAACGCATACGACTATACGAGTTATACGAAAGCCCCAGTCCTGAAGGGTCAGACAGCTCAGGATATAGAGCTGAAGCCTCTGCTGGGTCACAGCAACAAAGCCGTGAAGTTGCCTAAGGGAGCGAGTCTGCGCTATAGATTTGCAAGCAGTCAGTTGGGCGATGCCCGCTTCACGCTGGCCGTGATTCCGGGTTATCTGTCGAATAAGAAGGATATGCGAGTGAGCGTGAGCATCGACAATGCCGAACCGGTGGTTTGCCAGATGATGGAGGATAACAGCAGCAAGGACGGCAAGTTTGGCATCTGGCGTGGTCAGGTGCTGAAGAGTTTCTACGTCACCCTGCTCGACGGTTATCACACCATCGATATCAAGGCATTGGATGACAACGTGATTATCGACCAGTGGGCATTGGATTTCGACGTAGATAGAGAATACTATGTATTCCCTGTGTTGAAATAAGATGGGTTCCTGTGGTGAAATAAGGAAAACGTTAAAAAAAATAACTCGCTCTAAATTGGACTTTGATTGAAAATCAAGAAGTTGGGCGTTTGCCTATATTATATAGGTAACAATATGGAAACGAGCGACCTTCTGCTCGTTTCTGTATTTTGCAATATGCAAAGAACGCCTCAATTCGGGGACAAAGATACGATATTTTTCTTAATATCCCATAATTTACAAGAAGAGAAATATGGAAATTAGGACTTTTTTACATAGAAATTTAACTTCATTTTTTCGTAAAAGCAACCAAACATAATCACTCAGTGATAGCTACATACATAATAGTTTTGCTTTTCCCACTACATATTCAAAATAGCATCAACAGAAAGGTGTTGTATATTGCTAATTGCTGTTGTGCTTTAATTTAATATCCCGTAAGGAAATTCGGTAGAATCAACATTAAAATAGTAAACGTTATTTGTGTCTAAATCAAAAGCAGTCATAACGACAGGTGATACATCTCGTGCATTAGTAGTTGTAAGACCTTCATTCGTCCATAAAAACTCTAAATAAGTAGGAATGGCTCCCCATAAAAAAGCATGTGAACTGTTTGAAATATTATAAAAACAAACCTTATCTGAAAAGACTAAAGAAAGAAAATAATTTGAGTTTTTCACAAACAGTTTGTAATTGCCAGTAGCTTTTAAATTAAAAGATTTATCATATAAATAAAATGATTTACTTTTATTATTTACTAAATAAAGTCTGTCATCTTCGTTATAAACAGAATAGTTCGGAATTGGTTTGCCTAATTGCAAACCTAAGTAACTATCCACGACCTTAACCCTAATAGTAACGCTAGTATTCTCCGTCTTATCCTTTACAACAAGATAAACAATCCCATTCTTTTTTGTCTTTATTTTTATTTTTCCAGCACCAATAGTGGCTTCCAAAACATTATCATCTGACACTTCGACTGAAAGATTGTTGCTTCCACCACTAAACATAATTTCCGATGGGTTTTCTAATAATGGCTTTTCGTAATACTCTTTTTCAAAACACAATGATGAAACATCAGTACCATTACTACAGCCATATACTATAGAAAACACAAAAAAAAGAAAAAAGTATTGAATTATTTTCATATTTGCCAATAGAATAAAGCATTTGATGTACATAACTTTGTACACCAAATGCAATTAAAACTAATTATTTCTTATGAATTTCTGTTATTTCCCAAAAATTTATATTATAAGTGCCTAATGTTGTCTCAAAATCAGTCGAAGCATCTGCATTTACCTTATAAAAGCCATTGTCAGGTCCACCCCATCCCATATTAGCATGAAAGTACAAATCGTTATTTCGTAAAATTTCTCTGCTTGTCTTAGTGCAAATTGCATATCCATCTATAACCCAAGCATGAGAACCTTTTTCTGCCTGTTCATTTGCAGTATGTGTTCCACCCATTATTGCAACGCAAGGCATCTGGCGGTTTGCATTTATCGTATTTAACAATGGATCTGGGGCATATTTATTATAATAAGTGCCACAAGAAACATACTTCTTTAAATAATCCAATAAATTAGAAACTGAAGTTGTACTACTTTTTACATAAGGTATATTCGGATCATCATAAGGCCCATACTTAAAATCCTCATCAATATTTGGTGTTGTATTTGTTTCTTCATACATATGCTTAACTACTTTGGAAATCATCATAGCCTCCTCATAATCTCCGCCAAAATACGAATCATACTTCAATTTCGGTTTTTTAGTAACAAATGCCCAGTCTATGACTGTTCCATCAATCGTCATGCTCGGAGCGATAGCTGCTAAAGTTTGAACTCCTGCTGTAATAGCACACCCCATAGGGTAATTTGTTTCCGTATGATATTCATTATAAGTTTTAGGCAACAACAAGTTATAAGGATTGTCTTGACCCCACTCGGTCTTTAAAACAGCTCCACCATTTTGAGGCATTAACGATATAATCTGGCTCAAAGGTTTGTCATAAGCTGTAGAACGGGAAGTTGTTTCATGGCTTTTTACACCATTAACCTCAATCAAATCTTTTATTTCTTCATATGTTACTGTAGATTTACCCAAACAAGAAGCTACTTTCTTCAAGGTTTTCTCTCGTAACTCAACTTTGAGCCTTTCTATTTTATTTATCTCTGAAACAGTTGAAGCTTCTGCCAATTTTAACATCAAACATGCCCCAGTACTATCTTTTTTCTCAAAATTACCATTTTCTATATATGCCAAAACACCAGCACTTCGAGAGTCGGCAGAAACTAAAGCATACCCACTCTTTTCTCCAGACTGTAAACACACCTCATAAACAGGAATACTATCAGTCGTAGTCCCTCTTGTTGTCTTGCTTGATATAATTCCGCCAATGCGATATGAGCCCACAATAGACATTCTTGGATTGGCAGCACTTCTTGTTTTTGAGCCCAACGAAGTGGAAAAATCATTTACCATTGCCAGAATCTCATCCTCTGATAAATTTGTAGGATTATCATTTGCAATACTCTTTGCCTCATCCATAGACAAATTAACATTCACGTTCTCAATAACAGGATTACTGTCATTAAGAATTTCATCTTGGCACGATGATACAATCACTGCCAATAATATTAAAACTAAATACTTTTTCATATTTATACTGTACTATTGGTTAAATGATGCAAATTTACGAAATTTATTTTAAATCGATATATAACGAATGCGTTATTTATGTATTATTAACAGTTTTTATTGTTAAGGCATTAAAATATATTGCATTTGGGCATTTTTTACTTTATTAATATATAAGAACTAACATCCTTTGCTTTTGGTTCATTACCAAACGAATCTATCAGAAAAATATGGTTGGCATCCTTCACCTTGTAGAAGGTATGCTCACCACATGAAGGATGCACAAGCATCAGGATGTTGTAGTCAAGCACTTGGAAAGTTCCTCTTAACCTTTCCTGTTTGTTCTACTTTTCATTGTATGACTGTATCAACAAATAGGTACCATCAGCATTTAACGTGAGTGTTGTTTCAACATTAGGTGGTAACACACCGTAATATGTTCCAGTAATAGAATCCAAGCTGGCTCTATTTTATAAAACATATCATTCGATTTTAATTGAAATATATGCATATTGCCAAGTTTTCTATGATGATTTAAATATAGCGTAATACGTATAAACCATTGAAAGATCAGTATTTTGAGGTAATGCTGCAATTCTATGCAATAAAATCAAATGTCAATCGTTCTTTAGATAAAACATAAAATAAAGACGTATGAAAGTATCAACAAAACAAGGCTATAAATCGCCTTAAAATTCGTCAGGGCTTATTAGAGGATATTTCCCTTGTATCTTTGAAAGTTTTTCCATGTTCAGGCAACCCATACCAATGGCAGTGGCAAGACCTTGAAGACCATCCAGAAGAGCGGTCCTGACGGTGAGATTACCACCTCGTTTGAGTATGACGGCATACAGCGCCTTGTCCGTGTCACCGACACGGAGGGCAATGTAACGACCTCTACTTACGACATGGGTGAAATGTGAATGAAAGACCTCAAACTGTAAATGTAACCATAAAATGAGAAATCACATTTGTTTAATTACGCTTTTACCTATATTTTATACTCTTGCTCTATGGAGCAAGAGTATAATTCTTTCAATATAATATGATTTGTGCAAAAATAGTTAAATAATATTATATGTTTTTAAAATTACAGTAGTCTACGTCCTCTTCTTATTAAAAAGTTGTATATTTGAAGCCAAAACAAAATAGGTTAGTGATAGTGACCTTTGTAATTTTCATTTTTGTCTAACATAAAAAATAATGAGTATGAAAATTAATTTTATTTTTTTGCTAGGATGCATGATGATTGCATTTAGTTCATGTTCTGATGATAATTTGGATTTTAAAGCGGAGAAAATGTTGGTAGAAGCATCTTCTTCAGAACAAGTCGTCTCCAATATGGCTAATGAAATGCCTATGGATAATCAATTAGAAGCAAACGAAGTGAATCAAATATTATTAAATAATTTGGTTCTTGATGGTAAGTTTATTATGCGGTCTAATCATAACAAGAAAGATTATCCTTCATTTTGGGGTGGCTCATATATCACTCCGAGTGGCATGTTGACCATTTTATTCAAAGGTGACTCTTTGGAGGTTGCTAGACGAATTTCAACAATAAAATCATCAAGACTATATCGTTTTGAACGTTGTAAATATTCTTATCAGGAATTACAACAAGTTATGGAGGATCTAGACAGACATGTAGAAAATGCAGAAGTATTTATCAAAGACAACATTTGTGGATATGGAATCTTGGATGCTCAGAACTGTGTTGAGGTAAGTCTAAAGCATAAGGATGATAATTTTATAAAGAAATTCAAAACGATATATAATCATCCTGCCATAACATTCGTTGAGTCCGGACAACTAATAGAAGAAACAGATTTGAATCCAGGTGGATACTTGACATGTTCTACAGATGGAAGCCATGGGTCTTTCGCCTTTAGAGCTAGAGAAAAAACTGGTGCCAAAAGAAATGGTATGGTAACAGCAGGGCACGTTTTAAGTGTTAACCAAAAGGTTTATGTCGCAGGTAAAGTAATAGGTACTTGCTCTGCATCTCAAAACTCAGGAAGTGTTGACGCAGCTTTTGTACCTATTGTAGACTCAGCTTTTGAACCATCAAATTTTATTGTAGGTACAGTTTACGAACTCTCTGTGGCTACAAGCCTTCCTGGAGTTGGCACTTTTGTCAATATGAGAGGTTCAACAACAGGCTCAAATGGTAAAGGTGGATATATAAAGTCAACCAATTATACTTTTACAAGTAAAGGGATAAAATATACTAATATGACAACAGCCACATATCTAAGTCAATCAGGTGATAGTGGTGGTATTATATACACATATGTGAAAAGTAGCGATACTAGATATACGGTAGGAATACATCTGGGAACGACAACAGTTAGTGGAGTCAGGGTTTTTACTAAAGCCGATCAAGCTTTAGCTGCTTTGAATGTTGAACGATATTAGGTGGAAATATGAAATTGATATTTGCATGTTTATTGTTTCTTTCTTGCTCTGTTGGGGATAAAAGTAATAGTCAAGTAACGGAAGCAAGTGCTTTAACTAGTAATGTGCAAGAGAATAAATCCGAGCAAGAGACCAAAACAGCAAAAGAGGCCAACTCTGTACAAGGAAACCTTGGCTTGGAACTCTCGCAGACGCATTTTACGAATAAACCTCAAGTTGTTACGTTGACTATAACCAACAATTCACCATGGACTTGTATCGTTGGTTATGAGTACTTTATCGAGAAGGAAAATAAAGGTTGGAAAAAGATTCCATTGAAGAATGCTGCCTTTATAGAGATAGGTCTTGGCATCCGACCAAACACTGCCAGAAAATTTCAAATTGATCTGGGCAATGTACGTCAGAAATATACGAAAGGGACATATCGCATTGGGAAGAAAATGAGAATAGAGACAACAGAAGGCTACAGAGATACAACGGGTTACTGCTCGTTCAACGTCTTATAATTAATGCCACTTTGCGCACTAAAAGGTGTGTGAAGTGGCATTGTTGTTTATGAAACTATTGTAAAGAAGTTTCCTCAGGATTAAAATATAATAATTCTTGTGGAACGATAGAATATAGAGGGGAGAAATATACTATAACTCACTCTAAATTGGACTTTGATTGAAAATCAAGAAGTTGGTCGTTTGCCTAGTAACAATATGGAAACGAGCGACCTTCTGCTCGTTTCTGTATTTTGCAATATCCAAAGAACGCCTAAATTTGCGACAAAGATACGATATTTTTCTAAATATCCAATGATTTACAAGAGGAATTTTATGGAAATTAGAACTTTTGCGTAAAATCTGATGCTTACCAACACAATATGCATCCAAAAACAAACAGCAGGTATTCGGATATAGTTTATCCGAATACCTGTTGCCATAACGTTTTATTGCTGACGATGATTCTGACATCGGCTTTCATGTACTGTTGCAATATTGGGGTATTTTGTCCCTGTGTGCTCACAGAGGCTGTAGCCATAAAATAGTTGCCATCTTCCCTATGTATGAGCTTGGCATTATGGCTTATGATGTTGCAGTTATAAGATGCATTGTTGTTGCCCTCGAAAGAAACATGAGCCGTCCTTGGCTCATCGAAAAGATACAAATACTTGTATGGCACAAATACTTGCACTGTTCCTTGATTGATGACCTCACCATTAGCCTCTATGGATATAGGATAAGGTATCTTATAGAAAGCGACTGCGAGGGCGAGGACTATGATGGTAATGATTATAGTCCCCAAGCTGACGAGGCGAGGAGGAACTTTGCCTATCACATTCCTCACCTTTTCGCTTCTTAATTCGATATTATCTGTATTTTCCACTTTTCTATTTTATTAAATGTCTTTTTTGTGCATTTTCTATGATAAATGACTGCAAAGAATACTGTACATTATCAAATACACATGGTATTGGTCTGCCAGACTTCCTTGCCTCAAAATTTCTAATTATGCAAGGTCCCATACAGATAGGTAAAGCTTTGCAGTTTAAACAACGCTCATTATCGAATGTAGAATGCGCAAACAACTCGCTAAGAAGATAGTTGTTCCATTTTATTGTTCCATCGTCATTTAATCTACCAATAACCTTATCATCGCCATAATCTTGTGCCGTGCATTTAAACACACGACCATCATAATTTATTGCATATTGGTGCAGTTTATCTGCATAACAGCGAGTGTAATGATGTGGCTTATATGCCCAATAGCCAGAATCCAAACCGTTCTCATAGAAGATTTTCTTCACCTTTGCTAATTGTTGAATTTCTTTCTCTGTACAATTTATTTGCCAAACCTTCTGAAAATCTACACGAATATGCTTCTTGGTATTTTCACTAATAAGCGGTATGACATCTGTTATTCCAAACAAGGTCTTCTTATCATAATTGATTCTTAGTGTGATATGAACGTTTGGGATAATTTTTGGCAAAAGGTTCAAATTCTGTACAACTATATCAAAAGTTCCTTTGTTCGTATTTGTAAATTTGATGGTATCATGATGTTCTGCATTTCCATCTAAAGGAATTTGAAAACTTGTAAAATTCAAGCTTTGCATCTCAGACATCATATTTTCATTTAATAATGTTGCATTTGTGGTTACATGCTGGGTTAACACAACTCCTTGGGCAGTTGTGATTTCCTTTGCGTAAGAAGCAATAGGTTTCATAACTTCTTTATAATACATCAAAGGTTCACCCCCAAACCAATCAAGGTGTAATGCTGGGATACGAACTTTATTCACAAGATAATCAATGTGCTTTTTTAATGAGTTTACTATATGTTGTGACATTCCACCATGATGTATGGCTTGGGCATATTCTGTTGAACAATACCAGCATTTTAAATTACAATCCAATGTAGGGTTTATTGTAAGGTGGTATGAGCGATTTTCGTACACACAAAGTTTATTGTTGAACTTTACAAGCTCTTTCTCATCATAATTGTCAATGATAAAACCTGCTTTTTTCATCTCGGAATATAGTAATGGATATTCCTCCGAAAAAGCAGCTAAATTATTGAGTAAAGGCTCTATTACCGAATACTCTTCATTTGTAAAAGCAATCAAAGAGTCAGACATTGTGTTATAAAGGAGGGAGTAACCCTCAAAAGGTACACTTATATTGTAAAAACTAATCTTATCCATATTTCTATATGTTAAAAGTAGGCTATGTGAAGTACACACATAGCCTACAAGTTTAAAACTATGCCTGACAAGTGTCACAAGCATTTTGAGAAAGGCAACCACAGCCAGCCAAACATTCGTCTATTGGCTGTTGGAACTTGTCATTCAGACCAACACCTCCAAGAATATTGGAAAGTGCGCCATTACTTAAACGAGAAAGAATGGCTTTTTCATCTAACTTTTTTACCTGTTTCATAATTTCTTGTTTTATAATACACTATTCAACTCTTAATAAAGAGCTATTTATACTTTTACTAATATCTTTTTCTACTTTTTTCGTCTTCCATCCAAAGTCTAGAGAATAGGCTATTTTGATATTGGCATACTGCGATGCCGTTTGGTCTTTGATGCTCTTGGTATAGCTGTAGATTGGCAAGTCAAGCCAATAATGCTTTTCTTGTTTTTTGAAAGGTGATACTACTTGCATCTCCACGTACAGGTTGCCCTTGCTATAAGAACAACTCATGCCGTAATCAACAGGCGTCTTGCTGACTACCATCGTACTTTCATTCAATGTCTTCTTACCGAAATGTAAGTATGGCTTGATGGCAAAGTCACCAACAAACATATTCACGCCAAGGTTACCTGTCAAGTTGTTGTTAAACTTTTCCCAACAGTTCTTGACCCTTCCATGGTTATATCTTATATCTCCCGATAGGCTGGCAAACTTAGCTAGCTTATATTGTAAAGCCAGAATCGCAGAGTAATATTGCGAATTGCCATCATTGGAGTAGGTCTTGATAACTTTCTCATTGCTCTCATCTAAATAGTAACTATCCGTAACAGGGTGGAAGTTATAACGGAATTGTCCGATGGCAGAAACATTGAGTTTGCCGAACCGCCCCATATAATATAAATAAGTGTTGAGGTCATGCGACTTCTTCAAGTCAGACGAGCCCAATTGTGCCATGTGGGAGTTGATGTTTATCATCGCTCTGTTGATGACATCCATGCCATGGTTGGAATTGGCAAGATTGAGTGACCACATCAGCATTCCATTCTTCATTTGGTATTGAGCGGTCGTGTTGAGGCGAGGGGATAATTGACTAAAGCGACTGTCCCCATGCAAGCGGTATAGTAGCCAATCCAAGCCTATTCGTGTTTTCAAGCTCAACTTCTTGGTTGGCTTGAAATTATAGGAGAAGAATGCCAAGGTCTCGCCTTTCCATAGGTGTTGCCACAAGTCGCAATTGCCAGAATAATCAGCATCCCAGATGTCATGATAGTGATATGCTTCGATTGTCATGGAATGCTTTTTCGCAAAATAGTTGTAGATGGCAGATAACTGGAACGATATAGCCTTCTCGTCCTCATCCGTTCTTGCCTCATAAGGAGATTCTTGGTAGAGACGATTGTAGGAGTTGGCGGAATATTTTCCATGAACACCTAATGTGAGTGATTGGTTGTTGCCCAAAGGTAAGTTTGCGTTCAAATCAATCTTGGGTGACAAGCTCTTCTTCTGCATGTTTGAGAAGAAATCTGTCAAATTGTTCTCTTGGGCATAACCTGTAGAGATGTTTCTTGGCGTGGCAATATTCACAAGCGTAAACTTGCCGACCCAATATCTCTGTCCCTTTTGGTTTTGATAGCGGAACTGCATGTATTCCTGATGGTTTCGAGAAGAAATCTTGTCATAAGTGATGCGGTTTATTTCCGATTGAGGAAAGAGATATTGTTCATGATTCCAAGTCTCAGTGTTATTGACATGCTCATAGTTCTCGCCAGCAAACAGTGTGTAAGTGCTCCTGCCTTTCACATAGTTTGCTGCGACATTGTAATCACCATGGGCATAGCCAAGTGTTTGCTGACCATCCACCTGAACATATCCACCATACCGATATTGCTTGGAAACAAAGTTGATGGCAAGTTTGTCCTTGGCATATTTTCCCGAAGGAGAATCATAATACTCTATTTTTTCGATGTCACGAGGTCTGAGCATTTGGATTTCCTTGATGTCGCATTCTTGACCGTTCAGGTACAAGGTGGCATGAAGTCCCATCACATCCACCTGCTTTGACTTTGAGTCTATCATCAGTCCAGGAATATTCAGATTCTCCAATACCCCGAAACCACTTACAGCATGTTTCCGCTGTTGACTATTGGGATAAATCACAAGGTGGTCGCCTATGCGACTGATATTTGAGGCAGACACGACAACATCTTGTAATACTTTAGAAGAGACTATAGTATCCTTTCCGATATTCTGAGCGAATATTGGAGAAAAAATCATAAGTAATCCACAAGATAAAACTATAGTCTTCATACGCAATATGTTTTTATATTCACTTTTTCTGTGGCAAAAATACCTATTTTTCTTCAAAACATCAGCATTTGTGTCGTTAAATAAGTATAATTGCATCAATTTCCCAATTCCAATTGGTTCTTTACCAGATTATAGTATGCCCCTCGCTTGGCGGTCAAAGACTCATGGTTGCCTTCCTCAACCACTTTGCCATGGTCGATGACCACGATTTGGTCGGCATTCTTCACCGTGCTTAGGCGATGAGCCACAATCACAACAGTCTTGCCCTTGTAGAACTTATCCAAGTTCTCCACGATGCTTCTCTCGTTGTTAGCATCTAGCGAGTTGGTCGCCTCGTCAAGGAAGATGTAGTCGGGATTCTTATACACCGCCCTTGCTATCAAGATACGCTGTTTCTGTCCTTGGCTCAGTCCAACGCCATCACGCCCAATCTTAGTGTTGAACTTCAGAGGCAAAGCCATCACGTAATCCTTGATGCAAGCAATCTCGGCAGCTTTCAACAACCGTTCCTTATCTATATCGCCATCATCAACAGCAATATTTCTAGCGATACTCTCCGAGAAGATAACACCATCCTGCATGACAACACCACATTGTCTGCGCCACCACTTTTTGTTGAGTTTGTTGATGTCAGTATTTCCAATGTTGATTTTTCCCTCCAAGACAGGATAATAACCAAGCATCAAACGGATGAGGGTGGTCTTTCCACTGCCAGATGCACCAACGATGGCTGTTACCTTACCTTGCGGAACGTGAATGTTCACATCGTCTATGGTTTTGCGCAAAGCATGTGGGTCGTACTTGAACATGATGTTCTTGATGTCAATGCCCTCATTCTTATCTTCAATAGAAGTTAGCAAGCCTTCCTTTCCATTCTCATCATCCATCTGGTGAATCTCGTTGATTCGCTCCAAGCTAATCTTCACATCTTGCAGAGAATAGAAGAAGTTCATCAGTTGCTCCACAGGCGAGTTGAGCTGTCCGATGATGTATTGCACGGCAAGCATCATACCAAGTGTCATTTGCCCATGTATCACAGCGGTTGCAGCCACTACCGTGATGATGATGTTCTTCACCTCGTTGATGAAAATACTTCCTGCTTCCTGTGTCTGTTGGAGTTTGAGCGACTTCATCTGTACGCCGAATAGCTCAGCTTGCGTGTCCTCCCATTCCCATCTTCTGCGCTGCTCACAATCCTGCAACTTGATTTCCTGCATGGAGGTGATAAACTCATAAGTTTTGTTATTGTTGATGGCCTGCTGCTCAAACAATTCATAGTCGAGCACCTTTCTCCGTTTCAAGAACAAGGTCATCCATCCGCCATAGAGGATACTTCCCAACAGAAAAATGACAAACACCAATTTATTATAGAAGAACAGTACCACCGAGAATACCACGAAGGTGAGCATGGCAAACGTGATGTTGAGCGTCTGCTGCGTCAAGAAAGTATTTACTCGGCTATGGTCGTTCATTCTCTGCATCAAGTCGCCCATGAGTTTCGTGTCAAAGAAAGACATCGGCAACTTCAAGAGCTTGATGAAGAAGTCGCTCACCAATGAAATGTTGATACGTAGGGAAATGTGAAGCAACAACCATCTGCGGATAAAGTCTATTGCCGTTCGGCTGACTGTAAGCATCAACTGCCCCAATAATATAAGCCAAACAAAACCTATATCTTGGTTCTTGATACCGACATCTACGATGGATTGAGTAAGGAATGGCAAGACAAGCTGCAAGAGACTTCCGACTATCAAGCCCAAGATAATTTGTCCGAAATACTTGCGGTATTTCTTTACATACCCAAAGAGAAAGCGAAACGATCTTTTTTCTTTGATGTTCTCTTCGCCCTCCATCTTATAGGTAAAGAATGCAGGGGTGGTTTCCAAGAACATAGCAATGCCCTTGTCTTCGCCATTGGAACTCGTGCTTATCCAATGCTGCTTGAACTCTTCTAAACCATAAGTGACCAATCCCTTTCCTGGGTCAGCGACATAGAACTTCTTTCCTTTCTTGACTTTATACAAGACTACAAAATGATTCTGGTTCCAATGGAGAATACAAGGCAAAGGGACTTCACCTAGCACCATAGTTGTAGCTCTAGCGCATGTAGTATGCAAGCCAAGTGTGTTTGCTGCCTCATTGATACCTAACAGAGAGACTCCTTCCGCAGTAGCAAAACAAAGTTTCGACAGAGAATCCAAAGAGTATTCTCTGCCGAAATATTTACATACTATTTGCAAACTAGCTATACCACATTGCATGCTATCATACTGATATTCTATAGGAAAATGATTCTTCATTTGTTACTTTGAAATCTACATTACCGCACTATTTTTCTCTAAGAGTTTATAAGCGATTTCTTTCTTCAGAATTTGATGACTGAAAAGTTGGCTTTGCTTTGTTAAAAACATTTCCAATTTTTTTAATTAAAGTTATTTCCAAATGTTGACTATCATAATAGTTGTTAAACTTCTGTTTAATCCCATTGGAATAATAAGAGTATTTTGGATTCGATGTTTTGAATAAATCTTCAGCTTTAATGCTAACAATCATAGTCTTATTTTTGTTTGTATACGACAGCCCTAAGTTTAATAGAAAGGCATTTTTTGCCTTTCTATAATTATAATATCCAGGTATGTCATCTTCAATGTACAAAAAGCCAGTCAATCTTTTACTTAAAAAAAATGAATTGTTCAACGAAAAATCACTTCCCCAACCTTTTACATTCTTAAAGGATGTCTGATTTGAAATATAGCTTGAATATGTAATATCTCCAGTCAAATTAGTTTCTAACCAAGAACCCAACTGAAAATTATATTCGACATCAATCCCAAAAGTAGATATGTCAAAGAAGTTTCCTGCTCGTTCTACTTGATTTTGAATATTTTCTGAATCCAAGAATACCATTTTCCCAAAATCTTTGTTGGTCTTAGTAAAATACATTTTTGTATAAAATGAATTGTTGCACATATAAGACAAGCTTACATTATGTATATAAGACGGTTTCATGAATGGATTTCCCTCTGAGTAATCATATTTACTTGTATACCATCTAAAAGGGTCTAATAGTTGGAAATTGGGTCTCTTAATTCTTCCAGAATAATCAATACTTATAGTATTACTATTATTTATTAAGTATTCTATACCTACAACAGGAAATACCCTTAAATAATGGTTGTTATTGATAGTGTTTAAAGTATAAGAGAGTCCTTTTGTATAAGTATATTCTGCTCTCAAGCCCAAACTTAGTTGAATTGACTTTATTGAACTCTCTGCATTTACATATAAAGCATTGTTGGCTTCTCTATATCCAAACAAGTTGTGTGAAGTAGAATAAACCAATTTTTCATCCTCTTCATTATATGACTTTGTGTTGATATAAGAGAATTTATATCCTTCACTAAATTTCCAATTCTTAAACGAATTGTCGAAATCCATTTTGAAAGTATATATATCATTCTTTTGGTGACCTGCACTATAAAAATTTTCATCTAATGTTGTTAATGCCGTTTTTGTAAGTGAAAGCCAATTCCTATGGTTTCTTTCATAGCTGTTAATGTAGCCAAGTGTTATATTGAGATTAGATTTGTCATTGAAAGAATGAGCATAATTTATTTCTAAATTCGTTTGATAATTAGCTGACTTTCCATATCCTTTAGATGACATTATGGAATCTTCCTGTATATTGTTTATAGAAAAATATTTCGTATCATTAGCAATGTCTCGATTATTAATTTTACTAAGTAACGGCAACTGTAACATTGTTGATATATTATCATGTTGGCCTAAAGTTAAATTTAAATTTGTTAATATTCTAGCAAAATCATCCTCGTTTTTTTTAGGACAATTTGTAGATATTATATAATTTTTAAACATATTACTATATTGACTATGCGTGAATAGTTTTTCGCAACTACCTAATACCGCGGTCTCTACACTAAACTTTTTACCTGAATAGAGAATTTTTGCAGAAGCACCATAAGATAAATAGTGGGCAATACTCCCTTTCCCCAGTAAATTAGCTTGTAATCCTGGGTTTATTTTTTTCAGTGTTTCAATTTTTAAAATGCCAATATTCTCGTTGGCTTCATATTTTGCTGGTGGAGTTGATAGTACTTGAATTTTTTGAATGTTTTCTGCTCCTAAAGAATTCAAATAAGCTATTAATTCATCACCTTTTAAATAAAGTTGGTGATTATTCAAAAAAACAAGGACTTCATTTTTACCTACCATAGATATGATACTACCTTTAATGTTAATCAAGGGTATTTGTGGCAATATGTCAGAAAACAATTTCCCATTTTTATTAATCACATCCATGTTGATAATAAAACCACCATGTGACATTTGGATAGCCTTTCTTCTACCAATTACTTCAACTTCATTAAGATTTTGTACATTGTCATCTAGGCAAAAATCTATTGTTTTTTCATCCGAGATGGATGCAACTTTATCTGCATACCCAATATAACTGCAAGTAAGGCTGTCATTTTTGTTCACTTGGATTTCAAAATATCCAACGGAATCTGATAATACGACTTGTTGAGTATTACAATTTTTGATAGATGCATACGAAAGTGGTTGCGATTTGTCATGAAAATACACATGGCCATAGATTTTGTAAGACTGCGCATCTATTGACAAATTAGCAAAAAGCATCGTAATTATGAAAAATAATATTTTATTCATAGCTAACCTTCAAAGTTTACATTATTCTTAATATATGGTTGTATCTGTATGAAAATTCTAATAATTGCTTCCCAATACACCTTGTTTAATGCACAATGATATGCTGATGGTATAGTCGTATCCTTAGATTCAAGCCATTTTGCTGCAATACATGAACCAGAGCAAAGATGTCTTAGCCAACAATCTTTGCATTTTTCATACCTGTCAACTTCTTTTGGGTAAAAATTATGTTTGTCTATTTTCTCGTAATCAATACCATTATGAATATTTCCAATACATAATTCTTTACAACTATTATGACTAGAACAAACATAAATATCTCCTTTTAGATTGAAATAAAAGGAATTGATCCCAGCACTACATCCAGTATAGCTCGTTGTCTTACATTGGATTCTTCTTATGTCTTCTATAAGTTTGCGAGCGTAAACATACTTATTGTTCTTTATCCTAGATACATAATAATCAACTAAAAGACTAAATTGTTGCTTAAGATTATTATTTACATCTTCTATTTGAGGTAAATAACTGTCATTAAATGCTCTTGTAGCGAACCCATGATAGAAAGGAATTTCGTTATCTTCAAAAAAAGTGAACATCTGTACGATATTCTTATTCTCTGGCATAATTGTTGCTTTACACGCAAATTTTATTCTAGTTTTCTTCAGGGTAAGAATATTTTTGATGACTAAAGGAAAACTTGGTGTGTTATTTAGAAATACTCGTTTGCTATCATTTTCCTTATCTCCATCAAGACTAATAGCTACAGTAAATTTTTCCTCTTCAAAAAATTTAATAACAGAAGAAGACAATAATGTGCCATTTGTCGTTATTTCAAAATGACTATTTTCAAATCCGAATTCCTTGCATAGCTTTGGAATTTGTTTTAACAAATTGAAATTTAAAGTTGGCTCTCCCTCTCCTGCAAAATAAAATGTAACATTACTAGAATTATTTTTAGCAAGGAATTTTAGTATCTCTAAAAAGCGCTCTTTAGACATCATCTCTTTTTTATGATACCCTGCTGACAAATAACAATAAGAACATTTCAAAGTACATCCGTGAGAAATGTCCAAACTAACAACATCTATTTTTCTACTTGATTTATCAAAGTTATAACTTGAAGATATTTTTACACTATTTCTTTTAGGCATAATGACACTTTCATATAAACGCTCTATATCTAATGGAGAATATATATGATACAATTCCAAATCTAGTGGGTCTAATATGTATATTTGATTATTTAAATCAAATTCTTTCAAATCTTTTTTTTTGTAAACACTTGTCATTTTTGTTTATATATTAAGGGTGTGCTAAAGCATTAGTAGCACACCCATTATACATTTTAGAAAGTTGTTATACAATCTGATTCGCAACTTTTCTATAGTCAATCAGAATTGGTTTGAGAAAAATTTATGCTTCCATGTCCAATGCCTAAAGGATTTATTTTCTCATTCTATTTCTATTTGACTATAAGACTATCCTCTATTGATGAGCAACCCTGACGAAGATTGGCAACCATGACTTCCACACGCATGATCCGTTGACTGTGACATATGGGTGTGTTTTGTTGCCTCGCTTCCTCCTTTTACATTGGACAAAGATTCTCCATTAAGGGTTTCAAACTTAAAATCTCTTTTCATTGTCTGTTTCCTTTCTTTAAAAAAAACTAATAATGTTTTAAATCTTGGAATCTAACGTTTCTTGGAAAGTATACGCCTTTTTACCCAGACGGGGCTGTATCAACCTTGCGCAAAGGTTTTTGGAACAATTGCACCAAAACAAAAGCAAACTGCAATTATTTGCCTCTTTTTGTATTCCGAATGCAAAGGTATAAATACTTTTTGAAACAGCATAATTTTAGGAGGGTATTTAAATTACATTAAACAATGTTATACGTGCTTACACTTTGCATAATAATACAAAAATAACGTTTTCATTTACTTTTCTTACTGTTTATCTGCATTTTTATCCTATTTGATTCATCAATAAGTTGTCTTGCTATACTATCTTTATATGATGCTACCTCAATCATTTTATGGTGTTGATAGACAGAATCTTCATAAACATCAACTCTGGTTCTGAGCTTGTATATCACATCTTCATCTCGTTGCACATTGAAATGCTTTTCGATGTAGCGAATATTCGGGTCATCAGATGGAAGAACCATTTTCAATGCCCTATATTTCAAATCTGCCTCCTCCCAATCTTGATGCTCTCGCCATTGGGTGAGGTTGCCCCAAATGGAGAGAACGAGAGATAGAGCCAAGCCGCCAATGAAAAGAAGAACATACTTTGATGTAGGCTCGAAGCGATGGGTGACAAGTTTCTTCTGAGGTGAATTGTTCATCACTTCAAGTTTGTCTTGCAATGCCTTCGAGGAAACATCATTCTCTTGTCTCATCTGCTTGACAGCATCAACCAAGAACCTGTTTCGCTGCTCATTTTTGCCATGTTCAATCTTGATAAGGTCAGCGAAAACAACAATGGCATCTCTTAATTTGGATAATTTACCAATGACTTCCTCCTCCTTGCCAAACATAGCAATGATTGATTTCTCCAACTTGGTTATGTCAGTACTTGCAGGAACGGTTTCCGTTCCTGCATTCTTTGGTGAGGCAGAAAGTTCATCGACTTTCTGCTCCAATCTCTCAACAGTGCCGTAGATGGCTTCTAACATTTCTTCTTTCATTTTTCTTTTCTTGTTTGAATGGTTTGTAACTTGCATCAAAGGCTAAAGCCCTTTCTGCGTTTCTTCTTTTTCTTCTTGGCTGATTCATCCTCTGGGAATGGCTCAAAGGTCTGTGCGTTGGCAGAAGCAAAAAGCCCAATGGAAGAAATGCCGTTCCAAGGGTCTTGGCTGCTTTCCGACATGGATGGCAAATGCTCGTCCTTGCGACAACCTTGCTCATATTGTCGAGCAGAGTTGTCTCTTGCTGATACTTGATTCTCCGTACCCTCAAATCTCGCATTCAGCTTGCCAAAGCTATAGCCTCGGCTAATCTGCGTACCTTTGAAGCTATATCCATCCTTGCAGAATCGGATGCCTTGCACCTTGGTTCGCTCCTTGTCCTTATAGCCTAACTCCAAGAGAACACCTCGTTTTGCAAGTTCATTCTTGAACTTCTGCCAACTATCTGCGACTTCCAATGCATCTTTGACTGCATTGTGAATCTCATATTTGGCACGCTCCGCATTGCGTAACTTGCGAGTATTAGTATTGCTCTTGTCCGTTCCGTAGGTAAATCCATACTTGGATTTAAGAGCCTTGGTCACTTGCTCATTACGCCTGTAATCATTCCTGTCTGATATGAGCTTGCCCTCGTTATTGATGCGGTTATACACGATATGACAATGTGGATTGTCGGTGTTGTGATGCCTTACGATGATGAATTGAGTATCTTTTATCCCCATCATCTGCATGTATTCAAGGGCTATCTTAGCCATGAATTCATCCGTCAAACGTGGCTTGTCCTCGGGCTTGAAGCTCAAAGCTATGTGCCCCACAGGCTTCTTAATCCTTGGATTTAGTTGCCTTTGTAGCTCGAAACTTTGCATCATCTCGGCATTCGTGCCGAGTAACACACCATCAGAGGCAAGGATTTTCGCCTCGTCCTTGCCTGTAACATAGCGGATGCAACCAGCAAATGAGCTGCCCTTCTTTAGCTTGCCTATCATGTGGCATCCTCCTTTCTGCCTATTCCGCATGGCTTCGGTTTATAACTTGCTTGGCGATACTCGCCAAGGATGGATTTCAATCTTCTCAACAAGTCCACCACATACACATGGGTTTCGTGGAAACCTCTCTGATGCGACAGCTTGGTAAGTTGGTTGAGGTTGTTCGCCATGCCTATGAGATTCTTAGCGATGGCTATCGTCTCAGCGTTGTGTCCGCTGACCACCTCGCCGTTCAAGGCGGACTCACGAATGTACTCCGCCAATTTGCGGTTGGCTTTTCTCGCCCTCAGTCTCAATGCCTCGTAGCTTGGCTTCGAGAACTTCACCGTGACAGACTTCGACAACTTGCGAACCCTGCCTGTGGGCGGTCTTCCGCCCTTTTTCTTGTCCTGTTCATGTATGCTTGTCATTCGATATACTGTTTACAGTTGGTACACTTACTTTCTGCGACCGTTGGGAGCAAAAAATCTCCGCCCTCATGGTGGAGCGAGGCGTTTTGGGGTTCCCAAAACATAACCTCGCTCCCTCTCAGAACACGTTAGTTGGAATTACAGCCTTTCAGCTATCCACGTCCAAGGTCGCAGACCTTAATTCTCACAATTTGCGCCAAGCCTCGAAGTCCTCTTCATAAAGGCTTAGGTGGTGGCGCACGATGTTCTCGATGATGCCCGATACGCTCATGCGCCTTCCTCCGAGGATGCGGACGACACGATCAAGACGGTCTCGTACATCGGAACTGACGAAGACCGGCTTGCGGTCGTCAATCCTTGGAACTTGGAGGAAGGTCTGCTGATACTCCTCCAATGTCGCCTTGCGCTGCTTGCCACTGATGCGCTTCAGCGGATTCGGTGGCGATTGAGCCTCGTTCGTTGATGTTTCCTCTCTATAGGGAGTTGTTGCAGCAACTTTCTCTACAATTGCTCTCAACTCTGGGTTCTCTACATCATCATAGAGAGAATTACAACTACTTGGATTGGCTTTGTTGCCATACGTAGATGGTTTAACAAAATCCAAATACTCTTTTTCCATCAGCTCCTTTTGCTCAGGAGCCAAGACTGCATCTTTTGTTCTTGCCATAGCTTATGCTGTTTTATTTGTTAGTATAGTGGTCACGGTTTGCACCATTGACCGATTGTCGGGTGCAAAGTAAGTGTACTGAGTGCAGCCATGCAACTGATTGGGTGTAACGTGGCAATTTAGTTGTGGCTTGCTTATTTGCATACCGAGATAGTTGTGAGAACTTCAACGTATTTCTCAACTCATCATTGTTCATGTATTCGTTGCAGTCGTGCAAGTTTTTCTTGTTGTTTTTGGCGTTGAAGTCGGCAAACCCCGGCAACATACTGCCACAGAAATTGAAAACGCTTGTTTTTAGATTGCCGTGCCTTATCTTTGCACTCACAAGCGTGGAGCACAGCATATGCGTGGAGCTTTGCGACATATAACATAGTATTAACTTAGAAAAAAGAAAAGTATGGGATTCATCGTATTCGAGGAAGAGGCATTCAACTATCTTGATGCCCAGTTGGAGAACTTCGTGAAGCGCATGGACAGAATCCGTGAGCGCAGTGAGGACAAGACCATGAACAAGTGGCTCGACACGCAGGACGTGTGTCAGACGCTCAACATCTGCCCACGGACAGTGCAGACGCTTCGGGACAACGGAACTTTGGCTTATACGCAAATCAGCCACAAGACCTACTACAAGCCGGAGGACGTGATGGCTATCGTAGCAGTAGTGGAGGACAGGAAAAAGGACATGCGCTTTCGCAAGCGCACAGGTTAGGCTGTCATATACAACAGCCACTTAATCCAAAGCAGCAAGTAAACCGAGTAACGTAAGTATCAACAATAAAACGAGACAACTATGAGCAATGAAGTAATGACAAGAAACAGCGAGTGGATGAACCACATCGTGAACCACCTCAACCGAATGGTTGACAATTTTGAACGTGCCGTGATGAACTACCGCCCCATGCTTGACGGTGAGCGCTTCATGACGGACAAGGAGCTTTGTGCCAGGCTGCAACTGAGCCGAAGAACCCTGCAGGACTACCGAAACAACGGTGTCATCCCGTATATCCAGCTTGGCGGAAAGATACTCTACCGCGAGTCCGACATTCAGAAGATTCTGATGGCTAACTATCGTGAGGCGTACAGAATGAAGGGCTTGTAGAAGAAATACATGTCCTTGATGAGTGGGGTGAAATGAACAAGGCGACAACGTATAACTTACCGAGCGTGGTTGTTATAGGTTGTCGCCTCATTTTATTGGCTATACCGAGTTGGTCGTGTTTGCCGGGTGTTCTCCGTATGGTCTGTATAAAATCTAATACCATGCTAAAACACACTGCGGTGGTTCGCCCAAGTGGCTGGAGGCGCAAAGCCTCCAAGGAACGTTGCTTGAAGGATTCCTATACAATTAGGAATCATCTCTCTTCATTCTTTTGCATTACATACTACTCATGCAATGCCAAAATATTAACATGCACCAAAATATTATATAGACTATGGAGATAAGAAAAAACACCTTTTTCTTCTTCGATTTTAAAAGGTGAAGTACAAATCCACTATAAATGGAAAAAACAGGTATTATAAGTATTTTAAACCATCCTATAACATCATAATATGAATAAAAAAAAGTACAAGCGTATGTTGCCCAGTACAAACATATCACAAATGCCATTACAAATTTCAAAAAGACAAATGTCACTTGTTTGTTTTTTAGGTACAATAGGAAATATGCTATAGGAACAACTGTTGCAAATAGCATATCTCCTCTCCATATTATATAAAAATCCAAAAGTCTCATTTTAGTTCATTATTTGTTTGACACTGCAATTTTAGAGAAATAAATTGAATAAAGCAAATGAATTTAAAACCTTTATAAAATTTTAACACATTAGTTTTCTAAGAATAGAGGTCATTGATGAAAAATGTAATTGCTACACCATTATATTCTTCGACCACAGGCAGACCAACTTCGGGCGGTTGGTCTGCTTTTTGATGATGGCTTGCATGATGAACTCACGAAAGGCTCGGCTCTCAATGCTGTCAATACGGAAGGCTACCGCAATGACGAGTTCAAGGCTATACACATCATAGCTGATGCGGTCGTTCTTCCTGATATGACGGCGTACACCCTGCTCATTCAGAATGCCATCCTTGAATACAGCCTTGACAGCCTTGCGCACATAGCAGCCGAACACATTATACATGTCGGCAATCTCCTGCAAGGTCATCCATACTGTATCGGTCGGCATGGATACCGTTCCGCTCTCGCTGATAGTTATAACTCCTCTGTTCATTTTCCAATAGTTTTTTCGTTCGACAATCTGTTCCTTTCTCGCTTGGCAATAAGCTTATCCATGTCATTTGAAATCTTCTGCTCCGTCACCTGCGCATAGACCTGTGTGCTTGTGATGTCTGCGTGTCCCATCATCTTGGCTATGCTGCCGATGGGAATGTCCTCGTTGAGCATCAAGACTCCGAATGTATGGCGGCTTGCGTGGAATCCCAACTTATTACTTATGCCAAGCACCATTCCAAGGGTATGCACATCAAGATAGATGTCTTTCTTCTCACCCAGTGGAAAAACAGGCTTGCTGTCGTCCGTGGTATTGTAGAGCGAAAGAATCTTCTCGGCTATCGGATGGAGTGGCACGAAGAACTCCACGCCTGTCTTCTCTCTTTCCTTGCGGATGAACTTCCTGCCATCGGAGTTCTCACTGATATGGTGAGGGTACAGTTTCTTTACATCTATATAGGATAAGGAGGTGAGCGAGGCAAAAATGAAACATCTGCGTGCAAGCTCTGTTCGCTCGTCAGCCATCGGGGTAGAGAGCATCTTGACGAAGTCTGCCTTGCTGATATGGGTCATCTTCGGGGCTGCCTTCTTCTCATACCCTATCTTGGCTATGGGATTGAAGCGGATAATGCTCCTGTCCACTGCCTTGTACATCAACATGTTCAGCCAGAGAAGGCAATGGTTCACGTAGCTGTCGATGCGTCCCTGGTCTCGTTTCAGGAATAGCTTGTATTCCTCTCCGAAATTCTCGTCTATGTCCTCAAAGGCGATGTCGTCCTTCTCCAACGAATGGACAAAGGCTCTCAGGTTCTTCTGCCATGTTCGCTTGTGCAGAAAGGTTTGTCTGGCTTTTGAGGTTCGATACCATTCCACGATGGTATCACCAAAGTTCAGCAAGAACCTTCCTGTCGTGTCCTTGTCCTTCAACACAGCCTTCAGCATTTCCACGGTGATGATGCCATTGGTGGTAAGAAGTGAGTTGTATTTATCCTTGACCTCAGCAAGGAAACTTGCCAATCGTCCGTTGTCCCTTGCGTTCCGTACCTCTCCCTTCTTGGCGTTCCACTCCTGTGGGGTACAGGATATGCCTGTGGAAATGGCTGCACTTTTGCCGTCAACGGTGATGCGGCAAAGTATGTTGGCTGTTCCGTCTGCCTTCACCTTCTGTCTGTTGATGTAAGGCAAAATTGAAAATGTACTTCTGCTCATAGTTGTTGTCCTTATAATATAATAATGTAGTTGAACTGTAAAAAGAAAAGTTGAAAGCCTTGTTCATAATGCGAGAATAAAGTCCTTCTCGGTTGCAGCGATGAACTTGTCCATGTCCTCAAACAGCTTCTTTTGGGTTACTCTCGCATACCGCTGCGTCATCTTCACATCCTTGTGACCGAGCATCTTGCAGATGGTCTCCATCGGCACACCTGCCTCCAGCGTAATGAGGCTGGCGAACGAGTGTCGTCCCGAATGGTAGGAATAGGTCTTGCTCGTTTCCGCCAACTTGCAGATGGTGATGAGGTCGATACGAACACGATTCGTGCTCAGCAATGGGAAAAGGGTATCTCTTGCCCCGTCCTCGTATTTCGCCATCAGCTCCAACGCCTCGGGCAGGAGTTTCACCCTGGCAAGTGTTCCGGTCTTCTTGCGGTTATAGATGAGCCATTTGTCGCCATCCTCCAACACCCTGACATTGGCTTTCGTGATGGAAACGGTGTCTATGAAGGCTGTTCCTGCATAGCAGGCGAAAAGAAACAGGTCACGGCTAACGGATAGTCTCGGCTTGTCTTCGGGCAGTTCCACATCACGGATTTTTATGAAATCAGACATGCTGAGAGCCTTGGGGGTCGTAACCTTTGGAGTGCCAACCCGATAATGGGCGAACAGCAGGTTCTTGCACAAGCCTCGCTCAAAGGCAATGCGGCACATCTTCTTGAAGAGCGACACATAGATGGTGATGGTTCCTGATGAAAAGCCTTTCTCATCAAGCAAGTAATGGTGAAAGTCACTGATGAAAGGCTCGGTCAGCTGTCCGAAAGCCAAATCAGTCAACCTATACTTCTCCCCGATGAACTCAGCGAGATTCTTGCGAATCTTTCTGTAAGTCCAGACACTGCTCTTCGACATATCGATGCCCTCATGGGTGCTGAGTTCACTGATATGCTCGTCCACGAAGGAGAGAAGGGTGGTCTGTGTCTTGACGCTGCCCTGCAAGGCCTCCTTGACATCCTTAGCCTCGAAGTCCGTTCTCTTTTCCACAAGCACATCGAAAGCCTTTTGGATGGAAAGCAACAACTGCTCGATGTCCTTGTTGGTCTCCACGGCTTCCTTGCTCTTGCCCTCCAATCGGCTGGCACGAGGATTCCAAAGCGATGGAGTGCAAGACAACTTGCAGGAGAACTGCGCCATAGTCCTGTTCACCGTGATGCGTCCCATGATGGGAGCTTTTCCATTCTTGTCCAATCCGCTCTTTTTTAGGTAGAGCAACACCTTGAATTTTTCGATTTTCATAACGCTTACATTTTGAGTGTGCAAATATAATCATTTTGTAAGCGCTCCTTGATACGCAAATCATTGAGAATCAGTGCAATAAAATCCGTTGATGCACAAAGTTGCCTTTCCGTATTGTTACCTGCTTTGCATAGGTAACTGTGGCTCACGATTTAGTAACTGAACTACTTCAATATTCCTCACTCGCTTGCTTTATGCCGATTTGGCAACTTTGTGCAAATCTACTCATTCCCAACTGTTTACGTTCCAACCTCTCTTATTCTCCTTTGGCTGCTTTAGAGCTTTATGTTAAACAATCCAACTCATAGTTTTTCTGCCCACAACTCATAGTTTTTCTGCCCGCAGCTCATGGTTTTCTGCTAGCTTAAACTATATATGAAGCCTCTTTCTGGTCTTCAATGATGCCTCTCCTTGGTCTCCAATGATGACCAGGGAGAGGCATATTTTATTAGACAGAATTGACAGTTAACAATTGACAGTTGACAGTTGATAGTTGGCAGGGTTAACAGGGTTAACAGTTAACAGCCCAAAAATGCATGGTTACCCCTCCCCTTACTATAAAAGAAGTATATATATATTATAATATAATAATGTACGCGAGGGGGACCCTTGAAAAATCAGCTGTTAACTGTTAACCCTGTTAACCCTAGTGCAGAGAGAAAGAAGATAAGAGAAGAGAGAAAGAGGATAAGAGAAGAGAGAATTGAAAATAAAAAAGCACTCCAAGAAGCGGAAACTCCTCAAAGTGCTCTGATCTAAAAATTATCTCTTATTGGTTTTTTACGCAATAAAGAAACTCTCGGATTATCCGAAAGCTATCGGATTACTCGATAACTACGGTTGTCCAACCGTGCTTGTCCTCGATGGTACCATACTGGATTCCACGGAGGGTATCATACAGGTGCTTAGAGATAGGACCTGGCTTCTTACCGAAGTTGTAGCGTTTGCCTGTATCCAAATCGTCGATGTAGCTGATAGGACTGATTACGGCAGCCGTACCGCATGCACCAGCCTCCTCGAAAGTATCCAGCTCATCCTCAGGAATCTGACGGCGCTCTACCTTCATGCCCAAATCCTCAGCCAACTGCATCAAGCTCTTGTTGGTGATAGATGGGAGGATAGAGGTACTCTTAGGAGTAACGTATGTATTGTTCTTGATACCGAAGAAGTTGGCAGCACCACACTCATCCATGTATTTCTTCTCCTTGGCGTCGAGATAGAACTCGCAGGCGTAACCCTTTTCGTGAGCGATAGAGTTGGCTCTGAGGGAAGCAGCGTAGTTACCACCCACCTTATAAATACCTGTTCCGAGAGGAGCAGAGCGGTCGAAATCACGAATGATGACGTATGGGTTGGTAGAGAATCCACCCTTGAAGTATGGACCCACTGGGGTTACGAAAATCAGGAAGCAATACTCCTTAGAAGGATGCACACCCACCTGAGGACTTGTACCGATGAGCAAAGGACGGATATAGAGTGTAGCACCACTCTCGTAGGTAGGAATCCACTCCTGGTTCAGGCGGACCACCTTCTTGACCATCTCCTCAAACAGTTCTGTTGGCACCTCTGGCATCAGGATACCACGGCATGTGCTCTGCAAGCGGGCAGCGTTCTCGTCCATACGGAACACGCGCACCTTACCGTCTGGACAACGGTAAGCCTTCAGGCCTTCGAAAGCCTCCTGACCATAGTGCAGGCAGGTGGCAGCCATGTGCAATTTCAAATACTCATCAGAGCAAACTTCTATTTCGCCCCATTTGCCGTCGCGATAGTAACAACGAACATTGTAGTCAGTCTGGCGATAGCCAAATGACAAATTAGACCAATCTAAGTCTTTCATAACATCCTATTTTTAAAATGTTCTACTAATATTTATCTGCAAAAGTACAAAATATTCTACTAATCTGCAACTATTTTGCGATAAATTTAATAAAAACGTTATCATTTTATGGGTTTACACCATTTTCGGGCATGATTTTGCCATTTTTATGCCTGAATATAGCATTTTGAGGAATCAATCTTCGCTGAGCAGCTTCTTGATTTCCTCATCAGTCTTGGTGAGTTTATCCTTGCAGAGTTTCACCAGGACCTTGGCACGTTTCAACTGTTCGGAGAGCTGGTCGATGTCGAGTTCATCGTTCTCCATTCTTTCTACGATTTGTTCAAGCTCTCTTACGGCTTGCTCGTATTTCATTTCTTCTTTTGCCATAGTTTCATTTTGTTTTGGAGTTAACAGTTAACAGTGGATATTTTAAAGCTTTTGCCCTTACAGGGCGACAGGATTGCGGCCTTTATTACCCAGGGCGCTGCCTTGGGCTAGGAGCTTCTGCCCTTTCAGGGCGTGTGGGTGAGATACTTGCGAAAGTTCAGTTAACTATAAATTATTCATTACTTCTGCCTTCACGCTGCCTTCGGCGAATTTCGTTTCGATAATATCCCCGGATTTCAGCTGCGAGGCGGAGCGGACGCTCTTGCCATCTTTCAGCGTGATGCTGTAGCCACGTTTCAGCAGCAGGGCGGGGTCTTGCGACTGGATGCGCTGCTCAAGGAGCTGGAGACGATGGCTTTCGTTGAGCATCTTTCTTTCCAATACCGGCTGGATATTCTGGGAGATGATTTCGAACTTGCGCTGGGCATTTGCAACCCTGGATTGCAGATTCGTGGTGAGACGATTCATCAGACGGTCGAGATAGGCTCCCTGACGAGTCTTTACCAGCGAGAACTGAACGGGGATAGTGGTGCTCAATCTCTCTAGCCTCATCTTCTCTACCTGCAGGCGGTGCTTCACGTTCTGCACGATGGCTTCCTGCGCATTCATCACACGGGCATAGACCTCAGTGAGATGGTTGATGAGGAAGGCGGCTGCGGCAGTCGGCGTTTTGACACGCTGGTAGGAAATCATATCGAGCACGCTTTCGTCTCTTTCGTGACCTATTCCCGTGATGATAGGCAGCGGGAAGTTGGCCACATTCTCGGCCAGTGCCAGGGTGTCGAAGCCCGAAAGGTCGCTGGTGGCTCCTCCTCCTCGGATGATGACCACGCAATCGTATTCCTCCCATTCGGCATTGATGCTATCCAGGGCAGCGATGACGCTCTGCTCCACTCCCTCACCCTGCATCGTGGCAGGAAAGAGACGGGTGGTGAACTGCAAACCGTAGTCATTATCGGCTAGCTGATTGCAGAAATCGCCATATCCGGCGGCAGTGGCACTCGAAATCACGGCGATGCGCTGGCAGAACATCGGGAACACCAGTTCCTTCTGCAGGTCGAAGACGCCTTCTTCCTTCAGCGTATTGATGATTTCCAACCGCTTGCGCGCCATATCGCCCATCGTATAGTTAGGGTCGATATCGTCCACTATCCAAGAGAAGCCATAGTTTTCATGAAACTGGGCGTGCACCTTGAGCAGCACCTTCATGCCGGCATGAATGCGCTGTCCGGTAACCCGCTCGAAATTCGGCTTGATGAGCATCCAGCGGTTTCGCCAGCAGTTGGCATGAGCCTTGGCTACCGGCGTATTGGAACGCTCATCTTTCTGGATGAGTTCCAGATAGCAGTGCCCGCCGTAACCCTCGCGAGCCTCGGAGAGTTCCGCTTCCACCCAATAGCTGTCGGGCAAGGACATCGAAATGATTTCGCTGACTATCGAGTTTAATTCAAAAAGGGACAATCGAAGTCGTTCCATACTGTCTATAGTTTAAAGTTTACAGTTTAAAGTTTATAGTTTATAGCTAACAGAGCAAGTTGCCCTATAAACTATAAACTATTAACTATTAACTATTTTATCGCTTTCCCCGTCTGATAAGCTTTCCAAAAATCAGGAACACCATATCCAAAGACATTATCGGGATGCTGCTGATTATCGCCTGCCAATCTTACGAGTTTGATAATCTGCTTGGCAGTCTTGTGGGGAAGCGCCTGCCAGAGACAGGCTACCATGCCGGCTATCAGCGGCGATGAGAACGAGGTGCCGTTATCGTTGATGATGCTGCCCCTGCCCGTTATCACGCAGGTAGGACTGCCATACGCCATCACATCCGGTTTGATTCTGCCATCCGCCGTAGGTCCCACGGCACTGAATGCCGCATTCGTGCCCTGCTCGTTGATGCTGCCCACCGTCAGGATATCCTTGGCATCGGCAGGAAAATTGATTTTCTTCCAGGCACCCATGCCATCATTTCCGGCAGAGTTCACGCAGATGATGCCTTTGTCTGCACACATCGATGCCGTGTGTGAAATCATAGCGGTGTTGCCATCCTGCTCATAATAATGATGGTTCATCGAAGCATCATCAAAGCCATGATAGCCGAGCGAAGAGTTGATGATATCCACGCCACAACTGTCGGCATATTCTGCCGCACTCGCCCAGTAATCCTCCTCGGCAAGGCTCTCGGTGCGCTCATCCTCGCATCTTATCAGCAGGTATTCAGCTTCCGGCGCCACTCCCACATAGAAGTTAGGCGCATTAGCAGCCATGGTAGAAAGCACCATCGTGCCATGTTCCATCTCAGAAAAGATGTTCTTGGACTGCGGCACCACGAAGTCCTTGATGCCCGCCAACTTGATATCGTGCAGTGCAGGAATCTTATCCGCATTCATGAATCCGCCATCGAACACGGCAATCATCATACCCCTGCCCTGATGGTTGTTCTCGTGGAGCCGCTTGCCGTTCATCGCCTTCAGCTGGGCATCGGCAGCTCCATAGAATCCGGCACCGTTGCCCCATTCGTTCAACTCCTTTCTCACCCCCGACCGTATTCTCTGGCTCACGGAATCGGGAGCGACGAATACCTTCATCATCTTGCGGATGAAATCGAAGCCGTCCAGCTTGCGGAGTTCCTTCTCCTTGTGGATGCGGATGAGCAGGGTGTTGTTCCACTTGCTCTTGCCCACTATCTCGATGCCGGCATCAGCCACCGCCTTTTCGTAGGCAGGAGCCAGGGGCAGGTCGGTGAGGTCGACAGAAAGTCCCTGTCGCTTGCGCCTTTCGATGGATCGTGCCGAGAGGAACTCCTCCGGGCGGTTCACCGAATAGGGATTATGGTCGAGGTCTTTATCCTTGAGGTAAAGACGAAACAACATACATTTGCCGCCTGGGTAGGACACCATGTCGATGCCAGCCACCCTATTATTGTGGGCAAACAATGTAAATGCAGTTAGTAAGAATGCATAAAGCATCAAAAATCTTTTCATCATTATATCGGTCTTTCGATTGTAAATGTTGTCTGTTCTAAAATGCAAAATTACTGATTTTGCATGAGAATGCCAAAAGAAAAGGGAAGTTTTTATCAGGAAATGCAAGTTTTTCCTATATATATAATAAGGTATCAGATATTTTTTGTAATTTTGCAGACAAGTAGTCGACGCTGCTGCTTTCTGAAAGGAGCAGGGCGATGGGCTATGAGGAAAAAACAGATATAAATGGAAAATAAACAAGCGACATTAGAATTAGGGACGAAGCCGGTGGGCAAGCTGCTCGTTCAGTATGCCCTGCCAGCGATGATTGCGATGACCGCAGCCTCGCTCTACAACATTGTTGACCGTGTATTCATCGGTCAGGGTGTGGGAGCCATGGCCATCTCGGGTCTCGCCATCACCTTCCCCTTCATGAACCTCACCGCCGCCTTCGGAGCCGGCGTTGGCGTGGGAGCGTCCACAGCCATCAGCGTGAAGTTGGGACAAAAGGATTATGCCACAGCGCAAAACATTCTGGGTAACACGATTTCACTGAATCTCATCATCGGTATCGGACTGAGCATCATCTGTCTGCTCTTCCTCGACCCCATCCTGAGATTCTTCGGAGCCAGCGACCAGACGCTCATCTATGCTCATGAGTACATGGTCATCATCCTGCTGGGTAATGTGGTGAGCCACATGTATTTCGGCATGAACGCCCTGCTCAGGGCGGCGAGCAAGCCCAAGCAGGCAATGTACGCCACCATCTTCACGGTGGTGATGAACGTGATATTGGACGCCCTCTTCATCCTCGTGTTCAAATGGGGAATACAGGGTGCCGCCATCGCCACCATCCTATCGCAGTTGATGGCGCTGATGTGGCAGTTCAAGCTCTTCAGCAACAAGAACGAGCTGCTCCACTTCAAGAAAGGCATCTACAAACTGAAGAGGAAACTCGTAGATAACATCCTCGCCATTGGCATTTCGCCGTTCCTGATGAACGTGTGCGCCTGCATCATCGTCATCTTCATCAACAACCAGCTGGTGAAATTTGGAGGCGACCTCTCGGTGGGTGCCTACGGAATAGCCAACGGTATTGCGATGGTGTTCATAATGTTCGTGTTCGGCGTAAACCAGGGGATGCAGCCTATTGCCGGATACAACTATGGTGCCCAGAAACTGGATAGACTGATGCGCGTGCTGAACCTGAGCATCATTGCCGCCACCGCCATCATGGTGACGGGATGGCTGATAGCGATGTTCCTGCCTTACTATTGCGCAAGAATGTTTACTACCGATAAGCAGCTGATAGACTTGGGCATCAAGGCAATCAGAGTGGTGATGTTCTGCTTCCCGATCATCGGATTCCAGATGGTCATCACCAACTTCTTCCAGTGCATCGGAAAGGTGAAGATCAGCATCTTCCTCTCCTTGTCGAGACAGTTGCTCATCCTCCTGCCCCTCCTGGCTTTCCTGCCGATGATATGGGATATTGATGGCGTATGGTACAGTATGCCTATCTCCGACTTCTCAGCCGCAGTCATCGCCGCAATCGTGATGGTATGCTACATGAACAAGTTGAAAAGACAACATAGAGAAAACATGAAAGTTAACGGTTAAAGGTTAACAGTTAACAGTTAACAGCTAAATTTTTAAGCTTATGAACAAGATTATCATAAACGTGGGTCGCCAGATAGGAAGCGGCGGCCATATCATCGCCGAGAAGCTGGCTGAGGATTTCGGTTGCAAGTGCTACGACCGGGAACTGCTGAACCTTGCTGCCAAGGAGAGCGGTTTTTCGGAGAAATTCTTCGAGCAGAACGATGAGCAGAAGGGATTCTTCAAGTCTCTCTTCCATTCCCATCTGCCTTTCCTGAACGACAACAACTTCTATCACAACGACTTCTCGCAGGAAGGCCTGTACAAGTTCCAGAGCGACGCCATCAGAAAGGCTGCCGATGAGGGCAACTGCGTGTTTGTGGGCAGAACCGCCGACTATGTGCTGCGTGATTACAAGAATGTGATCAATATTTTCATCACCGCCAACATCGACGACCGCATCAAGGCAGTGTGCAAGCGAAAGAACATCGACAGAGCCACCGCCCGCAAGTTCATCGAAAGCCACGAGGAACAGCGCGCCTCCTACTACGATTACTACACTGGCAAGAAGTGGGGACACAGCGAGAGCTACGACCTCTGCATCAACAGCAGCCATCTGGGAATCGAAGAGACAGAGAAGTTTATCGCAGAATTTATCAGAAAAAAGTTCGGACTTAGTGATTAATTATTAGTGATTAATTATTAGGGATTAGTGATTAATTTTAGGGACATAAAATATTAAACATCATATAAATGAAGAAGATTATGCTTTTGGGCTCAGGCGAACTGGGCAAGGAATTCACCATCGCCGCAAAGCGAGCAGGACAGTATGTCATCGCTTGCGACAAGTATGACAATGCACCAGCCATGCAGGTAGCCGACGAGCGAGAAGTGTTCTCGATGCTCGATGGCGACGCATTGACCGCAGTGGTTGAGAAACATCACCCAGACATCATCGTGCCTGAGATTGAAGCTATCCGCACCGAGCGCCTCTTCGACTTCGAGAAGGAGGGCATCCAGGTTGTGCCTTCTGCCCGCGCCGTGAACTACACCATGAACCGCCGTGCCATCCGCGACCTGGCTGCCAAGGAACTGGGTCTGCGCACAGCCAAGTATTTCTATGCAAAGACTTTCGAGGAGTTCAAGAACGCAGCCGATGAAATCGGATTCCCATGCGTAGTGAAGCCACTGATGAGCTCCAGCGGCCATGGTCAGAGCTATGTGCACAACGACGATGAGCTGATGGAGGCTTACAAGGAGGCGATGGAAGAAGGCCGTGGCGACGTGAAGGAAGTGATTATCGAGGAATTCATTGATTTCGACTCTGAGTTCACCCTGCTCACCGTAACCCAGAAGAATGGTCCTACCCTCTTCTGCCCACCTATCGGCCACGTACAGAAGGGCGGCGACTACCGTGAGAGCTGGCAGCCATTCCACCTCCCTGAGGAGGCTCTGAAGAAGGCAGAGCACATTGCCGGCGAAGTGACCAAGGCATTGACAGGTGCCGGACTCTGGGGTGTAGAGTTCTTCCTGAGCAAGCAGGGCGAAGTAATTTTCTCAGAGTTGAGTCCACGCCCACATGATACGGGTATGGTTACCCTCGGTCACACCACCAATCTGAGCGAGTTTGAGCTCCACTTCCGTGCCGTGATGGGCTTGCCTATCGCCGGAATCCACCTGGAGCACATCGGCTGTTCTGCCGTGATCCTCTCGCCAGAGGAAAGCACCGAGCCATTGAACTACAACATGCTCGATGCCTTGAAGGAAGACCACACCCGCATCCGCATCTTCGGCAAGCCAGAGGCTCACGTGGGCAGAAGAATGGGTGTAGTGCTCTGCTACGGCGAAAAGGGCGACGACCTCAATCAGCTTCGCGACAAGGCAAAGCGCCTGGCCAAGACCGTATTGGGCACAGACCCTTATATGAAGAAATAAGATTCATGAAAGAAATAGGAAAAATCATCAGTTTCCAGAACACGCATCAATCTGAAGGCTTCCATACCAAGGTGGAGGATTTCAAGGATGTGCCGTTCGACATCAAGCGCACCTACTGGACTTACGATATTCCAGCAGGTGCGGCTCGTGGCGGTCATGCCCACAAGGAATGTCTGGAAGTAATCATCGCTGCCAGCGGATCTTTCACAGTGACCCTGAACGACGGAAAAAAACAGGAAGACTATCTTCTGAACCGCCCAGACCAAGGACTGCTGGTAAACACGGGCATCTGGCGCACCCTCCACGATTTTTCATCGGGGTCGGTCTGCTTTGTCTTGGCTTCAGAGCTATACGATGCAGAGGATTACATCTATGAATTCGAAGATTTCCTGGAATACGCAAAAGAGAACAATGGCATTTGAGATTAGAAGATACAACAAGACAAGTGATCAAGAGGAATGGAACCAGTTTGTGGCATTATCCAAACAAGGAACCTTCCTTCTGAACCGATTGTATATGGATTACCATAGCGACCGTTTCACAGACCATTCGCTGATGATATGGAAGGATGGCAAACTATACGCCATACTCCCCGGCAACCAATCGGGACAAACTTTTTATTCCCACCAGGGGCTAACCTACGGGAGTCTTCTTACTACCGGCAAGGCTTCGGCAAAGGATGTTTGCGACATCTTCGTAGCCATCAACTCCTACCTGCAATCAGAAGGTTTCCAAAAGGTAGTCTATAAGGCAATACCCTGGATCTACCAGCAAATACCGGCTGAGGAAGATTTATACGCCATCGTCAAGGAATGCCATGCTCAACTGACGGTACGCAACATAGCCTCCGTCATCGACATGAGCCAACCACCGAAATGGAGCCGCGACCGCCACTATGGTGCCAACAAGGCACGCACAGAGGGCATCATCGCTGAAGAAAGCAATGACTTTGCTGCGTTTTGGAAGATTTTGGAAGACAACCTGATGCTGACCTATCAAGCCAAGCCTGTGCATAGCCTGGAAGAAATATTGCTGCTGAAATCAAGATTTCCAGAACAAATACGTCTTTATGTAGCCAAACTGGGAGAAGAGATTCTAGGCGGTTCGTTACTTTACATCACGCCTCAGGTGGCTCATTCCCAGTACATATCAGCCACCCCAAAAGGCAAGCACATGCATGCTATCGATGCGATATTCAGAAAGATTCTTCAAGAAGACTACAAGAACTGCAAATACTTTGATTTCGGTACGTCCAATGAAGAAGGAGGAAAGGTTCTCAACACCAGCCTCATCTACCAGAAAGAAGGTTTTGGAGGAAGAGGAGTGGTTTATGATACCTATGAATGGACATTATAAGAAAATGTAAAATCCCGAAGTTCACCAAGATGATGAGCTTCGGGATTTTTTATGGCTGGAGTTAACAGGGTTAACAGAGTTAACAGTTAACAGCTGTTTTTTTATACTAGCACTACGGTTACGCCTCTGGCTGCCTGCGCACCCATCACCAATGCCTGCTCAATATCGGCAGTTTTGGAAGGACCCGAGATGAAGGTACCGAAATTGTACTTCGGATCCATCTCGATGCGGGCATAAGCCTCGTGCATATTGTTCACCACCTTATCTTTCTCTAAGACGATGACGAGATATTCAGAGATGAAAAGCACGGCTTTCTCCTTCATGGTCTGAGGAATCCAGATGCAGCCATTCTCGGCTACACCCACTTCTCCACGGACGACACCTACATCGGTACCATTCAGATCGTTGGCCTCAGCCACGGTATCAGGATTCTTCTGTGCGATGGTGATTTCAGGCAGATGAGAGGCAAATACCTTGGCTTCAGGATAAGCCTTCTTCACCAGTTCATCCAGGCTTTCGCCCTCCTTCGCCTCTATCACATGACCTCCCACAGACTCAGTCATCTCAATAAACTGCTTCAAGGTATCCTCATACTGGATTCCCTTGACATCTACGGCAGGCATATCGAATTGAACGTGCGTATTCTTACGCAACTTGTTCAGGAAATCTTCTTTTTTCATTTTACCTTACCCTCCTTCCATAATTGATGAAAACTCTTCTTCGCAAACTCAGGCATGGCGTGACCGATACCCCACGCATTCCAATTGCTGAAGTGCGTGCAGCATTCAGGAACCAGGTTGACAAGCGGAGCAAACTTCAGGGCGGTGGTGTAGAGCGCAGGACGATCGAAGAGATACTTCATACCATTCGACATCGCTCTCTTCACAGGATTAGCCTTGCCCAATCTCTCCAGACTCTGGCGCCAAGCGTAAATCTGAGAACCAGGGCCCACCTTGGAAGGGCAGACATTGTCGCAAGACAAGCACAAGGTGCAGGCAGAAACATTGTCGCTGTACTTCTGAGGATTCTTCAGCATTCCCAGGTTCACACCGATAGGACCCGGAATGAAATAGGTGTAACTGTATCCGCCCGAACGGCGATAAACCGGACAGGTATTCATGCAGGCTCCGCAGCGCATGCACTTCAAGGTCTGCCAGTGGTCCTTGTCGGCAAGAATATCGCTTCTGCCATTATCCACCAATACCACATGCATCTCAGCACCCGGACGAGCCTGGCGGAAATGAGAAGTGAAGGCGGTGGTAGGCTGACCGGTTCCGCAGCGGCAGAGCAGACGCTGGAATACAGCCAGTGACTTATAGTCAGGAACCAGCTTCTCGATACCCATCGCCACGATGTGGAGCTTAGGCATGGAAGTGGTCATATCGGCATTACCCTCGTTGGTGCAGACCACGCAATCGCCAGTGGCAGCCACGCCGAAGTTGCAGCCAGTCATACCTGCTCCTGCTTCCATAAACTGGTCGCGCAGATGATGGCGAGCGCAGCGGGTCAGATAAGTAGGATCGTAGTTTCCGATTTCCTTGGAGATTCCCTTCTCCTCGAACATCTTTCCCACTTCCTCACGCTTCAGGTGGATGGCAGGCATCACGATGTGACTTGGCTTCTGGTGCAGGAGCTGGATGATGCGCTCACCCAGGTCGGTCTCCACCACGTCAATGCCGTGCTGCTCCAGGTAAGGATTCATCTCGCACTCCTCGGTGAGCATTGACTTCGACTTCACCATCTTCTTCACATTGTGATCTTTCAGAATGCCGAGCACAATCTCGTTAAACTCCTGTGCATCCTTTGCCCAGTGCACCTTTACCCCACGGCTCTCCAGGTTCTTGGAAAACATATCGAGGTAATCGGCAAGATGGGTGATGGTATGCATCTTGATTTCAGACGCATGCTCGCGTAGGTCTTCCCACTCAGGAAGTTCCTGCGCCATCTTATCTCTCTTCTGACGAACAGACCAGAAGGTAGCGTCGTGCCAGGTGGTCTTCTCTACATTCTGCGTAAACTTCGCAGCTCTCTTGGAATGTTCTGTACTCATAATCCTGCAGCTAAAATTTGAACAACATGGATAAACTTAATCGGCATCTTCTCCTTCTTGGCAATACCCGCCATGTGCATCAGACAAGAAGAATCCGGTCCGGTGACATATTCGGCACCCGTAGCCATGTGGCGCTTGATCTTATCCTCTCCCATTCGGATAGAAACGGCAGGCTCCTCGATAGAGAACATACCGCCGAATCCGCAGCACTCATCCTTGCGCTCCGGCTCGTGGATGGTAATGCCTTCCACCATATTCAACAGGTCGATAATCTTGTTGAACGGCTTGATGTGTCGCTCAGACGGAGACGACAAGCCCAGTTCCCGCACACCATGGCAACTGTTGTGCACACTCACCACATGCGGGAATTTGCCCGGCACATGATCCACCTTCAGCACATCGTGAAGGAACTCCACAACATCCATAATCTTCTTTGATGAAATACACTCGTGCTTACCCTCCAGAATCTTAGGGTAATACACCTTTACGTAAGCGGCACATGAAGCTGAAGGAGCTACGATGTAATCGTAATCCTTGAAAAGCTCATCAAATGTCTCTATGACCTTCTCCGACTTGTCCTGAAAACCCGCATTAGCCATCGGCTGACCGCAGCAAGTCTGCTTTTCGGGATAGCCGACATCCAGTCCGTAGTGCTTTAATAACTTGTATGTAGCCACACCCGCTTCAGGGTATAAAGCATCCACATAACAAGGGACGAATAATCCGACTTTCATTGTTGTTATCACTTTATCTTGTAAGCTATTGTTTAATCTAATTCTACATTGACTATAAGCCGCTGCAAAAGTAATAAAAAAAACGGAAAAGACGAATCTTTTATCTCAGAAATATGAATAATTCATGTTATTTAACTGTAAAGATTTGCAGAAAATTTGGAGAAACGAAATAAATAGCGTATCTTTGCATACCGAAATAGAAAATAAACTTATAGTTAAATAACATGATGAAGAAACAGCTTAAGAAAGTCCTCGTTCTGGGTTCCGGTGCTTTGAAGATCGGCCAGGCAGGTGAGTTTGACTATTCCGGTTCGCAGGCTCTCAAGGCGCTGCGAGAGGAGGGTATTAGTTCCGTCCTTATCAATCCTAATGTTGCTACAATTCAGACGAGTGAAGGTATTGCTGACAAGGTTTACTTCTTGCCGGTGACACCTTTTTTTGTAACTGAAATTATCAAGAAGGAGCGCCCAGACGGCATTATGCTGGCTTGGGGTGGACAGACGGGTTTGAACGTGGGTACAGAACTTTACCTCAGCGGCGTACTCAAGGAGTATGGTGTAGACGTACTGGGTACCTCTGTCGAGGCTATCATGAACACAGAAGACCGCGACCTCTTCGTAAAGGAGCTTAACAAGGTTGACCTCAAGGTTCCAGTAAGCCACGCTTGCGAGAACATGGAGGAGGCTGTGGCTGCGGCCCGCAACATCGGCTACCCTATCATGATCCGTTCTGCCTATGCGCTGGGTGGTCTCGGTTCTGGTGTCTGCAAGACAGAAGAGGAGTTCAAGGAGATTGCTGAATCGGCATTCACTTTCGCACCTCAGGTACTCGTTGAGGAGAGCCTGAAGGGATGGAAGGAGATTGAGTTCGAGTGCATCCGTGATGCGAACGACCGCTGCTTCACCGTTGCCTCTATGGAAAACTTCGACCCACTGGGTATTCACACGGGTGAATCTATCGTTGTGGCTCCTACCTGTTCTCTCACCGACGAGCAGGTGAAGATGTTGCAGGACATCGCCGTGAAGTGCGTACGCCACCTCAACATCGTGGGTGAGTGCAACATCCAGTATGCTTTCAATGCTGAGACCAACGACTACCGTATCATCGAGATCAACGCTCGCTTGAGCCGTTCTTCTGCCCTCGCTTCTAAGGCTACAGGTTATCCGCTCGCCTTCGTTGCTGCCAAGATTGCCCTCGGTTATACACTCGACCAGATTGGCGAGATGGGTACTCCTAACTCAGCTTATGTGGCTCCATCACTCGACTATATGATCTGCAAGATTCCTCGTTGGGACCTTACCAAGTTTGCCGGTGTAAGCCGCAAGATTGGTTCTTCCATGAAGTCTGTAGGCGAAATCATGTCTATCGGCCGCTCATTCGAGGAGATGCTCCAGAAGGGTCTCCGTATGATTGGTCAGGGAATGCACGGTTTCGTTGGCAACGATCACACCAAGTTCGACAACCTGGATGAGGAGCTTTCCAACCCTACCGACCTCCGTATCTTCGCCATCGCCCAGGCTCTGGAGGAAGGCTACACCATCGAGCGCATCGAGGAGCTGACCAAGATTGACCCTTGGTTCATCGAGCGCATGAAGAATATCGTAGATTACAAGCACAAGCTTTCTGAATACAATACTCTGGAGGAGATTCCTGCCGAGGTATTGCGCGAGGCTAAGGTATTGGGCTTCTCTGACTTCCAGATTGGCCGCTTCGTATTGAAGACTCAGAACACCAATATGGAGAAGGAGGTGCTCGCAGTTCGTGCCCAGCGCAAGAAGCTGAACATTCTGCCTGCCGTAAAGCGCATCCCTACTGTGGCTAGCGAGCATCCTGACCTCACCAACTATCTCTACATGACTTACGCAGTAGAGGGTTACGACATCAACTACTACAAGAACGAGAAGTCTGTCATCGTTCTCGGTTCGGGTGCTTACCGCATCGGTTCTTCCGTAGAGTTCGACTGGTGTTCAGTAAACGCCATCAACACAGCCCGCAAGTTGGGTTACAAGTCAATCATGATCAACTACAACCCGGAGACTGTATCTACCGACTACGATATGTGCGACCGTCTCTACTTCGATGAGCTTTCATTCGAGCGTGTACTCGATGTCATCGACCTGGAGTCACCACGTGGTGTGATTGTTTCTGTAGGTGGTCAGATTCCAAACAATCTGGCTATGAAGCTCCATCGCCAGTCTGTGCCAATTCTGGGTACATCTCCTGTCAACATCGACCGTGCCGAGAACCGTGGTAAGTTCTCTGCCATGCTCGATAAGCTGGGCATCGACCAGCCTAAGTGGAGCGCCCTCACATCAATGGAGGATGTTCAGAAGTTCATCGACGAGGTAGGCTATCCTGTTCTCGTTCGTCCATCCTACGTTCTTTCTGGTGCAGCCATGAACGTTTGCCACGACGATGACGAGTTGCGTCGCTTCCTGGAGGCAGCATCTGAGGTTTCCAAGGAGTACCCAGTGGTTATCTCTCAGTTTATGACAGAGACCAATGAAATCGAGTTCGACGGTGTGGCTCAGAACGGTGAGATTGTAGAGTATGGTATTTCAGAGCACGTAGAGTATGCAGGTGTTCACTCCGGTGACGCTACCATGACCTTCCCTGCTCAGCAGATTTCCTTCGCTACAGCCCGTCAGATCAAGAAGATTTCACGTGCCATTGCCAAGGAGCTCAACATCTCGGGTCCTTTCAATATCCAGTATTTGGCTAAGGGTCGCGATGTAAAGGTTATCGAGTGTAACCTCCGTGCATCCCGTTCATTCCCATTCGTGAGCAAGGTATTGAAGCGCAACTTCATCGAGACAGCTACCCGCATCATGCTCGACGCTCCATACCAGAAGCCAGATAAGTCTGCCTTCGATATCGACCGCATGGGTGTGAAGGCATCACAGTTCTCATTCGCCCGCTTACAGAACGCCGACCCAGTTTTGGGTGTGGATATGAGTTCTACCGGTGAGGTAGGTTGTATGGGTGATACTTTCGAAGAGGCATTGCTCAACTCATTGATTGCCACCGGCTACAAGATTCCTTCAAAGGACAAGGGCATTATGCTTTCAAGCGGTGGTGCGAAGGAGAAGGCTTCTCTGCTCGACGCTGCCCAGGCGCTGGTGAAGAATGGTTACACCATCTACGCTACTGCCGGCACAGCGAAGTTCCTGAACGAGAACAACGTGAAGGCTACAGCCGTAGGATGGCCTGATGAGGACCACAAGGATATTCCTAACGTGATGCAGATGATTGCCGACCACAAGTTCGACCTCATCGTCAATATCCCTAAGAATCACACCAAGCGTGAGTTGACCAATGGTTACAGAATCCGTCGTGGCGCCATCGACCACAACATTCCTCTGTTCACCAATGCCCGTCTGGCTTCCGCCTTCATCGAGGCATTCTGCACATTGAGCCAGGATCAGCTTCAGATTAAGAGCTGGCAGGAATACGAGTAATCTCACGCAAGGATTTACCCACACGCCCTGAAAGGGCAGAAGCTCCTAGCCCAGGGCAGCGCCCTGGGTTAGATAACAATCAGCAAGGTCGCCCTGTAAGGGCAAAAGCTTTATATATTTGCTAGGTATTTTAAAGCTTTTGCCCTTACAGGGCGACTTGTTTGCGCCATAAGGTTACCCAGGGCGCTGCCCTGGGCTAGGAGCTTCTGCCCTTTCAGGGCGTGCTGCCAAAAACTTGCTTCTGTCCTTTCCCTTCAACAGATGACCATTGGTTCAGGGCAGCAACCTTACGGGGCTTTTTTATTCCCCACCATGAGAAAAAGAAGGCGAAATGATGGCTATCTCATTATTTTATTGTACCTTTGCAAACAGAAATAAGAATAAAGAATGATAGTTTGTATAGCAGAGAAACCTAGCGTGGCTAAGGACATCGCCCGAATCATCGGAGCTACGTCGGCACGCGACGGTTATATGGAAGGTAATGGTTACCAAGTAACATGGACTTTCGGCCACCTTTGTGAGCTGAAAGAACCGGATGATTATACTCCGATGTGGAAACATTGGAGCCTTGCGGCGTTGCCGATGATTCCACAGCGCTTCGGCATCAAGCTCATCAACGATGAAGGCATCAAGAAGCAGTTTGCCACCATCGAAAAACTGATGCAGGCTGCCGACAGCATCATCAACTGCGGTGACGCCGGACAGGAAGGAGAACTCATCCAGAGATGGGTGATGCAGAAGGCACAGGCAAAATGCCCGGTCAAGAGACTGTGGATTTCATCCATGACCGATGAGGCCATCAAGCAGGGATTCCAGGAACTGAAAGACCAGGGGGAATATCAGTCGCTCTATCTTGCCGGACTTTCCCGCGCCATCGGCGACTGGATTCTCGGCATGAACGCCACCCGACTTTACACATTAAAATATGGTCAGAATCGACAGGTGCTCAGCATCGGTAGAGTGCAGACCCCTACCCTTGCCCTCATCGTAAACCGCCAGAAGGAAATCGACAACTTCGTTTCCGAACCTTATTGGGTACTCGCCACCATCTATCGCGACACCCAGTTTACGGCTACCAGCGGCAAGTTTACCAGCAAGGAGGAAGGCGAGAAGGCTTTCAGCACCATCGCCGGCAAACCCTTCACGGTTACCGACGTAAGCAAGAAGAAGGGAAACGAGGCACCCCCTCATCTCTACGACCTCACCTCACTGCAGGTGGATTGCAACAAGAAGTTTGCCTACTCTGCCGATATTACGCTGAAGCTTATCCAGAGTCTCTACGAGAAGAAGTACACCACTTATCCTCGTGTAGATACCCAGTTCCTGACAGACGATATCTATCCGAAATGTCCGCAGATTCTGAATGGTGTGAGCCAGGCAAGAATAGCCAGTCAGCAGAAATACCTGCCGCTCATCCAGCAGCTCGCCGCCACCGGAAAGAAGTTGCCTAAGAGCAAGAAGGTATTCGATAACAGTAAGGTGACCGACCACCACGCCATCATCCCAACCGGTGTTCCGCCAACCGGACTCACCGATATGGAGGCGAACGTGTATGATCTCATCGCCAAGCGATTCATCAGCGTGTTCTATCCGGATTGTAAATTCTCTACCACCACCGTATTGGGCGAGGTAATCAACGAAGACGGACCCAAACCGGAAAAGATAGAGTTCAAGGTGAGCGGCAAGGAAATTCTGGAACCAGGCTGGCGAGTGGTTTATGCCAAGGATGCGAAGAATGCCGATGATGACGATGCCGATAATGCCAACGGAAACGATGGCGGAAATGCAGGCGATGGAAACGGAAACGGTGCCAAGAAGGAAGTGGTAGAAGAAAGAACCCTCCCCTCTTTCGTGAAAGGCGAATCGGGCGACCATCAGCCTACCCTGACGGAGAAATGGACCACGCCGCCTAAGTATTACACCGAGGCAACCCTGCTCCGTGCGATGGAGACAGCGGGTAAATTCGTGGAAGACGAGGAACTTCGTGCAGCCTTGAAGGAGAACGGCATCGGCCGTCCATCCTCCCGTGCCGGCATCATCGAAACCCTCTTCAAGCGCCACTACATCCGCCGCCAGCGCAAGAATCTGATGGCAACTCCAACAGGCATCGAACTCATCGACACCATCCACGAGGAACTCCTGAAGAGCTGTGAGCTGACGGGTATCTGGGAGAAAAAGCTCCGAGACATCGAGCACAAAACCTACGACCCTGCCGAATTCATCAATGGTTTGAAAGAGCAGATTAACCAGATTGTCATCGATGTCTTATCAGATAACAGCAGCCGAAGAGTCACCATCATGACGGAGGAAGACCTAAAGAAAAAGCCGGAAAAGAAGAAAACGGCGGCGAAGAAGGCTGAAGCAAAGAAGGCTGAAGCAAAAAAGGTTGAAACAAAGAACGCTGAAGCCAAGAAGCCAGAAGCAAATAAGCCAGAAGCCGACCCAATGGTAGGCAAGCCATGTCCGCTCTGCGGCAAGGGCGTCATCATCAAGGGCAAGACCGCCTACGGTTGCAGCAACTGGAAATCAGGCTGCCAATATCGCCAGCCATTCTCGCAGATGTAATAAGATATAGCTCAAGTTTCGCATATAAGCTCCACACGCCCTGAAAGGGCAGAAGCTCCTAGCCCAGGGCAGCACCCTGGGTAATCATGGACGCAAGCCTGTCGCCCTGTAAGGGCAAAAGCTTCAAAGCACGAGGCAATTTATAAGGCTTCTGCCCTTACAGGGCGACAGGCTGACTGCTACTATACCCAGGGCGATGCCCTGGGCTAGGAGCTTCTGCCCTTTCAGGGCGTGTGGGAGAGTTGCTTGCGAAAGTTCTGTAAAATAATTAAGTTGTTCCATTATGAAGCAAATAAGATTTTATCAAATCACAACAGCCGTCTGTTGCCTCCTCCTGATCAGTTGCGGCATCGACAAGAACCTGAAGAAGGGAGAGAAGTTCCTGGCTTTGGGCGAATACTACGATGCTGCCGACCAGTTTAAGCAGGCTTACACCAAGACGCCTTCCAAGGAACGTGCCAGCCGTGGCAAGATAGCCCTGAAGATGGCGCGCTGCTACGACAAGATTAACTCCACCCCCAAGGCGATTGCCGCCTATCGCAACGCCGTGCGCTACAACCAGGCTTCCATCGACGACCGTCTGGCTTACGCCCGTCTGCTCCTGAAAAACGGAGAATACAAGCAGGCGGAAAAGGAATTCAGAATCCTCGTCGATTCGCTTCCCGACAATGTGCTTGCCCGAAACGGCTTGAAATCAGCACAGCTCGCCCCTACCTGGAAGAAGGAAGGAAGCCGATATAAGGTGAAGAAGATGGATGTGTTCAACTCCCGAAGAGACGATTATTCGCCGATGCTTCTGGGCGATGAGGCCGACCAGCTCTATTTCACCTCTACCCGCAACGAGGCGCAGGGCGATGAACTCAGCGGAATCACCGGCACCAAGGCAGGCGACATCTTCCTTTCTGAAAAGGATGACAAGGGAAAATGGAGCAAACCGGAAGCCATCGCCTCGGGCCTCAACACCGCCTACGACGAGGGAGCCTGCTGTTTCGCTCCCGATGGCAGGGAGATGTATCTCACGCAATGCGTCACCGATGCATCTGCTCCCCGATTCGCCCAAATCGTCACCTCCAGCCGCTCGGATGCGGCATGGGGAAAGCCGAATCCACTGGAACTCACCAAGGATACCCTGAGCACCTACGCTCATCCGGCTGTCAGTCCGGATGGCGAATGGCTCTATTTCGTATCAGATATGCCGGGCGGCGTAGGCGGATACGACATCTGGCGTGTGCGCATCACCGCTGCCGGACTGGGTGGTGTGGAAAACCTCGGCGAACCCATCAATACCCCGGGCGACGAGATGTTCCCTACCTTCCGTCCTAACGGCGACCTCTATTTCAGCAGCAACGGTCATGTGGGCATGGGTGGTCTCGACATCTACATCGCCAAGGTGGATAAGAAAACCAAGCAATATAAGGTAACCCATCCCGGTTATCCGCTGAATTCCGAGGCCGATGATTTCGGAATGACCTTCGAAGGTCCGCACAACCGCGGTTTCTTCTCATCTAATAGAAAGGATGGACGCGGCTACGACCACATCTATTCCTTCGAGAATCCGGAGATTGTTACCACCATGAAGGGTTGGGTTTACGAGATGGATGGCTACGAATTGCCTGCCGCACAGGTTACGGTGGTGGGCAACGACGGAACCTACAAGAAGTTGCCTGTAAAGAGCGACGGTTCCTTCACCATGCCTATCAACACCAAGGTTGATTATCTGGTGATGGCATCCTGCAAGGGATTCCTCAACCACAAGGAGGAGCTGCGCGTGGATTCGGCGAAGGAAAGCAAAGAGTACGTACTCCAGTTCCCGTTGGCTTCCATCACCGCCCCTGTGCTCATCGACAACATCTTCTACGATTTCGACAAGGCTACGCTGACACCAGCCAGCACCAAGTCGCTCGACGAACTGGTAGGACTGCTCAAGGAGAATCCTAACGTTACCATCGAGTTGAGTGCGCATTGCGACTACAAGGGCAATGCCGAATACAACAAGCGATTGTCTCAGCGCCGTGCCCAGTCGGTGGTCAACTATCTGATAGCCCATGGCATCGAGAAGGAGCGCCTTACCCCTGTGGGATATGGCAAGGAGCGACCAAAGAAGGTTCGCAAGAAACTGACCGAGAAATATCCTTGGCTCAAGGAGGGCGATGAGCTTACCCAGGAGTTCATCCTGAAGCAGAGCAAGGAACATCAGGAAATCTGCAACCAGATCAACCGCCGCACCGAGTTCATTGTGCTCCGCACCACCTATAATATGTTTGATGAGAAGGGTAATCTGAAGAATCCTCCAAAGCCGAAGCCAAAAAAGGAGGAGGAATCCGAAGGAAACGGCTTCGATTTCGAATTTGATTTGGAATAAAAAAGAATGTGCTGAAGTTTGGAGGAGGGTGTGTCATAAGTCCATGACACACCCTCTTTTTCTTTTCTTTATCGATTTTCTTCATCGGATTGCGCGGAGTTAACGGAACATTCTTGCTTCACGGATTACGCACGGAATTTAAACGGATTTGGCCTTACGGCCATTGGGCTAGCGCATTAGCGTTCCAGCTTTAGGGGGTATCGCCACGACCGTCAGGTCGAGTTTCCGTTTAAAATCCGTGAGTAATCCGAGGAAGGTGGTTAAGGTTCCGTTTATTCCGCGTAATCCGATGAATAATGACACACCCTCCTCTTATTTTTTTCCTTAAGGCTAAATTTATTTTCCCTTAAGGCTAAATTTATTTTCCCTTAAGGCTAAATATTTCGTGCAATCCGTTCCTTATCTATTCCTGGCATCCGCCAGTTCATTATATCCCCACACCATGATGAGGACAACGATGCCTGCCAGCATCATCCAGAGATTCTGCGAATTTCCGAAAGAATCTATCCCGTGCCTGATGGCATGGAAACCCGTAAGCAGGAAATCAATCTTCATGCCATAGAGCCAGCCCTGAATCTGCTCCCAGCCCTGACAGAGCACGGCAGCAATCACTCCTATCGCCACGCACACAGCCGTCCACAGATGTTCCAGGCGATGGCGCTTCGCCAACGCAATGTGAAATTCCAGCAACGACTGCTCCGTTTCCATAGCCGGCAAAGCCTGCATCACCCTGTCTGAAAAACCATCGTCAGGAATCTCAGCCATCTTGTTATCGGCAAAGAATGCCTGCAAGAGTTGCTCGTCTGAAGCACCCAGCAGGTCAACATCCATGCTCTGTATCTTATCATTCTTTTTATCGGTCATAACCATTATGCTTTAAGTAACTTGCAAGTTTCTGTTTTCCACGCGAGAGATGCGACTTGATGGTGCCTTGCGCCATCCCCGTCACCTCCGCAATCTTATCTATAGAGAGTCCATCCATCAGCTGCAGCGTGATGCATGTTCGTTCATTCTCGCTCAATATCTGCAGGGCATTGAGCAAATCCATCTTCAATCCGCTATTCACGCCCTGCGCATTCTGCCGGGCCACCGCCGGCGTATCAATATCCTGCGTCGCCTTATGACTGCGGTTGTAATCATACCACACGTTATAGGCGATGCGGTAAAGCCAAGTGGAGAACTGTGCCGTACCCTTGAAACCAGACAGATGGGTATAGGCCTTCACAAAGGTATCCTGAGCCAAGTCGTCACTCAGCTGCACATCTCCCAGCGTCTGACGCAGGAAAAACCCACGAATAGGTGATTGATACTTCTTGACCAGCAAGTCGAACGACTTGCGGTCGTGAAGCATCACCACCTTCGTGACGAGAGAAATATCGGATAACTTTTCCACTATATATTAACTAATAATTATTCTATCTTTGATTCTTTATACCGGAGTTCCATTATACCCCGTACCCTGGTTGCCATGACGGTTCTTCCACCAGTCCTTGATGGCTGGAAGCAAGCCTATCAGGGTCTGCCCCAATCCATAGAAGCCTATCAAGGCTCCTATGCCGGCAAGGAAATCAACAGACCACCACGAGAACATGGCGCACAAGCCGGCTCCCAGGAAGACGTTTCTCAATCCGCGCTTCACCAGATATTCATCACTCTGCTTGTCTATCGGACGGTCGCTCTCCGGAACATTGATGCCCTTCTCCATCGCCATCTCAGCCAGTTTGATTCGGTCGTTATGGCGGCGAACCAGATATCTGATAAGCAGGATGAAGACAATCAGCGGAGCCAGGATAAAAAGCAATCCGAAGATGACGCAAAAGATGACCACCACACCCAGCATACCGCTGCCGAATACCGAACCGATGAAATCGAACGGGTCATCATAATTTTCCAAACTGTACTTGGAATGATAAGCACGGGTATCATCATAGTCGCAAGCATCATTGATGGCAGTATCCGCACAGGCGGTATCCGAGTAAGCCTCCAGCGGCCCGTCATCCTGGGCAGAAGCTTTCTGCTCAGCCGAAGCAGTCTTCCCATCTGCCGTCTTTTCCTGCGCATCCTGCTGATCCACCTGCTGCGCAGTAGGATGATAACGATGTTTCGGAGCAGAAGACGCCCAAGACACCTGCGTAGCTCCCATGCTCATAACGAGCGCCAATGCTAATATTGCTTTCTTCATATCTATCAATATTTTTATGGTTTTACCTTATTTTTTATTAATTTTTCTATGTCTTAGACGCATCTCTTCCCGATTTAGTTGCAAAGGAACGAAATTTTTCTTATTTTTGCAAAGGATTAGAGATACTTTTGCTCTTTTTGGGGCTTATTTATACTCTTCAAATAGATATTTACACATTATTATATATAATAGATGGCTAAGATTTTACCAGAAGATTTCAGAAAATATACCCTTGGGCTGATGGGCGAGGAATTGTACCAGCAGCTGGAACAGGGAATTACAGAGGGCGAAGCACCTACCAGCATCCGACTCAATCCTTTTAAATGCAAGGAGGGAGAGGATGTTAAAACTCCTAAAGAGGAAAAGGATGTTAATTCTCAAAAAGAGGGAGAGCAGAAAGTGATGGGCGAACCTATCCCTTGGTGTCCTTCCACGGGCAGATACCTGGCTACCCGCCCCAACTTCACCTTCGACCCATGGCTCCATGCCGGAAAATATTACGTGCAGGAAGCCTCATCCATGTTTGTTGACCTGGTGATTCGCCAACTGGTTCACGAACCCGTGATGATGCTCGACCTCTGTGCGGCTCCTGGCGGAAAGTCCACTGCCGTACGTGCTGCCCTGCCAGAAGGAAGTCTGCTCTTCAGCAACGAACCGATGCGCACCCGTTCGCAGATTCTTGCCGAGAACATTCAGAAATTCGGTCATCCCGACATGATTGTCACCAACAATTATCCACGTGACTACAAGAAGTCGAAGCTTCAGTTCGACGTGATTCTCACCGATGTGCCTTGTTCGGGCGAAGGCATGTTCCGCAAGGACGATGGAGCCATCGCAGAATGGAGCCTGCAGAATGTGGACAACTGCTGGCATCTGCAGCGCGAAATCGTGAGCGACATCTGGGGTAGTCTGAAACCGGGCGGCATCCTCATCTACTCCACCTGCACCTTCAATGCCCACGAAGACGAGGAGAACATCGCATGGATTTGCGAGGAACTGGGTGCTGAACCTGTAGCCTTAACCGGCATCGATGATTCCTGGAACATCACGGGCAATCTCACCGGTTCCAGCATCCCCGTCTATCGCTTCCTCCCAGGCAAGACCCGAGGCGAAGGCATCTTCCTCGCCGTACTCCGCAAGGAAGGCGAAGAAGAGGAAAACGTGCTCCTGAGCTATGCTGCCAAAGCAGAAAAAGACAGAAAGAAAGGAAAAGCCAAGAAGGGAATGAATGCCGACCAGAAGGGAAAAGCTGGAAAGGGAAACAAGAACAACGCAGGAAAAACTGGAAAAAGCAACAAGAATGTGTTGACGATGATTCCCGGCAACTGGATTCGCAGCACCAGCGATGCGCTGGAGGAAGGCGAATATGGCATGGGCTACGACTATCAGAAGACAGAAGATGGCGATGTCTATGCCATTCCGCAAAGATGGCAATACATCCACGAACTGGCCAAGAACAGTCTGAAGGTGATTCATGCCGGCATCAAACTGGGAACCGACAAGGGCAAGGGTCTCATCCCCGACCAGTGTCTCGCCCTCTCCACCATGCTCAACACAGATGCCTTCCCGCAGGAGGAGCTGTCGTACGAAGATGCCATCCGCTATCTGCGCAAGGAAGCCGTCACCCTGCATGTGGATTCTCCTAAGAAATATGTACTGGTCACCTATCAGGGAGTGCCGCTGGGCTGGGAAAAGAACATCGGCAACCGTGCCAACAACCTCTATCCGCAAGAGTGGAAAATCAAGAGCACCCACGTGCCGGAAGAACAAATTATAATTAATAGTTTATAGTTAATAGTTTATAGTTTATGCTCAGCATCATCGCCTGCATATCGCAAACCAATAGAGCAATCGGCTATCAGAACCGGTTGCTCTATCACATAAAATCCGATTTAACCCGCTTCCGCGAACTCACCACGGGACATACTATCATCATGGGCCGCAAAACCTATGAGTCACTCCCCAATGGTGCCCTGCCCCATCGCCGGAACATCGTTGTTTCCAATAGTATGAAAGAGATGGAGGGCTGCGAAGTGTATCCCAATCTGGATGCGGCATTAAAGGCTGCAGAAAGTCCCCAAGAGATTTTCATTATCGGAGGCGAAAGCATCTACCGCCAAAGCCTTCATGTTGCCCGCAAACTCTATCTCACCGTGGTAGATGATACCGCTGTAAATGATGCGGAAGTAAATGATGCCGCTATAGATGCTACCCCGCAGCAAGCCGATGCCTTCTTTCCGGAAATCAATCCCGAAGAATGGGAACTGATAGAAAAAGAAATGAGGAACGAAAACGGATTATCGTTCTCATTCCTCACCTATTTAAAAAAGTAACTTCTATTTTCGCAAGAAAGCCCACACGCCCTGAAAGGGCAGAAGCTCCTAGCCCAGGGCATCGCCCTGGGTAATCATGGACGCAAGCCTGTCGCCCTGAAAGGGCAAAAGCTTTAAAGAATCTACAGAAAATCTCTTTATTCTGCAGAAGTCTCGCCCTCTTCCTCCTCATTCTCCTCTTCAGGAGCCATCGTCTTAAGGTCCTTCATAGACAACTGACGGTTGATGGCTGCATTGAAAGAGATGATGGTCTCGCTGCGAGACAAGCCCAGAGGCTGCAACTTGTCATGGATAATCTCCAACAGATGATGGTTGTTGATGGCATAAATCTTGATGAACATATCAAAACCACCCGTGGTATAATGACACTCCACTACCTCAGGAATCTTCTTCAGCTCTTCCACTACCTGGTCGAACTTCTCCGGTTCCTTCAGGAACAAACCCATGTAGGCACAAGTCTCATAACCGATCTTCTCCGGATCGATGATAAACTGTGAACCCTTGATAATGCCTAGGTTTGATAGCTTAGCCACACGCTGATGAATAGCTGCACCGCTCACATTGCAAGCGCGTGCTACTTCCAAAAATGGAATACGGGCATCCTGAGAAATCAGCTTCAGGATCTGCCTATCTAATGAATCTAATACTTGTTTTGCCATTTCGATATTATTATTTGAGTGCAAAGTTAGCACTTTTTTTTAAAAAATGCAACTTTTTAAAAGAAAATGACAACAAATTAATATTATTTTTCCTTTCTGACCACTTTATTGCCCTTTTTCCACCGCCGAATAACTAATTTTTAGTGCTTTTGCCTCGCGCAAAGCCTGCTTCACATCGGTAATCACACCCATCTTCGTCTCCCTGTCGGCCTTGATGGAAACGGTCATCAGTTTCTGGTCTTCCGGCGACATGCGCTTCTTCTCGGCACTGATGTAATCCATCACCTCGGGAGCCGTGGCAAACTTATCGTTCAGCTGTATCTGCGTTCCCGTTCCCACCTTGCCCTGCTGGTCCTTGGTAGGCTTACCTATATAGATATGGCTCACCGCCGATTTCTTGGTCAACCGAGTAAGATGCTTTCCCTCGGGCATGCGGCATTCCACCTTCAGGGTAACCTGTCGCATGTGGGTAACAATCATGAAGAAGAAGAGCACGGAGAAAATCAAATCAGGCAGGGATGAAGTGTTCAGTCCCGGCACCTCGTGCGATTTCTTGCGGAAATTCATCATTTCGTGCCTCCTTTCTGCTTATTCTGCCCAGACTTCTCAGTCTTCGCCTCAGCATCCCCCATCTTCGCCTCATCGCCCTTTTTCTCCTCGGCATTGGCATCAATGCGCTTGTCAGAATAGGTTGTGGCATTGGCATACGATTCCGTGATGCGCTGCGGACAGAGCTTTCTCACCTCCTCCTTCTGGTCATTGCCCAGTTGGGCATAATCCATGTGATATTTCTTCTGCGAAGTCTCGTTTCTCAGTTGGCTGTAAGCCTCCATCAGTTCGTTCTGCATCTGGAAATAGAGATTGTAATCCGCATCCCTGTCGCTCTCCACGGAAATCAGATGCTTCTTTCCCAGGCGATGCACCAGTCGGATTACCTCGTCTTTCAGCTGTCCCACCTTCATCGGGCGGTCGTTAACCAGCAGGCTATCTCCAGCCGTAAGATGGATAGCCAGCAGATTCTCCTTATCCACCACCGATTCCTGTCGCTCCTTGTTCTGAGGCTCAGGCGAAGGAAGCTGGCGCAGCAATCCCTTATCCACATCCATCGATGTGGTGACAAGGAAGAATATCAGCAGCATGAACGAGATGTCGGCTGTTGAGGTGGTATTCAATCCCGGGGTTTCGTGACTTTTCCTTCTAATCAGCATTTTCTTGAATTATTTTTTCTTACGAATATAACGGGTGGCACCAAAGCACACGGCGCCGATGCCTGCCACCAGCATCAGAAGCGAGGTGATGACAAACATATCTGAAAGCTTCAGCCATATCCAGTCGGCATAGTCCTCACCATTGATCAGCATCGAATCAGAACTGCCCAAGAGGAAGGATAGCACCAGGATGGCGAGTGTGCCCAACCAGGTGATGCGGAAGATGCGGCGCACAGGCACCCCATTCACCACCGCCTCCGACTTGGCGCCCCGATAATCCCTGACCATCGAATAGACCGCCAGCCCCACGCCTCCTATCAGAAAGAGCCACATCAGGATGATGAGCACATCCGTAAAGAGCGGCGCATTGAAGTCGGGATTCTCCAGGAAAGGCATGTCGTAGCCCACCAGGAAGAACAGAGCGAACACTACCACCGACAGACCTATCAGAATGAAGAACACCTGCTGTGATATCTGCTCGGCAGACTTATGCTTCGCATTTAATTTCGACTTTGAAAATTGAAATTTACCCATTTCTCTCTTCGATTATTTGCTCGTTTATTTGCCCTAGGCAATCATTATTTGCTCTTGGCAATAATATCCATTAACGTTACAGCCGATTCCTCCATCTGGCTGGTAAGATGCTCCACCTTCGAGAGGATGTAGTTATAGAACACCTGCAGAATCAGCGCCACGATGATACCGAAGATGGTAGTAATCAGCGCCACCTTCATACCCGAAGCCACAATGGTAGGACTGATATCGCCTGCCTGCTGAATCTGGTCGAACGACATCACCATACCAATCACCGTGCCCAAAAATCCGAGCGATGGTGCCATGGCAATAAAGAGCTTGATCCAGGAGCATCCCTTTTCAAGGTTGGCAGCCTGCACCGTGCCATAACCGCTGACAGATCGCTCGATGTCGTCGAGGCTCTCGCTGATGTGCATCAGTCCCTGGTAGCAGATGGAAGCCACTGGTCCGCGGGTGTTGCGGCAGAGGTCTTTCGCCCCCTCCAAATTACCAGCCGTCACCTTCTGGTCGATATCCGCCATCAGTTTCTTGGCATTGATTTCCGAAAGACTGAGATAGATGATTCTCTCGATACAGAACGCCAGACCCACGATAAGGGCGATGGCAACGAGCGACATAAAGCCGGCATTACCCTCTATAAACTTCGTTTTAAGAGCCTGATGGAATCCCATGTTCTCCTCCTGTGCCATCATTGGCAGAGAACACATACAAGTGAAAATGAATATTGCGAAACGCGCAATAGCTGTATTTTTCTTCATAATCATATATACCTTATTATATATATAAGCGGAAAGAGGGGGATTCGAACCCCCGATTCCCTTTAGGGGAATACACGCTTTCCAGGCGTGCCTCTTCAGCCACTCGAGCACCTTTCCGTGTTTCGGATTGCAAAATTATCACTTTTAATTCAAAATGCCACATATTTGCTGTATTTTTATATATCTTTAACCAAAAGGAAAAAACATGGTGATTCCTGAAGAAAAACTAGTCAACAAAAAATATGACTAAGTTTTAACTAGTCAACTGGTTTTATAAATAAGTATTAACCGAGTCAACTCGTCTTATAAGTAATTGAAGTTTCGCAAGTGGTTCAAGTACGGGCTGAAGGCCCAAAAGCTCCAGAAGCAGCACGCCCTGAAAGGGCAGAAGCTCCTAGCCCAGGGCATCGCCCTGGGTATAATAGCAATCAACAAGGCGCCCTGTAAGGGCAAAAGCTTTGTAAATTGCCTGATTCTTTTGAAGCTTTTGCCCTTACAGGGCGACAAACTTGCGTCCATGATTACCCAGGGCGCTGCCCTGGGCTAGGAGCTTCTGCCCTTTCAGGGCGTGTGGAGCTCACTTGCGAAACTTGAGTAAGTAAGATAAAAAGTGGTCAACCAAAATCGTTAAACCACAAGGCATAATTTGCCCGTGTACATGAGGATTCATGCCCACGGACGTGAGCACAGACGCCCGAGAACGCGGGTACACTTAACCGACAATTTCGGGCATAAATACCCAAAGCCTTGGGCAAAGTTGGGCAAAGCCTTGGGTAAAGTTGTTCACTGCCTTGGAGTAGTTTTGTTAACATAATCTGCCAGTATGGATATACGTGTCCCATAACTTTTTCTCAACTTTTATAAGAAATCTCTTGCAGATATGAAAATAAAACCGTAACTTTGCGCAAAAGTTGATTTTAAAGACAGATTAGGAATTATGGTAGAGACAAACGATAGAATATTGCCAGTAGGCATCCAATCTTTTGAGAAAATCAGAAAGGGTGGATATTTGTATGTTGACAAGACAGATATTATCTGGCAACTTGCCAACAGAAATAAAACGTATAATTACCTGAGCCGCCCACGCCGCTTCGGTAAATCCATCCTTGTCGATACGCTCGAAGCCTATTTCTTGGGCAAGAAGGAACTCTTCGAGGGATTAAAGATTATGAAGCTGGAGACGGAATGGGTAAAGAGACCAGTCATCAGACTGGATATGAGTCAGGCAGGAGCAGAGCCGGAAAGTATACAAAGCTACTTGGACGATATTTTCAATACTCTTGAAACGGAGTACGGAATAGTTGTGCGCCAGAATAGTTCTCTTGCCGTAAGATTCAAGAATATCATTGAAGCAGCTTACAACAAAACCGGACAGCAGGTTGCCATTCTTATCGATGAATACGACTCCCCTTTGCAGCATTCCTGGAAGACTCCACAACATAAAGCATGTACCGATATCTATAGAGAAGTATTTGCAGTCTTGAAAGCACAGGATAAATACGAAAAGTTTGTCTTCATCACCGGTATCACCAAGTTTACGCAAATCTCTCTCTTCTCTGTGCTCAACAATCTGAGCAACATCAGCTTTGAGCCGGAATATGCTGCCATCTGCGGTATTACCAAGGAAGAACTATTACGTGATTTCAAGCCGGAAATCAACAAGTTGGCAGAATATGAAGACTGGACTTACGACGAAGCAGTAGCCAATCTGACGGCATATTATGACGGCTATCATTTCAGTCGCCGCAATATGGTGGATGTCTTCAATCCGTTCAGCCTCATCAATGCCTTGGCAGATTCTGATTTGAAGAACTACTGGACTTCATCGGGTGCCACCACGCTGCTGCCAAAGTTTGTGGATGACATGGAAATCAAATTGGGTAATTTTGACCCATGCGCCATTCTCCGTCAAACCATAGAGACATCGGATGTGACAGGTGGCGGAGCTGAATTGTTTCTCTATCAGTCGGGCTATCTTACGATTAAGGGTTATCAGATGGGAGTCTATATTCTGGGGTTCCCTAACACAGAAGTAAGGCAAGCACTTTATGAGACGGTGTTGCCTGCACTTACTCTGCGAAGCAATGGTGATATCCAATCTACCCAGTCTGCTTTATTTCTTGCTCTTCAGCTTGGCAATCTATCCGAAGCCATGAAATGCCTGAAGGCGCTCATAGCGGACGTTCCCTACAGCAACAAGAAGCTTGCCAGCATGGATATGGAGGAACGCTACCGCCTGATTCTGAGCACCATCTTCAATGCCATCGGTTGCCGGGTGGAAGTAGAGAAGATGATAGCTACGGGCAGGATTGATATGGTGGTGGAAGTCACCAACTTCATCTATGTGCTGGAGTTGAAGTTGAGCAACAACGGTGGCGTGGATGCTGCCGAGGAGCAGATGAAAGCCAGGCAGTATGCCGAGCCTTTCAAGGCGGATAAGAGAAAAGTTATCGCCCTTGCCATAGAACTGGATGATATGGGAAAGGGATTGGTAGATTGGAAGGAAGTATAATATTGCAAGAAGGGTCTATACGCCACCTGTTCATCGTGGCATATAGACCCTTGTCGCTGTATCTGTGTAAATCTGTGTAATCTGTAGGACAAAGAACAAGTCCCACAGATTTACACAGATATTTACCTTATAATATAAAATATGTGGGTTCCTAACTTTTCCTGAAACTTTTCCTAGAAATCTCTTGCGGGTTTGAAAATAAAGTCGTAACTTTGCGGCATGGATTTTTAAAACAGATGATTATGAAGCAGGTAGAAGAAAGATATATCAGCTTGCTGACCGACTTCGGTTTCAAGCGAATTTTTGGAACAGCAATGAACAAGGATTTGCTCATTTGCTTCCTCAATAGCTTGTTTAATGGCAAACAGGTTGTCAAGGACGTGAAGTATCTGAACCCAGAGCATGTGGGAGATGTCTATTCCGACCGCAGAGCCATCTTTGATGTATATTGCGAAGGCGAAAACGGCGAGAAGTTCATCGTAGAAATGCAGAATGCCTACCAGACGTATTTCAAGGATCGCGCCCTTTTCTACTCAACCTTTCCTATTCGTGAACAGGCACCTAAGGGGAATGACTGGGATTTCAAGATCAATCATGTCTATACTGTTGCGCTGCTCAATTTCAACATGTATGAGGATACCTTCGACAAGGAGAAAACCCGCCATCATGTACAGTTGTGCAATACCGCTACCCACAAGATTTCCTACGACAAGCAGGAGTTTATCTATGTAGTACTAGCTAAATTCAATAAGACACTAGGAGAATTGGAAACGCTCTACGAGAAGTGGCTTTATGCGCTGAAGAACCTCTATAAACTTACCCAACGCCCAAAGGAGTTGTGCGACAAGGTTTTCGACCGTCTATTTGAGGAAGCCGAGATTGCCAAGTTCACACCTCAGGAAATGAGGGAGTATGAAGCAAGTAAGATGGCATATCGGGATATCAAGAACTGCATTGATACGGCGAAGCAAGAAGGTCTTGCGGAGGGTATAGAACTAGGGAGGAAAATATGTATGGAATTAGGAATGAACCAGAAAGCCCTGGATATTGTCAGGAACATGCTTGCTGATGGCGTTGACATCAATCTGATTATGAAGTATTCCGGACTTACCCAGGAACAGATAGAAAATTGAAATAAGATATTATCTTAGAGGTAACAGATAAGAATTTCCCCCATCCTGCTTTCTCAAGCTGGATGGGGGAAATTTCTTTAATCATATCTATGATATCAACTTTCTGATTTCTTCTTGGGTTAAACCCGTTATTTCCATGATGGTATTTTCATCCATGCCCTTTGCCAACATTTTTCTGGCAATTTCCAGGCTTTTATGATGGCTACCTCTTGCTTCACCTTTGGCAATGCCCTTGGCTTCACCTTCATCAATACCATTCATGTAATAACTCATCAGGACGCCGTAGTAATCATCGGCAGCCTTTAAGCTCTCATCATATTTTTCTTGCTCTTCCTGACTCAGGCAGTGGGAATCTGCCAGTTCAGCGAGGCGCTTGAAAATTTTCTTCTGTGCCGTAAAAGGCATTCTCTCTAATGCTTCCATATGTTTTAATACATAAATCCATTTGTCAAAATCACTATCACATTCTTCTGCTTTCTTGTCGAAGAAAGGAAGAGATAAGTAGATGAAGTGAAGATTGTCAGAAAAGACATCTCGACTTCCTTTTTCATACAGGGCAACATCGGTTCTGAATTTCGTCACCGTATTGTCTTTTGGCATGAAGTTCATCAGGCAGACTACATACACGGGCATAATCTGATAGAGTGCAGGTTTCTGCTCTTTTGTTTTCTTACGTTGCCCGACAATAGCCTTGCTGGCATAATAGATGGAGCGGTTTACGAAAAACGGAACCCATCTGTTTTGCATCTCAACGATGAAATGTTTTCCATCGTCGGTTTCACAATAAATGTCAAAGATGCAGCCACGCAAATCTTTTGCATCTGCCAGCTGCTCTTTGTCCTTGAAGGTGACATCCCTGATATGCATTTCGTCAACCAACAAGTCGTTCAAGAAACTAATCAGCAAGTCTTTGCTGAATTCTTGTCCGAAGAGGCGTTTGAAGCCCCAATCGGTAAAGGGGTTAATATATTTACCCATGGCCAAATATTGAGATAATTAATATCTGTTGGCAAATATACGATTTTTCTCTGAAAATACCAAGGAAAAACTGTTTTTTTTGCAGAAACGCTAGTATATAGTTTAAATTTTCCATCTGTCAGGAGAGTCTGACAATACTATAACAGCCCTGAAAATTTGGAAGTTACAAATATTCAGCGTATCTTTGCAGAAGATTGTGCGGCGCTCGGCAATCAGAAAGCAAGCTTTCATTGCGCTCGCTGGCATAATCTTTGCATAACAAATAAAAACATAAAGCGTATGAAGCAGGTAGAAGAAAGATACATCAGCTTGCTGACCGACTTCGGTTTCGACCGCCTCTTCGAGGAAGCCGAGATAGCCAAGTTTACTCCGCAGGAAATGAGGGAGTACGAGACCAGCAAGATGGCATATCGCGACATTAAGAATCTGAGCAATTCATAATAAATATAATAGCGGAAATATAGATTACGAAAATCTCCATATAATCAAGGGTCTATACGCCACTTGTCATCGTGGCATATAGACCCTTGTCGTTTCCCGTGAGGTGCGGGTAAATATAATTGCTGAGCACCTAATACTCCTGCCCAGCTTAGGAGTTTATCTAATGTTATTAATTTCTAAATTGTTATTTAGGATATGTATTACGTCCACATTTTATGGAGTGGAATCTTTTTCCAAGAAATTGTGGTCGTTTATGATCCGAAGAATTTGCATACGGCTCAGATTCATCAGATTTCCACCCATCAATATCTCTTCCTGTCATAACCTTTTGATCTTTTGACAAAGTTAAATCTACAGCTTCAGTATATACATTATCAAAGATACTGATACCTGCAGCGGAAATATTACCTAATGTCACCGATCTTAGTTTTGGACAATCGGCAAAGGCAAAGTCACTTATAGATGAAACTCTCGGAGCATAGATTGTTTCAAGATCAATACAATCCTGAAAAGCCACCGACTCTATACTCTTTACATCTTGCAAGTTAATAACTTTCAGCGGTTTACAATTCAAAAATGCACTAGACGGCAAAGCCTCAACTCCGTAAACAGTTAATTCTATACTGCCATCATTTGCACCTTTTAGAGCTTCTCTTATAGCATCAAACACACTCTTATCTGCATTTGCAGGCAAATTTCTGATTACAATGTTCGTATTGCCCACAGCCAAAGCATTTTTTATAATTAGTACGGCATTTTCTGTAGTTGTTACAGCATCGCCACCGGTAATTGCATCTCCTTTACCCCAATCCGCAACACTTACACTTCCGATTGTAGCTTTGTCCTTACCTATTCTTACATCATAGGTATAGCTCTTGGCTTTTTCTAGAGCAGGAATTCCAGTTACATCCAGAACTTTAGTCTGAGTAGGTTTGCCCTCACTATCATTGTATGTCACAGTGAGTTTGAGGAATTTCTCTGTAGAATTGGCAGCTCCAGGGGATACCAAAGCATAGAATACATTTTTGCCACTTTCGTCTGTTGCTTGATATGCTTTGATAGCTACGTAGCTGTCACCATCTCCTGCAGGAACTTTCAGCTTAGAATAAACTTCTACGGCAGAAAGTGTAGGGTTAAGATCTTTGAACTCATCTCCAAACCCACTTACATTGACAATGACACGAGCCGTCTGACGTTCCAAGTTCAATGTCAACTGTCTGTCGGTAGGAATATCTTTCTTTTCTATCTCTTTTCTGCATGTCATATAATCAGACTTCTCTATTTTGTCAACTGTAGATTGGTCTGCTGAGACATAACCTACAGAGAAAGAATTGGTGGTACTTTCATCCGCCTTCTCAGGATAACATGCCTCGAAAGTCTGGGTATTACCCGTCCAGACCAGATAGTCACCAGCATTCGCAGGTGCCCATACCTCGCCCGTCTTCTTATAAATCACGGTTTTACCCTCAGTAGTTACGCTGACAGCATCGTTCTCATTAAAACTCGTTTGTTCCTCTTTTGTACCCAATGGATTACTACGGGTAAAAATACTGTTTCCACCAACGGTGGCAGCAATCTTTACCTCATTGGCGGCAGTGTTAGCGCTCTGCTCGTCATCAGTAGAGCAAGCGGCAAGCATTGCTATAACTGCAAATGCTCCCATATATCTTGTAATCTTCATATCTTGTCTATTTTAAATATCAAACAAATCTTTAATCAGTCTCTCCTTGGGTAATGTTTTCTTTTCCCCAAGGCGTTGCAGTTATACCTTTTACCTGCACTACATCCTTACCAACCAGCAGACACAACTCATGTTTCTTACCAGATACAAAATTCACATCGCTGGTGGATGTCCAGATGTAATCATTGCCATTCACCTTAAACGAGATACAGAATGTTCCTGCCATAATCATCTGTGGAATCACAATGGCAGAATATTTGAAGGTGGCATGGTCGGTTGTTTTATCCGCCTTCGTGAAGGCTACAGTTTCAGGAGTAATGGCTGCTGATTCCTGACCGTCACGTAGAACACTTATAGGGTCTGCTGCAAAATTCACCTTACTGCGGATAAAGGTGCCATCCACCTTGACATCAGTTACGGTTGCTGACGTAACAGGCTTTTTTTCATCCTGATTAAACTGGTCTCTCAACTCGATAGTGAGATTCAGCTGGCTGAGAAGATGGGTGAATGCGACATCAACCGCTTTGCTGGTATTCAATTCCGAACCAGGCGTGAATCCTGTTTGCTTATATACAATAAGGTCGGAAGAATAGTCTTCAGCATTGCTTTGGTCTTCTTTTACAGAAAAGGCATAATCAGTCTTTCCGAAGACTTTAACTTTGCCACTTGCATCTTCTGTAGTCTCCTGATATGGCGCATAAGCCAGAATATCAACAGCGGTAGTTGAATTCTGCCACAACATCTGGGTAGCAGGAATCCAATTGCTGCCTTCCTTTGTTACCTTGATATTATCATAGGTATATTTTTCGCTATTAGCATTCTTGATGCAGAAGCCAAACGAATTAAGGTTGTCGGTGCTGTTTCCGTAAGAGGCACGGGTATTCATGCCATCTACGCTTGTCATGATTCTGACCACATTGTCCATTGGATAATTACTCTGTGGTAATCCATCCTCATTTGAGCAGCTGGCAAAAACTGCCGTTGCCAAAGCTGCCATTGCTAATGTTTTAATTGCTTTCATATTGTCGATTTTTATGTTTTAATTTTAAGAAAGTTAATCATAAGCCTCACCCTTGATAGGTTCGCCTGTAGAACCCCAGTCGGAGATGCTTACATCGCCAAGTTTTATGACATCACGTCCTACCTCCAGGTTGACGGTGGTAATCTTGCCACTCTCAAATTTGAAAGGTGTGCCGTTGTCGTAGATGAAGTCCTTGCCGCCAATGGTGATGGTAATCTTCTGAACGCCATCCTGCGGAATGATGATGGAAGCATATTGCTTGTTAGCGGTTAAAGCAGGCATGTCGAAGTCGGCTTTGTCTTCTGCTACAGCAGATGGGGTGACAACCTTGGTCAGATAATTGACGGTTGCTTTTTTTGCGGCATTGCCTACAGCTACCTTATCTACGGTAGGTCCCTCTGTTCCCCACTGGTTCTTATAGGTAAGGTTCACCACAAGTTTTGCCATTACATGGGTAAAGGTAAGAGGAACTGTTTGCGGTTCATCGACATTATAGGATAAGCCATCTTTGTTGACTGCCACCAAGAGGTCGCTTTCCACTTGCTTTGTCTCATCGAATGTATATTCTCCGGCAGAAAGGTCGGATATTGCTGCAGTTGGATACACACCGATGAAATAATGCTTGTCACGGTTGTTCTTCCAAAGCATCTGTGGAGTGGATACCCATGAACCGTTAGTCAACTTGTTGATGGCGTTATTCACCACACGCTCGCTTGTCTCTGGAGCAACAGTTGCATCGCCAGTCCAGGCATACACACTGATTTCATCACCCTCCTCAAAGGTTTGACCGCCTTTCGCATCTGTGGCAACACGTGTCATATTGCCGATACTGGTAGAAACGGTGATGTACTTGGAGGTCTCGCCTCCGATACCATTCTCGTTGTCAGAACAACTGCCCAATGTCAAAACCATTGCCATCAGGGCAAAGAGATAAGTTTTCTTTTTCATTGTCTTTTACTATTATATGTTTATATTCTTGTTTTGATTCTTGCTTAAATGAGAGGGTCGCTTAATCTTCAGGATTCAGGATTTCACCACGGTATATCCATTCCTCAGTCCAATCATCTATCTTCGTGCTCGTAAGATACATGTAAGGTTTCATCTCCTCAAATTCCAAGTTTATCTTGTACTTGCCGCCAGATTTCATGACGGGTGCTTCGATGTCGTAGTTGCTAACTACTCCCCCAGGAGAAATCAGTTGGATAAACAACTTGGTGGTATGTAAACCGTTGGCTGTCGGCATCAAGCGTAATGTTTCCGTTTTTAAAGTTTCGCCAGGCACTGCGATTCTCAAAGGTATATCACACTCTTCCTTGGTATAGCTTGCCGTCCCAAATGTTCCATCCTCATTCTTTTGCAGGGGAAGGAGTCCGGTTGCCACATTCAGAACCTTGCCTATCATTGCAAAATTGTCAGGAACTCCTTCAATGAAGATGGTCAATTCTGCAAGTATATGTCGCATTTCATTTTTTGTTATGTAGTTGACATTTGATTTGTCTATACCGATGTCCGTGACACCATAATAGGCATGGTCGGGAGAGGCACTTGGATTAGACAATCCAAACATGAGTTGGTTCATGTTGAGGGTCGCCCTTGTAGCCTCACCGATAAAGAATGGTTCTATAAGGTTAGTGGCAGCCAGAATCTGATAATGCCCTACAGGAAGAGCAAAGCGTTGGCTTGCCACCTCCTTAGTACTACCATCATGTTTTTCCTCAACTAAGGAACCGTCATCGGCATTGAATATCCAGAGCTTCACGTCTTTCACTTCCGTACCTTGGTCGGCCTCATCTGCCCAAGTGAGCGATACCGACAAACCACCCTCATCCTCATCAGAATGAACATCATGGTCGCAACTTGCCAACAGGCATGGGACGCATAACAGCACCCATAACCAAATATTAAATCTTCTTTTTGCTTTCATTTTCTATCTTGTTTTATGGGTTACTGATGTCGTGTCCGAAACTCGAGAAGGTAGAGAAGCCGAAAGGCATTCCTGCCTCTACACCGGCATACCAGCCTTGCGAACCAGTCATTCCATCTTCTTTTTCTTCTGCTTGCGCAACCGAAAAAGGAAGGATGATTGCAAGCATCGCTATCAATAGCTTAATCTTTGTTGTCAAATAATTCACCATTTTCATTTCTTTAGTTTATATTGTAAAGGTAAGAAACGTTGTTCTAACTTTCATGTTGCAAATATACAAAAAAAAATTCAAAAGTGGCGTCAACAAAATATACTTAGGTGTCCATTTGCCTAGGAATGCGACAGCAATTTAAACAGAATTTACCCCCCCACAAACAAAATTTCCCCCTCTTTTTCTGCGTTTTTCAAATTAAACAAAGGGGCTATACACCACCATTTTGTGGCATATAACCCCTTATCAAAACAAAAAAGATGACCTGGCAAAATGCGAGATCATCATTTTTGTTATATAATAATCCTATTTCTCAGGAATAATCTCGAAGATTTCGGCAGAACCATCCAGCTGAATCTTCGCTGCCTTCTTCACCAATTCTATCTTGCAGAACGACTGGTCGATGAGGGTTGTTGCCAAAACCTTGCCCTTGGCATTCAGCTGGCGACATACCAATGATTTGCCTGGAGCCAACTTCAAGAGCAGGGTGTAACCCTTTACATCCTTCTCAACACCAAACGAAAGTACACCATCGTTGGTGAAAGAAGTGCATGGATTCTCATCAAAACCATACATCGCTGCCTGCAGATTGCCAGCCTCAACAGAGAAGTTCAGACGCTCTGGGGTGGTTGGGTTCACCTCGAAGGTACGGACAGCAGCCCAGTTGCGCTTGTCTGACTTCAACTTCTTGATGCGGATATAGCGCGCCTCAACAGGGGTGTCAGTCTTCCAGTTGATGATATACTGTTTTTTCAACTCGCCTGTGAGCGCCTTCCATTCCTTTCTGTCCAGAGAATACTCCAATACGGTGTTGTCGAAGTAATCTACATCATCCACGGAGTTGCGGCCCTGGAGGATTCTTACCTCTGATACCTGACGCACGCAGCCCAGGTCGGCACCAATCCAGTCGCCTGTATTCTGACCGTTGCCCGATGTATAATAGGTAGTAGAATCGTTGTCGAACATCGCCTTGCTCTGGGTGGTTCTCAAAGTGGCATAGGTACCGATGCCCTTATAGAAGGCAGGAACCTTGCCGGTCAACTTCTTGAAGAAGCCAGATGCCATGTCATCCATCGACTGCTCGTAGAATGGCTGCAATACCATGGTTCCAGACTTATGCTTCTCGTAGGCAGCCACATCTTCCTTGCTCATGCGGTTGTTGACATAGCCATCCCAGAATGCCTGGTCGTTGCCAGCCTTGTATTCCTTGATGAGAGTCATGGTCTTCAAGCCACGGTCGCCCAACTTGCCAAACTCTGTGAGCCATGGGCGGAGTTCCTTCATCAGCAGGGCATTCTTGCAGTTGGCCTCCATTTGGGCAGGCGCATTCTTCACTCTTACAAACTCACTCTGCAGGGCATTGAACTCTGCATCTGTAAAGTTATCGATGCGGAAACTCTTGGTCTCCCATGATTCGATGCGGCGATAACCGGTCTCGGTATCGCAAGAGTGCATGGCGAAGGTGCGATATGCCTCGTGTGCTTCTGGGGTGAGATCTACCAGACCACGCTCCCAGTTGTCGAGCGGATTATAGTTGGCGATGTTCCAGGTATAGTCGGCTACACCATAGAGTGCCAGTTTGGATGCCTCTCCGTGCTCCATCGGGTTGCTGACGAATCCGCAGAGATCCTTGTTGGTCAGGTCGGTCTGCAAACCGTAGGTAGGACCCTGCATGATGATATGGCGGGCATAATCGGTTACAGGGAAGTTCCACCAGTAGTAAGCTGGGCGCTTGATGCGGGAATTCACCCAGTCGAGGGTTTCGCGGGTCAGGTCGCTGCAAACCACATCACCCGTCCAGAATACATTGATGGATGGGTCGAGGGTGTTGCCGAAGATGGCGAGAGAACCGGTTGGCTTTGGATTCGCCCAGAGACGGGTGTAATCGGTAGGACACATCACGAGCGGAGTAACATCGCCCTTAGCCTTCACAAATTCCTTTTCGAGGCGGTTGAGAAGTTCCGACTGCTTTACCGGGTTGGCACCCTCGCCGGAAATATCATCGAAGAAGATGGCGAAAGAACGCACACCGAGGTCGTACATCAGATCGAGCTTGTGAACCAGATTCTGATAGTCTTCCTCGTTCCACTTGATATCCTGTCCCGGATGGATAGCCCACACGAAGTCTACTCGGTTGCGGCGACAAGCCTGAACGAGTTCGCTGATGTTCTTAGCCTCTTTCTCCGGATAAGGCAAGCGCCAGTTTGGACAACTGTGATATGGGTCATCCTTTGGACCATAGAGATAGGTGTTCATCTTGTTCTTTCCATAATAATCAATGAGGGAAAGACGCACCTGATGAGACCAAGGCTCGCCATAGAAACCTTCTACCACACCACGGTTTGGAAGATCAGGGTAGTCATTACAGGTGGTGTAAGGCATCTGACCCTTCGCCATCTCGCTGCTTACAATCTGGCGCAGAGTCTGCAGACCATAGAAGGCACCACGCTCATCGTAGCCCACAATCTGGATTCCCTTGGCATCAGCCTTCAGGCTGTAGGCACCGGAAACAGGCTTAACGCCAGCCTTGGCTGCCAGTTTTCCACCGAAATCGATGGTCAGGCGAACGCCCTTGGCGTTGGCGGTAAGGAACTTCACGTCGTCGGCAAACTTGCCTTTCTTGTCGATTACCTTGACTCCATTCTGCAGGTCGAGTCGGTTAGCAGCATCCACATTCAGGAGATGTGGTGTAGGACTCACGATGAGTCCGTGATGATTCAGTTTCTTGCCCGGAATCATGTTCACGTCCTGCTTTTCAGAACGCTGGCCGCTCAGGTCTTGTGCCTGAGTGCCCTGTGCAAATGCAGCCATCAGGAGGGCTGCCATCAACATTTTTCTAGTCATAATGAATAGTTTGGTTAAGGATTTATTTTTATTAAATTTTATATATTTACTAAAGCTTTTGCCCTTACAGGGCGCTTTGCTGATTGTCATTATACCCCAGGGTGTTGCCCTGGGCTAGGAGCTTCTGCCCTTTCAGGGCGTGCTGCTTCTAGAGCTTTGAGTCTTCAGGGCGTGTGGGGCATTTCCCTAGAAGTGAAAGACGCTTTCTACATTTTTATTCGTCTGTTCTGCAAACTCTTCTTCGCTCACGTTGTAGGCTTTCGCCAAGGTTTTAAGAACTTCTACTACGAAGGCGCTCTCATTGCGCTTTCCGCGATATGGAACGGGAGCCATGTATGGAGAGTCGGTTTCCAAAACAATACGGTTCATCGGAACCACGGCAGGGAGGTCTTCACGCAGATGACTGCTCTTGAAGGTAGAGACTCCACCGATGCCCAGCACGAAGTTGTCGAACGAGAGAAGTTCCTCGGCTTCCTTCTGATTGCCGGTAAAACAATGGAACACGCCGCCCGGCAGGTCTTTCTGATACTGTTTGAGCAGATGTACCATCTCGTTCTGCGCCTTGCGGCAATGAATCATCAATGGCAAGCGGGTATCTACCGACCACTTCACCTGCTCTTCGAAAGCCTCCAGCTGCTCATGTTCGAACTCACGGCTCCAATAGTAATCCAATCCGATTTCGCCAATGGCGATAAAGTCAGAAACCTGTGGAGAATCGCCTGCAGGATTAGCATTCCCTGTTATGCGATGTTCCTCTAATATTTTCCTGAGTTCAGCCAGCTGCTCCTTCCAGTCAGCCTTCACCTCTTCGGGATGCAGACCAATCATAGGATAGGCGTAGCCCGGATATTCCCGGCTCAGGGCGAGCACAGCGTGCGTAGTCTTCACGTCGATGGCAGGCAAGAACACCTTGCCTACCCCCGCTTCTCTGGCACGAGCGAAAGCTTCCGCTCTATCCTCATTAAACTCTTCTGCATCGAGATGAGTATGCGTATCTATTACTTTGAACATTGAACTGTCAACTATTAACTATCAACTTTAAACTATTAACTAGTACTGGCGCTTCATCATTTTCTGTGCATACTTCGCCAACTCCTCCTTGCGCTCGGCAGGCACATTCACGGCATCCAGATACTTCTTGCTCTGCTCGAAGTAGTAGGCTATCTTATCCTGCGCCAACTTGTCTATGCCAATCTCGTTATAGAGACGGGTTACGGCTGCCACCTTCTCCTCGCGGTCGAACTCCTGGGCATCCACCCACTTCTGCAGTTCCGCACGCTGGGCATCGTTGGCATGATTGAAGGCGTTGATGAGCATGAAGGTCTTCTTGTTCGACGTGATGTCGCCACCAATCGCCTTGCCGAATACCTTTGTATCGCCATAGACGTCCAGGTAATCATCCTGCAACTGGAAAGCCAGACCAATCTGCTCGCCAAACTTATAGAGATTATCAGCATCCTCCTCAGAAGCATCAGCCAGGATGGCTCCAATCTTCAGGGCACAAGCCAGGAGTACGCTGGTCTTGAGGCGGATCATCTCGATATACTCCTCTTCCTTCACGTCGTTGCGGGTTTCAAACTCCATGTCATACTGCTGCCCCTCTCCTATTTCCAGGGCTGTGGTGGTGAAGAGCTTCATCACCTTGGCAAGATGCTTGTCGTCGCACTGAGCCATGCGGTCGTAGGCGAGCACCAGCATACTGTCGCCCGAAAGGATGGCGGTATTGGCGTCCCACTTCTTGTGAACGGTTTCATGACCACGGCGAAGATCGGCATTGTCCATCAGGTCATCGTGGAGCAAGGTATAGTTGTGATAAGTCTCCAAAGCGATGGCGTTCATGAGGATTTTCTCCGGGTCTTCCTTGAAGATGTTGTAGCCCAGGAGCATCAGAACCGGACGAATGCGCTTGCCTCCCAGAGAGAGAACATACTTCACTGGCTCATATAGAGAATATGGTTTGCGGTCGTATGGCAAGTTAGCCAGGAACTCATTCACCATGCTTAAGAATTCATCAGATGTCTTCATAATCAAATATAATTTAGAATATATAGTTTATAATGTATAAAATGTACAATTTATAGTTTGAACACCACAGGGACGGCAATCATCGTGCGGCATACCTTGTTGCGGTCCATGCCCGGCTTCCACTTCGGCATCATCTTCATCACCCTCAGCGCCTCGGCATCGAGCACGGGGTCAGCCGATGTGCTTACCTTGGTGCTGGCGATGCTGCCATCCTTGTTCACGATGAAGGAAACCACCACGGTGCCCTGAATCTTGTTCTTCCGTGCCGACTCAGGATATTTCAGGTTCTTGGTAAGCCACTGCATGAAAGCCGACCAGCCACCAGGGAACTCCGGGATTTTCTGCACCACGGTAAACTTGATGGGCTGTTCCTGTCCGGCGGCGTTGTCTACTGCCGTTTCGGGAGCCGCCTCCTTTACGTCGGCACCTTCCACCACTCCAGAACCGTCGCCAATCACCAGTTCGCTGGTGGTGGTACTTATCTTCTCGGGAGCCTTCTGCACCTGCTGCTGTTCGGTGGGCTTCACTTCCTGCGTGATAGCCTCCGAGGCAGGAGCCTTCGACATAGCCTCAGCACTCACCATATCCTTCTGGTCGGGTGGCGTCTGCATATCCAGGTCCTGCGCCAGGTCTTCAAAGTCCTCGGTCAGGTCTTCCTCTCCCTGCGGTCCTCTCTGATACTGGAGTCCCACGAAGAGGAGTGTGAATGCGATGAGCAATCCGATGAGGAAGAAGGTAAGCCTCTTGTCCTCCAACTGTGCATTATTTGATTTTTTTATTTCCACTTTTCAATCGTCATTAACTTAACCTAATTGCATGTCCGCAGCTGCTTTTTCAGCCGGAATCTGCAATATTTATCGATTCATTTCGTTATTTTCTACGAAAACAATGCAAATTTACGTCTTATTTCTCAAAAAAGCAGTATCTTTGCCAAAGAATTAAAGTATTTAAATGAAAAAAATCGTTTTTTTCCATTATATTGACGCTTTTTGCGACAAAAATGGGTGCTCAAGAGAGCCAAACTGGATATAACTTCCTCCGACTGCCCGTAAGTGCTCATGCCGCAGCCTTGGGAGGCGACAACATCACCTTGATAGAAGATGATGAGGCCCTCGTTTTCCATAATCCGGCACTGTTGGCTTCGGTAAGCGACAAGACCATCAACCTCAACTACATGAACTACATGTCGGGGGTGAACGTGGCATCGGCTTCCTTCAACCGCATCGTGAAGGAGAAGGCGTCGTGGGCGGTATCGGCAAACTATGTGGATTACGGAAAGATGAAGCAGACCGATGAGAACAACATCCAGATGGGTGAATTCTCGGCGAAGGATATTGCCCTGGCAGGACATTTCTCCTACATGCTGGGCAAGAACTTCGTGGGTGGTATCACGGCAAAGTTCATCACATCATACATCGGCGACTACAATTCCATCGCTGTGGGCTTCGACCTGGGTCTGAACTATTACGATCCCGACCAGGAGCTGTCGCTTTCTGCCGTGGCAAAGAACCTGGGCGGACAGCTGAAGGCTTACAACGAGGATTACGAAAAGATGCCGATAGACCTGCAGGTGGGTGTAACCAAGGGATTCGAGAACATGCCGTTCAGGGTATCGGGCACACTGGTGAACCTGAACCACTGGGACAAGGGATTGAAGAACCATCTTGTGGTAGGTGCCGAACTGCTGCTGGGCGACAACCTCTGGCTGGGCGGCGGCTACAATGCCCGCAGAGCCGACGAGATGCAGATTTCTAACGGCACCGAAGGCGAGGAAAGCAGTCATGGAGCCGGTTTCTCGTTTGGTGGCGGTATCAACCTGGAGCGCTTCCATCTGAACGTGGCTTACGGAAAATATCATGTAAGTAGCAGCAGTCTGCTGATAAACGTAAGCTATAAACTGTAAATTACTGAACTTTCGCATGTGGTTCGAGAACGGGCTGAAGGCCCAAAAGCTCCTAGCCCAGGGCATCGCCCTGGGTATAATGGCAATCAGCAAGGCGCCCTGAAAGGGCAAAAGCTTTGTATATTGCCCAGTATTTTAAAGCTTTTGCCCTTACAGGGCGACAAGTTTGTGTCCATAATTACCCAGGGCGATGCCCTGGGCTAGGAGCTTCTGCCCTTTCAGGGCGTGTGGAGCTTACATGCGAAACTTGAGTAAATTATAAACTATAAAATAATAAACTGTAAATTATAAACTATAAATAATAATGAAGAAGATTACAATCGCAATAGACGGTTACTCTTCCTGCGGAAAGAGTACGATGGCAAAGGATCTTGCCAAGGAGATAGGTTATGTGTATGTGGATACAGGCGCCATGTACCGTTCGGTAACCCTCTACGCCCTGCGCCATAACCTCTTTGAGGAGGATGGCAAGGTGAAGGTGGAGGAACTGGAAGCCGAGATGCCGAATATCCAGATTTCGTTCAAGTTTAACGCTACTACCGGTCGCCCAGACTGCTATCTCAACGGCGAACTGGTGGAGAAGGAAATCCGTTCGTTGGAGGTTTCCAACCACGTAAGTCCTGTGGCAGCCGTTCCTTTCGTAAGAGAGGCGCTGGTGGCTCAGCAACAGAAGATGGGCGAAGACAAGGGCATCGTGATGGATGGCCGTGACATCGGCACCACCGTATTCCCTAACGCCGAACTGAAGATTTTCGTTACGGCAAGTTCGCAGGTGAGAGCACAGCGCCGCTTCGACGAACTGAAGGAGAAGGGCATGCCAGCCGACTTCGACGCCATTCTGAAGAATGTGGAGGAAAGAGACTACATCGATACCCATCGTGAAACCTCCCCACTCCGCAAGGCAGATGATGCCATCACGCTGGACAATAGCGAGATGACGATTCCTGAGCAGAAGGCATGGCTCATGGAGCAATATCAGAAAGCTATCGCAGAATAAAAGATTGAGAATTCAATCGCTATCGCAGAATAAGCGGTTTTCCCGTAATATTTTTGCAAAAATATCTTAAAATAAAATATTTGTGCTTTAAAAATGCCATTTCAAAGAATGAGTGTTGTGGATACCCAAATTATTTTTTATTTTTGCAAACACAATGACAAGGTAGTAATGATATAGATTATAAATTTTGAGTTAATTACTGTTTTTTAAAGGTGATAAGTCCTCGGGAGAAGATTTATCACCTATTTTTTATTTTATACTTTTTCTGTCTATATCTTATTATAATGTTTCGTTGATGATTTTCTCCTTGCATTCTTCCATCAACCATTTTGGTGTACTGGTAGCACCACAGATGCCCACGGTGTTCACACCCTTGAACCAATCCATGTTGATTTCATCAGCACTCTCTATCTGATAGCTGTTGGCATTCACGCTCTTGCATTCCTTGAAGAGCACCTTACCATTCGAACTCTTCCTGCCGCTGACAAAGAGGATGACATCATGCTTGCTAGCAAAGTTGGCAATATTCGGCATGCGGTTGGCCACCTGTCTGCAGATGGTGTCGAAGCTCTTGAAGCTGGCACCCTCCACAATATGTTCCTGGCAATATTCAATGATGCGATGGAACTCGTCGAGACTCTTGGTGGTCTGGGAATAGAGAGCGATGTCGCGACTGAAATCCAGTTTACCTATCTCCCCTAGATGCTCCACATCCTCCAACTTCTCTACCACGATGGCATGTCCCTCGGTCTGACCCACCAAGCCCAGCACCTCGGCATGTCCCTTCTTGCCGAAGATGATAATCTGCGCCTCGGGATTGTTGACATACTGCTTCTTGATGCGGCGCTGAAGCTGGAGCACCACAGGACAGGTGGCATCGATAATCTCGATGTTGTTGCGTTCGGCAAGGGCATAGGTCTCGGGTGGCTCTCCGTGGGCACGAAGCAAAACCTTCACACCGTGGAGTTCCTTCATCTCATCATGGTCGATGGTGGTCAGACCAGCCTCATGCAGGCGCTCCACCTCCATACCGTTGTGCACGATGTCACCCAGACAGTAAAGCTTACTGCCCTTCTCCAACTCTTCCTCAGCTTTCTTGATGGCAGTGGTCACGCCAAAGCAGAAACCACTGCCGTTATCTATTTCTATCTGCACGTTTTTTAAAGTTTAATGTACATGAATCTTTACTACAATCTTGGCATTGTCCGGATCATTCGTAATCATCAGGATACGTGGATTCTTCTTGGCACGCGACTTCTTCAAGTCGGCCTTCACCACGGTCACCTTCATCTTCACGGATTCTCCCGGTTCAATCTTGCTCTTCTTCAAATTCACCTGCAAGCCCATGGTAAACATCTGCATGCTTCTGATTTCGAGCGTCGACTTACCGTTGTTGGTAATCAGCACCTCGCCCTTCAGTTTCTTCTTGCTGCCGAAGCTGCCCAGGTCGAGGTCGGTGGTTGAAAGTTCAGCCTTTGGAGCCATCTCCTTCTTCTCTGCCGTCATGTTTTCGAAAGCAGGCAGGAGAACGGAAGAAACCACGATTTCCTTCTCTGGGGCAATCTTGTCGCCAGGGCGCTCACCCAGATAGATGGAAGTCTGGTTCAAACCGAAGTCACGCAGTTTTTTGGAATCCAGCATCAGGATGACCTCGGCAGCACGATGCGGTGCCACCTTGGATGGAGACACCTGTGCCTGCAGGTAGCTAGGCAGATGCATTACCACCGGCTCCATCATCTGCTCGGTAGGGTTGAAGATATGGATGCGCTGAACAGGGCGGTCGCCACGGTTCACGTCATCAAACTCCACCTCCTGGGCATCCGACTTGATCTCTCCCAGCATCTCGTCATACGGACCAGCGAAATCCACCACATTGCTCACCACTTTGCCTCGCATCGTAAGAATGAAAGGTTCGTCGGCGGCATTGGTGTAGAGGCATACCTGCTTGTTGAAGGTACCCATCTGCTTGGCATCATACACCGCCTTTACCACGAAGCTCTCGCCTGCAGCAATGCTCTTCTTAGGGTATTGCACCTCGGTGCAGCCACAACTTTTCAACATGTTGTGGATAACCAGAGGTCTGTTGCCCTCGTTCTTCATCATGAACTCAGCCGTTACGGGATGGCGAAAAACCACCTGTCCGCAGTCTACCACCTCGTGCTGGGTTGCAATCTTCTGTGCCGATGCCGGCAGCGCCAACAGCGCTGAGAGCATCAATATATTCATCCGTTTCATACTATTCTATTCTTAATTATCAATCTAATAACTATTAACTTTTAATTGTTAACTTTCAACTCATAACCCTCCGTGCGACCACCAAATTCCGGACTGTAGGCACACTTTGCACTGCAAGTTCCGCCCTGATAGTCGCCCTTTCTATCCACGTAGTATTCCATTTCTACGACGTGCTTACCTTTAGATAAACGATCGAAATAGAAATTTGTTGTGTTGTCTCTTGGAGAAACATAGCAGCCCAGATTCCACTGATAGCCACTCAGCTGGTTGACTGGTTCCAGGCAGGCGGCACGCTTATCCATGATTTGCACGAAGTCGTAGTCACGGTCGGCAGTGATGATGAGTGTTACCTTCACCTTCTCTCCCACCTTCGCCTGTGCCGTTCCCCTGCCCTGCGATTCGGCAGGAACGATGACACGGCGCACCTTGATGCCCGATTCGGCAGAGGCTATTTCGCTAAGCGGCTGCTTAAACTCCGCATACACGGCACCCCAACTGGTGTAATCGCTCTTCTTGCTGATGCTCAGGGTAGATGCCTTACCCACCTTTTCGGTCTTGACATAACCCAGCGTAGTAGAATCCTGCGGCATTGGCAACAGCTTGCCATCCAGTTTCAGCACGGCATTCTCAGCCTTCCTGCTCCAGTTGCTCTCATTGCCCTTCATAAAGGCGTAGACAGCATCCACGGTGTTCACCGGCGTATCCCAAACCTGAGTACGCTTCGACATCAGGAGCCAGCGCTGCAGTTCCTCAATGGTCTGCTTGTCGTTTGGCTTCAGCATCTGCATCGCTTCTATCACGGATACCTGGGTAGGAATCTTATAGTTTCTCCAGCTGTAGAGTGCCTTGCGGGTATCGTAGTAGCGGCCCATCTCCTCTCGGTAAACGGCATATTCGTTCACGCTCTGCAGATATTCGCCTGCCTTTTCGCGATAGGCAGCATTCTGCTGGCAGTTCTTGGCGAGCACCACGGCAGCACGTGCCTTGCCATAGATGGTGAAATCGCCGGTCATCTTCGACATCTTTTCCAGCAGATAAGCCTTGTCAGCTTCCAGATTCTGCTTCATCTTTCTGCCATCCATCGAGAGGATGTAGAGATAATGCAGCGCCTGCTCGCTAGGACTCACCTTGTGCTTTTTCTCCTCCTGCTTCTTCATTTCTCTTACTTCCTGAGCGGTCTGAAGAGAGAGATAGTTCAAGGCGGAAGTCAGCATCTTGGCGGTGGATTTCTGAACACCGGCAACGGCATTCAGACGAACCATCATTTCGGCTACCGACGTTGTCATATATCTGCTGCCCTTCATCCCCTTCCACCAGGAGAAGGAACCGTTAGGGTTCTGCAACTTCTTCAGCTTCTCCACCTGATTCTGCAATCGGATAGTCTCCTGAGAGAGATTCTTCTCTGACTGATTTTCCAGCGAGAGATGCTTCTGGATATGGGTGGTGATGGTATTGGCGTAGATGGCAGACATCAGCGAGATGGCATTCTCCTCATCCGGATTGCTGATAGCAGGCAGCGCCTTGATCATCAGCCAACTCGGGTCGTTGGTATATTCCACGGTCACCTTCGCATCCGCTGCTCCCTTCGCCTGCTTACCTTCCTTGTTTAGGAAGAGCTTGCTCAGGTCGAAACTCTGCTCGCCCTGCTGATGCAGGGTGATAGGCAGGGTATTGGTAACGAGTTCCCGGTTGCTCAACACAGGCAGATAGTGCTGCTCACCATCGCTGTAGCCATTGCCGGCAGCCACCACCTTATTTATATATACGCCCTCTTTCAGTCCCTGGACATCGAAGGCTACGGTAGCAGAACCATTGGCATCGATGTGATAGCCCTGGGTCTTCTGCCAAACCACCTTGTTGGTCTCCGGGTCGATAATCTGCATACGGGCGTTGCCGCTCACCTTCTTGCCGGAAGTATTGGAGAGCTTAGCCACGATGGTAGCCTTGTCGCCTTCACGCAGGAAGCGAGGCATGTTAGGCTGCACCATCACGGTTTTCTGAGCCACAGCCTCATCCACCAGCAAACCGTTGCGCATCTCCTTGTCATGAGCCAATCCCATGAACTTCCAGGTAGTCACGCTCTCCGGCAGGGTAAATCTGATGGCTACGTTGCCATTGTTGTCGCTCTCCAAGGCAGGATAGAAGAAGGCGGTCTCGTTCATATTCTCACGCACCTGCACCTTGTCGAGGAATTGTCCTGCATCTGAGCCAGAACCGCCGGCAAACTGCGGCATCTCCTCTACTACATCAAAAACCTTGTTGGCAGATGGAGCAGCCGCTGCAACACGAACCATCTTAGAACCGCGAATCCTCACGACTTTCGCTTCTTCTCGAACCACCTCGTCTTTTTGTATACGAACAGACTCAACGGTTCCGCCAGAAGAACGTTCCAACTTGCTCAGTTCCACCGCTTGCATATAAGCATAATAGCTAAAGAATTTGCCATCAAACTTATCTACATCCAGTCCCCTCTCGTCATAATACTTGGTAGGATAAACGCCATTCAAGTAAAATGAACGGAAAGTGAGGTTGTGCTTCCAGTAGCAGTTTGGCAAACTCTGAAAGAAGCCCAGGGAGAAATTCCAGGAATGCGGGGCTATCTGGTCGAGCGACTTGTCATAGAGTACACTCATCAGCTGCGCCTTGGCTGGCTTGCCGTCAGGGGTGGTAATCTTCAGCGTCCACTCCTCCTTCTGTCCTGGGGTCAGACGGTTGCGGAAGGTCTTCCAGGCGATGTTCAGTTTCTTCTCAGGCAAAGGACGGGCGATGCTCATCATTCGGGTATAGCACTTGCCTTGCTTCACGAAACTATAATTCAGTACGATGCCCGACGCATATTCCTCCTTGTAGGTGAAAGGCAAGGTCACGATGCTGTCGCCCAACTCCCAGGCGCCCTTCTCCAGCAATTTGTTGCCGGCGATGATGGAATATACGATGTGCGCTCCGTTCTCCGAAGAGCCCACCTGGATATAGACCGGCTTGCCATCACGAGGGAAAGTCTTCGCCGTCTGGTAATACCATTCGGTAGTTGGCTCCACCGGATGGGTATCCTTCATACTGAAGAGCGTGAACTTCTGCTGCAGGGTATCCTGTCCGCAGATTGCCTCCAACTGATGAACGCCAGATTTCCAAACGAGGGAAGAAGAGGCAGAAGATGCAGAAGAAGCATATTCCTTGATAGAAACCGGGATATTCGCCTCGGCGTCCTTCCATTCGCCTTCATCAATGCGATATTTCAACCTGCTCGAAATCGGCATTCCACTGGCATTGCGGTAAGCTAAGGTCACCATCTTCAGACTGTCTGTTTCGATACGCTTAGGAAGATCCACCGTGAGAATAGTTGGCTTGGTGCCCAGAGGCAGACTCATCACGCCCTCATGGCTCTCACCACTGATGTCGGTAACGATGGCTGAGACCTCGAAGTTGAAGAAACGGGCGATGCGCATGAAATCGCTCATATCAGCCCCGTCTTTTCCTGACAAGGAAGCCTCCAGCGGAATTTCTACGTCGAAGGTTCCGTCCTCACGAGTCACGCAACTGTCTGTCTTTACCAACTGTCCGGCAGAGCCTGCGCCCCACCACCAGAGCTGGTTTCTGCGGGTCACCTGATACGCTACCTTGGCACCCTGCACAGGCACGCCGGCGTAAGTCTTGGCTGTAGCTTTCACCACTACGGTGTCGCCCCAGTTATATTTCTCGTTCACCTTCGGGAAGGTAATCTCGAAGGTTGGACGCTTGTATTCCTCCACACGGAAGAAGCGGTTGGCCTGGTCATTCACGACTACATGATACATGCCCGTCTGTCCCTCCTTCGGCAATTCGAAATCTACCGAAGCCGTACCATACTCGTCAACCTTCGCCTTCTTCATCTCCACCTCTTTCCAACTGGCATTTACGAGTTGGAAATCCAGTTCATCTCTGCCAACAGGCACCTTTGCATCGACACCCTTCATGTTGACAAAACTGATAGCCGTAACATGCACGGTCTGTCCCGGACGATAGATGCTGCGGTCGGTATAAACCTGATATTTAGTCTCATTATCTTTCTGTTCATAATAGCGGGTACGGCTGAGATAGATGTACTTGGCAGGCATAAACTTGTCATTGTTGGTAGAAATCAACACCCTTCCATCCACATTCTTGAAGTAAGCCTCTCCGTTTTCATCGGTCGTCAAGCGGGCATGAACTGTTCGCTTGTCCTTCTTCGTCTTGAAATCATACCGCTGGTCATAAAGTTCAATCTTCGCCCCGGCGATAGGCTGGCCATCAGTAGCATTCACCACTACATAGCGATGCTTATCATCCGGCAACTGCTGGATCATCACCGCCAGATTGCTCACATAGAAGAGCTGTCGCTGCGGAGCGATGCCTGAATTATCCGAAGTCACCTCCATCAGATAGGCACCCAGCGGCAGATTGCCACCGATTTCGATGGAATCCTTCACCTCTTCGTAATCCGGGCGACCATAGTAGTTGCGACTGAAATCCTTCTGATGCAGCTTCGTGGTCTTCTTCAGGAGCATCTTATAGGTAGCCTCATTCTGGGCATCATATTCATTATCCGCCGTGATGTTGATACGGGAGATGCCCACCTTCAGGTTCTGCAGATTGCGCACGTTCAGATGCACCCACGCCTTCTCTCCAGGTCGCAACACCTGTGGCATTTTCTTCACCTGGAACATCGGTTCGGTGAGTCGCTTCTGCGCATTTCTCAGTTCGTTCATTCTCGACCATCCTCCCCAGCGGCTCAGCGCATAGTTGATATAGTTGAGCTTATCCAGCGGTTTGGCATCGGTGGCACCTTCCATAAAGCGGAAGTGCTCCACGGCAAGTTCGCCTGCCTCCGGAATATCCTGATATACGTGGATGAGCGAGTCGATGGTATGGAGATACTTCGACTTCTTCACCTCTCTCACGTCGTCCTGACGGTATTTCTCGATGAGTTTGTAGGCACAGAGACAAGCCGCACCTCTATTTCCCACCTTATTATAATAGGTATACAGCTGCAGATACGCCTCCTTGCTGTCAGCCTCGAAACCGATGAGATGCAGCAGATCGTTGTTGAAGGAACTGCCATCCACGCCCTTCAGCGTCAATGGTATATACTCGGTAGAAGTATGCTTGGCAAGAAGTTCAGGCTGCTCCAGGGCTTTCTTGAAGAACTCCTGGCTCTTCTTTTCGTCCATATCACGATACACCTTGCCCAGCACGGCATATCTCACAGCCTTCAATGCGGGGTCCTTCGCCTTCAGCACCTCGGCTTCCATCCGCTCCACGTTCGGTGTCAGCGAGTCGGCAGAAATCTCTTTCCAGAGAATCATCTGCCTCATCTCAGCAGCCAGCAGCTGTCCGTAGTCTTTAGCCGCAGAAGCCTTGGAGATGATTTTCTTCATCACCCCAATCTCGCTCTTAGGCTGGTCCTTCTGAGCGATGATGCCAGCTTGCTTCCACAAGTTGTCGTATGTCTGTGCCGCTGCTTGCATCAAGGCAAACACGGCAATGATGAGTGTTAGAATGTATCTTTTCATAAGCCAACTGTATATTATGTTAATTATAACCTGTTAAACATCAAACTTTCTACTGCAAAAATACAAAAAAATATCTGTTTTCTAACCTTTAAGCTGAAACTTTTTGCTATCTTTGCACCAAAATAATATAAATTACCTAAAAATAAACATTAAAAAAACAATGGTAGAGAAAAAGTACGGTCATTTTGATGACGCCAATCGCGAGTACGTGATTACAGATCCAAAGACTCCATGGCCTTGGATCAACTATTTGGGTAACGAGGATTTCTTCTCGCTCATCTCAAACACAGCAGGTGGTTATTCCTTCTACAAGGATGCCAAGTTCCGTCGCATCACCCGTTACCGCTACAACGGTGTGCCGATGGATAACGGCGGTCGCTATTTCTACATCAAGGATGGTGATACCGTATGGAACCCAGGGTGGAAACCTTGCAAGACACCACTCGACAGCTACGAGTGCCGCCACGGCATGAACTATACCCGCATCACGGGCAGCAAGAACGGCGTGGAGGCAAGTGTGCTCTTCTTCGTGCCACTGCACACCTGGGCAGAAGTGCAGAAGATGACGCTGAAGAACCAGTCGCAGGAGGTGAAGACCCTCAAGGTATTCTCCTTTGCCGAATGGTGCCTCTGGAACGCAGCCACCGACATGGAGAACTTCCAGCGCAACTTCTCTACGGGCGAGGTGGAGGTAGAGGGTTCTACCATCTATCACAAGACCGAATATCGTGAGCGCCGCAACCACTATGCTTTCTACACAGTGAATACCGAGATTCAGGGCTACGATACCGACCGCGAGAGCTTCATCGGACTCTACAACGAGTTTGCCGAGCCGGAAGCTGTGATGGAAGGCAAGCCACGCAACAGTTTTGCCCACGGCTGGAGCCCTATCGCATCTCATTATATAGAGGTTACCCTGCAGCCAGGCGAGAGCCGCGACCTCATCTTCCTGCTGGGCTATGTGGAGAACGAGCAGGACAAGAAGTTCAGCGCCAAGAAGGTGATCAACAAGGAGAAGGCTCATCAGCTTATCGCCAAGTTCGATACCACCGAAAAGGTGGATGCTGCCTTCGCAGAACTCAACCAGTACTGGGATAACCTGCTGAACATCTTCACCGTGAAGAGCGGCAACGACAAGTTAGACCGCATGGTGAACATCTGGAACCAGTATCAGTGCATGATTACCTTCTGCATGTCGCGTTCGGCAAGTTTCTTCGAGAGTGGCATCGGTCGAGGCATGGGCTTCCGCGATTCCAACCAGGACCTCGTAGGTTTCGTTCATCAGATTCCTACCCGTGCCCGCCAGCGCATCATCGATATCGCCAGCACCCAGTTCCCAGACGGTGGTTGCTATCACCAGTATCAGCCACTCACTAAGCGTGGCAACAACGATATCGGTGGCGGTTTCAACGACGACCCATGCTGGCTCATCTTCGGCACCGTGGCCTATATCAAGGAGACGGGCGACTTCTCCATCCTCGCCGAGCAGGTGCCTTTCGACAACCAGCCAGGCAGCGAAGTAAGTCTCTTTGAACATCTGAAGATTTCGATGAACCATGTAATCAACAACCTGGGTCCGCATAAGCTTCCACTCATCGGCAGAGCCGACTGGAACGACTGTCTGAACCTGAACTGCTTCTCCTGGGATCCCAACGAGAGTTTCCAGACCACCGAGAACAAGGGCGAAGGCAGCAAGGCAGAGAGTCTGATGATAGCCGGACTCTTCGTTGTAACCGGAAAGGACTACGTGGCGCTGTGCAAGCAGCTTGCCAAGGAAGCCGCGAACAGCCATGAAGGCACTATCGCCGGACTTGCCGAGGAAGATTATCTCGTAGAAGCCGAGCGCATGCAGCAGGCGGTGGATGCGATGAACGAAGCCGTGAAGCAGCATGGCTGGGACGGCGAATGGTTCCTGCGTGCCTACGATTTCTTCGGCAACAAGATTGGTAGTGATGAGAACGAGGAAGGCAAGATCTTCATCGAGAGTCAGGGCTGGTGTACCATGGCTGGCATCGGACTGGAAGAAGGTCTCTGCGCCAAGGCATTGGACAGCGCCAAGGAGCGCCTGGAATGCGAGCACGGAATGGTGCTGAACAACCCAGCCTACACCACCTATCATGTAGAGATGGGCGAGATTTCATCCTATCCTGAAGGTTACAAGGAGAATGCCGGCATCTTCTGCCACAACAATCCTTGGGTCATCATCGGCGAAACCGTTGCCGGACGTGGCAATGATGCCTGGAACCATTATACCAAGATTCTGCCTAGCTATGTAGAAGAGAAATATCAGACTCTGCACAAGGTAGAACCTTACGTAAACTGCCAGATGGTAGCCGGCAAGGATGCCGCCAAGCCAGGCGAAGGCAAGAACTCATGGTTAACAGGCACAGCCGCTTGGATGTGGTACACCGTGTCGGAGTTCATCCTCGGCATCAAACCGGATTACGAGGGCCTGAACATCGACCCATGTCTGCCAAGCACCGCCCATGAATACGAGGTAACCCGCAAGTTCCGTGGTGGCGAATACCACATCGTGGTAAAGAACCCAGAAGGCAAGGAGAAAGGCGTGAAACAGATTACAGTGGATGGCAAAGCCATCGCAGGCACCATCGTTCCTTGCCTGGAAGGCAAGCACGAAGTGGTGGTTGAAATGTAAGAATAATGAATCGTGATTCGTGATTAGTGATTCATTGAAGTTTCGCAAGTGGTTCAAGTACGGGCTGAAGGCCCAAAAGCTCCTAGCCCAGGGCATCGCCCTGGGTATAATAGCAATCAACAAGGCGCCCTGTAAGGGCAAAAGCTTTGTAAATTGCCTGATTCTTTTGAAGCTTTTGCCCTTACAGGGCGACAAACTTGCGTCCATGATTACCCAGGGCGCTGCCCTGGGCTAGGAGCTTCTGCCCTTTCAGGGCGTGTGGAGCTCACTTGCGAAACTTGAGTGATTCATTATCAGTGATGATAAAAGAACTCCCATGACAAGCTTCAGCAGCGAGCCATGGGAGTTTCTAGTTTTTATAATCTAACCTATTTTTTTATAATCTAAAATCTAACCTATAGTCAATACAGATATACTTGGTCTAAGACCATACCATCATCCAGAGCCTTGATGCTGAGGAGATGTTTCTTCAGTTTGGCGATAGGCAGCTGGATGCGCACACGAGCCTGGCATTGCAGGGTGTTCACCTTCCACTGCTCGCTTCTTCCCTTAGTCTGATACTCCTTGACGACAGGATTTCCACCATCCAGCGAAAAGGCGAACCGTAACTTGTTATCCACAGGATGAGTCGGAACCCAACGAACTTCGATGGTAACCGAATCATCCTTCACCTTCTTACCTTCGAAAGCAAAACCTATTTTCTGATTTCTGACTATGCCAGCCGCCTTGCCTTCGTAGCCCAATCCATACCATGCGATAGGATTGCCCACGGTGGCATCTGTGGCGTTCCATTTCGCAATATATTCAGGCATTTTCACCATCGGCTGGGTAGCCTCCGTATGCGGCACGCGGCGGAACACCGGCTGCTTGCGAGGCTCGAAATCCATGATTCTGTTCCACTTGCCGTGGTTGTAATACCCCCGGTTGTAAATCTTGGTCAGGCTCACGATGCTGTCGTATGCCGCATCGCTCTTGGCCCAATATCCTGCGCCCCCGTCCTTGGATGTTTCCTTTCCGTGGCGGGCCAGTTGCCCATAGAGCAACTTATTGTTCATCTGGGCAGCCGCCTGCACGGGATATTTGAATAGTTGATAGAACTCATCCTTTCGCTCCTTAGGCAGATTGCCTTTGGCTATCGCCTTGTTGAGCATCTTTTCAATTCTCTCAGATTCATCTGCCAGCTCCTTGTAATCTGCCAGGCGGGCGTTGATATACTCCTCGCTCCAAGGCAGGTCGCTGATAATGCTGTATTTCTTGTCTCTTTCCTCGCATCTCGTGTTGCCCAGGAACTCCGGCTTGCGGATGTATGCCAGACGATAGCTCTCCTGCATCACAGGCAGCATCTTCTCTGCCAACTGCTTGCCGAACTCGCGGGTCCAGAAGTTCATCTCGTGCTGAGCCAGCCAATCATTATTAGGCAGCAGATTCTTGTCGGCACTGTCGCCCGGATAGATGCTGTTCATGTTCCACGCCATATCTAGGAAGAGTTCAATCTGATACTCTGCCGGCTTGATGTCGCCCACGTTCAGAATCCAGAATTTCTGGATGCCCTTGTGCCAAGCCATCGACATCTGCTGATACATCACCGATGGCGAGAAGGTACCGAGCCAGAGGTAATCATGCGGACGCCCCCAGTAGCTCACGTGGTAGTAGATGCCGTTGCCACCCTTGCGGGCACGCTCTGTGGCAGTCGGGAAGTGGCGCACCATGCCATAGTTGTCGTCACACCATACCAGGCACACGTCCTCCGGCACCTGCAAGCCTGCATGATACACGTCGAGCACCTCCTTGTAAGGCACGAACAACTGAGGCACCTGCGTCACATCCTTCTCCACATATTTTCCCAATAACTCTCTCTGCGCCTTCAAGACGCTATCTAATACTGTTTTTTGCTCCTTCACGGTCTTGGCTCCCTGCATCGCTCCGTCGTGTACGCCTCGCATACCGATGGTGTAGAGGATAGGCTGACCAGCCACCTCCTTCACTCTGTCTTCCCAGAACTGGAGCACGTTTTCCCTGTTATGCACAAAGTCATACTGTCCCTTGCCTCTTGCCGGCCATTCGCCAGCCGTGCTCGAAGCCATCGGCTCGCAATGGGAACCGCCGATGTAGATGCCATACTGCTGGGCCACCTCTCTGTTGCCCTGAGTCAGGAAGAAAGGCTTGGTGCATTCGTGCATCGCCGGCCAATAGGTGTTGGCACGAAGACGGAGCAGCAGCTCGAAGATGCGGGCGTTGGTCTTCGGACCGATATGCCCCTTGATATCCGATGGCTCGTAGGTCTTGCCCGACCATGGCATCAAGCCCCAATCCTCATCGTTGATGAAGATGCCTCGGAACTCCACCGATGGTGCCTGCTCGTTGCGATAGCCATCCTTCAGGCAGAAGCCGTTGAGATGCTTCGGCTTGGCATCCGCCCACCATTCCCAAGGCGATACGCCCAGCAATCTGGAAACTTCCAGGATGCCGTAGGCGAGTCCGTGGTCGTCGCTACCTTTTATATATAGGTTGCCATTCTCTGCTTTTATCTGAAACGCCTCCTTCTTGTAAGCGAAGGCTGCAGCATCCTTAAAAAGAATGATGATGTTCTTATCAGAACTTCCCTCAGAAGATTCATTCTTATCAGAAGTCTTGCTGAGAGAAGACATCTGCAGTTTCATCTCACTTCCCAGCACCTTCTTGATGTCGCCCTGCAACATTTTCAATGCAGTCTTAGCCACAGGTGCCATCTGCGTGGTATCTCCTTTTATAATCACTGGGCTTTCAGTCTTGAGGTCGAAGGCAAATGATGATAGGCTCATCCATGCAGCCAGACCTGCGAATAATATCTTTTTATATCTCATTTATATCCATCATTTAAAGGTTATTTGCATTTTCTTCTGCAAAGGTAATACTAATCAATAAATTGGAATGCGTAAAATTCATCAAAAAGTAGTAAAATTCATCAATCATTGCATTTAAAGGTATGGCTTTTCGAGTTATTTTTTGTATTTTTGCAGCCGATAACGCATCTGGCGAATAAAGACAGAAGCAAAAACAGTTTTTAAAAAGAAAGATAAGAAATAACAAAGAAAAGAGATAAAATGAAGAAAATATTATATTTTGTGGCAGCCTTGGCTGCAACTTCCTTTATCACGACGATGGGCACAAGCTGCAAGTTTGCACCCGATCAGCACGACGGCGACACGGTAGCTGCCAGCGAGTTCTATCCGGAAGATACCGCTGCCATCCATGCCAAGAAGACGGCGAAGATGGCTGCAATGAAAGCTATCAAGGACAGCGTGGGCATCTACTACATAGGAAGCGGTTCTACCAAGGACATCATCCAGCTGATCTCCTACCCTTCCCGTCGCGACACAATGATGTTCGGCAAGACCCGCCACGTGAAGGTGAAGGGTAATGCTGACATCAACCACGTGGTTAGAGTGGATTACTACCTGCTCAACGGCAAGGATTCACTGGTGAAATATGTGGAGGAAGTGGAGCTCAAAACAAATCATTGAGCACCACTTCATTCTGGGCAATGCCTGAATACATATTCCGCTGAAGACCATAACTGCTGATAAACGTCAACTGTATCGACTTTCGGGTCTTCGTTTCCTCCATAAAGCGGACGATTTTATTTCTCAGAATCTTCTCGTAATCCTTATTGATGGCAAACTCACTTTCCGAAAACTTCATTTCGCAAAGATTGATGGTATTGTCACCACGCTCTATCACCATGTCTATCTGGGCTGCCCGCTCCGCCGATCCGGCATCACTCTTGCTTCGCCAGGAATACAACTGGGTGGCCACACCAGAAATTCCCAACCGCTGCTTCACCTGGTCGATATGATTCATCGCCAATATCTCGAAAGAGACTCCAGCCCAGGCATAAAAACGGGGCGTGCGCTGCAACTTGCTCCAATACAGAAGATTACGGAATGAACTATCGCGCAGGAAACGGAAATAGAACAAGGTGAAGAAATCTACCAACTGATAGAGAGACTTTCGGGTAGAACAGCCATAGTTTACATACTTTCTGATGAAACCGCAAGATTCCAGATTGTCGAGAATCGTGGTCAACGATTTGCCCGACTTCATCCCTGTGGCATCGGCTATTTCCGAGCGCATCATACCATAACCACGCTCGTTCAGGCATTCTACCACCTTGACGTATGCCTCAGAATCCTTAAACAGAGAGCGATAGAGAATCGTAAACTCATTGTACAACTGACCATTGGGATTGAACAGCAGACGATCTATATTCTGAGCCAAACTTAACCGTTCATCCAAAAGATTCAGGTAATACGGAATTCCTCCCAATATCATATAAAGTTCTGCCAGTTCATATCTAGACAACATCATCCCCTTGGTCTTCAGAAATGCTTCCGACTCCCCAAGAGAAAAAGGCTGCAGGAAAAGACGATGAGTAAGACGACCATAAAGTCCGCCATGGTTATTGATGAGTTTATCCATCATCCAGGAAGTGGCAGAGCCGCAGACTATCAGAACGATGTCACGACGTGCAGAGGCCCATCCATTCCAGAAATGTTCCAAGGCAGAGATAAAATTAGAGCCTGCAGTATCCATCCAAGGCAGTTCATCAAGAAAAATCACCTTACGTTCTATCCCGTTCAAAGAATCAAGATAAGTGATAAGCATTTCGAAAGCATCGAGCCAGTCGTGGGGAACAGAGGTTACATTCCTGTCGTAACGTCGAAGCGTATAAAAGAAGTTTTTCAACTGCTCCTGTGTGTTTCCACCCGCCAATCCTGATGTCTGAAACACCATTTCCTGCTCAAAGTATTCGCGCACAAGAAACGTTTTCCCCACTCTGCGGCGTCCGCATACTGCCACAAATTCCGACTGCCTTGACTCGTATATACGTGCCAAGGTATCTTGTTCACTCTTTCTGCCGATAATATTATTCTTCATTTTCTTATTCTCCTGCTTAAATTTCTCACTCAAGTTTCGCATGTAAGCTCCACACGCCCTGAAAGGGCAGAAGCTCCTAGCCCAGGGCATCGCCCTGGGTAATTACGGACACAAACTTGTCGCCCTGTAAGGGCAAAAGCTTTAAAATACTGGGCAATATACAAAGCTTTTGCCCTTTCAGGGCGCCTTGCTGATTGCCATTATCCCCAGGGCGATGCCCTGGGCTAGGAGCTTTTGGGCCTTCAGCCCGTTCTTGAACCACATGCGAAAGTTCAGTTTCTCATTCTCCTGCTTTAATTTCTAACCATTTGCAAAAATAACAAGAAAAAGCAATTATTGGCTAATTATTATATAACTTTTAGCCAATAATACATATTTTTAAGCATTATTGGCTAAAATAAGTGGTATATTTAGCCAATAACCAGAAAATCTGCAAAAAAAAATAAAGGCTAGCATGCAAAAACGCACGCTAGCCTTTTTCGTATTTTATCTAACCTGAATTTCAAATCACTTAATAGCCTATCAACTATAAACTAAGCCTAAGCCTATAAACTATAAACTAATCATAAAATCCTGGCTGCTTGTACTCTATGCCCAGCTCATCATCCACGGTAGCAATCACGCCCTGAATCTGACCCATGGCAAACATGCGGCCCAGAAGGGTGTAACCGGCATTGTGGCCGTGGTTGCTCTCATCGAATACGCCACCAGGCTCATCGGTGAAGGTCATGCCATGATCTACTCGCATAGGCAAACGGCGACCCGAATTGCACTTGCCTTCCTGCTCTGCCTTCTCAAAAATGCGGCAAAGATCTATCAGATGGCCACGACCACCCAGGTGGGAAGCCTCAGTGAAGTTGCCGTTAGGGAAGATGTAGCAAGAACGAAGGTGAACGAAATGGGTGCGGTCGGCAAACTGCTTCGCCATAGCCACACAGTCGTTGTGCTCCCCGGCAGAGAATGAACCTGCACAGAAAGTCAAACCATTATGCTTGTTTGGCACAGCATCCAACATCCACTGGATATCCTCGGCACGACCGATGATTCGTGGCAAACCGAATACTGGATAAGGAGGATCATCCGGGTGAACACACATGTTGATATCGTACTCATCGCAGATAGGCATGATGGCCTCCAGCCAATACTTCATGTTCTCCTGCAACTTCTTCTTGTCGATGCCATCGTAAAGCTTCAACAGGTCGCGGAACTTCTGCACAGGAGCAGCATCACCCTCGCTGAAGTTACCGGATACGAAGCCCTGGGTCTTGATGATGATGTTCTCTACCAAGGCGTGATCCTGCTCTGGTGTAGAAGTCTTCTTGATTTCATCAGCCTCAGCCACCAGGTCTCTGCCCCACTTGTGCTCCTTAGAGAACTCAGCCCAATCCTCACGGGCACCTTCACGCTGGAGGATATAGATATCGAAGTAGGCAAACTCGCCCCAGTTCATATAGAGGTTGTTGGCTCCGTTAGGATTCTCGTGTGCCAAATCGGTACGAGCCCAGTCCAAAACCGGCATGAAGTTGTAACAGATGCACTTGATGCCTTCCTCGCCCAGGTTGCGGAGACTCTGCTTATAGACCTCAATCTGATGGTCACGGTCGGGGCCGCCATACTTCAAGGTTTCAACCACTGGCAAAGACTCTACCACGCTCCATTTCATACCATAAGACTCGATGTACTCCTTGAGTTCATGAATCTTCTCGCGTGTCCAAACCTCGCCCAGAGGAACATCGTGCAATGCGGTAACGATGCCCTCAACACCTATTTGCTTCAACTGTGCAAGTGTAATCTTATCCTTCTTGCCAAACCAGCGCCATGTTCTTTCCATATATATTATATAATGTATAAGTTTAAAAATGAATTATCTTGCTGCAACATATTTATGCAATGTCTGTCTTACGGCACCCTTGCCGGCGAAGAGTTCCTTCACCATGCCTTCTATCTGCTCACCGAAGCCAGCCTCGTAGAGATCGAGTCCGAACACATCCTTGCGAGAATAGAGATTCTTCAGGCAAGAATAGTCCTGCTCTGCCTTGCCTACCTCCAGAGGAGCCACGATGGCCTGGAGTTCTGCCAGCAATGGGTCGGAAGATGGCTCGAATGGCTTCAGGTTATCATCCAATGCCTTGAGATAACGGGCGTAACCTGCCAATACCAATGGAATCAATACCAGATTGCTCTTGTCGAGACCACGGTCGATGTACTTCTTGATGGTCTCACCGAAACGGATAGAGAGCTTCTGGCTGGTATCGGTAGCGATGCGCTGAGGAGCATCTGGCATGAATGGGTTAGGCAGACGCTTGTTGATAACGGTACCGATAAACTCGTATGGGTTCAATACGCCTGGATCTGTAACCACTGGCATTGCCTCGATGTAACCTATCTTCTGGATGAAGGCACGAAGGTCCTCATCAGCCATCTCGGCAGAAATCAGAGTATAGTCGAGCATGCAGCCATAGATAGACATCGCAGTATGCAATGGGTTCAGACAGGTGGTTACCTTCATGGTCTCCACCTCATCCACAGTCTTGCGGGTGGTATAGAGCGCACCGCCCAACTCCAATGGCGGGCGACCGTTGGTATAGGTATCCTCGCAAACGAGATACTGCACTTCCTCTGCATTTACGAAAGGAGCGGTGAAGGTATGCTTTTCGGTGATGATGGTATCGTTGTCCTCGAAACCATCCTCGGCAAGCATCGCCTGTACCTTCTCGTGAGGACGAGGAGTAATCTTATCAATCATAGACCAAGGATAGGTTACCTTGCTGCTGTCGTTGACGTAATCCAGGAATCCAGCCTCAACAATGCCATCCTTTACCCAGCGCTCGGCGTAAGCCTTGACACCAGCCTTTACATGGTCGCCATTGTGAGAACAGTTGTCTGTTGACTGAAGGGTTACAGGCAACTTGCCAGCCTTATAACGCTCGTAGAGAAGAGCCGTGAGCTTACCCATGGCGAAGACTGCATCGAGGCCACGAGCCAAATCGGCATCATTGAAAGAATATCCCTTCTCTGTGATGGTGAAAGTTACCATCTGCAGACTTGGTGCCTGGAAGATCTGAACCAAGCGAGCCCAATCCTCCCCAAACTGCTTATCAGCTTTGAGGCTTTCTGTGATAGAAGCGATAACCTTCTTCTCGATGGTTCCGTTGCTCTGGAGGCTGACGAGAAGCGAGAGGTTATGATAAGGGCGATAAGCCTTGTCGATGATTTCGTAGTCGAAGCTTTCGGCCACGATTACGCCACGATCGTACTTGCCCGTGTTGAGCGCATCGTTGAGGATGGCTGCCGGGAAAGCACGGAAGATGTTACCTGCGCCGAAGTGAACCCAAGTAGGCTCGTCGTGAGTCTTCTTAGCTACGGCTGCGATGTCATACTGAGGAAGCTGATAACCTTTAGCTTCCCATTCTGCAGCATTAAAGCTGTCTGAGAGAATTTCGTTCAGTTTCATGATTATACGGTATTTTTTGATTGTTCCATGTATGCGCCTATCTTTCCGAATAGGCGTGGCAAAAGTACAAAGAAAAATCGAAACCCGCTCATTTTTAGAGAACTAATTTCAAAAATTGAACGATTAGCAAATACTTTTGAACAATATGGTAAACCAGGAAAAGAAAATGTTACGATTCCTCCAGCGATTTAATCTGCTTCTTCGGCGTAACGCCCAGCCCTTTCAGGCTTTCCACCCTGCGCATCACGTTGCCGCTTCCATCGTAAAGCTGCTTTCTTGCCTTGTCGAAGGTGCCGGAAAGACGGGTTATCAGATCGCCGATGCCCTGGAAGGTATCTTCGAAAGTCGCTACCTTATCATATAGGTCGGCTGCCGTCTTCACGATTTTCTCCACATTCTTGTTCTGGCGGTCGTACTGCCAGAGATTGTACGCCAGCTGGAGTGCCATAAGCAGATTGCTTGGCGAGATGATGATAATCTTCTTCTGATAAGCATAGCGACTGAGATCCGGCTGCTGCTTCATGGCAGCGATATAGCTGGTCTCGTTAGGGATGAACATCAGGACGAAGCCGATGGCATCATCCACCAGTTTGGAGTAATCCTTTTCGGCAAGTTCGTCGATATGCTTACGGACACTGAGGGCATGCGCCTTCATCAACCGCTCGCGTTCCTCATCACTCCCGGCAGCCAGGGCATCGGTATAGGCGGTGAGCGAAACCTTGGAATCTATCACCACGCTTCTGCCCTCAGGGAAGCGGACGATGACATCGGGACGGAAGTTCTTGCCGTTCTCGTCCTTGGTGTTTTCCTGAATGAAGAACTCTTCGTCCTTTCGCAGACCGCTATTCTCCAGAATGGTTTCCAGCACCATCTCGCCCCAGTCGCCCTGCATCTTGCTATCGCCCTTTAATGCCTTGGTGAGGTTGGCGGCATCGGATCCTATCTTCGAAGTCTGCTCTTTCAGACTCGATACAGCCTGCTGCTGCTCCTGCTGGAAGAGTTTCATCGTAGCCTCGAAGGTATTCTGCAGTTCCTTCTTGTTCACTTCGTTCTGGGTCTTGCTCTCTTCTACCGATTTCTTGAAATCGGCGAATTGCTCCTTGATTGGTTTCAGAAGCTCGTCCATCTGAAGTCGGTTGTTTTCCTGCAAGGCAGATTGCTTGGCTGCGAGCTGTTCTGCCGCCACGCGCTGCTGCTCGATGGTCATGCGTTGCATCTCCTGCTTCAGGTTTTCGAGTTTCTGTGCCCACTGCTGGTCGCTTTCCGCCCTGAGTTTCGCCGCATACTGCCGCTCGTTCTCCATCTGAACTTTTAAGGATTGAACTTCTACAGCATGAGATTGCTTCAAGGATTGAACCTCAGAAGCATGATGCAGATTGCTCTGTTCAATGTTAGCCTGCAGCACCTGCGCCTTCGCAACAAGCTGCGTTTTCTCCTCTCCCGCCTTCTTGGCTTCCAGCAGTTTGCCCACGAAGAAGCCGATGGCAAGACCAATGACTATTCCTATTATTTCCATTATCTTTATTTTAAATGATTCTGTAAATCTGCAAAAAATTGTTTTGCAAAATTAATGTTTTCAAAACATAACACCAAACATCATGGGGGATTCTTGTAGATATTTAACTCTTCTGCATTTAACTATGCAAACAAAAAGAGCGCACCGCTATTGGCACGCTCTTTTCTTTAACTCATCATCTTTTAAATATACATTACTGAAGTTTCGCAAGTAGTTCAAGTACGGGCTGAAGGCCCAAAAGCTCCTAGCCCAGGGCATCGCCCTGGGTATAATGGCAATCAGCAAGGCGCCCTGTAAGGGCAAAAGCTTTGTATATTGCTAGGTATTTGAAAGCTTTTGCCCTTACAGGGCGACAGTTTTGCGTCCATAAACACCCAGGGCGATGCCCTGGGCTAGGAGCTTCTGCCCTTTCAGGGCGTGTGGGGCTTACTTGCGAAACTTGAATACATTATCGGTTGGCAGTAGGCCACTGATAAGTATCAGTGCAATGGATATCGGCACTCTGGTCAGCAATCATCAACTTGAAGTCGCCTTCCTCCAATCTCCATTTGCCATCCCAACCAACGAAGGCCAAATCGTCTGCCTTTAATTCAAATGTCATGGTCTTGGTCTCACCAGGCTGAAGTTCCACCTTGTCGAAGGCACGGAGACGACGGCCATCAGGCACCATACTAGCGATGAGATCGCTGCTGAACAGGAGGACACTCTCCTTGCCTGCCACCTTTCCCGTATTCTTCACATCCACGCTCACCTTGATGATGTCGCCGTGGCGGAAATCAGACTGAGAAACCTTCAGGTTGCTATATTTGTAAGAGGTGTAGCTCAAACCATATCCGAAGCCCCACTGCTGAGTAATCTTCGCATTGTAGTCGTAAGCACCTTCCATCGTACCCACCTCCTCACTCTTCTTGAAGTCATAGTTGGCGAGCGAATTGATTTCCTTTGGATAAGTGTAAGGCATCTTGCCACTGAAATTTGACTTGCCCGATACCAAGTTTGCCAAGGCATCGCCACCCATGTTGCCAGGGATAAGGATGTCGATGATGCCCTGTGCCAATGGTTCGATGTCGGCGATGAGACGAGGACGACCTTCATTCAATACCAGAACGACAGGCTTACCGGTCTTGGCGAGTTCCTTCACCAGATTGCGCTGGTTCTCTGAGAGCCAAAGGTCGGTCAGGTTGCCCGGAGTCTCTGTGTAAGAGTTCTCGCCAATGCAAGCCACGATGATGTCAGCATCCTTTGCTGCATCAACTGCGCCCTGAATCTGAGGTTCGTTCTCCTCCCAGTATTTTCCCTTCTCATTATAGGTAACACCCTGGTTCAAGATGACATTCTCCTTGCCATACTCATTGCAGAATGCCTCATAGATGGTATTGTACTTGCCGGCAAACTCATCGGCACGATGACCCTGCCAGGTATAGCTCCATCCACCGTCCAGGCAGCGCATCTGATTGGCATTAGGACCCGTGAGGAGAATCTTCTTGCCATGCTGCAAAGGAAGGATATTACCCTCGTTCTTCAGGAGCACCATACTCTCGGTAGCTCCCTCCAAGGCGAGCTTGGCAAACTCCTCGCCACCAAACTTAGGATAATTCTTCAGTTTCTGGGTTGGGTTCTTGAAGAGGTCGAGACGGTACTTCATGCGAAGCACACGGCGACAGGCATCGTCGATGCGACTCATCGGAATCTTACCTTCCTTCACCAATTCTATAAGGTAGCCACAAGCATCGCAAGAATAAGGTTCCATAATCATGTCGATACCGGCATTAATGGCGATGCGGAGCGCATCCTTCTTGTCCTTTGCTACCATCTCACGAGTATAGAGATTGTTGATGTCTGCCCAGTCGGTGATGAGCACACCATCCCATCCAGTCTCTTCCTTCAGCCATCCTGTCAGGATGTCCTTGTTGGCATGCATCGGCATACCATTGACGGAAGCGGAATTCACCATCACGGTCAAGGCTCCAGCCTGCAGACCCGCCAGGAAAGGAGCGAAGTGCTTCTCTCGCAAGTCGGCTGGAGAGATATAGGCTGGCGTACGGTCTTTACCGGTCCAAGGCACACCATAGCCCATGAAGTGCTTCATTGAAGTGGCAATGTGATACTGGTCGATGTTGTTTGGATCCTCGCCCTGGAAACCATAGACCATCGCCTTGCCCATCTCAGAACTGAGGTAGCAATCCTCGCCAAAGTTCTCCCAGATGCGAGGCCAACGGGCATCACGACCGAGATCAACGGTAGGACTGTAAGTCCAAGGCACGCTCACCGCACGAGTCTCATAAGCGGTAGCCTCAGCCGAACGGCGAGCTATCTCACGATTGAAGGAGGCAGCCACATTGATGTTCTGCGGGAAGAGGGTTCCGCCCTGTGTATAAGTAGAACCATGGTTCTGGTCGAGACCGAAGACACAAGGAATGCCGATGCGCTTCATCGAGATCTTCTGGATTTGTGCGATGTACTTCTCCCACTGCTTGGCTGTAGGAGCGCAGGTATTTGGAGCGTTGAGGATAGAGCCAATCTTATAGCGGGAAAGGATAGAATCGGTCTTGTGCTCGTCGATATAGAACACACCGTTCTTGTCGTTGGCACCAAAAAGGTCAGTCACCAATTCCATCATCTGACCTATCTTTTCCTCCAAGGTGAGTTTCTTCAGGGTTTGTTCTACCTGAGCCTCTATCTTAGGGTCGCTCTTGATAACTGGAACATTGGCACTGGCTGTATAAGCCAATGCCAACATTGAAATAGATAATAATATTTTCTTCATAAATTCAAAGGTTTGACGTTTTATGATATAAACGGAAATCTTTCTAATATATTATTCAATAGTTACTTTTTTTACGGTGTAACCGTCACCCACGAGGAAGAGGCCATTCTGCTCAGTCAAGATTAATGATGATTGCTCCTCATCATAATAGTTCTCATACCTAAAGATAAAAGTATTCATCTCTAGATAAAAGTTTCGTTCAACGACGTTGAACCGACATTCAGCGACGTTGAACGCACATTCAGCGTCGTTGAACACACATTCAACGTCGCTGAACGAAACTTTCTATTAGGCAAAAGCACATTTTTCCCTAATAGCAACGAAGACTTTTCCTAAGATTAACACAAAAATAATACTGGAAGGAGTGAGTCCAGCATCAGTACATTTTGCTTTCTTACCCTAAAATAACTAAAAAATAAGGAGATGCAAGCCGTATTCCGAAAAAAAGTATTATTTTTGCAAAAAAGAAACGAATAAAAGTGCAAGACACTTACATGGAATAAAAATTAAAAAGATATGATTAAAAGACTATTATCCTTTCTTGACGCTTCGCCAGTGAATTTCCTGGCTGTCAAGAACATGGCGGATGAACTGGAGAAGAATGGTTTCCGCCACATCAATCCGCAGGAGCCACTGGGCAAAGTAGAGGCTGGTGATAAGTTCTTTGTCACCAAGAACGACTCTTCTATCTATGCCTTCCAAATCGGAAAGAAGACGCTTGCCGATGCAGGCTTCCACATGATTTGTGCTCACTGCGACTCCCCTACCTTCCGCATCAAGCCTAATGCCGAGATGCTCTGCGAGGGCGGTATCGTAAAACTGAATACTGAAGTTTATGGTGGTCCTATCATGTCCACCTGGTTCGACCGTCCGCTGACCCTGGCGGGTAGAGTCATCGTGAAGGGCGAGGATGCGATGAATCCCCAGACACTTCTTCTTCATGTAAAGCGCCCATTGTTGCAGATCAGCAATCTTGCTATCCACTTCAACCGTCAGGTGAACGATGGCGTGAAGTTGAGCAAGCAGAAGGATGTACTCCCTATCCTCGGCATCATCAACGATGAACTGGAAAAGGGCAATCTGCTGATGAACGTGATTACCAGCGAACTGAATATCCAGAAAGAAGATATCCTCGACTTCGATCTCTATCTGGCTGATGCCACTCCAGCCTGCACCTTCGGCGTACACAATGAGTTTATCTCTTCTGGCAGACTCGACGATTTATCGATGTGCTGGGCTGGCATAGAGGCGATGATTGCATCAGATGCCAATGATACCACCCAGGTTCTCGCCATCTTCGATAATGAAGAGACGGGGTCTCAGACCAAACAGGGAGCCGGAAGTCCATTCCTTTCATATATGCTCCAGCGCATCGCCCTGGCACAGAGCCATACAGAAGAGGCTTACTATCAGGCTGTGGAACGTGCCTTCATGATTTCTGCCGACAACGCTCATGCCTGGCATCCTAACTATAGCGAAAAGTTTGACCCTACGAATCATCCGATGCTGGGTGGTGGTCCGGTCATCAAGTTCAATGCAGCACAGAAGTATGCGAGCGATGCTGTATCAGCAGCCATCTTCGCCAACATCTGCGATGCAGCCGGTGTACCATGCCAGCGTTTCGTAAACCACAGCGATGTAGCAGGTGGCAGCACCTTGGGCAATATCCTCGCCTCTTCCATCCCATTGAAGGGTGTGGATATGGGCAATGCCATCCTCGCTATGCACAGTTGCCGCGAAACCGGTAGCGTCATCGACCACGAATACTGCGTGAAGGCTTTCACCAAGTTCTATCAGTTGTAATATAAGCAATCCCGATTTATCTCTTCACTCTTCACCTTCTCGCCCGTAACCTCTCTGTTTATCGGGGTTTCGGGAGGTGAAGAGTTTTCTTTATCTCTTCACCCACTCTTCACCCCTCTTCACCCATTTATCTTTTTTCTCATTAAAAATTATTTAAAAATCAGTTTCTCCGTTCTATCAGCCAGGAAAAGAGGGATGTTGATAAAGGAATCATCCCTCTTGAGATTAAGCATCGAATATCTGATGCGCAAACCAGGTGAGTACCTTTTGTTATACTCTATCAAACTACGCCCCATGACACTGGTACCCGACTTCACTTCCACCGGAATAACTTCCAAACCACGCTGAACAATAAATTCCACTTCTGCTTTATTACCCGAAGCCCAATAATGGGAACAATTAACGCCATTAGCCACTAGACTCTGAAGAATATAATTCTCTGCCAAAGCGCCCTTATATTCTTTAAATATAGGATTATCAACCAGATAAGCCTCAGGACTCAAATCAGCAAGCACTCTCAATAATCCCACATCAAGACTATAAATCTTGAAGATGCTCAAATCTTCATACGATTTCAAAGGAACTTGCGGAGTAGAGCACAAGCTTACCTTATATATCAATCCCGCATTTTTAAGCCATGTAAGAGCATCCTCATATTCCCTCGCTCTTGCACCAGGACGAACCAGCTGATAAACAAACTTTCTATTTTCCTTAGCCAACTGTGACGGCAAAGACTTCCAAACATGCGAAATCCTATTAGCCAGTAAAGGCGTAGCATGCTTCACAAAGTCCAAGGAATAATCTTGCAAGATATTACGTAGAGTTGTTTCCACGCCACTCAGATCCTTTTCTATCATCTTCATTGCCGCAGCTGGCATTCCACCAGATATACGATAGGCAGTAAATGCCTGAGAAAGTCTATCAAAAAAAACGTCAGGAAGAGGTTCCAAGCTATCTATTGACATATAATATTGGTAAAGCCTTTCATCTCGCTGCTCCAAAAACTCAGAAAAAGTGACAGGATACATATTTATATGGTCAACCTTACCCACAGGAAACGAAAAGCCTTGATGCCCAAAAGCCAACCCCAAAAGAGAACCAGCACAAGCCACAACATATTCCGGCGTCTTTTCGCAGAAATATTTCATTGCGCTAATGGCTTCCGGACAGTCTTGTATCTCATCAAGAATAAGCAAAGTCTTCTGAGGCAAAATAGGTTCTGAAGTAAGATATGACAATTGCTCGATGATTTGCAGCGGGTTCTTGGTCTTGCGAAAGATATCGCAGACTCCCTCTTCTTCATCGAGACTAAAATATGCGCAATGCTCAAAATATTCTTCTCCGAACTTCTGAAGTACAGAAGTCTTTCCTACTTGTCGAGCGCCCAGCATAATCAATGGCTTACGGTCTTTTTTAGCTCTCCATTGTTTTAATTCTTGAATAATTATTCTATTAAACATTTTTTAGCACCTCCATCGTTAAAGTGCGGAAAATGTGTAAGTTTACACATTTCTGATACTTCTTTTGTGAAATTCTCCACATTTTCCACACTTGAGTTTTATTTTTCATCGCAAAGATACTAAAAAAACGACAAGCAAACAAGCATTTACTACATTTTTAACCAACTTTATCACATCATTTATTTCAAGAGGAGCATAAGACCATCCGTAAGATTCTTTCTAGCTCATTAAAAAAAAGAGGAAAAGCATGGCGGTTTGGAAAAATAATCGTAAATTTGCAATTGGAAAACAAAGATTAGGAATTATGATAGAGACAAACGATAGAATATTGCCGGTAGGCATCCAGTCTTTTGAGAAAATCAGAAAGGGTGGATACCTTTACGTTGACAAGACAGATATCATCTGGCAACTTGCCAACAGAAACAAAACATATAATTACCTGAGCCGCCCACGCCGCTTTGGTAAATCGGTGCTGGTAGATACGCTAGAAGCCTACTTCATGGGCAAGAAGGAACTCTTCGAGGGGTTGAAGATCATGCAGATGGAAACGGAATGGGTGAAGCGACCTGTCATTAGACTGGATATGAGCCGTGCAGGCGCAGAGCCGGAAACATTGCGCTCTTATCTCAATAATATATTCAGACAATACGAAGGAGAATATTCATTGGCTCCTGACCCTACAGATAGTCTTGCTGACCGCTTTGATGCAATAATCGTGGGGGCATATAAGCAAACCGGACAGCAGGTTGCCATCCTCATCGATGAATACGACTCTCCATTGCAGCATTCCTGGAAGACTCCTTATCACGAAGCATGCACCGCTATCTATAGGGAGGTGTTTGCCATTCTCAAAGCAGACGACAAATACGAGAAGTTTGTCTTCATTACCGGCATCACCAAGTTTACGCAGATTTCTCTCTTCTCTGTGCTCAACAATCTGAGCAACATCAGCTTCGAGCCGGAATACGCTGCCATCTGCGGTATCACGAAGGAAGAAGTTTTACGTGATTTCAAGCCGGAAATCAACAAGTTGGCAGAATACGAAGACTGGACATTCGATGAAGCTGTAGCACAACTGACCGCCTACTATGACGGCTATCATTTCAGTCGCCGTAACATGGTGGATGTCTTCAATCCGTTCAGCCTCATCAATGCATTGGCAGATTCTGATTTGAAAAACTACTGGGCTTCATCGGGCGCAACCTCGCTGTTACCTAAGTTTGTGGATGACATGGAACTGAAATTGGGTAATTTTGATCCTTGCACCATTCTCCGTCAAACTATCGAGACTTCGGATGTAACGGGCGGAGGAGCAGAACTGTTTCTCTACCAGTCGGGTTATCTTACGATAAAGGATTACCAGATGGGAGTTTATATTCTGGGATTCCCTAATTCTGAGGTAAGACAAGCACTTTACGAAACGGTGTTACCGGCACTTATGCTGCGAGGCAATGGTGACATCCAATCTACTCAGTCTGGTTTATTTCTTGCCCTTCAGCTTGACAATCTCCCCGAAGCCATGAAATGCCTGAAGGCACTTATTGCGGATGTACCTTACAGCAACAAGAAGCTTGCCAGCATGGATATGGAAGAGCGCTACCGCCTGATTCTGAGCACCATCTTCAATGCCATCGGCTGCCGGGTGGAAGTAGAGAAGATGATTGCTACGGGCAGGATTGATATGGTGGTAGAAACTACCAACTTTATCTATGTGCTTGAATTGAAGCTGAGCAACAATGGCGGTGTGGATGCTGCCACGGAGCAGATAAAAGCCAAGCAGTATGCCGAGCCTTTCCAGGCTGATAAGCGGAAAGTAATCGCCCTTGCCATAGAGTTGGATGATAAGGGAAAAGGATTGGTAGATTGGAAGGAAGTATAAGGAAGAAAGCGGAAAAAGCCCCCGAAGCGTAATAGCTCCGGGGGCTTTCTGTTCAGCAGCAAACGCCAGCATATAACTTATCTATAGGGAATATCAAATCCCAATTTTTTCCCCAAACGATATTTCCAAACTCTATCTTGAACTTTTTGAATTTGTTTTCATTCAAGTAAGAGTTATATTGCGGATGTGGGTGATTTCTAATAAAAGCCCCAACATCTATCGTCTTAACAGTGTCATCATTAAAGTGTAATTCAACTTTTAATGGTGCCACATATCTTGCAGAAACAATACTTAAGTTCATAGTTTCTTCGTTATTTTAGTTGAACGTATTCTTTTCTTACTCAAGTTTCGCAAGTAAGCCCCACACGCCCTGAAAGGGCAGAAGCTTCTAGCCCAGGGCATCGCCCTGGGTGTTTATGGACGCAAAACTGTCGCCCTGTAAGGGCAAAAGCTTTCAAATACCTAGCAATATACAAAGCTTTTGCCCTTACAGGGCGCCTTGCTGATTACTTTTATACCCAGGGCGTTGCCCTGGGCTAGGAGCTTCTGCCCTTTCAGGGCGTGTAGAGCCTACTTACAAAACTTAAATTATTTAATAATTATATAAATACAGGCAGCAAAGGTGCTGCCTGTCGGGGAATACGATAGAGAATCAGGGGCTAGTCTGCCCAAATTCCCTTATTTGTTGAATTATCCCAGAAATCCTTCACATTTTCATCGCTGTAATCCTCATCTGACGCCCTCTGGATAACAGAGCCGGCGAGGATGGCTGTGGTTTCCATTTCCATGACGCTAACCACTGGCTTGATATATCTTTTCTTTTTCATATCTGTTTTTATTACTATTTTTTATTACTTAATGATAACCTTCATGGTCTTGCCGCCACGCTTCACGATGTTCACACCCTTCTGCAAATTCTGGAGGCGACGGCCCTGGAGGTCGTAGTATTCAGCCTTGCTATCTGCTGTAGTCTCCAACTGCTCGATGGCTGTGGTACTGCCGCCGACGCTGATGCTGAACATTCTGGCACCTGCGGCAGGAGCAGATGAGTTACCTACCATGTAAGCACGGAAAGGCTTGCTGCCCACAAATTCTGTTGATGTACCCAACAGCTTGGCTGGGTTCATCAACTTGTCGCCCTTCACGATGTAGCAGTTGTTATCAGTATCCTTGCTGAACATCTTTTGGGTATAGAGTCCCTGGAGCTGATAGTTGCCATTAGCTGTTTCTGCCGTCTTTACTTCATTTGCAATCTCCTTGTTGGCTACAGTGAAGTTGAGCTTTGTTGCTCCATCCTTCATCTTGATGATAACAGGAGTACCAGCAGCGATACTTGTCTTTATCTCTTCGAGTTCTACGGATTCTGTAACATCATCAGCCGAAAGGAGTTTGAAGGCACGGAAGTTCTGATTTGCGAGCGATACCTCGAATGGCAGGCAGAGCGTAGCCCAGGTGGTGCCAGCATTCATTGTGCGGTTGTAAGATGCAGCCTTGGCTGCGAATGGCTCGTAAGCCACGAAGTCCTTGTCATCGTCAAGAACGAGATTATCCGTAGCAAGAGTTTTTCCCGCTGCTCCTATCTTCTCATCGCCATTCTTGCCTACCAGCTTGGTAAAGTAGCCAGTCGTGTAATTGGCGTAGGTGTAATCGGTCTTGCTCGCGTCATATTCAGTTATTGCCCCTTTAAGTTTTTCGCAACCAAAGAACAAGCTATAATTTTTATTGTTTATTACAAACTTATCGCTAACGTAGATGGTTGTAAGATTTCGGCAGTTAGAGAACATATTGCTCATATCCGTCACATTAGCGGTATTGAAATTAGTAACATCAAGCGAGGTGAGTGAAGAGCAACTATAGAACATATTGCGCATACTCGTCACATTCTCGGTATTGAAATGTGTAACATCAAGCGAGATGAGACCTGAGCAGCCATAGAACATATTGCTCATATCCTTCACATTCTCGGTATTGAAATGTGTAACATCAAGCGAGATGAGACCTGAGCAGATATAGAACATATCGCTCATATCCTTCACATTCTCGGTATTAAGATTCTCTATGCCTGCTATTTGCGTCAGATTTCTGAAACTCTTGAACCACGCATAACAATTCGTAGGTCTTGCATTGGCAAACGAGGCTTCGAATACAACTTTGGAAATTTTACGGTTGTAAGTGTTCCATGCTGGCAGATACTTGTCACTATTGAGTTCATACTCATTTTCGCCCAAAGTCTTCTTGTAGCCCCAACGGAAAGTCAGCGTGCCGTCAGCATATTTCACCCAAGGGCGGTTATCATAAGCCTTGTCACGAAAGTATCCGCCATCTGTCTTGGCATAGGTCTTATCGACTGCTTTATCTGACCAATCGATGTCACCGGAGAGAGATTCACAATATGCAAACATTTGGTAGCTGTTTGTCACAGCATCAGTGACAAACTTGTCTGATACGTAAATTTCCTTCAAATTATGGCAGCGACAGAACATATACCCCATATCCGTCACTTTAGCGGTATTGAAATTAGTAACATCAAGCGAGGTGAGTTTATCGCAATTACAAAACATATCGCGCATACTCGTTACATTCGCAGTATTGAAATTAGTAACATCAAGCGAGGTGAGACCTCTGCAAGCATAAAACATACTGGTCATATCCTTCACGTTCGCTGTATTGAAATGTGTAACATCAAGCGAGGTGAGACTTGTGCGACCAAACATAGCGAGCATATTCGTTACATTAGCGGTATTGAAATTAGTAACGTCAAGCGAGGAGAGACCTTTGCAACACTCAAACATATACTCCATATTCTTCACGTTCGCTGTATTGAAATGTGTAACATCGAGTTCTGCGAGTTTATTGCAAGAACTAAACATATAAGCCATACTCGTTACATTCTCGGTATTAAGATTCTCTATGCCTTCTATTTGATTCAGAAAAGTGAAATTTTTGAACCACGCATAACAAGTCGTAGGTCTTGCATTGGCAAACGAGGCCTCGAACACAACTCGGGTAATCTTATTTTTGTGAGTGTTCCATGCTGGCAGCTCCTCGTCACTATTGAGTTCATACTCATTTTCGCCCAAAATCTTCTTGTATCCACAACGGAAAGTCAGCGTACCGTCAGCATATTTCACCCAAGGGCGGTTATCATAAGCCTTGTCACGGAAGTATCCGCCATCTATCTTGGCATAGGTCTTATCGACTGCTTTATCTGACCAATCGATGTCACCGGAGAGAGAGCCACAATATGAAAACATGTTTTTGCTTTCTGTCACAGCAGCAGTAGTGAATTTGTCTGACGCATAGATAGTCTTCAAGTTGGAACAGTTACTGAACATTTTGTTCATATTCGTTACTTTCGCAGTATTGAAGTTAGAGAGGTCGAGCGAGGTGAGCTTTTGGCAATGATCGAACAGGAAACTCATATTCGTCACATTCGCTGTATTCAAATATTCCAGACCTGTAATTGTTTCCAACTCAGAGAGGGCTGCAAAGAAACTGCTTAAAGTTGTTGGAGTGAATGTTTTGAAACTCTCATTGATAACAATGTGCTTGATATCCCGTAGAGAAGAACCGAACATTTCGAACACCGACGTACCATCTTCCACCCATTCACTTTCACTATCGCTTGGAAGGCTTTCACCCTCATATTTCTCGAAAGTCAAGGTTTCGGTGTCGGAATCAAACGTTGCTATATACTTAGAACTGGAAGCTTCCTTCTGCGCCACCATGCGAGCAGGCAGAAACAACAACATGAGCAATATCATTGGGAAGAACAGGGCGAATCTTCGGAGCATGGCTCTTCCCATCAAAGAATGGCCGCGGTGCGACCCATTGGATTGATTGATAAAATGATTCATAAAAACTATTTTTATTTAATAATTATATTAATACAGGCAGCAAAGGTGCTGCCTGGGGGTACGATAGAGAATCAGGGGCTAGTCTGCCCAAATTCCCTTATTTGTTGAATTATCCCAGAAATCCTTCACTTTTTCGTCGCTGTAATCCTCATCTGACGCTTTCTGGATAACAGAGCCGGCGAGGATGGCTGTGGTTTCCATTTCCATGACGCTAACCACTGGCTTGATATATCTTTTCTTTTCCATATCTATTTTTATTACTATTTTTTATTACTTAATGATAACCTTCATGGTCTTGCCGCCACGCTTTACGATGTTCACACCCTTCTGCAAATTCTGGAGGCGACGGCCCTGGAGATCGTAGTATTCAGCCTTGCTATCTGCTGTAGTCTCCAACTGCTCGATGGCTGTAGTGCTACCACCGACGCTGATGCTCAACATTCTGGCACCAGCTGCAGGAGCAGAAGCAGAAGAGTTATCTACCATGTAAGCACGGAAAGGCTTGCTGCCCACAGACTCTGTTGTTGTTTTATCCAACAGTTTGGCTGGGTTCATCAGCTTGGCGCCCTTCACGATGTAGCAGTTGTTATCAGTATCCTTGCTGAACATCTTTTGGGTATAGAGTCCCTGAAGCTGATAATTGCCATTAGCGGTTTCTGCAGTCTGAACATCTTTTGCAATCTCCTTGTTGGCTACAGTAAAGTCGAGCTTTGTTGCTCCATCCTTCATCTTGATGATAACAGGAGTACCAGCAGCGATGCTTCCCTCAATCTCTTCGAGTTCTACGGTCTCAGTACCCTCATCAGCCGAAAGAAGCTTGAAGGCACGGAAGTTCTGATTTGCGAGAGATACCTCGAATGGCAAGCAGAGCGTAGCCCAGGTGGTGCCAGCATTCATTGTGCGGTTGTAAGATGCAGCCTTGGCTGCGAATGGCTCGTAAGCCACGAAATCCTTATCGTCGTCAAGTACGAGATTATCCGTAGCAAGAGTTTCTCCCGTTGCTCCTATCTTCTCATCGCCATTCTTGCCTACCAGCTTGGTGAAGTAGCCAGTCTTGTAATTGGCGAATTTGTAGTTGGTCTTGCTCGCGTCAAAATCTATAGCCCCTTTTAGTTTTGTGCAACCAGAGAACAAGCTATAACTTTTATTGGTTATATTGGTTATTACAAACTCATCGCTAACGTAGATGGTTGTAAGAGATTTGCAGCCAGAGAACATAACGTACATATTCGTCACATTCGCAGTATTGAAATGAGTGAGGTCGAGTTCTGTGAGATTTGAGCAGCCAGAGAACATACCGTTCATAATCGTCACTTTCGCGGTATTGAAATGAGTAACATCGAGTTCAGCGAGATTTGAGCAGTCATAGAACATATAGGACATATCTGTCACTTCCGCGGTATTGAAATGAGTAACGTCGAGTTTTACGAGATTTGAGCAGCCATTGAACATTTCGTACATATTCGTCACATTCGCAGTATTGAAATGAGTAACGTCGAGTTCTGCGAGATTTGAGCAGCCAGAGAACATACTGTCCATAGTCGTCACTTTCGCGGTATTGAAATGAGTAACGTCGAGTTCTGCGAGATTTGAGCAGCCTTTGAACATATAGGACATAATCGTCACTTTCGCGGTATTGAAATGAGTAACGTCGAGTACTGCGAGATTTGAGCAGCCTTTAAACATATGGGACATAATCGTCACTTTCGCGGTATTGAAATGAGTAACGTCGAGTACTGCGAGATTTGAACAGCCTTTGAACATATAGGACATATTCGTCACATTCGCAGTATTAAGATTCTCTATGCCTTCTATTTGATTCAGAAAAGTGAAATTTTTGAACCACGCATAACAAGTCGTAGGTCTTGCATTGGCAAACGAGGCTTCGAATACAACTTTGGAAATTTTACTGTTGTGAGTGTTCCATTTTGGCAGTTTCTCGCCACTATTGAGTTCATACTCATTTTCGCCCAAAATCTTCTTGTATCCACAACGGAAAGTCAGCGTGCCGTCAGCATATTTCACATAAGGGCGGTTATCATAAGCCTTGTCACGGAAGTATCCGCCGCCTGTCTTGGCATAGGTCTTATCGGTTGCTTTATCTGATGTCCAATCGATGTCACCGGAGAGAGAGCCACAATATGAAAACATGTTTTTGCTTTCTGTCACAGCAGCAGTAGTGAATTTGTCTGACGCATAGATAGTCTTCAAGTTGGAACAGTTACTGAACATTCTGTTCATATTCGTTACTTTCGCAGTATTGAAGTTAGAGAGGTCGAGCGAGGTGAGCTTTTGGCAATGATCAAACAGTGAACTCATATCCGTCACATTCGCTGTATTCAAATATTCCAGACCTGTAATTGTTTCCAACTCAGAGAGGGCTGCAAAGAAACTGCTTAAAGTTGTTGGAGTGAATGTTTTGAAACTCTCATTGATAACAATGTGCTTGATATCCCGTAGATAAGAAGAACCGAACATTTCGAACACCGACTTACCATCTTCCACCCATTCACTTTCACTTTCACTTGGAAGGCTTTCACCCTCATATTTCTCGAAAGTCAAGGTTGCGCTTTCGGGATCATACATTGCTATATACTTAGAACTGGAAGCTGCCTTCTGCGCCACCATGCGGGCAGGCAGAAACAACAACATGAGCAATATCATTGGGAAGAACAGGGCGAATCTTCGGAGCATGGCTCTTCCCATCAAAGAATGGCCGCGGTACGACCCATTGGATTGATTGGTAAAATGATTCATAAAAACTATTTTTATTTAACTAAACTTTCGCATGTGACTTCCCCACACGCCCTGAAAGGGCAGAAGCTCCTAGCCCAGGGCAACGCCCTGGGTAATTACGGACGCAAACCTGTCGCCCTGTAAGGGCAAAAGCTTTCAAGTACCAAGCAATATACAAAGCTTTTGCCCTTTCAGGGCGCCTTGCTGATTACTTTTATACCCAGGGCGTTGCCCTGGGCTAGGAGCTTCTGCCCTTTCAGGGCGTGTGGAGCCTACTTACGAAACTTAAATTATTTAATAATTATATTAATACAGGCAGCAAAGGTGCTGCCTGTCGGGGAATACGATAGAGAATCAGGGGCTAGTCGGCCCAAATTCCCTTATTTGTTGGATTATCCCAGAAATCCTGCACCTTTTCGTCGCTGTAATCCTCATCTGACGCCTTCTGGATAACAGAGCCGGCGAGGATGGCAGTGGTTTCCATTTCCATGACGCTAACCACTGGCTTGATATATCTTTTCTTTTTCATATCTGTTTTTATTACTATTTTTTATTACTTGATGATAACCTTCATGGTCTTGCCACCACGCTTCACGATGTTCACACCCTTCTGCAAATTCTGTAGGCGACGGCCCTGGAGGTCGTAGTATTCAGCCTTGCTATCTGCTGTAGACTCCAACTGCTCGATGGCTGTGGTGCTGCCGCCGACGCTGATGCTGAACATTCTGGCACCTGCTGCAGGAGCAGATGAGTTATCTGCCATGTAAGCACGGAAAGGCTTGCTGCCCACAGACTCTGTTGCTGTACCCAACAGCTTGGCTGGGTTCATCAGCTTGTCGCCCTTCACGATGTAGCAGTTGTTATCAGTATCCTTGCTGAACATCTTCTGTGTATAGAGACCCTGGAGCTGATAGTTGCCATTAGATGTTTCTGCAGTCTTTACTTCATTTGCAATCTCCTTGTCGGCTACAGTGAAGTTGAGCTTTGTTGCTCCATCCTTCATCTTGATGATAACAGGAGTACCAGCCTCGATCCTTCCCTCAATCTCTTCGAGTTCTACGGTTCCTGTAACATCATCAGCTGAAAGGAGATTGAAGGCACGGAAGTTCTTGTCGGCGAGAGATACCTCGAATGGCAAGCAGAGCGTAGCCCAAGTAGAGCCTTCCTTCATTGTGCGGTTGTAAGATGCAGCCTTGGCTGTGAATGGCTCGTAAGCCACGAAGTCCTTGTTGTCGTCAAGAACGAGATTATCCGTAGCAAGAGGTTCTCTCGCTGCTCCTATCTTCTCATCGCCATTCTTGCCTACCAGCTTGGTGAAGTAGCCAGTCTTGTAGTTGGCGTTATCAATTCCCGTTTGTGGATTATTCTTATCTAAAGCATTGGCTCCCTTGAGTTTGTTGCATCCCTGGAACATCGTGCCATCACCAGTATCGCCTGTTCCTACAGCAAACTTATCGCTCACGAAAATGGTAGTAAGTTCTTTACACGTATTAAACATGTCGCCCATAGTACAAGTTTTTTCCCTAGTATCAAAACCAGACAAGTCAAGTGTCTTTAGGGAATGGCATCTTTTGAACATCCTAGTCATACTTTTTACATTTCTAGTATCCCAACCCGACAAATTAACAGACAAAAGGTTAATACAAGATTGGAACATCGAAGCCATAACAGACACTTTTGATGTATTAAGATGAGAGAGATCAAGTGACGTCAGCCCAATACAACTATCAAACATGCCTCTCATATCCGTCACTTCCGACGTATTGAAATTTGAAATATCCAGCGATTTCAAACTATCACAGTTGTAAAACATATAACTCATATCCTTTACTTTTCGAGTGTCGAAGCCAGAAAAGTCTGTTGTTTGGAGATGATAACAATTATAGAACATATTATGCATATCAGTAACCTGCGATGTATTCAAATATTCGATACCCTCTATGTTCGTGAGGTTTTCGCAGCCTTGGAACCATGCATAACAGTTGGTTGGTCGCGCATTTGCAAAGGCGGGATCAAACACTACCTTGGTAACCTTGGTAACGTTAGGGTTTTTCCACACCCAGTCAGGTTTCGCTCCCAAACCATAGATTCCATACTCATTTTCTCCCAAAGTCTCCTTGGATGCGAGAAAGAAGGTCAGCGTGCCATCAGCATATTTTACCCTAGGGATTGCACGACTAAAATATCCACCTTCTATCTTGGCATAGGTCTTGTCGGTAGCCTTGTAGTTTGTACATACTTCTTCGCCTTTGAGTTTTTCACAATTCTTGAACATACCGCTACTATTAGATACCTGGGTTGTTACAAACTTACTGCTGGCGTAGATGGTGGTGAGAGATGAGCAGTCAAAAAACATGCATCCCATATTCGTCACATTCGCGGTATTGAAGTTTGTGAGGTAGAGCGAGGTGAGTTTTGAACAGCCAAGGAACATATAACTCATATTCGTCACATTCGCGGTATTGAAGTTTGTGACATCTAGCGAGGTGAGAGATAAGCAGTCAAAAAACATGTTTCCCATATTCGTCACATTCGCGGTATTGAAGTTTGTGACATCGAGTGAAAGGAGAGCAGAACAGCCAGTGAACATATAACTCATATTCGTCACATTCACGGTATTGAACTTAGTGACATCGAGAGAGGTGAGAGATGAGCAGCTGCGGAACATGCAGCTCATATCCGTCACCTTCTCAGTATTCAGGTATTCCAGGCCTGTAATTGTTTCCAGTTTTTTGAGATTCGCAAAGAAATAGTACAACGATGTAGGAGTGTATGTGCTAAAGCTCTTATCGAAAACAATGTGCACGATTGTACCATTCCCTAATTTCGTATTCATATTCTCCACCGTCATCTTATCTTTCACAACAACACTATTGCTAGGAAGGGTTTCTCCCGCATATTCCTTGAAAGTCAAGGTTTGGGTGGAGGATTCATACGTTGCTATATACTTAGAACTGGAAGCTGACGTCTGCGCAACCATGCCGGCTGGCAGAAGCAACAACATGAGCAACATCAATGGGAACAGGGCAAATCTACAGAACTTTGCCCCCCCATTGTACATACGGCCGGCTTGCGACCCATTGGATTGATTGGTAAATCTTTTCATAAATTAATACTATTTTTGTTATTATTTTTTATCAATAAATTACTGAATACTGATTGCCATCAGACTGACTACCAGACACACGAACGTGATAAACACTACGCCGAGAATGAGGCAGATATAGAAACGCCCTCTCCTGATGAAATCACCCAAGCTGAAATGATACATCGGGTAATCATCAAGATAGGTCCTATATTCCCTCACCATGACATTAATCATGGTGCCAACATAAATGAGGAGAAACAAAGCTACTATCAGGATAGCCTGTTCTTCTTTGGCAAATGAATCTATTATACTTTTCATGGTGCAAAGATAGTGTTTTTCTTTGAAACAAGGTGTCCAGTTGCCCCCACTAGGTGTCCAGTTGCTACAAAATAGGTGTCCATTTGGTGGGCAAATGGACACCTTTTATACATTCTTTAACAGTTCTTCTCTCTCCAAGCCGTAGGAGAACAGCCTTCTTTCTCTTTGAACATACGGTAGAGATTGGAGCGGGAAGAGAAGCCGCACTCGGCAGAAATCATATCATTGCTATAGTTGGGGTTCTCCAAAATCATCTTTTTGGCAGCCTCAAAACGTACCTCGGCAAGCCAGAAACGGAAGGTGGTATTGAGACCCGAGAAGTATTTGGATAGCTCCGGCTTAGGGATATCCAACGTGCGTGACAGGGTAACCATATTCAATATGGTATCCCTGTATCCTCCATTGGCACACCAGGTTTCCAGTTTCTCGCGGATGATTTTCTGCCGTCTTTCAGCATACTGCAATTGTAAAGTTTCTTTGTTATCAGCAACTTCTTCTTCCTGCGGTTCTAAAACGGCATCGTCTCCCACGCTTTCCATGGCAGCATCCTCTTCTTCCTCCTTATCCAGAAGTTCTTCGGAAGGTACGTAATTATAGCCCAAAGCCATAAAACTGAGCGTGAAGAAAAAGACGGCAAGCAGTCCCAGAGGTCCGATTACATATAGAGATTTGGTGGAAAGAACTGCAAAAGGCAGGGCTACTGCAGGGAAAAAAACGATGAATACACTGGCTCGCGCATATCTCACGTAAGGCAGGATATCGTAACCAGCCATCACCTCAAGCATCCTTCTGCGCTTTCTGATTTCCACTATTATCATATAGATGCAATAGGCTACGTTGATGCCGAACAGGACTATCATCACATAAATCCAGCTGCCGATATGGAAGTTTCCGCTCTGGATAAAGCCGATGCAGAAGGCAGCCAATATGGCGGCATAAATGCTGGCGCAGACGATGTTCATCTTCCGGCGGTTGGCATGCGTTGCCTCGATATTGTAAATGCCAATAGAGATGAGCGAGAAGCAAGGGGGATAGGCCAGCATGTTGAATACGGCTCCCACTGCAGCGTCTTGAGCCCGGAAGCCCAGAAGCATCTGCATGAGAAATTGTATGGCCAGTCCTACCATGGCTCCGATAATCAGCCATCGTGACACTTCATATCGCCGATTCATCCACTTCATGTGCAGGCGGGTAATACCCAGGATGAGGATATTGATGAACATAAATAGGAAACAGGCGAACTGCAATAAATATAATGTATCCATTTCTTTCTTATTTTTGTATTTGGCATCTGCCAAGATTACTGTTTAATCGTCTTAATACGCATGCAAAAGTACAAATTTTATTTTTAAACGGAGGGGAGAAATGGGGAAAAAGTGAATAAAAGGACGAAAAAAATGGTTTTATTTAAATGTATCCTCGCTTGAGGAATGATAAAAGGACACAAATATAGTAAAAATCTACATAAATTTTGCGGGATTAAAATTTATTTGTAACTTTGCACCCGGTTAGCAGAGAGCTAACTAAGGGGTGCTACCGCCGGAAATGAGAAAAAAGCGGATGCTGAGAATATACCCATCGACCTGAACCAGGTAATGCTGGCGTAGGAAAATAAGGCAAATTCCCCCTTATATGATGTTTTTAATTTAAATAAATGAAAAGATTCAACGGGATCGCACTCAGTGTAGCGTTTTGCTCTTTGGCAAGCCAGGCTGCACTGGCACAGACAAAAATCGACACCTTGAAGGTGCAGAATTTGAACGAAGTGATTGTAAAAGGCGTACGTGCCACAAAGGAAGCTCCATACGCCGTGGCTAACATCAGGAAATCAGAACTCAAACAATTCTCTTGCTCAGGTCAGGAATTGCCATTTCTCCTTTCTCGTACACCGGGCATCCTCGCCTGGAGTGAGAACGGTATCGGCACCGGTACTACCTATATGCGCATTCGTGGCGCTGCCGGAAGCCGCATCAATGTAACACTCGACGGAGTGGCCCTCAACTCACCGGAAGACCAGACCGTTTTCTGGGCTAACATGAACAGTTATTCTTCGCTCCTGGGCAGCATCCAGGTACAGCGCGGCGTAGGCTCTTCTACCAATGGCGACGGTGCCTTCGGCGGAAGCATCTCTATGGCTACAGCTGCTCCTTCGCTCACCCCTACTGCAGAAGTTACCGGTTCTTTCGGTTCTTACAATACCTATCATACAGGCGCCAGCTTCTCTACAGGTCTGCTCGGCAAGCATCTGATTTTTGACGGTGCTTATCACGAGACAGCTACCGACGGTTATGTAGACGGCACAGCAGGCCGCTCAGGTTCTTACTATGGCGGACTGACCTGGCTGGGCGATAACTTCAAGATAAGCTACAAGAACATCGGCAACTTCGAGAAGACCGGTCAGGCTTGGAACGGTGTGCTGGGCGGAGATTACAACTCTAACTTCAGCCTCCTTCAGGATGGCATCCGCACTTATAAAGATATGTATAAGGCTGGTCTGGATAAGTTTAACGTGCTGACAGGCGATATGGTTCGCAACGACAAGGGCGATTATACCATCACTCCTTATACCCTGCGCGACGGAAGCAAATGGGACAAGACTACTGATAACTTCTATCAGAACCACAACATCCTTTCGGCTACCTGGACACCAAGCAGCCACTGGAGCCACAGCCTCTCACTGCATTATACCTATGGCTACGGCTACTACAAGGAGTTCAAGAACAACGCCAAGTTTGCCAAGTTCGGACTCGTTTACAAGGATGCAGAGGGTAATTTCATTAAGAAGTCTGACTTCATCCGCAAGAAGGGACTCACCCAGCATACCTACGGCATGGTATACAATACCAACTACAAGGATGAGCACTGGGATGTTATCGGCGGATTGAACCTGCAGCAGTTCCGCGGCAACCACTGGGGATACCTTACTTATATCGCCAACCAGGATGCCGAGAAGAAGTTCTTAGGCAGCAACGGCCAGTATAAGTACTATGATTCTGATGCCCACAAGTATGACTACAGCGCCTTCGTCAAGGCAAGCTATCGCTTTGCAGACTACTGGAATGCCTTCGCTGACCTGCAGTATCGCCGTGTAGAATACAAGACCGACGGTATCAACGATAAATTTATCGCCCAGGCAGACGGCAGCTACAAGAACCAGGAGCTGAACATCAACGAGAAGTACAACTTCTTCAACCCTAAGGCAGGTATCAGCTTCAACAAGGATGGCCACAAGGCATACGCATCTGTAGCCTACAGCAACCGCGAGCCAGAGCGCAACAACTTTACCGACAACTTCAACTATCCATTCCCTAAAGAGGAGAAGCTGCTCGATGTAGAGTTCGGCTATCAGTATCAGGGCGACAACTGGCATGCAGGCGCCAACTTCTACTATATGGATTATGACAACCAGCTGGCTCAGACCGGACAGCTGAGTGACATCGGCGAGGCACTGACCACCAACATCAAGGATTCTTACCGTATGGGCGTAGAGCTGACAGCCGGCTGGGCACCATTGTCATGGTTGTCTGTAGAAGGAAATGCCGCTTTGAGCAAGAACAAGATCAAGGACTTTGATGAGTTTGTAAGCAACTGGGAAGACGATAAGAAGCCAGGCGTAGTACATTACGACAACTCAACCCTGTCTTATTCTCCATCAGCCATCCTGAACGGATTCATCGACATCCACTATGCCGGTTTCTCAGCTACCTGGCACACCAACTTTGTAAGTCGCCAATATATTACCAACACAGAAGACCGCGACTTCTCACTGCCATGCTATTCACAGAGCGACCTGAGCCTGAACTACAGCACTAAGGTAACCAAGGTACTCGGCATCAAGGAGGTAAGCTTCGGTGTGGACATCAACAATATCTTCAACCGCCACTATGCAGCCAGCGCATTCACCTGGGGGAATGCTATCGGTTACGGATATACATTGGACAACAGATTCAAGCAGATAGCCTACATCCCGATGGCAGATACCACCTGGATGACGCATCTTACATTGAAGTTCTAATCAGAAATCATCATGATGGATTATATTGCATCACATGGTTTAGACATCTTTACCACGGTACTCGGACTGGTTTATATCCTGTTGGAGTACCGTGCCAGTATCTGGCTCTGGCTGGTAGGCATCATCATGCCTGCCCTGGACGTATGGCTCTATTGGAGCCATGGTCTTTATGGCGATGCAGGTATGGCGGTCTACTATACGATAGCCGGTATATATGGTTATGCCGTATGGAAATATGGCAAGAAGCACAACCAGAAGGAGAAAGAAGAACTTCCGATTACCTATATGAAGAAGTCGCTCTATCTCCCTACACTTCTGTTCTTCCTGGCAGCCTGGGGCATCACCTATTATATACTGATAACTTTCACCAACTCTACGGTTCCTATGCAAGACAGCTTCACCAATGCCCTGAGCTTTGTGGGTCTCTGGGCGCTGGCACGCAAATATATCGAGCAGTGGTTCTTCTGGATTATCGTAGATGCCGTTTGCTTCTATCTCTATATCGTCAAAGGCATCCCTTTCAAGGCTGGACTTTACGGTCTCTACGTCATCATCGCCGTAGCCGGATACTTTAAATGGAAGAAGATGATGATGAAAAAGAGTTGATAGTTTACAGTTAACAGTTTATAGACGGAAAAAGGAAGCCAAGGCAAATACAAACTTGCCAGACTTCCTTTTATTTCATTTATATAAACGAGAACCACTATACCAAGGTTCCGTGCTTATCTATGTGATCAGGGCTTCTTTAGAAAAAAAACGCCCTAGAATTACTTCTTTATTTTCAAGCCGCTCTCGATGCTTGCCAGTTCATCGCTGAACTCAGCGTCCACCTTCAAGCGTTCCTCCACCTTTGTAGTACTGTGGATAACGGTGCTATGATCACGATTACCAATCAGTTTGCCCACTCTCGAAGCCGGCATCTTGATAAGTTTCTGTGCCAGATACATCGCCACCTGACGTGCCTCCACATACTCACGCTTGCGACTCTTGCTGTTTACGGCAGCCACCGTCACCTTATAATGAGAGCATACAGCCTCTACCACTTCATCAAGGGTGAGAGTCTTGGTACTCTCCTCTACCTTCACGGCACGCTTTACCACACGTTCAGCCAACTTGATATCGATGCTGCTGTTGTAAACGATGCTATAAGCCAACAGGCCATTGATGGCACCCTGCAAGTCACGAACACTGCCGTTACAGGTCTGGGCGATGTAAGAAACCACATCCTTAGGAATCTTCAAGCCGTCTTTGCGAACCTGACTGCTCACGATATCGACACAAAGTTCCACATTTGGCTTCTCCAACTCAGCTACCAATCCACAAGAGAAACGGGTAATCAGACGATCAGGCATGTCCTTCAACTCCACAGGAGGTCGGTCGCTTGCCAGAATGATTCGCTTACCATTGCGGAAGAGGTGGTTGAAAATATGGAAGAAGGTGTTCAAGGTCTTAGCCTTTCCTGCCCAATCCTGCACATCATCCACAATCAGAATATCGATAGACTGATAGAAGTTGATGAAATCGTTGCTTGCATTATGCAGCACAGCATCCGTATATTGCGTTTGGAAGAGACGGGCACTTACGTAAAGCACTCGTTTCTGAGGATACAACTGCTTGGCTCTCAATCCGATGGCATTCACCAAATGAGTCTTTCCGCTACCAGAAGGACCATAGACAAACATCGGGTTAAACTGCGTAGTGTTCGGATGCTCAGCAATAGACAATCCCACCGATCGAGGCAGCTTGTTGCTGTCTCCCTCTACGTATGTATTAAAGGTGAGCTTTGGGTCAAGCTGGGTATCAATGTCTTCCTGCTGCTGAACATCGGCTGGCATTCCTACCTGATGATTCATCGCATTTCGCGAGGTATCAACATCGTCGCTCGCTTCGGCATCTACTCCCTGCGCCACAGGCTGCTGTTTATCAGCAGCTACCACACGATAGGTGAGACGGATTCCGTCGCCAAAATTTCGATGAAGCACCTTACTTAACAAGCCAACATAATTCTGTTCCAAGTACTCGTATACAAACGGACTTGGAACTTGAACCAATAAAGTCTTAGTCGAAGGTTTATACGACTCGAAGACTATTGGTCTAAACCATGTATTATATTGCTGCTCCGAAACATTATCCTTTATGAACAAAAGACTATTGTCCCAAAGCGCCTTTGGACTTGCTAACATTGACACTTATTACCTAATATTTTAAATTGTTTAATTAACCTATTTTTAAAGATTTTGAAATATCTCCACACCACCTGGATGCGAAATCGGTTGCAAAGTTACGAAAAAAAACGGAGAGTAGCAAATCACCCCATTTATAATATTTTAAGACACACTTACAACCAACTGAGAATCAAGCAACTAAGAAAGTTATCCACAGTTGCGTTTTAGTGACAGTGAAACAATTTTGCAACACCCCGAAATGGCTAAACTACAACAAGTTCGGTTCACATTTCGGGGCGTGAAACATCGTCTTTATTATTTAGACAAAATTAATTTAAGCTGTTTCCTGATTTCCTAGCATTTTAGGACAAAAACGCCCCTTTTACTTGTCTTTCTTGCCGAAGATAGAGAAGTGAACATAACGCTTTGGATGCGCCTTCAGGTCGATGACCAGAGAATCTGCGTGCGACATCGTAGAGGTCAGGTTGTCATAGAGCTTGGTATCGTTCATCAACAAGCCCAGACTACCCTTTCCGCTGTTCAACTGGTCGGTAAACTTCTGCGCACCCTCCAGTGTGGCATTCACTCTGTTGAGTGTGCCCTGCACATCGAGGCTAGCCAGGTTTGCCGTCAGTCGATTGGTATTATCGAGCACACCATTCGCCTTGCCAATCATGCCAGGCACCTGCTTGTTGAGACCAGCCATCAGCGTATTCAACTCTCGGGTAGAAACGGTGAGGTTGTTGGTGATGGTCTCCACGTTGTGAAGCGAAGCTGCCAGGGCAGGATCAGCCAGAAGGGCATTCACGTTTGTGAGGATGGAATCCAACTTAGGCAACATCTTCTCTACCACCGGCACCAGTTCGGCCGCCTTTCCCATCATTCCGGCGTTCACATAGCCAGGAATAATATCACCTGGTTCTATTCTCTGGCGCGGATTGTTGGCAAGCAGAAGGTTCACCTGGAGATTGCCCATGATGTCTTTCTCTATCTCAGCCTTGCTCCCCGCAGGAATTCTCAAATCCTTATTGATGTCGGCCTTCACCTTGATAGGACCATCACCCGAATAGTCGAAATCCACCTTGTCTACCGTTCCCACCTTGTAACCATCGGCATAGATAGGAGTAGAGGCGCCCAGACCCTGGATGTCATCAAACGTCATATAATAGGTGTTGTTGGTGGAAAATAGGTTGATGCCTTTCAGAAAATTGATTCCGAAATACATCACCAAGATACCAACAACAGCTACCAACGCTATCCTAATTTCCTTTGTAAGTTTCATATCTATCTAATTTTGTTCTTTTTATTATCTGTTCCTATTCTGCTTGAATTCTCGGATAGCCTGATTCACATCATACTTCTTCCCATTCTTGAAGGCGATAATGAATGCTTCCGGGAACTTCTCCATCTTTTCCTTGCGCAAGCGATAAATCTCATTATAGTTGGTAGATGCCCCCAAGGTGTATTTCACCAGGTTGCCCTCCTGGAAACTGTCGAATTCCGTCTCACCCTTGAAATGAGCATCGCCCTTTCGGAGATTCCGATTGCCTACGAATATCTGAAGTTTGAACACCGGTGCATCTTTCGGAGCATTTCGCGACTGAGAAGCTACCGTATCAGCCTTTCTGTCAGAATCATCAGTTTTTGATGCTCTCGTTCTCCTTACGGGTTCCTGCTTCTTCACCCTTCTGTTTTCCGCCTCTTCCTTATAAGAATCCGGAACGATTTTCGGCAGGGTGCTTTCCTGTCGATTCGCAGCACGATAAGGCACGGAAACCGACCGGTCGTACTTGTTCTTATACTTGGCGAAAGCCTCGTAGATGCCTTTGGCGATGTCGTCAACCTTGGCATTATCATTCAAGAGCCGCTCCTCATCAGGCGTAGTGATGAAACCCAACTCTATCAAACAGCTCGGCATCGAAGTTTCTCTAAGCACCAGGAATCCAGCCTGATGAACGCCTTTGTCAGGACGGCAACCGCTATCGCACACGCTGCGCTGAATCATTCGAGCCAGATCCACGCTGCGCTCCATATTCTTACCCTGGATGAACTCGAAGATGATGTAACTCTCAGAAGATTTCGGGTCGAAACCTTCGTAAGTCTGCTCAAAGCCCTTCTCCATCGAAATCACCGAGTTCTCTCGCATCGCCACATCCAGATTGTCCTTGGCGCGGTGCATACCCAGCGTATAGGTCTCGAAGCCACGTGCCACCTTGCCTGCCGGAAGCGCATTGGTATGCACAGAGATAAACAGGTCGGCATTGGCACGATTGGCGATATTCGCACGCTCGTGAAGCGGAATAAACACATCCTGCTTTCGGGTATAGATAACACGCACCTCAGGCATGTTCTGTTCCACGTATTTACCGAAGCGCAGAGCCACGGTAAGATTGATATTCTTCTCCATGGAGATGGCACCTCTTGCACCAGCATCATGGCCGCCATGTCCTGGGTCGATAACCAGCGTAAAACGCTTGTTGGCTGCGAACGCCGTCACTACCAGCATACACATCAAAGCCAACAGCAATGTTATTTTCTTACACATCATTCAGATGATTTTGCAAAATTACTACTTTATTATCAGAAAACCTAAATCTACAGTTAAGTTTTATCATTTGTTAATACAACTTCCACCCCAGCGCCGTCACTATCGGCTCCCATCGGCGGATTTATCTTGGTAACAGACAATTGTATTTCCTTGATGGAAGGATAGGCGGCAAAGAGCGAATCGCCGATTCTGCCAGCCACATGCTCAAGAAGCTTGCTAGGCTTCGCCATTTCTCTTTTCAGCAGTTCATACACCTCAGCGTAATTGATGGTGCCGCTGAGTTCATCGGTCTGCATGGCACGGGTGAAATCGTATTCCAGCGACAGATTGACGAGATAATCGTTGCCCACCGTATTCTCTTGCTCCAGCACTCCATGATAGGCATGGAAGCGAATATTCTTAAGAAAGATCTTACTGCTCTTCACCATCGCCAGCATTTTCTAGAGAGTTATTTTCTTCAACACCGTTCCTTTCATCAACAACGTTCTTCTCCTCTCCATTCTCTTCGTTGAGATACTTCTTAAGGGCTCTCTCCACTCCCACACGCCAGGTGTTGAGGGTTTCAGAGGTAAGCTGAAGCTGATCAACCAGTTTGATGACGTTGGCGATAGGCATGCGATAGCGCAGCACGCCGGAAATCAGCTTGGCATAGTTCCAATACTCCGGATTGAACTTCTCGCTCAATCCCTCGACGGTAATCTTATAGCCACGCTTGTTGACAAACTGGAAGTCGTATCGTTTCTGTCCCTCTCCGGTCACAGTCTTGATAATCTTTCCCTTGGTCACGGATTTCGGGAGCATGATGCCTTCGTCTTCATCCTGCAAACCGGTAAATATCTCGTATGGATGCCCGTTGAGCAATCCCACCAGGGCAACCCATTTTTCTTTATTATTCTGGTATCTCACCACATCACACTCCAATTCCTTAGGGCGCACTTCCACCACCTCCGGGTCGCAGAGGGTACCATGCGTCTCATTAGAGATCATTTTAGCCAAAGGTAGATGGAGTTTTTCCCAATCGGTGGTTTCTCCATCAAAATGCTCGTGAAGAGTAGCCAAACCGGCCTTCATCTCCGCCAGAAAAGCCTGGCTAGCTTCTTCGAAGCTCATATCTTCAGTATATTTCATATCAAACGTTTAATAATTAGCTGCAAAATTAAAACAATATTTCTAAAATATGAAACGTTTGGGCAGATATTTCTTCAAAAATTCGCTGATTGAACGATAATTAACCAAAAATTACTATAGAAGACGGCCGTTTTCGGAAAACTTTCAGTATCTTTGCATTAAAAAAGGAAAAAAGATATGGAATCAATCAAGAACAGAACCTCTATCCGCAAATATGCCGACAAAGAGGTAACAGATGAACTTTTGAACCAGTTGCTCGAAGAGGCGATGCGCACCCCTACCATGGGCAACCTGCAGCTCTACAGCGTGGTGGTAACCCGAAGCGAAGAAGGCAAGAAAGCCCTGGCTCCTGCCCACTTCAACCAGCCGATGGTAACAGGCGCTCCTGTGGTGCTCACCATCTGCGCCGACTATCGCCGCACCACCCTCTGGGCGGAAAACCGCAATGGTACTCCGGGATACGACAACATCCTCTCGTTCATGAATGCGGCTACCGACGCCCTGCTCTTCACCCAGACATTCACCAACCTGGCAGAAGAGGCTGGTTTGGGAACCTGCTTCCTGGGCACCACGGTCTACATGCCAAAGATGATCATCGACACCCTGAAGTTGCCGAAACTCGTGATGCCAGTTGCTACACTCACCGTAGGATGGCCAGCCGAACAGCCTGCCCAGACCGACCGCCTGCCATTGCGCAGCATCATCCACAACGAGCATTTCGAGGATTACAACCCAGAAAAGATAGATGATTTCTACGCCGAGAAGGAATCGCTGGAAGAGAATAAGGAGTTTGTACGCATCAACAACGTAGAAACCCTCGCCCAGGTATTCACCGACATCCGATATACCAAGAAGGATTGCGAAGCCATGAGCATCGGTTTTCTCGATGCCCTCAAGCAACAGGGATTCCTCAAGTAAACAAAAAAGCGCATCAGAATTCTGATGCGCTTTTTTGTTTACTTGTTAAAACCGGTAATCTCCACGTATGGAGCCTGACCTCTGCCATCCTCATTGCGATAAGATACCTTAATCTTCTTGCACTCATTCGGCATCAGACTGAAGTAGTTGTCGCTGTAGATAACAGGCAGAATCTGCTCGCCATCACCACCCTTCAGGTTCAAACGGATCAAGAGAGCTGGCACATTGCCCGTGTTGCGGATTTCAACCTCGCCAATCCACTCTTCACCCTGCTGAACAAAGCGCTTGCCACTGATGGCAACCGTTGCCTTTGGCAGTTTAGAGAGTGCCTGGAGATTGTCCTCCTCCTTACCCATCACGTAAAAGTTGTCAGATACCACCTGGTTGTTCTGCTGAAGCGTCAACTTGATGTAATAAACAGTCTCATCCGGCTCGCTTACGCTTACCGCATCAAGAGTCTGGTCTTCATCCACATTCACTTCCTGGCTATCCTCCTTAATCAGTTTTCCGTACATATCGAAAATCTGAGCCTTAGCCACCAGACCGTTCTTGGCACCACCGGCAAAGTTAACCACCTCGGCAACCTTCTTCACTGGATTATACTGGATATGCAATGGCTCGCAAGCCTTCTTCACACCAAAGTAAGCGGCGGTTGGCTCGAAGTAATAATCGTAGGTACACCAAACCATGCTTGGCCAGCAGGCATGACTCATCCAGATGAGCAAACCGAGACGGTCTTGCTGAGAAGACTCGTACATCGCACGGTAACCATCATAGTTCAGCCACTGTGCCCACTTGGTAAACTGCTCTGCACTCTGAGGCTTGCCATATCGCTTTTCCATGATGTTGTTGAAAGATTCACCTCCCTGGGCACCCTTCAATGTATAATCATGCTGTCCCCAGGCATCGTTTTGTGGCCACAGATGCTCCGGTTCCATCATTCTGCTCAGCGATTCGAAGGTAGGAACATTAGGCATACCACGCTCCGAATGCAGCTTATGGCTCTGGTTAGCGAAGTAGAAAGATGGTGACTTCATCTGGTAAGGACCATGGCCGCTCACACCCAGGTCGGCGGAGCTAGGAATATAGCCCAACTGTGGATGAATCGCCTTCACCTGCTCTCTCAGCACCTTATCAATGGATGCAGGAGGGAAGCCCTCATTTCTGCCGCAATAGATGCCGATACATGCATGACTACGGATACGGGAGATGTAATCGGCAGAGTTCTCGAGGAACATCTTGTCGTCATCAGGGTCTGGTCCGTCCCATGGGTTCGCCAGCCAGAAGTCCTGCCATATCATGATACCATGCTTATCGCATGCCTCGTAAAGTTCCTCATCGCCAATCTGTCCTACCCAGTCGCGAATCATATTGTAGTTCATCTCCTTATGGTAACGAACGGCTGCATCATATTCACGTCCGCGATAGTTGAGGTTGGTCTCCGAGAAGCCCCAGTTACCGCCCAGCGGATTCAGTCGCTTGCCATTGATGTAAATCTTGGTCTGGGTCTCCAGGTCGGTATAGCTCATCTGGCGGATACCAGCCTTATAGGTCAGCTCAGAAAGCATCTCGCCAGATACCTTGTCAGATACCTTGAATCCGGCATCATATAAATAAGGTGAACCATAGCCGTTAGGCCACCAGAGATTCATGCGCTGGTTCTTGAGCTGTGGATAATCAGCAGGCGCAAAAGCCACCTCACGCTTTTCGTTTGGCTGCAGACTTACTTCCTTCTCAAACTTGATTTTCCCTATATAACCCGTCAGTTTCACGGTCTTTGCCACAGCGTCCGCATTCTGCAGGAACACAGATGGTGTCATCGTTGCCAGGGTATCAGGCAAGTTCAGGGTGGATGTAACCACTGGGTCTGAAATACTTACACCATTGTCATGAGTAAGATACACATCATTCCAGATACCGATTTCACGACCTGGGGTATTGGTAATCCAGTCCCATCCGATAGATGCGTGGAAGGTAGGGTTATCAGCACCCAACTCACCACCATTCAAATCGGTGTTCTGAAGATTTTTCTGCTTCACTACGCCGAAGTGGGCATTCTTGATAACATGCACCTCCAACTTGTTGGCACCTGGTTTCAACTTATTCGTCACATCGATGCGGGAACGGATAAATGCACCATCGATACGTCCTATCTTCTGACCATTCAGAAGGATATCTGCCTTCCAGTTGATACCATCGAAGTTAAGATAGGTATGCTGGTTCCTGTTGGCAGAAGGCTGATGGTTGATGGTGGTACGATACCAGAAATCAGAATTGAAGAACGACTCGGAAATCTGTCGCATATTATCATCGTAGCGGTTATCAGGCACTGCCCCGATATTCATATAGCTGGTAAGCACAGTTCCAGGAACGGTAGCCTGAATCCAAGCATTGCTTCCCTCGCGGCGCAGCTGCCACTGGTTGAGCATCTGCTTGCCGTTTTTTGAAGCCAGCGTATTGGCTGCCTCGGCATGCAAACCGCCCTTACCCATCACCTGCATCTCAGACAAGGCGAATCGGCCGGAAGCATCTGGTTCAATCAACTGCAGTCTCACATATCTGCCATGACCCTTGCAAGCCACCTTCTCTACCAGTCCCTTCTGTTTCTGATGTCCCAGAGTAGCAATATCGCTCCAGTTCTTGGCATCATTGGATACCTGAATCTTTCCGTGGCGAGCCTTGTTCACCCAGAAGAGATTCACCTGGTCGAAGTCGGCCTCTGTACCCAAATCTACATAGAGCCACTGCGCTTTGGCATCCTGCTTATGGGTCAAGCCGGATTTCCAGACACTTGAAAAGTGCATGGATGGACGCCATGAAGTGGTGTTATCGATGAGTTTGATACGCCACCATGCCGCACCCTTCATCTTCATTTCGATGCGAACATGCTCATAGTTGCCCTGCTTCTTCAAAGGAATGTTAACATTCAGTTTTCTAAGCGGCAGGCGCACCACGTCCTGGAATTTATTAGGGTCGGAGCTCACCTGCTGCTTGGTAGCCTCACCAGGAAGTCCGGCGCCTTTCTCCTCGCCGAGCACCTCCCATTTGGTACCATTATGCGAACCCAAAACACGAATCACATAACCTTCGGAAGCCTTTTCCTTGTAGTAAGCCAGCTCACCGGTGAACTTCAGATTCTTGAGGTTCACCTTCATGGCATCCCAATTGAACTCCACGAAAGCATCTTCACCTTTAATATATTGGCTTGTCACCGTATTGCCGTCAATCATCTTCTCCTTGTCACGGTTAGACAGCTCTCCCTCATTGGTTTTCACGCACAAGAACGAAGGAGCCTTACTGGTGATGATTCCATCGGTTACGAGATGTCCCGTAAGATTGAAATCAGCGTTGGATGAAGTATATACCATTCGGTTCAAGGCGATGTTCCTATAGGTTTGATCCTTCACCATTTTAGGAGCCGTAAACTGCGATGGGCGTCCCGGATACTGTCCGATGCCCCTAGTCTCGGTCAGATTATCAGCAAACGTCAAGCCTAGACTTTGGCTGAGTAAAGCTAAAAACATAACTGCTTGTTTCTTCATTTTTGTTTATTGAATAATTGATCTTACTAAGTTTTTGTGCAAAGTTACAAAAAAAATAGATACCTCGCTATATTTTAAACTAATTTATTTATTCTTGTAGATTTTAAGGGCAGGAAAAGGGGTATCAGATTAATAAGAAAAAGCGCATCGGCAACTTTTATAAGTCCGATGCGCTTTTATATTTGATATACGAATCAACAGTCAACGATAAACAGAGTGTTAACTATAAACTGTTAACTATAAACTATTAATTGTTAACTGTTAACTATAAACTACTCCACAACAATAGGCTTGTACTTTGGTACCAATGCTTTCATGATGCACCAGCCTACGAGGTAAGCCACACTACAGATGCAGAATACAATCATGTAGGCTCCTGGCTTGCCATCGAAGCCCATGAAGGTGAAGGCTGAACCCTGACCCTCAGCGTAGGTGAAGAGCATACCGGAACCCTTGTTGATCAGGAAAGAACCGATACCACCTGCCATCGCACCAATACCTGTGATGGTAGCAACGGTTGACTTAGGGAACATATCACCAATAGTAGAATAAAGGTTAGCAGACCATGCCTGATGACCTGCACCAAGCAAACCGATGATGATAGCTGGCCACCATGCACTGTACTCACCCATAGGCTGAGCAATCAAACCGAGCAATGGGAAGCAAGCGAAAATCAACATCGCACGCATTCTACCGATATATGGATTCATACCCTTCTTATCTACAAAGTAAGTTGGCAAGTAACCACCACCAATACTCAATACGGTTACAATCGCATAGAGAGTAAAGATGAGAGCAATACCCATACCAGAATCTGAAGAATAACCATACTGATCTGAGAAGTAAGCAGGAGCCCAGAAAAGGAAGAACCACCATACACCATCAGTCATCAACTTACCCACGATGAACGACCAGGTCTGGCGATAGCTGAAGCACTTCAGGAAGCCGATGGTCTTCTCCTCAGTTGCCTCTGCGTTCTGATTCTCAGCCTCAACCTTGTCAAGGTCTTCATCCTGCTCAATGTAAGTAAGCTCAGCCTTGTTTACATGCTTGCTCTGAGAAGGCTTCTCATAAAGCCACATCCAGAGACCCATCCATACATAACCGAGCACACCGATGATGATGAAAGCCCACTCCCAGCCCATGCTGCGAGCCAACAATGGAATGGTGGCTGGAGCTGCCAAAGCACCTACAGAGGCACCACTGTTGAAGATGGCAGTAGAGAACGCACGGTCTTTCTTTGGGAAATACTCGGCTGTTACCTTGATGGCTGCAGGGAAGTTACCAGCCTCACCCACTGCAAGAATCAAACGGCAAGAGAGGAACAACCATACGCTGATGGTGGCGATAGCTACGGCTGCATCACTACCAGCCTGTACCATGCGGAGTGCCTCGATAGAGTCATAACCCTCCATCTGCATAGCTACCCAACCGCAACCTGCATGCATCACGGCACCTGTTGACCATACGAAGATGGCAATGAGATAACCCTTCTTGGTTCCCATCCAATCCACAAACTTACCTGCAAAGAGGTTGGCGATGGCATAGAAGATGGAGAAAAGACCGGTAATCGTACCGTAGTCGTCATCAGTCCAGTGGAATTCTGGAGCGATGAAGTCTTTCCATGTTAACGACAGAACCTGACGGTCCATATAATTCACTGTGGTCGCAATGAAGAGCAACGCACAAATCACCCAACGGAAGTTGGACATTTTACTAGTTGAAATAGAGCTCATTTGCTAAGTTTTTAAGCGTTTTGTTATTCTAATGTAGGAATCTTCACTACCTGCATATCGTTATAGATAAGGTTTTCACCTGCCATACCCCAGATAAAGGTATAGTTGCTGGTGCCGGCAGCGCAGTGGATTGACCACTCTGGAGCAATCACGGCCTGCTCGTTGTTCAGCCAGATAGGACGGGTCTCCTGTGGCTCACCCATTACGTGAAGAATCTTCTGACCCTCTGGTACATTGTAATAAAGGTATGTCTCCATGCGGCGGAGGTGAGTATGAGCTGGCATGGTGTTCCATACAGAACCCTCCTTCAACTCGGTGACACCCATCTGCAACTGGCAGGTGCGAACACCAGCCACACCATCGATAATCAACTGATGAATCACGCGGTCGTTGCTCTCCTTCAAGCTACCAGCCTTGATGTTGTTGGCATCCTTCAGAGTCACCTTCTTGGTAGGATAAGTCTGATGAGCGCAGGCACTGTTCATATAGAACTTAGCTGGCTTGGCTGCATCCTTGCTGCTTACCTCGATGTTCTTAGCACCACGACCTACATAGAGGGCCTCCTGGAAACCAAGGGTATATTTCTTGCCATCCACGTTAACAGTACCCTCGCCACCGATGTTGATGATACCCAACTCACGGTTGTCAAGCAGGTTCTTCTGATCGTTTGGCTTGTCTGTATAGAGAGGAGCGATTGAAGTCAGCTTCAAAGGAGCGGTTGTTGGCTCTGCACCACCGATGAGGAAACGGTCGAACATGGTGTAGGTCCAGTTTACCTCACCAGGAGCGAACACCTTCTCGATAGCGAACTCGCTGCGGAGGCGATCTGTTGTGTAATGCTTGGCATCCATAGGGTTGCTAGCATAACGAACGTTGTAGTTGGTGTAGGCATTCTCAGCCTTCACCTCGTATCCACACTTACCACACTGGCCAAAAGCCTGACTTGCTGTTAATACCATTGCTGCTAATATTAATGTTAATTTTTTCATTACTTTTTTATTTTACTTTTTTACCTTTTTACTTTTTTACCATTCTCTCTTCCTTCACGATGCGCTGGCGGTTGATAACCATCAGGGCGATGGTGATGATGGTGAGCACGCCCATACCGATGTAAGAGAGCTTCACGCCACGATAGATAACCCATCCAAAGAGAGAGGAGGCGAAATCGAGGGCACCACCAGCGAAACCGTCAGGGATATGAGCAGCATTATCGCCTGTAGCTGCATAAACCTGGTTGGCTGCCATCGTAAAGTCGGGAGCCATATCGGTTACGAAATAGAGACCGATAATTAGGGCTACCAAACCGATGATCAGGGTCTTCACCACATTACCCTTGGTAAATGGCAAAATCATTGGGAAGAGGTAGAACATACCTGCCAATGATGCCAATGGCAAGAACTGGTTGCCTGGCAGGAATACGGCGATGGCAAGAATAACCGGAATCAGGATGACCGATACTACCAAGGTAGTAGGATGACCAATCACCAGGGCTGGACTCATACCGATATGCACCTTCTTGCCGTTGAACTTGGTCTTCACCAATTCCTGGGTCTTCTCAGAGATAGGCTTCAAACCGTCAATAAACAGAGAAGTGATACGAGGAATCAGCTCCATCACGGCTCCCATGGTCACACCGAGGAAGAGAATCTTCTTGATGTCGAGCTGTGCTGCCCAACCAATCAAGGCTCCCACGATAACACCCAGAACCAATGGCTCACCCAGCACGCCAAACTTCTTCTTCAATCCCTCTGCATCGATATCGAGCTTAGAGAAACCAGGAATCATATCCATTGCCTTGTTGAAGAGGATGGCGAATGGCATGAAGCTCTGGCAGAATGGCTGCGGAATGGAGATACCATCCAAGTCGTAGTACTTCTGGAACTTCTCTGCGGTCAAATCTGCACATACCAATGTAATGATGTAGCAGACGATGGCTGCAAAGTAACCCCAAAGCAGACTCTCACCCATCACGAAGTAAGCCACGGCTCCGATAAAGGCGAAATGCCAGTAGTTCCAAAGGTCGATGTTCACCGTACGGGTGGTCTTGGTTATCAACATCAGGAAGTTGACTCCCAAGCAGATTGGGATAATCAAGGCACCCACCGCTGTGTTATAAGCCACGGCAGCGGCTGCAGGCCAACCCATGTCAAACACGTTCAACTGTAGGTGATAGATGTCTGAGATTGCCTTCAAAGGGTCATTGAAGTTGGTTGTCAGCAAAGCCGTCACCACACCCAAGCCCACGAAACCCACACCTACGAAGAGTCCCGATTTCAAAGCCTTTCCGAATTTCATGCCGATACACAAGCCGATGACCGTGAAGATGATTGGCATCATCACGCTCGCTCCCAAGCTTATGATATAGCTAAATACCTGTTCCATTATTACTTTTGAATTGTTAATTAGTTAAGGAAATACATGCAAGTGTACCCCTTCACTTGTTTTTAGATGATTTGTTGGTTGCAAAGATACACTTTTTTCTTCAATTTTAATACGTTTTCTTAGAAAATATTACTTAAAAAAAATCCCATCCGAGCTTTTCGGACGGGATTTCCCTATTTTTATACGTTTTTCTAACGATTTTTATCCTAATCTTGATAGTAAACTCGCTTCACTCGGCTGCTGATGGTGGTCAGCACTTCGTAAGGAATGGTGTCAAGAATATCGCTCAGCGTCTGAACTGGCAGATGTTCGCCGAAGATTTCTACGGAGTCGCCTTCCTTGCAGTTGATGTCGGTTACATCTATCATGGCTACATCCATGCAGATGTTGCCCACATACTCTGCCTTCTGTCCGTTGACCAGACAGTAGGCATGGCGATTGCCCAGATGGCGGTTCAAGCCGTCGGCATAACCGATAGGAATGGCGGCGATGACGCTGTCTCTGTCGAGGATGGTCTTGCGGCTGTAGCCCACGCTATCCCCAGCCTTGATGTTGTGCATCTGCAGGATGGTGGTCTTCAGGGTGCTCACGCAGTTGATGGTCTCGTTGTTGCGTGAGTTGATGCCGTAAAGTCCCAGACCCAGGCGGCACATATCCAACTGGCGCTCCGGGAAATGCTCAATACCTGCCGAATTACAGATATGGCGCAGAATCTTATGGTCGAAAGCTGCCTGCAACTGCTTGCTGCCCTTGTCGAACAGTTCAAACTGATGGGCTGAGAAATCATCGAAGCAATCGGCATCACTGCCCACGAAATGAGAGAACACCGAACGAGGGATGATGGCATTCTGATGCTTCAACTTGCCTATCAGTTCCTCCATATCGTTCTCTGGGTCGAAGCCCAGACGATGCATACCTGTATCCAGCTTGATGTGGACAGGGAATCCGGTGACTCCCTCCTTCTCGGCTGCCTTGATCAGTGCATCGAGCAGACGGAAGGAATATACCTCAGGCTCTAGGTCGTAATCAAACATGGTCTTGAAGGCGGTCATCTCAGGGTTCATGATCATGATGTTGCTGGTGATGCCGTTCTTGCGAAGGGTAACACCCTCATCGGCCACTGCCACGGCAAGATAATCCACACGGTGGTCCTGCAGGGTCTTGGCTATCTCCACGGCTCCTGCTCCATAACCGTCTGCCTTGATCATGCAGACCAGTTTGGTTTCCGGCTTCATAAACGCACGGTAGTAGTTCAGATTGGCTACCACGGCATTCAGGTTCACTTCGAGCGTGGTTTCGTGTACCTTCTGAACCAGCAACTCCGTCAACTGGTCGAAACCAAACTGGCGGGCGCCCTTCAGCAGGATTACCTCGTCACGAAGCGATGCAAACACCTCGCTCTTGATAAACTCCTCCACGTCCTGGAAGAAGAACTTTTCTGAAATCTGAATGGCATCATGCTGCTGGCAGAGTTCTGGTCCGATACCGATGAACTTCACCACGCCACGCTTGCGAGCCAGGTCGCTTACTTCCTTATAGAGAGCCTCAGGCGACAGACCGCTCTGATAGATGTCGCTCAATATCAGCGTATGGCGACGGCCACGGTGGTCAGGACGGCGGTTCATGAAGTCGAGGGCGATGTCGAGCGAATTGATATCGCTGTTGTAGCTGTCGTTGATAAGGGTGCAGCCATGCTGTCCCACCTTCACTTCCAGTCTCATCGCCACAGGTTCCAGTTTTGCCATGCGCTTGTCGATATCCTCGGCAGAAACACCGAGCTTCGAAGCCACCACGGCACTGATGATGGAGTTCTGGATAGATGCATCATCGATGAATGGGATGGAGAAGCTGTCAATCTCTCCTTTATAGATATAAGTGATGACGCTCACGTTCTGCTGCTTCTCGATGTTCTTCACATAGAAAGGAGCCTCAGGGTTCTTGAGCGACCAGAAAAGTTTTTCTCCCTTATAATCTGGATATTCAGCCACCACCTTGGTAATCAGTTCGTCATCGCCATCGTAAACCACGGTCTCTGCATCATGGAAGAGGATAAGCTTTTCTCTGCACTTCTCCTCCAGGGAAGAGAAGTTCTCCTGATGGGCAGAACCCACATTGGTGAGTACGGCGATGGTAGGCTGGATGATGTCACGCAGGGCAAGCATCTCGCCCGGCTGACTGATACCAGCCTCGAACACGCCCACCTGGGTCTGCTCGTTCATGAGCCAGACCGACAATGGCACACCTATCTGCGAATTGTAACTGCGTGGACTGCGGGTAACGAACATGCTCGGTGAGAGCAGCTGATAAAGCCACTCCTTGACCATGGTCTTGCCATTAGAACCCGTAATACCCACGATAGGGATGTTGAATTCATCACGATGACGTTCTGCCAGGCGCTGGAGAGCCTCCAGCGTGTTGACAACCTTCAGGAAGTTGGCTCCCGGATAATCAGAAGCATACCCCTTAGGGACATCAGTCACCACAAAGTTCTTGACTCCACGACGATACAACTCCGGAATGTAGTTGTGACCGTCATTACGCTCAGACTTGAGCGCAAAGAACAGAGTTTCCTCTGGGAAACAAAGTGAACGACTATCGGTCAGGATAAAACCGATGCTGGTATCATTGTCTCCATAGCGACGCGCACCTATCAGTGTGGTTACCTTTTCAATAGTATATGTCATTGTCTTTATACTTTAATGTTTCTATTATCAATAAGAGAAAATCATCTTTATTTTATAGAAGATGATACTTCTCCTCAAATTGTCTTTTCTTCTCTTCCGTCCGGACGATGAACTTCTGATGTTCCTCGCTTTCGGGGTGGAAGGGCTTGTGGCCGAGTGCTTCCCGGATGGGTCTCCAGTCTTCCAGAAACTGTTCTGCGGCTTTGCCGAAATAGGTGGAACGGAACTTTTCCCAGATATACTCCACAGCCTGCTGGCTCGGATGCAGCATGTCTTCCTGATAGAAGCGATAATCACGAAGTTCATCGTTCATGATTTCGTAAGCAGGGAAATAACTCACCACTCCCGGATTCGCCTTCACCAGTTTATCTGCTGCCAACTGGAGCGTTGCCTTCGAAAGCTGGCTCCCGTGGTAGCCGTATTTGGCGTAGCGGATGGGACTGACGGTTATAATCACCTTTTCAGCTTTCAGCAAATCAACGGCCTTCTGCAGATACCCGGCACATTCCTCCACGCTCAATTCCCTTTCCTCGAAAAGGCGCTGCGGACGCTTTTGGCAGTTATCCACAATCTCGCCCGTTTCCTTCAGAATATACACGTGGTTCGTACCCAGCGTAAACACAGCCACACGAGGCTGAACCTCCAGGCTCTTCTCCACGGTATGGAGAATGCTTGCCGGATTATACATCACCCCGAAGGGATTCACCGTGGCACGGAAGCGGTTTTCCACAAACCTGCGACCCAGATTGTCGGCAAAGCAACTGCCCACAAAGAGCATTTGCTCTGCCGGTTGTATCTCGAAGTCGGCCTTCGGAATCTCTATTTCAGTTCGAAACAGCATCTTCTGGCTCCCTTCTATTCCTTCACTTCCTGTGAAGCCTTCTTGCGTCTCTTCACTTTCACTCCTATACCTATTATAATAAGGAGTACGAGAACGCCGTAACCGATGTAAGCGATGGTCTCGGTGTTCTTCAGCGACTGAGGATGGAAGTCGAGCACCACCTTGTGGCTGCCTGCCTTCACGTTCAGGGCACGCAGAATGTAATCCACTCTGCCCAGTTCCACAGACTCTCCATCCACCGTAGCCGTCCAGCCAGGATAGTAAATCTCAGAGAAGACGATGACACCACCCTTGCTTGACTTCACCTCGTAAGTCAGGTTGTTTGGCTTATACTGAATCATCTTCACCACCGAAGTATCATCCTGCTTTACGCTCTGATCCAATTGCTCCTTGAACTTGGCATCAGCCACAGCCACATGGCGGAGGTTCACCTTGCCCACGCCCTCGATTTCCTCGTTGGCATTGTTCACATACTTCACCTCATCCACAAACCAGGCATTGCCGTAAGCGTATGGATTCTGCACCGGAACAGTCTGACCGCCCTGCAGAGGCATGATGAAATATTTGGTGTTCAGCATGTTCAACACAGGGAAGATGCTGTCGCCGTTCACTTTGGTCATGTCGCCGCCGGCAGCAGCCACAGCCTGCATGGTCTTCTGCATCTCCGGAGCGATATGCGCATCAATCATCTCCTGATAACGGCGCAGCTTGGCAGCATGATAACCGCCGATGCTCTTATGATAGTAAGAGGTCTCGTTCTCATTGAAGGTATTCGATGCCAGATTGAGCACACGATAGTCGAGCGACTTGTCACGACAGATAATCTTGTCGGTCTCCGTCATCTGCTGAGGTGCATCACGCTCAATCTTATCTACAAACATATCATCGTAGAGATAGCGCTTGTTCACCATCCACATATCCACCAGACAGAGCACGGCGATACCGGCAATCATGAACTCGGCGCCCAGCTTCTTCATCTTGTAAAGCATCAGGAAGCCGAAGCCGATGAGGATAATCCAGAACGAACGCCAGCAGTCGGATGTAAAGATGCCCTTACGGATTTCGATGAGGTTGCTCATCAGCGGACCCTGATATTCGGCAGGCAACTGCTGCAGTGCCTGGGTCTCCTGCACGGAGATGAAATCAGGGAAGAATACGCCTGGCATCAGGGCGAAAAGCAGGCAGAAACCTGCCGTCAGACCCAAGCTGGCATATACATATTTTATCTTGGTGGTCAGCACCTCAGGCTCATCCACCAGTTTCTTCAGCGCCATCATCGCCAGCAGCGGAATGGTAAACTCGGCTATCACGAGGATGGATGCCACCGTTCGGAACTTGGCATACATCGGGATATAATCCAGGAAGAAATTGGTAAACGGCATGAAGTTTCTACCCCAAGAGAGCAGGATGCTCAGGATGGTGGCAGCCAGCAAAGCCCACTTCATCGGACCCTTTACGATAAAGAGACCCAGGATGAAGAGCATGCAGACGAAGGCGCCCACGTAAACCGGACCGCTCGTGCCAGGCTGGTTACCCCAGTACTGACCCAACTGCTGATAAATCTGCACAAAGTTAGGATCAGCCTTCTCCATCGCCTTCTCGTTATGAGAAAGAGGCACAGAAGCGCCACCCTTGGCATCAGGAATCATCAGAGTCCAGGTTTCGTCGATGCCGTAACTCCACTGGGTAATATAGTCTCTATCCAATCCGCTACTGGTCTGATTGGCAGCGTTTTTCTTCACCAGTTCACTCTTGCCGCGCATGGTTTCCTGTCCATACTGCCAGGTGTGATAAAGGTTCGTCAGGTTGAGCGAGATACCGATGAGGGCACCCACCACGCACACTGCCGTAGCCTTTCCGAAACGGGCGAGTTCTCCCTTCCTGATGGCATCCACCAGGTAGGCAATCACCATGAAGAGGATGATGAAGAGATAGTAGTAAGTCATCTGCACGTGGTTGGCATTCACCTCGAAAGCCAAGAAGATGGCGGTGAGGAGCAAGCCTTTCAGATACTTACCCCGGTAAGCCAGCACCACGCCCGCAATCATTGGCGGCAGATAGGCAAGTGCCCACACCTTCCAGATATGACCGGCGGCGATGATAATAAAGAAGTAGGATGAGAATGCCCAGATGATACTTCCCAATGCTGCCAGCGACTGTCGGAAATCGAAGGCTCGCAGCATGATATAGAAGCCCAGAAGATAGACAAACACATACCATACATAGTCGGGTAACCACAGATGATAAGCCTTCGTCACCTGGTCGAGCACCTTGGTACTTCCATACGAAGGTGCAATCTGGTAAGTTGGCATACCACCAAACACGGAGTTAGTCCAGCGAGTCGTCTCGCCGGTCTGCTGCTGGAAGAGTTCCTTCTCGTGTCCCAATCCCTTGCTTGCCGCAGAGTCGTGACGGAAGAGGATTCGTCCGTCCATGTCGGCAGGCATAAAGTACACGAAGGAAATCACCGCAAAAACAATCACCACTAGAATATCTAGCAGATACTTCTTCAAAAAATTCATTTTCCTGTATAAACGTTTATAATTTGCTTGCAAAGATAATGAGAAATGAAGAATCTACAAAATAAAAAAAGAAACTTTTTACTTTTTTTATGGCATAAACCGGTTTATGCCCCCAACGGCTTACCCATATAGGGGTTTTCCCCCATTTTTTAGGGATTCCCTCGCAGCAGCTTTCTTAAAATATATTACCTTTGCATTGACAAGACAATATTTCTTCACCCCCATACGTTATAATAGTCAGTAACATTAAAATAAAAGGAACAAAAAAACATGAAAAGAATTGTATTCTTCCTGATGGCAATGCTCATGATAGCACTCCCATCATCAGCACAGAACTATAAGAATAGTCAATACTACAACGAGAAGACGGGTCATCTCGACTACAAGTTCAACAACTATCTGGGCGAAGCCTACCTGGGCGTGCGCCTCGGTCCTGCCTTCACTTACGTTACTTCCGACGATGCCCGCCTGGATGGCGGCAAATGGCAGACCGGTCTCAACGTGGGTGTAGTAGGCGGTTTTGCGCTCAGCGAGTCAACTCCTGTATTCATGGAGACGGGTCTCTACTATATAGAAAAAGGTGGAAAGAAAGACCTGGGCGGAGGCAAGAAGATGACCTACGACCTCAACTACCTGGAGATTCCGGTGCTCGTGAAATACAAGTACGAGGTGGATGATGAGTTCACCGTAGAGCCATTTGCCGGTGGATATTTCGCCATGGGCGTGGGCGGCAAGATCAAGAACTTTGCCGAGCGTGAGGCTCAGAGTTCCTTCAGAAGCAACAACTTCAGAAGATTCGACGGCGGTCTGCGCCTCGGATGCGGCGTGGGCTACGACATGTTCTATGCCGACCTCACCTACGACCTGGGACTTGCCAACATCTGCCACGACGATTTCGACAAGGCAAGAAACAGAGCCCTGATCTTCAACTTTGGCGTAAACTTCTAATTTTTCAAAACGGGAAAGAAATCAGCAGATAACAGATATCAGAATATATCATTAGAAATGAGAATAGGAATTATCGTTGCGATGGACAAGGAGTTCGCGCAACTCAAGACATTATTGACAGAATCGCAGACAGAGCGAAAGAATCAGAAAGACTTCGTCATCGGAAAGATTGGTGCCAACGAAGTGGTGATGCAGCAGTGCGGCATCGGTAAGGTGAACAGTGCCATCGGAGCGGTGGAGATGATTGATAACTATCATCCCGACCTCGTCATCTCTTCAGGCGTTGCCGGAGGTGCCGATATCAACCTCAATGTAACCGAAGTGGTGGTAGCCACCAACTGCGTATACCACGATGCCTACTGCGGCGACGAGTGCGACTACGGTCAGATTCTCGGCATGCCAGCCACCTTCAAGACTCCACAGGAGTATGTGGAAAAGGCACTTGCCATCAACAACCTGCCCGACAACAAGCACCCTAAGATTCATGCCGGACAGATTGTAAGCGGCGAGTGGTTTGTGGATAGCAAGGAGAAGATGCGTTCCATCCTGGAGCACTTCCCTCATGCCATGGCCGTGGATATGGAGAGCTGCTCCATCGCCCAGACCTGCCACATCTACAAGACGCCGTTCATCTCCTTCCGCATCATCAGCGATGTGCCGCTGAAGGACACCAAGGCGCAGATGTACTTCGATTTCTGGGCAAAAATGGCAGAAGGCTCGTTTAATGTCACCAAGGCTTTCCTCGAAAGTCTGTAAACTATAAATTGTAAATTATAAACTATATGAATAAGATTCCAAGTTTCACCATCAATCATAACAAGTTGCTCCGCGGCATCTACGTAAGCCGCAAGGACGAAGTAGGCGGAGAAGTAGTAACCACCTTCGATATCCGCATGAAGGTGCCTAACCAGGAGCCTTGCCTCCACAACGGTGCCATCCATACCATCGAGCACCTGGCTGCCACTTACCTCCGCAACGACGAGGAGTGGAAAGACCGCATCATCTATTGGGGACCGATGGGATGCCTCACCGGCAACTACCTCCTCATCCGTGGCGACCTGCAGAGCAAGGACATCGTGCCGCTGATGCAGCGCACCTTCCAGTTCATCGCCGACTTCGAAGGCGAAATTCCAGGACAGGCTGCCAAGGATTGCGGCAACTATCTGCTCCACGACCTGCCAATGGCCAAGTATGAAGCCAAGAAGTATCTCGAAGAGGTACTCAACTGTATCACAGAACAGAATCTGATTTATCCTACACAGGATTAATCATCCATCGGCTTAGGATATCACCCATATTATCACCAGCGCCCGCAAATGAGAATTTGCGGGCGTTTATGTTTAATTAACCAGAAAAGTTTTGCAGCCATCCATAAAAACTATATCTTTGCAGCTGAAATTTATTATTAACAATCGCCAGTTTTGACAATATATAAAATAACTATAACAATAACTATAACAATATATCAACTTCTCTTATGATAAGAATAAAGTGTATCGATTTAAATACGACAACCATGAACATCAAAAAAGTTTTTGTCGGAGTGTCTCTCATCATGTCTGCCATGGCGGGTCACTCCCAGAGTGCATTCCAAGTTAAGCAGCAGTCGTTGCCGAACCCCGACAACGAGCCTAACGCTGTTTTCCCTGTTCCAAGCGATCGCCAGATGAAGTGGCAGGAGACGGAGTTCTACGCCTTCTTCCATTACGGCATGAACACCTATACCAACCGCGAGTGGGGACTGGGAAGTGAAGATGTTACCCTTTTTGCGCCTACTGCAAAGCCTAATCCGGCTCAGTGGCTCAAGGCGGTGAAGGCAGCGGGCATGAAGGGCGGCATCGCCGTGGTGAAGCATCACGATGGCTTCTGCCTCTGGCCTACAGCCACCACCGACCACTCCATCGTCAATGCCGGAAACGAGAACGGAAAGAATACCAACATTCCGCGCGACTTCGCCCAGGCTGCACGCAAACTGAACATGAAATATGGTTTCTATGTCTCTCCATGGGATAGAAACAGCGTATACTATGGCACCGAGAAATATGTGAACGATGTCTTCCTCCGCCAGTGCGCAGAATTGGCTCAGTACGGAAAAGACCAGTTTGAAATGTGGTTCGATGGTGCCAACGGAGGCGACGGATACTATGGCGGCCGCAACACCACCGTCAACGTAGACCGTTCCACCTATTATGATATCCCGAACCTCAGAGACTCCATCCACAAGGTTTGCCCTGATATTATCCTCTGGGGTGTGGGCGCCGAGTCAAGATGGATTGGCAACGAGGCTGGATGGGCTGGCGAAACCAACTGGCTCACCGACGAGAGAGGATATGCCCCTGAAAGCAACGGCATGTATGGCACTGAAGACGGATGGCAGTGGGACCCGGGAGAGAGCGATGCCAAGCTCACCGACAAGGGATGGTTCTGGCACGAAGGCGAGAAGCCTCTCTCTGTGGAGCGCCTCTTCCAGATGTATCTTGAAACCGTGGGTAGAAACGCTACCCTCATTCTGAACTGTCCTCCCGACAAGAGAGGTTTGCTACCTGATATCGACGTGCGCGTGCTCAAGGATATGGGCAACATGATCCGCATCCGTCTGGGCAAGGACCTGGCTCAGAAGGCCAAGGTTTCCGTTAGCAACACCCGCCAGGCAGGAGCCAAGCGCAACTATACCGCCAGGAACCTGACCGACAACAACAAGAATACCTATTGGGCCACCGACGACGGCGTAAAGCAGGCCACCATCACCTTCAGCTGGGATAAGCCACAAACCCTGCGCTATGTGGATATGATGGAGTACATCCGCAAGGGGCAGCGAGTAAGAAAGTTCCATATCGAAATCTCTGAAGATGGAAAGACATGGAAGCCTATCGCAGAAAAGTGCACCACTACCACCATCGGATACAAGCGCATCATCCCGCTGAACGGCAGCACATCAGACAGTTACGGCAAGGGCTATCAGGCTAAGGGTTTGAAGATTGTCATCGACGACAGCAAGGCTTGTCCGCTGCTGCATTCCATAAAAGTATTTTAAACTTTTTCTCTACACCAAGAACATGAAGAAATTACTCATAGCATTGTGCCTGTTGCCATTGGCAGTAATGGGACAGGAAATTAAGTTCGACACCCAGGATTACAAATCCGTGGGAGTATACGACAGATGGGAGCATTCCCCATTCCGCACGGGAGAACTGGCTGGCAACTGCGCAGTAGTGGATAATCCCGACCTCACCAACAATCCCAACACGAAGGTGCTCGCCTTTCAGCGTTCACGCCTGGCATCCAACATCTTCGGTGCAAGAATTGATCTGAAGAAGCCGATTGCACTCGGCCCTGCAGGAAAAGTGGTTCACGTGCTCATCAACCGTCCGATGGAAGGCCGCGTGATGCTGGTTGGTCTCGGCAAGCGCAGAGACAGAGCCGGACAGTCGCAGGAAGTAGAGCAGTTCTGGATTAAATCCACCACTCCGGTTCCTGCCGGTCAGTGGGCTGATGCCGTTTTCCCTATCAAGAGTGCCGAGGGTGTGGATATCTACAGTCTGGTAGTGGTTCCTCACGCCGAGTCACCTCACGAGATGAAGCAGGATGCCGTGGTGTATATCGATGATATCAATATCCACCTGACCAACGCCCCTCGCATCACCCTGCTGAAGACAGAAGGTGCAGCGAAGAAGAAGGCTCACAGCGACTTCGTATCCGTTACCGAGGCCAACCGCAACGGTATGGTGACAGCCGCCGACGGAACCACCCTCAACAACCACAAGGTGGCATACGGCAAGGCATTCAAGGTAAAGATGGTACCTGCCCCAGGCTTCACCTACGGCGATTTCACCATCACCCACGGCGACAAGGTAGAATCGCTCAAGAAGACGGATATTGCCAAGGATGGCACCTATACCATTCCTGCCCAATGGATGGATGGCAACGTAACCATCGAGTGCATCTTTATTTCTACAAGCAAATAAAATCCTTGATTTCTACAAGCAAATAAAATCCTCTATATATAAAATAAGGTATGGTATCAGTTGATGCCACACCTTATTTTATATTTCTACCATTTCAGTCTTCCGTATTTCTCTTTATACCATAGCTGCCAGCCATTCACCAGGTTCTGCCAAACCACATAGGCACCCGGTGCTACGGCGGCAAGAGGATTCAGGAAAGTTAGAGTGAGCCAGATGCCCACAATGGTATTCTTCTGTCCCAACGCCTGACCGGCACTGATGCTCGCATCATAATGTCTGCCCACCGCCTTGCCAATGGCAAACTGGATAAGACATACCAAAAGGGGTACCAGAAGCAGCAAGGCTAGAATCCATCCCGAAACCTCGGCATGGAGGATATTGCGAACCGTCTCGCCCATCAATATCGTCAGGTTGAAGCACCACATATAGAATCCCAGATCCTTCACGCTCTTCACCTTATCCACCCATTTAGGCAGAAACTTGCGGCTCAGCAGAGCCAGAAGCAAAGGCACCACCAGTACCGTGGTCACGTTTCGGAACACCATCGCACTCATAAAAAGAAAGGAAACATCCGCCCCCTTCTCCACCATCGGGAAGAGACTCGGAATAATCACCATCGTGAATACATTCGCTATCACCGTATAAGTAGTCAGCGAACCGATGCTTCCACCCAACTTCTCCGTCACCACCGCCACGGCAGCCGCCGTAGGACAGATAAAGCAGATAAAGGCTCCCTCCAGCACCAGCTTGGTTTCATAATCATCGCCGAATTCGAAAATCAGCACCACCATCGCCAATGCCAGACTGGTTCTGATCAGCTGCAATACAAAATGCCACGCCTTCGGCTTCATCTCCTTGATTTCTATCTTGCAGAAAGTAACATAGAGCAGGGCGAAGAGCACCACCGGCATCAGATCTACCAGTTTCGGTCCCACCGCATCGCCCAGAGGTTCCAGAAACGGAACATTGGCAAAAATCAGATAGCCCACGGCTCCCAATACCAGCGAGCAGGGCAACGAGAATTTCCTAAAGAATTTCCACAACCACATACGCTTACATTAAAATAAAGAATCCCCTGCAAGCAGACTGCCCTGGGCAATCGGCAAGAGGGGAATTCTTACGGATCCATTTATATATAAGCTATAACTTATTCCTTGTTACTGCGCTTGCGCTCCAAGTGATCGAGAATCACCTTGCGCATACGCATGCTCTTAGGGGTAACCTCTACATACTCATCCTCGCGGATATACTCCAGGCACTCCTCAAGGCTCATCACGGTCTTTGGAATCACGCGAGCCTTATCATCAGAACCGGAAGCACGCACATTGGTCAGCTGCTTTGCCTTGGTTACGTTAACCACCAGGTCGTTGTCGTGAACATGCTCACCAACAACCTCGCCGCCGTAAACCTCCTCACCTGGGTCGATGAAGAACTTACCGCGATCCTGCAACTTATCGATGGCGTAAGCATAGGCAGTACCTGTCTCCAGCGCAATCATGCTACCGTTAGAACGGCGGGTAATCTCGCCCTTGTATGGCTGATACTCCTTGAAGCGGTGAGCCATGATAGCCTCGCCCTGAGAAGCAGTGAGCACATTGGTACGCAAACCGATGATACCACGTGAAGGAATATCAAACTCGATATCCACACGCTCGCCCATGTTCAGCATGGAAGTCATATCACCCTTGCGGCGGGTAACCATATCAATCATCTTAGAAGCAAACTCCTCTGGCACGTTGATGGTCAACTCCTCGATAGGCTCGCACTTCACGCCGTCAATCTCCTTGTAGATTACCTGAGGCTGACCCACCTGCAGCTCGTAGCCCTCGCGGCGCATGGTCTCGATGAGCACAGAGAGATGGAGCACACCACGACCAGAAACAATCCACTTATCGGTGGTATCCTCGTAAGGCTGAACACGAAGAGCCAGGTTCTTCTCCAGCTCCTTGTTCAGGCGGTCCTGAATGTGGCGTGATGTACAGAACTTACCCTCCTTGCCGAAGAAAGGAGAATCGTTGATGGTGAAGAGCATACTCATGGTAGGCTCGTCCACAGCGATAGGAGGCAGTGGCTCCGGGTTCTCGTAGTCGCAGATGGTATCACCAATCTCGAACTTCTCAAGGCCGACAACGGCGCAGATATCGCCAGAATCCACATGGTCTGTCTTCTTATGACCCATACCCTCGAAGGTATGCAGTTCCTTGATCTTGGTCTTCTCCTGGGTTCCGTCACGGTGGCAGATGGTAACGTTCATACCATCCTTCAGAGTACCACGGTGTACACGACCCACGGCGATACGACCAGTGTAAGAGCTATAGTCAAGAGATGTAATCAAGAGCTGAGGAGTACCCTCCAGCTGCTTAGGAGCAGGGATAATCTCCACAATCTTGTCGAGCAGATAGTCAATGTTATCAGTTGGCTTGTTGTAGTCATCGCTCATCCAGCCGTTCTTAGCCGAACCGTAAACCACAGTAAAGTCAAGCTGTTCCTCTGTAGCATCGAGGTCGCACATCAGGTCGAACACCATTTCGTACACCTCTTCAGGGCGGCAATTAGGTTTATCCACCTTATTAACCACCACGATAGGCTTCAATCCGAGCTGCAAAGCCTTCTGCAGCACGAATCGGGTCTGAGGCATCGGACCCTCGAAAGCGTCGACGAGGAGGAGGCAACCGTCTGCCATGTTGAGCACGCGCTCCACCTCACCACCGAAGTCAGAGTGTCCAGGAGTATCGAGAATATTAATCTTAGTACCTTTCCAATTGATAGACACATTCTTTGAAAGAATGGTTATACCACGCTCTCGCTCCAAATCATTGGAATCGAGCACTTCGCCGCTGTTATCCTGGCCGTCACGGAACAGCTTACCGGCGAGCATCATCTTGTCAACCAGGGTAGTTTTACCATGGTCAACGTGTGCAATAACTGCAATGTTTCTAATGTCTTGCATTTCGTTTACCTTAAATACTTAATGAATTTGGGTGCAAAATTACAAAAAATTCCCGAAAAATTTGCATAATTCATGGAAAAGTTGTACCTTTGCACCGCATTTTTAAGGAAACCGCCGTGAGGAAGGTCCGAAATTGCATCATATTACATTTATAACAATTAAATTTTTAAGTATCACAGCTATGTATTTAGACAAAGCAAAAAAAGAAGAGATCTTTAGCAAGTACGGAAAGTCTAACTCTGATACTGGTTCAGCAGAGAGCCAGATAGCATTGTTCTCATACCGTATTGCTCATTTGACGGAGCACGTTAAGAAGAACCGTAAAGATTATACTACAACACGTGCGTTGACACAGCTTGTAGGAAAGCGTCGTGCATTGCTCGATTACTTGTATGATCGCGACATCAATCGCTATCGTGCTATCATCAAGGCCCTCGGTCTTCGTAAGTAATCAGCGAAAGCAGACACATTGCTTAACAGAATTAAAAATCCCATCACTCGCAAGAGCGATGGGATTTTTCTTTTTAAGATTCTATCTTCCATTCCAGGCTGTTCACCTCATCCTTCACCGAGAAGTTCAAGCCTATCTTCACCATCTTCTTGCCGCTCATCTTGAAAGCATCGACATAGTGTTTTGCCTCTATCTGAGCGAGAGCCTCCTCGGCACTTTTGTTGAATTTCAGCTCCATCACGTAGATGGTATCTGCAGTCTCCATCGTGATATCGATTCTGCCCTTCGCCGTATGCTGCTCCACGAGGATATCATAGTTGGTGAGCAGGGCAAACATGATGTAGAGCGTCTGCTGCCAATGACCCTCATAGTGTGTGTTGTCGCAGTAAGGCACCGTCTCCAGAAAGTTGTTCAGCAGGCAGAAGGCTGCATCCATATCCCCCTTCTTCACCAATACCGACATCTTGGCGATGGTCGTGTTAGCCTTTGCCGACTTGTCCGTCAGATAATGAGGCAAGAGACTTCCATATAGCCCCACCCTTATCTCCTGGTTAGGCAATGCCAACAGGTACAATTTTGTAGGCTTGTCATATCCCTTGATGGTGACATACCCGCTCTGATAAAGCAAAGGTACGATGGTGGTCATCGTTTCGGTGGGGGCATCAAAGTCCTTCTTGCCCACCTCTATGGCCTCGCCAAGGTCAGCTGGCAGGAAATCATACTTTCTCATCATATTGATAAGATAGGTAGGTGTGCCCGATCCGAACCAGTAATCATCCATTCTGCCATCAGCAAAGCAATTAAGCAGACTGTAAGGATTGAAGACATCAGGCGATGGCCAGCAGAAATGATAGCCATCATAATGGTCTTTCAGTTCCTGGATGGTCTCCTCCCTGCTCAGTTCCAGATGCTCGGCAAGTACGTCGATATCATCGCTCATCTGGGTCAACAGTTCCTCTTTGGTGATGCCGCAGATACCGGCATAAGGCTCGTCCATGCTCACATTCTTGATATTGTTCAGTTCGCTGAAGATGCTGAGCTGCGAGAACTTCGTGATGCCCGTCATGAAGACGAAGCGCAGCATGGACTCGTTTCCCTTCAGAGGACTATAGAAGTTGCGCATCGTGTTGCGGAGCTCATCGAGTTTCTCCTTCTCATGCGCCACATCCAGCAGCGGTGCGTCATATTCATCAATGAGCACCACCACCTGCTTGCCCGTTTTCTGGTAAACGACATTTATCAAATCGTCAAGACGAATATTAACATCTATTTTATTGCTCTTGCAATCAAACCTTGCCTCTTGTTTCTCAATAATATCCAACAAATAACGATTCAGCTGCTCCTTCTCCATGTGCTTGCCCTTGCTCAGGTCGAAGTGCAGCACGGGATATTCGTTCCACTCCTTCTCCAGCTTCTCGATGGCAAGCCCCTCGAAGAGTTCCTTCTTGCCCTCGAAATAACTCTGAAAAGTGGAAACCAGCAGCGACTTGCCGAAACGGCGTGGTCGACTCAGGAAGAAATACTTTCCATCGGTATGTGTCATGCGATAGATGTATTCCGTCTTGTCGATATAGAGGTTGTCCAACTTGCGGATTTCCTCAAATGTCTGAATTCCTATAGGATATAATTTTCTTGCCATAATCAAACGCTATCTAATGAATTGCAAATATACATTAAATCCCTGAAACCGCCAAGTATTTCTACGATTTTAACAAAAAATAAATCCCGACCCAGAGATTTCGTTAGGAATCTTTAAGTTTTTCACCAAAGGCTGCTGCAATGTGGGTTAAGAAAAATGAGGGTGTGTCATAAGTCCATGACACACCCTCATATCACTCCAGGCGGAAGATTACTGAGCTGAAATCGCCTGATTGCGAATCTCGATGTAATAGCTGCCTGCCATATCACTGAACTCAAACTTCAGAATGCTGAACTGGGTGGCTGCATCGGATACGCCCGTAACCACAAACTTTGCCTTTACAGGAATGCCCTTCACCAGACGGATATTGGAATACTGACCCCATGTGCCGTTGGCTACAGGCGACATGTCGCCGTTCAGACGGCATGCCTCACCCTCGTTGTCATAGATGGTAACCGTGCCGGAAGTATCAAACTCCAAATCCTTGCCGCCCGTGTTCTTCAGCATCGCCGTGATAATCACATTGTCGCCCAAGCGCTTGCACTCCTTCAGGGTGAATGCCAACTGAGGCATGGTGCACACAATGTTGTCGGCACTGGTGTTTACCACTGCAGCAGGAGTCTTCGCGCCAATGTTCCAGGTAAACTGCTCGGACGAGTTGTTGAACTTGCCCTTGATGACGCACGATCTGATGCTTGCCACCGAGCGCTCCACATCCTTCACTACCACCGTGAGCTTCACAGGAACCTTTGAAGGGATGTTCTTGTTGCTGTAAGTGCCCATACGCTCGCCACCCACGATAAACTCGATGGTGTGCTTGGCACTCTTGCTGTCCACCGCATAGGTGTTGTTGCTGCCGGCATCAAACCACAACGGGGCATCCTTGCCCAACTGGCTTGTGAGCACATAGTTGATGTGCACATCATTGCCGTTGCGCTTGCAGTCGGTGTACTTCAGCGTACAGTCAGGAATGGTTCCGCTGGCATCATCATCCAACAGCGTGCTTGCCACCTTGCCCAAAGTCTTGAGCCATTTCTGTGCCTGAATCTGCTGAACGCCTACACAGGCAAACAGCAGGATAAATACGATCAGTTTTTTCATACGTATCTTGTTTTAAAATGAATAATCCGAAATATCTTGTATCTAAAAATGAATCATCTAAAATAGCTTGGATTGCTTCCAGGTGGAGGTCAACTCGCCCGATGCATTCACCGATGGTGTCTGACTCTTCTCGTTGACGACGATGGATTTCTGTGCCACCTGCGTCCTTACGTAGTCGAAGAGTTCGCCGAAGGTTGTATTGCCCTTGGTTTTCTGCAACTTCTTGAGCAGGAAATAGGTGAAGAGTCCGTGGCGCTTCTCCCGGTAAGGATAGGCCGTCTCGTTGCCCTGTGCCGCACTTATCACCAGCATGTTTCCCTTGGGAGCCTCAGCCTTCGACTTGATGGCCACGCCTCGGGCAGAAGCCAGCATGCCTTCGCCTCGCTTGGATCCGCTGAAGCAGGCATCCATCACCACCGTCACATTCTGGGAGCCCAGGGCATGGAGCTGGTCATAGAGCTTGCCGATGCTGTAGCCCGTGGCCAAGATGCTGCTCTTGCCGTCTACGGGCAGCAGATAGGCAGTGCCGTTGCTTTCGTCAGGCACGCCATGTCCGGCATAATAGAAGATAAACCTAGCCTCGTCGCCATAGGCCTTGGCGATGTTCTGCATCCAGCTGATTTCTGCCAGGATATTGTTGAGCGTGGCATCCTGGCGCACGTGCACATTCTCCTGAGGGATGCCCAGCGTCTTGGTGCAATACTGGCTGAAAGCCACTCCGTCGTTGAGGGCGAACTCCACGTTCACCTCCTCCTCGTAGTTCTCGTTGGCGATGATTACGGCAAAGGTCTTCTCCTGCTTCGCCTTGGAAACGGGGATGTCGATATCCACATCCGACCTCAGATTGCCTGCCAGTGCCTGGAGATGATTGGTTTTCCTGGCTCTGTTCATGCGGCTTCCGTCCTGGTTCACTATTTCCTGCGCGCTGGTAGAATCGGTTCGCATCACCACCACGCGCCCCTTCTTGCCCACCGAGATTCTCTGAGCCTCGGCAGGCTGCGCCGCCATGCACAGCAGAGCGACAAGACTTGCGAGATATAGATAGATTTTCATAAGCTTCCTGTTATTTACCAATTATCATCAAAGCCTTCAGAAGAATCGGCGAGCAGAGCTTCCTTCATCACGTCGATGATGGAGTTCTGGAAGGCAGAAGCCATCACGAAAGCCTTGCTGGAAGCCTTCTTGTGCTTGTCTTTCTGCACATAAGGATAGCACATGTTGATGTCCCATTCCTCGTCGGTGCCCTTGGTTTGCTCGGAGCTTTCCTCGGCTTCTTCGCCTGTGGCTACAGATGCCAGGGTGCTGGCTATGGCACTGGTCCATCCTCCGCCGGCGGTAACGGTAACCAGATAGGAACCCATATATACGCTGATGCGTGCCTTTTCTTCCTTTACGTCTACTCGGATGTAAGGGGCGATGTCTACCTGATAATGGTTCATTCCGGCATTCTGAATGGCCACTTTCTCGATGTAGGCACGTGCCACGATGAGTCCTTCTTCCTTGTTTTCCTCCTGTATCACGCCGTGGGTATCCTTGCTCTTGAAGGCTTTCTTGAACCAGGCCATCGCCTTGCCGTAGATCTGGTCTTTCGTCTGTCCAGTGCAATCAATCACTTCCTGGTAGTTGAGTCGGTTCTTGTTGTCGAGAGCCACCTCCTGATGCAGGTTGTCAGCCGCCTTGGTCCAGTTGTCGCCATATTTATCCTTGGCGTATTTCTCAAGTTGGTCGGCGCTGAATGTCTGTGCGCTGGCAGTGAGTGCGAGTGCAAAGAGGATGATTGCTGTGAATATTTTCTTCATTTTCTTTATTATTTATAAGATGATTATTTTTTGTTCATGTTAAGTTCTCTATGAGTTCTTATGAAGTTCGCTACTGCAAAATTAAGAAATAATCTCGATTTTTCAAAGCTCTGAGCATTCATTTTTACCATTTGGTGCCTTTTTACGCTATTTTTTTACCATTTGACGCATGGCCGTAACAGAAATGAAGTTTTTTCAACGGATTTATCAGCCATTTCAATTTCAGTTATTTCTGTTTTCAGGGAGCCATCATGAGGTACTTATAAAATGAGAAACATGGTATGGGTAAACAAAAAAGCTTCCTCTCAACGGAGAGAAAGCTTTCTTGTTATTGTAGCTTGCGTATCCATCACGGACACTTTTCTTCCATCAAGGGTATACCCCTCTACCTTATTCGATGAGGCATCTCTTGGCTTGGATATGATCATCACGCCCCAAACTGGCGAATAGATCTTCACATTCTTCATACTCTTCTCTTTCACCTTGACATCTTCCATGCCTGCGGTGCTGCGAGTCTGCGTCAGGAAGTATCTGCCGTGCTCGTTTGGCTGCACCTTGATTTCTTCGCCATCCTTTATCTCCTGATACTTTCGGGTGGCGGCATCATAGAGATAGAGAGGAGAAGAGAGACGATTGACGCCTTCTATCTTCAACTCTACGGAAGAAGCCCCTACTACTCCCAGCGGCAACCAATCCACATTCGGCAGGGTATTCAGCGCCACAGCCTCATCGCCTGCCACCATATAAACCACCGGAACTTCCTTCAGCTGGGCATCATAGAGCAGCTGGGCATCCACGGCATCATCATAATCTTCCGAAGCTGATGCATCAAGAACAATTCTCGAACGGCTGCGATAACCCGATGCAGATGCTGCAGTGAGGGTTAAAGTGATGTTGTCCTCACCCTGCCCCTCATCCGATGCCGTCTTTACTCCGCCAAACACTTCTCTATCTACCGTCATCGCCGACGTAAAATTAAGCTGCGATGCACTCTGTCCATCCTGCAGACGGACAAAGAACGACTGCATCGGCGAAATCTTCACGTCATTCTTCGACTCATACGTGGTGGTCGACATATCCAGCTTATCATAAAGTTTCAAGGCTCCATCCTCGTAAACATAGAAGCTGGACTGTAGCGATGGATTTGCCTTCAGGAACTTATACATGCTGAGCGTCGCCATATAAGGATTACCCACCAGATAATAATTGTTGCCATCCTGCAACTGCACCAGCGAATAGCTCATCTTGCCCAAAGCATTCTCCTGAGCATCGGCATTCACCACCAGGCGATAAGCATTCTTCTTATCCACAGAAGCAGATAGAGAACTCTGCGGCTGCGAAGCTGATACATAAGTATATTGCGTATCTGCCTTCGGCAAACGGAGCAGCACTTCGGATGCATTGCCGGATGCACTGCCCGATGCACCCACCGTATATTTATCTCCCATCCTGATAGCCACGCCCTCCAGCGGCTGATATTTCCTATCCACCTTATTATATACGTGGCTCCAGTGGGCTGAAAGCGCATTGAGATCCTGTTTCTCGAATGTGATGCCGGTGCCGGCATAGTCGTAGGCATCGTAGCTGCCGCCCAAGGTTACTTCCTTGGCAGAAGCATCATCCCAGCTGCGCTGATATACAGGACTGGTAATGCGATTGTTTACCGAGGGTGAGAACGTGATTGGCTCGAACGCCTCCGACTCCTGTCTGCCCGATGCAGCCGGCACATAGATGTCACCCGCATAGGTATCCTGCAAAGGCGAGGTGAGCGCATACCAGGTGTTTGGCTTCATCTGCTTCTCCACCCATGCCTTGTTGTATATCAGATAGCACTGGTTGAGCAGTTCGCCTCCCGGCTTGAAGTAAATCTGGTCGCAGGTGTTGCCATAGAAGGGTTCACACTCCAGATTGCCTTCGGCATTCAACCCGTGGCTTTCGGTATTGGCATCCCATTGGGCAAGCATATCATATTGGATATTCGCAGTAGCCGCATCGCCCTTGGCATTGCTCAGACGGGTAGCGATGCCCGTGGATTTCTGATAGGCAATGTATCCCAAAGACGGGAAATACAAACCGCTCAGATTTGGTATCGTTACCTTGGTAAACTTCATCGGTACGTATCCGCCACCCCGATAATCCGTATATTGGTTTTCCTTTTTATAAAGTTCACTACGTACAGAACGGTGCCAGTTGCCATCATTGTTCCATGCCGCACTCATCTTGTTGTTGGCCGTAGGATTCCAGGTGGCATATTCCGGCACCACCGCAAAGCGGATATAGGTTTCACCCGAACAGAGCACCGTGGTTCCCTTGGAGCCATCTTCACGGAATATCAACACACCTTCGTACCAGTATCCCTCATGCAACTCCACATTCTTGGAACCCGCAGTAGATGTGGCAGATTCATTTCCCGTTTGCGGCGTAAACTTCAACTTCAGCTGCTTGGAACCTCTATCGATATAATTATTCTCAAGATTCGCCAGAATCAAGCTTTCCCCTATCCTATTCCGATAGGCAGGGTCGTTGGTATCCGAGAGATACATCACATTTGTATATTGCGACGCATCCAACTTATCCTTACCGCCCGCCTTCACGAAGTAGAGACGGGTGGAATTAGTTGCCACCAGGCTCTCACCGCTGATAGGCACGCAGAAATATCCGCCCTTGCCCTTGGTTTCCTGCTTAGCCAGCAGGGCTACCTGAGGCAGACCGATGCGAACCGTACGGGTGTAATTATTCGGATAAGCCACACCAGCATTACCCAGACTCAACTGCGGACCATTCTTGACAACACGAAGCTTGAACGACATCTCATCCAGACAAATCTGATAATCTACTCCACCCTGGGTGATGGTTCCAGATGCATTTGCAGGAATCACACGAATGGTATGCTCACCCACACTCAGCAGAATATCCTTGAACTCCGCGCTGTTTCGCAATGTCGGAGTCTTAGCATCATCCACATACCAATCATAAAGCACACCATTCAGCTGGATGCTGCCGCCATTGTTCTGGTCAACGGTCTGTAACTGCGCCTTGATGTTATATTTCGGGGTAGTGTTGTCATCGCAGGGAATGGTGACGGTGGTGGTGATGCTTCCGTTGGCATCGGTAACCAGCACCTTCTGCTGCACCATTTGGAAGTTGGCGCTATAGAGCGAGCACACATCCGAAGGCTTTCCCCACGAAAGCTGGGTCTTATCCGCCACCGAATCATCCTCGAAGGCGAAACTAACATAGTAAGTCTGGTTCGACCGCAGATTGAAGTATCTGTTGGCAAGCACCACATACCATTCATCGTTGATTTTCTCGTACATCGGCTTTCCATCCACCTTTCGGGTATCATCCACATAATTATATATAGTGGTGGTTCCCCACTGGTTGTTAGGATTTTCAGCCGTGCCATAGTTCACGTTCTTTGCCGGATTTCCCTCGGCATCCACGAAGCGGAAGTAGAGTTTCTTCTCTGTAGCCGGGGCGATGAGTGCCGCCATGGTTTCCTGCAAAGCCCTCAGTTTGGTGAGGATATTGCTGGAAACGGAGGAATCTTCTGCCGTGTTCTTATCAGGGCAGATAGGCGAGCTCTGGATGATATCCACCTTAGATGATTTGGTGTAAATGCGAAGATCATCGAAGGCATAGTCGGCACCAGAGGTAGATTTGCACATGTTATCCACCACCAGTTTGAAGTCGGTGAAATTATTGACACCGCTCTCCTTCTGCAACACCATTTTTCCATAAACCTGATACCATTTTCCTACATTGGCAGCATCAGTTCCTTCACGGTTTCCCGAAAAATTGCCGGATGAGAAGGAGTGCAGCAACCTGCGCTCCGTTTCCTGGTTGTTCTCATCGTAATTCACGCCATAGAGCTTGAAAAGCAACTGCGGGCGCTGCGAACCGGTGGTCATATCTGCAATGGCAGCACTGAAAATCACCTGCGAACCCACACAGAGGTCGGCCTTGAAATCTGCCTCGGCAATCTGCCGGCTCTCGTCGGCTGCATCGATATAGAGGATATCTATTTTATCGTAATTTATAGCATTTTTATTCCTATATTCATTTTTATCGCATGATTGAATCATTTACCGCTTTATTGAATCGTCATCATTTCATACGCCTTTCTTGCAGCATCGGCTTCCTGGGATTCGCCTGCTCTATCCAGATAAGGCTTGGCAGCCTCGGCATCGCCATTATTCAGACGGATGATGGCGGCATTCAGATTGGCGGTTTCATCCTCCGGATACATGCGCACAGCCAGCTCCATCACCTCGTTGAACTCCTTGGAACCCACTTCGTAGGTCTGGGCTACCATGAACAACTCGTTGAGCGACAAGAGCTGCGGCTTGGTCTTCATGATCTGCTTTGCCTCCTCCACATCAAATGGCTTAATCTTATAAGTAATATGGTAGTCGCTATGGCGGAGAGCCGGATAACAGTTGGTAAGCAAGCTGCGATACTGCACCGGATATAGTTTCTTCATTTTCGCATCCCGGGCATCTGGGGTCAGGGTTTCATCCTGCGCTACCGCTAAGATCTGCTGCTTCTTCTCCAAATCACTCTGCTGGATATATTCACGCAAGCCATCCCAATCCTCGGCAGTGGATGATACGGTGAAGATGCTGTCGGGCAGCTGCACCATCTTGCGGACATACTCCGTAAGAGTGCGAGCACGGTTCTTTGCCAAGTAGTCGTTGTGCTGATACTTGCCTTCCGGCGAAGCAAAACCATGAATATTGATCGCCATCACCTGCAGGTTCTTATCTGCCTTCAGGGCATTGATGGTGGTGATGATGCTATCCAACTGCGCTGGATTGCGGCGATAGTCGGCACGTAACTCTATCCTGTTCACCGGGAAGTCGATATAGGCACGCTTATCCAAATGACGAATCTTAGGAGCTTCAGCAATAACAGCCTGCAACTGGAGCACCGGCTTCAATACGTTCTGCTTAGGCTGCTGAATGGTCTCGATGATCTGAGGCACATCGTTTTCACGATTTTCTTCAACTTTGCCAGGGATTAAATAGATGAGGGAGAGAGCCACTTTGGTGGGACCCACATAGTTCTTATGAGCAGATTTCAGCTTTTCGCCACACATTCCGCATTCGAATTTATCGTAGGCTGTATGGATATATCCCAATCCGAGCGAAGCCTCAAAGTTCCAGTGCTTAGAAAGATTCCATTGCTTTCCGGCTGTGATGCCGCCTCCGGCATACCAACCTTCATAGCGATGGTTGCGCAATCCTTTCAACAATCCGAAAGGAAACCTTACGCCGCCCACGTTATACTGGCCGCCCAAGGCATGAGCGCCCACAAACCATCCCTCAAAGCTTCGGTTGAACCAGTAGCGATATTCCGGCATCACCAACCAGTGTCGGAGCCTAGACTGATCTCCTCCACTCTGCTTCCAGGGATTCAAGCCCAGGAATACCTGAGCTGTATGCTTCTTGCCTACTTCCATTTCCATTCCCATATTAGGGGTGGTAGTAGCCCAATAAAGCACATTAGTCTTGAAGCCTATCTGCTGTGCTTGCGTTGATTGGATACAAAGGCACATCAGAATGGCTACAGCCATTAACTTATTTACTTTCATATTCAATTATACCTTCTGACATACATTTTTCAATTATACCTGATATACAAATATCTTTATTTTTACTTTTATTTACTGCTTAATATTTTTATTATATTACTGCTTAATATTTAAGCTATATTACTGCCAACTTTTATTTCGGGTGCAAAAATAATAAAAAAGCTGCAAAAAACACTCACAAAATTAGTTAAAGTAAGCAAAATCAAATAAAAAGAAAGCAGAAAGTTTTCTCTTTCTGCCTGACTTACAATAAATTACCTGAGTATTTCCTTCAGCGGTTTCATCACGAAATCACGTTCTTCCATCAAAGGATGGGGAACATGCAGATCGGGCTCATTGATTACCAAGTCATCAATCATCAGGATATCAATGTCGATAATGCGGTCGTGGTATTCACCATCCACCGACTTCAGGGTTCTGCCCATCTCTCGCTCTATGCGCTGAGTTGCCTCCAGCACCTGGCGGGGTGCCATGGTGGTGAGAACCAGCACGCAGGAGTTGATGAAGTCGTTGGGCGAAGAATAGCCCCATGGCTTGGTTTCATAAAGAGCAGACTGGCGATCTACCACGCCAATCTGCTCTCCTATCTTTTCTATCGCCTCGCGAATGTTGCGCTTACGGTTGCCCAAATTCGTGCCGAGGCTTAAATATACATGATACATAAGGATGATTCAAAATGGTTTAGTCTGGAAGTATCAACAAAGAATCGCCGTAGCAACCAAACATATAACCATTCTTCACTGCCTTCTTGTATGCCTCATATACAAGGTCGTAACCGCCGAACGCTGCTGTACACATCATCAGGGTTGACTCTGGATGATAGAAATTGGCAACGGCACAGTCGGCAAGTCCGAATTCGTATGGAGGGAAGATGAACTTGTTGGTCCAGCCATCGAATGCCTTCATCATACCATCGGTGCCTACGGCTGTCTCAGTGGCCTTCATCACGCTGGTACCGACGGCACATACACGATGTCCCTCAGCCTTGGTTCTGTTCACCAGGTCGCAAGCCTCCTGAGAGATAATCATCTGCTCTGAATCCATCTTGTGCTTGGTCAAATCCTCCACTTCAATCTCGTGGAAGTTGCCCAATCCGCAGTGCAGGGTGATGTATGCCTCGTTGATTCCGTTGATTTCCATGCGCTTCATCAGCTCACGAGAGAAGTGAAGACCTGTGGCAGGAGCCGTTACGGCACCTTCCTTCTCGGCAAAAACGCACTGGAAGTCTTCCATATCCTCTTCTGTGGCATGGTGACTCTCGCGGGCATCAATCACATAGCGTGGCAATGGTGCCTCGCCCAGGGCGAAGAGCGAACGCTTGAACTCATCGTGCTTGCCATCCTCATCATAGAGGAAGCGGAGCGTACGGCCACGGCTGGTGGTGTTGTCGATTACCTCGGCAACCATCTCGTTTACATCGTCGAAGAAAAGCTTGTTGCCGATACGGATCTTACGGGCTGGCTCTACCAGTACATCCCAAAGGCGCATCTCAGGATTGAGCTCGCGGAGCAGGAACACCTCAATCTTGGCATCTGTCTTCTCCTTGGTTCCGTAGAGACGGGCTGGGAACACCTTGGTATCGTTGAAGATGAAGGTATCTCCCTCCTCGAAATAGTTCACGATGTCCTTGAACTGCAGGAATACCGGATTGCCATCGGCATCCTTCATTTCCTTGCCGTTCTCATCGGTCTTATACATCTCGATGGTTTCCGACTTCTTGTGGATGACCATCAGTCGAGCCTCGTCGCGGCGAGTAATCTCGAATACACGTTCACCACTAGCTGTCTTAACCACACGTTTTGCCTTATGTGGGTAAAGTGCCACCTGAGAAGCTGGCAACTTGAAGTTGAATTGCGATAATTTCATGTTATATCTTTTTTCTCCTTTCTATGATTATTTACTAAGATTCTTTTTCTGGGATGCCTGTTGGCTTTCAGCAATGCTATCCTCCAACGGCTGGGCATCGAGCCATTCCTGGAAATGGTCGAAGTCGATGCAGGTTTCTACGTTGAAACAGCCTGCCTTGGTACGGCGCAGGGCGGTGAGGAAGGCTCCACTATCCAGGGCACGGCCGATGTCACGGGCGAGGGAACGGATATAGGTTCCCTTGCCGCAAACCACACGGATGCTGGCGGTCTTTTCCTCGTCGTTATAGTCGGTGAGCTCTATCTCATCCACTCTCACGGTCTTTGGCTTCAGCTGCACTTCTTCGCCTGCACGGCGGAGGGCATACGAGCGGTCGCCGTTCACCTTCACGGCACTATAGGTAGGTGGCACCTGCTGAATCTCGCCAACAAACTGCTTCAGCACCTCCTCTACCAGCTCACGGGTGATGTGCTTGGTTGGGAAGGTGTGGTTCACGCTGTGCTCCTTGTCGTAGCTGGCGGTGGTAGCACCGAACTGCAAGGTTGCCGTATATTCCTTGGTATGGGTCTGCAACTGCTCTATCTGCTTGGTACACTTGCCTGTGCAGAGCACCAGTACGCCAGTAGCAAGGGGATCGAGCGTACCGGCATGTCCTATCTTCACCTTAAAGCCGAGTTTCTTGCTGAGCAGATAGCGCACATGCGCCAAGGCTCCGAAGCTCGACATGCGATAAGGCTTGTCGATGGCTATAATTTCTCCTTTTCTGAAATCCATATTCCTATTTTAGTCAACCATCTGCATATCTACACCGCAAAGGCCGCAGATGATGATGATGAGTCCTACTACGATACGGTACCAGCCGAAGGCTGCGAAACCGTACTTGGTGACATAGTTGATGAAAAACTTGATGGCTAGAATAGCAACGAAGAATGCTACCACTGAACCCAGGAGCAAGGTAACCAGATTGTTGCCCTGAGTGAGCAACGAACCGCCGCCATGGCTGATGAGCTTATAAACCTCCAGGCAGGTGGCACCAAACATGGTAGGCACAGCCAGGAAGAATGAGAACTCGGCAGCCGCCTTGCGGGTGAGTCGCTGAGACATACCTCCCACAATAGTTGACATGGAACGAGACACACCTGGAATCATTGCAATACACTGGATGAAACCGATGGTCAGGGCACGCTTGTAAGTAAGCTTAGTCTGCTCGCTGCCCTTATTGAAAATCTTATCGCAGAAGAGCATGAACACACCGCCAATGACAAGCATCCATCCTACCAGCTGCACATTGCCCAGGTTTGACTCGATGAAATCATTGAAGGCAAGACCCAATACCACGGCAGGCAGTGTACCAACCACCAAGCGGGCATAGAAATCGAACATCGCCTTCCAATAGGTCTTCTCTCCTGTCTTCACTGCATCCGGATAGAAGAATCTCTTCCAATACAGGCAGATGACAGAAAGAATGGCGCCAAACTGGATGATGACAGTAAAGGCGTTGACAAACTTATCCTGGATATCTACACCCAACAAGTTTTCGGCAATAATCATGTGACCTGTACTAGACACTGGCAAGAACTCGGTCAATCCCTCTACAATAGAGATAATGATAGTCTGAATAAAATCCATCTAATAATAATATGTATATTAACTATAAACTCTAAACTCTAATCTCTTAATTGTCTTTCGGCTTGCGTATAACCGCATAAATGATTGAGAGGAAACCAATCAGGGTAACGGTTGGTGCCACTACAATACGGCGAGTACTGAAAATATCAGCATCGAAAGAATGCTCGTTAGAGCCAGCGCCGCTCATCAGGAGGAAACCGATGATAACAATTGCCATACCTATTGCCAACAAGATGAAGTTCATCTTGTCAAATGCTAAATTCTTCTTATCCATTATATATAATGCTTAATGTTTAATGTTTAATGTTTAAATTTTATACAGGTCACCCGCCTTCATCTTGAGGAACTTGTTCACAGAGATGTTGGCACAGAGGGCTGTGATGATGAGACCAAAGAGGAAGACGGAACCACCGGTGATGGCGAGTTCCTGCCAACCGAGCACATTGAGCAATTCCGGCTCGTGTACCGACCACGCATAGAGACACCCGCCCAGGAATCCATCGGCTATCAGTGCCGAGATAAAGCCCACCAACATCGCACTGGCCAGGAACGGCTTGCGGATGAAGCCCCACGATGCACCCACCAACTTCATGGTATGGATAGAGAAGCGACGGGCATAGATGCCCAGGCGCACCGTGTTGTTGATAAGCGAGAACGAGATGAAAGTAAGCAGGGCAGCAACTATCAGCAGTCCGATGCTGATCTTGGTAAGCGAATTGTTTACCTGCTCTATCAGGTCGTGCTGATAACTTACCTCGGTGACACGAGGATAGGCCTTCAACTCCTTGGAAATCCAAGCCAGGGAGTCGTTGTTGGCATAATCAGCCTGCGTTGTAATCTCAATGGAAGGTTGGAAAGGATTCACACCGGCAAACTCGCTCGGATTGGTACCTAAATCGCGGGTAGCTTCCTTCAAGGCCTGCTCCTTGGTGATATAAGTCAATCCCTTCACGTAAGGACGCGCCTTGAGATGCTTGCACATCTGCAAGCCCTCAGGATTGGTCATATCCTGCTCCAACATCACCTGAACCACCAGGTTCTCCTTGACGTAAGACGAGAGGTTTCTTCCCATAAGCACGGAGAAGATGACCAAGCCCAGCAAAACAAGCACCATGGCGGTGCTGATACACAAAGTAACAACCTGCAATCCACGATGATTACGAGGCTTATATTGTTTCTTTCTCATGTTCTATTCTATTTATTTCTGACAGAAAAGGGGATAATTACCCAAATTGTTTGCAAAGGTACACATAAACGAAGAGATAACAAAATAAAATTGCATTTATTTGCATTTATTCAATTAATTATTAAGGGAAGAGAGATTCTTTTGTTGCTACCCTTCATAGAATTTGTTGCTAAGCCTAGATGATTTTTTCGTTCATAAGCTTTGAATGTAAGTTCAAAGCTTTTGAATATAAGTTCAAAGCCTTTGAACATAAGTTCAAAGCTTATGAACGGAGATTTCTATTAGGGATAGTATCTTTTTCCATGTATCCCCCATACTATCAAACATACTATCACCCAAGCTATCAAACATGAAAAAGGGCCAACCTCACGGCCAGCCCTTTCTTAAATATCGAAAAATTCAAATAGGTATGACTTGAATTTTTACAACTAACAACAAATCGAGGTGAGAACCTCAATCTTAAAAACCAATTACATTTTAGTGATGACACCCTTCTCTGAACTCTCCAGGAACTGGATGATGTTCTGAATCTCCGGACTATCTGGCACCTGATCCTTGATCTGGTTGATGGCATCGAAGAGGGATGTCTGACCATGGAATACCAGTCGGTAGGCATTAGCAATATGCTTGCGAACCTTCTCGGTAACCTCGGCTGCTTCCATGATGATGGTGTTAGGACCTGCATACTTCACAGGCTTTCCACCGGCAATGATATAAGGAGGAATATCCTTAGAGAAGGTGGTACCTGCCTGAATCATCGCCAAGTCACCTACTCTAGTCTTGGCGTTCTCTACTACGGATGTTGAGTAGATGATACCATTACCAATCACGCAGTCGCCTGCAATCTTGGTACCATAACCGAATACGCAACCGTTGCCGATAACTGTATCGTGAGAGATATGGGCACCTTCCATCAGGAAGTTGTTGTTGCCCAGAACGGTCTTGCCACCCTTGTGAGTACCACGGTTGATAACCACGTTCTCACGGATGGTATTGTTGTCGCCAATCACTACCTCACTCTCCTCACCAGTGTAGTTGAAATCCTGTGGGAGGGCAGCGATAACGGCTGCCTGGAACACCTTATTATTATTACCCATGCGAGTACCGTTCATGATGCTCACGAAGGGATAGATGGTACAGTTGTCGCCGATGACCACATCGTCCTCGATATAGGCGAATGGATAGATCTTGCAGTTGTCTCCAATCTTAGCCTTTGGAGAAACCTCTGCCTTTGGACTTATTATACTAGCCATAACTATAAACTATTAATTATTAACTATAAATTACTTAGCTCCTCCACCCAATGCATAGTAGAGATTAACTACTGCCTGCATCTTGTAGAAGTCATCAGCTACCTTAGAAAGCTGTACGTTGAGCAGTGAAGACTGTGCCTGGATTACCTCCAGATAAGAACCGCCAGCCTCTGACATCAACTTACGTGTATCCTCTACGTTCTGCTCGAGTACGGCGATGCGCTTAGTCTCCACCTTACCCTTCTCATCAGAATAGTTGTAGAGCACGAGGGCATTGCTCACCTCGCTACCAGCCTTCAGTACGGTGTTCTGCCAGGTATTGTAAGCCTGCTCATACTGCATCTTAGCCACCTTCAATCCGGCAATGATAGTACCATTTCTGAAGATTGGCTGAACCAATGAACCAACAGCAGAAAGCAACCACTTACCTGGGTTCACGATGCCTGCACCAGCAGAATTGGTGAATGCACCTGTACCAGAAATGGTGATGGATGGATAGAACTTGCTGCGGGCAGTCTCAATGCCATAGAAGCACTGAGCCAGATTCATCTCGGCAGCGTGAACATCAGCACGGTTGTTGAGCAACTGGATGCCTACACCTGTAGAGAATGTTGCAGGAAGACTCTGATTCTCCAGTTTGCCACGGGCAATAGAATGAGCCTGGTCGCCGATGAGAAGACTTAGGGAATTCTCTGTCTCGCGAATCTGACGCAACAGGTCGGTCTTCTGAGTCAACACAGCATAGTAGTTGCTCTCGGCAGCCTGCACGGAAGTTCCGCGATAACCAAGCTTGGTATCCTTCAATACCTTCATCATCTCCCAGGTATCCTTGGTCAAGCCTTCCATATTGTTAACCAGCTCCACCTGCTTGTCGAGCATCAACAAGGTATAATACATGTTGGCGATATTGGCGATGAGGTTGGTCTGTACAGACACCTGATAGTCCTTCAACTGGAGCAGCGCCATCTGGGCACTGCGCTTCTGAGAGAGCAGGTTGCCGAAGAGGTCAACCATCCAACTGGCAGTGACAGGCATGCTGTAAGTCTTGGTGGCAGCATTGCCATCCCAGGAAGCGATGGTTCCCTGAGGAGAGAAAGACAAGGAAGGCACAAACGCCAACTTGGCACACTTCAACTGCTCTTCAGCCATCTTCACGTTCAAAGCCGCATTGAGCAGGTTGACATTGTTGTTCAATCCCTTCTCAATGATCGACTGGAGCTGAGGGTCGGTGAAGACACTGCGCCAAGGGATATTGGCGAAGGTAGTAGTATCCTTTACAGCCAAAGTATCTGTATCAGAAGCTACATCGCGAACGATACCGCTGGTCTTCACATCCGGACGCTCATACTTTCCGTAGAGAGTCTTGCAGCTGCTCAGAGAGAGCGCTGCGAGACCCAATATGATGATATTTAAATTCTTTTTCATTGTTTCCTTTGAAGTTACATTGCGTTATTACTTCTTCTCGATACCCTTCTTCTGATGAGCGGCGTTGGCATACTGCTCCAACTCTACAGCTACCTCCTCGTTCAACTCATCCTCGAACTTCATTGGGGTCAACTTCTCCTGCAACCACTGGAAGACTGCGAAGAGAGCAGGAACCACGAAGATCTGACAGAGAGTACCGATCAACATACCACCTACGGCGGCAGCACCCAAAGTCTGGTTACCATTCTTACCTACACCAGATGCGAACATCAGAGGCAACAGACCGATAACCATCGCCAGAGAGGTCATCAGGATAGGACGGAGACGGGCACCGGCACCCAGGATAGCTGAGTACTTGATGGCCATACCCGTACGACGACGCTCGAGGGCGAACTGTACGATCAGGATGGCATTCTTAGCCAACAGACCGATCAACATAATCAACGAAATCTGCATGTAGATATCGTTAGAGTGACCGAAGAGGTTGGTGAAGATGAACGCACCAGCCAAACCGAATGGGATAGACAATACTACAGACAATGGCAAGATGTAACTCTCGTACTGGGCACTCAAGATCAAGTAAACGAATACGATACAGAGTGCGAAGATCAAACCTGTAGAGTTGCTGGACTCAGCCTCAGAACGGGTCAAACCAGAGTACTCATAGCCGTAACCCTCTGGCAATGTCTCCTTGGCAACCTCAGCAATCGCCTTCATACCGTCACCTGTAGAGTAACCGCTGTTAGGAGTTACAGATACATCCATAGAGGTAAACAAGTTGAATCGGGTGATGTTAGACGGACCATAAACCTTCTTCAAGTTCACGAACTCGCTTACAGGAGACATGGTGCCATCAGCACAGCGAACGTAAATCTTGCTCAGATCGTCTGGACGCATACGGCTCTCAGGACCAGCCTGAATCATCACACGGTAGAGCTTACCATAAGCATTGAAGTTAGATGCGTAGAGACCACCGAGATAACCCTGCATGACAGACAATACTGTTGATGGAGAGATACCAGCCTGCTTGGTCTTGGCAACATCTACATCCACCATATACTGAGGATAGTTAGGGTTATACTGAGTCTGAGCGGTCTGAATCTCAGGACGCTTGTTCAACTCAGCCAGGAACTTCTTCACATTATCAAAGAACTTATTCAAGTCGCCACCGGTCTTATCCTGCATGGTCATGGTAATACCATTCTGCATAGAGAAACCGGAAATCATAGGTGGAGCGAAGGCAAGAACCTGTGCATCCTTGATGGCAGCAGTCTGCTTGTAGATCATACCCAACACAGAAGTATATTCCATTGGGTTGACAAACAGCGCCTCAATACCGCCACCGGTACAAGCCTCCTTGATACGGTGGAAGAATCCACCCGGACGCTCCTCGAATGGCTTCAGCTTCACGATGATGGTACCCTGGTTAGAACCGGCACCACCGATAAAGCTATAACCCATGATGGCGTTACGGGTTGCGATGGCTGGGTTGCTAGCCAGCATCTTATCTACCTGCTTTACCACCTCTGCAGTACGTTCCTGAGAAGTACCAGGAGCTGTAGAGATACAAGCGAAGATAGTACCGGTATCCTCATCAGGCACCAGACCCGTCTTGGTAGTACCCATCAGGGCAACCAGACCTACGATACTGACAGCCACCAGGCTACCAGCGATGATGCCATGGTTGATAACCCACTTGACACCACCCTTATACTTATTGGTAATCTTATCAAACTGATAGTTGAATCCTGCGTGGAATCGGTCCACGAAAGACATCTTCTTCTCGTGACCCTCCTCGTGTGGCTTCAGCAACACGGCACAGAGTGCAGGAGACAAGGTCAACGCATTGATAGCCGAAATAACGATAGATACAGCCATGGTTACACCGAACTCACGGTAGAAGTAACCGGAAGTACCACCGATGAATGATACAGGAACGAACACGGCAGACATCACCAATGTAATAGAGATGATGGCACTGGAAATTTCGTTCATCGCATCGATAGATGCAGTAAGGGCACTCTTGTAACCCTGGTCGAGCTTGGCGTGAACCGCCTCGACCACCACAATGGCATCATCGACCACAATCGCAATGGCCAGCAGCAGGGCTGACAGCGTAAGCAGGTTGATGGAGAATCCGAAGATCCAGAGGAAGAGGAACGTACCAATCAAAGCCACAGGTACGGCAATCATAGGAATCAGCGTAGAACGGAAGTCCTGCAAGAAGATATACACTACGATGAACACCAGTACCAGAGTGATGATCAAGGTGAAGATAACCTCCTCGATAGATGCAAACAAGAACTCGGTAACATCCATCAGGATGACATTCTTCAACCCTGGAGGATAACTCTTCTCCAGTTCATCAAGCGATTTCTTTACGTCGCTTGCAATCTGGGTAGCGTTGGAACCGGCAATCTGCTGAACCATACCCATCACGGCAGGCTGACCATCATTGAGCAGGTTTACGTTATACTGCAAACCACCCAGCTCAACCTTGGCAATTTCGCCCAGACGTAGAGTCTGACCGGAAGTATTGCTCTTGATGAGGATGTTCTCATACTCCAATGGAGTCTTCAAACGACCCTTGTAACGCAAGGTATATTCATACTGCATATCAGAGCTCTCACCAAAGCTACCAGGGGCAGCCTCGATATTCTGCTCTGCCAAAGCCTGAGAAACATCAGAAGGAACCAGTCCGAACTCCTTCATCTTCTCTGGCTTCAACCAGATACGCATAGAGTAGTTACGGGTAGAAGGGCTCTGCACATCACCCACACCATTGATACGCTTCAACTGAGGAATGACGTTGATCAGGGCGTAGTTGGTAACAAACTGGTCGTCGTAACGTCCATCGTCTGTAGTCAGAGCGAACATGATAACGTTGGAACTCTGTCGCTTGGTTACGGTGACACCCACCCTGGTAACCTCGGCAGGCAGCAGAGACTGCGCCTGAGATACACGGTTCTGTACGTTGACCGCAGCCATATCAGGGTCAGAACCCTGCTTGAAGTAAACGGTGATCTGAGCAAAACCAGAGTTAGACGCAGAAGAGGTCATATAAGTCATGTTCTCCACACCGTTGATACTCTCCTCCAGCGGAGCAACGACTGAGTTCAACACCGTCTGGGCATCTGCACCCGTATAGGTAGCAGTTACCGTGATGGTAGGCGGCGCGATATTCGGATACTGCTCGATAGGCAGCGATACCAAGCCGATAATACCCAGCAAGACGAAGAAGATGGAAACCACCGTCGAAAGTACCGGGCGCTTTATAAAGTTTGTAAATGACATAATTTACTATTTTTCTTTATACCTTATTATATATTACTTCTTTCCGCCCATAGCAGTAGCGAAGGCATGAGCGTTATCCTGAGACTCAGCCAACTTGGCAGCCTCAGCAATCTTCTGATTGTAGCGCTCCAGAGTGATAGGCTTGATCTGCTGACCATCGGTCAACTTGGTGATACCCTTCAGCACGATGCGGTCGCCAACATGAAGACCAGAAGTTACGATATAATTCTTGCCATCATCCTGTGGATTTACCTTGATCTCAGAATACTTCACCTTGTTATCCTTGGTTACGATGTAAACGAAAATCTTATCCTGAACCTGAGAGCAAGCCTCCTGAGGGATAACGATAGCACTGTTGTGATCGTTAGGAACCACGATAGAACCTGCACCACCACTCTTCAGCAACTTCTCTGGGTTAGCGAAGTGAGCGATGAGAGAGATAGAACCGGAAGTAGCATCGATGACACCACTCATCTTGACTACCTTACCTGGATGATTATAGATAGAACCGTCTGCCAACTGCAACTTAACAGCTGGGAACGCTGCGATGGCTGCCTGAACACTACCGTTGGTCTTAGACATGCTCAAGATCTGAGACTCAGAGAGTGAGAAGAATACCTCCATGGTGCTGTTGTTGGAAACAGTGGTCAAAGCCTGACCAGAAGCGCTAACCAAAGCACCTACCTTGAAAGGAAGGCTACCTACAACACCGGCAGAAGGACTGGTAACAGTGCACCAAGCCAACTGCTCGCGAGCTGAAGCCAGAGAAGCCTCTGCCTGAGCCACCTGTGCCTTGGCTGTAGCCAAACCATTGGCTGCGGTAGAAAGCTCATATTCACCGATAATCTTGCTATCATACAACTTCTTGTTGTTCTGGTAAGTCAACTTGGCAGTATTAGCCTGTGCCTTAGCTGTATTCACAGCGGCAGCTGCAGAACGAACGGCAGCCTGATAAGTCTCGCTATCGATAGCGAACAATGGCTGACCAGCTGAAACAGTCTGACCCTCATGCACATAAACCTTAGTAATGAAGCCAGAAACCTTAGGACGAACCTCTACATCCTGAATACCCTTGATGGTAGCAGGATAGGTAGTCTGCAATGCGGCACTGGAAGTGCCGATGGTAGCTACGGCAAACTCATCATCGCCGAAGTCAGGTAAACCACCCTTCTTACTTCCACCACATGATGTCAAAGTTGCGAGTACACAGACTGCTGCAACGAACAAAACGTTTTTAATTTTCATACCTATTTTTATATTATAATTTATTATTTTTGTCATACCTTAATATATACATACCGCCCTCTGGCGGAAACTCTAAACTGATTTTGAGTTTTAAAACGCTGCAAAATTACTAATAATATATGAATAACGGCTCGCAAGGAGCCGTTATTTAACAAAAATTATTCTCTATTTAAGTTTTCTACCATAGCCAAGCCCATATCCTGTGCCTTCTTCATCAGAAGTTCCATCAAAGGTTCCCGCTCGTTTGCCACTCTGTTATCCAGTACGGCATCCTTCAGATACTGCTTCAAGGTTCCCACTTCGCGGCATGGCTTGAGCTGGAACATCTCCATGATTTCGTTACCGTCAATACAAGGCTGAAGCAATCGCTTGTAGTCGCGCTCCTGCAAGTCTGCCAGCTTCTCGCGCACCATCTTGAAGTTATCCAGGAACTTCTGCTTGCGCACCTGGTTCTTGCTGGTGATATCAGCCTCGCAAAGCGTCATCAGGTCGTTGATGTCATCACCTGCATCGTTCAGCAGTCGGCGGACCGCGCTATCCGTCACCTCCTCATCGGCTATCACGATAGGACGCATGTGGAGTTCCACCAGTTTCTGCACGTACTTCATCTTCGCATCCATCGGAAGCTTCATGCGGCGGAAGATGCCTGGAATCATCTTGGCACCTATTATATTATGACTGTGGAACGTCCAACCGATATTGTTGTCCCAGCGCTTACTCTTCGGTTTGCCGACGTCGTGGAAGAGTGCCGCCCAGCGGAGCCAGAGGTTATCGCTGTGCTTGCACACATTCTCCAAAACCTCCATCGTATGGTCGTAATTGTTCTTATGGGCTCTGCCATTGCGGGTTTCCACCTTATCCATCGCCACCAGTTCGGGCAGGATGAGGTCGAGCAGACCGGTATCCTTCAGATAATAAAATCCGATGCTTGGGTGCTTGGAGAGCATAATCTTGTTCATCTCGTCGCAGATGCGCTCGCCGCTGATAATCTTCAGTCGGTCGGCATTACGGGAAAGTGCCTCGTAGGTTTCATCCTCTATCTGGAAGTTGAGCTGGGTGGCAAAGCGCACACAGCGCATCATGCGGAGCGGGTCGTCAGAGAAGGTGACATCCGGGTCGAGCGGAGTGGCGATGATGCCGTCTTCCAAATCATAGACACCATCAAAAGGGTCGACGAGTTCTCCAAAACGGTCCTTGTTCAGGCACACCGCCATGGCATTGATGGTGAAGTCACGACGGTTCTGGTCGTCCTCCAGGGTTCCATCTTCAACAATCGGTTTGCGGGAATCGCGGTTATAGCTCTCCTTTCGGGCTCCCACGAACTCCACTTCTGTATCCTTATACTTTACCTGTGCTGTTCCGAAATTGCGGAACACAGAGAGATGCGCCTTTTTTCCGAGCATCTTCTTCAAGGTGGAAGCCACCTCAATGCCGCTGCCCACGACAACGACATCAATATCATTGGAAGGTCGTTCCAGGAAGAGGTCACGCACATATCCACCTACTACATAACATTCCACAGACAGCTCGTCTGCCGCCTCTGAAATCTTATGAAAAATATCCTTATCCAGTATCTGTGCCAGTTCGGCATTGGTCAAATTTCTCATACTCTTTTTTCTTTCGGGGTGCAAAGTTACTGCAAAATATGTAAAATACAAAATAAATATTTGGCTATTTCATAATAAATGCGTAAATTTGCACCGAATTTCGAAATTATTATGGCAGATTTATTGAAAACAGAACAGCAGTTTAAGGATGTCATGAGTGAATGCAGGACATTATTTGAGAAGAAGCTCCACGATTACGGAGCCTCTTGGAGAATCTTGCGCCCTTCTTCCCTGACAGACCAACTCTATATCAAGGCGAAGCGAATCCGCTCGCTCGAAATCAAGAAAGAATCTTTGGTAGGTGAGGGCATCCGCCCCGAGTTCATTGCCCTTATTAATTATGGTATCGTAGGACTCATCCAGCTGGAAAAGCCTTTCGCGGATGAAGTGGATATGACACCGGAAGAGGCGATGAAACTCTACGACCGCCATGCGCAGGAAGCGCTGCAGCTGATGCTCAAGAAGAACCATGACTACGACGAGGCATGGCGCTCGATGAGAGTAAGCAGCTATACCGATTTCATCCTCACCAAGATTCAGCGTGTAAAGGAAATTGAGGACATCGCAGGCGCTACCCTCGTTTCGGAAGGCATCGACGCCAACTACATGGACATCATCAACTATGCCGTGTTCGGAGCCATCAAGATGAATGAGAAATAATCAAGAGGAGTGAGAAATAATCAAGAGGAGTGAAAAATGATGAAGATAGCAATCAAGATAGCGGTAAACATCGGGCGACTGCTCATGGCAGCAACGTTCATCTTCTCGGGATTCGTGAAGGGAATAGACCCGCTGGGCACGCAATATAAGATAACCGACTATCTGGAGGCACTGCATATCGACTGGATGTTCCCGTCGTGGAGCACACTGGTGATGTCGGTTCTGCTTGCCATGTGCGAGTTTGCCATCGGCATCTTCCTGCTCTTTGCCATCCGCAGAAGACTGGTGAGCAAGCTTACCCTGCTCGTGATGGCTGTGATGACGCTGATAACACTCTGGATCGTCATCGCCGACCCGGTGAAGGATTGCGGCTGCTTCGGTGATGCCATCGTACTCAGCAACATGGAGACGTTCATCAAGAACATCATTCTCCTTGCCATCGCCATCCTCATCTGGAGAAGACCGATGGACATGCCGCTGCTGGTATCCAGGTCAACCCGATGGATTGTCATCAACTATACGTTCCTCTTCTCCATCGTGATGAGCGCCTGGAGCCTGTGGTATCTTCCGCAGTTCGACTTCCGCCCTTATCACATCGGCGCCAACATCGCCAAGGGAATGGAGATTCCGAAGGGAGCCAAGCAACCTAAGTTTGACACCACCTTCATCCTGGAGAAGAACGGAGAACGGAAGGAGTTTACGATAGACAACTATCCCGACTCCACCTGGACCTTCATCGACAGCAAGACGGTGCAGACGGAAGAAGGCTACGTGCCACCTATCCACGACTTCAGCATAGAAGATACGCAGACGGGCGCAGATATCACCCAGGAAGTGATTCACCGCAAGGGCTACACCTTCCTGCTGGTATCACCCCACCTGGAGTTTGCCGACGACAGCAACTTCGGCAGCATCGACGAGATATACGAATACGCCAACGACCATGGCTATCCCTTCCTCTGCCTCACGGCAAGTACGGAGAAAGCCATCAGGCACTGGCAAGACATCACGGGAGCAGAATATCCCTTCTATATCACAGACGAGACAACGCTGAAGACCGTGATACGCAGCAACCCGGGACTCCTGCTGCTGAAAGACGGAACCATCATCCGGAAATGGAGCCACAACGACCTGCCTGGCATGGAAGAGATAGCAGGCAAGCCACTGGAACAAACCGAGATAGGCAAGATGCCGGAAGTAAGTGCCGCCAAGAAGATAGCCGGCATCATCTCCTGGTTTGTCATCCCGCTGGTACTCCTTACCATCGCCGACCGGCTTTGGGCATGGGGCGCCTGGATCAGAAAGAAAGAGAATTCAAACAGAATATTATCAACTTTTAAAAAGAAAAGAAAAATGAGAAAGAAAATTGTAGCAGGTAACTGGAAAATGAACATGAACCTGCAGGACGGTGTTGCTCTCGCTAAGGAGATCAACGAGGCATTGGTAGCTGACAAGCCAAACTGTGACGTAATCATCTGTACTCCATTCATCCACTTGGCTTCTGTAGCTCAGGTTTTGGATTCAAAGGTAGTAGGTCTCGGTGCAGAGAACTGCGCAGACAAGGCTAAGGGTGCTTTCACTGGTGAGGTTTCAGCTGAGATGGTAAAGAGCACAGGTGCTCAGTATGTTATCCTCGGTCACTCAGAGCGTCGTCAGTACTATGGCGAGACTGCAGAGATCTTGAAGGAGAAGGTAGAGTTGGCTTTGGCTAATGGTTTGAAGGTTATCTTCTGCTGCGGTGAGACTCTCGAGGAGCGTGAGGCTGAGAAGCAGAACGAGGTTGTTAAGGCTGAGTTGGAGGGTTCAGTATTCCACTTGAGCGCTGACGCTTGGAAGAACATCATCCTCGCTTACGAGCCAATCTGGGCTATCGGTACAGGTAAGACTGCTACTTCTGACCAGGCTGAGGAGATGTTGGCATACATCCGCTCTATCGTAGCTGAGAAGTATGGCAACGAGGCTGCTGAGGAGACATCTATCCTCTATGGTGGTAGCTGCAAGGCTAGCAACGCACCTGAGCTCTTCGCTAAGCCAAACATCGACGGTGGCTTGATCGGTGGTGCTTCTTTGAAGGCTGCTGATTTCAAGGGTATCATCGACGCTTGGAAGAAGTAATCTCAACAAGAAATATTTTGCGGGGATGCCCTTTCTTCGTGGGAGGGCATCCCTTTTTAATCAAAAAAAAGACTGCTTTCATATCAAAAAAAGCGCAATTTAAGGAAATAGTCATGAAACAATTCCTCACATTATTAATATTCATCCTCTGCTCTACATTCACAGCGAATGCGCAGAACTACCTGGACCATCTGAAGAAGAAGGAACCGGGAAAGGGTGTTGTGACCGTGAACCAAAGCAAGGCTATCGACGAATTGGTAAACGGAAAACCTGTGCAGGCTGCAGAAAAGAAGCCTACTGCACAGGATGACAAGACCAAGACTAAAACTACCCCACAACCACAAAAGACCCCAACAGACACTCAGCACAAGAACACTGAGCACCCACAAAGGGAGAATACTCCTACCCCTCATCCGCAGCATGAAAACACAAAGGAGGGCACCCATGCCAACAACGCAAAGGAGGACACCCACGCCAACAACGCTGCCAAGGCTGAGAACAGAAAAGAAGAAACTGAAATGCCGATAGTGGATATGCGCAAGAAAGTGATGCGCAAAAGCTACAAGGTTACAGGATATAGAGTACAGGTATATGCCGGCGGTAACTCCCGCAACGACCGACTGAAGGCGGAACAGACAGGCAACAACATCAAGATGAAGTTCCCAGACCAGCCGGTTTACGTTCACTTCTACTCCCCAAGATGGATTTGCCGCATGGGCAACTTCCGCAATTTGGGCGAAGCCCAGAAGGTTCTTGCCAAGGTGAAAGCCCTGGGTTACAGACAGGCATGCCTGGTAAAGGGACAGATTACGGTACAGTACTAGTTAATAGTTTATAGTTGATAGTTAACAGTTTACAGCATTGATGCCGTAGGCCTAACTATAAACTATTAATTGTAAATTATTAACTATTAATTAAGAATTATAAATTAAATAAGATGAATCCAGAAACAGAATTTCGCGAGGGATTGGACGAACTCGCAGGACACTATAAAGAAGTATTGAAACTCCTGGGCGAAGACCCAGAGCGCGAAGGTTTGGTAAAAACCCCGATGCGCGTGGCTAAGGCGATGCAGATTCTGACCCGTGGCTATACACAGGATGCCCACAAGGTATTGACAGATGCCCTTTTCGAAGAGAAATACGACCAGATGGTTATCGTGAAGGACATCGATTTCTTCTCGATGTGCGAGCACCACATGCTGCCTTTCTATGGCAAGGTTCACGTGGCTTACATTCCTAACGGCAAGATCACCGGTCTGAGCAAGATAGCCCGCGTGGTGGATATCTTCAGCCACCGCCTCCAGGTGCAGGAGCGCCTCACCCAGCAGATTAAGGACTGCATCCAGGAAACCCTGAATCCTCAGGGGGTCATGGTGGTGATTGAGGCTAAGCACATGTGCATGCAGATGCGTGGCGTGGAGAAGCAGAATTCCATCACCACAACCAGTGATTATAGCGGTGTATTCAACTCTTTGAACACCCGCCAGGAGTTCATGAGCCTGCTGAGAGGAGAAAGTAAAAGAATCTAATATATAGTTAATAGTTTACAGTTGATAGTTTATAGAGCATTCTTGCCATCAACTGTAAACTATTAACTTTTAACTATAAACTATAAAAAAATGAAGTTTATATCCTGGAACGTAAACGGCCTGCGTGCTTGCGTGGGCAAAGACTTCGAGAACCAATTCAAGGCACTCGATGCAGACTTCTTCTGCCTGCAGGAAACCAAGATGCAGGAAGGACAACTCGACCTGAAGTTTGAAGGCTACGAAAGTTATTGGAACTACGCTGAGAAAAAAGGATATTCCGGCACTGCCATCTATACCAAGCACAAGCCTTTGAGCGTAAGCTATGGCATGGGCGTGGAGGAACACGACCACGAAGGCAGAATCATCACACTGGAATACGATCAGTTCTACCTCGTCACCTGCTATACACCAAACTCGCAGACAGAACTCAAGCGACTGGATTATCGCATGACTTGGGAAGACGACTTCCGCAAGTTCCTGAAAAATCTGGATGCCCAAAAACCGGTAGTCATCTGTGGCGACTTAAACGTGGCACACGAAGAGATAGATATCAAGAATCCGAAGACCAACCGCCGCAACGCCGGTTTTACAGACGAAGAGCGAGAGAAAATGACAATTCTCCTGAACGATGGCTTCACCGATAGCTTCCGCTATCTCCATCCAGAGGAAGTAACCTATTCGTGGTGGTCTTATCGCTTCAAGGCACGCGAGAAGAACGCCGGCTGGCGCATCGACTATTTCCTGGTATCAGACAGCATCAAGGACAAGATTACAGAAGCAAAGATCCATACCGACATCATGGGTAGCGACCACTGCCCGGTGGAAGTAGACTTAAACATCTAACAAGAAATCAGACTTTCTTATATAAATTAGATTGTTGATAAAAAAAAGATGGGGATCACCTTCCTCACGGAAGCCATCCCCATATTGGTCATATCAACATAAAATTTTAATTTATATAAGAGAGATTTTTCAATTCTAATGAAGAAATCAACTGCCCCATGTAACGGGGCATTGATTTGCTGGTCAACGGATTACAAGAGACCCTTAATCTCAGAGAGATTCTTCTTTACAGAAGTACCGTCCTTGTAAGTAACCATGAAGTAATCGTGAACAGACTTGCCGTTTCTGTACTGCACAACTGCCACGCCACCTTCGCGGAGCTGGAGAGTGAAGTAACCCTCACGCTTGCCATTGACATACTTGCCATGCCACTTCTCCTTACCATTCTTATAATAAGTGGTCACTTCACCGTTGAAAACTGTATTGCGGTCGTTACCGAGGTCAATGAAGCTATAGCCTCCCTCAGCACGGAGATTACCATTCATATAGAAATCCTGGAAAACGTCCTTCTTATTGAGGCCAGCGCCGGTAGTCATCAGCAATCTGTAATAACTAGCCTGATCGGCACTAGCTACATTGCTCATATTTTCTGCATAGAAAATAGTGTCAGCTACTACTGTTGCATTCTCTACGTGCTTGCGACCGAAAGCTGCTACGGTCATTAAAGCCATCAATGAGAATAATATAACTCGTTTCATATTTTTAATTTTTAGGATATTATTAATTGTTTATTATTATTTCTTTTTTCTGGTGCAAAGATAATACAATTTTCGATAGGTTGTATCAATCCTTAACGCTATTTTATCTATTTTTTCGGGTCGGTTTTACTTTTTACTAGAAAGAGTTTTCCAAATTACAAATTGTTATTTAAGGGGTCTTTTTTATACACTTTGACAGAAGGTATTTCCTGATAACCCCCATAAATCCCCATCTCAGTTTACACATTGTAAGCAGCCTATCTCATTACCCCTCAGGAGCACCACCACTTTTTTGAACCCATTTACAAACTTTTTCGCCCTTTTTCTAGCGTATGTACTTTTTATTTTGTACTTTTGCAGAGAAATATATATAATATAAGGTACGCGAATGAAAAAATATACAATAAAGGCACCTAGCCAAATGAATGCAAGTATCAACTTGCCAGCATCTAAGAGTATCAGCAACCGAGCCCTCGTCATCAGTGCGATGGCTGGAAGCAGCATACAACCTAGCAACTTGAGCGACTGCGATGACACCGAGGTTATCATCGCCGCCCTCAAGGATATGCCTGATGTCATCAACATCAAGGCAGCAGGCACCGCCATGCGATTCATGACAGCTTATCTTGCCTCTACACCGGGCGAACATACCATCACGGGTACTGATCGCATGCAGAATCGCCCTATCCGCATCCTCGTAGACGCCCTGCGCTATCTGGGTGCAGACATCTCCTACGAGAAGAACGAAGGCTATCCGCCTCTCCACATCAAAGGCAAGTCTTTGGAAGGCGGCCACCTGGAGGTAGTAGGCAACATCAGCTCGCAATACATCTCTGCACTCCTGATGATAGGTCCGATGCTGAAGAATGGACTGGAATTGAAGCTTACTGGCGAAATTGCCTCACGCCCTTACATCGACCTCACCCTCTGGACCATGAAGGAATATGGAGCAGATGCAGAATGGACGGATATGGACACCATCACCGTGAAGCCGCAGCCATACAAGGCGACTCCTTACATGATTGAGAACGATTGGAGTGCCTCGTCTTACTGGTACGAGATGATGGCCCTGAATGCCAACATCGACTCTTCTATCAAGCTGGAAGGCTTGATGGACAGTTCAAAGCAGGGTGATTCTGTGGTGAAATACATCTTCAGTCTGCTGGGTGTGAAGAGCGAATTTGAGAATCGCGACACCATCACGAATGTAATGCTGAAGACAAACCGCTGTCTTCTCCCTAAGTTTGAATACGATTTCACGGGTTCCCCAGACCTGGCTCAAACCATCGTAGTAGCATGCTGTGCGCTCGGCGTGAAGTTCAAGTTCACAGGCCTTGCCAGTCTGAAAATCAAGGAAACCGACCGCATCGAGGCTCTCAAGACCGAGTTGAAGAAGGTGGGCTACATCATCCACGACGAGAACGACAATACGCTCTATTGGGATGGCGAGACCTGCGAAGCAAGCTTTGCCCCTATCGACACCTACGAGGATCACCGCATGGCGATGGCTTTCGCCCCACTCGCCTTCAAGTTCCCTCAGATAGAGATCAACAACCCGGAAGTAGTGAGCAAGTCATACCTACACTATTGGGAAGACCTCAAGAAAGTAGGATTTGAGATAGTTGAAAGTTAATAGTTGATAGTTAATTGTTTATGCTATATTTAGTTTTAGCCTTGGTGGCTCTAGGCCTGATAAGCGCCATATTCGGTATCGTCTCCCATCGTAAGGGAGAGGACGAGGAACCTTTACAGGAAGGCGTATCGTGCAACACTTGCAATGGAGAGAACTCCAAGTGCGAGCAAGACTGCATGATGGAGGCAGCCACCAAGGAAATAGAATATTACGATGACGAAGACCTCGACCGGTTTGCAGGACGAGAGGCTGACGACTATACCGACGAGGAAGTGGAAGAATTCTCGGAAGTGCTCTACACCATGCAGCCCGATGAGGTGGCAGGCTGGAACAGAAGTCTGATTCTGCGAGGCATCAACCTGCCTAACCAGCTGAAGGATGAAGTCATCAACTTTTTAAATAGCTAGGAGTCATATATGGACATATTGCAATATACATTTTTCCAGAACGCACTGATAGGCGCCTTCTTGGCAAGCATCCTGTGCGGATTCATCGGAACCTACATCGTTACCCGCCGTCTGGTCTTCATCAGCGGCGGCATCACCCATGCCTCTTTCGGCGGCATCGGCATCGGTGTGTTCTCGGGCATCAACCCCATCCTCTCCGCCATGGTATTCGCCATCCTCAGTGCCTTTGGCGTACAATGGATTTCGCGTAAGAAAGATGTGCGCAAAGACTCCGCCATCGCCATGTTCTGGACCCTGGGCATGAGCGTGGGCATCATCTGCTGCTTTCTCACCCCGGGATTCATGCCCGACCTTCCCTCCTTCCTCTTCGGCAGCATCCTCGCCATCGACAGCGCAGACCTCTGGTTGCTGGGCATCCTCACCCTGGTGGTGGCACTGCTCTTCACCTTCCTCCTGCGCCCCATCCAGAACATCGCATTCGACAGTACCTTTGCCCGGTCACAGCATCTGCCGGTCACCCTCATCGAATATCTGATGATGACGCTCATCGCCATGACCATCGTTGCCACCCTCAAGATGGTGGGCATCGTACTCGCCATCAGTCTGCTCACCATCCCGCAGATGACCGCCAACCTCTTCACCTACAACTACAGGCAGATGATCTGGGCAAGCATCATCCTGGGCTGGATAGACTGCATCGTGGGGCTCTACGCCAGCTACATGCTCAATGTGCCGTCGGGAGCCACCATCATCTTCGTAAGCATCATCATCTTTGCCATCGCAAAATTGTGGAAAGGAATCCAGAAAAAATGAAACAGCATCAGCACCCTACAAGAAACCTGGCATACGCCATCGTGCTCATCATCATCTCGATGAGTACCATCGGATGTTCTACGCAGAAGAATACGGCGCAGAGCAGATGGTGGCATGCCTTCAACGCCCGATACAATACCTATTATAATGGTACACTCGCCTATATTGATGCCTCGCTGGAGAAAGAAGCAGGCAACAAGGACAACTATACCGAGCAGATTCCACTCTACACCGTTACCAACAAGAGTAGCCGCGAAATAGGTAAGAGTAACTACGACCGTGCCATCGAAAAATGCGAGAAAGCCATTCACCAGCACAGTATCAAGAGCCGACCTGAATGGACAAAAAGCAGAAAGAAGACCGAAAAGGATATTGAATGGCTCAGCCGCCGTGAGTACAACCCCTTTCTGTGGAAAGCCTGGATGCTGATGGGTAGATCGCAGTTCTTCAAGGGCGACTTCAATTCGGCAGCCACCACCTTCGCCTACATGAGCCGCCTCTACGCCACCCAACCTGCCATCTACGGCAAGGCTCGTGCCTGGCTGGCTAAATGCTACATAGAACAGGACTGGATGTATGATGCAGAAGATGTAATCCGCAACATCAGGCGCGATTCCATCCACTGGAGTGCCCAGAAGGAATGGGATTATACCCTTGCCGACTACCATATCCGCAAGGGCGAAGCGGCACAGGCGATTCCTTATCTCAAAAAGGTAATCAGCCACGAGATGCGCCGCAAGCAGAAGGCACGCGAATGGTACCTGATGGGACAGCTGCAGGCTTCCATCGGCAACAAGCAGGAAGCCTACAAGGCTTTCAAGCACGTGGTGCGCCTCAATCCTCCTTACGAACTGGAGTTCAACGCCCGCATCTCGATGACCGAGGTGATGGCGGCAAACAACAGCAGAAAGATGATAGGCAAGCTGAAGCGCATGGCGGCATCCGACAACAACCAGGAATATCTCGACCAGGTATATTATGCCATCGGTAATATCTACCTGGCTCAGAAAGACACCCTGCAGGCCATCGGAGCCTACGAGAAAGGCGTTGCCAAGGCCACCAGAAGCGGCATAGAGAAAGGTGTGCTCCTCCTGCATCTGGGCGACATCTACTGGATTAGAGAGAAATTCTCCGATGCCCAGCGCTGCTACGGCGAAGCCATCGGCTTGCTCGACAAGGAGCGCAAGGACTACGAGCAGCTCTCCAACCGCTCCAAGGTGCTCGACGAACTGGTACCCTTCACCGATGCCGTAGCCCTGCAGGACTCCCTCCAGGCATTGGCAAAGATGGATGAGAAAGACCGCAACGCTGCCATCGACCGCGTGATTACCGCCCTGAAGAAGAAAGAAAAGGAAGAACGCAAAAAACAGGCTGAGCAGGAAGCTGCCAATAACCAACAGGGAGGAAACGGAGGCAACTTTGCCAACAATGCCAACAAGAAGCACAACGCTACCAACAATGCAATGAACGGCATGAACGGCATGGATAAAGGAAAGTGGTATTTCTATTCTCCTGTTGCCGTAACCCAGGGTAAGGCGCAGTTCCAGAAACTCTGGGGAAAGCGAGAGAATGTAGACAACTGGCAGCGAGTCAACAAAACCGTGGTTGCTTCAGCACAGGGTGCCGAGGAGATGACCGACGAGATGAGAGATTCACTCGCCAACGTAGCCGCCCAGGAAGATTCGCTCAAGCAGATTACCGACAGCGCCGTGAACGACCCGCACAAGCGGGAGTACTACATGGCTCAGATTCCATTCACCCCGGAACAGCTGGCAGAAAGCAACCAGCTGCTTGAAGACGGACTCTATCATTCGGGCGTCATCTTCAAGGATAAGCTCGACAACCTGCCACTCAGCGAGAAGGCGCTGCGCCGACTGACTGACCACTATCCGGAATATGAGCACATGGATGATGTCTACTATCATCTCTACCTGCTCTATTCCAGAAAGAAGCAGCCGGATGTGGCAAGTACCTACGTGGAGAAACTGAAGAAGGACTACCCTGAAAGCCAGTGGACCATCCTTCTTTCCGATCCATATTATATGGAGAATGCCAAGATAGGCGTTCATCTGGAAGACTCCATCTATACCCTCACCTACCAGGCATTCAAGGAGGGTAAATATGAGGTAGTGAAGGCGAATGCCACCGTATCGGAGAAGCGGTTCCCTACGGGCGAAAACCGTGACAAGTTCCTCTTCATCAGCGGTATGACCCAGCTCAACGAAGGCAACGTAGATTCATGTATGACCATCATGAACACCGTGGTGGAGAAATATCCTAACAGCCGACTCAGCGAGATGGCGGGTATGATAGTGAATGGAGTCAACGCCGGCAAGCGACTCTACGGAGGCAAGTTCGACCTGAGCAATGTATGGTCGATGAGAAGCGACGTTATCAACAACAACGATTCTACCCAGCACAAGGGCTTTAACGACGAACGCAACGACAAGTTCGTGTTCCTCCTGGCCTATGTTCCTGATTCCGTAAACGAGAACCAGCTGCTCTTCGAGGTGGCAAAATACAACTTCACCTCGTATATGGCACGTAATTTCGACCTCAACATCGAGGATATTCAAGGTCTGCATCGTCTGAAAGTAAGCGGTTTCCGCAACTACGATGAGGCTCGCCAATATGCCAACGAGGTGTATAAGCAGGCAGGCATCACCCGTCTGCTGAACAAGGCAAGAGCCTTTGTCATCAGCGAGCCGAACCTGGAGTTTCTGGGCACCAAACTGTCGTACGACGACTACGACAAGTTCTACGCCAAGCACTTTGCCCCATTGAAGATCAGCCAGCTCCGCCTGCTCATCGAGCCAGCAGAAATAGCTGTAGATAGAGATCAGGAAGATGCATCTAGCAAGGTTCCAGAAACGGGCGATCATCCGCTTGATGAATTGGAACCAAAAGAAGATCTGATTCTCGGTCCTGTAAATCAGAATTCTGAGCAGCAGAAGACGCAGGAAGAGGAAATCACGCTGCCGGTTAACAAGGAAGAGCAGACTACCCAGGAAGAAGAATTCACTCTTCCTGTAACCAAGGAAGAGCAGAAGACTCAGGAAGATGACGATACCTTCGAGATTCAGCCTCAGCAGAAAGAGGAGAAGACCGAAGATACCGGTATCGACTTCGAGGAGAAGAAGCCTGAAGATTCCGGACTGGAAGACGAATACTTCGAACTCGACGGATTCTAGAGGAAAACTAAAAAAGAGAGAGGGTGTGTCATTAAACCATGACGCACCCTCTCTCTTTTTCTACTTATTATAGTACTGACGTATTGTAAGTATATAATTCAAATTTCACAACGAACAGAAGAACGTGACCAGGAACGGAACGGAGAAATCTACGCAGAAACCATGGAAGATGGAAACGATGATGAAACGCTCGCCCGAACAGCGGGTGATAATCGGCAACGTGGTATCCATCGTCGTGGCTCCACCCACACTGATTGGTGCCAACTTGCCAAAATATTTCACCAGCAAAGGCGCACAGAGCAGGGTGAGTATCTCTCGGCAGATATTAGCCAGCAAGGCTATCGTGCCCAACTCCGGTCCACGATATTGCGTGATGAAGATGCTCGACAACGAGTAATACCCGAATCCCGAACCTATTGCCAGACAATCCGTCAGCTGGCGATGTCCCAGCAACAGGGAAGCCGCAGCGCATCCGGCAAGGGTGCCCAGGACAGTCATCACCGGCAACATCATTAATCGGGGATTCACATCCTTGAAACTCTTCAACACCGAAGTATCGCATCCGATGCTGATTCCTACACAGAACATCAGGCAGCAAAGCGCATAATAGCTCACGTCGCCATCCAGCAAACCCGCAGGAACCACATCGCACACACCCACGATGATGCCCAGCACAAAGAAACCCACGATAATCAAGCTACCTTTCATCCCTCGTCTCCTTTCTGCAAATCATCCCGCAAGACATCCCCAGACTTATCCTTCACTACTGCCTTCGCTCCTCTACTACTCACGTATCTCCACAATGCCCAGGCAAAAAGCACACTTCCGGCACTGCCGCCCAGCGTCAGGATTACTGCCTCCAGTCCCAAGGTCTGAAGTCCGTTGATGATACGGGGATTCGCTCCCACCTCGATACCGAGCAGGAACAGGAGTACCCAGATAAGTGCCGTGATGATACGGCCTATGAAACTCATTTTCTTGTTGCGAAGCAGATACCCCGTACCTATTCCGCACAGCATAATCATTACAATCTTGAGCATTGCTTTCTTATAATCTTCTTATTCTTCTTTAATTAATCATACAGGATTTATCAATCATAAAGGGTATCGTTTCGAATCACCCACTGAATCATAATAACGGATTCCGAGCCTTTATAGTATATCCGAAGGCAAAGATTCCTTAAAAATACTTACGTTATCAAGTCCTGAACTTAAAAACAAAAAACACTTAACATTCTTTACGACAAGATTCTTCCTGCATTCAAGAATTCTTTGTAATTTAGCACCCCGAAAAAATATAAGGAGAAAAAATATGAGCAACGGATTATTATTATGGGTGGATGATGAGATTGAACTTCTCAAGGCTCACATCATTTTCTTGGAGAAAAAGGGTTACGAGGTAGTTACCGTGAGCAATGGTGCAGATGCCATCGACCAATGCAGACAGCAGACCTTCGACCTCATCCTACTCGACGAGATGATGCCCGGATTGAGCGGACTGGAGACCTTGCAGCAGATCAAGGACATTCAGCCTGCCACTCCCGTAGTGATGTGCACCAAAAGCGAGGAGGAGAACATCATGGACCAAGCCATCGGTTCCAAGATAGCCGACTATCTGATCAAGCCTGTCAACCCCAGCCAGATATTACTGTCGCTCAAGAAGAATATCCACCGCAAGGACATCGTGACCGAGGTGACACAGAGCGGATACCAGCAGGACTATCAGCAAATAGCCATGCAGATGATGGATTGCCGCAACTGCCAGGACTGGATGGAGGTATACAAGAGACTGGTGAAATGGGAACTGGAACTGAGCGATACCGACAGCAACATGACCGAGATGCTCTCCATGCAGAAGGAGGAAGCCAACATCGGCTTTGCCAAATACATAGCCAAGAACTATCTGAACTGGGTAGACCCCAAGAATATAGGAAAGCCAGTGGATGGCAAGCCGGTGATGAGTCCTGATATCTTCAAGACCAAGATATTCCCGATGCTCGACAAGGGCGAAAAAGTATTCCTCATCGTCATCGACAACTTCCGCTACGACCAGTGGAAGATGCTCGCCAAGGACATCGGCGACAGCTTCGAGATAGAGGAAGATATGTATATGAGCATCCTGCCTACCGCCACCCAATATGCCCGAAACGCCATCTTCAGCGGACTGATGCCGAACAAGATAGCGGAAATGTTTCCGGAACTCTGGGTGGATGAGGACGAGGAGGAAGGCAAGAACCTGAACGAGAAGCCACTGATTCAAACCCAGATAGACCGGTTCAGAAAGAAATACAGCTTCAGCTATCACAAGGTGAACGACTCGGCGGGTGCCGACAAGTTTATGGAGCACTACAACGAATGCAAGGACAACAACCTGAACGTGCTCGTTATCAACTTCATCGACATGCTGTCGCATGCCCGGACGGAATCGAAGATGGTGCGTGAGCTTGCCAACAACGAGAGTGCCTACCGCAGCATTACGCAGAGCTGGCTGCGCCATTCGGTGCTTGCCGAATTCTTCAAGCGACTGGCACAGAGCGACTTCAAGGTGGTTATCACCACCGACCACGGCAGTATCCGTGCATCGAAGCCTATCAAGATTATCGGCGACCGCAACACGAATACCAACCTGCGCTATAAACTGGGCAAGAACCTGGCTTACAACGCCAAGGAGGTGTTTACCATCAAGGAGCCGCACAAGGCCCAGCTACCTGCGCCCAACCTGAGCACTGCGTATGTATTTGCCTACGGTGATGCCTTCTTCGCCTATCCGAACAATTACAACTATTACGTATCCTACTACAAGGATACCTTCCAGCATGGTGGCATCTCGATGGAGGAAATGCTCATTCCGCTCATCACCCTGACACCGAGAAAGAGAAACTAGTGATAGTTGATAGTTTATAGTAATCATAAAGTTCAAAGTAAAAATATGAAGATTAAGATTGATTCATTAGACAACATCCATGTAGCAGCCAAGGAATTCCTTGAGAACATGGGCGACGGCAAGGTCTTTGCCTTCTATGGCAAGATGGGTGCCGGAAAGACGACATTTGTAAAAGCAATTTGCGAGGAACTGGGCGTGGAAGACGTGATTACATCGCCAACCTTCGCGCTTGTCAACGAATATACAGCTGGCAATGGCGACCCTATCTACCACTTCGATTTCTACCGCATCAAGAAGATTGACGAGGTATACGATATGGGCTACGAGGATTACTTCTATGGCGGCAACCTCTGCTTCCTGGAGTGGCCTGAACTCATAGAAGACCTACTGCCAGAGGATTGCACCAAGGTGACAATCACCGTGGAGGAAGATGGTTCCAGAAGCGTGGAATTCTAAAAAGAGAAATAATAAAGAGAAATGAAAATGGATTGATTCCCATTCTTCATTTCTCTTTTTTCTTATTTTATCAAAAGAGACGCATGTCTTACAAAAGAGACTCAAACTTCTCCTTGAGAGTTGACTTGTTAGCTGCACCAACAAACTTGTCAACCAACTGACCACCCTTGAAGAACAGGATGGTAGGGATGTTGCGAACGCCAAACTCCATAGCGATGTCGTCGTTCTCCTCTACATCACACTTTCCAACTACCAACTTGCCGTCAAACTCCTCTGCCAACTCAGACACGATAGGAGCAATCTGGCGACAAGGACCACACCAGGTAGCCCACAAATCTACTACCAATGGCAACTCGCCATTCTTGTAACTCTCGAAATTCTCGGTTGTAATTGTTACTTCCATTTTTACACCTTTTTATATATTAATACTAATTGATTTGATAACTCATCTTCGGATGATCGTTGACAAACTGAATCAGTTCTCTGCTCACTCCCACGGTCCGCTCCTGTGCACGCATCAGGATATTGGTATTGCTCTCAGGGTCATGAATCTGCAGGAAGAGCTGTGCCTTGCCTTCATCATTCTCTATCACCGACTTCAGGTCGTTCACAAAGGCTTCGTTTACCTCAGTGCTATCCACAACAATGGTAAAACGCTCCAGGCGATTCTCCTTCACGGTCTGCAGATACTCCACGGTGCTCAGTTTGAAGTCCAGATAGTTGGCATTGCCATAGCGTGCCACGCATTTTGCCGTGCAGTAGATGGTACTTCCTTCCATCATGATGCCTCGCCATGCACCCCAATCCTCGCCAAAGAGCGCCAACTCGCCCGAGCCCTCGAAATCCTCAATGGTAACGAAGCCGCATGGCTTGCCCGTCTTGGTGAACTTTGACTTTACCTCGGTGATGATGCCGCCGAATACCACATCTTCCTTCTTGGAGAGTGCTACCTTATCCCTCAACTCACTGCAATGGGTGTTGCACATATTATGAAGGATAATCTCGTATTCGTCGAGAGGATGCGCCGAGAGATAGATGCCCACCAGCTCACGCTCCTTGTTCAATCTTTCGATGGTGCTCCAGGATTCAGCCTCAGGAATGGGCGGAGTAGCAATCTCTACGGCTTCCGCACCTCCAAAGAGTGAGGTGGCTGCCTCGCGCTGTTCCTGCTGATAAAGCTGACCATAGCGCACCAGGGTATCGAGGAAGGTATCACCCTTGCTGTTCTTGCCGAAGAACTGCTCGCGACGGATGCCGAAACTGTCGAAGCCACCACTCAGCGCCAAGGTCTCGAATGCCTTGCGGTTGACACAGGAGAAATCCACTCGCTCGGCAAAATCGAAGATAGTCTTATAAGGTCCGTTCTTCAGACGCTCGGCCACGATGGCATCGGCTGCCGGGGCTCCCATACCCTTGATGGCTGAAAGACCGAAACGGATTTCGCCATGCTCGTTCACACCGAAGGCACGGTAACTCTCGTTCACATCAGGTCCCAAGGTCTTGATGCCCATCGACTGGCACTCCTCCATCAGCTTGGTGATCTCCACAATCTGTGCAAAGCGTCTGGTCATCAACGCCGCCATATACTCGGCTGGATAGTGTGCCTTGAGATAGGCTGTCTGGTAAGCTACCCACGAATAGCAGGTGGCGTGCGACTTGTTGAAGGCGTAGGAGGCAAACTTCTCCCAATCGCCCCATATCTTCTCCAGCACGGCTGGGTCGTGGCCGTTCTCCGTTCCCTGCTTGATGAACTTAGGCTTCATCGCATCTACGATGGCCTTCTTCTTCTTACCCATCGCCTTACGCAGGGCATCCGACTCACCTCGGGTGAAGTTAGCCAACTGTCGGGAGAGGAGCATCACCTGCTCCTGGTATACCGTGATGCCGTAGGTATCCTTCAGATATTTCTCCATGCATGGGATATCATACTGGATAGGTTCCTGACCGTTCTTACGGGCGATGAACGATGGGATGTAATCCATAGGGCCCGGACGATAGAGGGCATTCATGGCGATGAGGTCTTCGAACACGGTAGGCTTCAGTTCGCGGAGATACTTCTGCATACCCGGCGACTCAAACTGGAAGGTACCAATGGTCTGTCCCTTCTGATAGAGCTGATAGGTGAGTTCATCGTCGATAGGAATGGTATCCAGGTCAATGATGTCGCCCGTGGTCTGCTTGATAACCTTGCATGCCTCCTTCATCTCCGAGAGGGTCTTCAAGCCCAGGAAGTCCATCTTGATGAGTCCCGTGGATTCAATCACGTGACCATCGTATTGCGTCACCGCCGTCTTCAGTCCCGGAAAATCAGGGTCATCGGCAGTGGATACAGGTACCCAGCTGCTGATAGGGTCTCTACAGATGATGAATCCGCAGGCATGGATACCCGTGCCTCGGATGGTTCCCTCCAGCATCTTGGCATATTTGATGGTATTGCTCTCACGAGGGTCGCTGGAGTACTCAGCCTCCTTCAACTCTGGCGTATACTTGATGGCATTGGGAAGATTCATCTTCGCACCATCTGGCAATCTGTCGGGTATCGCCTTGCACAGTGCATTCGCCTTGTCCAATGGCAACTTCTCCACTCGGGCCACGTCCTTGATGGAGTTCTTGGTGGCCATCGAACCGTATGTAATGATATGGGCACAGTTCTCGTGACCATACTTATCCATCACCCATCTCAGCACCTTACCTCGACCATCATCATCGAAGTCGGTATCAATATCCGGAAGGTTCACACGGTCAGGGTTCAGGAAACGCTCAAACAGCAGGTCATACTTCAGGGGGTCTATCTTGGTAATTCCCAGACAGTACGCCACTACGGAACCTGCCGCAGAACCACGTCCCGGACCTACCATCACGCCCAGTTCTTCGCGAGCCGCCTTGATGAAGTCTGACACGATGAGGAAGTAGCCCGGGAAACCCATGGTCTTCATGACATGGAGCTCGAAGTTGACGTGCTCATCCACGTTTGCCGGCAGCGGGTCGCCATAGAGCTTTTTGGCTCCCTCGTAGGCAAGATGGCGCAGATATTCTGCCTCAAACTTGATTCGGTATATCTTGTCGTAACCGCCCAGTCGGTCGATTACCTTCTGTCCTTCCTCGGGTGGCAGCTGATTCTCTCCGTTTTCATCACTGGTAAACTCCTTGTAGAGGTCCTGCTCCGACACCCGCTGGCGCAACTGTTCCTCCGTGCCGAAGCTTTCAGGAATGGGGAAGAACGGCATGATAGGTCCATGGTCGATGCTATAGATTTCTACCTTATCTAATACTTCGAGGGTATTGGACAATGCCTCGGGGATATCAGAGAACACATCGTTCATTTCCTGACGGGTCTTGAACCACTCCTGCTTGGAATAGCGCATACGGTTAGGATCGTCCAGGTCCTTGCCGGTAGCAATGCAGAGCAGGTGGTCGTGCGCCTCGGCAGTCTCCTTATCCTCAAAGTGGCAGTCGTTGGTGCAGACGAGCTTGATGCCGTATTCCTTGGCAAACTCGATGAGCACCTTGTTCGCCTTCTGCTGCAATTCGTAAGCCTCACGGTTGGCAAGCAGACTCGGGTCATCTGGCACCTTATGGCGCTGCAGCTCCAGGTAATAGTCATCGCCAAAGAGATTGTGATACCATTCGCAGGCTTCACGTGCCCCGGCGATGTCGCCCTTCAGAATCTTGGCAGGCACCTCGCCGGCAATACATGCCGAGCAGACAATCAGGTCCTCATGATACTTTTCCAGGTCGGCACGGTCGGTTCGAGGGCGCATGTAGTAACCATCCACCCACGAATTACTCACCAGTCTGATTAGGTTCTTGTATCCGTTATAGTTCTTGGCGAGCACGATGAGGTGGTAACCACTCATATCGCCCTTGTCCTTCTCACGGTCGCCCTTGGTTCTTCTAGCCACATACATCTCACAACCGATGATAGGCTTGAAGGGTTCCAGCCCTTCCTTCTTTCGGTCTTTGTTGACTTTTCCACAATAGTCAACGAGTTCCTTGATGCCGAACATCACACCATGATCGGTTACAGCCATACCCTTCATTCCATCCTTGATAGCCTTGTCAACAAGATGCGGAATCTTGGATTGACCATCGAGGATGGAATACTGTGTATGGACGTGTAAATGTATAAAATCTTCCATTTTCTGCCTTAAATTTCCTATTTTGACAACAAAGTTACTGCTAAAAGTTGATATTGCCAAAAGAAATGAGAGAAAAATTTGCAAAAGTGATAAAAATGCCGTACCTTTGCACCGATATAAACATAAACCTATCTCATGGGACAGAAAATTAAGAAATTAAAAAAGATAAGATTGCACCGCGAGGGCACCGGTCAGCTGGTGTACGGCGGTATAGCATTAGTAGCCATCGCAGCCATTTTATGGTATGCCTTCGACAGCAAGATTCCCTTCTGGGCATTCCTTGTTGTCTTCGGTGTGGTATATGGCATCGTACTCAATTTCTACCGCTGCCCTATTCGCTACCTGAACGTAGAGGATACCGAGAAGCTCGTTGTGGCTCCTGCAGACGGTAAGATTGTGGTAATAGAAGAAGTAGACAATGCGCCTTACTTCAACGACAGGCGCCTGATGATTTCCATCTTCATGAGCCTCTGGAATGTTCATGCCAACTGGTTCCCGGTGGATGGAAAGGTGAAGTTCGTGAAGCACGAGAACGGTAAGTACATGAAGGCTTGGCTGCCAAAGGCCAGCGAGGAGAATGAGCATGCCGACATCATGATCACGACCCCTGAGGGTGTGGATGTATTGTGCCGACAGATAGCTGGTGCCGTTGCCCGACGCATCGTTACCTACGCCAAGGAAGGCGAGGAGTGCTACATCGACGAGCACCTGGGCTTCATCAAGCTGGGTTCCCGAGTAGATGTGTATCTGCCTATCGGCACAGAAGTATGCGTCAAGATGGGACAGGCTACCACAGGTGACCAGACAATTATAGCAAAATTGAAATAAAAAAATGAGTATTAAGAAGCATATTCCAAACACGATTACATGCTGCAACCTCATCTCTGGCTGCATCGCTACATCGTTCGCCTTCGGCGGTAATCCCGAAATGGCTTTGTTGTGGATTATCATCGGAGCAGTTTTCGACTTTTTCGATGGCATGAGCGCTCGCTTGCTGCATGTTTCATCGCCTATAGGCAAGGAGCTCGACTCGCTTGCCGACGATGTTACCTTTGGTGTAGCTCCAGCCACCATCGTATTCTCTCAGCTCTTCGTCATGGAGTATCCTGAGTTTCTGGAGCCATTGCGCCCATGGTTGCCTTACGCAGCCTTCATCATCGCCGCTTTCTCGGCGCTGAGATTGGCTAAGTTCAACCTGGATGAGCGTCAGACCACCTCTTTCATCGGTGTGCCTACGCCTGCCAACGCCCTGTTCTGGGGTTCGCTGGTAGTGAGCAGTCCTAGCTGGATTACCAGCCAGAGCTGGTCGGTATTCCTCATCCTGGCAATGATTCTCGCCACCAGTTTCCTGCTGGTATGCGAATTGCCGCTGTTTGCGCTGAAGTTCAAGCAGTGGTCGTTTAAGGGCAACGAGGTGAAGTATGGTTTCGTAGGTTTTGCTGTGGCAGTTCTTGCCTTGTCGGTAGCTACCGAAGGCATCAGAGGCTTCCTGGAAGGCTGGTGGATTATCATCCTGATGTATGTCCTCCTCTCTTGGTTATTGTATAAGAGAAATAAATAAGGCTTATGGCAATAAGCCAAGAAAGGCTTGCTCCCGTTGGGTAGCAAGCCTTTCTTTTTTATATCCTATCAGTTCTACTGATTTTTTGTTTAATTGTGAACAAGGGTTCCAATCTCCTCACCTTCCATCACCTTCTTCAGGTTGCCCACGATATCCATGTTGAATACGTAAATAGGAAGATTGTTCTCCTTACACATGGTAGTAGCAGTAAGGTCCATCACCTTCAAGCCCTTGGTGTAAATCTCATCGTAAGTGATGTCGCTGAACTTGGTAGCAGTAGGATCCTTCTCCGGGTCGGCTGTATAGATACCATCCACACGAGTACCCTTGAGCATCACGTCTGCCTCGATTTCGATGCCACGGAGCGAAGAACCAGTATCTGTGGTGAAGTATGGACTGCCTGTACCGGCAGAGAAGATGCAGATATAGCCATCCTCCATAGCCTCGATAGCCTTCCACTTGGTGTAGAACTCACCGATAGGTTCCATGCGGATAGCTGTGAGCACCTTGTTCTTAACGCCCAATGCACCGAGTGCGCTGCTCAAGGCGAGGGAGTTGATAACGGTGGCACACATACCCATCTGGTCGCCCTTCACACGGTCGAAACCCTTCTGGCTTCCGCTCAGACCACGGAAGATGTTGCCACCACCGATAACGATACCAATCTGTACGCCCATCTCGTGAACTTCCTTAATCTGCTTTGCATAATCACTCAAGCGCTCAGGATCGATACCGAAACTCTGCTTGCCCATCAGGCTCTCACCGCTCAACTTCAAAAGAATTCTTTTAAACTTTGCCATAACGTATTATAATTTACAATTTACAGTTAATAGTTAACAGGAGGCTACGCCCTATAAACTATTAACTTTTAACTATTAACTAAAAATCTAATTTCACCGACAGCATACGAACGAATCATTCCCTTCTTGTCGTGAAGTATCAGATGACCATCATCTTCCACCTCTACGAAGGCACCCTCGAACTCTCCATCGGCATCTTCATAGCGATGAAAGCCCTTGCGGCGATAGAGTGAGAGATGGTAGATGCCCGATACATCCATGTAGTCGGCACGACGAAGCAGTTCATAATACTTCTTGAATGCCTCGATAATCTTCTGGAGCACTTCATCCCTATCCACCTCATGACCCAGGATCTGAGCCAAGGATACCGGATTAGGCGCATCGCTATGGAACTCCATCTGGTTGATGTTGACTCCGATGCCGAAGATGCAACGCTTGATGCCCTTGGAGTCGATGGAAGTCTCTATCAGCGTACCACTGATTTTCTTATCGTTCCAATACACATCGTTCGGCCATTTCAGTGTGATGCCGTCGGTATAGGTATCCAGTGCCTCCTTCACGGCAAGGGCTCCGGCCTCTGAAAGCAGGAACTGCTGGCGCACAGGCACCCAGGTAGGAGTCATCAGCATACTGAACAGGAGGTTCTTGCCCGGTTCACTCTCCCAGGTATGAGTTCCCTGTCCCCTACCAGCCGTCTGATAATCGGCCACAGCAACGACAATCGTATCATCATCGCAGTTTTTCATTCCCTTCAGGAAGGTATTCGTGGAATCCGCTTCCTGCATTCGTATCATCTTTGTTTCCATTTTCACATTAATAAATAATAATAGGTACTTGCCGGCAGAACGAAGTAAAGTATCAGCATCGGAGTTAAAGTATCAGCATGGGATTGAAGGCATCCTTCAGATGCTGGAGACTCTTCACCTGATGAGCGCACCCCACGATGGAGATGACATCAAAGCGCAGTTCTTTGTCCACCTGGCATTCCTTGACATAAGCATTGGCAGCAATGGCAAGATTCCTCATCTTGCCCCGGGTAACAGCCTCTTCGGGCTGCTGGTATTCCTCGCTGGTGCGGGTCTTCACCTCTACAACCACCAGCGTGTTGCCATCGGGAGTATAGGCAAGAATGTCGAGGTCACGCCGCCCTATCTTCCAGTCACGGTCGACAATCACGTACCCCTGGTCTTCCAGATAAAGCACCGCTTCATCTTCTCCCCATTTTCCCAATTCATTATGCTCTGCCATCGGTTATTTTTCTTAAGTTTAGCCCCCTGGCGACATTATTTTCCGCCCAAAAGGCACTATTACCATGCAAAAATAACACTTTTCTTTCACCCATCAAAGTTTTTTATGTATTTTTGCACAAAAAAGGAAAAGAGAAATCATAAAGAATAGAAATATGGTAGACAATCAGAAGAAAGACGAAGAATTCATGCGCCGTGCCCTGCTGGAGGCACAGGCAGCATTCGATGAAGACGAGATTCCCGTGGGAGCCGTCATTGTATGTCAGGACAGAATCATCTCACGTGCCCACAACCTCACGGAGATGCTCACCGATGTAACCGCCCATGCCGAAATGCAGGCTATCACCTCTGGTGCCAACATGCTGGGCGGAAAGTATCTGAAGGATTGCACGCTCTATGTCACCGTGGAACCTTGCGTGATGTGTGCCGGAGCCTTGGGATGGGCACAGATAAGCCGGGTAGTTTATGGTGCCAGCGACGAGAAGCGGGGGTATACAAAATATGCGCCCGATGCACTGCATCCTAAGACAACAGTTACATCGGGCGTATTGGAAGATGAGTGCCGCGCACTCATGCAGGATTTCTTTCAGAGAAAGAGATAATTCATTTCTTTAAAAGAGTTCATTCATCTCTTAAAAAGAGTTCACTACTTCACGAGTACAACAAGATACTTGCTGGTGCTCCAGAAGATCTGAGGGTTGGTGATGCGAAGAGTATACTGCTTGTTAGCATCACGAACCAATGTATAGGTGCTTGATGGATGAGTGGTGAGCACCTTGACATTCTTAGAGTAGAGCTTGATCTCAGAGAGGTCGCGTATATCTATCTTGGTGAAGTAATTCTTGTTGAAATTACCGGTCATCACCTTGTTACCCTCCAGGATATGCTGGTTTTTCAGCTCCTTCTTGGTGCCGAACACATACCATGCAGTGTTGATCTGCTTGTCCTGAGCATTGATCACCTCGCTCTTCTTGCTGCTTTCGCTAGCCAGGCGATTTGACTTGGTGTTCAGGTTATTGATAGTCTCATCGAGCGCAGCGATGTGGATATCCTTGCTGTCCAATTCCTCACGGAGAGCCTGAAGCTGCTTCTCCTTTTCCTCCAACTGCTTAGTGAGGTTGGCGATAGTCTTCTGGAGCTGCTCCGACTTGATAGAGCTGTTAGCCATCTGCTTCTGCAACTTGGCAATCAGCTCCTTGTTCTGCTTCATGCGTGTAGCGATGAACTGTACATCCTCCGTGAGCTTCTGCTTTTTGCTAGCGCCCTCACCATTCTTCAGAAGGGTAACGCGATTCTCGGCCTCATTAATCTGGTTGAGACCATCCTCAATCTCGTTGATAGTACCCATCAAGTCGTTCAACTCGCTGTCTTTCTGAGCAATGATACTGTTGAGAGAATCATTCTGAGCAGCACCAATACCTGCGGTAGTCTTACCATCCTTACAACCAGTTAATACCAAGGCTGCAAGGCATGCCATCATTAATAGCTTTTTCATAATCTTTACCTTTTATTAATTTATGATTAATAATAACATAACGAAGAAAAGAGCAGAAAATTTTATTCTTCTCTGTTTTTTCTGTTTTTTCTTTCTTCGCGTCGCTTTTCTTTCAATTCTTCTTTCAGTTGCTTCGGGTCCTTGCCAGCCAGGACGATAACGAACTCGCCCCTAGGCTCAGTCTCCTCGAAATGTGCAATCACTTCGGCAAGCGTTCCGCGAACGCTCTCCTCGTGCAGCTTCGAGATTTCCCTACAGCAGCTCACCTGACGGTCTTCGCCGAACACTTCGGCAAACTGCTGCAGCGTTTTCACCACCCGATAAGGTGACTCATAGAAAATCATGGTGCGCACCTCATCTTTCAGAGACTCCAGATAGGTCTGTCGCCCCTTCTTCTGCGGAATGAATCCCTCGAAGCAGAATCTGTCACAAGGCAATCCCGACGACACGATGGCAGGGATGCATGCCGTAGGCCCCGGAAGGGTCTGCACGGTGATGCCCGCCTTAGCCGCCTCGCGAGCCAGGTAGAAACCCGGATCGCTGATGCCTGGGGTTCCCGCATCACTAATTAATGCGATGGTTTCGCCAGCCTTCAATCGCTCTACGATGCCCGACGACGTGCCATGCTCATTAAACTTATGATGCGCCACTAAGCGATTTCGGATATCGAAATGCTTGAGCAGGACGCTCGATGTGCGAGTGTCCTCCGCGAGCACCAAATCAGCTTCTTTCAGAACCCTGATGGCTCGCATTGTCATGTCCTCCATGTTGCCCACTGGAGTAGGTACGATATATAATATGCCCATAAGTGGGTACAAATGTAGTTAATTAATCTTTCATAGCAAAAAAAAACTGCGTATCTTTGCATTTTTTAAAACCTTATTAGTAATTTTGCCCCCGAAATGACAGAATTACTATATGGGGAGGCACACCGTCCCGGCAGAATTGAAGTGGTGTGCGGATCGATGTTCTCCGGAAAAACCGAAGAATTAATCCGAAGAATGAAGCGAGCTAGCTTCGCCAAACAGAAGGTGGAAATCTTCAAGCCGGCGATAGACACTCGTTACTCCGAAGACAATGTAGTGAGCCACGACCAGAACTCTATCCGGTCGACTCCTATTGAATCTTCGGGATCGATACTCTTGTTGGCTTCCGACATCGACGTGGTCGGTATCGACGAAGCCCAGTTCCTGGACAATGGCTTGGTGGAGGTCTGCAACGAACTCGCCAACCGTGGCGTACGCGTCATCGTGGCGGGTCTCGACATGGATTTCAAGGGAGTTCCCTTCGGTCCGATTCCGGCTCTCTGTGCCATCGCCGACGAGGTGACCAAGGTGCATGCCATCTGCGTGAAGTGCGGTGCCCTGGCATACGTAAGCCACCGACTGGTGAAGAACGACAAGCGTGTGCTTCTCGGCGAGAAGGACGAATATGAGCCACTTTGCAGAGATTGCTACCAGAAAGCTATCCATAATGAATTATAAGAAGTGAGAAGATATGAGCAAGGAGATTACATTCGATAAGTTCATACGTTGGGCGGGTATCGTCGTCCTCGTATTAGCGGTACTATACATCATCAATTATCTGAGTGATGTACTGCTTCCTTTCTTTATAGCATGGTTTTTCGCTTACCTGCTCTACCCCGTCGTGAAGTTCATCGAGAATAAACTCCATGTCAAGGTGCGTGCCCTTTCCATTCTTCTGGCAATGGGTGCTGCAATAGCCATCGTGGGCGGAGTTATCTGGCTCATTATCCCACCAATGATTGACCAGTTTGACAAGCTGGGAATCGTCCTGACCAAATGGGTGCACCAGACTACCCACACCAACAACCTGACAGCTCTCATCAAGGAATGGCTGCAGGCCAACCAGTCCACCATAGAGCATTTCCTGAAGAGCAAGGACTTCAGCGATGCCCTTAAGTCCACGATGCCGAAGGTTTTCTCGGTGGTGAGTCAGACGGCTACCATTATCATGAGTATCGTTGCCTCGATGATTACCTTATTATATATGTTCTTCATCCTGCTCGATTACGAGACGCTGACAGCCAACTGGGTGCGCATCTTCCCGAAGAAGAACCGCCCGTTCTGGCATGCACTGATGAAAGATGTGGAAAGGGAGCTGAACAACTATATCCGAGGTCAGGGAATGGTGTCGCTCTGCATGGGCATCATGTTCTGCATCGGCTTCACCATCATCGGTTTCCCGATGGCGATAGGTTTGGGCATTCTGATTGGCATCATGAATCTGGTACCTTATCTTCATACCTTCGCCCTCATCCCTACGGCGTTCCTCGCCATGCTGAAGGCGGCGGATACAGGACAGAACTTCTGGGTAGTCTTCGGATTGGCATTCCTGGTATTCTGTGTGGTTCAGGTAATCACAGATATGGTGGTAACGCCTAAGATTATGGGCAAGGCGATGGGGTTGAACCCAGCCATCCTGCTCTTGAGTCTTTCCGTTTGGGGTGCCTTATTGGGCTTCATCGGTCTGATTGTAGCACTTCCTCTCACCACGCTCCTCATTGCCTACTGGCAGCGATACGTAACGCGAGAAAAGCCGCAATATGAGGAAGAAATGGCTGAAAAACCGCTGATTCCAGATAAAATTGAAGAAAATAAGCAAAAAAAACGGCTAAATATTTGGTTATTCCAAAAAATAGTCGTACCTTTGCACTCGCTTTTGAAATCAAAGGTTGGAGATTGACTCGCTAGCTCAGCTGGTAGAGCACAACACTTTTAATGTTGGGGTCATGGGTTCGAGCCCCATGCGAGTCACAGTCTCAGAAAAAGGACTTTCCATTAGGGAGAGTCCTTTTTTCGTTTCTATTCCTTTCAACATATCGATTTAAGTTCTATCCGCCATCGGCGGATAAAACCTTTTATTTACCAATTGGATAAATCAGCTTTCGCCTCTATCTTCTTTTCTACGTTATCCGGAAGTTTCGAGAAGAAATCGTAGCCGGTGATACGCTCCACCTCATCTATAGAGTTGACGAAGTCCTTCTTCTGGAGTCCCTTGGCTGATTGATTTCTGCAGATAAAGCCGATGGCCTGCGGATTCTTGCCAGTGCGGAGAATCACCTTGAAGAAGGCATCGGGCACCACCACCTTGTTCTTGCCCAACTTGCGATGCTGCTTATTCAGAAAGATAGGTCCGCAAACGATATATACCTTGCCATACTTCTTAGCCCAAGTGCGGCACTGCTGCTCGATGCTGTTCCATACGCCCGCATTCAGGGCATGAGTCTGCGGACACATGTTGGTCATCAGGAAACATTCATCCATCGCCTTCTGGCTCCACTTGTTATCGCCTGCTGGACACAGGTGGCCTCTGTCGAAACCCGTGTTGAAATAATCTGCCTTCGTACCCTTAGGTGATGGCATATCCATATCATCCTCAAAATCGCCACGCTTCAGTTTTCCCGATGCATGGGCACGGGTCAAAGTCCATGCCACCCAGTTCGGCTGTCGGGTACCATGGTTATAAGATACGGTATAAGCGAATCGACGCTTGATGGTTCCAGAACCAGTGACATTCGCAGCCTTACCATTCACCGCTTTCCCTTTCGCAGCCTTCTTCTGAATCACCGGAATCTCCAGTCCCGGAGCATCCGCCTGAGCTACCGGCAATTCATACGAAGACAACATAAAGGATGAGAGCAAGGCGATGAATCCCGCCATCATCCACATCTTGATTTTTCTACTTTTTCTTTCCATAACTCTATCTGATATTTTAAATAGCATCACAAAAGTAGTGCTTTCTACCATTTCTGCCAAGATTATCCGATAAAAAAGCTGTATCTTGCAGATATTCTTCTGTATTTTAACTGCTTTTAACAAAAACAGATGCAAGTTTTAGGCAATTCGGGAGTTTATTAATTAGGAATAGTGCGGAAAACGTGCTTAATCCTGTTCGACAAAGAAGAAATAAAAGAAAAAATAAATATCATCAAGAAAAAATGAAGAAGATTACATTATTCTCTATTCTGGCAGCCTTCGTGGCAGCCTTGTCTTTCACATCATGCAACACAGATAGCGACAACGGCTACAGCCCATTGAGCAAGGATGCACAGAGTAATTTTCAAATGGCAATGTCAGTAGGTTCTTACAACGACATGGTCGTTCTCTTCGAAAAGAAGAACGATGACAATGTCAACAACCAGACCGACTCTGTGGCTTCATCTGTACGCATCAGCATGACCGGTGATAGCACTATGAGCATCGCAAACTTCCCTATTGCTGCAATCGCAGAGCACATCTCTAATAAGGAATTGTCTCAAGCCATCGCAAAGGAGGCTCCAAGAGCCATCACCTGCAAGTATAACGTGATGCCAAACAGCACTTCAGAAGTGGCATATTACATCGCATGTCCTAACGTTATCGAGCTGAATTTGGCTTATGGCGCAGACAACAAGAGCCACAAGGTGCAGCTGGTATTCATTCCTAACCAGAACTATTACGGCTATTGCACCCTCAAGGATCCAAGAAAGCTGGGCTTCCAGTTCGCTCTCTATCAGATTTGGGTGGATGGTGCACAGACTGGCTATATCAAGAATTCTATCAATTCTAACTATAGCACAGTTGCCTTCGCTGTTCGCAATGCATGGAAGAAGACAGGCAAATAAGGACAAGCAAGAAAACGAAAACTCTATCCCAAGAGAGAGACATCTCTCACAAGATACAGAATACTCTAAAAGAAATATATAGTTAATACTCTCTTAAATAAAACAACTTACAAATATATGCTCTGAATTTATCACTCAGTGAGAAAACTAAAATAAAGGCGCGACAGTCGAGATAGACTATCGCGCCCCTTTTTTATATCCTAGTCAAAAGATAATTTTCTGATTATCATCAATCTTTCTTCTGAAATTCAATTAATCTTTCTTCCAAAGCTTGCTCATATCCTCCAAGCTCTTGCCCTTGGTCTCAGGAACCAGCTTCCATACGAAGATAGCGGCTACGATACAGATGGCTCCATACAAACCATAGGTAAACCAATGACCGAAGTCATCGCCCGGCGTTAAGTGCATATTGAACATCGGCACGAAGGTAGAGCTGACGATGAAGTTGAAGATCCACTGGAAGGCTACGGCTATCGCTACTGCTGCACCACGGATGGTGTTCGGGAAAAGTTCGGCAATAAGCACCCACGCAATCGGACCCCATGAGAACATGAAGCTGGCACTATATACCATGATGCTCAGCATCGTAACCGTACTCAAAGATTCATTGCCGAAGGTGAGGGCTACGCCCAATGCTCCCACTGCCATACCGATGGAACCGAAGATAAGCAATGGCTTGCGACCCAACTTCTCTACGGTAAACACGGCAACCAGCGTGAACGAGATATTCACAATACCCATAATCACAGTCTGAACCATCGGGTTACCCATGCCCATATCCTGGAAAATACGAGGCGCATAATAGAGCACGGCATTGATTCCCACAGCCTGCTGGAATACAGAAAGCATTACACCCACAAAGATACACATGAATCCGTAAGAGAACAGTTTCTCGGTCTTCACGGTCACCGTGTTCTTGATGTCGTGGATAATCTCGCGCGCCTTCTCTGCACCATTAATCTTAGCAAGAATGCCGTATGCCTTCTCATCCTGTCCCACCATCACGAGATAACGTGGAGTCTCTGGTACAAAGCAGATGAGGAAGGTGAACAAGCCGGCTGGCACACACTCACTTCCAAACATGTATCTCCAGCCCGTCTCGATGGTCCACTGCGCATCCACCATGTTGGCGATGGCACCCGCAGAATCATAGATAGGATTGGCATGCGAGCCCATGATGATGAAGTTGACGAAGTAAACCACCAGCTGACCGAAGATAATGGCAAACTGGTTCCAGCTTACCAGCATACCGCGGATGTTGCTAGGAGCCACCTCGCCGATATACATCGGACAGATGGCAGAAGCCATACCCACACCGATACCACCGAGCACGCGATAGAAGTTAAACACCACCAGGAGCGTCCAGTCTGGATGTCCCTGAGGCAGGATGTACGTTTCCGGTTCCATAGATCCCCACGCCGAGAGGAAGAAGCAGATACCCGCAAAGATGAGCGATCGCTTTCTACCAAAACGGCTGGCAAAGAGACCAGAAAGTGAACTACCTATGATACATCCAATCAAAGCACTGGAAGAAGTGAATCCGTGCATCACATCGGTGTATTCAAAATCCCCAGCACCCTTGAAGAATGCCTGCAAACCCTTCTCGGCACCCGATATCACTGCGGTATCGTAACCGAAAAGCAAGCCGCCCAATACGGCGACCATCACGATTGAAATTAAATAGGCCTTGGAGCCTTTTTCTTGCTGTTCCATTTTACTTTAGGTTATAATTTATCTTTTAATTTCTGATTTTTATCTTTTTCTCTATAAATATTACGGATAACGTGCGGTTTTCCCCCATTTTTTTTGTAAATTTGCAACCAAATAAGGGAAAATAGATATTACGTAATATGAACATTGCAGATTTTTTACATCAACAGGGCGATAAACGAGGCTTCTCGTTCGAGGTTCTGCCACCACTCAAGGGTAATGGCACAGCGGCACTGTTCCGCACCATCGACAGCCTCAAGGAATTCGCCCCAAGGTTTATCAACATAACCACACACCACAGCGAGTATGTATATAAGGAACTGGAAAACGGTCTCCTCACTCGTCAGCGTGTGCGCCGCCGCCCTGGCACAGTAGCCATCGCCGGCGCCATCCAGAACAAATACGATATCCCTGTCATCCCTCACATCATCTGTAGCGGTGCGTCGAAGGAAGACATCGAATATGAGTTGCTCGATCTCCAGTTCCTGGGCATCAGCAACATCCTTGTGCTCCGAGGCGACAAGGCGAAGGAAGACCGCCAGTTCACTCCTACCCCTAACGGTCATTCTCATGCCACCGACCTTCTGGAGCAGGTGAACCAGTTTAACGACGGTTTCTTCTTCGACGGCACTCCTATCAAGCACCCGGGAGAAAAATTCTGCTGCGGTGTGGCTTGCTACCCAGAGAAGCACGAAGAGGCTCCCAACCTGGAAATGGACATGCAGCAGTTGCTCCTCAAACAGCAGCTAGGTGCCTCTTACGCCGTAACCCAGCTCTTCTACGACAACGAGAAGTTCTATGCGTTCGTGGAGAAGGCACGCCAGATGGGCATCACCATCCCTATCGTACCAGCGCTGAAGCCTTTTGCCAAGCTGAGCCAGCTCACCATGGTGCCAAAGACATTCCACTGCGATATTCCTGAGGCGTTGGCACAGGAGGTATTGAAGTGCAAGACGGATGAAGATGCCAAGGCTCTCGGCATCGAGTGGACCACCAGCCAGGTGAAAGATCTCTTCGATCATGGTTACAACCATATCCACTTCTTCACCGTATCAGCAGTGGACAGCGTAAAGCAGATTGCAAAAATCCTATTTTAAAATTCAAGAAATAAAATGTTAAAGAAGGAAGTCATAGGTCAGCAAGATATATGGAACCGTCTGATGGAGATGGTTCGGGAGAATCGTGTGCCCCATGCACTGATGTTTTGCGGACCGCAAGGTTGTGGAAAACTAGCCATGGCATTGGCATTCGCCAGTTTTCTGCTGGGCGAAAGAGAAGAAGCCGATGCTGCAGCTGCCCAGGCATTGCCCCCAATGAGCGATGACCAGAAGCGCCGCGCCTGCTCCATGCTCGGCAAATGGGAGCATCCCGACCTGCACTTCACCTTCCCTACCATCAAGACATCGGATATGCCATCAGAGCATAAGCCAGTTAGTCTTGACTTCATTAGAGAATGGAGAGAGATGCTCCTGTCGCAAGGTCCTTATATTGTAATCAGCGAATGGATGAAGCGGATGGGAAAGGTGGATGCCGATTTCAATAAGCAAGCCATTATCACAGCAGAAGAAAGCAATAACATTGCTCGTGAACTGATGATGATGTCCAATCAGGGCGGCTATAAGATAAGTTTAATGTGGCTCCCTGAAAGAATGAATGATGAGAGCGCCAACAAGATACTGAAACTCCTGGAGGAACCGCCACGCCAGACACTCTTCCTCCTCGTAAGCGAGAACCCGGAGCTGCTGCTCGAAACCATCAGAAGCCGTGCACAGCGCATCGACTTCAAGAAAATCGACAACGAGGAAGTGAAGAAGGCACTCATCGAGCGAAGACTGCTGGACGAAAACACCGCCCACCGCATCGCCCGAATAGCAGGAGGCAACTGGAACCTGGCACTGGAAGAGCTTGACTCCGGAAACGAAAACCGCCAGCACCTGGACATGTTCATCATGCTGATGCGACTGGCATACATGCGCAACATTCACGACCTGAAGAAATGGAGCGAGGTGGTAGCCACCTTTGGTAGAGAGAAGCAGAAGCGAATGCTGGATTACTTCATGCACATGCTTCGCGAGAGTTTCATGTACAACTTCCGCCAGCCGGAACTGAGCTACATGACGCAGGATGAGGAGGACTTCGCCAAGAACTTCGCCCGATTCATCAACGAGGCGAACATCATCGATATCTCCGACCTCTTCGAGGAAAGCAAGAAGTTCATCGCCCAGAATGCCAATCCCAAGATTGTCTTCTTCGACATGGCGCTGAAGGTCATCGTCCTCCTCATCAGAAAATAATAATGAAAGCATCATATATACATAATATAAATAAAATACAATAAATAGATTACATCGTGGACTACAAGAATATGAAATTCCGAATGTGGAATGGCTGCGACAGAGGTCTATGTTGCAAGGCTGTAGGACGACAGGACAAACAGCTCAACACATACGACTGGCTTGCCGATGTGCCAGGAAACGCAGAAAGCACCGACCTCGTGGAGGTGCAATTCAAGAATACCCGAAAGGGATATTATCACAATGTGAACAACCTAGACCTGAGAAAGGGCGACCTCGTGGCTGTGGAGGCTAACCCGGGCCACGACATCGGTGTGGTTACACTCACCGGACGACTCGTGAAACTGCAGATCAAGAAAGCCAACCTCAAGTCGCAGGATGACATCAAGCGCATCTACCGCATCGCCAAGCAGGTGGACCTTGACAAGTGGAAGGAGGCCAAGAGCCGCGAACACGCCACCATGATCCAGAGCCGCCAGATAGCCAAAGACCTGGGCTTGAAGATGAAGATTGGCGACGTGGAGTACCAGGGCGACGGCAACAAGGCGATATTCTACTATATCGCTGATGAACGTGTGGATTTCCGCCAGCTCATCAAGGTACTTGCCGAGGCTTTCCATGTACGCATCGAGATGAAGCAGATTGGTGCACGCCAGGAAGCAGGCAGAATCGGCGGAACCGGTCCTTGCGGAAGAGAGCTCTGCTGCGCCACCTGGATGAAGAACTTCGTAAGCGTAAGCACCAATGCAGCACGCTATCAGGACATCTCGCTCAACCCACAGAAACTGGCGGGTATGTGCGCCAAACTGAAGTGCTGTCTGAACTACGAGGTAGACAACTACGTGGAGGCAAGCCGCAAGATGCCACCTAAGGATGCCGTGCTCGAAACAGCCGATGGTCAGTTCTACCAGTTTAAGGTGGATATTCTGGCTGGCCTCATCACCTACTCATCCGACAAGAATCTGGCTTCCAACCTCGAAACCATCACTGCCGACCGTGCCAAGGAGATTATCGAGCTGAACAAGAATGGCGAAAAGCCGCTCAGTCTGATGGAGAACGGAAAGGTGAAGGAAAGCTCCAAGCATATCGACCTGCTCAATGAGTCAGACCTCAGCCGATTCGACAAGGCGAAGAAAAAGAAGAAAAAGAACAAGAATAACAGTAACAATAATCGCCAGGACAAGGAAGGCGGAAACAAGCAGGAAAGAGGCGACCGCAGACCAAAGGGCGAGAACCGCCAGCAGCAAAACGGCGGTAATCCACAGAAGAATGGTAATGCAAATGGTGGTAATCAGCAAAAGAACGGTAACCAGCAAAAGAATGGTAACCAGCCAAATGTAAACCGCCGCAAAGACAACAGAAACAAAGGTCCTCGACAGAACCAGAATGGAGGAAAAGAGAAAAATGAAAAGAATGATTAATTTCATTTTCCTGATGGTGGCAGTCTTCGTACTTGCCTCCTGCTTCCAGCGAACGGTGTATGACGAATACGCCCATACACCTATCGCCGGATGGGAGAAGAACGACACCCTCTCGTTCGATATTCCTCCCATCCTTACCACAGGATACTATCAGGAAAGCCTGGGTTTGAGAATCACAGGAGCCTATCCCTTCACAGGATTAACACTCATCGTGGACCAGACCATCTATCCAGCTAACAAGCAGGAAGACCGCATAGAAAAAGCCGATACCGTGCTCTGCCAATTCATTGGAAAAGACGGTTCCAGCTCAAGACAGGGAATCAGCTATTATCAATACAACTTCCCCATCAATATGTATAAGATGAACCAAGGCGACTCCATCCATATCACCATACGCCACGACATGAAGCGAGAAATCCTTCCCGGCGTCAGCGATATCGGAGTAAAAGTTGAATTGGCAAAATAAAAAAATAATAAAGGGCAAAAGCATCTCAAAACAATGCTTTTGCCCTTTTATTATATTTATATTGTACAAGATATATGCATTATACATTATCCATTATACATTATCCATTATCTCAGCTTCTAACCAGATTTCTTCCCGCATCAATTCTCAGGAAGATAAAGAGAAGGATGGTGAAACCCCACAGCGAACTACCGCCATAACTGAAGAACGGTAGCGGAATACCAATCACAGGCGTCACGCCCAGCACCATTCCCACATTAATAAATAGGTGGAACAGGAACACACTCAACACACAATATCCGTATATTCGCCCAAACTTAAACGGTTGCCGCTCTGCCAGTTTTATCAGCCTCAATATCAGCATCAGGAAGAGCAGCAGTACACCTGCCGAACCCAGGAAGCCTTCCTCCTCTCCCACCGTGCAGAAGATAAAGTCGGTATCCTGCTCTGGCACGAACTTCAGCTTGGTCTGGGTTCCGTTGAGGAATCCCTTGCCCTGCAAACCGCCCGAACCGATGGCTATCTCACTCTGATGCACATTATATCCGGCACCAGCTAAATCCTCATCCAATCCCAGAAGCACATTGATACGCACTCGCTGGTGAGGCTCCATCACGTTGTTCAGCACGTAGTCGGCACTGTAGAAGAAGGCAATAGAACCCAACGAGAAGATGGAAATCAGGAAATAATTCCTGAATCTCGTCCTCAAGCCGTGATATACCAGGAAACCTATCATCAGTGCACAGAGCAGCAGCTGAATCCATACGATATCGAACGGGATGATGAAGGTGGAGAAAAGCGCCACTATCAGCGTGATACCCACCGAATATGCCAGAATAATCAGCGCATGCTTCTTGTTGCCCGTATAGGAATTCACCATGCCCGCCGTGAATATCTGCACCAGCAGCAGCACCGTAAACTTACCCACCGAGGTATAGGTATCCCACATCAGCACATTCTCGTACTTGATACCCACCACAAAGTAGGCTATCATCGAGACACCCGTAAACAGCACGGCTCCAGGCATTCCCTCGCGATAGAGCATCAGGAAGAAGGCGGAATAAACCAGTGCCGAACCCGTTTCTCGCTGTCCCACGATGCAGACCATCGGCAGCAGGATGATTCCCACCGCCGCCATGAAATGCTTCATGTTGTGGATGTTGAAACCATAGCTCGACATAAACTTCGCCACAGCCAGCGCCGTAGCAAACTTACCAAACTCGGCAGGCTGCAGTCGGAGCGGTCCGAGAACCAGCCAGGAATGCGAACCATTGATGCTGTGCGGATTGAATACCGTGGCAAAGAGCAGCAATATCAGCACGCCATAGATGACATACGAGAAGGTATCGAAAAACCTGTCGTCCATCATCAGGATAACAAAGCCCAAGGCGATGGAAGTGCCAATCCACACAATCTGCATGCCCGAACGGGCACCCAGACTGAAAATATTATTGTCACCATAGGTGTAGCTGGCACCACAGACGCTGATCCAGCCAAAGCTGAGCAGCACCAGATAGATGCCGATGGTCCACCAGTCAAGCGAACGGAGTACACCAGCCGGTTGTTTATTATCGCTCATAATCTATAAACTATCAACTATAAACTATTAACTGAAAACTATCTGCTAGAAGAGCCATAGGCGATTCTGCGAGCCTGCATCTGTGCTGCCTGACTTTCTGAAGCTGGCGACAGCTTTCCTTTCAGATACTGCTCCATCATCAAGCCTCCGATAGGCACACCATAATCGGCACCCCAACCACCATTCTCCACATACACGGCGATGGCAATCTTAGGGTTGTTCATCGGAGCAAAGCCCATGAACACAGAGTGGTCGTGACCACGGTTCTGAGCCGTACCCGTCTTGCCGCATGCCTCGAAGTCGTAGCGTGAAAGCATCTTGCAGGTTCCCCTCAGTGCCGAACTTCTCATACCAGCCACCACATAGTTGTAGGCACGCTTCGATGCCTTGGTATAATGCCGGCGGGTATAGAGCGTATCCAGCGGCTCGCCCTGCACCTTGCGCACTACGTGAGGCACATAGTAATAGCCTCGGTTGGCGATGGTAGCACCCAGATTGGCTATCTGCAAAGGCGTCAGGTTCACCTCACCCTGACCAATGGAGATACTGATTACGGTCAGTCCGTTCCAGGAACCCTTGTAGGCCTTGTCATAAAACTGGGCATTAGGAATCAGTCCTCGTTTCTCGCCCGGCAGGTCGATGCCCAGCTTGTAGCCGAATCCCATGCTCACCATATAGTCTTTCCAAACAGTCATTGCCTTCTGCACAGAACCATACTTGCTCTTGCTTCCAAGCATATAGTAGAGTCCCCAACAGAAATAACCGTTGCACGAAGTACTGATGGCATCCACCAGTGCGATAGGCGACGGGTGCCCGTGGCAACCTACGTGCAATCCCTTGTAAGAGAATCCGTGATTACATGGGAAGGCTGTGCCCGGAGTGATGATACCCTCGGTGAGATAAGTCAGCGCCTGGGTAGTCTTGAACGTAGAACCCGGAGGATACTGTCCCATGATGCTTCGGTTGAGCAGAGGCTTCCATGGGTTCTGCGAGAGCCATCGGTGCATCTTACCACGGTTCTTGCCCACCAGCTTACGAGGGTCGTAAGATGGAGAGGAAACCATTGCCAGCACCGAACCGTCTCTAGGGTCGATGGCAACGATACTGCCTATCTTTCCCTGCAGCAGACGCTCACCCAGAGCCTGCAGGTTCACGTCGATACCCAGGGTCAGGTCTTTTCCTGCTACAGGTCGCTGGTCGAGTTTTCCGTTCTGATAGCTTCCCTGTATTCTTCCGCGCGCATCACGGAGCAGAATCTTCACACCCTTTACGCCTCGAAGTTCCTTTTCGTAATGCTTCTCAATACCCAGCTTTCCGATGTAGTCGCCCGGCTGGTAGTAGTCATCTTCCTCGATGTCGCTTTCCGAAACCTCGCCCACATCGCCCAATACATGGGCGGCATACGGATAGGTATATTCTCTCACGCTTCGCTTCTGCACATAGAAGCCCGGGAATCGGAACATCTTCTCCTGGAACACGCTGAAGTCCTTGTCAGACAACTGCGTCATGAAAAGCTGCTGCGTATATCGGGAATATCCCGGATTCTTACTGCGGTCCTTGATATCCTCCATTCGCTTCTCGAAAGCCTCCTTGGTAATACCCAGGGAATTGCAGAAGTCGAGGGTATCAAGTCGTCCCTCCTGCTCCTTCATCACCACCATCAGGTCGTAAGAAGGCTGGTTATACACCATCAGCTTTCCGTTTCTATCGTAGATAGCACCACGCGAAGGGAACTCTATCTGCTTCAGGAAGGCGTTACTGTCGGCATTCTTCTTGTAATCCTCGCTCATAATCTGGAGCGTGAAGAGCCTGATGATGTAGACTATCACGATAACTATCGCCACACCACCAATCACATAACTGCGCTTCTCAAGATTGTAATCTACCATACCTTATTATATATATATATAAGTATCAATGGACATGAATGTTCTTCTTCTTTTTCCTTCAGGGTAAAAATCCCTACGACTTTCTGAAACTCTCCAGCGCCATGATCAGCACCATGGTGATGGCACTGCTGCCGACAATGCAGAGCAGCCACTGCATCCAGTTGAAGAAATTGAAAGTCTCTATCGTAAAGAACAACAGATTATAAACGAGTACTATAATCAACGTGTAGAGCACGTACGAACCCACACCGATGGTTCGCATCGATGGTTCCAGGTCTTCAGCACTGTCTCTAGGCACGAAGAGTTCAAAAAGATAAGGTTGCAGCAGTCCGATGGCTGTCATCGATGCCGCCGCAACACCCGGCGTGTTGGCAAACACGTCGATGCAAAGTCCCAGCATGAAGCTCCAGAGCATCACCGACCAGCGTGGGTGGTTTCTGCGGAAATGGAGCACCATGATGATATACAGCAAGGGGGTGGCACAATTGAACAGATGGATATGGTTGAACACCAGTCCCTGCACCAGCACGAGCACCACGAAGATGCCGAGTCGTTTTAAAATATCTATACTCATTGCTTCTGATATCTCCTCTTACTTTACTTTAGTTTTTACTGCCCGTATTGCCATCGGGCTTGATGCTGTCTTGCGCAGCACGCATAATCTCTATTCTCTCTTTCATCAGTGTGTCGTCGATGACGCATACGTCGCGCAGGTTGCCGAAATCTGTTGAGAGTCGCAACTGTACGCGGTAAGACAGGCCGTCGGCGGAATTGAACACATGCAGTATCTTGCCCACTCTAACACCTGGAGGGAACACAGCCGAGTAACCGCTGGTTACCACATAGTCGCCCAGCTTGAAATGGGCATGGCGTGGCACCTCTTCCAGATAAGCCAGCTCCGATACGCCGCCCTTCCATCTCAGATAGCCGAAGTAGCCTCTGCCCTGGATGGTACAGCTGATGTTCGACTTCACGTTGAGCACCGGTATCACGATGCTGTAATGCTCGGCCACAAGATATACGATGCCCACCACGCCGGTGCCGCTGATTACACCCATATCCTTATGGATGCCGTCGGCGCTACCCTTGTCGATGGTCATCAGGTTGTCGGGCTTATCCAGACTGTTGGCAACCACCTTGGCAGGAATGAGTCTGTAGTTCTTGAGCAGGGCAAACTGGTCGCGGTGATAGATGGCACTATCCTTGGTCACGGCATAGAGACTGTCGGAAAGATGCTGCACCTGCTGCTCCAGATAGGCATTTCGCTGCGTGAGTTCCTGGTTCACCTTGGTCAGCGAGAAGAAGGTTTCCACATTGGCATCCCACTCATAAATCTTTCCCGTCACGGCATTGGCTGTGGAAAACCACGCACTGCCCTGATAGCTGTTATACTGAAACAGGAACACCATGCTCACCACTTCGAGAATCACGAAGACAAACCAATGGTTGTATTTCTGCAAAAACTCTAAAAGGTTGTGCATACTATTATATAAAATTAAAGTTTCGCCACTTGGGGGGAATTTAACCTTCCCAACAAAGTCACGAAACTTATCTAATAAAATTTTATCTCATCAAGAAAGAGAAACGGTCCACATTCTTCAATGCGATACCGGCACCCTTAGCCACGCTATGCAATGGGTCCTCGGCGATATGGAATGGGATGTTAATCTTGTCTGTCAAGCGCTTGTCCAAACCACGGAGCAAAGCACCGCCACCCGAGAGCCAGATACCGTTCTTCACGATGTCGGCGTAAAGCTCTGGTGGAGTATTCTCAAGGGCAGAGAGCACGGCATTCTCAATCTTAGCCACGGTCTTGTCCAAGCAGTGAGCAATCTCCTGATAGCATACTGGAACCTCCATTGGGAGGGCTGTGATACGGTTAGGACCATGAACGATGAAGTCCTCTGGAGCCTCCTCACCCAGGTCTGTCAAGGCAGAACCTACGTGAATCTTGATACGCTCAGCCATACGCTCAGAAACCTTCACGTTGTGCTGACGGCTCATGTACTCCTGGATTTCAGCGGTGAGGTCGTCACCGGCTGTGCGGATAGAGTTGTTGGAAACGATACCACCGAGCGAGATAACGGCAATCTCGGTAGAACCACCACCTATATCAACTATCATATTGCCTTCTGGTGCCTCCACATCGATACCGATACCGATAGCGGCAGCCATAGGCTCAAAAATCAAATAAACGTCGCGACCGTCGGCATGCTCGGCAGAGTCACGAACGGCACGGAGCTCCACCTCGGTAGAGCCAGAAGGAACACCAATCACCATACGGAGTGAAGGTGAGAACAGGCGGCTGCCTGTGTGGACCATCTTGATGAGTCCACGCATCATCTGCTCGCAAGCAGTAAAGTCTGCGATAACGCCATCGCGCAAAGGACGGATAGTACGGATGTTGTCATGAGTCTTCTCGTACATCATCTTTGCCTTCTCGCCCACGGCAATCATCTTGTCGGTGCGGCGGTCGAGGGCTACAACAGAAGGTTCGTCCACTACAATCTTATCATCACTGATAATGATGGTATTGGCGGTACCCAAGTCCATTGCGATTTCCTGAATAAATGAAAAAAATCCCATTTTCTAATGTAAAAAATATAATATTTTAAGCTTAAAACCTTTTTGTAGTCATCTTCCCGCCCTGGGATGCAGAACGGGAAGAGGTAGCGAGATTACTCGGCTGCTTCGTCTTGTTACTTGTTACTCAGCAAACCAAGTATTACTTAGCAAGCCAAGTTATTACTTAGCAAACCAAGCATGGATAGCTGTATCGTAGTGTGAGCTTACGCCGAAGGCACGCTCAGCAAACATCTTGCGGTCCTCGATGTCGGTCTCAGCACCCTTCTTCTTCAGAATATCGAGAAGCACGCTGTATTCAGCCTTGCTAGGAACGATAACCACGTCCTTGAAGTTCTTGGCTCCGGCACGGATCAGAGAGATACCGCCGATATCAATCTTCTCGATAATGTCGGCATCGCTGGCACCGCTGGCCACGGTCTGCTCAAATGGATACAAATCTACGATAACGAGGTCGATAGAAGGAATCTCATACTCCTTCATCTGCTCCTGGTCGCCCTCATTGTCGCGGCGGGCCAAGATACCTCCAAATATTTTTGGATGAAGAGTCTTCACACGACCACCGAGGATTGATGGATATGTGGTGACATCCTCAACTTTCTCACATTCATAACCCAAAGATTCGATAAACTTCTGAGTACCTCCTGTGCTCAGGAATTTAACACCCTCTTCATTCAACTTGGCGAGCAACTCGTCCAAGCCATCCTTGTGAAAGACAGACACCAAAGCTGTCTTAATCTTCTTTGTTTCAGCCATTGACTTGATATATTACGAATTCTTATTCAATTTCTTATTCAATCTGTTTCTTAAAACGCTGCAAAGGTACGAAGAAAATTTGGAATACGCAAACATTTGGGGGCTATTATCACATTATTTAAGTGATATTTGCGATTTATTGAAGCATGGGTTGCGATAAATCAAGTCGCGGTTCAGTCATTTTGACAGAAACTTCTATAAAAAGGCAGCCTTTTCTACGAAAAAGCCGACAAAACGTCAGAAAATCTCCTCAACTCCGACAATGGGCACACTATTCGCTCCTACCATCGGCGAAGCTGAAAGCCTGCAAGGGCTGAAGCGAAACTAAGTATTGAAAATAATAACATCATAGAAAGGAGATTAAGATATGACATTCGACAAATTTACAATCAAGGCGCAGGAAGCGGTGCAGGCCGCTGTGAACATAGCGCAGAGAAATGGTCAGCAGACCATCGAACCGGTGCATCTTCTCAGTGGTATCATCGAGAAAGCACCTGATGTAACAAACTATATCTTCCAGAAGCTGGGCATGAACGGCAACCAGATTGCCATGCTCCTGCAGCAGGAGATGCAGCACCTGCCTCGTGTGCAGGGTGCCGGTCAGCCATACCTCTCGGGCGATACCAACCAGATATTGCTCAATGCCGAGGACATCGCCAAGAAGATGGGAGATGAATTCGTCAGCGTGGAGCCTATTCTCCTCGCTATCCTCAAAGGCAACTCTACCGCTGCCCGAATCCTCAAGGATGCGGGTGCCAACGAGAAGGACCTCACAGCAGCCATCCAGGCTTTGCGACAGGGCCAGAACGTGAAGAGCCAGAGTGCCGACGAGAACTATCAGAGTCTTGAAAAATATGCCAAGAATCTGGTAGAACAGGCTCGCAGCGGCAAGCTCGACCCGGTGATTGGCCGTGATGAAGAGATTCGAAGAGTTCTTCAGATTCTCTCCCGCCGCACCAAGAACAACCCTATTCTGATTGGTGAGCCTGGTACAGGTAAGACCGCTATCGTCGAAGGGCTTGCAGAGCGTATCGTTCGTGGCGACGTGCCTGAGAACCTGAAGAACAAGCAGCTCTATTCACTCGATATGGGTGCACTGGTTGCCGGTGCCAAATACAAGGGTGAGTTCGAGGAGCGCCTGAAGAGCGTCATCAAGGAGGTAACCAATGCCAACGGCCAGATTATCCTCTTCATCGATGAGATTCATACCCTGGTAGGTGCTGGCGGTGGCGAAGGTGCCATGGATGCAGCCAACATCCTGAAGCCAGCCTTGGCTCGTGGTGAATTGAGAGCCATCGGTGCCACTACCCTCAACGAGTATCAGAAGTACTTCGAGAAGGATAAGGCACTAGAGCGTCGATTCCAGACTGTGATGGTCAACGAACCAGACGAGGTCGATGCCATCAGCATTCTTCGTGGTATCAAGGAGCGTTACGAGAACCACCACAAGGTTCGTATTCAGGATGACGCCTGCATAGCAGCTGTCAAATTATCTGAGAGATATATTTCTGATAGATTCCTTCCTGATAAGGCCATCGACCTGATGGATGAAGCCGCAGCAAAGCTTCGTATGGAGCGTGACTCCGTGCCAGAGGAACTGGATGAAATCACCCGTCACTTGAAGCAGTTGGAGATTGAACGTGAAGCAATTAAGCGTGAAAACGACCAGCCTAAGATTCAGCAGCTCGACAAGGAGATTGCAGAGTTGAAGGATAAGGAGCATGACTTCCGTGCAAAGTGGGAAGGCGAAAAGGCTCTTGTCAACAAAATTCAGCAAGACAAGCAGGAGATGGAGAACCTCAAGTTCGAGGCTGAGCGCATGGAGCGTGAAGGCAATTACGAGCGTGTAGCCGAAATTCGCTACTCTAAGTTGGTAGCTCTTGAAGAGGATATCAAGAAGATTCAGGAGCAGCTGAAGAGCACCCAGGGCGGAGAAGCCATGATTCGCGAAGAGGTAACTGCCGATGACATTGCAGAGGTAGTAAGCCGCTGGACCGGAATACCAGTGAGCCGAATGATGCAGAGCGAACGTGAGAAACTGCTCCATCTGGAGGAGGAACTCCACAAGAGAGTCATCGGTCAGGACGAGGCAATCACTGCCGTAAGTGATGCCGTACGCCGCAGCCGTGCCGGTTTGCAGGATCCAAAGCGTCCTATCGCCAGCTTCATCTTCCTCGGTACCACCGGTGTAGGTAAGACCGAGCTTGCCAAGGCACTTGCCGAGTATCTCTTCAACGACGAGTCGATGATGACCAGAATTGATATGAGTGAGTATCAGGAAAAGTTCAGTGTCACCCGTTTGATTGGAGCGCCTCCGGGGTATGTAGGATACGACGAGGGTGGTCAGTTGACCGAGGCTGTTCGCCGCAAACCATACAGTGTGGTTCTCTTCGATGAGATAGAGAAGGCTCACCCAGATGTCTTCAACACCCTGCTTCAGGTATTGGACGATGGCCGATTGACCGACAACAAGGGTCGTGTAGTGAACTTCAAGAACACCATCATCATCATGACTTCCAATGCGAGCCGTGAGATGTTGAAGAAGACCTTCCGTCCTGAGTTCCTGAACCGTATCGACGACATCATCACCTTCCAGCCATTGACCAAGGATCAGATTGCCAAGGTTGTTGAGTTGCAGATGAACAGAGCCAAGAAGATGTTGGAGCCTCAGGGCTTCGATCTCCGCTGGACTCCAGCCGCCATCGGTTATCTTGCCGAGGTAGGTTACGACCCAGAGTTTGGTGCCCGCCCTGTAAAGCGTGCCATCCAGGATTACGTTCTGAACGATTTGAGCAAGAAGATTCTTGCCGAGGAAGTAAGTCGCGAGAAGCCAATTACCATCGACTACTCAGAGGCAAACGGCATCGAGTTCAAGAATCTCTAATTCATATAAAAAAACAAGAAAGGTTCCTTCAAGGAGTAACATCCCCGAAGGAACCTTTTTTATAGGAATACGTGCATGCTTTCAAATGAATTACCCATTTATTTGTTATATAAAACACTAAAATCGTCCAAAGAAATTACAATTAGCATAAAAATAATAGTTTGAATTCCAAATACTTACCTTAAAATTTGGTACTTTCGCTTTTTTTTCGTACTTTTGCAACCTACATAAAGAATAAACATGAATTTACAACTCTGTTAATTCAGATAATAAAAACAAAATATAATGTATCAAGAAAATTTAGACAATGACATATATCAGTCAGATAATGACATCTATCAAAATAACAATGACATATATCAGTTAGATAACGACATCTATCAGGATAATAATGGCATGTATCAAGATGACAATAATATATATCAAAATGACAATGATATATATCAGGATGACAATGATATGTATTATCCTCCAGTTGACAACTACGACTGGAGTCCTAACTTATTTGCCAAGCTCACATCCTTCTTGCAGACATCAACCTCTCCTGATGTGATTAGAATGGGCATCATCGCTGGTATCAGAAATAGCGTATCCACAGAGGAAACCCCTACCAGATGGGACAAGGTGGAAGCCATGCGCCGCTATGTAGACAGTGTGAACCAGGGATTGGGATTGCCAGAGGATCCTAAGCTCATGTCGCTTCTTCATTCCACCCAATGGATGGGCTACGGCTTGTTCTCAATGAATTTTATCTCAGAGAAGAATCTTGATTTTAAGGGAATCTGCATGGATGAGCAGACATCACTCTCCTATGCAAGCATGGTATTTCTCATTGCCCTTGTCAAGGGAATGAGTATGCTCAACCTGAAGCATCCTTCCCCTAACAGTGAAGACCGCCAAATATATACATTTTTAATTCCAAGCCAGTTTTCAACATTCGCATTTGCTTCATTCCTCAATGTTGCCAATAATCGCCTTTCAAACAAAGAAGAGATTTCGCAACAGGATATCGATGAACTGGCAAACCTTGCCTTCAAGAGTCGCTATTGGAAACAGGGAACCTGCCTGATGGGAAAGGACAGCGAACAGTTTGTCAATGTCCTGAAGAACATCATCCTAGACATACTTGGGCTCACGCTCAACGTTGATATGAACTCTTTCTCACAGCATGCCAAGAAGGAAGAGCGCATAGCAGATAAGCCAAAGCAAGTACTCTCTACAGAAAACATGGAGGCTAACACAAAATTGTCCATTGTAAAAGCCGTAGAGATAGTCCTCACAGGGTGTTCAGTTCCTATAGATAGAGATCAGCTCTTTTCTGATATCCAGGAACTCAGACCATCCACAAATGAAGATAGTTTCCGTGCAATGATTACCAAGATGCATAGGGAAGGAGCCATTTCCTATTTTAATGGCAACCTGATAGGTTTCTCTGGCAGAAGCTACGGAAGAGGATACAAAAAAGTAAATCGCTACAAAAAGAAATAGCATCAAAGATATAGAGGTGATAAAAAAGGAGGAAATGAAAACGTTTCCTCCTTTTTGGTGTAAACTTATTTGATGATGGCAAATCCATGCTACACCCAAACCTGACTTCTAAAAATACGGATATTGGAAATCAAGCAGTTACATGATAAGCAGCAGCAAGTTGGGTTAAATTTCCCTTATTCTTTCAGCTGTTTCAACTGCCTCTCCGACAATCCCGTAATTTCCATCACCGTCGCAGCATCCATACCTTTTGCCAGCATCGTCCTAGCAATCTCGAGGCTACGCTGACTCATGCCTTTCTCCATGCCTTCAGCTAATCCCTTTTCCATTCCTTCAGCTAATCCCTTTTCCATTCCTTCAGCTAGTCCCTTCTCCATTCCTTCAGCTAGTCCCTTCTCCATTCCTTCTCTCTTGGCGGTATCAATCGAATTTTTAATATCGCGATATGCCATTTTGCTGGCTTCATACTCTCGTTGTTCCTGCGGAGTAAATTTTGCGATCTCGGCTTCTTCTACCTGCTTCATAATCCCAATGTTATTAATGTTTCTATTGTAGCAGCAATAGTTACGATTTTCTTTTGAAACCAACAAGAGTTTTCTCAAAAAAGTTGAGAAACCATCCATAAAAGACAAAAAAGTATAAATAGTGAATCATATAAATGGTCAAGTGAAATATTATCATTATCTTTTTTGTTTGGAAACAACAGGAGTGCCTTTCCTTTTATTGTTGTTGGGGGATTGCAAATCCGCCGGGACGCCTAACATTATGAAACCAACAATGAACAAACAAATTGTCCAGATGGCATCTGGACAATTCCCAAAGATTCTTTTTCTGACCACATTATCAAATCATTATTACATATTGGGCAGATGTAGAAGTTTTGATGAACGTCTCTTTTATATACTTTATGCACACAAAGAAAGATTAAGCCATAAAGAACTTCAAAGACCGGGACGCCTAGCGGACAGCTGCAAAACAAAGCATAGACATAGATAATCTACAAAAGAAGAAATCGTGTGCAATGCATATGAAATTCCAAAGTTTACCCTTTCGTGGAATCATTACCAAATATTAATGCGAATAGCAAATCTCAAAGAACGCAAGTCCGCTAGGCATCCCGCCGGATTTGAAATCATAAGTGGTTAATAGATTTTTTAACATCTATAACCACTTAATAATCAGTTATTTATTTGCGTATTTCAATTATTTTTTGTACCTTTGTAGGTAGATAAAAACAATAGAAAATAGCAAATATGAGCAAAATAAAGGTACATGCATGGGATATTCTTAGAATGATTCCAGATGAAGAAATCGCAAAAATAGCAAAAGACACGAAGGTGGATTATTGCGCCAAGGTATTAACCGGTGAGCGCCTTTTCTACCTTCTTGTCTTTGCCTTCTTATCTGCCGACCATGTTAGTCAAAGAAGACTTGAGTCAATCTTCAATAATCCTACGTATAAAACTTTGTTCAATGTAGCATTGGATGCTACCGTAACACACGGATCCATATCTACCCGTTTGGCTAATGTAAATCTCGACTTCTTTGAGAAGGCTTTTGATTTATTATATAACCGTCTGTCTCAGCTATATACAGAAAAAGAATTGCAGGCCAAAAACATAGTTCGCATAGATAGTTCCATGGTGGCAGAAACCTGTAACAAGCTGAAGAAAGGATTTACTGTTGGTAAAAAAGCATCAAATAAAACAGAACGCAAACAAATAAAGTATACAGTAGCTTATGATGGCTTTTCTGCTAAACTTGCTGAAGTATTTTCTAAACCAGAATATCTTAGCGAAGACATAGCTATGCCGGCTGTTGTGCAAGAACTGATTAAGTATGACCCAGAACATAACAATCTATACGTTCTTGACAGGGGATTCTGTGCTCTTAAGAATTATGAATTGGTAGAAGATGCAAAGGCTAAGTTTGTAGGACGAATTAAAACTAACCGCAAAATGCAGGTTATAGAAAGCCTTATGACAGAAAACACCAACACTGATTTAGGAAAATTGGAGTTGGTGGATGACCTTGTTGTGTTCCTATATGACAGAGAAAAAAAAGATTTTTCAAATACAAAGTATAGAGTGATAAAGGCTAAATTCAAAACGCCTCGTGATACTACTCGTCCAAATAATAAGGGTAAGGTAAAGCGTGTAGAAAATGAAGTGTTTTTTATAACTAACGACTTTGATATGACTCCACAAGAAATTGCGTTCTGTTACAAAAAGCGCTGGGACATAGAGGTTTACTTTAAGTTTTTAAAGCAGAATTTGAATTTTTCTCATTTTCTGTCTACTAATGAGAATGGCATAAAAGTCATTCTCTACATGACTATTATTACCTCTATGCTGGTTATGATATACAAAAAGGAAAATGAGCTCGGTTTTTCTATTGCGAAATTTAACTTTTACCTTGAAATGCAAGAATGGGTTGGGGCGTTGTTAGTGGTTATTAATGGTGGGGATTTGAGTAAGACTCCATTCAGGCATGTTACTATAAGAAGTAGGATTCCTTAAAAAAGGAAATCCTACTTTATAGAGCAACATGCCTAAAATAATCTTTCAACCACTTATGATTTGAAATCCGGTGTTAAAAAATGTCCTAACCTATTAAGGCTCTGCGGATTTGGAATCCGCAGCAAAGGAGTATGTTTTTCCTTTAGTTGCTGTTGGGGGATTGCAAATCCCCCGGTTTTAATAGGTCGAACATTTTTTGACGGCGGATTGCAAATCCGCCGGGACGCCTAGCGGATGCAACAACAGATGTTTATTCTGATGAAGATCACCAGGTAAAATGGTAATTCTCTGTTAATCAAATGTTAAATAATACACAAATGTTTAAAATAACATAGAAACACCTTGGCATTCAACAAAAGTTTATTATCTTTGCACCATGATAGTGAAATAAAGCGTATGGCAAGACGGAAATCTAAGGAACTCAAGGAAAATGAAGACGATTTGCTTTTCTACCTAGAGTATTGGCAAGAGTTTCCCGATACCTTCAAGAGGGTAGCAGAAAAAGAAATCGAAGAGTTAGAGAATAAAATAAAGAACAAAAAGAAATAAGGTCTCATGCGGATCTCATTCCTTTAAAACTTAAAAAATAAGATTATGGAATATACAGAGATGATTGATAAGGTGAAAGCTCTAGCTATACAAAACAGAACAGCCCAAACAGAAGAGGAGAAAGATGAGGTTCGTCGTCAGATGAATATTCTCAAAAGTATTGACCCTAAGGCTTTTGCCGTGGCTGTTGGATATATGGCTAAGAATACTGAGCAAAAGGTAAAGGAACTGACTATGGCTGAGAAGTTGGGCGAAATCAAAGATATGGTTTCCATGGCTTACATCGCCAAGGCTTACTTTGGAAAATCGCGCTCTTGGCTAGCACAAAAGATGAACGGCAACATCGTTAACGGAAAGACCTCCCAATTCTCTCCTGACGAGCTTGCAATCCTCAGAACAGCCTTGCAGGATATGTCGAAGAAATTTGGAGCGCTTAGCCTTACTATATAGGCTTATGTATTAACAACACTATATAGGCTTATTATTAACAACAGAAAGATAAAACATGGTAATATACGAGCCGATAGCATCCCAAGAGCTAACACAATGCATAAAGCGAAAGTTGGTGACCTTCATTTTATGAAGCCCCTTACAAAAGGATGCGTTCCAAGCGGATTTTAAACCCACCAGGTATCCCGGCGGATTTGAAATCATAAGTGGTTGAAAGATTATTTTAGGCATGTTGCTCTATAAAGTAGGATTTCCTTTTTTAAGGAATCCTACTTCTTATAGTAACATGTCAGAATGGAGTCTTACTCAAATCCTCACCATTAATAACCACTAACAACACCATTGACCCAAAGTTTACCCTTTCATGGTCACATTACTCGGTACGACTCTCCGACAAATTCACCCTTCCTTAATAATCCACTCGCTGACAGTACGCTGAGTGCTATCATAAATCACAGCAAGAAGCTTCTCCATACTAATCTTCACCTCCTGGTTAGGATACAAACAAAGAAATAGCATCTATCCGATTACGCACGCATAAAAGTTTTTTCCACAAAAAAGTATCATAGTCTCATTTTTCGCTGGAAAATCCATATTATATTACTGATATATTGATATTTACAATCAATGAGACTTCTCGTAAAAAGCAAAAAAAAATATCATGGAAGTATCATTAAATGCTATAGAAGTATCATTAAAAACAGCACTATGCACGAGAAAAGACAATTGAAACATTAAGAAAAGACAGTTTAAACATTGCAAAAAGATAGTTTAAACATCGCAAAGAACCTAAAGAATATTGCCCAAAAACAAGTCCTATATTTGGGCACTCGTTGCCCACGCTATGGGCAATAGCTGCCCAGCACACGGTCTGCCGATGCCCACGTGGTGGGCTGCGGATGCCCGTGTAACGGGCACAAGCAGACCAACCGGAGGGCATAAAGAGACCAACTGATGAACTGAAAAAGTAGACACATTACCGTGACTTATCCTGATTATATTGACATAACCATAGAACATCTACGCACAGCAAAAACACAGCAAAAAGTGCCGATAGCGGTGCCAAAAGTGCCTAAAAAAGCAACTTTTGGCACCACTATCGGCACTTTTTCCCAATTTTCCATCGTTTTTTCACGATTTAGCATTATCTTTGCATAAGATAAGCTGCACTCGGCAATCTGAAAGCAAGCTTTCATTGCGCTCGTTTGCATTATCTTTGCAAAAAATCAAAATTAAAGAAGATATGCAGCAAAATATCATTGGAAGAAAACGGGAAATTGAGCTGATAGAGAATTGCCTCAATTCCAACAAGCCCGAATTCATCGCCATCTATGGCAGAAGACGAATCGGCAAAACATATCTCGTCAAACAACTCTTGGGCGAGAAGTTTAGTTTCTACATGACGGAGGTGTACCAATGCTCCAAGAACGAGATGCTCGCTTACTTCAGCGAGCAGTTGGCATTGTATTCCGGACAGAAACAGGCAAGACCTAAAACCTGGTTCGAGGCATTCTCTCAACTGCGTGCCTACCTCTCTACCCTATTGGAAGAAAGAGAGCAAATCATCATCTTCATTGACGAACTGCCATGGCTGGATACACCGAAGTCTAATTTCATCCGTGCCTTAGATTTGTTTTGGAACGGATGGGCTTCAGACCAGCCTAATATCAAGTTCATCGTCTGCGGTTCAGCTACTACCTGGATGACCAACAAACTTCTGGGCGACAAAGGCGGCTTGCATAATCGGGTAACCAGAAAGATTTACCTCGCCCCTTTCGACCTTAACGAGACTGAACTTTTCTTACAATCAAAAGGTATCGTATGGACCCGCCATCAGATAGCAGAATGCTACATGATTATGGGAGGTACACCGTTTTACCTCAACATGATAGACAAGCAATATAGCTTGCCTCAAAATATTGACATGCTTTTTTTCGCAGAAGGCGCAGAACTATCCAATGAATACGAGTTCCTGTTCCGTTCACTCTTCAAGGATTCAATACTTTACCGAAGAATTGTGGAACTTCTTGCCAAGAAAAAGATGGGTATGACGAGAGAAGATGTGATGAAGGCGTTACATCTCACATCGGGCGGAAAACTGACAGAAGCATTTAATGATCTCATCAGCTGCGACTTCATCAGAAAATACAACTCATTCGGAAACAAGTCGAATGGTGCTATGTATCAGTTGACCGACCTCTACACTTTATTCTATTTACATTACATAAAAGGTAAAGAGGAGACCGACGAACATCTCTGGAGCAATATGATAGACTCTCCGTCCCATCGTGCCTGGAGCGGCTATGCCTTCGAACAGCTTTGCCTTCACCATATCTCACAGATTAAGAAAAAACTAGGCATTCTGGGAGTACAGACGAATGTATATTCCTGGCAGCAGAAAGCCAACAAGGAAAAAGGAATTGAAGGTGCACAGATTGACCTTATATTAGACCGTAGAGACCAGATTATCAATCTCTGCGAGATGAAGTATTCTCTCAAGGCATACGACATCACCCCTGCTTACCTGCAAAAACTGCTGGACAGAAGAGAAATCTTCCGCCAAGCTTCAAATACCAGCAAGGCACTGCATCTAACTTTCGTTACAGCTGCAGGATTAAAGAAGAATGCCCAGGAAGGCATGATTCAGAGCGAAGTGGGATTGGACGATTTATTCGGAGAGAAAATATAAGTACATTCTGATGATGCAGAAAGTTTTATGAGACTTCAATGAGACTTCAATGAGACTTCTCGGCTCAAAATCCGAGAAGTCTCATTTTCGTTATCATCTTATATATCAAGTATTTACACCCCATTTTTCAAACATAAATGAGACTTTGATACTTTTTTCGAGAAAAAAAACTTTTTTACGTAAGCAATCGATGCCTATAAAATTTTCACGAACACGAATCTTATGCCTATAAAACATGAAGATTATTCGATGATGATACCGCCATTAGGCTGAATTACCACCTTTGCCTTACCATTCTTTCCAACCTTCAAAGTTTTCTTGACAGAAGTAAAGAACTTCTCGCCCTTCTTCTTTGGCTGATCAGTGATATAAGTAACGGTCTTACCCGCAAACATCGGCAAATCCAAGGTTAGAGCCAGAGGCTTATCGGTGGCATTCAAACCGCCCACAAACCATCTGCCGGCTGTAAGTGCTGCACCGGAACCGTTCTCTACGCTCGACTTGCGAGCCACCACCGCATACTTGGTAGGATAACCGGCAATAAACTTGGTATCCTCCCATGCCGTTGGTACATTCTTGAGCCAATCCAACTCCCACTGTGGTACATCCTGCAAATTGTTAGGATAGAGACAGATGCAGTTTACGCTACTCTGGTTGGTGATGGCAGTAGCCATCTCGAACACATCGCTGGTATAACGCTGATGGCGACTCTTGTTATCCTTAGACAAATACTTGTTCATCATCACGCCACCCCAGTCGAAACTAGCTACGGCATTTCTTGAGAATGGATGCATCGTCATCTCGAAAGCCTCCTTCTTGGCATGATAATCCGTGAAAAATACGTTCTCAGAAGCCAGGGCTGCCTCGCTGGATACATAATTAGGATACATACGCTCCCAGCCACGTGGCATGGTGCAACCATGGAAGATTACCTCCAAGCCATAATCGTTGGCATCGCTGAGGATATCCTCATAGAGCTTCATCGTCTCCAGCTTGTCGCCACCGAAGAAATCCACCTTGATGCCTACCACGCCAATCTTCTTCATCCAAGCCATCTCCTTCTTGCGGGCGATGGAATTGTTCATAATCTGACGCGGAGTCTGAGGGGCATCATTCTCGAAACCATTGGAATTATACCAGAGCATCAGGCTTACCTTCTTGCTCTTGGCATACTTGCTCAACTCTTCGATGCGCTTTCTGCCAATCTGCTTGTCCCACCAGTTATCCACCAAGATGGCTTCGTAACCCTGGACGGCAGCTACATCCACCATCTTCACCTGGTCGTCATAGTTAATGGAATTGTCCTGCCAGATGAGCCAGCTCCAGGTATAGCGCGATGGCTTGTAAGTCTGACTCGCCTCGTACAATGGTTCAACCACATCATAAGGAATGGTGGTCTCTACGATAGGAGCCAGCGAAGACCCCACGGTGATGGTGCGCCAAGGAGTTTCGCCCGGCAATGGGATGCCGGCAAATTCAGAACCGATGCCATTGTTCTCGCCCTTCTGAGGGAAAGCCACAGTATAGCCCTTGCCTGGCTCGTAATCTGAAAGACGACAACCAGGATAAGCGCTTGAAACACCCGTCTCGCTGACCAGTACCCAACCATCGTTGCCTACCTTGAAGAGGCAAGGGAAGGTATAGCCCACACCAAACTGCGACTTCACGTTCATCGGAGCATCCGGAGTATATTCCTCCTCGTAAGAAGGCTTGGTGCGCTCCCAACCCGTCATCGGAGTAATCTGAGGACAGAGGAAAGTGGTGGTCTTCTCAGGGAAGTTGAAACCGCTCACCTCATTATAGATAATCACCGACTTAGGATTGTCCTTCTTAGGACGAATCATCTCATACTTGTAGGCGATGTCGTTGTTGGAAACATGCAGACGGAGGGTCATGGAATCCTTCTTGCTATTGATGAATCCGATAGTAGCCTCATTGGCATCTTTCTCGATTTTCTCTTTCTTGATACGGGTCATCTTGTAAGCCAGATGCTTCTTCTCACTCTTGAGGGCACCCATCTTCAGGTTCTGCGAGAAGTCGCCATAGTTAGCCACCAATCCCAGAGCCGAAGCGCCGAGCATCTGCTTTCCATTGTAATCCACTGTATAGAAAGCCTTACCTTCCTTGCACTCCACATTCACGGCGAGTTTGCCATCAGGAGAAGTCACAGTATAGTTGTTTGCCTGGGCGCAGACAGCACAGAGCAACAAAATACCACTCAAAAAACTTTTTTGCTTCATTTTATTTGTTTATTTATATAGGTTGTTCATTATACACTGCAAAATTAATGTTTTTTGCGGAATAAAAGGGGTATTATTCGTTAAAATATAAGCAAAATCCGGGAAATGAGCGCAAAAAGGTACAAAATCAGGGGAAATGTGTCCAGAAAAAAAGTCCATCAACTTAAAAGCCCCGACTCCCGTCGAGGCTTTTGAAGTTTTTGAATGTTTCAGCAGTTTGTGTTTTTTATGTAGTTATGATTTGCGTTTTGAAAATCAGTTTTCTAATTCCGCTTGCAAAAGTACGACAAATATTGATATAAATCAAATAAAATAATACTTTTCATTCAAAAAATAACGTAAACGTTTGCAAGTTTTGACGCTCAAAAACAGGAAATCCCAGCAATCTTTACCTGCATTATCTACACTTGAAACAGGCATTGGTGACCCAGAAAACATAAAAAAAACATAATTTTACACCTTATTTATATATAGGATAGAGTTTTTTTATTACCTTTGCAACTTAGTAAATATTGAATTGAAAGAATGAAAGAATTTGTTATATCAGAGGTCAAGGCGGAAACCGCTGTGCTCGTGGGTCTTATCACCAAGACACAGGACGAGGCCAAGACCAAGGAATATCTCGACGAGTTGGAGTTTCTTGCCGATACCGCAGGTGCCGTCACCGTGAAGCGATTCACGCAGAAGGTGGTGGCTCCTAACCAGACCACCTACGTGGGAAAGGGTAAGCTGGAGGAAATCAGACAATATATCAAGGACGAGGAAGAGGAAGACAGAGAAATCGGTATGGTCATCTTTGACGATGAACTTTCGGCCAAGCAGATCAGAAACATCGAGCAGGAACTGCAGGTGAAGATTCTCGACCGTACTTCCCTGATTCTCGATATTTTCGCCATGCGTGCCCAGACCGCAGCTGCCAAGACCCAGGTAGAGTTGGCACAGTATCGCTACATGCTTCCACGCCTGCAGCGACTCTGGACCCACCTGGAACGTCAGGGTGGTGGTTCCGGCTCCGGTGGCGGAAAGGGTTCCGTAGGTTTGCGTGGACCAGGTGAGACCCAGCTTGAGATGGACCGCCGTATCATCCTCGGCAGAATGAGTCTGCTCAAGGAACGACTCGCCGAAATCGACAAGCAGAAGACTACCCAGCGAAAGAACCGCGGAAGAATGATCCGTGTGGCGCTGGTGGGATATACCAACGTGGGAAAATCCACCATCATGAACCTGCTCAGCAAGAGCGAGGTGTTTGCAGAGAACAAGCTCTTTGCCACACTCGATACCACCGTGAGAAAGGTGGTGGTAGACAACCTGCCATTCCTCCTTGCCGACACCGTGGGATTCATCCGCAAATTGCCTACCGACCTGGTGGATTCCTTCAAGAGTACACTGGATGAGACCCGAGAGGCAGACCTGCTGCTGCACGTGGTTGACATCTCGCACCCCGACTTCGAGGAACAGATTCAGGTGGTAGAGAAGACATTGGAGGAACTGGAATGCGCCGACAAGCCATCGATGATTATCTTCAACAAGATAGATAACTACTCATGGGTGGAGAAGGAAGAGGACGACCTGACCCCGATGGAAAAGGAAAACATCCCGCTGGAAGACCTGAAGAAGACATGGATGGCGAAACTCAACGACGACTGTCTCTTCATCTCGGCAAAGAACAAGGAGAACATCGACGAGTTCCGCGAAGTGCTATACAAGAAAGTAAGAGAGCTCCACGTACAGAAGTACCCATACAACGACTTCCTGTACCAGGATTACGAATAAACATTCACCCAAAAACGTATCAACAATGAATGACTACAGACCTCTGACCTCCGAGGAAATCGAGGTGCTCAAGAGCAACGACTGTTGGGCAGAAGACTGGACATCCGTTAATGTTGCAGAAGATTTCAAGCCAAACTTCATGCACCGAGTGATGCTCTATGGCGAGGTAAATATCGGTGCCTTCAACAAAAATGTGGAGGTGAGCCAAGGATTCGTGAAGCATGCTGGCATCAACAATGCCACCCTTCGCAACGTGACCATCGGAGATGATTGCCTCATCGAAAACGTGGGCAACTTCATCAACAACTATACCATCGGTGACGACTGCTACATCTCGAACATCTCGACCATGGAGACCACCGAGGGTGCCACCTATGGCGAGGGAAACCTAGTGAGCGTGCTCAACGAGGTGGGCGAAGGCAACGTGATTCTGTTCAGCGACCTGAACAGTCAGCTTGCTGCCTTCATGGTGAAGCATTTCTCTGACAAGGATCTGAAGGAGAAGATTCGCCAGCTCATCAAGACCGATATCGACAACAAGATGCCGGAAAGAGGTCAGATAGGCAACAACGTGAAGATTGTCAATACCAAGGAGATAACCAACTGCATCATCAACGACTTCTGCGAAGTGAACGGTGCAGCACGTCTCAGCGACTGTACGCTGCTCGGTTCTGCCCATGGCAACGTATATGTAGGCACCGGCGTCATTGCCGAGAACTCAATCATCGCCGAGGGCGCTTCGGTTATCAACAGCGTGAAGATACAGGATTGCTACGTGGGCGAGGCTTGCCAGCTGAGCAATGGTTTTACGGCATCCACCTCTATCTTCTTCGCCAACAGCTACATGAGCAACGGCGAGGCTTGTGCCGCCTTCTGTGGTCCATTCACCGCATCGCATCATAAGAGCAGTCTGCTCATCGGCGGCATGTTCTCATTCTACAACGCCGGTTCAGCCACCAACTTCAGCAACCATGCCTACAAGATGGGTCCTATGCACTGGGGCATCCTGGAGCGCGGTTCTAAGACCGCCAGTGGCGCCTACCTCTTGATGCCAGCCACCCTGGGTTCGTTCTCGGTATGCTTCGGCAAGCTGATGCACCACCCTAACACCCGCAACCTGCCATTTGCCTATCTGATAGCCGATGGCGACAAGATGTTCCTCATTCCAGGCAGAAACATCACCACCGTGGGTCTGTACCGTGACATCAAGAAATGGCCTAAGCGTGACCTCCGTGCACAGGAAAACCGCAAGAGCATCGTGAACTTCGACTGGCTCTCTCCTTTCTCCGTGGGCGAGATCCTGAAGGGAAAGAAGATTCTGGAAAGTCTGCGCGAGGTGACGGGCGACAATGTGTCGCAGTATCTCTATCATGAGTACATCATCCCAGCCTCATCGCTGCACAAGGGCATCAAGTACTACGACATCGCCCTGCGCATCTACATGGGAGCCGTATTGAAGAGAGTGCTCAAGCGCGACCCTTCCATCACCCCTCCAGCCACCCAGACCGGCATCGGCGACTGGGACGACCTTTCAGGACTCCTGCTGCCAGTGAGCGAGGAAGAGCGCATCGTAAACGACCTGCAGGATGGCACCATCGACAGCATCCAGCAGCTCATCGAGCGATTTGAGGAAATCGATGCCAACTATCGCCAGTATCAATGGGCATGGACCTACAAGATGGTGTGCGACTATTACGGCATCAGCGAAATCACACTGGAAGATGCCAACCGCATCCACGAAGACTACATCAAGGCACGCCGTTCCTGGATTGCAGAAATCAAGAAGGATGCCGAGAAGGAATACGCCATGGGCGATGTAGAGGAAGAGGTATTCAGAAACTTCGTGAACAGCCTCAACCAGGAAGTGGATTACGAGAATTAATTGATAATTAATAATTTATAGTTTACAGTTCATCATTAAAAATGACTTTAAAACATGTATTGATGGCGGCTATCCTGATGGGAAGCCTCAACGCCACAGCCAAGGACTATCATTACACCACCGTAGCAGGTGATGCCATGAAAACCCGCATCTATACCCTCGACAACGGACTAAAGGTGTATATGTCGGTGAACAAGGAGAAGCCACGTTTGCAGGCTAATATCGCCGTGAAGACCGGTTCAAGAAACGATCCTGCCGAAACCACGGGTCTAGCCCACTATCTGGAGCACCTGATGTTTAAGGGTACCCAGAAATTCGGCACCATCGACCACGCCAAGGAGAAGCCATATCTCGACGAGATTACCCGCCGATATGAGAGCTACCGCAAGCTCACCGATCCTGCCCAGCGCAAGCAGGCTTACCACGAGATAGACTCCATCTCGCAGCTTGCTGCCAAATACAATATCCCTAACGAGTACGACAAACTGATGGCGAGCATCGGAAGCCAGGGCACCAATGCCTATACTTCCAACGATGTGACCTGCTATGTGGAAAACATCCCGAACAATGAAATTGAAAACTGGGCAAAGGTGCAGAGTGACCGATTCCAGAACATGGTAATCCGCGGTTTCCACACCGAGCTGGAGGCTGTGTATGAGGAGAAGAACATCTCGATGGCAAGCGACAACACCAAGGAGTTTGCTGCCCTCTGGAAGCTTCTTACTCCTACCCACCCTTACGGCACCCAGACCACCATCGGCGAGCAGGAGCATCTGAAGAATCCTAGCATCATCAATATCCAGAACTATTTCCACCGCTACTATGTGCCAAACAATGTGGCCATCTGCATGGCGGGCGATTTCGACCCAGACCAGACCATCGCCATCATCGACAAATACTTCGGTACATGGAAGAAGAGCGACAACCTCTCACGTCCTGAGTTCAGCGCACAGCCAGACCTTACAGCCGTGAAGGATACAGCCGTGGTGGGCAAGGATGCAGAAAACGTGATGCTTGCCTGGAAGTTCAAGGGAGCCAACGACAAGGAAAACGATGTGCTCGACGTAATCAGCGAAATGCTGACCAACGGAAAGGCAGGATTGATGGAGGTAGATTTAGAGCAGCAGATGAAGATAGCTGCAGCCAGCGCCTTTACCTATGGTCTGCACGATTACTCAGCCTTCATCGTAGCCGGTACTCCTAACAAGGACCAGAAGCTGGAAGAGGCTCGTGCCCTGCTCCTCGACGAGATGGCAAAGCTACGCCGTGGCGAGTTCGACAACGACCTGCTGCCATCGGTCATCGCCAACAAAAAGCTGAACTACTACAAGGGTCTGGACGACAACGAGGAGCGTACCAACATCATGGTGGATGCCTTCATCAACGACCAGAAATGGGAAGATGTAGCCAGCAAGCTCGACCGACAGAGCAAGCTGACCAAGCAGGATATCGTTGACTTCGCCAAGAAGTATCTGCGCGACGACAACTTCGTCTGCGTTTACAAGAGAATGGGCGAAGATACTACCCTAAAGAAGATAGAGAAGCCAGCCATCACTCCTATCCCAGCCAACCGCGAGTATGAGAGTGACTTCGTGAAGGAAATCAAGAATGCCAAGGTTCCAGACATCCAGCCTCAGTTCCTCGACTTTAAGAAAGATCTCACAGTGACCAAGACCAGCAAGAAGCTGCCGCTCATCTACAAGCAGAACACCCAGGACGACCTCTTCAACCTCACCTTCCGCTATGAGTTTGGTGATGAAGACGACATCCGCTACAGCTATGCAGCGCAGTATCTCAACTATATCGGCACCGACAAGAAGAGTGTATCAGCCATCAAGCAGGCATTCTACAAGCTGGCTTGCAACTACAGCATCATACAGGGTTCCAAGACCCTGCAGATTAATCTGAACGGTCTGAACGAGAATCTTCCTGCTGCCCTCAACCTGATGGAGGAAATCCTGCACCATGCCAAGGCCGACAAGAATTCCTGGAACCAGTTTATCGACCTCATCGAGAAGATGCAGACCGATGCCAAGGCCAACCAGAAGTCGAACTTCAGCTATCTCTGGGCTTACAGCACATACGGTGCTTACAACCCAACCCGCAATGCCATCAAGACAGCCGACCTGCGCAAGATGGATCCACAGGAACTCGTGAACCTGCTGGGCGGACTGAACAACATGGAGCACACCGTAACCTACTACGGTCCATACAGCGAGAAGCAGTTGAACGCCATGCTTGCCAAGGAGCACAAGACAGCCAAGAAGCTCGCCGCCGTGCCAGAAGGCAAGGAGTATAAGATGGAAGAAATCAAGCAGAACGAGATTTACATTGCTCCATACGAGGCAAAGAACATCTATCTGCGCTATTACCAGAACGAAGGCAAGAAGAGCAGCGTGAACGACGAGGCACTGGTTTCTCTCTTCAACGAGTATTTCGGTGGCGGCATGAATGCCATCGTCTTCCAGGAGCTCCGCGAAACCCGTGGTCTGGCTTACAATGCATGGGCTTCATACCTTACTCCAACCCGCAAGGACGAGAAGGATTACTTCGTGAAGCACATCATTTCGCAGACTGACAAGATGATGGACTGCATCCACGTGTTTGATGAAATCACCAACAACCTGCCACAGAACGAGGCATCATTCAACCTCGCCAAGCAGAGTCTGATGAAGTCAATCCAGAGCCGCCGCGTAACGAAGAATGGCGTTATCAATGCCTACCTCAACGCCAAGCTGATGGGTATCGACTATGATGCCACCAAGCTCTACTACGAGCAGATACCATCGCTCACCCTGCAGGATGTGACCAACTTCGAGAAGCAGAACATCGTGGGCAAGCCTCATCGCATCATCATTCTTGGTGACGAGAAGAATCTCGATATGAAGAGCCTGGAGAAGATTGCGCCAATCAAGCGTCTCTCTCAGGAGGAAATCTTCGGATATTAAATAGGAAAAAGAATATATTGAATATTTCAACAGTTTTAAATAACAAAAAACATTATGGCAAAAACTCCAGATTTTAAGTATGCTCCAATGTTCCAGATTGGAGAGGACAAGACTGAGTATCGCCTTATCTCTAAGGAAGGCGTAAGCACAGCAGAGTTCGAGGGTAAGACTATCCTCAAGGTTTCTAAGGAAGCTCTTACCTTGCTGGCTCAGCAGGGTTTCCACGACGTAGAGTTCAAGCTCCGTCGTGAGCACAACCTCCAGGTAGCTAAGATCCTCAGCGACCCAGAGGCTTCAGAGAACGACAAGTACGTAGCTCTCCAGTTCCTCCGCAATGCAGAGACTGCCGTTAAGGGCATCCTCCCATTCTGCCAGGATACAGGTACTGCTATCATCCACGGCGAGAAGGGTCAGCGTGTATGGACCGATTTCGAGGACGAAGAGGCTCTGAGCCTGGGTGTATATAACACCTTTACACAGGACAACCTGCGTTACTCTCAGAACGCTCCTCTCAACATGTATGATGAGGTGAACACCCGTTGCAACCTGCCTGCTCAGATTGATATCGAGGCTACAGAGGGCGACGAATACCGCTTCGTGATGGTAGCTAAGGGTGGTGGCTCTGCCAACAAGACCTACTTCTACCCTATGACCAAGGCTACTATCCAGAACGAGGGTACACTGCTCCCATTCCTCGTAGAGAAGATGAAGAGTCTGGGTACAGCAGCATGTCCTCCTTATCACATCGCCTTCGTCATCGGTGGTACTTCTGCTGAGAAGAACCTCCTTACCGTGAAGTTGGCTTCTATCAAGTACTACGACGAGTTGCCTACTACAGGTGATGAGACTGGTCGTGCCTTCCGTGACATCGACTTGGAGAACAAGCTCCTCGAAGAGGCTCACAAGATTGGCTTGGGTGCACAGTTTGGCGGTAAGTATCTGGCTCACGATATCCGTGTGATTCGTTTGCCACGTCATGGTGCCAGCTGCCCTATTGGTATGGGTGTAAGCTGTTCTGCCGACCGTAACATCAAGGCTAAGATCAACAAGGACGGTATCTGGCTGGAGAAGATGGACGAGAACCCAACAGAGTTGATTCCTGAGGAGCTCCGCAACCCAGGCGAGGGTACCAAGGGTATCGAGATTGACCTCGACAAGGGTATCGACGCCGTTCGTGCTGAGTTGAGCAAGTATCCTGTAAGTACCCGTGTTAACTTGAAGGGTACCATCATCGTGGCTCGTGACATCGCTCATGCTAAGCTCAAGGCTCGTCTGGATGCAGGCGAGGAGATGCCAGCGTACTTCAAGAACCACCCTATCCTCTATGCAGGACCAGCCAAGACTCCAGAGGGTTATCCATGTGGCTCTATGGGACCTACCACAGCCAACCGTATGGACCCATACGTAGATGAGTTCCAGGATCACGGCGCTAGCTTGGTAATGATTGCCAAGGGTAACCGTGGCGATGTTGTTACAGAGGCTTGCAAGAAGCATGGTGGTTTCTACCTCGGTACTATCGGTGGTGTAGCTGCCGTTCTCTCTAAGAGTTCTATCAAGAGCATCGAGTGCGTAGAGTACCCAGAGCTCGGTATGGAGGCTATCTGGAAGATTACCGTAGAGGACTTCCCAGCATTCATCCTCGTAGATGACAAGGGCAACGACTTCTTCAAGCAGTTGAAGCCTTGGACTCCTTGCACAGAGTGCCAGAAGTAAATGATACAGAAATCATGATATTTAAAAAAGCTCAGGGCTATCAGCCTTGAGCTTTTTTTATTTCTCACTCCCCATGCATATAGTGTATAACCATTCCATCTTTTTTAGCTATATAAATAGAGGCGGCATCACCGAAACTGTTTGGTGGTAAGCTTCCCTCCATCAGCCAGCTATGTTGAAACTCTATAATGTTGAAAGGAATTTCCTCCTTTATGACATCTTTGCCATAAATGTCATTTAGGTAGCAAATGCCTATTTGGGCTGCTACCTCAGATGTATTAATAAGCTCTTTTCCGAATCTTCTTAATGAAGAGTCTGAACAGAAAAGAGAATCTTTCTCCATACTAAAGCACATTTTTTCTTCACTTTCTTTTAAATGTACAATTTTAGGAATACTCTTTTCTGCTGGAGTACGTCTCATATTTATATATAATCCGATAACAGTACCAGCTATTGCACCTAAAAAGAAATAAAATCCTATTTTACATGTTACTTTTACCATATCTTTCCAATCTTAGAATTCGACCATCATGTTTTTGAATATAGACTACCAATGAATCTTGCCCGACAACACTGATTTTCCAAACCTTTTTGCCTGTAGAAGTTATGTAATACCTTTTTATATCGCTATTTTCCTTTCCAGTATGTTTATACAAAACATTTGCTACAAAAATAGCAGTCTTTTCTGTAGAAACAACATCTTTAGAATATATTTTCTCACTTCCATAAATAGCATTTTCTGATTCGTGATAACCTTGACGATCCCCTGTTAATTCTTGATATTCCTTTAAGGATATTTTTTTGTATGATGGAGATTTATCCTGTCTTTTACTATTGAAAGACAAGATAATAATCAACGAAATGATGAACCCCAATAAAAAACTAATAATTTTCATTTTTATATAGATTATATTCGACATTAGATGCATACTGATTGTATAATATAACAACCTCTTTCATCTTTTTTTCTAATTTTCGTTTCTCTAAAACAAACCAAAGATTAAATATGACACAAGCCAATCTGTAACCAATATGGCCAATGCTTCAATTCTCCATTTCCAAATATATTTTTTGCGAGCAGGAAGCATTTCTCGAAATTCGGAATCTCAGAACTGTCAAAACTCACAGGAATGACAGAATTTTCCCAATTATCAGGACCCACCTGAGCCTGGCAAATATCTGCGATACCTGCCAAGCACAATAATATTATGATGATTACCTGTCTCAAAATCAAACTGCTTTCCTTAACTATTCAACTGTCATATCAATAACAATAAGCAAAGGTATCATTTTAATTCCAAACAACCGACTTTTTTTGTTTTATTTCACAATAAAAAAAAGAAGCTGCCACCCATTCTTCACGAACAGGTGGCAGCTTTCCTAATAACATAAACTTAATATCAACTATTCTCTAAAAACCAATATAACTCTTTTTGCACTTTTTATGCCATACCAATAGAGGGGGATTACTTAGTATATTCCTCAGGGATGACAGGCATTGCACCATTCTGGGTGCATACGTATGCACTTACCTTAACGGCAAGTTCGTGTGCCTCCTGGATGCTCTTGCCCTTCAGGATGCTGGCACAGAAAGTACCGGTGAAGCTATCACCTGCACCTACGGTATCAGCCACCTCAACCTTTGGAGTCTCCTGGAATGACTTCACACCTGGAGCAAATACATAGCTGCCGTTTACACCGCAGGTCAACACGAGCATATCGAGATTGTACTTGCCGAGAATCAACCAGCACTTGTTCTCGATGTCCAAACCTGGATAACCGAAGAGGCGACCGATGGTAATCAACTCCTCATCGTTAATCTTCAAAACATTGCAGCGCTTCAGGCTCTCGGTAATCACCTCTGGAGTATAGAAGTTCTGACGGAGATTGATATCGAAGATCTTCAAGCAATCTTCTGGAGTATGATCAAGGAATGTATAGATGGTCTTACGGCTAACCTCACTGCGCTGAGCCAGAGAGCCCCAGCAAACAGCACCAGCATTGGCAGCAATTTCCTTGATATCATCGGTGAATGGGATGTTATCCCAAGCCACATTCTGCTTGATATCGTAAGTAGGAACACCCTCCTTATCGAGCTGCACCTGAACAGTGCCTGTAGGGAATTCTACCTCAGGCATCACATACTTGAGCTTCTTCTCATCGAGCAGGCGGAGAGCTGTTTCGCCCAGAACATCCTTGCCCACAGCACTGACGGCTACAGAATGCAAACCATGCTGACCAGCGTGGTAAGCGAAGTTGGCAGGAGCACCGCCGAGTTGAGAACCAGTAGGGAGAACGTCAAAGAGAATCTCACCCAAACCTACACAATATTTTGTATCTAAATTCTTTGTTTCCATAATTACACCTTATTAAATATATACTTTATTAAATATATATGATATAAACGATTGTGAATGATCTTATTATAACTTACGGATATAAGTGAAGAGATAAACAACTCCTACAGCCATGACTGCCACGGCACCTACCTGACCGAAGGTATCGCTGGCGAATCCCATGAACAATGGGAAGATGGTACCACCGAAAAGACCCATGATCATCAATCCACTCACCTCATTCTTCTTCTCTGGCAAAGCAAGCAGAGCCTGAGAGAAAATCATAGAGAAGACGTTAGAGTTGCCGTATCCCACGAGGGCGATAGCGATATAGAGCATCGTCTTGCTCTCTCCTATCCACATGCCAATCATACTCAGAGCCATCATCACTACGCTGATAACGAAGAATGTGCGGGTCTTCATCATGCGGAGGAAGGCTGTACCGGTGAAACATCCGATGGTACGGAAAATAAAGTAGAGCGATGTAGCGAAGGCTGCCTCGTTCAGCGTCCATCCCAAGCGCTCCATCAGAATCTTAGGAGCAGTGGTGTTGGTACCTACATCGATGCCCACATGGCACATGATACCGATGAAGGAAAGCAGCACGATAGGTTTGCCGAGCAACTTGAAGCACTCACCGAAACCGGAAGCCTTACCCTCGTTCTTCTCTTCTTCGATAGGCGTACCAGCCAGGAAGAAGGTGGCAGCAATACCGATAACCATATAGATTGGGAAGAGAATGCGCCAGCCCAAACCGAAGGTTGGAATGCTTGCTATGGCGCCCCACATAGCGATGTATGGAGCCAGGAAGGAAGCTATCGCCTTGACAAACTGACCAAAGGTCAAAGTAGAAGCAAGGTTCTTGCCTGATGTCACCACAGAAACCAGCGGGTTCAGGGAGGTCTGCATCAAGGCGTTTCCGATGCCAAGCAAAGAGAATGACACGAGCATCAGTTCAAAGTTTTCGCCGAAAATGGGCAAAAGGAGTGAGATGACGGTAACGAGCAAAGACAGGAGCACTGTCTTCTTTCTACCGATCTTATTCATCAGGATTCCCGTAGGAACCGAGAAGATGAGAAACCAGAAGAATACCAGGGATGGAAACAGATTGGCTGTCGAATCATTGAGGTTGAGATCTTCCTTTACGTAGTTGGAGGCGATACCTACCAAATCTACAAATCCCATGGCGAAGAAACAGAGCATCACCGGGATAATTGATAATTTTGATGATTTATTCATATTTGTTAGCGTTATTGTTTCTATTTTTGCTGGTGCAAAGGTAGCGATAAACGATACAATATATCATAAAATATCGTTCATCGGCTACCATTTATGTTGCACTGTTACATCAGTAACACTCTTAGAAACAATTATCTTATAGATTCAGTTCTTAACAGATGAGGTTACTTGATGTCGTAAATCTGATACTTACCCTTTCCCTTTACAGTGACCTTGTTGTAAGGCTTGCTTGGGAACACGAGATTGGTCATAGACATCTTGCCGTCGGCATCAAGTGCCTCGATGCTGCTCTTGTCGATGAAGATGCGCAACTGGCTGATATTGCCATAGGTTGGAGCCTTGGTGACTGCAGCGAAGTCCTTGCAGAAATCCATCTTACCGCTCTTGGTTCTATCCATTGAGAAAGTCTCTGCCTTGGCATCGTAGTTCATCACTACCTTCTCGCCCTTGTCGTTGCTCAAAGTGATAGTAGCATTTCCCTTCAGGTTCACTACCATCTCACAAGATGCTGTAAGTTTCTTGCCTGCCTTCTTGCTTCTTGCCGCTGTCATCTCTGGAGATGGAACCACGCTGCAATAAGTTTCACCCTTATATTCAAAGAGACCCAAGTCGCGAGGAATAGAGTTGCCTGAACGGTACTGCTGGGTAGGAACCTGGTTGGCATACTGCCAGTTGCTCATCCAGGCGATAGCCACACGGCGACCTTCTGGTGCGTTATCAAAAGTAACTGTGGCATAGTGGTCCTTACCGTAATCCATCCACTTGGTAACCTCAGGCTTACTGTCGCAAGTAAACTTATGACCGTCGAAATCACCGATGAAATACTGGGTAGCAGAACCTCCGGAAGGTCCACCAGGATTGATGTTGCAGATAAGCATCCACTTCTCCTTACCGGTGCCACGAACCTTCATCTTCATCAAGTCTGGGCATTCCCAGACACCGCCATGGTTGCCATACTTCTCACCAAAAGAGCTTTCGTATTTCCAGTCCTTCAAGTTATCTGAAGAATAGATTTCCATGTGCTGACCGGCAGCCAGAATCATATTCCACTTCTTGATATCCTCATTCCAAAACACGTGAGGATCGCGGAAGTCGGGCACATTGCTGGTGATGACCGGATTTCCCTCATATTTGGTAAAGGTCTTGCCATTATCTGTGCTGTAAGCCATGCTCTGTGTCTGGTTCTCACCAGCCGAAGTGTAGAGAGCCACAACAGCACCCTTGCCCAAACCAGCGGTATTATTCTTATCCACAACGGCAGAACCACTGAAGATAGTACCTACAGCATCAGGCTGTATAGGAGTACCCTGGAACTTCCAATGTACCAAGTCGGTGGAAGTAGAATGTCCCCAGGTCATATTCTCCCACTGTGATCCGTAAGGATTATACTGGAAGTAGAGATTCCATACGCCATCCTTATAGAACATACCATTTGGGTCGTTCATCCATCCGTAAGCAGGAGTGTGATGGAAACCCGGACGATACTGCTCACGATTCTTCATATCGAAAGAATCAGAGAACTTCATGTTCTCCCAGCAAGTGAGGGCGTTCAAACCCTCCTTGCTATAATCGCCGTTTACATGGATATCGAGAGCCAGGCCCTTCAAACCGGCAAACTCATTCATATAGAGAGGCACGTAATAATCTACGTGGTCTTTAGCCAACTTCACATTGAAGGCTTTCACCTGCTTGTTGTCGGCAATCACCTTGATGTTGGCCATCTCCGCACTCTCCTGCACAGGGAGCAAGAGACACTTCTGGTTCTGACTCTCCTGGCTGATGCGATAGAGACAGTGGTTATTGCTCAAGAAGGAAGCCTCCTGGGCATAACTGGCGGTGAAACCGCAAAGAGCGACAAGCGCTGAAACAAATATCTTTTTCATTGTCTAATTATCTAATTATCTAAAAATACCGATGGTAATTACTCGTATCCCTTATTCTGCTTATAAAGACCAGGAATGTAATACAGCTGGTTATATGGAACCGGATAGAACTCGTTCTTGCCCGGTGTGAACTTGGCATCCTTCAAGTATTGTGCGTATGTTTGCTCTCCATACTGATCTTTCTGCTCAGATTCGAAATACTTGTTCAGTGTCTCAGAAGCAATGCCCCAGCGGCGCAGGTCGAAGAAGCGGCCGTTCTCCATAGCCATTTCCAGACGACGCTCCCAGCGAAGGCACTTTCTTGCCGTCTCCTTATCCTGGAAATATGACTCCGGATAGAGGGCTATATCACATTGATCCTTGGCATATTCAATATGCTTATCCACAGAATTCTTGGCTCTCTGACGGATATCGTTGATGATGGTACGAGCCTCAGCCAGACGGTCCAACTCTATCAAAGCCTCAGCACGCATCAACATGATGTCGCTATAACGGAGCACATAGTCGTTCATCGCAAACGCCTGCCAAGAACCATTGAAAGTTTCACCCTTAGAACGCTGTGGCACTTCCTTCAGAGAGGTATAGTAACCGTAAACATTTGGTGTACGAGAGTTGGCCTTAGTCATCGTGTATTCTGACTCATATTTATATGGGAAGGTAGGCATTCCTACTGTATGGAACAAACGTGGATCCCATTTCTGACTATTAGGCTCACCGTTTACAGGATAATCACAAGTCTTGTTGTAGTCATCAAACTCAGGAAGTCCGTTCTTGGTCTTGAAGGCATTCACCAGGTTCTGTGAAGGCTTGTGGAAATCCCATCCGCAAGACCAAATACCCCAACAGCCATTCAGCATATTAGACCAGTTGGCACGTCCGAAGGTGGTATGGTCCTCGCTATAGTCGGAAGTCTGGACAGCAAAAACTGACTCCTTGCTGTTCTTATAGTCAGGCAGGAAGATGTCGCCGAAATCTGCCATGTAACCATAGTCTGAATTCTTCACCACATCAGTATAGTCGATAACCTTCTGCATATACTCCTTATTAATATGGTCAACACCATCGGTTGCCTCATAGCCATCACCCCAGGCAATGGTAAGATAACACTTAGCCAGATAACCTGCGGCTGCAATCTTGTTGACACGACCGCCATCCTTCTGCTTAGCAGGAAGTACATCGTATGCTGCCTGGAAGTCGGCTATCACCTTCTGCCACAATTCCTCGTAAGTAAACTGAGTGTTTGATGTGCTCTCTGTGGTTTTATCCTCATAAACCTTCTCGTCTATCCAAGGTATCTGACGATACATGGTAAGTAACTTGAAATAGAAATGAGCACGGAGAAAGCGAACCTCAGCCTCACGCTGCTTGGTTACCTCAGCACCCAGTGTGCTCTCGCCATTCTGCTGCAAAGAAACCAAGGCACGGTTGCAACGGGAAACGGCACAATAGAGACGATACCATAACTCGTCGAGTTCGCCCTTAGTAGAGGTTAAGGTACTCCAAATCTCCACATCGTGATAACCGGTATCACCGGTGCCACCGCCACCCTTCAAGCAATCGTCTGAAGAAAGGTCACCGTATGGCCAAAGGTTGAATGGGTAAGAGTACCAACAGTCGCCCAACATCGCATAGGCACTGTTTACCATCTTGTCTGGCTCGCTGAAAGCCTTGTCTTCATCAATCACAGCTGTTGGCTTGTAATCCAGGAAATCATCACAACTGGTGAATGTTCCTACCAGTGCTGCTGCAAGCACCATTGTATATAACTTTTTCATTTTGAAATTCTCTTTAAAATATGAAACATTTTAGAAACCTACCTGAAGTCCGAATGATACGGATGTTGAAAGTGGATAGTTCCAGTTTGGATTCTCTGGGTCTGAACAGGTCAGGCTATTGCTCTTGATGGTCAAAAGATTCTGACCTGAGAGATAGACACGGGCACTGGTCATCTTCAACTTAGAGAGGATGCTGCTTGGGATAGTGTAACCCACCTGCAAGGTACGCAACTTCAAGTAAGATCCATTCTCAACGAAGTAAGTAGAAGCACGACCTTCATCAGCTGTATTCATGGTGCTCAAGCGTGGGATGGAAGAACCAGTGTTGTTGGTATTCCAAGCATCGAGCAAACGGGTTCCCTTGTTAGAACCACCATCAGTAATAGCCCAGAAGTCGGTCTGGAACTTTTGGTTGTTATACACATCCTGGTCATAGACACCCTGCCAGAACATACTGAAATCAAAGCCCTTATAGTTGAGAGCAATATTCAAACCATAGGAGAAGGCTGGTACAGGGTCGAAAATCCAAGTCTGGTCATCTGAAGTAATACCATTTTTACCATCTAAGTCCTTGTATTTTAATCCACCGACACGTGCGTTTGGCTGTCCAGACTTATCTACTTCTTCCTGATTCTGGAAAATTCCATCGGCTACATAACCTACGATAGAACCGTATGACTTGCCACTCTGCACCAGGTTTTCCGTAGATGTGTGAGCGTAAGCACCTGTTGTTGTTGCTGGCAAATAAGTAACCTTGTTGCGGAAGAAATCCAGATTGCCGTTCACGTCGATGCCAAGTCCATTAGCCAAAGTCTTGCGATAGCCCACGGTGAACTCCATACCCCAGTTGCGGAGCGAAGGACCATTCTGCCATGAATTTCCACCTTCACCAGTTGCACCCAGATAAGCAGGATTAATCAACATATCCTTTACATTCTTAATATAGGCATCCACTGTACCATAGAGGGTGTTGCCAAACAGGGTGTAATCCAAACCTACGTTATACTGGGTAGCAGCCTCCCATTTCAAGTTAGGGTTAGCCAACTGTGTGGCACGATAGCCAGAAGGGAAGGTACCTGAACCTTGCAGGAAGAGGTCGTAAGCTGTAGAGGTTACACGGTCTAGTCCGTAATCCACTACATAAAGACCAAACTGTGCATTGTTGTCGATAGCCTGGTTACCTGTCTGACCCCAAGAGAGTCGCAACTTGGCGTCATCCAACCAATCCTTCTTCAGGAGATTAGAGAATCTGAAGCCGAGTGATGCAGCAGGGAAAGTACCCCAGCGATGAGCCTTACCGAAACGTGAAGAACCATCATGACGGATAGTAAAGGAAGCCAGGAGGAGATCATCCCAGTTGTAGTTCACCTTTCCGAAGAAAGAAGCCAGGCGATAGCCTACCTTTGCACCCGAGTTACGCATCGTTCCCGTGGCAGCATTTGGCCACATATAATCTTTATCTTCCAGCGCATAGCCTTCTGAATAGGCAGAGAAATCGACAACCGACTGCTTGGAAAATTCCATACCACCGAGTACATCGATGTTGTGCTTGCCAATCTGGGTAACGTACTGGGCTGTGTTAGACCATGTCCAGTTAGTCTCATTGTTATTCGAGAGCGTTGTCTTGGCGATGTCATTGTTGACAATATCGGAATGATAAGTATTCGTCATCGAATTGATAAACGATGTCTTGAAATCCAAACCGAAGTTAGAGCGCAGGGTCAATCCCTTAACAGGCTTCAATTCTACGAAAGCATTACCGAAGATGCGCCAGTAGTCGAGGTGGTTGTTGCGGTTCTGATACTGCTCACGACAAGGGTTCTGACGGTCGGCCATACTACCCACAGGACCTGCGAAGGTCTTGCCATCTTCTTCGTAAACCGGAACGATGGAAGGCATCTTCAAGGCATTCTCCATCGGATGGCAATCTACCTGAGAGGTATAAGTCAAAGTCAAATTCTCACCTACGGTTACGATCTTGTTTAAATTCCAAGAGGTGTTCAAACGAGCTGAGATATTCTCGAAGTCGGTATATTTCAAGACACCCTCATTATTCTTGTATCCCAAGGAGAACATAGCGCTATGCTTGTCATTGGCATGAGATACAGAGAGGTCGTAGTTCTGCGAGAAACCAGTGCGAGAGATTTCATCGAGCCAGTCGGTGTCTGAGAATCGCATGGTCTTCTTGGCATTGATGTAGCCATCATATCGACCATTGATCGTATAGTTCTGATACTGGTTGGTAGCAGGATTCCAAACGGTGATTGGAGTACCAGAGGCCGCATTCAAGTCGATGCCGTAGTTGGCTGCATAAGCCACAGGATCGAGTCCATCGTTCAGGGCTGCCTGAGCCATCGCAGTAGCATACTGGCTGGAGTTCATCAGCTTCATCTTCGACTGGTTGGAATAGAACTGTGCAGTCAGGTTGGCAGAGAAGTCAACAGCCACCTTGCTACCCTTCTTACCTTTCTTGGTGGTGATGATGATGACACCATTCGATGCACGTGAACCATAGATAGAAGCCGAAGCGGCATCCTTCAAAACCTGCATACTCTCAATATCATTTGTATTGAGGGTATTCAATGCCATAGTGGTAGGCACACCATCTATGATATAAAGAGGGTCCTGAGAAGAGTTGAAAGAACCGATACCACGAATACGCACGGTTCCTGAACCAATAGGAGAACCATCGGTAGTAACAGTCATACCAGGAACACGACCCTGCAAAGCACGCATCGGGTCTGTCTCTGAACTTGTCTTCAGGTTCTTGGTTGAAACCACAGCCACGGAACCGGTCAAGTCTGCCTTCTTCTGAGTGGTATAACCTGTTACAACTACTTCCTGCAAGTCGTTGGCATCTTCCTGAAGTGTTACCTCCATATTATCTGAAGCCTTTACTTCTTGCGTTTTATAACCTATATAGGAAATAACGAGTGTGGAACCAGGAGCACATTCTACATGGAAGTTACCATCAAAGTCGGTAACAGTACCAGTCTTTGTGCCTTTCACCATAACAGACGCTCCAATGACTGTCTCACCGGCTGCATCCTTTACGATGCCATTTACATTTACCTGTTGTGCACTAGCTATGGTGCAAACAGTACAGAGCGCAGAGCTCATCAGTAATCTTGAAAGATTGTTCATACTATTATAACATTTTAAGTTTCAAAAATTGTTATTGCTTTGATTTCTGCCGCAAAATTAGGCAAAGATTGGATATGAGAATAAAAAAAATCGTTCCTGCAACAATAATTATGTTACATGAAACGATTTTCTTATTTTTTGCTAAGATTTTAAAATACTTATTTTAAAGGAGTTAGAAAACTATTTTCTTTTAGATAACTGTTTATTTCTGAAATCGGTAGGAAGAATGCCAAACTGCTTCCTAAAGCATGAAGAGAAATAGCCCGGTAACGCAAAGCCTACTTCTGCCGAGACTTCAGCTACAGTCTTATCAGTCTGCATCAGGAGCGTATAGGCTCTCTGCAGGCGCATCTCTTTCAGGAGCTCGGCAGGCGTTTTTCCTGTCATAGCCTTCACCTTGCGATAGAGCTGTACTTTACTCAACTGCATCTCGGCTCCCAAATCATCCATTTTCATATCAGCATTGCCCATATTCTCAAGAATCTTCTTCTTGAAACGATCCATGAAATAACAATCACTCTCATCCAGGTGATTCAGTTCAGCAGCCCAGCCCTCCTTGTTCTCTATGAATCCACGAGCCACGGCTTTCTGTTTCTGCAGCTTCTTTCTATATACCTTATATATATAGTAGATGATAAAGAGCAGAATCAGAACTACAATAAAAGCGACCACAAGCATCCATTTCTGGATACGGGAAACCTCTGAATAAGAATCAAGACTGACAGAAATCTGATCCAGATTCTTCATCTTGGCTTCCAAATCCTGATATTGTAGGGCAATGGCATCGCAATTCTCCGGGGTAGCAAGGAATGATTTCATCACATTATCCTTCTTATAGGGTTTACCCTGAAGGATATTCATCGCCAATTCCATAATCTTTTCGCCCTGGGTGGGATAGACATAAGAAGCAGCAAACTGTCCTCTCTTCACTCTATCCACTCCTTCCCATTCTCCAGGCAATCCATCAATGCCCACTATCAGCATCTGCTTATCAATGCCTCGTCTCTCTGCTTCCAGAAAGGCACCTATGGCTCCCAGATCGCTATGTCCGAACACGCCATCCGCATGTCCACCCTTATCCAGATATTGCTTCATCAACTCCTGGGCTCGCTCCATCTTCCAGTTACTGTCCAGGGTAACCACCTTGATTCCCGGATAATTCTTCATCACCTCATGGAAACCACGATGGCGCTCAATGACAGGAGAAGCATCTTTCAAGCCCGTAATCTCAACAACGGTACCTTTTCCATCCAGTTTACTGGCAAGAAAGCGTGCTACTTCCCTACCCGCTTCTACATTATCGCCACCGATGGAAGCTGTATAATGTGGTGTCTTTACCTTTCTGTCGAAGAGGATAACCGGGATATGCGCACGATAAGCTCGCTCGATGGCAGGTGTTACATCATTCACGTTATCAGGAGCCACCACGATTAAATCTACCTTCCCGGCTATCATACTGTCTATCTGGCGAGCCTGGCGTTGCCCGTCATTCTCTGCAGTAGTAAACAGCAAATCCACATTCTTATATTGATACTGCGCCAGTCGCATCTCATTATTCACCTTCTCGCGCCAAACTCCGCTGCAACATTGCGACACACCAATCACCATCTTCTTCTGGGTGCATGAATCCAGAAGAAGAAGCATACTACTAAGTAATACTATTAATATAATATAGAGTCTTTTCATTAATTTCATACTTCTTCCATCCGTTTAAGTTCCCACCCCTCAAACTGCATGATGATGAGATGGAGTTTTGTGCCTTGGCGCAAAGCCTCAACCCTTGGAGCCTCAGCATATCGATGAATCTGATCTACTGCCTCACGCCACTGTTTCTCCGCCTTGGTCATAGGCTTGCCATCTTCCGTGACCTCACCTTCAACTATCGCAGAGAAATCTTTCTTAGAAAGAACCTTCAACTCCAGGATGTAGCTATGCTGACTGGCATAATGGGTAAGGTCTGGCAAAAGGAAGAAATCACAATAGCCATGATTCAACTCCAACTCTGGAGCCGTGATATAATAATCATTCAGATTCAGATAAGCCATGAAGAATCCCTGCAGGTTTCGCTCAGCCTCAATGCCATCACGCACCGATGAAACCTTGGCATAGGCATCTGCCATGAAGCGCAATCCTTCTTCCCACTTACCATCGTATGCCATATCATAATAGTAATCGGTGAGCTGGTTGACATCCACATAAGCCTTTGCCTGATACTCCTCTTCCAGATAACCATAATACTGCTTGCGGACATTATTGTTCGGAATGCCCAGAATGAGCTTGGAGCCACGAGTTCCCTTGATGGTCAACATGCCATAATAGAACAGAAGACTTGGAAATATCTCTGCCTTTGGAATCTGATACGCAGAAAACGACTCATAAAGCTGGGTAACAATCTGCTCCTCTTCTGCAATCTTGCGGATAATGCCCTTACGCTCTCCATCCAGCTTGTCAAACTGCAAGAGTTTCTTCATCTTGCCGTAATCGGTACGGGTATTCGGGTCTATCATCTCTTCTGGCGGACATCCGGCATCCATGTAATTGCGAAGGTAATAAAGAACCATATCACAATTAAACATACGAGTCTTTTTCTTCAATGCCTGCTTGGCGAAGCAATAGTTATCATACCATGGCTTCATATCATTGACGATGGCATCAATATCACTATCGGCAGGAATACTACCATGCTCCTTATAATAGGTAAACATCTCCACCACATCAGTGGTAGAGAAGCCCAGCATCTCATCAAACTCTGGCTTGATAGAAATGTTCCAACCTATATTGAATCCACTCGTCACATCATCCAGGGTTACAGGACTCACACCCATCATGAAGATACGCTCAAAATTACCCTTGAACTTCTTGAAGACATCACGATAAAATCCGTCGGCATGGGTTATTGCATGATATACTTTCTCACCACGTTCGTTGAGTATGACATTCGTGAAATTGTCATACTCATCGATGATGAGATACAGATGATACTGGTGCGCCTTGGCTGCCTTGAATATCAGTTCCATCTTTTCCTCGAAATCTTCCTGCGCCAGGATTTCTTCCATCTCTGCCTGATAATATTCTGAGTATTGACGGACAAAAGCATCGAGGTTGATGCTGAGATAAGAATTAAACTTAGTCTCAAGCTTATCGATATTACCCGTAATCTGGGAGAAATCTAAGAACAGCACCTGATACTTTCCCTGCAAAGGAGTAGGATGCTGGCCTATCCACAGATTTCCAAAAAGACGCTGGAACTTATGGCTCTGCGTACAGTCATAGTAAGAATAGAGCATACTCAAGAACATACTCTTACCAAAACGACGAGGGCGGGTGAAGAAGAGATTGCGAGGCTGCTTCTCCAGCTCCGGGATAAACATCGTCTTATCCACATAATATAGATTCTGCTCTATTACCGTAGCAAAATCTGCCACCCCATAAGGTACTTGTTTAACTTGCTGTTCCATCATGATCTATCTTTAAAAACTAATCTTTGTGCAAAGATAGCATAAAAAAACGAAAAAGCCACAGTTTGCGTTTACAAACTGCGGCTTTTATTATATTTTATCCGAAACACACGATTTTTACCGTACGACTTTCTTGTTGCCCATAATATAAATGTGTCCTTTTTGTGGCACAAGGACTTTTCTTCCCGAGAGGTCGAACAGAGTAGGATTGATGTTTCTTGCTATCATGAAAGATGATGCATATATATATAATAATGTGATAACTTGTATCTTTTGGTGTAAAATATTAGGATTATTTATACATTGATATATTTGCAGCGTTTGAAAAGGACTCTAAAATATATGGGGTATTTGGATCAAGTACAAATTTACTTATTGATTTCAAATAGTGTTACAGATGTCATCAAGAAAAAAAGTTCTGAGACATCATAAGAAAATGCTTCATTACCAAAATAAACGTCTCCAAAAGTGCGTTTCTCAAATTTTATTTGTACTTTTGCAGTGTCATTCAGAACTTTGTTTTAATTTTGCAGCACGATAATAAACAAAATGTCTGGATATGGCAAGCATCCCGGTGCACCAACAGAGTAGCTTAGGTACACCCTGATAAAGAAGATAAATGATAGTGCTGCGTTAATTAAATAAATCAGATTCAACATGTCGTTTCTAACTCGAACATATCCTTTTAAACAGAGTAAACACTTGCTAAAAGATAGTAGCATCTTTGGCTTCATCATTTGGGTAATTTTATATTTTCTGCAGCCATTTGGACTCTGCTTATATCAAGGTAACAAATGCTTTGTTGCTACATTATTCGGACTGGTAACTTTTGGATGCCACATAACATACGCTGCAACGATATTGAAGTATTTGCATCAAACTATCAAGCCCTGGCGTATCTGGCATGAAGGAGTAGCTATACTCGGACTGATTTTCATCATTGCCTTCGGTAATTTCCTCCTATTCTCATACTTGTTTCATTATACGATTACATTCAGTCTGTTTCTCTTGTTTCTAAATTGGACTATTATCATAGGCATATTTCTTACGACATTATCTATCGGAATGCAATACAACAGAACATTACGAGAGAGAATGGAAGAGTTGTTGCGCAATACAACAAAGGAACAGGAAGAAGTATCTATTACCATCCATGATACTAACGTAAGAGGAAACGATCTGTCGATTGCCATCAACGATCTACTTTATATGGAAGCACAGAAAAACAATGTATCCGTCTGTTTTCTAAAAGAAGGTAATGTTGTTGCTGTTGATATCCATACAACACTAACCCATGCTCTTGAAGAGTTGAAAGAGTTTGAGAACATTTTCCAATGTCACCGTTCTTTTGCTGTCAATGTGAATAATATCACTTCAGCACGAGGCAACTCAAATGGTTATCAACTGACTCTCGGAAATTGCACAAACATCATACCCGTTTCCCGAAGATTTGTGCCCAAGTTAAAGACTTATCTTACATAGTTATTTGTCCTTCAACTTAGTTATTCGGCATCTTAACTAGCTTTCTATCATAAGTTTTAGTTGTATATCCTAAGAATTTGGTAACTCCAGTTTCATGCAGTATCTTTGCGGCATGAAACATCGAATAATACATATCGCATTGCTGCTGACTTCAGTCTGCAACCTGGCTGCACAGACCATCATATCAGGCATGGTAAAAAGCGGTCAGGAACCGCTTGCTGGTGCCAATGTTTTCATCATGGGCACAATTGATGGATGCCTGACAGATTCTCTGGGCAGGTTTTCCTTTTCCACATCAAAAACCGGAGAAGCGTCTATCAAGATTACCATGATTGGTTTTGAAGAATATATGCAGACTACAGATGCCTGCAAGTTACATAATCTTTCTATCCAAATGAAAGAAAAAGCTACGGCAATCCAAGAAGTTGTAATATCTGCCAGCACTTACAGTTTCGGGAAAAGTGACAACTTCAAGACTATGGATGCCTTAGATATTGTGATGGCAGGTAATTCATGCGGGGACATTGTTGCAGCCCTGCAAACTTTACCCGGCACTCAAAAAGTGGGAGAAAATGGAAAGCTCTATGTCCGTGGTGGAGAAAGCGAAGAATGCCAGACTTTCATTAACGGAATGCACGTCCTTGTTCCATATAGTACAAACACAGAAAATACTGCTGTACGTGGACGATTCTCTCCTTTTATATTTAAAGGTATCAACTTTTCTCTTGGTGGATATAGCGGAGAATATGGACAAGCACTTTCCTCCGTTCTCCCTATGGAAACATCAGATGCAGCAACAAGTGACAAATATGGAGTCAGCGCATCATTGGTTGACTGGAACATCGGTGGCACCAAGGCATATTCCCACAGCAGCTTATCCTTTAATGCCGCACTAACAAGTTTGGGAATCTACAATCAGTTATTTTCAGAAAGGCTTGATTTCAACAAGCCTTATCTAAAACTATCTGGCGAATCACAATACAAGAATGAGTTCCGAAATGCCGGAATATTGAAAACATACGTTGGCTATGATTTTACATCTGTAGGACAGCATATAGACAACCAAAACCTTTCGCTCAAAGAGAATAATATCTATGCCAACACAACCTATAAGGCACAGTGGGGTGCTGGCTACACGCTCTTTTGTGGTATGGCAAGCTCATCGGTATTCAACGATATAGAAGATGCGAAGATTGCTGGTGACCGATATTACAACTTCAGGAATGAGATACATCTGAAAACAGGAATACGCAAAATTTGCTCGGATGCACTAAAAATATCGGCAGGAATGGAGGACTATCAGCGAAACAGCCTCATGGAGTACGAAAACGATTGCTACAAGTTGGATTATAATATTCTTGCTGCTCATATTGATGTCCAATGGAGGATGATGCCCCATGTGTTCCTGAATATTTCGACAAGGACAGAATATATGGCTCATGCCAACTGGCTGTTTATGCCAAGGGCTACACTATGTTATATTCCTAACAAGAATTTTCAGCTTTCATTTGCTACCGGTCGGTATAGCCAGACTCCAGAAGATGACTATCTTGCAACAAACAAGAAATCTCTTGGACAAAGTACGGCAGATCATGCTATCCTATCCATACAATATAAGTCGCCTGGTACACTCATACGAATAGAACCCTACTGGAAAAAATATCAGCGATTGCCTTTATGGGAAAAGGGTATTTACCAACCGAAAGGATATGGAAAGAGTAAAGGTATAGACATTTTTGTAGAAGAGCATTCGCTTTTCAAACATCTGACCACAGCATTTTCATATTCCTACAACGATTCCAAGCGATTCTATCACGAATACACAGAAGAGCGAATACCTGACTACGTCTCAAGGCATAATCTGAGATTGACAGCAAAATATTCATTCGGCAAAGCAATCATCGGGCTGACTGAATCGTATGCAAGCGGACGTCATTTTCTTATTGGCAAGACACCACATTATAATAGCGTAGATATAAACCTTACTTATCTGCTAAGTCCCAAGGTCATTATCTATTCTTCTCTGAACAACATCCTCGGCCGTACAAACATTTTCGGATATAATACTAACGGACGTTCGATAGTTCCTTCTAGAGACAGATTTTTATATATAGGCATATTTGTTTCACTTAAAAATAATAAAGCATATGACATTTCAAACTTTTAAACGATTCGTATTGATGTCTGTCTTCTTCATGACAACATCTGTAGTTATCTATGCCCAGCAATCCACAATGCAGAGGCTTATCGGACAGTCGCTTGCTAAACTTCATCAACCGACATCAGAGAGCATACTAAATTGTATTGCAGAGATGAAGCGTATTGATGATATGTTTCCTGATAGCATCCAGCCCAAGTTTCAGATAGCTTTGCAAAGTCTCAATTATTCCGTGATGAATCCGCATGCTCCACAAACAGAAAATCTTCTAAAAGAGACTGAAGAAACCATTGCCAAGATGGAGAATATAAAGCATGCTGACCCGTCTGACATCTGTACCCTTCGCGGTTTTCTCTATATGGTACGCATCGTACAGAATCCAGGGCAAAACGGTCAACGCTATTATCTGGAAGTGATGCAGGATTACGAGAAAGCTCTCAAACTCAACCCTGATAATCAACTGGCCAAACAATTGCAGCAAAAGTTTTTTGAGGGAATGAAACTGCAAACCGGTAAATAAGAAACAGAGGTTGTTTTATCCACGGACAATCTCCCCTGAGCCCCCAAAAAGAGTCGCAACCTAAAATATTATCAGGTTGCGACTCATTACTATTTACAATTAAACCTACAATTCGACCATACAATATCTACGTGATTACAAACCAAGCTTGTAAACCTTCAGATTCTTGAATTCAGCCTTGCCATCCTGGGTGTAGAGCTTCACATTCTCGTATGGAGCTACAGGGAACACGAGGTTGGTCATGGCGATACGGCCGCCATCTAAGAAGAGTTCAACAGATGACTTATCTACGAAGATATCAACATGATAAGTCTTCTTGCCATTCTCGCAAAGACTCAACGGAGCCCAGGTAGCCAGAGCGAAATCGTTCTTGTAGTTGATGGAGTTGGCAATGCGGGCAGGCTCCTTGCCTTCAGCTGCACGCTGCTTATCCCAAGCCAACTCGATATCGTGAGGAACTGCCTGCTTGCCGAAATCGGTCAAACCGCTCTCTGTTCTATCCATAACCACCTTGCCCTGCTTCATATCGAAGTAAATCAGGGTGCGCTCACGCTTATTGTTTGAAATCTCAATACCGGCAATGCCGTTGGCATCTGGAGTTACATCGGCCTCAATCTCGAATGCACCTTCCATATTGGCAGCAACACCCTTCAGATCCTTGGCATCGGCAACAGAAGCATCAGCCAAATCCTTGGTTTCCTTTCTCAAAGCATATACTTCAGGAGCTACATTCTCAGAAACATAATACTTGCCGTTATTCTCGTAAAGCTTCAACTCACGAGGCAAACCGTTGGCACCACGATTCTGCTTGAACGGAGTGAGGTTGGCATACTGCCAGTTGCTCATCCAGGTGATTCCCAATACTCGGTCGCCTGTGTTGGAGAAGGTAACGGTAGCGTAATGATCCTTACCCCAATCGAGCCACTTCACATCGTGGGCATCAGGACAGGTGAAGTTCTTGCCGTCGAAATCGCCTACGAAATACTCGGTTGCACTGCCACCAAACCAGCAACCTGGATTGATATTCATGGTCATCACCCACTTCATCTTCTTCTTATCACCATTTACAGGCAACTGGAAGAAGTCTGGGCACTCATACTGGCATGGCTGCTGACCCAAACCCTTACCAAAGGCACTCACGTAAGTCCATTTCTTGAGATTCTTTGACTTGTAGAAGCGGGTCTCTTTATCAGCAGAAACAATCATATACCAGCATTTTCCCTTCTCATACCAGAACACCTTAGGGTCACGGAAATCCTTCAAACCATCGAATGGAGTCAACACTGGGTTGCCCTCGTACTTGGTAAAGGTGCGACCATTGTCATTGCTATAAGCGATGCACTGCACCTCATCATGGTTTACACTACTGTTGTTGGTATAGATGGCGATGATGGCATTCTTGCCGAAACCTGTCGTATTCTTCTTATCCACAACCGAACTACCAGAGAAGATATGACCTACAGGGTCGCGGGCGATGGCAGGATCGAGATGCTCCCAATGAACCAGGTCCTTGCTTACGGCATGACCCCAGTGCATATTGCCCCACTTGCTTCCGTATGGGTTATACTGGAAGTAAAGATGATACTCACCATCCTTATACACCATTCCGTTAGGGTCGTTCATCCAACCATAGAGCGGAGTGAAGTGATAAGATGGGCGATAGTAATCGGTGTTGGTGGTATCAAAAGTATTGCTGAGCTTCATGAGATTCACAGCCAAGGCATCTTTCTTCAAACCGAGAATCTTGACCGTAGCCACATTACCCTTGACCGACTTACCGGCAGCATTCTTCTCCAAAGAGAATGGCACGAAGTAATCTACACCATTCTGTGCCAGACGCACATCCATCCAGGTATCTTCCTTATCACCGGTGCTCAAGATAACCTGAGCCTCATCCTTCTCTTCCTGGATAGGGAGAAGAAGATACTTGGTAGGATTCTCCACCTTGACGATGGTAGTATCACCCTTGTGTTCGATGTTCATCTTCTGTGCAAAGGCAGAAGTGGTAGCTGATACCATCAACATGAGGCAGGCAGCCTTCATCATTTTGTTTGTTTCCATTGTAAAACTATTGTTAATTGTTATTGTTTATATCTATTGATATGTAGTATTGTTTTCGTTATTATCGACAGCCCTATACCTTATTATATATAGGAGCTGTCGATTATATGTATTGGAATTAAAACGCTTAGAATTTAAGCGAAGCTGTGAATTCAACCGTGAATGGACGAAGATAGCTACCCGTCATAATCTGATTCTTGATTCCCTTAGCCTCATCCTTAGTAATCAGCTCGGCACCTGCGATACTACCCTTGGCACCAGTCTGGTTGAGGAAGTTGACTACGGTGCAGCCGAGAGCCAGGCGCTTGGTTGCCTGCCAGTTTACACCACCAAAGGTCTCCCAGTGACCATTGAAGTAATATGCCTCGTTGATGTTGGCGTAGGTCTTGCTGAAGTAACGGAAGCTGGTCCAGAGCTTGATGTCCTTGGTAATCATGTAGCTTGGATCCAACTCGATGAGAATCTGAGGAATCTCTGCTACGATATTGCCAGTGGCATTGATGTTGCCAGGGGTACCATCACTGAAGGTAACCGATGTCTCATATTTCTTGTAAGTTGGCTTCTGATAAGTGAAGAGGAAGTGGAAATCGAATCCCTTGAAAGGATGAGCCACAGCATCGGTTGTCCAACCCCATGTCTGAATATCGTAAGCCATAGGAGCTGCCTTGATTTCACTGCCATGCTGCAAGTTCAGAGTTGAGTTGTTGTTGGTCTTTGAGATGTAAGAGAACAACGATGTCAAACTCAACCATGAGTTATTGTAGTAGATACCTGCACGACCGAGTGGCACAGAAATCTTATCCGTATTTGGCAATGTAGCTGGGGCAAAAGCCTCGAACTTAGGATGCTGAACGATGTAAGTGAAATCGCCAGTGAAGCCGAAGCTATCGGTCAACTTATAAGTTGCTGCTACAGAGAAATCGTAGTTCAACCAGTTGTAACTCAAGTCTGCCGGAGCAATCTTAGTTCCATCTGCTGCAGTAGCACCGAGATAGTAATCGGCAAATCGGCCTACGAATTCACCCTTTGCATTCTTCACTGCTGCGTTTTCACCCTTCAGCTTCTGCCACTCCAGACGAGCACCATAGTAGAGGTTCAACTTATTGGTGACATCCCAATCGTGAGTGAAGTAGAGAGCCAGCTTGTTTTCGCTTCCCTTATAATACTCAGAGGCGTTCTTGTTGAAGTCGTAGAAATAGCCATTGCGCTTGGCATCCCAAACTCGCAAGGCATAATTGCCATCTGCAGGAACACTCTGGTCATACATGGTTGTATTTGAGCAATAATCGATATGGTAGAACCACTCATTCACGCCAAGACGGAAGGTGGAAGTACTGAATTTCTTGCTGAGCTCGGTGGTGAAAAGAGCCTCATCAATCTTACCGGCATTGAGACAGGACATACGGGTCTGAACATACTGACCATCGTAAGCCTTAGCCTGTCCGTTGATGTCGCGATACATATAATTATATACGCCCTTGTTGGCATCGCTCTTCAAATCGATGATAGACATTGGTGACTGGTAAACCATCGCACCACGTGAGTGATCGTACTTCAAGGTAGCCTTCCAGTTCAAACCGTTGTCAAAACGGTAGTTGTTCATCAGGGTTACCTCGCTTGTCTTGTTCAGACAGGCATCATAGAGAGAAGTCTGCTTCAACTCACCAGTACGCATATCACGATAGGTCATATCATTATCTACAGGAAGATAAGAGGTGGTACCGAGCTTGAAGTCGCCATACTCCTTCACGCTTCCATCACCTACATAAATGAATGGAGCACTCTGGGTAGCATAGTTATATACATTATGACTGTTGGCATACTTATACATAGCGGTAAATTCACCACGGTTGCCGTTATACTTCTTGGTAAGGAGCGCCTTATAAATCTGAGTACGGTCCTGATAAGGAGTTGACTTAATCTTGAAGGTTCCCGGGTCGAAATTCTGATACATATTAAAGCTGTAGTACCAGTCGCTTCCCAAATCACCATTCATATTCAAAGAGAATTCCTGCAATCCGAAGTGATTGCTCTTATAGTTCAGCGTACCATTGAAACCTTTCTGACCCTTCTGGGTGAAAGAGTTCACGGCATAACCGATATTACCGGTAGTGATAGCTGTCTCTGCAATCTTAAGCAAACCCTGATGGCTCAAACTTGCATCGCCACGCCAGATGGTATTCACAGAGTGAGGATTGGTTGCATAAGTAACAGGCAGCCCATTCTCCAAAACGTTGACATCGGCAGAAGGCAAGCCTATCTGAATCTCACGAGGACCATTCGCACTGGCTGCATTGAGCATCACATTACGATTACCCTCTTCCTTCGCACTAGAATTATCATCCTGTGCAAAAGCTGCTGTAACATTTACCAATGAAAGTGCAAGCATCATAGCTGCGCTCTTTCCATTTAAAAAGTTGTTCATACTTTAAATGTTTAATTTGTTAATCCTATTTTTTATTTCTGCTGCAAAGTTATATAAAAACAGGTATAATAGCTTTAAAAATCTCTACATATAATAACAAATTCCGTTCATTGCAACATAATTGATATAGCATGAACGGATTTTATTAGGAACTACAAGCACTATCAAAGGGAAAAGAGAGCTATAAAATGAAAACAAAGATGCCCAAAAAATGAAAAGCAGATACCCATAAACGAAAAACAGCTGCTGGTACTCACCCAACAGCTGCTCTTACTGATTTCCCAAAAACTAACTTTTCTTTTTCCCTAAAACAACTAAACCTAAAAACAAATTTCTTTTTCTTAAAACAACTAAACCTACAACCTGAATTTCTTTTTCCCAAATCTAACTAATCATTACCTGAAACAAACTTCTTACCTTCAAGATTACTTCATACCTTTTGAATACTCAATCCTATAACCTTAAAAACATAAACCTATGAAAATGCAACTATTTCGCATGAAACAATTTCTAAACTTTTAAACTCTGGTGCAAAGGTATGAAGTTTTGGTGAAAGTGATGTACACTTATCGTTCAAAAAGTGACGAAAATGATACATTGAAACAATTTCCCCACTAAATGAACGATATTTCCCTTTATTTTCACGATTTATGACCCAATTTCACCCGGCAGCATGCCGTATTCTTCCTTAAAACACTTGGTAAAATAAGACGGAGCAGAGAAACCTACATCATAGGCAACCTCAGAGACACTCATGCTGCGGCTTTCAAGCAGTCGCTTTGCCTTAGCCAAACGAGCCTTACGGAGCAAATCTACCACCGAAGATCCCGTCATCGCCTTCACCTTGCGATAAAGCTGAACGCGGCTCAAACCAATCTGCTTACCAATATCCTCTACACCAAACTCGCTGTCGGAGAGATTCTTCTGGATGATGGAATGCAGCTGCTTGAGGAACTGCTTGTCACGATCTTCCAGATGCGACTCTGATATTTCCTGCTCTGCCTCCTTGGAACCCTGGAAAAGACGCTTCAGAAGCTTGCGCTGTTTCAGGAGATTCTCGATACGAGCCAGGAGCACCTTGCTATGGAATGGCTTGGTAATATAGGAGTCGGCTCCATGTTCATAACCTTCTGCACGATGCTCCTCCAGATTCTTGGCGGTAAGCATAATGACAGGGATATGAGAGGTTGCCTTGTTCGTCTTCAACTGTTCGGTGAACTCCAAACCATCCATCACCGGCATCATCACATCGCAGATGACCAAATCCGGAACTTCCTTCTTGGCTATCTCCAATCCTTCCTTGCCATCCACAGCCTCCATTACTATATAATCATCCTGCAAAAGCGTATGCTCATACTGACGGATATCATTGTTGTCATCGATGACCAGAACGGTTGGCTTATTGGTATTCTCGCTAACCAACTGCTGTACTTTTCCACATTTCCTCACGCCATCATCGATATATTGCAGTACAGACTCGTTTACCACATTCTTATTATCTGAATTAGAATTACTTACAGAGTTATCCACATCCTCATCTTCCATGTGGATAACCAGTGATTTATCCACCTGTTCACGTGGGATTTCCACTATAAAGTCAGACCCCTTTCCCAATTCACTCTCAACCCAAACTTCACCATGATGCAATTCCACAAACGACTTGACCAAAGCCAAGCCGATGCCGGTACCGCTGGCAGCCCCCTTAGCCTGGAAGAAGCGCTCAAAGATCTTATCAGTCTCTTCCTTCTCGATTCCCTTGCCGGTATCTCTCACATCCAGTCGGAGTTTCTCACCTTCATCTTTCAGGGAAACAAAGATGTCGCCACCAGCAGGAGTATATTTCAAGGCATTGCTCAAAAGATTGAAGATTACTCGGGCTATCTTCTCCTTATCGGCTACCACTTCATGACTGCCCTTGAAAGCCGCTATATCCAGATGGAGTTTGATTTGCTTGCGTTCAGCAGTAAGCTGGAAATCACCCACCCATACCGTCAAGGTTTTCACGATGTCGAAGCGATAAAGTTTCAAGTCCATCTTTCCGTTCTGAATCTTGCGGAAATCGAGGATGCTACTCACCAGCTGCTGCAGGGCGATGGCATTACGCTGCACCATCTTGAGCAGTTCCCGACTTTTGCCCTTGATGCCGCTATCTTCCAGTAGCATCTCCACAGGGTCGGCAATCAACGTTAACGGAGTTCGAAGTTCATGACTGATATTCGTAAAGAATACCAGGCGAGAATGGGTCAGTTCCATAACCTCCTCATTCAGACGCTTCAATTCTTCGTTCTTTACTTCCAGCTCCCCATTCACTCGTTTCAGTTCATCATTGGTTTTAGCCAGTTCCTCGTTGAGTTTCGCCTTTATCACATAGCCACGGAAAACCATGGTAGAGGCAACCAGACATACCAAGAGGAACAGGCACAATCCTACCAGCATGATTTTCTGAGAGTTATAATCAGCCAGATATCGATCAACCTGTTTATGCAAGGTTTTCAGATTGCGGGCTTGTCGCTCTGCATCCCTAGCCTCCATCAAGGTGAGTTCAGCATTTGCCTTGGTAATGATAGAGGTACTCATATAGTTATCGCGCTTATAAGGTTGACGCTTCAGAATCTTCATTGCCAGGGCTATCACCTCATCGCCCTTGGTAGGATAGAGATAGGAAGCCTCGAAGATGCCGTCACGCACCAGTTCCAGGCCACCACCCTCGGTAGCCATTCCATCCACGCCGGTATATTTATAGTTGCGCTTCACACCCATCTGCTGAACTGCCACATAGGCACCCCATGCCAGCCGGTCGTTGTGGGCAAAGACATAATCAAAATCTTGCGTCTTCTTCAAGATTCTTTTCATTGCCCTTATACCACCTTCTTCCTTCCAGTTTCCACTCTCAGAAGCAACCATCTGAATACCAGGATAAGATTTGATGGCATCCATAAAGCCACGATGACGCTCCATGGCAGGCGATGAACCTTCCAAGCCACCTATTTCGACAACACGTCCATGCCCCTGCAACTGCTGGGCAACAAACTTACCCATCGAATTGCCTATGGTATAGTTATCGCAACCGATGAATGCCGTATATTTGTCAGAATTGGTCTTGCGATCATAAAGTATCACAGGAATACCTTTGTCGTGAGCACGCTCCACAGCCTTTGAGATGGCGCTCAACTGATTAGGAGAGATGATGAGCAGATCGACCCCCTCGTCTATAAACTGGTTAACCTGCTTGTTCTGCAATACATTATCATCATTCGACGAAGCAAGTTTCACTATGATGGAATCATTGAGATACTCACTCGTCTTCAACTCATCATTGAGCTTATCACGCCAGACATCCTCTGAGCATTGAGAAACACCAATGACAAACTTCTTGGGTTGCTTGCTACAGCTGCCTAGCAACACGAGAAATGCCATATATATAATAAGGTGCAAATAACGTTTCATATCGCTTATACGTTTGTTATATTAAAAGATTGTTCACTTAGAGAAAGCCTTAAAGAACGACTTTTCGATGCAAATTTACAACTTTTTTTTGGTTTTCTATCATTTGGTTCGTTTTTTACAAATATAAAGCAAAGATTTTTAAAGAAGATTATCAAAAAATGCATTAATTTTGCACCCAGAAAGATATATAAAGATATATAACGAGAAAAATAAGCAATCGACAATAAATAGTATAAACAACAAAAACAGAAAATATTATGGCTGAAGAGAAAAAATTTAGAGTAGAGTCAGACCTTTTAGGTGAACTCAAGGTTCCTGCTGAAGCACTTTATGGTGTACAGACACAGCGCGGTATCAACAACTACCACATCTCCCGCAAGACAATGTGCAGCTATCCAGACTTCATTATCGCTATCGCATACGTGAAGCTGGCTGCTATTGAGACCAACCATACCCTCGGCGTTATCAACGACGAGATTTCAGGTGCCATCTCTCAGGCTTGCCGCGAAATCATCGACGGCAAATGGCATGAGAACTTCCCTATCGACATGGTACAGGGTGGTGCAGGTACATCTGTCAACATGAACGCCAACGAGGTAATCGCCAACCGTGCACTCGAAATCATGGGCCACGAAAAGGCTGACTACCAGTACTGTTCTCCTAACGACCACTGCAACTGCGGTCAGAGTACCAACGATGTATATCCTACTTCTATCCGCCTGGCCCTCATCCGAATGAACACCCATCTGATAGGTGCCTTGACAGGTTTGATCAGCGCATTCCGCTATAAGGCAGATGAGTATGCCGACGTCATCAAGATGGGCCGCACCCAGTTGCAGGATGCTGTTCCTATGTCTTTCGGACAGGAATTCAATGCATACGCCAACAACCTGGAAGAGGAAATCCTCAACCTGGAGCGCAACGTGAAGCTCCTGCACGAAATCAACATGGGTGGTACAGCCATCGGTACCGGCTTGAATGCCGTTCCTGGCTTCGCCAAGCTCTGCGCAGCTAACCTCAGCAAGCTGACAGGTGAGAACTTCGAGACAGCTACCGACCTGGTAGAGGCAACCCCAGATACCGGTGCTTACGTAAGCTACTCTTCAGCTCTGAAGCGTCTGGCTATCAAGTTGTCTAAGATCTGTAACGACCTCCGTCTGATGGCATCAGGTCCTCGTTGCGGCTTGAACGAAATCAACCTTCCTCCTAAGGCACCAGGTTCTTCTATCATGCCGGGCAAGGTGAACCCTGTGATCCCAGAGGTAACCAACCAGGTTTGCTTCAAGGTAATCGGTAACGATGCTACCGTGAGCTTCGCTGCAGAGGCAGGACAGTTGGAGTTGAACGTGATGGAGCCTATCATCACCGAAAGTCTCTTCGAGAGCTTGACATGGATGAAGAATGCCATCGAGACTCTGACATCAGAGTGTATTCTCGGCATCACCGTGAACAAGGAGCGTTGCTACGAGATGGTAAAGAACAGTATCGGTATCGTAACCGCACTTAATCCCATCATCGGATATAAGAAGAGTTCCAAGGTGGCCAAGGAAGCTCATGCCACAGGACGCTCTGTATATGACATCGTCATTGAGCAGGGAATCATGAGTAAGGAAGAACTCGACAAGGCACTCGACCCTAAGGAGATGCTGCAGTCGCACAAGTTTACGCTGAAATAAATTTTTCCATAACCAGTCAGCTTATTAGCTGAAATTACAAGAAACCTGTAAGCGTATTCCCAATTTGGAATATAGCTTACAGGTTCTTTTTATATCATTTCAAAAAATCATTCCTGGTTGCGATAAGCCAGCGGCGACATTCCCGAGCGGAGCTTAAAGAAATTACTCATAGCACTCTGGTCACTAAAATGCAGATAATCAGCTATCTCTCCCATCGTCATATCCGACTGCTTCAAAAGATTGCATATCTCCTTATACAATAAGGATGTGATGTGGTCATTCACCGTGGTTCCGGAAATCTCCTTGATCATTCTCGAAAGATAAGGAGAAGATACGTTCAGTTTATCGGCATAGAATCGAATCTGCCGCTCGGTGCGGAAATGGCGATACAGGAGATGGAGAAATATCTCATATACTTCTTTCTTATGTCGCAAATCGCGAGTAACGGATACATTCTCGTAGGGAAGTTCGGAAACCAGGAGTTTCAATACATTCACCATCGACTGTATCATCTCAACCTTATAGATATGTTGATGGCGTACGATGTCGCGAATCATGTGGAAGATATCAAGAGCCGCCTTCTGCTTGTCGGCAGACAACTGATACACCACATCGGCAGAGATTTCCTCATCCACCAGGATAGCTTCCGCCTCGAAATCTGCCGACATGTCAGAAAAGGCAATGACATGCTTGGGCGAGATAACCAGCAGTTCGCCAGATATCAACGTTCTGTCAGTTCCATCGGTTTCAGCACCCTGCTGAAGAACCTTCATATTGATGTTTCCTCTGGTCACCAATACCAGTTTGGTAAACAGAGTGCGCTCTAGAGCCATCTCTTTCAATTCATTCTCGCATAAATCGTCTATATAGATATGTGCGGCATAAGCCCCAAAAATGCTTTCAAGATGGTGTTGGGCGGCAAACTCCTTTAAATTATAAACTTGCTGCTTCATAAAGATCCATAATTTTTAGTTGGGGACAAATTTACAATTTTATTTTGGAAAATGCAAGAAACGTATGGATAAAAAATGTGAAGAACTTAAACAGCCAAATGTTATCAACGATGTTTTTCCAACAACACAACCACTGAAAATCAAGCTATTAAGATAGTTTTCCACAGTTATCAACAGATACTTGGATAACTTTATGAAACCCGAAGTGGAAAAGTGTGGAAAAGTTTGGCGCACAAAAAAGACACTAACTTTAAAAGTTAGTGTCTTTAAAGTAGCGGGAGGGGGCCACGATCCCTCGACCTCCGGATTATGAATCCGACGCTCTAACCAGCTGAGCTATCCCGCCATCCTTACAAGTCATTTCTGAATTGCGGGTGCAAAGGTACAACAATTATTTGATTCCACCAAATTTTTTCGGAGAAATTTTCAAAAAAACTTTTATTTTTTTGTTTTTGGCCCTTTTTCACCCCATTTACACCTATTATATATATAAAAAAAGCGAAAAAGAAAGGTTTTCTGATTTTTTTGTGTTAACTTTGCACGCTGAAACTGTCAAGTCCCAGAATAAGTAGGATGGGAAGACAGTAAACTTGATAAAAAGAAATGTTTAGAATTAAGAAATTAGACATATTTATAGCCAAGCAATTTGGACTCCTTTTCATGGGAACCTTCTTCATCTGCCAGTTTGTGCTGATGATGCAGTTCCTGTGGCGATATATCGATGACCTCATCGGTAAGGGAATCTCTATGGACGTGATGGCGCAGTTCTTCTGGTACATGGGCTTGATGCTCGTGCCGCAAGCCCTGCCGCTCGCCATCCTGCTTTCCTCACTGATGACGTTCGGCAACCTGGGTGAAAGTTCAGAGCTCACAGCCATCAAGGCTGCCGGCATCTCTCTGATGCAGGCTTTCCGTTCGCTCATCATCATCACCGTCATCATCATGTGCGGCTCGTTCTACTTCCAAAACAACGTAGGCCCGAGTGCCAACCAGAAACTGGGACAGCTCCTGCTCTCCATGAAGCAGAAGAGTCCGGAACTGGAAATCCCAGAAGGAATCTTCTATGACGGCATTCCAAACTGCAACCTCTATGTGCAGAAGAAAGACCTGAAGACGGGTAAGCTCTACGGCATCATGATCTATCGCATGACCGACAGTTATGAAGATGCAGCCATCATCCTCGCCGACTCGGGCATGCTGCAGAGTACCGCCGAAAAGAAGCACCTCATTTTGACGCTCAACAGCGGCGAATGGTTCGAAAACATGCAGAGCAGCGAATTCGGCAACAGCGCAGCCGTACCATACAGAAGAGAGACCTTCATCACCAAGAAGATTGTGCTCGACTTTGACGGAGGCTTCAATCTTGCAGATGCAGCCTCGCTATCCAACAATGCCAAGGCAAAGAGCCTCTCCAAGATCTTCCACGACATCGATTCCATCAACGGGCAGTATGACTCCGTGGGCAGGAACTATCTCAGCGAAGCCAACGTCCGCTTCTACAGACTTGCCACGGTGGACCAGAAAGACTCGGCAAGACTTGCTAAAAAAGGGCAGACGGAGAATTTCGACACCTTATATAATAGGCTCCCCAACGACAAGAAGCTGATGGCACTCAACGATGCCAAGATGACGGTGCAGCAGGAGACGAGCGACCTCGACTTCAAGGCGATGATGACCCACGATGCCGACTATATCGTAAGACTTCACGAGATAGAAGCCATACAGAAGTTCACGCTGGCACTGGCATGCCTGATCTTCTTCTTCATCGGTGCGCCTTTGGGAGCCATCATCCGAAAGGGAGGTCTGGGATTCCCGGTAGTCATATCCGTTCTGGTGTTCATCATCTTCTACATCCTCGACAATACGGGCTACCGAATGTCACGACAGGGTTCGTGGGCCATCTGGTTCGGTAAGGGACTGGCACCAGCCGTGCTTGCCCCAATCGCCGTCTTCGTGACCTACAAGGCAACCAACGACTCTACGGTATTCAACATGGAGCTATACAAGAACTTCTTCATGAAGCTGCTGGGTCTGCGAATCAAGCGCCACATCTTCGGCAAAGAGGTAATCATCGAAGACCCGAAATACAGGGAAGATGCCGCATCGCTGGAGAAGCTGAACGGCGACATCGCTATATATAATAAGGTACACGAGCTGAAGAAGCTTCCTAACTTCATCAATGTGTTCTTCAAGTATCAGCCCGACCACGAGATAGAACGCATCAGCGAAGAACTGGAAAAAGTGATAGAGGACCTGAGCAACACCAAGAACAGGGTGATTCTGCACAATCTCAACCTCTACCCTATTCTCGCGACCAAGGCCCACACCCGACCATTCGAGCAGAAGTGGCTCAACATCGTTGCAGCCATCATCGTTCCGGTGGGCATCGTGCTGTACCTCAGAATGTGGCGCTTCAGACTCCGTCTCTATCGTGACCTGAATGTCATCAGACAGAGTAACGCCAACATCATCAGTCAGATAAACAAAATGTAACTAACAAAATAAAGTATCACAAATGGCAGACATCAAACTAAATAGCATCGAAGATGCAGTAAAGGATTTCCAGGAAGGAAAGTTTGTTATCGTAGTAGACGACGAAGACCGCGAGAACGAAGGCGACCTCATCATCGCCGCAGAGAAGATTGATGCAGAGAAGGTAAACTTCATGCTGAAGAACGCAAGAGGCGTGCTCTGCGCACCGATTACACTGAGCCGTTGCGACGAACTCGACTTACCTCACCAGGTTTCAGACAACACCTCCATGCTCGGCACACCATTCACCGTAACCGTAGACAAGCTGGAGGGCTGCTCTACAGGCGTATCGGCACACGACCGTGCAGAGACCATCAAGGCACTTGCCGACCCTAGCTCAACCCCACAGACATTCGGTCGCCCTGGCCACATCAACCCACTCTATGCACAGGACAACGGCGTATTGAGAAGAAGCGGCCACACCGAGGCTGCCATCGACCTCTGCAAGATGGCAGGACTCTATCCAGCCGGCGCACTCATGGAAATCATGAACGAAGACGGCACCATGGCACGCCTGCCAGAGCTGATGAAAATGGCGAAGGAGTGGAACCTGAAGGTAATCTCCATCAAAGACATGATAGAATACCGCCTCAAGAAGGAATCGCTCATCGAAGTGGGCGAAGAGGTGGATATGCCAACCGACTACGGACACTTCCGACTCATCCCATTCCGCCAGTCAAGCAACGGATTGGAGCACATGGCACTCATCAAGGGCGAATGGAAGGAAGACGAGCCAATCCTGGTTCGTGTACACTCATCATGCGCCACAGGCGACATTCTGGGCAGCAAGCGCTGCGACTGCGGACAGCAGTTGCACAAGTCAATGGAAGAGATTGAGAAAGCAGGCAAGGGAGTCATCATCTACATGCAGCAGGAAGGCAGAGGCATCGGACTGATGAACAAGATTGCCGCCTACAAGCTTCAGGAAGAAGGATACGACACAGTAGACGCCAATGTTCACCTCGGCTTCAAGCCAGATGAGCGCGACTACGGCTGCGGCGCACAGATGCTCCGCCACCTCGGCGTACACAAGATGCGCCTGCTCACCAACAACCCGGTGAAACGTGTAGGACTGGAAGCATACGGACTCGAAATCGTAGAGAATGTAGCCATCGAAGTTGAACCTAACAAGTACAACGAGCGCTACCTCAAGACCAAAAGAGACCGCATGGGGCATACTTTGCACCTCGGATAATGTAATTTTTGTTATTATTTCGGGTCAAAACCCGAAATAATGAGCAAATTTCTTCCGAAAAAGAAATAATTTGTTTAATTTTGCACACGAATATTTAATATAAACAAAGAATTATGGCACAATTATCTGATCGTCTTAACAGATTGGCACCATCAGCAACGCTGGCGATGTCACAGAAGAGTAGTGAAATGAAAGCTCAGGGTATCGATGTAATTAACATGAGTGTAGGTGAACCAGACTTCAACACGCCTGACAATATCAAGGAGGCTGCGAAGAAGGCTATTGATGAGAACTTCTCACGTTACTCACCAGTTCCTGGTTACCCAGACTTGCGAAAGGCAATTGTAGCCAAACTGAAAAAGGAGAACGGTCTCGACTACACTATGAACGAGATAATCGTCGGCACAGGTGGCAAGCAGTGCGTATGCAATGCCGTATTGGCACTCGTGAACCCAGGCGACGAAGTTATCATCCCAGCTCCATATTGGGTAAGTTACCCACAGATGGTGAAGTTGGCAGGTGGTACACCAGTCATCGTAAACGCAGGTTTCGACCAGGACTTCAAGATGACAGCCGAGCAGCTTGAGAACGCCATCACAGAGAAGACCAAGATGCTCATTCTCTGCTCTCCTAGCAACCCAACAGGTAGCGTATATTCAAAGGAGGAATTGGCAGCATTGGCAGCCGTCCTCAAGAAGCATCCAGAAGTATTCGTGTTGGCAGACGAAATCTACGAGCACATCAACTATATCGGCAAGCACCACAGCATCGCTCAGGAGCCAGGCATGAAGGAGCAGGTAATCATCGCCAATGGTGTATCTAAGGCATACGCCATGACAGGATGGAGAATCGGTTTCCTCGCAGGTCCGGAGTGGATCATCAAGGGCTGCAACAAACTGCAGGGTCAGTACACCAGCGGTACATGTTCTGTAAGCCAGAAGGCAGCCGAGGCAGCCTACACACTCGACCAGGGTGCCGTGGAGGAGATGCGCGTAGCCTTCGAGCGTCGCCGCAACCTGATTGTGAAGCTGGCTAAGGAAGTACCAGGACTTGAGGTCAACATGCCACAGGGCGCCTTCTATCTCTTCCCTAAGTGCAACAGCTACTTCGGCAAGAGCAACGGTGAGAAGACTATCAACAACTCAACCGACTTCGCAATGTATCTGCTGGAGGAAGCTCACGTAGCAACAGTAGGCGGTGATGCCTTCGGCGATCCAGACTGTTTCCGCATGAGCTATGCCACAAGCGACGAGAACATCGTAGAGGCCATTCGCCGTATCAAGGAAGCATTGAGCAAATTGAAATAAAAACGAGCAAACAAGTACGTTTTACCATCAATTTTGTAAAGAAATAACGAGATATTGACTTATTTTGAGTTAATATCTCGTTAAAACTTCTTAATTAGGGTAATAGTTTCTCATTATTTATTATCTTTGCCAATGGATTTTGAGGAATCTTCTCGCACAGGTCAGAAATGACCCCAAAGAAGCCCGAGAAATAACTAGAAAAAACGAGAAAATATTAATAATTTATTAACTAATAATTTAAAAAAAAGTAAAATTATGGCAACTACAAAACAAGCAGCCCCAGCTAAGAAGTCTGAGGGCTTTCAGGGAGTAAGAGGCGCATTCTGGATCATCGTGGTATGTGCTATCATCGCATTCACATTGTTCTTCACATGGTTCGGCAATGACATGCACTTCCAGGATCCAGGCATCCAGGATCACCCAGCAGACATTTGGGGTACTATCTACAAAGGTGGTGTTATCGTACCAGTTATCCACACATTGTTGCTCACAGTGTTGGCTATGACTATCGAGCGTTGGTTGGCTCTTAAGACAGCTACAGGTACAGGTGCACTTCCTAAGTTCGTTGCAAACATCAAGGCAGCTTTGAACGCAAACGACTTCGCAAAGGCTGAGCAGCTCTGCAACAAGCAGCGCGGTACAGTAGCAAACGTTGTTTTGGCTTCTTTGAACGCTTACAAGTCTATGGAGTCAGGTGCTAACGCATCTTTGAAGAAGGCTCAGAAGGTAGCTAAGATTCAGCAGGCTCACGAGGAGGCAACTCAGTTGGAGATGCCAACTTTGACAATGAACTTGCCTATCATCGCTACAATCGTAACTCTCGGTACATTGACAGGTCTTCTCGGTACTGTAACCGGTATGATCAAGTCATTCCAGGCCATGGGTGAAGGTGGTGGCGCTGACTCAGCAGCACTTTCTGTAGGTATTTCTGAGGCGTTGATCAACACTGCATTCGGTATTTTGACATCTTGGTGTGCTGTAGTATCTTACAACACATTTACAAACAAGGTTGATAAGTTGACATACGCACTCGACGAGGTAGGTTACTCAATTGCTCAGACATACGAAGCTAACCACGCAGAAGAGGCTTAATTTTTGCTAACCCTTTAAAATTTTATCGCTATGGGTAAAGTAAAAATTAAGAAGAGTGACGTCTGGATCGATATGACTCCTATGTCAGACGTTATGACCCTGTTGCTTACCTTCTTCATGCTCACTTCTACATTCGTAAAGAATGAGCCTGTTAAGGTTAACACACCAGGATCTGTGTCTGAGATTAAGGTGCCAGAGAACGGCGTTTTGACTATCTTGGTAAGTCCTGAAAAGGACAAGGCTGGTAAACCAACCGGCGAAGGCCAAGTATTTATGAGTATTGATAATACCGATCAGTTGGGAGCAACACTGAGCACAATGACAGGCAATTTCGGTGTGTCATTGAATCCTAAGCAGATTGAGACATTCAAGAGCGAGGGTTTGTTTGGTGTTCCAATGAGTGACATGAGCACTTATCTGACTATGAACGCAGCAAAGCGTCCACAGTATCTCCAGACTAAGGGTATTCCTCTCGACAGTATCAAGGGTGGTATGAGCGAATTCCAGCAGTGGGTAGACGCTGCTCGTAATGCTAACGAGGACATCAAGATAGCCCTCAAGGCAGATGCTTCTACACCTTATAAAACAGTGAAGAGAGTGATGAACGAACTCCAGGACATGGATGAGAGTCATTACTATATGATTACACAGTTAAAACAACAGGGGGACGAATAAATGGCAAAGAAAGAAAGCAAACAAAAGAAAATGAATGTCCGCGTAGACTTTACGCCTATGGTGGATATGCTCATGCTTCTTATCACGTTCTTCATGCTGTGTACATCTTTGAGCAAACCTCAGACTATGGAGCTGACTATGCCAAGTAATGATGACAACCAACCAGAGGACAAGAAGAACGAGGCGAAAGCTTCTGAGACTGTTACCCTCTATGTAACAGCTGATAACAAGATTTACTACGGTGCTGGTATCCCTCAATACAATGATCCTACATGGATCAAGGAAACTACATGGGGCAGCCAGGGAATCCGTAAGGTCTTGAGAGAGCACACGACAGAGAACGGTACACGTCCAGTAGAAAGAATTGCGCTCGCTGTTAAGGAGTTAAACATGGACCGTCAGAAGAATCCTAAGCAGTATCCTGATAGCATCTATCAGAAGAAACTTAGTGATTTGAAGGCAGGTAATTTGAAGGATGGCAAGATTCCTACTCTTACTATCGTCATCAAGCCTACCGACAACGCTTCTTACAAGAATATGGTTGACGCTCTCGACGAAATGCAGATTTCAAACATTGGTACTTACGTCATCGATAAGATTAACGCAGACGACGAGAAACTTCTCAAGTCTAGAAACGTTAAGATGTAAGATGAGTAACAAACAATTTTAAACAAGAAAGAAATGGCAAAAATAGATCTTTACGATCCTAAATGGGTCGATATGGTTTTCGCCGGAAAGAACAAGGAGTATGGTGCATACCAGCTCCGTAAGGGTACTTCTGGTCGAAACATCAAGTCTCTTCTGATCTTGGTCATTGCTGCAGCTCTCGTGGGTGGATTCTTGGCTTGGAAAGTTATCGAACAGAAACAGGCCGAAGAACAGCAGGCATATATGGAAGCTATGGAGTTGGCTAAACTCCAGCAGCAGGCTAAGAAGGAAGAAAAGAAGAAGGAGCCAGTGAAGCCAAAGATTGAACCTAAGAAGGAGATACCAGTGGCTCGCGAGACTCAGAAGTTTACTGCACCTGTCATCAAGAAGGATGAACTCGTAAAAGAGGAAAACCAGGTTAAGCAGATGGATAAACTGGACGATAAGGTAGCTGTAGGTGCTGAAGACAAGGAAGGTGTGAAGGACCGTACAGTGGAAGCTGTAAGAAGTGAGATTGCAGTAGCAGCTCCACCTCCACCACCAGCTCCAAAACCTGAGGTTGCTACTAAGGTCTTCGACGTCGTTGAGGAGATGCCTTCATTCCCTGGTGGACAAGGCGCCTTGATGCAGTACTTGGCTAGCAACATCAAGTACCCTGTCGTAGCACAGGAGAATGGTGTTCAGGGTCGTGTTATCGTTTCATTCGTGGTAGAGCGTGATGGTTCTATCTCTGATGTAAAGGTAGCTCGTTCCGTTGACCCTTCACTTGACCGTGAGGCACAGCGCGTCGTTAAGAGCATGCCTAAGTGGAAACCAGGTAAGCAAAACGGTTCTGCTGTACGTGTTAAGTATACTGTACCAGTTGTATTTAGATTGCAGTAATAGAATGAAAAGAACATCTTATATTTTTATAGGTATAGGATTAACAGTACTATCAATGGCTTTCTTCTCGTCTTGCGGCGAGAAGAAAGCCAAAGATGGTAGAACTGATACTCCTACTTCAGGCACAATTGAATTTGTGGCTGACGAGAGTTTGAGTCCTATCATTGACGAAGAAAGAAGTCAGTTTGAGTTCGAGTTCCCTAAAGCCAAACTCAAACCAAAATACACAGATGAAGTCACAGGACTTCAGATGATTAAGGATTTCAAGACAGCACTTCTCTTCACTACCAGAAACCTGAAAGATAGTGAGATTGCATACTTGAAGTCGAAGAGCAATATAATTCCTGCCGTTTTCCCTATCGGCTACGATGGATTGGCGTTCATCACCAACAAGAACAACACAGATACTTGTATCACGGTGAACGACATCAAGCGTATCCTGACAGGTAAAGCTACCAAATGGAGTGATATTGTTCCTGGATCCAAGAGAGGTGACATCGAGGTTATCTTCGACAATACCCGCTCGGCTACCACCAACTTCGTTGTAGACTCCATTCTGCACGGCGAAAAGATGGGTGCAAAGATCATGGCTGCCAAGACAAGCAAGCAGGTGATTGACTTTGTAGACCAGAATCCAGGCTCTATTGGTGTTATCGGATCAAATTGGTTGAACGACCGAAGAGATTCCACAAACACTACCTTTAAGAAGAATATTCATGTGATGCGAGTATCCGTCAAGGATAAGGCTACACCTTCTAACAGTTGGCAGCCATATCAGGCATACTTGCTGGATGGAAGGTATCCATTCGTAAGAACTATATACGCTATCGTGGTAGATCCTCACAAGGCTTTGCCTTGGAGTTTTGCCAACTACATCTCCAACCCTAAAGGTCAGCTCATCCTTTTCAAAACAGGATTGCTTCCATATCGTGGAGACATCACAATCAGAACAGTAAATGTGAAACGCTAAGAGGCGGAAACGCCAAAGAGCTGATACACTGAAAGTTGAAACGTAATTAAAGTAGAATTATGAAAGCAGTTAAATATTTAGTAGCAGGTTTGCTCGTCATGGGTTTGGCAGCTCCTGCAATGGCTCAGGACGTTAACTACAAGGACGCTCTTAAGCCAATAGAGACAACTTTGAAGGCCGGCAATGTAGATGTCAAGGCATTTGCCAAGACCCTCAAAGAGTACCAGAAGGAGTATAAGAAAGATCCTAAGGCGCTCGTTGCTTTGGGTAATGCACTTGTTATCAACAAAGACTACACCAATGCTTTGGCTGTAGCAGATGCTGTCATCGCTAAGTTCAAGAATTATGGTGATGCCTACATCCTGAAGGGTGACATCTACGCTATGCAGGACAATGGTGGTGAGGCAGCTACATGGTATGGTCAGTGTATGACTATGGACCCTAAGAATCCTCAGGGTTACATCAGCTACGCTAACGTATACCGCAAGATTGACCCACAGGCTTCTGCAGAGGCACTGAACAAGTTGAGAGAGGTAGATCCTAACTACCCTATCGAGGCTGAGACAGGTCACAACTACTACTCTATCGGTAACTACGAGAAGGCCTACGAGAACTTCACAAAGGCCAACCTCAATACCATGGAAGAGTACATCTACTACGAGTATTGCTTCACAGCATACGTTTTGGACAAGAAGGAAGATGCTCTCAAGTTGTGCAAGCAGGGTATCCAGAAGTATCCTAAGGATACAGCATTCCAGATTCTGGCTATGCGTGCTGCAGTAGATACTCAGCAGTTTGAGGACGCTCTCAACTATGCCAACGCTGTGATGAACAACGCTGACATCAAGAAGAACTCTAGTATCTATGCATACTATGGTTTGGCTCTGGCTGGCAACAAGCAGTATGAACAGGCTTTAGCACAGTATAACAAGGCATTGGAGATTAACAAGGAAGACTTCAAGCCATACCAGTATATCTCTGAAACCTACAAGCAGATGGGCGAAGAGGATAAGGCTATTGAGTACGCTCAGCTTTACATGGACAAGAACCCTAACGTTGCTCCATCAGACTACGTGAAGATGGCAGAGATTTACAATGCAAAGGCACAGAAGGGTGGCGACGCTAAGGCTGCTAACGTAGACAAGGCAATCGCTGTATATAACTCATTCGCAGCTAAGTATCCACAGTTAAAGGCATACGCTGATTTGCAGGCTGCAAACATCGCATTCCAGAACGAGTTGGACGACAAGGCTCTTGAGAACTACCAGAAGGTTATCACCGAGGTAGAGAACAAGCAGTATGATGAGGATGAGAAGGGCTATCTGATGCAGGCATACAAGAACGCCGGTTACATCTACTGGAGTTCTAAGAACGACTTGGAGACAGCTAAGCCATACTTCGAGAAGTTGATTCGTCTCGATCCTAACAATGCTCTTGCCAAGAAGGCTTTGGGCTTGGAGGAAGAGACAGCTAAGTAATGAGGTTGCTTTTTCGAAAGCGACATCAATATAAAGAAATCAAGTAATAAGCAAATTTGGGCGGTGAAGATTCATTTCTTCACCGCTTTTTTATGGTCATAACTTGTCTATTTTTTGCAAGCTTAAACAAGCCCAAATTTTGCAGGCACAAACATACCTAGTTTTCTATAGGCTTAAACATGCCTATATTTTCCCTTAAGGGAAAATATTTGTTCCCTTAAGGGAAACTGTATGTTCCCTTAAGGAAACATATTCCTACTGTTTTCCACACAAAAAAAAGAGCGACTCCTTGGAAGGAACCGCTCTCAATGTTTTATGTAACTAAAAGTATCTATCCTTATAATTAAGGAAGACTGATTGCCTCGTTAGGGCAAACATCTGCGCAAGTACCACACTCTGTGCAGAGGTCTGGGCTGATAGAATACTTCTCGCCCTCAGAAATAGCGCCTGATGGGCACTCATCGATACATGTACCGCATGCGATACAATCGTCACCAATTACGTATGCCATAATTCTTAATGTTTTTATAATGTTAATAATATTGTTTCTACCTACTTTTGATGGTGCAAAGATAATAATAATTTTTGGAATACCTACATTTAGGTATGCTTTTTTTTAGTTTTTTGCTCAATTTATACATTATCGAAATAAAATACTAAACAATAAGATGCAAATACTCACGTTTATATTATATGAATAAGAAACTTATAGCAATATGGATAGGCATCATCATCGCTATACAGGCGATGGCTCAGGAAAGGACGGTGGAGAACCGCCCTTATACCGACCTGCGCCCATTCCACTTCGGCGTGGTGGTGGGTACCCACTTCCAGGATATTGAATTTCAGAATATAGGTCCAATTACCTATACCGATAACGACGGTGTAGAGCAGCATTCTACGGTCACAGTAGACCAGGATAAGTACGACCTGGGCTTCACTGTTGGCGTATTGGGAGAATTCCGCCTCAACAAGAGCTTCCAGTTCCGTGTAGCCCCAGCCATGTACTTCGGAACCCGCCATCTCACCTTCCATAATCTCACAGAGAAAGATGGACAGGAGAAGCCTACAGAACAGCGACAGGAGATGAAGACAGCCTATATAGCCAGTGCCTTCGACCTTATCTTTGCCGCAGAACGCTTCAACAACCATCGTCCTTACGTGATGGCAGGTATCACCCCGATGATGAATCTGAGCGGAAATACTTCCGGTTTCATCAAACTGAAGAAATCAGAAGTGTTCCTCGAACTGGGTCTAGGATGTGATTTCTATCTACCCTACTTCAAACTGCGCCCTGAACTCAAGTTTATGTATGGCATCACAGATACCTTCGACAGTAATCAGGTAAAAAACGTCCGAGACGACAGCAAGAAGCCTTATGCCCTTGCCGCCAAAGCTGCACACAGCAAGATCATCGCCCTGACTTTCTATTTCGAATAAGCTAACGGGGTTAAAAGAAAAAGAAAAAGATAAAGATAAAACAAGAAGATAAAACAAGAAGAGCTTGATTCCAGCACAAGGGAACCAAGCTCTTTTCATATATAACATCACGAGAATGTGCCTATTCCACAACCTCCCAAGAGAAGACACAGCCATTCTTCATTCCAGCATCAGCACCCTGGAAATCTGCAGAATATGGACTTCCATCCTTAGGATGCTTGCCCACATATCGCTGAGTCTTCAAGGAAAGCAGCATACAATGGTTATAAAGCATATCCTGCCATACAAACTCCTCTGCCTTGCTAGCATCCGATGTGAGTCGTACATCACCCGACAGACCGGCTCCTGCTATATAGACATATCGTCCGTCAGCAGCCTTCAATGCCACCTTGCCTTGACCTCTATCTTCCACAACAAACTTCACCTGATTACTTAAATCCTTTCTGTTCCAGGAATTGTGCAACAATCCGTGTCCTGTAGCATTCATCAGATTGCCATCAGCGAGGTTGAAGAATCTCACGGTCTTTCCGATAGGCAGATTGGCGGTTCTGTCAGCCATAGGCTCCTCTACCTTGAAATTATCGAAATCAGCCACTCCACCATTCACATTCTTCTTGTTAAAGGCATAAAGTGCCACACGAACACCCTGGAAGGTCTTCAACTGATAAGGCGAAATCATCTGCTCGCCGATATTCTCCCAGTTCTTGCCATCCAGAGAATAAGAATATTGCAACTGGCTCTTGTCGTAATCACCCCAAAGGCGAAGCCAAACCACCTTTTTATCCAATGGTTTAACCACCTCCTTGTTGGTATTCTGGTCATAGCATTTCAATGCCAGGCCCTTATCCGTCTTTACGACTCCCAAGGAAGCGTAAGGCATGTTGATGGCACCAAGACCAGCCTCATCACCAGCTTTCAGCTTAGAAGCATCCAGTTTCACGGATGTATAAGACACAGGACCTATCGCACGCTGGGTAAGTGAGTTCTTAGCCCAAAGCAACTGCTTGGCAGGCATGGAATGAAGGCGAAGCCAGCCTTTGCGCTCCTTGTTGAGCGACCACATCTTATCATTCGGGTTATGATTCCACTGCCAAATAGGCTTAAAGGTCTTGCCAGAGAAATCATCACAGCGGTCGTATGTTGCCACAGGAGTCTTTACCACATTATTTGGCTTGAACCAGGTACGAGGTGAGCGACCGAGGTTCTTCTCCAAGCCGAAGTATGGCCATCCATCTACCCATGTTACAGGAGAAAGACAAACGGTACGCCCCACGGCGTTAAAGTCTTGCATGGAAACTCCCCACCATTTGCCATCAGGTGCCTGCACGATGCCACCTTGATGGATGGTTGAACAAATCAAGGTTTCATCAGAAGGTTTATTGTTCTTAAACTTAAATCCATCCTCTGGCACAGGGCGACCCAAGCCGACATTATTGACCGTCCAAGCAGCCGAATAGCCAAACGACTCTCGCTCACTGATGACACAAGTCTCGTAAGGTCCCCAAATACTCTTGCTTCGGGCACATTGCATTCGTCCCATCGGTGAATAATCCGCAGAGAGAATATAATACATGCCATTGATCTTGTAGATATGGTGCCCCTCTCCCATTGCATTCCCCTCAGGAATGACCACCTTGCTGGAGCCTTCCACTGGTCCACTCAAGTCTGGTTTCAACTCGGTTACGGTTACATTGCCATATTTATGGATAGCATATATCTTACCATCGTCATCGAAGAGCACGGAGAGGTCGTAGATGTCGCCCTTGATCTGATGATGCTTCCAAGGTCCCTTGGCACTGTCTGAGATAAAGACTTGCAAGCCATGTCCGTTGATATTAGAGAAGATATAGAACTTGCCATTATGATAACGGATGGCAGGAGCCCAGATTCCCTGACCGTATGCCTCCTTGCCATTGCGGAGATTGAAATCATCGGAATCATCGAAACGGTCGAAGCAATAAGAGGAGAATTCCCAGTTGACCAAATCCTTGGAATGAAGTACCACCAAGCCTGGTACACTGTGCATCGTGGTACCGGCAAGATAGTAATCCTCCCCCACTCTGATAATGTCTGGGTCAGAGAACTCATCATAGAAGAGAGGATTGGTATAGGTTCCATTTCCATTGTCTGCCGACCAAGTCTTTCTACTTGGCTGCTGTTGAGCCACCAGCTTCTTCTGGGCAGATACCTGACCATTCTGAGCAGAAGCCGAGATAGAGCCAGCACATAGGGCTAGGCTAAAAGTTGCAATTAATAGTTTGTTCATTCTTTATGAAGTTTATAATTATACAAAAGTTGCCACAAAATTACAAAAGAAACCAAACACAAAGGTGGATTTATCGTAATATTATGGCAACTATTTGAGATTTTACTTAATTTGATAAGATTTTCCTGCTTCTGTATCCAAATCATACTCGAAAACTTGTGGGATATGAGCCTTCACTCCTTCATCCACACGATGCTGTTCCATCGGTTTTTTGACGACGGCTGATTGGAGCAAAGGATTCGTACAAGTGCCCTCAGCCTTTCTCAATCCCTTTCCTTTCAGGGGAACATAAGAACGGATACGCAGGGTTCCGCCTATGTTGGAATGGACCTTTGCCGAAACCAGCTGCTTATTCTGCCACTTCATGTCGACCACAAATCCACCACGCGCACAAAGACCCTTTACATCGCCATCTTTCCAGGCATCAGGCAGGGCAGGCAAGAGATGCACGGCTCCATCATGACTTTGCAAGAGCATCTCTGCGATACCGGCAGTAACACCAAAGTTACCATCTATCTGAAATGGTGGATGAGCATCAAAGAGATTAGGATAAGTTCTGCCATCAGGATACTCCTTTGCCTGCGCATCAGACGGCAACAAACGAAGCATATTGCTGATAATCTTGAAAGCATGATTGCCATCCAGCATGCGTGCCCAGAAGTTGGTCTTCCATCCCAGGCTCCAACCCGTAGCCATGTCGCCACGCTGCTTCAGCGTATTGGCTGCCGCATGGAACAGTTCAGGATGAGAGAATGGAGAAATCTGGTTGGATGGGTACAAACCATAGAGATGGGAGATGTGGCGATGTTCATTCTTAGGGTCATCGGCATCTATCAACCATTCTTGCAGTTGTCCATACTTGCCTATCTGCATAGGAGGAATCTGCGAGAGCAATGTCTTCATCTGTCCACGCTCAGCCTCATCCAATCCCAACACCTCAGAAGCATGGATGGCATTGCTCAGTGCATCAAAAGCTATCTGGTTATCCATGGTACAACCAGCGGTCACGGATGTCTTCTTTCCCGCTGGTCCTTGTTCCGGACTCACGGAAGGCACGGTTACCTTCCACTGTGTGCCAGGCAACGGCTGCATATAGTCGAGATAGAATTCCGCTGCTCCCTTGAGCACAGGATACCACTGGCGCAAGAATGCCTTGTCGCCCGTATAGAGATAATGCTGCCACAGATGGGTGGAGAGCCATGCGCCACCATTCGGGAACATACCCCAGAAAGCTCCATCCACCGGACCGGCGATGCGCCAGATGTCCGTGTTGTGGTGAGCCATCCATCCACGGCAACCATACATCTCACTTGCCGTCTTGGCACCCGTCTCGCTCAAATCCTTGACCAGGGAGAACAGAGGCTCGGCATTCTGGCTCAGATTGGTTACCTCAGCTGGCCAATAATTCATCTCGGTATTGATGTTGATGGTATACTTGCTGTCCCAAGGCGCATTCTTGCTGTCGTTCCATACACCTTGCAGGTTGGCTGCCTGTCCTCCTGGCTGTGAGGAAGAGATGAGCAGATAACGTCCATAATTGAACATCAATGCCACCATCGCCATATCCTTGCTGCCCGTAAACTTATCCAGTCGTTGATCGGTAGGCAACTGGGCATTGGCATCAGTAGGAAGACTCAACTTCACGGTGTTGAACTGCTTCTGATAAGCCTCTACATGGCGCTTCTCCAGCTGGGCAAAGCTCATGGCACTTACCTTATTTATATAAGAAGCATTGCGCTGTGCGGCATTGCCCGACACATCGTGATAGTTGACAAAGTTGGTAGCGGCACTCACGATGATTGTAGCCTCGGTGCCATCCGTCTTCACATCAGCTACGCATTCGGCGGTAAGGGCAGCCTTGATACCCTCCTGGTCTTGTCCTTTAACTCTCAGCACAATACCATGAGGCGTCTTCTGAACCTGATGTTTAAAAGGCGAGTCTAAGGTTACATCGAAGTTTAAGGCTCCTTTCTTGCTTGCCTTGATATGGCAAACAATAACTCCATCTGCCAATGAAGCAAAAGTTGTGCGAGTATATCTCACATCATCAAGGACAAAAGAGGTGGTGGTAATCGCCCTTTTCAAGTCTAACTCGCGCACAAAATGCTCCGCCTTTCCCTGATTCTGCATCTTGACATGCAGATTTGCCATCGGCAGGAAGCGCATACCGTGAGGCCCCACCACGAAATCCTTGTTGATGATGTCGGAAGCCTCATTTTCCCTACCATTGAATATCAATTCCCTGACTTTAGGGAGGGAAGCCAACGACTTCTGGCTATTGTTGTCATGAGGGCCGCCACTCCAGAAGGTTTCCTCCGTAAGCTGGATGTTCTCATCCTGGATGCCTCCATACACCATGCCGCCTAAGTGGGAATTACCTATCGGTAATGCCTCCAGCCAGTGTTTGGCTGGAGCATTGTACCAAAGGCGGCAAGCATTATCGGTCACGGTCTTCTTGGCCATCATCTGCATAGGCAGAGTCATGGCTAAGACCATAGAACCTAATATGATTTGTTTTCTGTTCATACGTTTATCGTTTGATTTTTTATTGCCAGTTGTTTAATAACCTATGCAAAGGTACAACTATTTTTTGGAATATCCAAAACAATCAATATCTACATAGCCCCCAGCACTCTTGGTGGCATAGTTGTAGATAGCGAAACGAGTACCCATGAACAGACGACGATAGTCAAAATTCATCCTGAAATCCCTGATTGCCTCCGTCCAGTTCTTTCCATCCAAGCTATAAGACAGGGTGGCAAGATCTTTATGGTCACGGAAGTCGCAACTGATCTTCAGATAGATGGTCTTGGATTTCAAAGCCTGGCGATATACTTCCTCATGCTTCACATCAGTAACCATTTTCTGCTCATCGCTCATCACAGAATTGTCCTTGCTTCCAAGCACGAACCATTTCTTGCCCTCCCTGGCAACTGAGAGCAAGGCAGCATCACCCTGGAATGCAGCAAAGCCTGCCACGTCTCCATCCTTCATCTGGCTCACGTCCATTTTTACCACCGCCTCGCAGGTAGGTCCTTCCATGCGGGTAGTCAAGGTGTTTGGAGCCATGAAGAGATTCTGCGCCGTGCGTGATGTCTTCAGGCGGAGATAGCCCTTGCGCTCGGTGAGCGACCAAGCCTCATCCACAGGATTATGGTTCCACTGCCACTGCAAGTCGAGCTTGTTCTTGGCAAAATCATCACTATGCACGATGGTCTTGTCGTTGTATCCCATTACAGGCTTGCTCATCTGGAGAGGCACATTGCCCTTCTCATCTCCCAAGATAGGCCATCCGTCCTTCCAGGTACAAGGCTCCAAGGTAGGCACTCTGCCCACACCGCCACGGTCTTGGAAGATAAAGCCATACCATTTGCCGTCAGGTGCATCCACGATAGTGCCCTGACCTACTCCACCGAAACCAGCAAACTCGGTTTCCAAGATAACCTTCTTCTCGTATGGTCCATAGATGTTGTCGGCACGATAGCATACCTCACGACGAGGATGTCCCTTGATAAATCCCGAAATCATCAAGAGATAATACTTGCCGTCGTGCTTGATCATGCGAGAGCCCTCCAACAAACCGGTCTCCTCGGCATCACGCTCAAAGAGCTTGCGCTGGCTGCCTGGCACCACATCAGTAAGGTCAGCATTCAGCTGCACGATGTCGCCTGTTCCAAACACCACGTATGCCTTGTCATCATCATCGAAGAAGAGAGAGGCATCATGGAAATGGCGCAGACGGCTGTGGATGGTCCACTTGCCCTCAGCACTATCCGCCGTGCAGATATAAGTTTCTCCCCCAGGGTTGTCATTGGGAGCAAAGAGCGCATAAAACTTTCCTCTGTGATATTTCAGCGAGGTAGCCCATTGTCCTCTGCCATACACAGTTCCCTCCTTCATATCATATTTAGGAGAATCCGTCAATTTAGGGAAGATATAGTTCACCGTCTCCCAGTTCACCAGATCCTTGGATCGCATGATAGGGGCACCTGGCATCAGATGCATCGTGGTGCTGACCATATAGAAGTTGTCGCCCACACGAATCACGTCTGGATCGGGCACATCTGCCCACAACACAGGGTTCTGGAAGTTCTTCTCAAACTTCCACCAGTCGAAATTGAAGAGTTTGCTTCCCTTCAATCCCTTGAACACGAAGTAGACATCATGCTTGCCTGCCACCTTCTTGAGCATCTGTGCCGAGAATGTCTTCCACTTTTCCCAGCCACCGGTCTTGGTCACGTCAATCTTTGCCACCAGTTCACCATCTTCCTTGTCGAGATGCACTTCCAACGAGCCGCCCAATGAAGAGCAAGCTGCAGAGATGGCAAACTGGTCTGGTGACTCGTTGCCGAAGTCCACCTCGCGTACCTTTATATAATCACCGTTATGAATCTCCGAGATATAAACACCTGTTTCATCCGTCTGTTCCGACTTCACCCCCTTGGAGTAAGCGATGGTCTCAGCCTCATTGCGCTTGAAAGGATTGATAGTACCAATAGGAGAAACTCCCTCCTGTGTATGATGGATGATAGGGAATGTGCCATCAGCATTATACTTGAATTCCTCTACGGCAACGCTGCGTCCGAATCCGCCACCCAGCTTGCCAGTATGATAGAAGAAATAAGACTTGCCCTTGAAGTCGGTCACACCGCAATGGTTAGTAAAGGAACCCGTATCTTCCAATGGCATGATTTCGCCCATATACTTCCATGGTCCGAAAGGCTTCTTGCTCATGGAATAAGCGATATGCTCAGGCACTCCACCTGCAGCATAAAGCATATAATAGTTCTTGCCACGCTTCATGAACCAAGGTCCCTCTGTGTAGCAATCCTTATATTTTCGGGTAGAATCACGCTTCTCCACGTCAGGCGAACCGAATCCCTCCTCAGTCATCACGATTCTGCCCACTTCACGCTTTTTATCAACAGCTGCCTTGGCATCTATATCCCCCTTGAAGCTGATCATGTCTTTATTCAGTTTGGCATAGTAAAGATGCGGATTACCCCAATAGAGATAAGCCTGACCATCCTCATCCATCCAGACGGTAGGGTCGATATTGTCCCAACTTCCATTATCAAAAAGCGGTTTGCCCAGCGCATCCTTGAACGGACCGGTAGGAGAATCAGCCACAGCTACGCCGATAGCCATTCCGCCCGTCAGTTTAGAGTGCGCACAGATATACCAGTAATACTTACCATTACGTTCGATGGTCTGTGCTGCCCAGGCACGGTCATCTGCCCAGGAAAAAGAACTGAGGTCGAGCGGAGAACCATGGTCTGTCCAGTTCACCATATCCTTGGTGGAATACACACGCCATTCGTTCATCCAGAAGAAGTCAGCCTTATCTTCATCATGACCGGTATATACATAGAGACGGTCTCCGACAACCAGAGGTGCCGGGTCGGTAGTTAACTGTGTTTGCACGATAGGATTCTGCGCATTCATCGTTGCGCTCATACTCATACACAAAGCCGAAGCTAGCAAAAACTTATTGTTCATTGTTTATCTAAAATTATTAGTTTCTATTTTTGAGTGCAAAGATAGCAATAAAACAGACATTTTACTTTGCTATACGTTTCAAATACTTTGGCAAATCAACCATAGTGTAAGAAAAAAAACGGTGCATCTCAAAAAGAAACACACCGTTTTTACATCTTTACCTACAAGTTTTGCCCGAAATAGCTGTATCTGTTGTTGTCTGGATTAACATTCACTTTACCTGCATATTACCAAATTAATCATACATCAAAAAATCTAAATTTATAAATTTTCGGATTTTAGGATATAAAATCATCGACCACTTGTGCATAAAAAGAGGTTGAGCATCAAAATACTCAAGCAACATATTAATTTCCGGATTATTCTGCTTATAACATATTGACACCGAATCTCCCTCCTCTGGTTCCCTACCATACTTGTGTTCCCATGCCCCATAACGAGACACACCTTTATATTCCTTCCCCTTAATGCTAAAAGAATAATTTATATAATGATTACCTTTACCCGTATGAACGTCATAGACAACTCCTTGAACCAAGGAGCATTCCTTTTTAAGTTCCTCTCGAGCATATTCATCACGATAGAACGAAGGCGAATCATATAAAAACAGTATAACCACATCAATCAAAAGAAGTAACAACGCACGCCACAAAACAGACAACCAATAACAAAACCTTTTATACAACTTTACAACAATTTTTCTCATAATAACATTTCGCTTGTACTAGATTGACTACTTTTGTTCATTTAATAAATAGACTCTTCTTACCAACATATTTATACTAAACTTTGGTTCATAATATAAAAGATCAAGCGGCATATGAATATCAGGATTATTTTTTTTGTAACATACCAATACAGAGTCTCCATCTTCAGGAAACCCTCCATGCTTACTTACCCAACCATAATAGGAAGATTCACCTTTATACTCTTTTCCTGCAATTACAAAAGAATAATAAAAAGTTCTATACTTATTGTTAACACCATAGATATATCCCCTTATTATTAAATGTTCCTTTATAAGTTCATCTCTATTAGCCTCAGCTTGATACATAGCAGGAAAATCCATTACAAACCGAATTATCCAAATAAGTACAACAGTCAATAGCAAACGCCAAAGCATTGACAAAACAAGATGTTTTGTATTAAGGATTTTTTCAAAATTTGCATTCATAACATTATTCTTTATTTTTTCACATCAGTATATACATCGTAAGCAACTTCTAAACAGCTGTATGTTAGCTATTTGCGGTATATTTGTGAAGAGTGAAGAGTGTTTTTAAAATATGTATCAAAACGAGGGTACTTCTTGCCGAAGCACCCTCGTTAACAGGATTTTGTATGAATTCTTATTTTTTACTTTTGAATCTTCTTCTTACCGTTGCTTACCACAACGCCCTTGTAGTTCTTGCCTACTCGCTTGCCTGCAACATCATAGGTTGCCTGAGCTGAAGAAGACTGGGCATTCTGAATCTCATTGATGCCAGTTGTGCCACCAAAATCGAGGTCGATAGAACGAGATGCAGCAGTAGAAAGAGCCGTAGATGGAACAGAGATGTATGCTCGGAAGGCATCAATGCTAGCGTTGGCACCCGCATGAACAAACTTGCCATCGCTTGCACTGAATCCATAAACCTCCATACCTTCTGTCTTGACTGAATTCTTTGCCTGAAGCGTACCTACGAAAGAATAGCTTCCAGATACAGATGTCTTAGCCTCAGCAGGAACATCAGCGATGTCCTTGGCAGCTGCAATCTCCTCCAAGAGCTTGCCATCTGCGGATGGTATCAAGAGGTATGGCGTGTAAGCCACGATTGAAGCAGCTGGGGTAAAGGTTGCCTTAGAACCACTAACTGCAGACAAGGTATAAGCCTTACCAACATTTTTCAGTTCCTCCGCCGTCAAAGCAAAAGGCAAGCAAACGGTGCATGGCTGATTCATGGTGAAATTACGGTCGTAAGAGACTTTAGAGCCCTTGGATGCTGCGATAGCGAAAGGAGACTCTGTGTTGACAGCCTGATACTCACCGATGAAGTCGATGGAGGTGATTTCCTGCTCAACATTCTGCCCCCATCCACCACTCTTCAGTGATGTACACTTAGAGACGCTGCAAGGAACCAATGTCTCATCGCCAGTCATTGTTATAGTGGCATGACTGTTGTCCGCACTCATCACACGGAATGTCTTGTTCTTGGCATCATCAAAATTGTTTACCTTTACAAGGAGAGCACTATAACCATTCAGATTGAAATAGCCCTCTCCCTCACTATTATTAGAGCCATATCCCCACAAAACAGAGATTCCGTCTCCAGTCTTACCGATATTATTCTCCACGGCTAAAGTTCTAGGCTCAGTACCCTTGTACCACTGGAATGGGGTGTTAATATCAGAGCTTGCATCCACAGTAGTGGTAACGGACAGAGTCTCAATGTCATCTGTCTCAAGGGTAACATCAGCAGGCTTAAGAGTAAGGGAACCAACGCCATCTTGTGCACCAGAAATACAGATTCTATCTATGTCATCAATGGACCAACCGTCCTTCAACTCCAATGTTGTAAGATCCAAGTTAACATCAGTATCAGTTTGAGCCATAACCTTGGCAACATTTTCAGTGCCCTTATAAAAGAGCAAACGATAGCCATGGGTTGCCTCTGTGAGATTGATCTTCAGATGCTTGTATTTAGAAAGTTGACCATTCAAGTTTGTGAACAAATTCATCGAGTTGTCCCATGTCTGTGTCCACTCAAATTTACCAGTCTCGTTATCATAGGTGGCTCCTTTAGAACCTATGACGAAATTACTATTCATTGTAGAAATCTTAGCAGATGCCCCCCCACAGAAAAGCATAAGGGCAGCACATACAGAAAGTATTATTTTTTTCATAATCTATTCTATTCCTAATTAATAATTCCAATAAACAAACAACTTATTATCTACTTACCAGACATAAGTTTATCCTAGCGAACCATCATAATACTCATCCTCTGGATAATCATACTCCTTATCCTCATTAGGATAGGAGGCTGCCAACAATGAACACTGAAGTTGCATTTCATGCACTTCAATTTCTGGTTTAAAATACTTTTTCTTCATAATCTTAAGTTTTTAAATATTAAAATTGTTATATGTTATGTTTTATATTTTATAGGTCTATATTACTAGACTTAAAATTCAGCTTAAACATTCGTTTCTGATCTGATTCGGCTGCAAATTTACTGCAAAAAGAGAAGCAAGGCTTTGGTTTATGTTCCAAAAACCTTGTTTCATGTTCCAGCACTCTTTCAAAGTCCTCAGAAAAGCATATTTACGACATTTCAACTACAAGTTTTGCCCGAAATAGCTGTATCTGTTGTTGTCTGGATTGATAACCACCTGCTCCAAGACAATCTCAGGGTCTATCATCACGATACGAAGCGTATGCTTGCCAGCCTTGACTGCAGATGATGACGTAGCAGCCAACCAGCGCTGGTTGTCAAAGACCTCGTCTCTTCTAAGCTGTCGCTTTCCTTTCCACCAACCATTCAAAACCAGTTTAGGCTGCTCAGGCAATGGTTTCAACACCTTGGACACAGCGAGGTTCTGAGGAGTGTACTCGGCAAAGGTATCCACAAATCCTGCGCGAGCATCCACAATCTGCAAGGGCTGGTCATCTATCTGCACGCCGATGCGAAGGCCACGAGCTGGATAGACATCCTGGGTTGGCAGAATGCCGAGGGCGATGGAAAGCTGCTGCATATCGGAAGAAAGCTCGAAATCGTATTCCAGTGATGCACCCTTGCCATCCGGCTCACTTGCTGCCATCACATGGTCGATGCCCATGCATCCCTTACCTCTGCCCAAGTCTGGCAAGAATATCCACTTGGCATTCTTTCCTTCCTTGATTCGGCTGTACTGATAGGCAGGAATGCCAATCTCTGTGGTGGAAACAGGTACATTTAATGGATGCTCTATCTTCATGCCCAAGGTCATCGGGTTGCGATTCTTGTCAGGGATAGACCATTGGGTATAGCCGATGTGATTATCCATCATCATGCCTTTCCACTTGCCTCCTGCCAACACATTATTATAATAGTCGCTCAACTGCTGGTCTTTCTTCATCAAGACCTCCACACCGAGGCTGTCGCCCATGGTGGCATGATTGTATATTTCTGCCACACCAGCACTAGCCACCACTGGATAATAAACCAACTGGTAGAAAGCATCCTGCTTCTCCTTAGGCATCTGCTTGCGCAACAGCTCAGCTCTTTCCACCAGCGACTGCCAACGCTGTGACATCACCAGCATCTCATGCTCATTAAACAAGCCTGGCACCTGAGCCTCAGGCTTGCGCAGAAGATTATACTTGCTGTATTTGGCTATCAAGTCAGCTGTTTCCTTGGCATATTCCTTGCCGAAGATGCTTGCCGAGAAGCGTTCCAACCATGGCAGTTCATCTCCTGGTTTCACCGCATCTGGGTTCCATGCATAATCCATGATGAAGTCGATAGGCACCTCCTTTGGCTTCAAGTCACCCACGTTGATGATCCAGATGCGGTCGATGCCGCTGGCGTATGCCTCATGCAGCTGCTCACGGAGTTTCGGGATGGTTGTGGTGTTCACCCAGCGGTCGTTCCAAGGACCACCATTCATGTCGATGTGATAATACAAGCCCAGTCCACCCTTGCGCTTGCGCTCTGCAGCAGTACCCTTGCGGCGGATATAGCCCCAGTTGTTGTCGCAGAAGAGCAGGGTTACGTCATCTGGCACGGTGAATCCCGCATCATAGTATCGCTGCACCTCAGTAAAAATAGCCCAGAGCTGCGGCACGGAGCTTGCCGGCTTGCCATAGCAATCCTTGATGATGCGACGCTGTGCCTCGATCACTTTTCCTAATGTCTTGATGTTGTCCTCGTCCTTGCCGTTGCCCATCGCCACATCGCCATCACCTCGCATACCGATGGTAATGATGTTCTCATACTTGCTGTTGCGCTTCAAGCCATCAGAGAAGAACTTCTCGATGCGTTCAGGGTTCTGTGCATAATCCCATGGACCCACCTCAGCCTTGCGGCGCACATACTCCTTATGTGCTCGCATCATCGGCTCATGATGGGAGGTACCCATCACGATGCCCATGTCATCTGCCAACTGTGGCGACTTGGGGTCATCCTCGTTAAAGCGTGAGCCCCACATCGCCGGCCAGAAGTAATTGGCTTTCAGGCGGAGCAAGAGTTCGAAGATATGGCTGTAAGCCTTGGAGTTGATTCCCCCGAAGAGATTGTTGCACCATCCACCAAAGGATGGCCACTCGTCATTGATAAAGATGCCACGGTATTTCACCTTAGGTTCTCCATCCGTATAAGTACCAGGCAAGACATAAAGCTGGTCATGATGGGCGATAGGCGCATCCGCCATCCAATACCAAGGCGACACACCTATCTGGCGAGACAACTCATAGATACCATAGATGGTACCACGCTTGTCGGAACCGAGAATCACCAGTTGTCCCTTGTCTGTGAAAATGAGATATTGCTCCCATTTGCCCTTCAACTGCTTGGATTGCTTGGGATATTTCTTGGCGATTTCGCTTTTTCCTACTGTAGCCACCACGACGGGAGCATACTCACTGCCCGTCACGCTACGCAAGTCATGGCGCAAGTTAGCGACAGCCATCTTCACTCCCTTCCAGTCGGAAGGACTATAGCGGATGGTATCCTTCGTGCCCGTCAAGAGAAGGGCATTATCAGCTGAAGCCTTGTCAAACTTTACAAACTGTTCGGCTGCATCCACAGCGGAGATTATTCCCAGCAGCATACCTGCCAACAAGATATATTTCTTCATAAAATCAATTGTTTATTCTTTGTTATTTTCTATTTTGTTGTTTTGCGCTGCAAAAGTAGCAAAAAAAAAGGGGTAGAAGAGCGCCCTCACCTCACGTAAGGACTCTCTAGCATTCCTAGATGAGTAGGTTTATACCCACCAAGATTGATGAGTATTTTCTCAAATACAATACCAGGCTGCATAGGACGAAGCCTCAAGGTATGTTCAGCCTTCCCCGTGTTTCCTACAGCCATCCTCACCTTCTTCTCGATGATGCGCGATGCGGCTGTAGGATACATCAAGTCGTACTTATGCTCCCAGTTCAGATTCTGATTCAGCCCTACAATCTCTTCCTTGCCACCATCCAGCGACACTGCCACATAATGACCGCCCAGCACAAAGGGCATCACTGCATCGGTAATAAGATGTACATCCACCGAATCCACATCTGCCTTAAATCTCATCTTATAGGTAAGATACGCTCCTGCTGTTGGCTGGGTATATGGGAAGAGAGCTATACCCGACTTCGTTCGTCCTAAACCAGGGATGAGTCTCCACTGCGACTTCTCTGATTCAGCAGGTGTCAGTGAGAAGAGATGCTCTGCCTCCATCACCACCATGCCGCCATCTTGCTCAAACACGTAGCCTGTACTAGGCTGCGTAACGGCAAAAGGGGTACTCTGCTGAATGCGATATACCATAGGCATAACTTGATGCTGCGGGGCATGCCAGTTTTGATAGCCGATATGCACTTGATCCATCATGTGATTCCACTTGCCATTGGCGATATGGTGATTATAATTGTCGCAGAGCAAGGAGTCTCTCTTGTAACATTCCTCCACCCTATCTGCCCATGTATTAGCCTCAATACGTCCCTCACGATAGAGTTGCTTGTTCATCGCCAAAGAGTAATACATATCATTGAGATTTGCCATGCCTTGTATTGGGAAGAGAACCAACTCTTGATAGGCATCCTTCGCAGGCTCATCCAGGGTGATATACTGACGCAGGGCTCGTGCCTCCAAGGCCAGGAATTCATCCCGTACGCCCTTAAACTCTCCCGTCTGCAAATTGTATGTCTTGTCATCCAGCAATTCGGCTTGCACCCTAGACGCATATCTTCCATAGCTCATCAAGAGACGAGCAGCCTCTTTCGCTTCTTTATCACCAAACTGCTGGGCACAGAATCCCTGTGCATATTGCTCCAGGTTGCTGGCATCGAAGGCATCGGGATTCCATGCCATGTTCATAAAAAAGTCGATGGCAAACTCATGGGGCTTGATATCACCGACATTGAGCATCCAGAGTTTATCCACACCATGTTGATAAGTGGCTTGCAACTGCTCCCACATCTCGGCGATATGCGACATGGTGAGCCACTTGCTGGCTCTTGGGGCACCATAATAGCCTACATGATAATACATACCATAGCCGCCCTTGTGGAAATTTTTCTTTCTATCAGGAAGTCGGCGCACATGACCGAAATTGTCATCGCAAAGCATCACGATGACATCATCGGGCACCTTGAGTCCCTGGTCATAATAATCGAGCACCTCACTGTAGAGTGTCCAGACCTGTGGGGTCTCGGAGGCTGGTTTCCTGGTGACATCAGCTATGATTTTTCGCTGTTCCGAAATGATTTGTTCCATCAGCCGGAAGTTAGCCTCTCTACTACCTGCATCGGTCATCGGACGGTCTTCGTCACCTCTCATACCGATGGTCACGAGCTTGTCGTAACCCTTGCTATTCTCGATTCCCTCTCGGAAGAAACGCTTGATGGCATTCTTATTGGTCAACCAGTTCCATTCACCATTGCCATAGTTCTTCTTATGTCGAATCCACTCTTGCTGCGAGCGTTGCATCGGCTCATGATGCGAGGTACCCATCACGATGCCATATTCATCAGCCAGTCGGGCATTCTCCGGATCATCCTCATTGAAGCAGTTGCCCTCATACAGTCCGTTCTCATCCTTCAGGATAGGTACCAAAGGCTTGTATTCCTTGAACGAGCCCCACATGGCAGGCCAGAGGCAGTTTGCCTTGAGGCGAAGAAGGAGTTCGAAGACGTGGGCATACATCTGGCTGTTCATGCCCCCAAACTTATTTCTAGCCCAGGTGGTCATACAAGGGAACTCATCATTGATGAAGAAACCACGATATTTCACCTTCGGCTCTCCACTCTCCACAGAGCATGGCTTGGCAAAGACCTCCTCATGCTTGGCTATCGGCGCATCCGCCCACCAATACCAAGGCGACACCCCCATCTGTCGGGAAATCTCGTAAATGCCATAGATGGTGCCACGCATATCGCTACCAGCCACCACCAAGGCACGCTCCATGCCCTTGGCAGGATGATCAATGGTCTTGATGACAAAGCTCTCCCACTTGCCCTTGAGCGAACGCTCTGGCAAGATGCCTTTCTTGGCAAGGCGAGTAATAGCTTCACTCACTCCGTATGTACCAATGAGGATGGGATAACGCACCACATCCTCGCCCTGGCAGCACACTCTGGGTGAACGACCCGACACGGTATAGATATCCTTACGCAGGTCCTCCGCTGCTCTTTTCACACCTTGTTTTTCGTGAGCATCCATACAGATACCAGACATCTGAGAGGCGGTGGAAATAGGGAATGCTCCCCCTTGCTGTCGGAAGCTGATAAAGGAATCAGCCATTGCAGTGAGAGCAAACATCACAAAACAACAGGCTAAGAGAGGCCTTGACCATGGAAAGTTGATCTTCATTTGAAATTTCATACTGTAATATTATTATAAATAGAGAAATTATGAAAAATAGAGAAGAAGGGGATTGCCCCACCTATTCCCTTTTTTATGCAAAGGTACAACTTTGCTTCAAGAACAACTTTTCTCCATGTTCCAAACACTTTGGCGTACATTCCCACATCAACAAAAATATGATAAATACTGCCCAATTAAGTCAACATCTAAGACTAAAGCGCTAACATGATGACCTGCCATCTTACCATTAACATAGATAACCTTTCTATATGTTGCAAAAACATCGCAAATTTAAACTTGTAACAAAACTATATATTTAAGGAACATACGAAACATCAATTATATCATTATTTTTATAACTTTGCAAGCACAAACACATTATAATATATAGCAGTATGATAAAAATCAAAAATCAGTGCATGGGATTCATGCTCACAGCCATCCCATTGCTTTCGCTCAGCACTCCTTGCATGGCACAAAATCCATATCTCCCACTTTGGGAGCATGTGCCAGACGGAGAACCTAGAGTATTCGAAGACCCTGACAACCCAGGGAAGTACAGAGCTTACATCATAGGCTCTCACGACACATCCTTCAAGTCTTACTGCGGATCAGACATACGCATGTGGTCTGCCCCAACAGAAGACCTCACCCAGTGGAGAGACGAGGGAGCCATTTTTTCCTATCACATCAACAATCAATGGGACACCATGTTTGCTCCCGATTTGGTAGAGATAAAACGAAAAGATGGAACAAAAGATTACTATCTCTATCCTCACTCCCGAGGACACAAGCGTGTGAGAATGGTCTGCAAAGGCAAGCGACCTGATGGTCCTTTCACTCCCATCAACCTCAATGCAGATGGAACGGAAGAGCTGCCAGGCAGCATCCTCGACTTCGACCCTTCCGTATACATCGAGAATATCACTGACCCAAAAGATGCAGATTACGACACAGGATTCAGAGCATACGGCTACTGGGGATTCCAACATTCATCAGCAGCGCAACTCGACCCTAGCACCATGTACTCGCTCAGACCAGGTACTGAGCTCATCAAGTACTCGCTGCCAGCTTGCGACGCACAAGGCAACGTAAGAGACCCTAAGGGAACAACCTACCCTATCATCAAGGGACAGAAGCCTACAGATTTCAACTTCTTCGAGGCATCATCCATCCGAAAAGTAGGCAACAAGTATGTGATGATTTACTCCGGCTATTCCGGAAAGGAATACGGATTAGGCAACACCAACTCCACCTTGCGATATGCCTATGGAGACACCCCATTAGGTCCATGGAAGAATGGAGGTGTATTGGTTGACTCACGTGGAGTGGTTCCTAACGAAGACGGCACCAAGTTAATCACCAGCAATGCCGCCCATAACACCCATGGAAGCCTACAAGAAATCAACGGTCAATGGTATGTGTTCTATCATCGCCCACCACGTGGATTTGGGTTTGCCCGTCAGTCTGTCGTTGCTCCCGTTACCATCCAATGGGATAAGAAATCTGTGGAAAAAGGCGGAAAAGTGGTTATCAGGGCATACGATCCATACAACAAGAAAGGCATCTGGACCGCCAAAGCATCCGACAACACAGAATACACGGGAGCAGAAGTCACTTCGGAAGGATTCCAGATATACGGCTTGAATCCATACCACTACTATTCTGCAGGTATCGCCAGCTATCTGAGCAACAACCAAGCCATGCAGGATGCCTGGGACGTATGGAACAACCACATGCCTGTAAACATGAACGCTGGTGACATCGTTGGATTCAAGTATTTCGGATTCGGCGGTCTCAGCAAAGCACAGAAAGGATTGCAACCTTTTGAGGGAACAAAAAAAGGAAACGGCACCCAACTTAATATCTTTGTGAAGGCAAAAACGCAAAAGAGCTTCAAAATCAAAGTAATGATGGATGGTCCATGGGCAAACAAGACATGGAAAGGCAAATTGCTTGGTGAGCTAACGGTTCCTGCCCAGACTTCAGCACAAGGAATCCAAAAGTTGACACTGGACGTAGCTGACAAGGTCGATGGTATCGGCAAGAAACATGCCATCTATCTCATCGCCGAAGGTGAGGGCAAGCAACTTTGCGAACTGGAGGGCCTCGGATTCACCAAGAAGGGCGAGAACATGGAATGCCCAGTATCGCCTACCATCGAAATCAAGATGAACGGCAGAAAGCTCAATGTTCCTACCATTCCAACGAGAATGACCAATGAGAATGGCAACTTCGGTTACAATGAGTATGATGTCATCGCCTCTTTGCAAACAGGCGAGAAGAGCGCACCACGCATCACTGCATCATCCGACAACAAGGAGGTGGAGATAGAGATTCTTCAGCCTAAGACCTTGCAAGACAAGGCTTATGTGAAATGCACCTACAAGGGCATCAGCAAGAATTACACCATCCACATCAAATAATACATTCAATACATTCTAAAAAAACGCTTCGCACTTTGTTTGGTGCGAAGCGTTTTTTGGATTTGATAACCATCACAAAGCCACCACGAGGCTGTGCATTGATATAATCTTTCATACCCCTAACCTTACGGTATGAAATTTTCCAAGGATTTTTTGCCGTTCCGCTATCCTCGAACAAAACAACACGTGAGTTTTGCTTTGTCAGAGAAGATAAATTCAGGGCCAGTTTCTGGGATTCATCCTTGCCATTGATGCCAGCCACATACCAGGTGCTTCCCTTTCTGCGAGCCATCACGACACTTTCGCCCGGATAACCACTGAGCAATCGCGTCTCATCCCATGCAGTCGGCATGTTCGAGATAAAATCCTGCACTTCCTTTGGCTGGGCAAGATAACTCTCCGGCTTATCAGCCCAATGCATCAAAGCCGACTCGAACAAGATTGGCAAAGCCAACTCATGAGCATGGGTAGTGATATGCGGATGCTGAGAATCAGAAAAGGTGCAAGGCGTATAATCCATCGAACCCACTATGCCGCGGGTAAATGGCAAGGTGGCATTATGGCAAGCTGCCTTTTTTGTCAGCACAGATTCATTATTATACCATTCCGCTCCATACACACCCTCGGTAGAGAGCAGGTTGGGATAAGTGCGCTGCCAGCCTCGGGGAACAGTAGCGCCATGAAAGTTAACCATAAGATGATGGCGTGCCGCACACTCCAAGAGGTCGATGCAATACTCCATCGTTTCCTGTTTATCGCCAGCAAAGAAGTCAATCTTCACTCCAGCTACGCCCATTTTTTCCAACCAGGCAAACTCCTTCTCCCTGTTTTCCGGAGCATTCAGTCTATTGTGAGGACCTGGTGCACCCCAAGCCTTAATCCATGCAGTAGAAGAATTATACCAGAGCAAAGGCTTCACACCCCTATCCTTAGCATATTTCAAAGCCTCCTCGATGGTGGCTCCATTCTTCATCTCATCCCATTCTGCATCAATCAATACGTATGGCAGATGCAAGGTCTTCGCCATATCTACATACTTTTTAATGATATTCAAGTCGTTAGAGCCATGGTTGTAAGCCCAATAAATCCAGCTTACACTTCCCGGTTTAATCCATGAAGTATCTTTCAGACGACAAGGGGCACTGACATCAGTTATCAGGGTCGAAGCTATCAGATCCTGCTTCTTTCCAATGACAACCACTCGCCAGGGAGATTTCCAATTACCCGAATAATGCTGTGTGTTTTCATCCAGGAACACATGATAGTCCTCCGGATTCTGCCCATTCTTCAAGGAAGAGGCACTGTTGATTCGTTCTATACCAGCTTCAGTAATAAGAGAGTACACACCATTCTGCTCAAGCAGACAAGGATAGCCCCAATGTTGTTTTCCACCTTTACCGGTAGTGGATAAAGGGAAGAAATTCTCATAAGACTCCGTCCATTCCTGAAACCACCGGCGCGTGCCTTCACTGATATGATAAGTAGTCAAATCCTGCTTGATTGACGTATGCTGCAAAGCCTCCAACTCATAACGGAAGGCTACGCCATCATTATAAAGTCGAACCACCATGCGCAACGGGCGCTGCAGATCATCCTCAAAGGTATAAACTATTTCATTCGCCTCGTTCTTGCATTCACTCTTCTTTCCCATGAGCATCTGATAATGCTCCGAAATATACTTGGGTTTGGAAATGTTTTTCAAGATCAGATTTCTTCCTCCACCATCACTGGTATTCAAACCATAACCAGAAATATGAAGCACCTGGCTTTCCTTATTTCCTTTACAGGCATCGCGATAAGCTACCTCAAAAAACTTCACCTTATTTTCCTCACCCTCAGCCTTCCATTCAATCTTTCCATTGGGAGAAAAGAAAGTTTCCCGCAGATTCTGCGCAAAAGCTGCGCCCTGCATGGCAAGCAGCCATACAATCATCAGTAACGGCTTTCTGAAAGCCAAGATTTTCGTTGTATTCATCATTATGATTGTTTATTCGTTTAACGCTACAAAATTACGAATAAACAATCATAATGACTTTTTTTAATGTTTCAAATACTTTACTCAGTATATTTTGCCGCATATTCCGTAGGCGACATACCGAAATATTTCTTAAATGCAGTGGAGAAATGACTATTATTGGCAAATCCCACCATATATGAAACCTGCGTAATGTTGATTTTATGCTCTCTTATCAATCGGGCAGCCTCATTGAGACGGATGTTTCGCAGGAACTCGCTGGTAGGAACACCGGTCATTTCCTTCAACTTTCTATGCAGCTGGGTGCGGCTTACGCCCACCTCATCACACATCTTCTCTACATTGAAGTCTGAATCGCTCAAGTTCTCGTTCACTACCTTCATGATACGCTCCATCAGCTCCTCATCGTAGCCTTTCACCTCTACCTTCTCCACCTTGTCATCCTGCTTCAGGGCACCACTGAACTTACCCTTCAGGCGACGTACATTGTCGATGAGATTGTCTATCGTGAGATGAAGTTCCTCCAGGCTGAACGGTTTTGCCAGATAAGCATCAGCTCCTAGCTTAATACCCTCTAGCCTATCGCTGATTTCCGATTTGGAAGTAAGCATGATGACTGGCACGTGGCTGATATTGGCATTGCCCTTGATATTTCTAAGCAGCGTGATACCATCCATCTCCGGCATCACCACATCGCTTACCACCAAGTCGAAATCACCAGAAAGCAGCTGCTTCAGCGCCTCCTTGCCATTGTTGCAGATTACAAAGCGATACCAGTCGCTCAGTTCCGACTTGAGATAACGGCAGATTTCGATATCATCATCCACTAGCAGGATTTTACTGTTTCTGCTAGCCGCACCTCTCTGCTGTTTCTTTCCATTCACCACGTAGTCTGAATTAATCTGGCTATCCTTGAGATGCTCTTTACCCAAAGGCAATTCTATGATGAAACAGGCACCGCTCGTTCCGTCCTCTCGGTTGCGTGCTGTCACATCGCCACCATGAAGCCTTACGATGGATCGGCATAGATTCAAACCGATGCCCGAACCTCCCAGGTGCATATCAGCAGAATTCTTTCCCTGATAGAAGCGTTCAAACAGGGTTTTGGCATCATCGTTCTTTCCCAATCCCTTGCCGCTATCAATCACATACAGGAGCACCTTCTTATCCTGCTTCTCAATGCGGAAGATGATTTCGCCGCCATTAGGCGTATATTTAAAGGCATTAGACAGCAGATTGGCTATCGCCTTATCCAGCTTGTTGCGGTCTATCCATGCATTCACAGGCGTCTCTGGCATCTCCAGCCTGATATTAATACCACGCAGGTTGGCATTATAGGTGAAGAGCGAAACCAAACCCTGCGAAAACTCCACCAGGTTGGTTTCCCTGCACGAGAGGTTCATCTGATGCTTGTCCAGGCGTCTCTTGTCGAGAATCTGATTCACCAGGGTGAGCAGACGCTGTGCGTTTCGGTCGATGGTATCAATATCCGCCTGATATTCCTCAGCATTTCCCAATCGCTCCTTCAGTTTCTTCAGAGGCTCCATAATCAGCGTCAGCGGCGAACGGATATCGTGGGTGGCATTGATGAGGAACTGCATCTTAGCCTCTTCCATATCTCTCTTCTTTTTGCGCAGATAAACAATGATAGCGGCAGCCGTGAAGCCGAGAATCAGGAAGAGATAGAGGAGCTTCGCCCAAACGGTAAGGAACCAAGGTGCCAGCACATCCAGGTTGATCACCTTTTTATATGTGGAGTACTTGCCGTTGCAATAGGTACGCACTTCTATACGATAATGTCCATACGACAAACCTGTGAAGTTGAAGCTATTGTCTCCAGCCGCATTGCTGATCCATTTGCCCCCGTTGATGCGATACTGGAACACGATGTTACCCACGCTCTGATAATCAAGCTGGGAGAAGCTGAGCACTATCGACTTGAAATCAGACGGAACACTCAGATTATCTCCAATAAACGGAGCCATCTTTCCATCAAGCAACACACCCGACAGATAAATGGCGGACGTTTTCTCATTATAATCCTTTACCTCAGAAGGCTGGAAATAAGTCAATCCTTCGGAGTTTCCATAACAGATAACCCCATCCGATGTAGAACCTACTACTCCAGCCAGATATTCCTTGGTCAAGAGTCCGTTTCCCTTTTCAAAAGAGAAAAACGACTTAGCTTTACTATCATAACACCAGATACCCTGCGCAGTGCTCATCCATAGGTTTCCCTTGACATCCTTCTTCAGCGAATAAATTCTCAATCCGCTAATACTCTCGGAATGAGGCCAAGGGGTAGTCTGCTGTTTTTTCCTGTCATAGAGATAAAGCCCCATCTCTGTGGCAATAGCAATCTTACCATCCGACAATTCTAATGTAGAATAGCACGATTTACCCTCTAACAAAGGCCGAGAAAGAATGATGTCAAAATATCCGGTTTTGGTATCCATGCACGACACACCATTGGCTGTTGCACACCAGAGCCATCCCCGGGAATCTAACCTGATCTCCGATATCCAGTTATTGCAAATGGTTTTGTGTGGACGCTTATCATCCATCAGATATTGCGTCATCTTGCCACTCTTCCTATTCCATACATAAAGTCCGTTGCCCTGGCTCGTAAAATAAATATTACCAGCAGCATCTACCCGCATATCATCTAGAGAAAGTCCATTGGAAGGCAACAACAACCGGTAAGTCTGATGCATCCAATCATACTCATAAATGCCATCACGGCCATATACATAAACTTTCTTCCGAAAATCCGAGTACACTTTGATTGGTCCTGCAGGACTTTGTAGTAGCTTGGTATTGCCCGTCTTCTCATCCAAGAGATACAACCCATGATTTTTGACCACAAAAAGCATCAATCCGTCAGCAACTCCCACTACAGACGAAATGGTTTCCATACCAGCCCCCAATTCATCCAAAGAAACCGGATGGAACACATTCTTATCATTATTCGACAAGAAAAGTCCTTTCATATAGCATCCATACCACTGATTACCATCTCTATCTATCAGCAAATCGCTGATATGCGCATTATCAAAGATAAACGATTGGTTATTCAACTCCACCCGATAAGCCTTTCTGCTTCCATGCGGTATCTTGAAAGTTCCATCTCCCGAAGTACCCAACCATAAATTGCCATACTTATCCAAGGTAACAGCACTGATATATCCTGCCCCCTGATGAGCTGAAAAATCGAAATCGTAGCGTGAGAAGCTATGCGAGGCATAATCATAGCGCATAATGCCGCCCGCATGCGCCACAAAGAACCCCTTCTTGTCTGTGGCATATAATTTACTGATGCCAAACAGATCTTTAGGTTCATATACACTTACCAGTTTGATAGACTTGCCATTGTATTTATATTTTCTCAACACCTTTGTATGATTAGCCTGCCACAGATATCCCTCATCATCGAAGAACAGCATAGCAAAGAAATCATCCACTGAATTTGCAGATTTCCTTGAAAGGCGAGTAACTTTACCGGTAGTCATATCCAACCTATAGGCACCATACCCGGATGTACCTATCAGGAGATTATGCTTTCCATCCTCTATAAGAGAACTTACTCTTATCTTCTCATCTTTCTTTTCCAATACGATATGCTGGAAACTATTGGTAAGATAGGAATATTTATAGAGTCCACGATTTGTTGCCACAAAGAGGAACTCTTTGCTGTAAGGATAGAGTTTTACGATATCATTGTCCTGAATGGTTGTCGTATCGGCTGGATTGCAAAGATAGGTACTGAATTTATAGCCGTCAAAACGATTCAGTCCATAATTGGTACCCACCCAAATGAAACCATACTTATCCTGTATGATACATCGAATCAAGCTACTCGACAGGTCGTTGGATGTATAAAGTCGTCCAGAGTTGGCATAAGAAAAGCATGTCAGCATCTGTACGAAGCAAAAGATTGAAAAGAGCATAAAACGTTTCATTGGCTTATGATTGTATATATAATTGTTATTTACATGAATTATTCATCCTGCAAAATTATATTTTTTCTTTCAGAAAAAAGAAAAAAAAGCAAAAATTTGCATTCTTTACCCGTGTTTTTGCTCAAAAGTTACAAGAGAAAAGGTTTATGATACCCAAAAAACGCAAAAAGATGACCTTGCAAAACGCAAGGTCATCTTATTTATTGAACTTTCGCATGTGGTTCAAGAACGGGCTGAAGGCCCAAAAGCTCCTAGCCCAGGGCATCGCCCTGGGGATAATGGTAATCAGCAAGGCGCCCTGAAAGGGCAAAAGCCTTATAAATAGCCCGGTTCTTTAAAGCTTTTGCCCTTACAGGGCGACAGGGTTGCGTCCATAATAACCCAGGGCGATGCCCTGGGCTAGGGGCTTCTGCCCTTTCAGGGCGTGTGGAGCTTACATGCGAAACTTGAGTAAATATATATTTATAGATAAAATTCTGTTTATTATTTCTTGATAACCTTTCTGGAAACCTTTCTGCCATTGGCAAGCTGTGTCTGCTCGATAACCATACCCTTGGTCTGAGCGCTGATGCGATGACCCGCTAAATTGTAGGTCATGCTATGGCCATTTCCAAAAGCATTGATTGCGTTCTCAGTAATACCAGTACTGGTATCCGCCTTTTTAATCTTCACATTGCCAAGAATAACCGCAGCCCAACCAGAAGACATGGTGAAATAAAGTTCATAGTCACCTTCTTTTTCTACAGTAAAGTTCAAGAAGTGAGCCAGAGAACCTTTCACCACCTGATTGGCATTCTCCTTCAAGTTACCTTCCGAATCCAAGTTCTGTTCCAACAAGACAGACTTATTGTCGCTTATGCCAGCAATGCCAGCATCAAAGGTCACTGCCCCATTCTCGGAACCATCATTCCAATAAGAAGAGTTGAAAGAAAGCTGGTATTTGCCAGGAATCAAGTGCAGACGATGCCCATCATACAAGCCATAAGAGAGCTTGCATTGGTCAAAGTCACGAGCACTGAGATAGAATCCTGTATTGAAATCACCACCAGCCACGAAATCCTTGATACGAGCACCACCCGTATTGGCAGCGCCGTTCGCTTTCTCATCGCTGCGGCTTCCATCATTCATGCTATTGATGCGCTTCCACCCAGCAGGCACGCCTTCACCTACGTTGATGACCTCGTCTTCCCAATTGTCAGAGAACAACACCTCACCCTTAGCCTCGCTAGAATCTTCATTATCAGGAAGATCGAGCTTATACTGCTTGAAGAAGTTCCAAAGCTCGCGGGTAGAATAGACTGCATTAGGATCATCCGAATGCCAATGTCCCTTACCATCAATGGCGATGAGAGTAACCTCCGTACCATCCATCTTATTAATATAGCGAGTACGAGTGGCGGCAGCATAACTCATGGATGCAGGATAAGGGCGAATCACCTCTGGATTATCCACATCACAACCTTCATAAGCAGCCCACTTCTTGACATAATCGTCAATCCTACCATAGCCACCAGCGGCATGGTTTGGATCGCCGCCCCATTTCACGACATCATCTCCCGTGCCATGGATGTGCATAATAGGCACATGGCGTGGAGCCACAGGCTCACGATAATCGACAGGGATACCACTCACAGGACCAAAGGCTGCAACTACAGTTCCCAATTTGGTCATACAATGATAAGTCATCATTCCGCCCATGGAGAAGCCAGAGATATAGATGCGATTCTTGTCTACCTTATATTTCTTCTGCATCGTCTTCATGATGGTTTCGATAAACTTGACATCGCCAGAGCCTGAGATGTCCCAGGAATTATTTTTTCCCTGAGGATAAACCACCAAGATCTTAGCCGTGTCCGCCACCTCGTTCCAATGGGTCTGCCCCATCTGATAATCAGGATTTTGGCTAAATCCATGCAAAGAGATGACCATAGGAGCCTTCTCGGGTAAGTCGGTTGGTACATAGACCAACATTTCTCGTGTAGACGTACCCACTTTTACAGTCTGCTTCACTGCCTTCTGCGTATAGGAATGCTCGGCAGCTACCACTTGCATGCACAAGGCAAAGAGCAAGCACAGCAAGAAAGTTGTTCTTTTCATTTTAAGTTATAATTATCAGTTATACGATTATCTGTTGTTATAATAGTCTGTTGTTATGACACATAAAAAAATCGGCAAAGTATCTGCTGGATTCAACAAATACCTTGCCGAACATCAGAACTAGGGACTACTCCCTAGTTACACAAAAGGAGTAGAAATTCTGCCATTACTTATTCATTACCTTTACTACCTTACCACTCTGGAGCTTCTTGATAACGAGGCCCTTGGCATTGGCTGCTACCTTAGCACCAGCAGCGTTGAATGTTGCAACCACTGCATCATTTGCTACATTGACATTCTGGATACCAGTAGTTTCACCTCCGAGCTCCTCTGGAAGGGTATTGTAAAGCATGATTGTAGAAATAAGGCAAGTACCGCCCCATGAAGCCTTGATAGTAACCAAGTGGGCATATTCATCAACTGCAGGTTCTTCGCCAGGAACAGTGCGAACCAAATCTTTCTTCAAATCAAGAACAATAGCACCTGTATTTTCATCAAAAGCTTTGTTCTCGATGCAAATCATACCACCATCAGCCTGCTGACCATTCTCAGCGGTACGGTTGAACATGAAACGAGGTTTGGCAACTTCACCCTTATCATTTATGGAACCTTCACCATAAACTACCATGTAATGATAGTCTGACAAGTCGGCATAGATCTTTGGATCCACAGTAGGTGTACCTACGATAACAGAACCTGGGTCATTTGGATTCTCTGCACCCACAGTCCAACCCATATAAACCTTCTCATCAGTTGGTTGTGCATCCTTTGTGAAACCATCCCAAATGTGGAACATGTCCTTAGTCAATTCAACACCCTCATCTGCACTCTCTTCCTGTGCAGAAGCTGAACCAAAACCTGCAAACAATGCTACGGCTACCATAGCCATACTCTTAATTGTTGTGTTCATAATTGTAAAAAATTAAAATTGTTATTAATAAATAGTTATTTATAAAGTTTCTCCGTATAAGTTTTGCCGCTACGAAGATATACTTTCTTGATATTGATGCCCTGCTTGGCAGCAGAGAGGCGCATACCTTGCAAGTCGTAATACTCTACATGGTCTATCAGGTCGGCATCGGTGGTTACACCGGCGATACCCGTCAAGGCACCCTTGTAGTTCAGGCGGACGCAATCGAGCACAGCTCTCTTTCCGCTCACATAGTTAACCGTCATATTTCCCTTGACATCAGCGATGTCCATGTCAAACTCCACTTCCGACCATTCCTTGTTGGAAGAAGCATTCTTTGGCAGTGTAACCTGCTTGGTCTGATTGCCGCAGATAACATTGATAACAGCATCACCCATGGAAGCCTGATAGCGGATAGCCACCTTGTAATTACCTGGCTTGGTAACAGGAATGTAGCCACGAACGGAAGCCCCCTTCTGGGTACCCAGGTTCAGGCAGCCCTGACCATAGTATCCACGGAAACCGTTGTACCAAGCGTTGCCATAGCAACCAGCTACGTTCTTGTAGTCGAAGTTCTCAAACTCATACTGCATCTCTCCATCGTATGCCTCAGGCACAGCTGGCATCTCGATAACAGAAGGGGTAACATCAGAATCCTTCAACTTGCCCGATGTAGAAGTACCCTTACAATTGATGGTCAACTCCAAAGGACCGTTGTGCTTCACATAAACGATGAACTGAGAGTTCTTCCATTCGCTGGTAACAGTACTTGCAGAGTGGCTGGCATTATCCTTCCAAGAGAAGGTTGGTTCTGCCGTGGCACCCACTACGGTGATGGTATCCACCTGCTGAGCATACTCTGGGAGGTTGGCATCATCAGCCAAAGCAGGATTTCCCTGTGCATAGCGCTTGCCATCTTCCAAACGATAGTTTTGCATGTAGAGGCTCAACTTATCTGAGTTCTCACGCATAAATACCAATGAATAAGGAGCCAGGTTCATCTTAATCTGGCGGCAAGTGTTGTAAGCAGGTTTCAGTGTACCCTTGGCACTGCGCTTGGCAGCAGGGAAATCACGATAGAACGTCTGTCCATGCAAAGGAGTTGCGAGGTTCACATGCTTCTCATCATACTGATATGGATTGTAGCAAACCCAAGCATTCTCATGACGAGCAGCATAGATATCACCTGTATACTCCTGCTTGAAGAGCTTGTTGAGATAAGCCTTCTTGCTATTTACATTGTTCCAAGTGCTGTTGCTGGCATAATCCTTGGCTGTAACGGCAACGGTTAGTTTCTTAGCCTCATCATCCAAGAGGTCGTAAACCACAGGAATGGCTGGATAGCGACCCGTGCTCTTCAACCACCAACGGTTGTTGAGAGGAGCATTCTCAGCATTCCACTGAGTGCCACCATAGTCTTGCTCATTACGATAAACTCCATCATACAAACCCTGAGGAGAAACGTATGGTTCCATCTCGTTCTTACTTGAGTTAATATCTTTAGGAGTTACATCATTCTTCACACAGATTTTGGTGCGTTCTATCACCTCACTGCGGCTAGGAATACGGATAGTTCCATCAAGAATCTTGCGGAACATATCAATGTTGATGTTCTTGAAGTGAGGGAACCAGCCCCAGTTGCGATGTGTATAGCCATCAGCTGTCTTTGTGGTTGCTATCTCACGAGAATCCTCCAATGGAATGGTCTCAGGACCATCAATCACAGTCTCACCAGTCAAAGCCACATGCTCCAAGATAGGAATGGCACCACAAGCCTTCGGGAAGTCGTTGAAGTAATTAGACAAAGTTTTGCCGTTAGAATCTTTAATCTCATTACCATTTTCATCCACCTTGGTGGTCTCCTCAAACCATCCGCAGGCATCGAAACGGATACCATACTGTCCGGCATATCCACCAAGATAAGCACCCAGACAGTTGCTCTCAATATCGAAGAAACCATTCTTCATGGTGTACTTCTCGCAGCAGATGAAGTGATCCTTGTCTTCTGTCAAGAGGCGGTTCATCTCCGCATTACGCTTCATGTAAGCCACAGGCATCATGTTGGCAGAATAAACAGACTGGGTGAAGCTCACTACCAAATAGCCACCATACTGATGACAGAGTTTCATAATCTTAGTAAAGAGATCCAAACGAGTCAAGAAAGAAGGATTGGTTACCGTTCCATTCTCACGCTCGCGCGTCTCTCCAAATCCCCAGAACTGCTCAGCGAAATTCCAACCCAAAAAGTTAGGATATTGCTTGAAGTATCGCTCGTAGATTTCCATGTCGTCATCGGCGAAGGTACTGCAAGCACCACTGGCACACTGAATCATGGTCCAGACACGGTTCTCGGCGCATACCTTCATCCAGGAGTCGCATACCTTCTCGCCATCAGGACAGGTAGCCTCGGTGGCAGAGAGCGAAAGGTTGAACACTACGTATGGCTTGATGTCCTCTGGCACCATATCGATGATGCGCTGTGGGTCAGGATTATTCCAGGTATCAATGTGGATAATCCACATCGGCTGGGATGGCGAGATAACTCTTCGCAGGGCAGGCCCGTCATGAGCCTGCGCCACTGCGAATGTCAGCATCCCGAAAATAAATATGAATAATCTTCTTACCATTTTATTTCTGTTTTCTGAAGTCCATTAACCACACCCACGTAAGTAGGAAGGCGATTGAAATTATTCCACAATCCTACACCCGTAGTGCCCTGATTGATAGTAGAGAAGGATACACCATAGAGCTTGTCGCCCAATACATCCTGTGCCTTGTTCAGAATATAGGCATAGAGTTCAGCCATTCCCTTGTAATCCTCGAATGTAGCCTTGCTCTGATCGGCTACTGTTCCGCTGGCATCAGCCAGATAAACGTTCATGTCTGAAAGACGTACCTGCAAGCCTGCGGCAGACAGCGTAGCAAGAAGCTTGTCGATTTTCTCCTTGGTTTCTGCCAAAGAACTGCCGTTGTATGGCACGTCGAGCTTCACGTCGATGCCTTCAATCTTAGCACCAGCCTCATTCCACTGCTTGATGTAGTTAATGGCTGCCTCGGTCTTCTCAGCATCCGTCAGCAAGTTTTCCTCACTGTAGAACAGCTTGGCATCTGCCTTCTTTGAATGGATTTCCTTGCATACATCAGCCACCCAGTTTTCATCCATGTAGTCGTTAGGATAGAACTCACCATCAGCTACCATGTTCTCTGAAGACTTCAAGGTATAGAAGAGATCTTCTATCAGGTTGGAAGCCACATTCCATGCCTGCACCTTGTCTCCATAGTTCTGCATAACGGAATCAACATAAGCAAACATAGCCTTCTTTACATCAGCAGCCTTCTCTTCTACTGGACGAGGTTTATAATATCCCGGCTTCTGATATGGAGCATAAACATCAATATTGTCAACATAAACCTGCTGAGGTACAGCTCCCTGACCAATTACCAGAGAAATATCGGAAGATTTCATATCATCTGCATCAAAGGCTTCAGTAAAGTCAACCTTTGACAAATCCACCACGAATGTTTCCCAAGTCTTAGCCTTGGTAGGAACACCGAAGTTTCTCAGTTCCTTGGCTTTGTCACCCACCTTTACTCTGATAACCACATTCTTCTTGACATTTGAAGAATAATAATCAAAGGAGATGGTCTTGATAGTAGACAGCGAAGCTCCCTCTGGTAGATTCACTGGGAACTCGATGAACTTGGCACCCTTCTTGTTGAAGAGCGACTTTCCGTTTTTTCCTGTCGGATCCTTTGCCACTTTGGAATCCTTGTCAGTTCCGAAGACATCACCAATGGCACTGCTTTCGAAATCATACATCTGGTGCAAATCCACATTTTCACCTTCTACCCAAGTATCCTTAGTTGCCTCTTTCATCACATTCATGTTCCAGGCATTAGGTGCAAAAAGAGAACCACATGGTATAAGTCCGGCTCCAATAGCCTTCTGTACAATATCTTTGTTCTTTGAGGCATTGACGGTTCCATCATCAGCCACCACTGCCGAATGCTTAAATCCATCAGTGATGTTCACCGCATTGAAGTTTTCCAACACCGTTGAGAAGGTAGTGCTAGAGGCTTCCAAATCGGCAACTGTCATATTGGCAGCCAGCTTCATGCCCGTATAGTTCTTCAGAACTTCATAACCTCTGGTAAGGTCGTCCATCACTACGCTCTCAGGCTTATCGCCGGCAGGGTAGCTTGTATCGAAGTCCTCCACACAACCAGTGAGCAGCATGGAAGCTGCTGCACTGGCCAAGAGGATATTATGTATTTTTTTCATAATTCTGATATCAAATTAAAAATGTTCTTACTTCTCAGGAGTGAAAGTCGGGAATCCAATACCACGATTGCGGACCACCATGGTATCTGTGGTTTCAACCGTACCCAAGGCATCGCTCTTGATGTTGTAGTTCAAATAGAGTGTGTTGCGCTTAAACTCGCCCATAAGCTGGTCTTTCTTGACAAACTTACCACTACCCGAAACCTGAACTCCGTCACTACCGGAAGAGATGGTGCAGTCATCACCGTTGAAGGTCATCAGCACGTTCACCTGATGGTTTTTGCCACTTGCATCCTTCACTTCCACAGTCATCTGTGCCTTATACAAGCCTTTGGTCACCACTTTGATTACCTCAGCCTTCTCTATATATGGATAAGCACGGTGAGATTCCTTGCCGTTGCTCACATCCTTACCCTTGCGAAGATAAGTGGCAGTCCAAGGATTGACGAACTTCACAAGGCAGAATGTAGTATTCTTCGACTCCAGCACCTTGTCAACTCCCTGAGCCTTGGTCAGCTTCACAGGAATTACGTAGCCCTGCTCATAGCTCTTGTCATCGTTGAAGAACGCATCAGTAAGCTTCACTCTTACGCCTCCCAACTGCTGTCCCTTGGCAATGACAAACTGGTTAGGGTTCTCTATATGATAGTAATTGGATGGCATCACCTGGATGGCAGCGCCATTGATTTTATAGCCATCACAAAGACTGGCATCAGATATATAATCCACGGTAACGTTATTATTGTTGCCATAACCACCGGCACAATAGGCCTTGATGTTGATGATGTGGTTGTTATCGTCGGTAAGGTCAGCTTCCTGATCCTCACCCAACTCCACGGTGCGCACATAACCAGCATTGGCAAAATAGACAGCAGTTTCTCCGTCATATCCAAATTCCTTGTTACCGCTCTCGCAGGAAGCGGTCATCAACAAAGTCATGGCAGCAATGCCTATTGTATTTAATAACTTAAAACTTTTCATTTTCATTATCATTTTTAACTGGTTTATTTCCATCCCTTGTTCTGATGGAGATTAGAGTACTTCAATGCTTCTGAATATGGAATATAACCATAGTTCATATAGCTATCGAAATGGCGCTCTTCTACATTTGGCAAGATGGTAAACGTATCGTTGTTCCAATCGATGCCCTGTACAGAAGTAAGCTTGTCCAACTGGTTCCAGCGGCGCAAATCCCAGAAGCGGAATCCCTCGAAGCAAAGCTCCAGGCGGCGCTCGTTGCGAATCAGCTCACGCATCTTAGCCTTGTCGCCGGCACACTCGTCGAGATAAGTATCATCTGTCAAGCCTGCACGGTGGCGGATTGCCTTGATCACATCGTATGCTGAGTAAGCATGTGTGCCAGGGTTCTTAGGACCCCAAGCCTCATTGGCTGCCTCAGCATAGTCGAGGAAGAACTCTGTGAAACGGGCCTTGCAGCTATACTTGGTTACCTTGGATGTGTTGCTAGGATTACAGTTGGCTGTCATGCGCAACATCTTCTTCATATAGTAACCGGTGCGGGTAGAAGCATCACGACGACCGATACCGTCATCGCCCGAAGAACTACCAGTCTTGATTACCTTGTTATCAACTCCCGCTGTTGCTCCATTATAAATAATGTATTTAGCCAGACGAGGGTCACGGTTGGCGTATGGATTATTCTTATCATATTCACTGCGTGAATCGGTGATAGGATAACCCTTGGCATCTGGGAAGGCATCTACCAGATTCTGGGTAGGATTGGTTCTGCCGCTTCCGTAGAGTGATGGAGGGAAATTGTTCTTCTCATCATTGATTTCGTCTGTCTGCTTGGAACCACGCCAGATGATTTCAGGAGGATTGGAACCATTCTGCAAGGCACTCATCTCTGCATCGTTGTCGTAGTAGGTGAGTCCTGTAGAAGGCAAACCTGATGGACCGCCTACATAGTCAACCACCTCGGCAGCTGCATCTGCAGCCTGTGCCCAGGTTACATTGTTCTGGGCAGGATCCTGAAAGGCAGGACTTGCAGCGAGCAGCAGGGTACGAGCCTTGATGGCACGCAGAATCAGTCCGTTGATCAACTGGCGTGCATTCTCGCCCATCACCTTATTATAAATACCCATCTTGCCATCCTTAACCGAAGTCACCTCAGGCACATTCAGGATGTCATCATACTTGGCTGGCACCTTGTCGTCGCTTGTCACTGGCTCATAATCCATAGGCAGCAGCTTGTCAGCCTTCTCGATGTTCTCCAGAATGAAATCCACATGCTCCTGGAATGTCTTGCGAGGCTGGTTGAAATCAGCATCCGTTCCTACATATCCGTCAAAGAGCTGTGTGCCGAGCAACTTTCCTTCATTGTCAAATCCTGCATGGGCACGAAGCAGATAATAGGCATGGGTAGCCAGAAGTCCGTAGGCCTCACCTGTAAGGCGTCGCTGCATCAGCTTGTTCTCATTGGCTTTCTTCAGGAACCCGATGTTCGAAATGTTTGAGTTCAGGAAGATATACAAATACTGCATGGAAGACAAGTCGTTGTTCCAGCGGCCTGTAGGATCCCAACTCTGAACGGTCCATGAGCCTGTGGCATACTTAGACCAGTTGGCTCCCTTCTCATTCGTCACGGCATCATCCGTCGCAACATCCGTACCTGTGCCCACCTCGTAGTTTGGCAAGTTACGGTAAGCGGTGAGCACGAAGCCCTTGGCCATGATAGGATCATTCTCCATCTCGTTGATGTCCTTCATGTTTTCTGCAGCAGGAGTAAAGACATCATCACATGCTGTCAACAATGCCGCAGAAGCCAATATCATGAATATATTTCTTAATTTCATAATTCTTTATTGTCTAATTTTTCAATATCTAAGATATGATTTCATCAGCCTTTAGAACATCATCTTCAAGCCCAGGTTGTAGAAACGGCACTGTGGTGAACCATAGCTGGTCTCCATATACTTGCGGTTCTTGCTGATGGTGAGAAGGCTCTCGCCCAATACGTAAACACTCATACCCTTCACTACCTTGTTCTCAAACCACTCTTTTGGCATATCATAGGTCAGCTGCACCTTGTTGAGGTTGAAGCGGTCTGTGCTGTAAATCCAGAAGTTTGAGTTGCGGAAGTTGTTGGTATTGTCCTTGGCTGTCAAACGTGGATAGGTAGCGGTAGCGGCTGTCTCAGGTGTCCAGCGTCCACGAACCACAGAGGTATATTTCTTCTGGTTGTAAATCCAGTCGTTGCTCTTGAAAGCCTTGGCACCCATCTGACCGGTACCGGCGATGAAGAGGGTAAACTGCTTCCAGTTCAAGGTGATGTTTACACCATAGAAGAAAGGAGTTGCACTCCATCCATACTTACCCATCACCTGCTGGTCGTTGCTGTCAATCTTGCCGTCGCCGTTGATGTCCTTGTACTTCAGGTCACCAGCCTTGATTTCACCGAAGGTATGGTTTGGCACGAAGTTAGGATCTGTCTTTTCGAGGTTTGCCTTCATGTGGTCCACATCTTCCTGAGTGAAGAAGCCTTCGCAGACATAACCGCGAATCACGTCAAGAGCCTGACCCTGTGCGTTCATATAGCTATATTCGTTCTTCTCCTCACGCTTGTTAGCCTTTGAGTCGAACACCATACCTGTGAGTCCGAGCTGTGCCTTCACCTTGCCGATGTTCTTCTTGAAGTTTACGGCGAAGTCGAAGCCCTGTCGCAAATCCTCGTTGTAGTTCAGGGAGGTGATGAAAGACCCGTCACTGTTCATCCATGAAGGATAGATGGTAGCAGTTCCCGAAGTAAGCAAGCCCGAAGTGAGCTGATGGAAATAGTTCATGTCGAAGCTAATGGTTCCGTTGAGGAGTGAACCCTCCAGACCTGCTCTCCATTCCTTACGCTTCACGAAATCAAGACCGTAGTTGCTACCACGCTTAGAAAGTGTGGAATAAGTTCCGTTTCCACCACCTTCGTTCCAGGTGTACCAGCCACCCTTCACATCATAGTATCCCTGGTAGAGATAATAATCTGAGATATCTATGTCCTGATTGAGCACAGAGTAAGAAGCGTTCAGCTTCAGATCGTCGAAGCAAGGAAGTGCATTCTTGAACCATTTCTCCTGACCGATTCTCCAGCCCAATGTTCCTGATGGAGAAAGAGCGTTGCGATGACCCTCAGCCAACTTGGATGCGTGAACCAGAGCACCGCCAAACTCTGCGTAGTACTTCTGAGCATAATTGTAGGCTGCTCGAAGGGCAAGGTTGGCATTGGTGGTGCGGTGGTAAGAAGAACCCTTTACACCAGATGAACTCTCATGATTCTCGTCCACGGAATTCGACTTGGAGTAACCCCAGCCAGCCAAAGTGGCATTTACGTTGTGAACTCCGCCAAAGGTGTTCTTATAGTCAAACTGAGCACGGAAGGTGGTGTTCTGGTAATATTTGGATGCACCGATATACTCGCTCGTACTGCTTGATTCCTTACCATATTTCTTCAGGTCGATAATCATGTCCTGTCCGTTCACATTTGCCCAGGTAGGCTCGTAAACGGCATAGTCGAGCTTGTAAGCCTCAGAGTAGTTGTTCCAGTAGTCGATACTGAAAGCTGTCTCGAAGCTCAATCCCTTGACCCACTGGTCGAAGTCGGCCTTTACACCCACATCAAAGGTGAAGGTGCGGGAGTGATTCTTCACGTAGCCGGCAGCAAGCGCATCACCAAAGAAAGTAGACTGGTTATCATTGTTTCCACCCAGCAGATACTGGCCATCAAGCACGTGGAATTTTGAGCCTGCTATCATCTGCTGCAAGGCTGAATTGTTGGCATCCATCATGGAGATTGGCAACAGGCCGGAATACCAGTTAGGACGAACGCTGGTAGCTGTTGACCAGTAGTCCTCAGGACGTCCACGATAGTTGTCCGAGATGTTGATGCCTACATTTACATAAGCCCCCAGCCAGTCGGTGATGGTAGCATCAATGTTAGAACGCACACGGAAGGAGTAATCCTTGTCCTTCTTGTGCTCGCCAAACTTCACCAGGCTGTTGTTGTAGGTCATGCCCAGGTTGGCATAGTATCTGGCAAATTGGCTACCGCCCTTCACCTCCATCGTAGCATCCGTACGGTTGTTGAACTTGCGCAGGTAGTCGCTGCTGTAGAAATCCATATCAGGATAGCGGTAAGGATTGGTACCTGCTGCCGTATTGTAAATCTGCTCCTTTGAGTATTTCAGCGGCTGTGTAGGGTCATCATTGGTCATCGCCTCGTTATAGAGCGACATATACTCAGCCGCACCCAGATATTCAGGATAAGCCTTAGGTGTATAGATGCCCGTATTGACGGTGGCTGCGATGCGCAATGGCTGCACCTTACCACGCTTGGTAGTGATGAGGATTACGCCCTTGGCAGCCTTGGCACCATAGAGTACTACGGCAGAAGCGCCCTTGAGCACGGTAACCTTCTCCACCTCGGTGGCATTGACGGTGCTGGCCTCACGGGGAGCTCCATCTACGAGAACAAGTGCACCCTGTCCCCAAACATTTCCGTTATAACCACTGATGAGCGACTGAAGATCATTGAGTGCATTGGCGCTGTAGTCCTTTTTCAGCAGCTCTTCGACATTCACCTCGCTGACACCGCCCATCAGGTCGGCCTTGGAAACCTGACCGAAAGCCACGTTTACCTTGGTAGTGTCAGCCATTTCCTGGGCGCTTGCCACACCACTGGCGACTAGCATGGAAGCTAGCGCCAATGACATTCTCTTATTAAATATATTATGTTTCATAATAAATTCTCGAATTGTTTAATTATTCCCAACCAGGGTTCTGAGAGAACTCAGGATACATCTTGACATCCTTTCTCAGGAATGGGAACCAGTAATGCTTTGAAGTAAACTTACGGGTAATCAATGGCTCCTCCTTCAGGTTGAGCACGTGATTTTTCTTTGGATCGTCGTAGCGGTCAACATCCTTCTGGTCGGCTGCACGGTCGAAGTAAACAGCCATCTTCTGGGTGTAAGGTGCCTTGTCTATCAGGAGCCAGCGGCGAAGGTCGGTGAAACGGTGTCCCTCGAACGCCAACTCTACGGCACGCTCACGGCGAAGCTCGCTCATGAAGCCATCCAGATTGGTAAGATACTCATCAGCAATATTATCCACATGCGCACGGTTGCGGACGATGTTCACGGCATCCACGGCACTCAGCTTGAATGCCTTGCTTGATTCCTTGTAACCATAACCCTGAGCCACCGACTCGGAATACATCAGATAAACATCTGCCAGACGAATCATACTCAAGAGCACACGTATCATCTTAGAACGCTCACCACCGTCATCAAATCGATTACGATATGGATCACAGAACTTCTTCAGGCAATATCCCGTAAAGCAGTCCTTGGAAGGTGTTGCCTTACGATACTTTCCTCCCGTATAAAGAGAAGCATACTGCACATCTGCATCTTGTCCTGCACTCTTAACACACTTCACACCATCATAGATGAAGAGATCGTAGAAGCGAGGGTCACGGTTCTTGAACGGATATTCCGGATCATAGCCGCTGTCGGCATCCTTCTTCGTGATGTCCTTGATAGGCTTACCATTTGCCATACCGAAGTAATCCACATAGTTGGCTGTAGGATAAACCTTGATACCACCTGCAATAAGGCTGGTAGGACGGTAGTCTGTCACTTGATTCCAAACCCAGTTATTGTTACTTGAATTCTCGTAGAAGATAGCCTCCTTCTCACCAGGAATCTTGGTTCCCTGATCATAGGTATAGAAGATGTTCATGTAATTATCATAAGAAGACAACTGGTAAAGTCCTGTTTCCTTATTGATCTTCAAAGCCTCACCGAATGCCTCAGCAGCCTTCTGGCAATACTCCTTATTATATCCGTTAACATTCTTAAAGTCAGGATTCTCCTTACTTACTTCATTCATCAGCGGCGAACCTGCCCACAGATAATTCTTACCCAGGAAGCAGAGAGCAGCTATCTTGTTAGGACGGAACTTGTTCTTGCCCACTGTCTGCTTACCCACGGTAGTCTTATCCCAATCTACAGGCAGCAGCTCAACAGCCTTCTTGAAGTCTTCGGCTGCCTTGTCGGCACATGCCTGATAGGTGAGGCGCGGATAGTTGAACACGGCATCAGATGGAATCAGGAAGTCGATATATGGAATACCGCCCCAATACTGCATAATCTGGAAATGGAAGAATGCACGGAAGAAATAGAGCTGACCTGCAATCAGGTTCTTCTCTTCCTGGGTAGCATCTACCAGGTTGCCCAGATTTTCCAAGCCCAGGTTGGTGACATAGATTCCCTGCCAGCACATACCCCAGAGGCGGCCCTTGGAATCGCGGTTCACATCATTACCGGCGTTCAGGTCGATGCCCGAATGGAATGGGGAATACTGCACCTCGTCCCATGCCCAATAGTTTCCCTGGTCGATGGCAGTAGTGAGTATACGGGTCTCTGATGGTTGCCAGTATTCATCCTCACCATAGTTCCAGCAGCCATGATACCAGGATGTTGAGGCAAGACCAGGGATGTCATTGTAGCACTGCTCCAAGAAACCCTGAAAGTTGGTATAATTCTTATATGGCTCCGTTGGGGCAATATCACTGCCCGGTGCCTTGTCAAGGTAATCAGTACATGATACTGAAGAGAGAGACAGGGCTGCCGCAAACAGCAATGTATATATTTTATTAAACTTTTTCATATTTACGATTCATTTAAAATGTCAGGTCGAAACCTAAGTTAAATCTGCGTACTGTTGGGTAAGCACCTACAGAAGCATTGCCGCTAAAGTTGTTTTCGCGGTCATCTGGCATGTTGGTCCAGAGCAGCAGGTTGTCACCATTCAGATATACACGGAGTGAATTCAAGTGCATTTGCTTCACCCAAGCACCCCTGAAGGTATAAGCTATCTCGGCATTCTTCAGGCGCAGGAAAGCACCGTCATAGAAGTAACGGGTACCGGCATTTCCCTCATCTGCCACTGTGGTCCAACGTGGCAAAGACAACTCGCCACTCGGATTGGCTGCAGAAAAGTAAGAACCCTCCTTGAAGGCAATGTGGGTTTCACGCTCAAAGGTTGGGAAGTTCACCTCGCGGGTAACATTGGTTACACCATAGAACTGTACCGTTACACTCAGACCCTTCCACTCTGCTCCCAAGGTTGTACTGAAGGTATTCTCAGGAATAGAGGTGTACTGATAAGGTGCCTTGTCATCTGATGTAATCTGACCGTCAGCATTGAAGTCTGAAATAATGGCATCACCCGTATATTTCTCAGAATCATGGCTACCCCAGGTAGGTACGGCAAAGAGATCATCCCAGTTGCGGATAAAACCATGATCAATGTAACTGTGGTTCTGGCCGATGGCATAACCCGCCTTGTTCAGATAACTTGCCTGAAGCTTTGGATCATCGGCAAACTTAATCTCGTTGGTAGCATGGGTCATATTGAAGTTTGCCCATGTACGCAGATTCTTGTTCCATGCCTTGTTCACCTTCAGGCTCAACTCGTAACCCTTGGCATCCACCGAACCCACATTGGCAACCGTATAGTTCATACCATAGTAAGAAGGGATGGAACGGTTGGTTAAGAGTACATCGGTACGCTTGTCGTTAAACACATCCAGCGAACCGGTAAGCAATCCGCCCAGGAATCCGAAGTCGAAACCCAGGTTGCGCTTCTCAGATGTCTCCCAACGCACGTTAGGGTTTCCGATGCGGGTAAGGCGATATATAGTATAAGGTGAATCATAAGTGTTATCACCACCCAGATAGGTCTTACCACCATAGGAATACTGGTCGGAATAGAGATAAGAACCTCCGGTAGAATCATCACCGATGCGACCCCAGGATGCACGCACCTTAAACATATCTACATATTTCTTGATGTTCTTCATGAATGGCTCCTCGGTGATAGTCCAGCCGAGAGAAGCAGATGGGAAGAACTTGAAGCGATAGTCGGGACCAAACTTCTCAGAACCGTTGTAGCATCCGTTCAACTCGAGCATGTAGCGCATCGCATAGTTGTATGTGGCACGGAACACCCAGTCTTCACGGTAATGTCTGAAAGAAGAACCGCTGGCATATTCGTTGCGGTTGAATACACCCATTGCACCCACTTCATGATTGCCGAACTTGCGGTTCCAGTCGAGCTGAGCCAGATAGTAGAGACGGCGATAAGTAGCACCCGTATTTACCTTACCACCATTGACGGTCCATGCCACAGACTCATGGTAATCCTCGCTCTGGTCATAGGAAACTGAGCCATCATCAGGGTTAATCCACTTCATCTGCGGATCCATATATTGGTCGCTGATACCACGCTTCTCCTCTACCATTGTATTGTCAAGAGAAACCTTGGCAACAAACTTCAGACCCTTGGTCAGGAAATCGAGTTTCTGGGTAAGAATAAAGTCGGTGGTAATCTGTGTATTGGTACGATTCTCCACACCGCTTCGGGCAAGGCTCATCACAGAGTTAGGACAGTCGGCCTTACGTGGACCATAAAATCCATAAGTACCGTCTGAATAAATAGGACGCATCGCATCTGGAGCTGCATGATAGACAGAAGCCCAATAAGCACTGGAATCGCTCGCCTTATCCCAAGGGAAATGACGAACACCGTTACTACCGAAAAGGTTGGTAGAGAACTGAGTGGTCTTGGTCAGGTTGAAGTCCAGGTTGGCACGCATGTTAATACGGTTATAGCCGAAACCAGCCTGATAGCCACGACCGCTGGTGAAGTCCTTGAACAAATCACCCTCATGAGCAAAGTCTACTGCTGCAAAATACTTCACGAGTTTGGTACCTCCCGAAACATCCACGCTGGCATTGTAAGACATGGCTGTGTTGTTGAACAGTTCCTTCTGCCAGTCTACGTTAGGATAGCGGTCCCATTCTTCAGCATTGGCAGGGTTACGATACTTGTCAATAATAGCCATTGGCTTGTAAGAACCCCAGGAACTTTCGTTGTTGATGTTCAGCTCGCGCTCTACCACTCTGTTCAGAAGTCGGAAAGTATCATAAGAATCATACTTCTCTGGCAACTTGGAAACCACCTTCATGGTAGCATTCGCCTTCACGTGTACGGCAGCCTTACCTTCCTTACCACGCTTGGTAGTAATGAGGATGACACCATTACCACCCTTCACACCATAAACGGCAGTGGCAGAAGCATCCTTCAATACGGAGATGCTCTCTACTGAAGAAAGGTCAACGGTGTTCATGGCACGCTCCACACCATCCACGAGAACGAGAGGGTCGTTGGAACCGTTGATAGAAGTCTGGGTACGGATTACGATCTTAGGATCTTCCTCACCTGGCATACCTGTAGAAGAAAAGGTAACGACACCAGGAAGATTACCCGTCAGTGCCTGACCCAAAGATGAAACTCCGGCATGACGATTCAAGGTTTTCGCATCTGTCTGGGCAATAGAACCGACTACAGAGGCTTTCTTCTGCTGACCATAACCAACCACTACTACCTCGCCCAAGGTATTGTCATCGGTCAAGGTAATCTTAAACTGTCTTTTCTTACCTACTTTAACAGTCTGCGAATCCATACCGATGTAGGTAATGACAAGGGATGAATTTTCTGAAGGCACAGAAATCTGGAAATTTCCATCCATATCCGAAATGACACCCGTAGTTGCATTTCCCTTCACTTTCACAGTAGCACCAATCAGAGGCTCTCCTGTGCCGTCAACAATACTACCCTTCACGGTAATCTTCTGGGCTTGTGCGTTCAAGCTGCAGAAGGCTCCCACGAGGCATAGAGCTGCTGTCCGTTTAAATGTAAACACTTGTTCAATCATGTTGTATCATTTTAATTAAGTTTGTTCCTTTGTTTCTAGGTGTTATTACTTCTTGGTTAAAGAACACGGCTGCAAAGGTAGAAAACTGTCATGAGAACGTGTTTTCTTGATGTTCCAAATGTTTTCACTCTTGTTACAACACACCGCAACTATCACATTTCCTGCACTTTATGATAAAGAAGAAAAAGTAATATAACATCACAAAAAAATGGCGCATATCACTATGCACCATTCTCGTAAACAATTAAAACTTGTTTCACAACAATCTTGTCATTCATCAATATGAACTGTTTTCTTTATATAAAAGCATAAATCTAAAAATAAATTCATCAATTAATTCTTCACAAGTCTCACACCATAAATCTGTCCTACCTGCTTGCCCTTGTGAGCTACAAACTTCACTCTTACTTCCTTCTTGCCCTTAACAAACTCTGAAGGAATGGCATAATCAACGGTCTTAAACTGAGTGGTGCGCCAACGATGGCTATTGTTTACACTCGTGAGAAGATGGTCGTCGATATAGATGTCAAACTCACTGGTGCGCCATTCATCCTGACCCCAGAACTTGAGCTGGAGACTAAGGTTAGTCTCTCCCTTGGTCTGCATCAGATAGCTGAAATAATGACCATCCCTTGCATCACGGAAGAAGATACCCTCTGTATTACCCTTGTCCGAATTATCGGTCTCCATACGATGGTCGGTCTCCGGCTGTTGTTCACCCGGGCTCACCTTATCCACAGTTCTAGCCTCCAAAGCCTGACGGGCATTTTCCTCATCAGCCAACTTCTGCATATAAGCCTTGTACTCATTCTCGCCAAGTGCCAACCAGTACATCATATATCGAGAATCGTGAATTTCGAAGAACGGCTGCAACTCGCCTTCGATGGCATTCTCCATGTGGGTGGCAAGCTTAAAGTGCAATGGCTTGCCAGGAATTGGCTTCAGGTCTTTGGCAATGTCGTCGAGATGTTTCGGCAACAGAATAGGAGCCTTGTCAAGAGCCAGTTTCTTTCCACTGGCATACTGTCCGAAACGGCTGTCATCGGCAATGAGTCTACGCATATCCTCCGTTCCCGTCTTCATGCCGAGCAGGACAGGACCATACATGATTGCCACATACTGAGGCACATTGATCATCGGTTTGATATAAGCGTGCATAGGCATCGAAATCTTTACCTGGTCACCCTTCTTCCATTTGCGCTTGATGCAGACAAATCCATTCTCCTCATAGCTGTCGGCATCAAAACCTACACCCGTCACGGTGAAGTTACCACACCAGGATGGCTTGCGGACTTTCAGGATGAAAGTTCCCTTACCCTTGGCTACTTCTACAACAGATGTCTCAGCATACGGGAAGGCGGTCTGCTGACGAATCACCATCTTTCTATCCTTCCAATTCAACTCGGATGCCACGAAGAGATTAACGTACAGGGCATCGTTCTCCGCCTTCACACCCTTTTCGTGCGTCCAGACAAACTGTCCATACTTACCGTGGTCTTCCATTCCTGTTCCCACGCAGCACCACATCGCCTCATTAGGGGCAGAATAGTTGCGGTAATGGCGAGGACGGGCGGGAGTGAAATAGACATAGCCGCCATGTTGCGGATGCTGGGCAGAGAGGATATGGTTGAACATCGCAGTCTCGTAAAAGTCGCCATACATGCCATTAGGCTTTACTCGGTTCAAATCCTCGGTAAGCTTCAGCATATTATAAGTATTGCAAGACTCCGGTCCATCTATGTCGTTGATATAGTCGATGCAATTTTCCTTAGTCGGAAAGTGCTCACGCCTGCTGTTACCTCCCAAAGCCAGCGAACGCTGACGTGTCACAATTTCCCAGAAATACTCACTGGCATTGTGATACTGCACATCATGAGCCAACTCAGCGATGCGCTGATAGCCGATAACCTTCGGAATCTGCGTATTGGCATGCATATTGTCAAGGCAGTCCTTGCCGTTTTCCAGAGGAACAAGCAACATTCTGTGGGAGAAGCGGCGGGCACAATCCAGATATTTCTGCTCTCCGGTAATGGCGTATGCATCAGCAAGCACCTCGTTCATGCCTCCATGCTCGTTGCCGAGCATTTTCTCCATCTGTTCGTCGTTCAGATCATGCGTAATGTCCACAGCCCAATCGCAGAACTTCAGAAAGAGATTCTTTGCCTGTTCATTTCCGCAATAGAGCCATGCATCACGAAGACCTGCATACATCTTATGAATGTTATAGAAAGGTGCCCATGTTCCAAAGTAAGGTCCGAAATCGCCCTTACTGAAAGCCGTCCACATCTTGGCACTATTCGGAACACCACCTATATAGTTATGACACCAGGCTTCAGGACGCTGATTGTTGGCATCAAGCACCAGCTGGAGTTCGGATATCATATATTCCATGCGCTTGCGGCACTCCTCATTGCCTGTGGCTGCATTGATGGCAAGAGCCGACAGATAATGTCCGCCCACATGTCCGTCCAGTCCATCCCAGTTGGGATAAGAAGGTTTGCGAGGCTGCAAGCCTGCCTCCTTGCGATAAGGGGCAAGCATACGGTCGCAATCATATTTCAGGAGCACCTGCACGTTCAAGTCGCGAGCATGCTTCAATGGTCCGTCCAGAAGGGTGATGTCGCCCAGCGGGAACTCATCCTTATAAAGTTTATCTTGCGCCACAACACCCAAGGCAGGCGCAATACTCAGCAGAGCAATCATCAGTTGTTTCTTCATAATTTGATGTCAGTTGATTAAATTGTTATTTGTGGATGCAAAGTTAAGCCAAAAAACAGAATTCTACTTTTTCACATGTTTCAAATAGTTTAAATGAGGTAACACATAAGAAGAGGGTGCGTCATAATATGATTTAAATACTTGATATATACAGAAAAAAAACATCAATGAAACGTCTCGGTTTTAGTGCCGGGAAGTCTCATTGATGTATCATGGAAGTCTCACTTAATATTCTATCTCAAAACCACCTTCTTGCCATTATGGATATAGATACCCTTGGTTGGGTGTTCTACCCGCTGACCCTGAAGCGTGTACCAGCCGGAGTTCTCTTTGGTCTCCTGACCGCTGATATGCTCAGCACTCTCAACCTGCCCGATGCCCGTAGTGCCATCGTTCCAACCACCATCGATGCTTCTTGAACGAGAAGCACTGGCCATGGAAATCTTCAGATGACCTACCACTACCTCAAGCCATGAACCACTGCCACCCCAGCTGTTTGCCACAGGAGTGAAGCGGAAGTGATAGTAACCCGTGCGGGAAGCGGTGAATCGTACCTGACCACTATTGCTGCCATAAGTATTTGCACCGGTGTTCTTGTTCACATTCTTGGTACACTGGATAATCTGAGAACCCAGCACGTTGTTGCTCTCGTCGAGAACCTCACACTTCAGATAAGGAGACCCCGACCACGCCACGGCATTATAAGAGAATACATAGCTGCCCTGCTTCAACGAGAAGCCATAGCCCCAAGTAGAACCAAACTCAGCGTAGCCTGCCTTGCTGGCATCGCTCTGACGGATGTAAAGACCCGTAGAAAAATCACCACCGGCAAACTGGAAGATGCGTGGACCGCTGCCAGCTGCACCAGCCGCTTTCTGCTCTCCAGCATCAACAATCTTCCATCCGGCAGGAACCTGTCCCACGGCATTCAGTGCCAGCGGATTTCCCTTGAAGTAAAGAGCCACATTGCCTACCAGAGCCTCAACCCAGGCACCACCTGTGCCCTTGGCATCTGCCACAGGGGTGAAACGTACACGGTAATTGCCCTTAATCATGGAATAGAACGAGAGAGAAACCCTGGTGGTACCCGAGAGATAAGCACCCGCCTTGCCATTGGCATTGCCATTTGCCTTGACGATGGTAGAAGCAAGAACAGCATTCTGAGGGTCGAACACCTCTACCTTCATATATGGAGCACCCTTCCAGGCAGCCACATTGCAACTCAGCTCATACTCGCCATATACCAGAGGCAGGGTATAACCGTTGGTATTACCATATTCTATATAGCCAGCCTTATCGGCAGAAATACTTCTCACATAGAAAGCATTCTTGAAATCACCAGAGAAATTCATGATGCGTGGACCGCTCGACTTATTGCCGGCATAAACCTGGCTACCATTGTCTGCCACCGTCCAGCCCGAAGGAACGAATCCGCTGCCATCGCCCCATGACTTGATGATGTTCTCGCCCTGGGTATTGCCAGAAGTAGAAGAACCGGTAGAAGGCTGAGTATTCTGGTTAGAAGAAGACGTACCAGCAGACTTATGAGCATAGTCTTTCTTGGAATACTCGTAATACCAGTAGAAGCAGGTCTGACCGCAAGCCTCCGGATTAGCCTCCAATCCAGCCTTGATTTGACCAGTTTTCAGGAAGTTGTCAATATCAAGATAATCATCAGTACTGGTCAGCGTCATGCTGATGTTTCCGAAATGATCCATCACCTTCTTCCAGGCATTACCCCATTTGCTGGTAGTGGCAGTTCCCCATGAACCCAGGTTGCTGGCCACCCACTGTCCAAACTCATTATACTTACCTGCACCAGGTCTCTCCGGACTCCAGTCTATCTCAGAAACAAGAATCGGTTTATTCTTTACCACAGGCACCTGCTTCTGGAAATTATAGATGAAAGCATTGGAATCATAGTTCTTATCACTTGCCCCATACCATCCCGGATACACATGCACGGCATAGCCGAAGTTGCTGTCGGAAACAGGATAAGAGGCATAATTCTCATACTGGCTCTGATAACCAGTGCCAGGAATCCAGATAATACCCTTGAAGCCATTCTTACGAATCACATCAACCACTGGCTGGAAATAATCTCGCATGGCTGTGGCAGAACTCTGACCATACCTATTATATATATGAACAGGCTCGTTGGCAAGTTCCAGGGATACGATGCCGGAATTATTCTTCACCCAACTGTTGCTGGAAACAATGTTCCACACCGTTTTAAGATAATTCTGATAAGCATCGCCTACCTTCAAATCCTTAGGACATACGCCTGGAGGACGAATCACTACATACAAGCCATGATTGATGGCCTTCTGCGCAATAGGCAGATAAAGGGCATCAAGATACTTCTGCAAACGGGTAGCACTGAAACGCGATATATTAGCCTCTCCAGTATCAGAACCCGTTGACTTCTTGTTGGGATCATTGGTCCAGCCTGGTTCGAGATGAAGACGGAAGATATTACAATAAGTGCCTTTAGCAGGATTTTGGAGTGCTCCGAAAATCTTGTCGTAATAGCTAATGCATGGCTGAATATTGTTATCAGTACAAGTATTACCCCAACGGTATTTGTTGAAGTAAGGACTCGGTGTATCCATCACACCATGCAAAACCACTTTGTTGCCATAGGCATCATTCAACTGATTGCCATTCACATGAAGCGGCGAAACCACTCCAAACTGGGCGAACAGACATGACGGTAGCAACGCAGCCGCCAATATCGCCAAAAATCTCTTTTTCATTTGTTTTTAGGTTGAATTATAAAAGTTTAAAATTGTTATGATGCCGATGATTTTCACCGGCTTTTGTTATTTAAGTTGTTAAAACACCGCAAAAGTAGCGATTTATTCAATTCATAACTTTATTTCATGTAACAAATGCTTTGTGATGGCTATCATGTCGAATAATTATCTAAAAGTGTCTGTTTTATAAAACAGAAAAGATGCCCTCGCATCTTTTGCTAGGACATCTTTTCTGTAATCAAGGATTATCTGTCAATAGAGCATGCCAAACATCCATAACTTCTTATCTACAAAATCTTACTTCAATGTATATTTTACTATAAATCCATCTCCATTCTGTACATTGCCTTCAACATTACATCCCATCTGCTTCCAGCATTCCAGCATTGATGGCAAATCTTGCTTTTCTACATAAGCATAAAGCGATTGAGCATCTACATTTTTAATTAATGGGAAAATTTTCTTTTTGCCAGAGTACAAATTTATCTTTTTAAGTTCACCCGATGCCTTGTCATACAAGACAGAATACCAATCAGACAAGCGATTTCCCTTTTTGACATGAACAATGATAGCTTTGTCCACTTCCATTTTAGACACAAGAATTTCCTTGTCTGTATTCATCAAAAACAGATTCTTTTTATTCTCATTTGAGCCAAATGCCTCTAAGTCATTTTTAGTAAGCATATTTGAGCCTCCTTCGAACTTATATTTTCTCGAACATTCCATAGTCGTAGCGTCAAAAGTGTAAATATAGTCACTATAAATTGGAGGGACAAAAGTTACTGCAGAGCCTTTCCTCAGAAAGAAGCAATCGCTTTGCATATTTATTTTATCAATTTCATCCATCTCATAATCTATATTCTTCAAAATCTTAGACGAAGAGGAATCAAAAACTAACATACCTGTCGACTCACCGCTCACTGACGTAGGTATTAAGACGTGAAGATGTTTTGATAAATCGTAAATACGGTCAAACATTAAACCCGTATCTTTACTTTTCGCTAGTTTAGTCGGGAGTTTCACTTTTTTCAATAAGTTAAAATTCACATCATAGCACAACAAATGAGTAGGAGTCAATATCTCAATATTATTATTATATGGATTATAAGAATAACCCATAACTATGGAATATTCTTCGTGCCCATTACCTATCTTAGCCTCTGATGAAGACACAAACTTTCCTGTTTTGTCAAAAACAGTCAATATCTGTCTTGAATCAGATACAACATAATAATTATCAGAAATCTGCACACGGTCTACATTCCCCAAAAAGTTTCCCTCACGCATAGCTAAGGGAACTATCTCTATCTTAGAAAACAAATCAGAGACAGAACATTCCTTTACATTCCCGAGATTGATAACCGGACACACCTTTTCCTGCTGATGTTGGCAAGAGGACAATAATGAAAGATAGCTTATTACTATCACTGTACAAAACAGTCTAAAAAATACTTTTTTCATAACTTTTATATTTTGGATTTTACGCTGCAAATTTAAGGAAAGAAATCCAATCAGATCCATTATCTTGTTCACTTTTTGTTTGTTTATCATTATTTTCCATTATAAACAGCAAAGTAAACAAAAAGTAAATTTTCATAATTACGTAGCACAAATTGAAAAGACTTTATTTCATGTAACATAAACTTTAGATTTTAGCTAATAATTGCCTTATTAATATTGCCCAAGACTACAAGACTTTGGGCAACGATGAGAAATATTCCGCATTTATTAATCTCGCTAAAAATAAGATTTCAGCAACAAAAGATACTGTCAACTTAGCTCGCTTCATCATTGTCAAAGGTCAAATTGCCATTCAAGAAAGAAACAATAAAGAGCTAAAAACTTGAAACAAGAAACAACGAACTATCGAAATACCAGCTTACATCATCTGAGCATTGTATCAACAAACTGTCAAAGAATATAAAACTTGATGATGACAGATGGAACCAATTTAGAATGTCCGAATCATATTATAAATTGCACAAAATGATAAAAAACGGACTCGATCATTATACCAATTCAGAACAAAAACAAGCCCTTATAGATATCATGGCAACCATCGACAACTTGTTCAATGAATATGGCAAACGCCTTACTGCATTCCTTCCTGGTCTCAAAGACTCACAGTTGGAATTTGCTTATCTAATAAAAGCAGAAATAAACTTTTCCAACATAGCTATCTTGCTAAGAAAGAGTAAACCTAGCATCACAAAGATTAGCAAAAGTTTCGATGAATACCTTGAAAAGAATATGAAGGGATTGGATATCAAAACGTTCTTACATGACTTCTAAACTTTTTATACAGAAGTTTCGCATGTGACTTCCCCACATGCGAAACTTCAGAAAAATACGATCGTCTTATCTTCATCAATCATAAAGTTCATACCAATTACGGAGACTTAAAATCTCTTTTATGAAATATTGGAGTAGAAAAAAGAATGCTAAAAAAAGAAAAACACTGATTATCAGCTTAATATATGATTTTAACAGTTTTTTATTTTTCAGACCTTTTTTTTTATGCCATTATTTTACTGTAATGAAAGTATGTGAAATGAAGCCTTACTTTTGGCAATCACTATAGATAGGCATCGACCACATACGTGAAAAAAGTTTTTTAGCGAAAAAAGTCTCATAGTCTCATTTTTGTTAAAAAAATATAGTTTAAGCACTTGTTATATAAAGAATTAGCAACAATGAGACTTCTCGCTAGATGTTTTTTGCCCCCAAATGTTAAAGTTTAGTTAACGTAGCGGAAAAGCTACCTAAATATTTGGTATTTTATAGCTTTTTAGCTACCTTTGCAGTGTCATTCAGACAAAGAGTTCTTTAACATGTTTAATTACAACAATGAAACACAATCAATTGTACCATGAGTTGACTAAAGCGGGATGCTTTATCACTCGACATGGTGCCGAGCACGATGAATGGTTCAATCCCAAGAATGGGATGAAAATCAGAATTCCAAGACATGGTAGCCATGAGGTTAAGACAGGGTTGCTTAGACGCATTAAAAAGACGTTGCTCGGACAATAGTCCGGGCAACTGCCCTTACCTTAACCTTGCAATTGAGCGTGTGTGTGATAGACGTGTGGAGAACTCTTTTTGTAGGGAATTTAAACAAATAAGATATATGGCAAAGAATGTAGTGCTGATTTTAGAATATGGTGATGGCGGATACTCTTGTTACAATGATGAGCCATTGGGTAATTATGGTGTCATAGATGGCGATGGTGCGACCGCTGAGGAAGCCAAGGCCGACTTCATGAAGGCTCTTCAGGAATGTAGGGATGATGACCCTAACAACAAGGACTTGCAAGACTTAACGTTTACATATAAGTACGACGTGCAAGCTTTCTTCAAGGAGTTCTCCTTTCTCAACGCTACCGAGATTGCCAGACGTGCAGGCATCAACCCATCGCTCATGCGCCAGTATGTAAGTGGAGTCAAGACCGCTGGAGAGAAAACATACCAACGACTCAACGCCTGTATGGGTAATATTAAAGCGGATTTACAAGCAGCCGTCTTTTGATGGTTGTGTTTTCATAAAGTAATTAAATGAACTCTTTAAGCCCCTGGTGCGTGACGCATCGGGGGCTTTTTGTGCCCTTCGGTTGGTCTGCTTGTGCCCGTTACACGGGCATCCGTAGCCCACCAAGTGGGCATCGACAGCCCCTGTGCTGGGCAACCACTGCCCATAAGGCGGGCAACGAGTGCCCAAATATCGGACTCATTTTTGGGCAATATTCTTTTGATTCTTTGCGATATTTAAAATGCCTTTTTGCTATGCTTAAAATGACTTTTTCTGATGTTTAAACAGGTTAAACAGGTTTAAACAGGCTTTTCTTAACGTTTAAACAGGCTTTTCTTAACGTTCAAACTGGATTTTCGCATGCTTTGTATTATCTTTAATGATACTTCTATGATTTTTAATGATACTTCTATGATACTTCTTTCTACTTTTCGCAAGAAGTCTCATTAGTTATAAATGTCTTTATATCAACGATATAACGTGATATTTGCGGCTAAAAATGAGACTATGAGACTTTTTTCTAAAAAAAATATATACGTGTGCGTAAAGAAGGATTAATTGCACCCATAAAGAACAATATGGATGCTCTATTGATTGAGAACCCTTGATTACAGAAAGAGGGTGTGTCAAAAGTCCAAGACACACCCTCTTTCCATATTTACTCAGCTCCTTGATGATTTTCTCAAGTTACTTAATATTCAATAGAAACATCCAGTTTCTTCAAATCCTTATCAGCCGAACTGCTGCCGTAATAAACCTCATACTTTCCTGCCTTGGCACGAACGGTATTGGTTGCAGCATCGAAGAGTTCGAAGTTTCTGCTATCCAGCGTAATGACAGCCTCAGCAGTCTTTCCTGCCTTCACCTCCACTCTCTCGAAAGCCTTCAAGCTCTTCAATGGTCCTTCGGTATCGACAGGATCCTTCACATACACCTGCACCACCTCGGTTCCATCCTTCTTTCCTACATTGCTTACCGGTACCTTCAGCGTAATCTTTTCACCCTTCTTCAGGATAGAGTTGGAAAGTGTAGCATCACCCATACGGAAAGAAGTGTAGCTTAAACCATATCCGAATGGGAAGAGCGCATCGTTCATATAACGATAGGTTCTGCCCTTCATGCTGTAATCCTTGAAATCAGGCAACTGCTCAGAATTCTTATAGAACGTAATAGGCAACTTGCCGGCAGGATTGTACTCTCCGAAGAGTACACGAGCCACTGCCTCTCCACCTTCCTGACCAGGATACCAGGCCTGGAGAATGGCATCGCAACTCTCTGTCTCTGGAGTCAAGGCGATAGCCGAACCCGAACAGTTGACAAAGACAACCTTTTTGCCCGCCTCCTTCAAAGCCTTCAGGAAATTGCGCTGAACCTTAGGCAATTCGATGTTGGTGCGGTCACCACCCTTGAAGCCAGAAATCTCGATAGGCATTTCCTCACCTTCCAACTGTGGAGAGATGCCACCTACGAAGACTACTGTCTCGCAATCCTTCAACTGCTTGAGCGAAGCCTGATAGTCGATAGGATTCTCATGCCCGATATTGAACTTCATGTCCGCATTATAGTTAGGCATCTCGTGATAGCGAATCTCTATCTTATACTCCTTGCCCTTCTCGGCTTGGAACTCGATACGACTCTCGGTAGTGCGCCAGATAGAATGCTCTGCCTTCTTCTCACCATTCAGATAAACCTCGTAGTGACCGCAACCAGCCACGTCGAGCAACACCTTGTCTGTCTGCTTAGGACGGAACACGGTTTCATATTTTGCAGAGAAGCCCACCAGCTTCACATTAGGAGCGAAGGAGTGCTGACCATAGGTCGTTACCTGCACAGGATTCTTCTCCTGGGTGATGACAACAGGCTTGCCTTCCATCTTGCGATTGTTCCAGAAAGTGCCCTTAAAGCCCATCTTGCCATCCATGCTACACTGGTCGAAGTAAGAATTCAAAACTTGGTCGTTCACCAAGTCGCATCCATTAAAGGTGACAACCTGGTTTTTCTTCAAACGACTCCTGATACCATCCAGGATGGTAATTGTCTGTCGTGGAGTACCATTATAGTTTCCCCACATCATCGGTTCGTTATCCACATTCGGTCCGATGAAAGCAATCTTCTTTACTTTTTTATTGAGAGGCAAAACCTCATTCTTGTTTTGGAGCAGCGTCATGGTCTGCAGAGCCATATCGAGCGAGAGCTGGCGATGCGCCTTACTGCAAAGCACCGATACTGGAATCTTCGACCATGATACGATCTTGTTGTCATCCATCTCGCCCAAATCGAAACGACCTTCGAGCAGACGAATCACATGCTTATCAACTTCATCTTCAGTCAAGGCACCATACTTCACAGCCTCAGGCACAGACTTATATGCATAATTATATCCACACTCCACATCTGTACCAGCCAGCACGCCCTTGGTAGCCGCATTTCTGGCATTACTAGAAACTTTATGGCTGGACCAGAAATCAGTAACAGCGCCACAGTCGGAAACTACCAGGTACTTGAATCCCCACTCATCCCTGAGAATCTGCTGCAAAAGGCGGGTGTTGCCGCAGCATGGTTCATCATCCCAACGCTGATAGGCACACATCACCTCACGCACCTTTGCATCCTGCACCAGTGATTTGAAGGCAGGCATATAAGTTTCCCAAAGGTCGCGCGGTGTAACATCGGTAATATTGTCTGTATGGCGAGCCCATTCTGGTCCGCTATGAATTGCATAGTGCTTGGCACAAGCCCAGAGTTTGCGGTATTTCGTATCTTCAGGTCCCTGCAATCCGCGCACCACGGCACATCCCATCCTACTGGTAAGATAAGGATCCTCACCATAGGTTTCCTGTCCACGTCCCCAGCGAGGATCACGGAAGATATTCACGTTTGGAGTCCAGACAGATAAAGCATGGAAACGGGTTACATCTCCTCCCTTCTGCTGCAGTTCATTCCATTTGGCACGCATTTCATCAGATGTTGCATCAAAGATTCTATACACCATTCCGTCGTTAAACGATGCTGCCATTCCGATAGGTTCCGGAAAGACGGTTACATCTCCCATGTTCGCCACACCATGCAGCGCCTCGCTCCACCACTGGAATCTCTTGATTCCCAATCGTGGGATAGCCGGCGAATCATCCAGCATCAAAGAGGCTTTCTCTTCCAATGTGAGACGACCACATAAATCTACCGCTCTCTCATGAGCCGAGAGGGCTGGATTCTGATAAGGCAACTGCTGTGCTGAGGCATTGCCGGAGGACATAGTCAGCACAAACATCAAAGCTGCGTATATAACATTCTTGTTCATTGTAATTACTATTAAGCTATTAGTATATTAAATTGGAATTCATCATGAATTTATTGTTGTCTGAAATTCCATTTAGAATTGTCGCTGTTGAAATCGAAGGGAGCCAGACCTGGGGTACAGTCGCCGAGTGAAACCAATGCAAGTTTCTCTTCTGTGCCTGGCACAGCCTTCGGCATGATGCGATAGGTGCCATCGGTAAGCTGCTCGATGCGCCAAAGCTGGGCATCTTCACCCGTAAACTCAGGTTTGGCAATGACATCATGCAGAGCGGTTGCGGTAAGATAGCGAGTAGTGCCTTCTATGCAGATCTTATAATAAGGACCACCCAGATAACCACCCTTTCCAGCAGGCATGATACTCCACTTCTGATGAGGACGGAACATGTAATCGTTCATTCTCACCTTTACTTCTCCCTTAGGCCATTCTGCCTCTACCTCCTTCAAGGTCTGAGGTTCGATATTCTTCAGAGGCTTGGTCGGCTTGATCCAGAAAGGTTCGATATCACGTTGCATTCTCACGAAATCTACGGCAATCTCCAGGGCATAGCCTCTTCGTTCCGATTCTATCTCGTAGGTTCCGGCATGAAATTCATCACCAGCCACAGGCCAGTCGTTCTTCCACAACAAAGGACGGATAGCCAATACGCTTCGTCCTCCCTGTCTGAAATCAGACTCATAGTGGAACGACATCTTTTCTACACCTTCTTCCTCAATATAGCGTCCGAAGTGACCGGGACCCGTCTTCAGATTATTGGCAGCAATCACCATCTTTCCACCGCCCTGCAACATCTCTCTGCCCACATTATCTACGTATGGACCGGTTATCTTTCGCGAACGTCCCACCACGATATTGTAGGTAGAATTAGGACCATCGCAACAGGTGCCATGAGTGCCGAGAAGATAATACCAGCCGTTGCGGTAAATCAAATCGGTAGCTTCGCAGTCGATGGCGATATTGACGGGTTCGTTGCCTTCCATCCGCTTACCTGTCTTCGGATCAAGTTCTACCAGACGGATAAATCCGAAATAGGTACCATAGCTGAGCCAGAGTCTGCCGGTAGTAGGGTCGAGCAACAAGCCCGCATCAATGGCATCACAGTCTTCATCATCCAAAGAAGAAGCTACCACCACCGGTTCAGTATATTTGAAATCAGGCGATTTCGGATCGAGCGTTTTGTTCCACATCGTCAGGACATCACCGCGATGACTGCCTCCCAATCCACCACCCGTAGCACTGTAGGCTACAAGATAACGGTCGCCAATCTTCAACACATCAGGAGCCGCTCCTCTGCCGGGACGAACAGCACCACCCTGCCAGGTCCAGCCATCCTCCGACCAGATTCCGCCTTCACCCGTTCCAAAGGTATAATACTTTCCATCACACAGGGCAATGGTAGAAGGATCATGAATGAAAGGTTCGCCCACCTGGGCTTCTGCCTCGTAAGCAGATGAAGACAACAAGGCGACCAAAGCAGCGGCATAAAGTTTCTGCTGAGCAGCAACCGGGCTAAAATATCTGAAAAATATATTGTTCTGTTTCATAACTTTCTTTATTGATTGCACTACTTCACGTGAATAGACAGGTTTCTGACAGGCTTGCCTTGTCCGTCGATGAATCGGACACAGAAGTCACTCATGCCAGGACCATTGATGACCGCACCACGAAGGATATTCCTACCTTTCTTCAAGGTAAGCTTCTTAGAAACCACATCATCGCGAACCATTCTTCGGTCGCCTTCGAGCATCATCGCCTCCTCACCATTGAGCCACCACATGGAAGCACCATTCGAGCCAACAGACAAGCGGACGTCTTTCATCTCCTCAGGGCAATCGATAATGGTAACCGCCCAGAACAAGACACCATACTTGGACTTCTTAAACGAAGTAGCGAAACGGAAGAGCTTGACATTAAACAGTTTACTGTCCAGCGCATGCCATTTCAGTTTTTCCTTGCCCACCTTCACGAAGGCTCCATCCTTAGGAACTGTTTCCATCTGTTTAGGGAAATACTGCGTATGGAATATCTCCTTCAGATAAGAATCTGTAAAAACGACATTGCTCTTGACCAGCACAGAGATTGGCTCCAAGAGCAACCATCTCTGAATAAAGCCAGCCGCATTGGGCACGACGGGCTGCTTGCCGACAGGTCCGAAATAAGGATTAATGTCTACAGGTAATTCCTTATTTTGGGCATCCGCAGAGGAATGCCCAAAAAGGAATACACATAAACAAAACAATCTAACTATTTTATTGAAAAAAATGTTCATAGACTATTCTTTTTATTTTTGAGGTTCGATAATCTGATAACGGCCACTCAGATGCATGAAGGCGAAGAGACGCAACAGTCCGTCGTAGTAGCCATCAAAGAAGCCTTCTTTATCAGGCTCATGCTTGGCATTCCAGAAATGACTGACAAATTCCCTGCCCTTCACATGATTGCTGACCAATGAAGCCGCAGCCGAAGTGGCAACAAAACCGATGGAATGGCGGAGTGCCTTTGGAGCCGTACCTGCCGGCAGAATATCTTCTACCATCGTTCCATCTACATTATACTGGTCCAGGAAAGAATCAATGCCCTGACTATACAGGAAGTTCTGCAGCGTATTGGCATATTTCTGCTGCCACTCCTTATCCTTGCAAGCCCAGGAATAATCGAGCGCTATGTTCATAGGCACTCGCCATGAGTCATAACGGAAAGCATCACCCAGCAACTGACCAGTCTTCATCAGACTGCCATCATAGTTGCAATAGTCGGGGTTCAAGCCCGTCTTCTCATTGATGCACTTATGCAGGAACTCACGGCTTTTCTCAGCACACTCCTTCCAGAACTGGGAACGTCCGTCGTTAGCCCATTTCGCCCAAACCTCGTAAAAGGCAGGGAGATGGTAAGAAGGATCGGTAAACTTCCCACCCCAATGATCGGGCGTAAAGGTGATGAGCTGATGTTCGAGATTGATGAGCGGAGCTGTGCGGTCCATTCCCGCCTTCTGCATGCTGCAATCCAGAATATTCTGCGCTTCCTTCAGATAGTTGATGCCCGTATCATTGCCCCATCGGTTGGATGCAAAGATGAGCGAAGTTACGAAATAGAGTTCACCATCCGATGCGGCTCCCTGCGCATTTCTCGTTCCATCAGTCTTGCAACTCCATGCGAAATAGCCCTTATAAGGTCCTTCCTGATGCTGCATGTATTTCTTGCTCCATCGCCAGAGGCGGTCGAAGATGTCCTTCTTGTCAAACTGCACGGCAGCCATCATTCCATACGACATGCCCTCGGTTCGCACATCATTGTTCTTCACATCGCTGACATATCCCATGGAATCGCCCACTTCGAAATAAACCTTGTTCTTACCGTAGAACACATCATTGAACACTTCGTTCACCTTCCTGTCAATATCAGTCTGCTTATAGCCCATTTCGGCAAAGAGATTGCGATACTGGTGAGTTTCAAAAGCTCCCTTTTCCCAAGGCAACGCATCAAAGCCCAGCCAGTCTACCTCAACATCGGCTCCACTCTGCAAGGATACATGGAGATCATGAACGCCCTGAGGAGCATGGAGCACCTGGGCACGGACATTCTTCCAAGCTGCCGACTTCGGAATCTTCACCTTAGCGATGATATTTCCCTTCTTGCCATCGGCTCTGACTACGAGCACACCGCCCTTAACCGACTTGGCACGAACGGTGATTTCCGCCACCTTCTCATTACCGAAATCCACCTTATTATATATAAGAGCTGTATTCGATTTAGAGAAGAAAGTCTTCCATCCGGCAAAAAAGTTGTTTTTATCCAGATATTCAATACCGATTCCCTTGCCTTGCAGCGCAGAATAACGGTCAATCTGAATATGCGAACGTGCCTTCGTCAATCCCACACCTCTTAGTGTAGGTATCACCTTCTGTATCGTTCCGTCAGGATTGAAGTTCAGAGAGTCGATTCGCACCGAGCGGTTCTTGTCAAACTTAGGCGAATAGTCATTATGATGATAGAAGAGATACCACTGTCCCTGATATTCCACGATGCTATGATGATTGGTCCAGCACTTCGTAGGCGACTCATCCATGATGATGCCCTTGAATGTGAAAGGTCCCATCGGATGGTCAGCCATGGCATAAGCCAGTGTTTCCGTGCCATCCTTTTCACGTACCCAAGGGAAGGTGAAATAATACTTGCCGTTACGCTCGAAGGCAAATGGTCCTTCCTTGAATCCCTCAGGCAACCCCTCTACCAGTTTGGGTTCCGAGGCAAGTTCCGTCATGTTTGGTTTCAGCTTAGCCATGTGCAAACCAGCTCCCGCCCAGTAGATATAAGCCTGTCCGTCCTTATCTATCAACACACAAGGATCTATGCCATGAACCCCCTCTATGGGTTTCCACATCGGCATAAATGGTCCTTCCGGATGGTCGGCAACCGCCACACCTATTCCGAATCCCTTCTCCTCCCCTTTCGGAGCGGCAGGGAAATAAAAGTAATACTTCCCGTCTTTCTCCACACAATCTGGAGCCCACATCGTATAGCTTCCGTCTTGTACCCAAGGTACTTTGTCCTGCGAAACGATGACTCCATGATCCTGCCACTCTGTAAGATTGGTAGAAGAGAAAACGTGATAATCTGCCATGCAGAACCATTCCTTCAGTTTCTCGATAGGACTCGGAATGTCATGAGAAGGATAAAGATATACCTTCCCGTTGAATACGCGAGCCGTAGGATCAGCAGAATACTGTCCGCTGATAATCGGGTTCTGAGCCGAAGCTCCTGTCGATAACGCCAGCATCAAGGCACACATCCATGTTTTCATACGCAAATTCCTTTAAAGAAGAAAAAAGGGGGTGCTTCTTTTCAAAACACCCCCTAATTATCAAACTAATCTATAGTTCTTTAAACTTAAAACGTTTTATTTACAAAACAACTTCATTATTCCCAACCAGGGTTCTGAACCAGGTTAGGGTTCATGTTCTTCACTGTTTGTGGATAAGGGAAGTAATCATGTTTTCCCTCTTGGTAACCAACAGTGAAACCTGCATCCTTTGCTGCATGAGAAGAAACTGTATAGAAGCGGCTATTTGCCTCTGTACCATGCTCCCAGTACAACTTCTCGTCAGAAGCCTGAGGTGCGCGGAACAACTTGTCAAAGAGGTGAGGTACATCAGAACCCGCATTCTTGATGCGATTGATGGCAGTGGCATCCCTCCATCTCTTGATGTCGAACCAACGGCAACCTTCCATCCACAACTCGTATGATTTCTCCTTCTTCAGCACATCCATATCTACGGTTTGGCTGATGGTCTGGGAACCTGCACGCTCCTGAATCATATTAATATACTTCTTGGCCTCACCCTGATCGCCAGTCTGGAGACAAGCCTCAGCATAGTTCAAAAGAACCTCGGCATAACGCATCACGAGATAGTTGTTCAAACGGACGTTGGCATCATATTTCTTACCATCAGAGTCAGCTGCACGCATCACTGTCTTGAATGCCAACCAAGTAGAGTTACCATAAAGTCCCTGAACCTGATCCTTAATACCAACAGCCGTGCTTACCTTCTTCTGCTCAACCGTCAGATTGTTTAGCGAATCATTAGCATACTTCATTTTATAAACAGCATCATCAATGTGCTTCAAGGTTGCCTTGAAACGGTAAGAGTCGCCATCGTTCTTATGGAACTCATCACCAAACCACTGAGGTACACCTAAGCCACCCCAACCATCGATGCCACTATATACAGACTGAGGAGAAACTACGAAGTTACCAGCACGCCAGTTCATTGCATTAGACTCCATCCAGCTAGAACGCTGAATCATACCGCTCCATTTACCCTTACCCGCATTGTACTCGAAGTTGATTTCGAAGACCTTTTCCTCGTTGCCATCACCCTCAATATGGAAGTTGTCCATATACTTGTCGCCTGGAACAAGGGCATACTTGTCTGAGTCGATAACCTTCTTGAGGGCAATTTTAGCCTTGTCATACTTGCCAGCGAAGAGGTAAGCCTTACCAGCCAATGCATTAGCAAAGCCCTTGGTTACCTTTACAGCTCCATCCTTGTCTCCCTTGCTCTTGCGCTCATCAAGATCGGCCGCAGCTGCCTCACATTCAGAAGCAACCCACTCTATCAACTGTTCGTGGGTCATAGGATTCTCAGGATCCTTATCGCTGTTGTATGGAAGCGCATCAGCTGTCAACTGCTTTAAGACGAATGGAGGAGTGCCCCATAAGTTTGCCAACAAGAAGTAGTCGTAAGCACGAAGCACACGAGCCTCAGCCACACAACGCTTCTTGACTGGTGTATCTGGATTAGCAAACTTGTTAACGACCAAGTTGCAAGTATACACTGAAGAATAGAGACCTGAGTACATCAACTTTGGAACCAAGGCATCAGTATCATAGCGGAACTCATTGAGGCAACCAGCGTCCTCATGGTCTCCATAGTTACCACTGGCATAGTAAACATCATCACCACACATGTTCAGAATCAACTTGTGAGGAGTATAGATACCCAAACTTCCCTGGACGTCTGGCTGACGTCCTACTACATTACACATAAAGCCTTCGTATGCTGCCACCAAAGCAGCCTCTGCATCGGCATCAGTCTTATAGAACTGTTCCTCATAAGTAGTACCCTTCTGCTCAATATCGAGCTGACTCTCACAGGAAGTAAAAGATACTGTTCCTGTCAACGCAAGGGCTAATATACTAGAATATAATAAATACTTTTTCATTGCTGTATCATTTAATAATTAGAATGTTACATTGATACCAAATACCATCTTCTTAGAAGTAGGATAAGTACCATTATCAAAACCACGCGACTGAGCGCTGTTCATAGAAGCTGTCTCAGGATCGGCTCCAGGATACTTGGTGATTGTGAAGAAGTCATCCAAAGAGCAGTAAACACGCACACCATTCAGACCAATCTTGCTCGTAATGAGACGTGGCAATGTGTAACCCAACTGAATCTGCTTAATCTTGAAGTAAGAACCGCTGAAGACAGCTGCGCTAGAACTGAAGAATGTCCAGTCAGTTGCCACCTTCTTCATATCAGGATACTTGGCGTTGGTATTACTCTCTGTCCAAGAATTCTTCCAATATTCATCGATACCATTCAAGAGTGGTCGGTCGGCCGATACCATCAAGTTGTAAATCTTGTTGCCAGCAGAGCCTGTTCCAAATACGGTGAGGTCAAAGCCCTTGTACTCAGCATTGAGGGTGATACCGTAAGTAAACTTAGGAATACCCACACCCAAATCCTGCTTATCATTATCTGTAGGCGCATTGGTGGTATTACCATTCTTGTCATAATACAACGCACTTCCATCCTCAGCTACACCTGCATACTTGTAACCACGGAAGTACCAGATAGAGTGCCCCACCTCGAATGTTGGCTTCAAACGGCTGTTGAAGCCATCGATACCTATACCCTCGATACGGCTGATGGATGAAGAAAGATCCTTTACCTCATTCTTCAAGGTAGAACCGTTGACTGAAACAGAGTACTTGAAATCACGGATATGATCTCTCCAACCCAACTCGAAGTCGAAACCTGTGTTAAGCACCTTACCAGAGTTGATGATATACTTGCTTACACCAATTTCCGGAAGAAGATTTATCTCTACCAAGAGGTCCTTGGTGTTCTTGCGATACCAGTCGAGAGAGAATGTCAAACGGTCGTTCAAGAAACGGGCATCAAGACCCAAGTCTACCTGTTCTGAAGTCTCCCAAGTCAAATCTGGGTTAGCAAGACCTGTTGGCTTAGAACCATAAGACAACTTACCATCACCGCTAGATGGATTGTACTGATAGAAGCTCTGGTTCATGGCAATAGGAGAAGTATACGGGTAGTTGCTCAATACATTGACATTACCATTCTTACCCCAAGATCCACGAAGCTTCAAGAAAGAGATGGCATCACGACTGATGTTGTCCTTGAAGAACTTCTCATTGCTGATAGTCCAACCAGCAGATACTGATGGGAAGTTACCCCAACGAGCATCCTTTGAAAGCTTAGATGAATCGAATGCATCACGACGGAAGTTGAACTGCAAGAAATAACGATTATCGTAGCTATAAGACAAACGACCGAAGTATGAAAGTTCCGTAGCGTCGTTAGGAGCATTGCCTACGCTCTTTGTAGCATCAGCGAGCAAATAGTCGATGTAACGATAGTTAGGAGCATAGTTTGAAAGAATATTCGTACCCTCAGAACCAATAGTAGCATTGTCCCAATGATTCTTGGTGAACGACATACCCACCATGGCTCCTACTGTATGCTTGCCAAATGTATTCAAATAGTTTGCAAAGTTCTCCCACTGATAGTAAAGACCATTGTTGGTATGAGCCTCTATCTTGTACTGTGAGGAGTTAGAGAGGGAATTGATGTAATATGGCTGCTCATAGTTGTGGTAGTTGCTCTGCGTGATGCGGTAACCCAAACGAGATGTATAGGTAAAGCCCTTGAATGGCTTGATGTTGGCAGCAACGGTACCACGTACATTGATACCCTGGTTGTAAGAGCCTACACGGTCGCGCTGTGCCAATGGGTTACCAGTAGCATCCTCCACATAGTGAGATGTACCATAGAAATCATTATTATGGTCAGCATCTCTCATCACAGGGGCGCCATTCTGATAAGCGTTATAAACATTGGTTGGCAACTTAGCAGGGTCGCTTACGTAGCAAGGTGTCAATGGATCTACAGAAACTACAGAGTTCAACACAGAACCATAACCTTTGTTCACACCCTTGGTCTTCCACTTCTCGAAAGAGGTGTTTGTCGAGATGTTCAACCACTTATATACATCGTAGTCTGCATTAATCTGACCTGTAAAACGCTTGTAAATATCCTTGTCTCCCTTGACGATACCATTGTTATTGAGGATATTCAAGTTGGCAAGGAAACGACCCTTACCATTGCTAGCCTGGATGGTAAGGCTGTGCTGATGAGCCAAACTATTTTCAAAAGCCTCATCATACCAGTCGGTGTTCTCTCCATTGTATCCCTCAGCCTTCAACTTATCATCCGTCAAGTCGCCCAAGTACTTATGGTATGAAATATACTCTGGAGCGTCGAAGAGCTTAGCCTTTCTACCAATAGACTGGATGGTAAACTTGCTGCTATAAGAAATCTCAGCCTTACCGCCATTGGCAGCACCCGTCTTGGTTGTGATGATAACGACACCATTACCTGCCTGCGCACCATAGATGGCAGCAGAAGCGGCATCCTTCAATACCTCTATGCTCTGAATCATAGATGGATCAAGATACTGGATGTTATCCACCTTCAGACCATCGACGATGAGCAACGGACTGATATTTCCACTATTGGAAGAATAACCACGCACACGGATATCGGCAGCCTCACCTGGACCACCCGAGTTGATAATCTGTACACCGGCAGCCTTACCCTGGAGGGCAGCACCGGCATCGGTAGCTGACAAGCCCTTGATGTCATCGCTCTTGATAGATGCAACTGCACCTGTCAGGTCGCTCTTCTTCTGAACGCCATAACCGATGACAACGACATCATTCAGAACTTTAGCATCATCCTTCAAGGTAATGGTAAGCGTTTTACCAGCCTGAGCTTTCACGGTCTTAGGCTCCATACCCACATAGGTAATAGTCAATGTTGCATCAGGTGCAGCATCAATGGTAAACTTACCATCCAAATCAGTAATCACACCCAGCTTGCTGCCTGCAGCTTTCACTGTAGCACCAATGACAGGTTCACCACTTGGATCTGTAACTACTCCTTTTACAATACTCTGAGCCGACATTCCTGCAGGGAATAAACAGAGAAAGGATAGCAATGCTAACGGCTTTTCAATCTTTCTTAAGTTCCTCATAAGAGAATAGATTAAAATTGTTATTTTATTAGTTCATGATTGTACGTGTTCAGTAAAAACTTACTTTTTGCAAAGCACGCTGCAAAATTAATAACTATTTCGCATAATGACTTTCTTTTATGTTACAATTACTTTGCGAAACATAAAAAAAAGCAAAAAGAAACATAAGATATTAGAAATATAACAAAAAGAAATCCCGAAACTGCCAGGCAGTGTCGGGATTTCTTTTATATGATCTTATTGATTTCCTGTCTTGTTACTTGAACAGATGTGGCACAAATTCCTTCAGGCAGCGGCGCCAGGTGAGCCACTCATGATGAGTACCAGGTGAAACATAGACATCAAGCTTGATGCCCAGGTCCTTCAATTCCTTCGCCATCTTCTCCGTGCCGAAGTTCTCTTCAGAACCGCAGCCCATGAACATATAGTTTATCTGGCTGTTGAACTTCGCTGCATCGGCAAAGACACCGTTGAAGCAGGTCTTGACATCCACACCGAAAAGTGCTCCGCTGAAGGTTCCCAGGGCTGAGAACTTATCCAAGTTCGGCAACACGGTGTTGAAAGTCTGGCAACCGCCCCATGACAAACCAGCCATCGCACGATGCTCTCTGTCGGTATAGGTGCGGAACTTCTTATCTACCATCGGAATCAGATCTTTGATGATGACATCGTAGAAAGATTCTCCATAATGCTTGCGCTCCTCATCTACATCCTTGCCAGGACGTGGCACGAAAGGCTGCTTCACATCGCCGCTCTCCATCACCACAATCATAGGTTCTGCCTTGCCTTCGGCAATGAGATTGTCCATGATGTGCTGCATATAGCCCTGATGGCTCCAGCCCGTCTCGTCCTCACCCATTCCGTGCTGCAGATAGAGCACAGGATAGCGCTTGTTCTGATTGGTTTCATATTCTGCAGGCGTATAAACCATGGCTCTGCGGAACTTGCCCTGAGATGCAGCATAGTAAGATACCGAACGAACCTGACCCTGTGCTACTCCCTGCTGAGGACGATAGTAGTTACCTTCGGCTCCCTCAGGAACCTCCAGACCACTCGCCTCTCGGCAGCAGCCGAAATAAGTTTCGCTTGCAGGATCTACTACCTGTACACCATCCACGTTCAGGAAATAATAGTGGAAGCCCACTACCAATGGGTCTGAAACACCATACCAGTCGCCGTCGAAATCCTTCTTCATCGGATACTTCTTTCCGCAGATATCGAAGATAACCTGCTTTGCCTCCGGTGCATGGAGCTTGACGTAGGCACGGCGGTCTTTATCCACACGTGGATAATTGGCATCCGGAATGATGCCGAGCAGCGAGAGCATCATGTTGGCATAACGCTTACCCATGGTGCGATAGCTTTCGGCAATGAAATGCAGGCCATCGCCACGCTGCGGACATCCCTTGGAAGAGATGACGTGGGCAGTAGGGATGGTCTTGGCGATATCATCCACAATGGCGATATGCTGCCAGCAGCTGCCGCCCTGGTCTTTCTGAACGGTTTCGCCCACGAGCAAAGGTACATCTTCTGCCTTCAGATTCAAATCTTTCAGAATATCATTATATACAGTCTTTACACGGTTAGGCCAGTTGGCATCGCCATTGTTGGTTTCACCCTGATGCAGCAGGATTCCCTTGATGACTCCCTGCTTCTGGGCTATCTTGGCAAGCTCGATGAGTCGGGCGTATGGATTGCCGTTATACTGCGATGCGAAGTTCTTCATCCAGTCTGGCTGCTTCTTCAGATAAGCCTTATAGGTACGCTTATCGAAGAGGTCGATGCTGGCACCGCCCACCGCCACGGTGATGGTACCCACCTTGATGCTGTCGGGCAGATTGTCCACCATCTTTCTTCCGAAATAATCTACAGGAGTGAGGCCAGTGGTTGGTCTTGCCTGAGGAGGGACAGCGGTATGCCACTGTCCTTTCTTCCATCCTGCTTTTTCATCATCCACGGCATACATTGCCATGAATCTAGGATTCACTCCTGTTCGGTCGATGTCTTCAATGGCGGCATTACCCTCCATGTTCGACTGTCCGAAACAGAGATAAATCTGAAAGTTAGGGTCGGGCTTATCCTGCGCCTTCGCCCCGTTTTTCTGTGCCATCATCGTCATCGGAAGGCACATCATCAGCATTGATGCTACGAATGATAATCTGTTCATTATATTATATAGATTAATCTGTTACTCTTCTATAGCGTCTTCGTCCCAGAGGCTGAATCTGCGCATTTCAAGCGCCTGAGATGATGGTCCTTCAATCTCTGTAGTGCCCAAGGTAGTGGAAACCTTATTACTAGCTGCCAGGATAGCAGACTCCAACATAACTTCTGTTACTTCAATTGATGGTTTGATATATTTCTTCATTTGATTCTAAATTTAAAAGATTAATTATAAAACGATATTTCAATTACTTGATAACGAACTTCTTACCATTCTTGATAACAAGGCCCTTATAGTCTTTACCGACAACCTGTCCGGCAAGATTATAGACAGTAGCATCTGCCTTCTCTGCCTTATTCTCTACAGAAGAAATGCCAGTGGTCTCGCCGAAGTTAGTGCCAAGACTAAAGAATGCAGCCTTTGCAGAAGTACCCTTTACCTCCAGATAGCAGCGCTTGGCTGGAATCTTAGAATCCTTCTTAACAGGGTAGAATGCAGTTAAGCCATCTACTGTAGACAAAGCATAAAGAGTTGCAGCACCAGAAGTAGCAGAAGTGCCGTCAGAAGCCTTCAGGTCGGTAACTACAGAAGACCAGCCAGTTGCTTTATCCAAAGCATATTCTTTATCAGCTTCACCTTTGAGCAACACAGCAACACCTGCAGGAACAACACCTGGAATCTCTGTAAATTCTACGCCATCCTTAGCCTCATTCAACTTGACAGCATAAGCTTTCAAGCCAAGTTCTGCATAATTAACCGGATAATAAGCAGCATAAGTAGCAAATGAAGATGAAGGAATGGTCAGAGACTCCTGCTTTACTCCTTCTGCTTCGATTTTAAGATTCTTGATAGAAACAGTGCCGGCATATTTACCCAAATTCAACAACAAGCGCTTAGCACCTTCACCACTACACATAGTTGAAACATCTACCTTCTTGTAATCTGTGGTTAAATCAATTGCAGGGAATTCGCCACAACCTTTATATCCATTAGGATTCTGTAAACCTGCAGCAATAGAACCATCCACAGATCCCTTCACTTCCATTGACAATTTGATATTTGCCCCCTTTGGGAAAACATTCTCGAAGTTAACCTGTGCATCCCATGGATTGGTTGTTGCTCCGTGACTGATTACGCAAGCACCATCAACAATCTCTGATTTAAAGCCGATGCCCCAACCACCAGCAGCAGCAGCAGTAGCATAATCAACTGAAGCCAAATCAAAAGTATAACGAGTAGTTGCCTTTTCACTATGAACAACTTCTATAGATTTAACGTTGATAGTACCGACAAAATCTCCACTCTGCATCAGAATAAATCCATTTCCTTCATAATCACTTGTACAAGGCAATGTATAAGTGGCATACTGATCTGTAAATTCTACTCTCGTTCCTGAACTACCCCAAGTACCCATGGCTACTGTTGCGTGACCAGCAGCAGAACCCTTCATGACAATCTTGATAGAATAATCAGTGCCCTTCAAAAGAGGAACATTACTACCTATCATATATTGAATATCATAAAAGTGTTCTGCTACAGTTTCATTCTTGACAGTCAAACCATCCTCTTTAGATACAGAAATGTCATTTTTTTTCTTTATTTCATCAGCACACCACATATTGTAAGCTTTCTGCGAAGTCCAATCAAAAGTATAATCTACAACATCTTCTGTAGCAGCCTGTTCTGCCATTACAGCAGGAGCTGCCATTAATACTTTTGGTGCGGAAGCAAAAACTAAGATTGCCGCTACCATAAATGATAATTTTTTCATTTCGTTAAGTTTTTAAAATTTATAATTGTTTATTATTCAAGATTTGCAAGTTTTGTCCCACACGCCCTGAAAGGGCAGAAGCCCCTAGCCCAGGGCATCGCCCTGGGTAATTACGGACGCAAACCTGTCGCCCTGTAAGGGCAAAAGCTTCAAAACTCCAGACAAAACATAAAGCTTTTGCCCTTACAGGGCGTCTTGCTGATTGCCATCATACCCAGGGCGATGCCCTGGGCTAGGAGCTTTTGGGCCTTCAGCCCGTACTTGAACCACATGCGAAAGTTCAGTTTATTATCTAATCACGATTTTCTTTCCACCATGAATATAGATGCCCTTGGTAGGACGAATAACCTTCACACCTTGGAGAGTGTAGTAAGCCTTATCCGCAGATTTCATCATGGTTGCCACAGCTGGCTTCTCGATGCCTGTTGATGCATAGGCATCGTTGGCAAGAGAATAGCTTGGACCATTCCAGTTGGTGCTCCATCCCTGAATATGCTTTGCAGAGAAATCGGCGTTGGCAATGAGGTTTTCTGATGTTCCTTCCTTCACCAGTACCAGGTCATCAATATCGAGTGTACCACCGTATTTACCGAACACAAACTGGAAGGTATCCAGAGCAAAGTTGGCTGTGAAATTCCAGGTCAGCGTCTTCCAGTCACCAGCCTCTACAGGATAGGCTGCCAGATACTGCACATCATCGCTTCCACCCCACTGGTTCTTGTTGTTGCTTGCATTCCAGATAGGCCAGAATGCCAGCTCAGCGCAATCAGCAGAAGTTCTCACCTTCATGGTCAGCGTATACTTGGCATCCTTCTCCAAAGCCTTTGGCAAGGTGTAGATAGCCTGACGGTCCCAGAGGTTCTCGCCCGCTGTACTCTCGTAACGGATGTAATAGTTGCGGTTTTCCACAGGCACTACACCCAGAAGTTCGAGCATCACATCGGCATAACGCTTACCAAACATACGATAGCCCTCTGCAGTAAAATGAAGCTTATCGCTCTGCAGCGGACAATCCTTTGATGATACCACATGAGCTGTAGGAATCGTAGCTGCGATATTGTCGATGATGGCATTATGTCCCCAGCAGGCTGCGCCCTGGTCTTTCTGTCCCAACTCGCCCACGAGCAATGGCACATTCTTGGCATCAAGTCCCAGGTCGGCAAGAATATTCTCATAAATCTTCTTTACCTTAGAAGGCCAGGTAGGATCGCAATTATTGGTCTCCCCTTGGTGCAGCAGGATGCCCTTGATGACACCCTTCTGCTGAGCTATCTTGGCGAGTTCAATGAGGCGTGCGTATGGATTGCCGCCATATTCCTTGGCATAGTTGCGGAGCCAATCGGCAACTTCAGCACTCTGAAGATATTCCTGATACTTATCCTTATCGAAAAGATCGATGCTGGCACCACCCACGGCTACGGTAATCGTACCCACCTTCACTTCTTCGGGAAGATTCTCTACCATCTTTCTGCCGAAATAATCTACTACCGACAGTCGGGTTCCAGGACGTGCCTGAGGCGGAACGGCTGTATGCCAGAGTCCCATGGTCCAGCCAGCCTGCGCATTATCCAGGGTGTACATTGCCAAGAATCTTGGGTTTACTCCCGTCTTGTCCTGCGCTTCGATGGCGGCATTACCCTCCATGTTCGACTGTCCGAAGCAGAGATAAATCTGAAAGTTTGGGTCGGGAGCGGAAGCCTGATTCAGCTGATGGCGCTTGAAGAAGGTCCAGAGTTCCTTGGTAGAGTTCACACCGTTTGCTTCGTTGGAATGCCAGTGGCCCTTGCCGTCGATGGCAATCAGGTTCACCTCTACTCCCTCGTTCACATTATTATATATAGTACGTGTAGCTTTGGGACCTGTGCTGCCGGCAGGATAAGGACGGATTACCTGCGGATTGCTTACATCGCAACCTTCGTAGGCAGCCCACTTCTTTACATATTCCTCAATGCTAGGATAGCCGCCAGCCATGTGAGAAGGGTCGCCCGTATATTTGAACACGTCATCGCCCGTACCATGGATATGCATGATAGACACCTTGCGGTTTGCCTTAGGCTGCTTGCCGATATCCACACCACTAACCGGTCCGAAAGCGGCAATCTTATCGCCCAAGGTTTCCAGGCAGTGATAGCCCAGCCAGCTACCCATGGAGAAGCCCGAGAGATAGATGCGGTTCTTGTCAACATTGTGCTTCAGCTCCATATCCTTCATGATAGCCTCCACAAACTTCACATCACCCGTACCGCCGGTATCCCACATTCTGTTATTACCCAGCGGATAGGTAACAATAAAACCCTCGGTATCGGCCAGCGCATTCCATTGCGTCTGTTTCTGCTGATACTCTGGGTCTTGATTCATACCATGAAGAGAAATCACCAAGGCTGGTGATTTCTCTACATTCTTTGGTACATAAGTGAGGGTCTTGCGAATAGAAGTCCCCACTTTCACCTCTTCCCAGGTCTGTGCCGCCATCTGGAGGCACAGAACCATGAGGAGAGATGCGAGCATTGAAAGTCGCTTCATCTGTTACTTGATAACCATCTTTTTACCATTCTTGATTACGATGCCCTTGTAGCCCTTGGCTACCTGCTGACCTGCAAGGTTGAATGCCTTGCCATCCTGCAGCTTGACGCTCTCGATGTTAGAGATGCCTGTGGTTGTATTAATCAACCAGGCACCGAGCACAGAAACCTGGGCAGGATTCTTGTCAGGGTCGGTATATTGGATACCCATATTCTTGATGACAGCACCTTCCTTGGTGGTGAAGGTAGTCTCGTCACTGTCGTTGAATGAAGGCCACTCAGAACCTTCCTCGTAATCTACACACATTTGGACATTTGGAGTTGGCTCTGCCAATTTCACTTTCACGGTTACATCGCTCTTGCCAGCCAAACCGTTGATGGCGAGCTGCTGCCACTGAGAATTAAAAGATACCACACCCTTATAAGAAACGGTGTTATTTGTACCAGCCCAACCTGTAAAGGTGGCATCAACCTTCTTTTCTGTACCATCAGCAGCAACCAGAATCATCTTCTTCACCTTCAGGTTCACTTCCTCAGCATCTGTATGCTGCACGGATACACCTACGATGTAAGGATGCTCAGCATCGAAAGCAAGTTCAAACTTCTTGGTTTCTCCATCACCCACAGCTCTTCCGTAGGCAGGAGTTGGATCGCCTTCGGCATCAGCAGAAGCCTTCCAAGTATAGTTTACCTGGCAGTTGGCAGGAAGCGGCTCTTCGAACTCGAGGATATACTTAGGATAATCTGCAGAGTTGACGTTGCAGGCAAACTCTGCTGCACCCCACTGCTTGGAGATAGTGAAGTCATAAACATCAGCATCGCCGGCAAAACCTGCATTCCAACCACCACCCAAAACAAGAGGAGTCTCTGTCTGAGCATTCACACTTACAGCCATCAGGGCTGCTGCCATCAAAGTAAAAATCTTTTTCATACGTTTTTGATTTTAAGTTTATTGATAATAATTGTTCATTCTGGGAATGAGAAATGATTCTCATTTCCGCTTGCAAAAGTAACAGAAAAGGCTGAAAAAGACCTTGCGTGGTGTAACAAATACTTTGTGAGAAGCACCAAATAGGTTTGATAGTCAACATTATAACGAAAATGACACACCATCAAAACTGTTTGAAGAGGAGAAGATGTACAGGGCAGCCATGAAGCCAACCGCCATTTTAAGCAAAAAGGTCGGTCGTGTCTTCACGACACAACCGACCTATCACGACTAACATCATTTCGGTTAATCCTTTATATGATAAAACCTAAACTAATGTTTCTTTATATTAGATGGCGTGAGCCATAGGATAGGCTCACACCACAAATATTACTTAGCATCATTCCAGTACTCAGGAGCACCAAGACCAGCAGCGAAGCCACCATAGGTGTGCTTGCGGTAGTAGTCCTTGTCCCAAAGACCAGTAGGAGCACCAGCACGCCATCCGCTATTAGCAGGAGAGTCAGTAGGACACCACTGACAGATACCCCACTGCTGAGCCTCAGGGATGATTTCGAAGTACTTCTTGATGACGAACTCATAAAGCTCACGCATCTGCTTGTGCTGCTCCTCAGTCATATCGTTGGTGTTTACGCTCTTGCCAGTTTCATCAACGTATGCCATATCCAACTCAGAGATACGAACCAACTTGCCAGACTCAGCCATCAACTTCAACATGTTGACAATAGCATTCTTCTTTGACTCCTGAGTCTGAGGATTACCATAGCAAGAGATGTGCATCTGGCTACCGATACCATCAATCTTGGTAACACCATCAGCCTCCCAATCCTTGATCCACTGAATCAAGCTCTTGAGTTTACCATTATGATCCCAATCACTCTCCAAGTTATAGTCATTGATGAAGAGCTTCAAATCCTCAGGGTTGCCATTGTGGGCAGCAAAGCCTTCACGAGCAGCCTTTACTGCTGTGCGAACATAGTCGAGGTCGCCGAGGTAATCCTGCCAGTAGAAGCTGTTAGGAATATCATTGTCTGGGGCTGTACCACGAGTTGCAGACTGAAGGTCATACTTACCATCGCCATCTTTATCTGCTCCAGAAAGAGCCTCGTTGACAACGTCCCAAGCCTTTACCTTGCCATCGCAAGCTTCCATCATACCATCTATCCACTTGTTCATAGCCAAAGTCAAAGTATCTTTCTTCTCTTGATCAGTCAAAGGAATTGTATTGGACTTCTTCAACCAATACACTTGGAAGTCATCGATATAAAGAGTACCTGCATACTTACCAATGTTCAGTAACAAGCGCTTAGCGTTGTCGCCATTACATGTAGCAGCTACATCCACCTCTTTCCAATCGGTAGTAACCTTGATTGAAGGGAAGTCGCCACAGCCTTTATAACCATCAGGATTTTGGAATCCGCCACCAAATGAACCAGCAACAGAACCCTTAATCTTCATCTTCAAATGATAAGAAATACCATTCTCGAACACGAATCCTGGCTCATAATTGACTTGAGCATTCCAAGCATTCTCCTTTGCAGCGTTGTTACCAACCTCACAAACTCCATTTACGATTGTAGGAAGATTATCCATACCCCAACCACCGAGGTTGTTATCGTCATCGAAGGTAAGATGACCAACCGTAATAGGAATCTCCATGACTGGAGCCTCAGAGTGAGTGATGGTGACAGACTTCCAGTAAATCTTACCAGCAAAATCACCATGCTGGAACATAAGACCATTGTTGTCCATGGTAGGAGTAACATTCAGCAGAATCTCCTTGTAACCAGCATTAGCAGGAATCTTAAAGGTCTTCTCGGCTCCACCACCCCAATCGCCTATCTTGAAGTGAATGTTGGCATCCTCGTCTCCTTCTGCCTTGCAGACAATCTTCACGGTATACTCCTGACCTGTCTTAAGTGCTATACCGTTTACCAGCCAATACTGAAGGGCATAGAAAGGATCTATTTTAGCAGGGTTGGTAATAACCATGGCACCATCCTTGTTCCACTCCGTTGTAACAGTAGCAGGAGAACCGGTCCAACTATATGCCGTAAGGGTGGAACAATCCAAGGCATAATCCTCTTTTTCCACCTTGGCATCTGGATCCACCTTCATTTCCTTGTCGGCAATCAAACCATTCAGATACTTCAATGGCTGCTGCGAGTGCCATGCCAATGTATGACCATATACCGAAAGACCTGCATCAGTGGCATAATCCACGTATGTACGCACCTTTTCGAAGTCCATGCTTCCATCATTAGCCACACAAGAAGCCATCTTCATGGCATTACCTGCCACAGTCTCATTGAAGTTGCTATTGGTCAAAGCATATACTAACTCTTGTTTGTTATACTCATCAACCGTAGTTCCAATACCGAGATGGAAGTTTGGCTTGTCAGCAATGTAATCCTTGAGAGCATCATACTTTTCCAAATAGCCATATTCAGCCAACTTATCAGGACGCACCGTCTCGAAGTTCTGGTCGAAGTGGTCTGCACATGAGGCCAAAAGCATGGCCCCAAATGCAGATATTATTATTTGTCTTTTCATAACTTATACGATCATTAATTGTTATAGGTAAATGAGAACTCCTCCTTGGTTACTCCACTACGCCACCAAACGAGTTTCTCGTTGAGATTCTTCTTAACGCCGCCAGCGAAAGTAATCTCAGCATTGAGTTCCATCAAGTCACGATACTTGTTGTTCCAAGACAGCAAGGCATCGTCAGCCCAAGAACCAGTACCCGTTGCAGTAACACCATCGGTGAGAGAAGTGATGGTACACTTCTCATTGGCATCGAAGGTGAGCAGGAGGTCTGCCTTGTAGATGGTACTGCCCTCCTGGAACTCTACTGAATAAACAGAGCTGTTCAGGGTGCGGGTAGTAATCTGAACCGTTGAAGCCTTCTCGATATTATCGGTACTTGTATTGTGATTGGTCAACCACCAACCGCTATACTTGTTCTGATACTTCACGCAATACATCACATAATCCTGTGGAGCCTTCTCCCAAATAGAAGCATTGGTTCGAGAGCCTGTTTTTCCCTCTTTTAATGTTCCAGTGGCGATTCTGTCGAAACCAGTCTGATTCTGCATAACCAAAGGAATCACGTATGTATTCTTTACAGCATCAGGGTCATTGAAGAAAGCATCAGTGAGCTGCACCTCTGTACCTCCCCACATACCTCCATTGAAATTGAAAGTAGTGGTTGCGAGCTGATAATACTCAGCAGGCATAGCCTTCACAGGAGTTCCATCGGCAAATGTCAAGTGATCACACAAGCTGTTGTCAACGGCAACATTAACCGCTGCCTTTCTGCCATTGTATGAGCCTCCGAAGGTAGCCAAGATTTTGCACTTGTGCGCCTTGTCCAATGTTGTATCATACTCATCATCACCCAGCACAATGGTACGAATTGGCGATTGATAAGCAAAGTAAGTAGTAGTTCCACCCTCGTAATCATCGAAAGTCTGGTCTCCATTCTCACATGCTGTGAAAGAAGCCATCAGTCCTAAGAGGACAGCTACCATTTTGATATAACGTTTCATAATCATTAGTCTTATTTTAATATTAGTCGTTTATTATTTCCATCCCTCGTTCTGCTTGAGATTACTATATTTCAAAATCTCAGAATAAGGAATAGGACCATAGAACATATAGTCATCATACTTACGTTCCTCTGCATCGAAGGTCTTATAGACGAAAGCACCAGTTGCCTCGTCTGTTGTGATGTTGATACCCTTGGCAGCCTCATTGAGATTAGCCTTCCAGCGACGCAAGTCCCAGAAACGATGATTCTCGAAGCAGAGTTCCAGGCGACGCTCATTGCGAATCAACTCACGCATTTTCTCCTTGCTCTGTGCGCACTCTTCCAAGTATGGGTCTTCACCAAACTCACCAATGCCTGCACGCTCACGGATAGCCTTGATGACATCGTAAGCAGAATAGTTGGCTCCACCGACATTAGCCTTTGGTCCCTGAGCCTCATTGGCAGCCTCTGCATAGTCAAGCAAAATCTCGGTAGAACGGATACGAGCGTTCAAATGCTTCTGCTTGGTGGTTGAGTTAGGGTTGAGGTTGATGTCTGAGCGGAGCAACTTACGGAGATAGTAACCCGTCTTGGTAGATTTACCATTCTCCTTGTTAAGACCATCAGTTGTCTTCGAGTCAGCAGCAGAGTTAACCACACCATCAGTTGAGCCAATCTTATCGCCATTCACCAAAATGTAAGCCTTCAGACGAGGGTCACGGTCAGCATAAGGATCATTGGCATTATACCCAGAGTTTGTATCTGTGATAGGATAGCCATTCGCCATTGGGAAGGCATCCACCAAATTCTGGGTAGGGTTTACACGACCCTTTCCATAGAGGGTAGAAGGATAGTTGTCACTCTCCAATGTGTTGTTCTCATCGATGTTACCACGCCAGATGATTTCCTTAGGATTGTCAGCAGTAGCTCCCAATCCATCAATCAAGCTTTTGTTGTCGAACCACTTCCAACCATCAGGGTCACAAGCATTCAAACCACCAAAGTTTTTCAAGCAATCAGCAGCAAGCTTGGCTGCCTCCTCGTATGTGAAGGCACCAGCTGAAGCATAAGCTGGAGAAGCTGCCATGATGGCAACCTGAGCCTTGAAGGCTGAAATGATTCTGCCATCAATCTTGCCACGGTGATTGGTACCGAAAGCACGATTATACTCTGCATTGGTAGCACCTTGCTGTGCATACTTGGCAGGGACATTCTCCTCTTCCACATCACCATACTGCTCTGGGAGATACTTCAAAGCCTCATCGAAGTCAGACATAATCTGATCAATGCACTCCTTGAAAGTGTTACGAGGCAAGTTGAAATCGGAAGCGGAGGTCTCTGATGCGAGATGGATAGGCACACCCATCAACTGACCATCTACCATACCTGCATGAGCACGGAGCAAGTAGAACAGGTGCAAGCCACGCAAAGCGTAAGCATTGCCCTTATAGTTGTCGGCATACATCTTGTTGAGCACCTCACTAGAGTAAGCCCACTCCACCTTATCACAGTTCTCCAACATCAAGTTACAGTACTGGATGGCGTGATAACGACCATCCCACTGTGAAACTGGGTTCATATTAGCAGCCCAAGAACCTGTAGCCATCTTCTTATAGTTGTCTGAGTTGTCGTTGGTGACAGCATCATCTGTAGCCACATCAGTAGATGGAGAGGTGCTATATGGCAAAGCCAAGTAAGCGTTGTCAAGAATGCCACGAGCGAACTCAGGATTCTTATACATCTCGCTGATATCTTGGTTATTTTCCAAGGCAGGTTCAAACAGGTCGTCACAAGAAGTGAGCGATATTGCCACTGCGCTTATCAATAATAATCTTGATAATTTCATAATTTTACTCATTTATTAATCATTAGAATGATACCTTAGCACCGATGCTATAGAAGCGATTCAAAGGTGCTGCACCTGAATTGTTAACATTCATCTCCAGTATCTTGCGCTCCTTGGCGATGGTCAGCAAGCTGTTACCATTTACAAAGAGTTGGAGACCGCGAACGAAGCTCTTCATGAACATTGACTTAGGGAAGTCGTATGTGAGCTGTACCTTCTGCAAGTCGAAGCGGTCAGTAGAGTACATCCAGAAGTCTGAAGTCTGGTAGTTATTGGTACCAGCCTCTGTTGTCAGACGTGGATAGGTAGCTGTAGCCGCTGTCTCAGGAGTCCATCTGCCACGCATCTCCGCTGTGTACTTGGCATCACCGCCCACCCAGTAGTAAGTAGAGTTCTTCACAGCCTTGGCTCCGAAGTTGCCTGTACCGAGCAAGAAGAGGGTGAAGTTCTTGTACTTCAATGTTACGTTGATACCGAGTGTGGTAGGAGTTCCATACCAACCGCCCTTGCCCAAGTATACTTGATCTTTGCTGTCGATGACATTATCACCATTCTGATCCTTGTACTTCAAGTCTCCAGGACGGATAGTACCACCGATAATCTGCTTAGGAGAATGGGCGATATCGTCATCATCCTTGAAGAAGCCTTCACACTCATAGCCCCAGATGGCATCCAATGGCTGTCCCTGGCGATACTGATAGGCATCTGCATACTGAGAATCATCACGCTTGGTAGCCTCTGTGGTATAATAAGTAAGGTTAGCACCTACGCCAAAACCAAACTCCCCAAGCTGCTTCTTGTAGTTAACACCCAAGTCGAAACCAGAACGCTTATCCTCATTGTAGTTCATATATGGTACGAATGAAGACTCTGGATAGTAGCTAAAGAGATAGCTTGGCATCTGGTTGCGAGCCTCGATGATACCATTGGTCAACTTAGAGAGGAAGTAAGAAGCATCGAAACTCAAAGACTTATCGAGCACCTCGGCATGGATTGTTGCAGAGAACTCCTTGCGATGCAAGTAATTGAACTCATCATTTCCACCTCGCTTAGCCTGAACTGCTGCATGGCCAGAACTACCATTCCAGTCCCACCAGCCACCATTCTGATAGGTGCCCTGGTACATATAGTATTTGTCGATACCCAAGTCGGTCTTCATATCTGTATAGCTTGCGCTGAGAGTCAAGTCATCGAAGAACGAATTCTCCATAAACTTCTCCTTAGACAAGCGCCAGCCCAATGTTGCAGATGGCGAAAGTCCCAAACGATTGGCAGATGGTAACTTAGCAGACCAAGGGGTTGCCAAAGCGAAATCGGCATAATACTTATGGTCAAAGTTATAAGAGAGCTGCAAACCCATATTGGCATTGCTCACCTTATGATACTCACCCGACTTAGTCTGCTGATAACCATTAGCCACCAACATGGCACTCACGTTATGCACATCGTTGAAGGTGCGGTCGTAATCGAAGTGAGCATTGAATGCGATGGTCTGGTTATCTGTGGAACCAGAGATATTCTGCACACCCGATTTCTTATCCACCGTGCCATTGTTGTTAAGACCTACGATGACATCCTTGCCATTAAAGTTAGCCCATGTAGGCTGGAAGGTAGCGTAAGTATTATTGAATGATGTGGTGTAGAGCGTAGCATAGTCGATAGCCATCATTGTATGGAAACTTAAGCCCTTGAGTACAGATGAGAGGTCGAAGTTAAGACCTACATCAAACTGGAACTGACGGCTATGATATACATTGGTACCAGAAGCATAGATATCACCAAAGACATTGCTCTGATCCAAGTTGGATCCACCCAAGAAATACTTGCCGTCGATGAGGTTGCTTGTAGCACCGATCATGTTCAATGCCGACTTAGCACTAGGGTCTATCATATCGACAGGAATCAGCGGAGCCACACGGTTAGGACGGAAGGTACGAGCCAACTCCCAGTACTTATAGCTATTGTTAGCCGACTTAGAGCTGTAATAGGTAGCATTGGCATTGACGTATGCACTGATGGTTTTGCTCAACTCGATGTCCACGTTACCTCTCACGTTAAAGCGATCGGTATAGTCATTCTTTGCCTCGCCAAAGTTCAGGTTATCACCTGTGCGATAATAGCTTACATTAGCATAGAATTGCGCACGCTGATTACCACCTTCTATCTCGGCAGATACCTCAGAACGATTGAAAGCCTTCTTGATATAATCAGAAGAATAGAAATCTACGCTTGGATATCTATAAGGATTCGTTCCCGACGCATAGTTATAAATAGCTTCTGGCGAATAAGGGAGGTTGTTTGCATTACCGCCATCATTCAGGAAAGCCTCATTGTAAAGACTCATGTACTCAGCCGAACCGAGATACTCAGGATAAGCCTTGGCAACATTCCATCCGGTATTGGCATTCACCTTCACGCTCAATCCATCATTTACACGACCACGCTTTGTGGTAATCAAGATGACACCATTGGCAGCACGGCTTCCATAGAGCACCGAAGCCTGCGCACCCTTGAGGAAAGAGATGTTCTCAATCTCATCAGGACGTACATTGTCGGCAGCACGAGGCACACCATCAATGAGCACAAGTGCATTAGAATAGCCCCAAAGGCTGTTGCCATTGTAACCTGACACATAGCCTTGCATATTGTCAAGGCTGTAGGTATTATAGTTCTTCTCTGTCAAATCTCTGACATTGACGGTGCTAACACCACCAAGCACGTCACTCTTCTGGGCTTTCTTGAAAGCCACATTGACCAATGCGCTGTCTGCTGTCTCCTGTGCAGTTGCAGGCAACTGTGCAAGGAGAGCCGTCACTACTGTCAAGGCAGAGTATATTGTTTTCTTATTATTTTTCATATTATGATATGATTATTTCGAAGTTTATGTTTAGAAAAAACACTGACCTAACGAATTACCATCCAGGGTTCTGTCCAAACTCAGGATACAGATACACATCATCTTGCTTGAGAGGCAAGAGATAATGCTTCTCTGAGTAATCACGAGTCAAGATAGTCTTTTCGCTCCAACCGGTAACCTCAGCATCACGAGGGTCGTTCTTGGTGAAGTCATAATTGCCTACACGCTTAAACTCCTGCGAGGTCTTGATGTTGTATGGATACTCGGTGAGGAGCAACCAACGCTGCAAGTCGTTCCAACGGAAGCCCTCGAAAGCAAGCTCTACGGCACGTTCACGACGAACCTCATCCATAAACTTCTTCTGGTCGGCAACAAATTTATCTGCCACATGGCCAGCTTCTACGCGATCTCTAAGTACATTGATGGCATCAACAGCGGTAAGATTGCACTTGCTGCTCTTGTAGTTGGCACCTTGTGCGGCTGCACCTGCCTCTGCATACATCAAGTAGATATCGGCAAGACGCATGTAAGGCAAGTCACATTGCAAAGCACTACCCCAGTTATACATTCCATCATACTTATTAGCCTGATGAGGAACTAACTTCTGGCAATAGTAGCCTGTGCGGCATCCCTGAGAAGCTGAACTACGCAATTTACTGCCTGTATACATCTGTATGTACTTGAACTGATAGTCATCATCATCCTTAGCAATTGTCGTATTGATATACTGGAAGCCATCGAACACGATGTCATGATAGAAACGTGGGTCACGGTTCTTGAATGGATGTGAAGGATCGAAACCAGAATCTGGGTCATCCAGAGGAAGACCATTTGCCATACCATAATAGTTTACATAGTTGGCTGTAGGCTGGTGAATCAAAGCGTCATGCTCCACGATACCATTCATCTTGACACCCCAAAGCTTGGTGAAGTTCCAGTTTGATGAATTCTCGCCAATATATGGACCGCGCAAGATAGCCTCTGTAGAACCTGGCTGTTTCCAGTTTTTACCCGTTGTATAGAAGATTTCTGAGAAATTGGATTTTGAGCCATCCTCTGCCACATGGTTATAAATGTCAGAATACTTGTACTCTGCCAAGGCATAAGGAGTCTTGCCAGAGTTAACCTGTGCAAGTGCCTCACCTAAAGCATCAGCTGCCTGCGCAGCAAGCTCTACATTATACTTATAGGTATCGCCATTCTTGGAAGCACCAACCTCCGCCTTAAGGTTGTTCAATGGAGAGGCTGCCCAAAGCAGCACCTTACCCATATAACCCAAGGCACAAACCTTTGTGATACGGAGATCGTTCTTGCCCAAGGTTTTCTTTCCGACAGTTGTCTTATCCCAATCATTAGGTAGAAGGTCGGCAGCGGCTCTGAAATCTTCGGCACACTTCTTGGCACACTCCTGGAAAGTGAGGCGAGGCAATGTCAAAGTCTGACCACCATCCAATACGGTGTCTACGTATGGCATACCGCCAAAGAAAGCTATCAACTCCTCGTGCCACCATGCACGGAAGAACAACAACTGTCCCTTGATGATGTTCTTCTCCTCTTGAGTGCAATCGGTCATCTTGTCAAGATTGGCAAGACCGAGGTTGCACTTACGGATGCAATACCAGGCATGCTCTAAAGAATGCGCAAATTTATTGGTTGAAGTCGGATCAAGGTACTCACCAGGATTTCCAGAAGAAGGTCTGTGCAAGAAACTTTGATTATTGCTATACCAGTTACGGTAGTCGCCTAAATCAAAATGAGCAGTCACATGACCATCTCCCAAGCCAGTATTCATGATTTCATCTTCACCCCAGTTGAATGAGGTACAATACATATTCGACTCCTTACTTGGAATACAGTTGTACATTTGCTCCACATATCCCTGGAAATTGGTGAAATTCTTGAACGCTTGGTCTGAACTCACATTAGAGTCCGGAGTCTTGTCCAGATAATCTGTACAAGAAGCGAATCCACAGACGAGACCCAGCGCACAAAAAAGTTTTACTATATTATGTTTCATTTTATTTTATGCTTGTTTAAAGATTAAACTTGACACCGAAGTTCACACGCTTCATCGTAGGGTATGCACCAAAGGCACCACCATTACTTGAGAAGTTTGACTCGCGGTCGTCTGGCATTCTGGTCCAAAGCCAAAGGTTGTTACCACTTACATAGACCTTGAGGTTGTTCAAACCAAGTTTCTTGATCCATCCACCATTCCATGTGTAAGCAAGCTCCACATTCTTCAGACGGATGTAGGAACCATCACAGAGATACTGTGTGCCATAGTAGGCAGAATTGCTCATTGGCTTGGAGTTGAAGCGAGGTGTGAGCACATCCGCATTGTTGTGGTCGTTGCTCCACCATGTACCTTGGTCGTAAACGTTGTTAACCAACTCCTGAGAGAAGCTAATCATCGTTACATCACGAGTCACATTGGTTACACCATAGAACTGTGCGAAGCAGCTGAAGCCCTTGTACTCGAAACCAACAGTGGCATTGTATGTATTCTGTGGACTGCTTGTATAACCATAAGGCACAATATCGTTCACATTATCTACCTTACCATCACCATTGAAATCGACGATGTAGTAATCACCAGGAAGACGATTGCCATCGTTAGAATCCATCTTAGGAGAACCATAAAGTTCGTCATAGTTTTGAATGAATCCCTTATCCAAATAGGTATAGGTTTGACCTATAGAGTGGCCTGCCTGCTTACGATAAGATGGAAGAAGTGCTGCATCATCCTTGATCTTGATGGTATTGGTAGCGTGGGTCATGTTGAAGTTAGCCCAAAGGCGCATCTTGTTAGCAAAAACCTTGTTAAACTTCAACTCCAACTCATAACCGCTTGTTGTCACCTTACCTAAATTGGCAGCTGGAGCGGTCTGTCCAAAATATGATGGCATAGAACGAGAGCTACCAAGCACAAGGATGTCGGTACGAGTATCATGGAAGAAATCCACGGCACCTGTAATCAAGCCGCCCAAGAAACCATAATCAAGACCGAAGTTCACCTTCTTCACTTTCTCCCAGTGTACGTTCTCATTGCCTACGGATGACTCACGATACCAAGTATAGATGGATTCCTTATCGCTCACGGTAGTTCCCATATTGGTCTTGCCGCCATATGCCCACTGACTCATATAGAGGAAGCGGTCACCTACGTTATCATCACCTATCTCACCATAAGATGCACGGAGTTTCATCATATCCACAATCTTGTGCTCACGAAGATACTTCATGAATGGCTCTTCGGAAATCATCCAGCCAAGGGCACCAGAACTGAAGAATGCGAAACGGTTGTCTGGAGAGAACTTCTCTGAACCATTATAAGCACCATTGTACTCGAAGAAGTAACGAGAGTTCCAATCGTATGTGGTACGGAACACCCAGTCCTCACGATAAGAAGGTATCATGGCACCCACGGCATATTCCTGACGACCAAAAAGACCCATAGCACTCACGCTATGCTTACCAAAGGTGCGTGCCCAGTTGAGCTGTGCCTGATAGTTGAGGTTACGCTGAGTCGCATTGTTGTTGACCTCACCCCCGCTGATGGTCCACTTGTTACCCACTGTATAGTCGAACTTATCATAAGACTCGTATGCTTTCTTGTAAGAAACAGCACCAGTCTCTGGGTCAATCCACTTGAGCTGTGGTTCATGGTTCATATCATTGATACCACGATTCTTCTCCACAAAGGTATTGTCCCAAGAAATCATACCACGAGCAGAAAGACCCTTGGTAATGAAATCAAGTTTCTGTTCCAACACGAAGTCGGTGGTGATGCGAGTGGTTGTGGTATTCATCGTACCTCCGAGAGATACCTGCTGAGCAGAGTTGGTTACATTGGTAGAACCTGGCAAATATCCCCATGAGCCATCACTATACTTAGGCATGAAGGCATCAGGAGCGATATTGTAAGCACCAGACCACTGCTGGCTTACCTGCCATTCACTATATCCATCGCTACTGTTTACCCAAGGAGCCTTGCGTACGCCATTGGAACCTGCGAGGTTTACCTTGAACAAAGTAGTCTTCGTAATAGAGAAATCAAGATTAGAACGAACGTTCACACGATTGTAGTTATAACCTGTATTATAATTACGACCATTGCCGAAGTTCTTGTAAAGGTCACCCTCTGACACGAAATCTATACCTGCGAAATACTTCACAAACTTGGTACCACCCGCTACATTGACATTGGCATTGTAAGACATGGTATAGTCTTTGAACAAATACTTCTGCCAATCTATATTTGGATAACGCTCCTGCTGCTCAAGGGTAGTCTGATTGCGATAGTTCTCTATGAAACTCATTGGTTTCATATAGTCGAAGCTACTTGGAGAGATGTTCAACTCATGCTCGATGGCAGTGTTTCTTGCCACAAGAGCATCATAAGAATCGTACTTATCAGGAAGCTTAGAAGGAATCTTCATCACGGCATTAGCAGTAACGCTAATCTGTGCCTTTCCTTCAGAACCACGCTTGGTGGTAATCAGGATAACACCATTCGCACCCTTCACACCGTAAACGGCGGTGGCAGAAGCATCCTTCAATACTGAGATGGTAGCCACAGACTGCATGTCAACGCTCGACATAGGGCGCTCGATACCATCCACCAACACGAGAGGAGAAGAGTTGTTCCAGGAAGAAGCACCACGAATCTGAATCTGAGGTTCCTCCTCACCCGGCATACCGCTAGATGCAGTAGTTACAACACCAGGAAGGTTACCAGTCAGGGCAGCACCGATATCGCTGATACCAGCCGCACGCTCCAACACCTTACCCGTGGTCTGGGTGATGGCACCTACGACAGAAGCCTTCTTCTGCTGACCATAACCAACGACTACGACTTCGCCGATGGCGTTGTCATCTTCAAGGGTGATTTTGAACTCTCTCTTCTTGCCCACCTTCACTTCCTTGGTCTTCATACCTACGTATGTAAATACGAGGGTAGAATTTTCAGAAGGAACACTGATACTGAAGTTACCATCAATATCAGAAACTGCTCCAACGCCGGCATTTCCTTTCACTTTTACAGTGGCACCGATCAGCGGCTCACCTGTACCGTCAACAAGATTACCCTTGACCTGGATCTTCTGTGCCTGAGCATTCAGGCTGCAGAAAGCTCCCACCAAGCATAAGGCTGCTGTCCGTTTCATTGTTAAGACTTGTTCAATCATGTTCTATTCATTTTTGATTTATGCTTAATTATTTTATGTTCACGTTATTTTTCTTTCAGTTTCACGGGTGCAAAGATACTTGTTTCAGTTCAGATGCACTTTGTCTCTTGTAACAGATACTTTGCCGTTAATAACATACTTTGTAAGAACGTGCTTTTCCGTCCTTTAACAATTGTTTCACTACATAAATGCCTTTTTCAGGTTTATTCACTTTTACACCAGCTATATTATAATAATAGGTGGCGATAACCTCAGCATCGTTCACTTTCTGCTCAATTCCCGTATCCGTCTGTTTCATGTACCATTCCTTGTACCAGTTCATGCAGGCATAGCCGCAGCACTCTTCAAAGAGATTGTGCTTCTTGGCATTCTGGAAGCCCGGTATTACCTTGCCGGTCTTCAGATACTCGTCTATGTCGTAATACTCCTGCGGATGGGTGATGGTCATACCGATGTTGCCGAAATGGTCGTGAACTGCCTTCCATGCCAATCCCCATTTCGAGGTTGATGCTGTTGCCCAGCTTCCCAGGTTAGGCTGCGTCCACTGTCCCCACTCATTGTAGTGACCTTCATTCGCCTTGTCCGGATCTTCCGGACTCCAGTCTATCTCCGTTACCATGATAGGCTTCGTCTCTACCATCGGCACCTGACTCTTGAAGTTACGGATAAAGGTATTGTGATTGCAATTCTTATCAGTCATGTTGCCATACCATCCGGAATAGACATGCACGGCATAGGAGAAATTATCCTCGCTGTCTTTGACAGGATACTTGGCGTAGTTCTGATACTGGCTCTGATAACCCGCACCCGGCACCCAGATGATGCCTTTGAAACCTTGTTGGCGAATCACATCTACTACCGGCTGGAAGTAATCGCGTAATGCTTTATCCGAATTAGAGCCATCACTCAGATGAACCCTCACCGGCTCGTTGGCAAGTTCAATGGAGATCAATCCCGAATTCTGCTGAATATACGCATCGGCAGCAAAGGCCTTCCATACCGACTTGAGATAGCGGTTGTACTTATCGCCAACACTAATGTCTTGTGGACAGACTCCCGGTGGACGAACGATGACATAAAGCCCATGAGCAATGGCATCCTTGATCAATGGAATATAAAGCTTCTGGAGAAACAGGCGATAACGCGCCATGTTGAAGGCAGAGATATCGGCCTCGTTCGCTGCCTTCTTCGATGGATCATTGGTCCAGCAAGGATCCATGTGCAGACGGAACACGGTGCAATAGGCTCCCTGATTCTTGTCGGTGATGGCAGCAAACTGCTTGGAGAAATATTCCAGGCAAGGCTTGATGTCGGCTTCCGAATAGTTAGCCTTCCACTGTTGCCATCGCCAGCCGTTGAAGTAGCGGTTGGGGGTATCCATTACACCATGCAAGACTACGGTCTTGCCATTGGCATCAACCAGATTCTTGCCTTCTACTCGCAGAGCCGGCAGATTGTCTGCCGCATTCCCCACCATTGCAAACATCGCAAGAGCCAGGGACATGAAAAAATTCTTTCTGTTCATGTTATCTTATTTTTAGATTTTATCACTTTTCCAAATTGTCAATTAATTGTTAAGCCCGAAAAACAATCTCAGTTACCTTAAAAGAGAATGGCGCGTATCCCTACGCACCATTCCTAGAAAACCAATTAATCATGATCTTTTCAATCATAATATGTTCATTTAAAATTGAACTCAAATGCTATAAACCTATATTAAACTAACTAAAACCATTCTAACTAAAATCATTCAAAAAACTGCTGTTTCGCATATATCACAATAAACCTAACCTAATGCCAATGCAAAATTGGCTCTGTTTGACGGGGCAAAGGTATGAAAAAATCGGGAAACAGGCTTTATCCTGCGTAACCGATAGTTTATGAGGAGTTTAGTCGTGTAACATATACTTTCCGTCATGTAACATCAACCGATAATGAACGCCAAAAGGCATATTATTTGTTTCCTGCAATCAAAAAAAGAAAGAATTATTGGGATATTCCAACTAAAAATCGTACTTTTGCAAGCAGAAAATAACACTCTAAATATAAACAAGGAACATGAAAACTATAAGCCAATTAATCATCACGATGATGATTTGCCTCTTCTCCATCCAGGCATGGGCACAGAGCGGCAAACTCTTTAACACAGACAATCAGCTCTCGAGTAACTTCGCCACGCAGGTGTTCCAGGACAAGAGCGGATTCATCTGGATAGCCACCCGCAACGGTTTGAACACCTACGATGGTTACCACATCACCGTAATAAAGAAGGATATGTCAAATTTTTTAGGTCTCAACAGCAACTACATCAATAGCATTGCTCAAGACGAGAAGGAACATATCCTGCTAGGTACCAACAACTCTCTATTGGAATTTACGGGAAGCGAATTCCTAAAAATCCCTATGCTCGATTCCAAAGGCGAAGAACTCGCCACCTACGTAAAGCAGGTATATCCCCTGAAGAATAAAGACGTAGCCGTGGCTACATCCGGTTATGGCATCATGCTCAAAAAGCAGGATGAACAAAAATGCCATGCCATGAAGGGAGAGGTGGAAAAACTGAAATATATCCTCAAACTCCTGGAAGACAAACGGGGCAGACTCTGGATCATCACCGAAGACGGAAAACTCTACCGCAAGGAAACTAACGGCAAAGTCACCTCCCACTTTGCCGGTACCGAAGGCGTGGACGCACAGGATATCCTGCAGGATGCCCTGGGCAACATCTATCTCGCCAGCAAGAACCAGGGCGTATATCTGCTCAGGGCAGGAAGCAACGTCTTTACCCGAATCAGCAGCATCGGAAACCTGCCCATCGAGAACATCTATATCAGCCGCAACAACAAACTCTATATCGGCTGCGACGGACTGGGCATCTATGTATATGACCCTCAGACCGGATTCCTGCAGGATAACCCGCTCTTCAGCCGACTGGTGAACCTGGCCAAGAGCAAGATAACCAGCATCATAGAAGACAATCAGGGCAACATCTGGGTGAGCATGCTGCAGAAAGGCGTGTTCATGCAGCGCAACATACAGAACGACTTCAACTACATGGGCTTCCGCCTGGGCAACCTCAACGTGATTGGCGAGAACTGCGTTACCAGCCTCAGCATCAACCAGGGCAACCAGGTGTGGGTGGGTACCGACAAGGATGGCCTATACCTATTTAATATAGCAACCCGCAGCGTAGAGGGGCATTTCCTGAACCAGAACACCGTGCTCACCCTCTGTAAGGACCAGCAGGGCAGAACCTGGGTGGGAACCTATACCGACGGTCTGGGCTATATGGATGCAGCCGGAAGCTTCCACCCCGTTGATTTGGGCATCAGCAAGTCGGTGGGCATCTTCGATATCAAGCAAGACCCACAGGGCAACATCTGGATAGCCACCATGGGCGAAGGTCTCTTCTGCCTGCAGAAAGACGGAAGCCGAAGGAACTACAAGGCTAAATATGGTGCAGATAACAACCTCAAGGTCAACAGTCTGCCCAACAATTACCTCGTCAAGATGGCCTTATCAAAGGATGGCAACCACGTGTATATAGCCACCTCTGTGGGACTGGCGTGCCTCGACCGCAAGCGAAACAGCTGGGTTTCCACCTTCAAGGGCATCAACTGCCTGAACAAAAACAGTTTTTCGCACTGCGTGTTTGTAGATAGCAAAGACCACGTATGGTATGGCACCGAGGATGGAGCCTTCTGCTTCGACTTCAGGAAAGGCATCAAGCCAAAACTGTATTCCACAGCCAACGGACTCACCGACAACAGCGTGGCAAGCATTACCGAGGACTACCAGGGCAATATATGGTTAGGAACCATCAAGGGACTCAACAAACTGGCTCTCAAGAGCGGAACAATCACCAAGTTCTATGCCGAAAGCGGACTGCAGAGCAACGAGTTCAGCGACGCTTCCGTATGCACCACACAGGATGGAAAAACCATCCTGATGGGCGGTTCGGGCGGACTCAACTGGTTCCAGGCAGACCAAGTAAGACAGCACCCATGGCAGGCAAAGGTAGTTATCTCGGGTTTCATCTTGAACAACAAGATGGTGACTCCAGGCATGAAGTCGGGCAGCTATACCATCACGGACAACTGGTCAACCTTGTCCCGTGATTTCCAGCTTTCTCACGAAGACAACACCTTTACCCTGCAGCTCTCTACCCTCACCTATAATGATGTGGAGCAGATAAGCTATGTGTACAGCATCAACGGCGATGCCTGGCGCACCGTGCCAGCCGGACAGAACGAACTTGCCTTCTCTCACATGGCTCCAGGCAGATACAAATACCGCATCAAGGCCATCTGCAATGGCTACGAAACACCGGTGAAGGAGTTCACCATCACCATTCACCCAGCCTGGTATGCCAGCATCTGGGCAAAGCTCTTCTATCTGCTGCTCCTCATAGCAGCCATCATGCTCTACCTGCGCCACCGCAAGCACCAGATGGAAGACCAGCTCATCCTGCAGCAGCACATCCACGCAGAAGAGATGGGCGAGGCGAAGATCAAGTTCTTCATGAACATCAGTCATGAAATCCGTACGCCGCTCACGCTCATCATCACGCCGCTGCTCTCGCTCATCAAGGAAGACAAGGAGCCTCACCGACAGGGCATCTACGAGATTATCCGAAAGAACTCGGAACGTATCCTCCACCTCATCAACCAGATGATGGACCTGAGAAAGATAGACAAGGGACAGATGGTGATGCGCATGTGCCAGACCGACATGGTGGGGTTCATCAACGAGGAATACGAACTCTTCAAGCAGCAGGCTCTGGCCAAGAACATCGACTTCGAATATCAGCACGACAGCGAAGAACTGCCCGTATGGATAGACCGAAACAACTTCGACAAGGTAATTATCAACATCCTTTCGAACGCCTTCAAGTTCACCCCTACGGCAGGCCACATCCTGCTCTCGCTCACCCACACCGACCACCATGCCTACATCAGCATCAAGGACAGCGGCATCGGCATCCCGAAGGATAAGTTGGAAACCATCTTCCAGCGCTTCTACCAGAGTCCTTCCGACCCTAACGACCGCAACATAGGCACAGGCATCGGTCTCGACCTCACCCGCTCGCTCGTGGAACTGCACTACGGCTCCATCTCTGCCCGCAACAACGAGGGCGAGAAGGGAAGCAAGTTTGAGCACGGCAGCGAGTTCATCATCCGCATTCCGCTGGGCAAGGACCATCTGAAACCCGAAGAACTCATCGACGAAGAAGAGGTGAAGGAAAAACAGAACCTGGAACTTGCCGAGGTGAAACAGCTGGAACAGGAGGTGAAGGAGACGGAAAATGCCGAAAAATCCGAAAGCGCAGCCGTAACAACGGATATGCAGGGCAAGCTGCCAGCCTCAGCAAGGGGAAACAAGGCTGAAATCGTGATTGTGGAAGACGAGGAGGATATCCAAGACTATCTGAAGGCACAGCTCGCCAGCGACTTCAAGATACGCACCTATCCTAACGGCAAGGTGGCACTGAACGAGATTCTAAAGAACAAGCCAGACCTCATCATCAGTGACGTGATGATGCCGGAAATGGACGGAACCACCCTCTGCACCAAACTGAAGGCAAATATCAATACCAACGATGTGCCTATCATCCTGCTCACCGCCAAGAGCCGAGAAGAAGACCAGCTAGAAGGTTTGCAGACCGGAGCAGATGCCTACATTCTGAAACCATTCAACATGGAGATCCTGCGCCGCACCATCATCAACCTGCTCACCATGCGCCGCACGCTGAAAAATAAGTTTACGGGCAAAGAGAGTCAGGAGGAGAAGGTGGAACAAAGGAAGATTCAGACTCCAGATGATGCACTGATGCAGCGCGTGATGGAGGTGATTAACGAGAACATCAGCGATTCCGACCTGAGTGTAGACATGATAGCCCAGAAGGTGGGCATCAGCCGAGTGCACCTGCATCGCAAGATGAAGGAGCTGACCAACCAGACTCCACACAGTTTCATCCGCAACATCCGACTGCAGCAGGCAGCCAAGTTGCTGAAGGATGGCAAGCAGAGCATCACCGACGTAATGTACATCTGCGGTTTCTCCAATTCCGCAAGCTTCAGCACCATGTTCAAGAATCTCTACGGCTGCTCGCCTAGAGAATACATGCAGAATGCCACAAAGGAGTAGAAACATTCCTAAAAGGATAGATAAAAATTATATGTAACAATACAGACTGGCCACGAAACATAGCGAAAAGTTTTGGTTACATTTCAAAAAGAAAGATTATAAAGAAAGCAGTAACTTTGCAGCGGAAAATCCAAAGGCTTATCACCCTCTTGGTTTTCCGCTGCTTTGTTTTTATCAAAAGAACAGAAAATCAGCAGCTTTTGAAATATAATCTTTGAAATATATAATCTTTAAAAATTAACGGACATAATGAAGAAATTAGCAATCTTATCGCTTTCGATGATGCTTGCTGCCGGAGCTCAGGCGCAGAACGCTCAGTTCGACTACTTCAAGTATGCAGGCAACGATGCACGATTTAACGTGCCCATCGACAAGACTCATCAGTATTACAACCCTGTGCTGGCAGGTTTCTATCCTGACCCATCGCTCTGCCGCGTGGGCGACACCTATTATCTGGTGAACTCATCCTTCACCTTCTTCCCAGGTGTGCCTCTCTCTACCAGCAAGGATCTGGTAAACTGGACTCCTGCCGGACATGTGCTCACCCGCCAATCACAGGTACCTCTGAAGGGACAGCATGTATCAGGCGGTATCTTCGCACCAGCCATCAGCTACAACAAGAAGAACAAGACCTTCTATATGATCACCACCAACGTGGGTGCCGGCAACTTCTTCGTCAAGTCAAAGGACCCATCCAAGGGCTGGAGCGAGCCTATCTATCTGAAGAAGATTGACGGCATCGACCCTAGCTTCTTCTTCGATGACAACGGCAAGGGCTACATCGTGCACAACGGTCCGGTGGTAGGCGGTGCCGACTATGAGGGCCAGCGTGCTATCCGCTGCTTCGAATTCGACGTGAAGGGCGACAGCATCAAGGGCGACTTCAAGGAGATTCTTCGTGGCGGAACCCATGTTGAGGCTCGTCCTATCTGGATTGAGGGTCCACACCTCTTCAAGAAGGGCAAGTTCTATTATCTGATGTGTGCAGAAGGCGGTACAGGCGGATGGCACAGCGAGGTAATCCTGCGTGCCAAGAATCCGATGGGTCCATGGGAGGAATGCCCTAACAACCCTATCCTCACCCAGCGCACAGGCTTGGATCCAAACCGCAAGGACCCTGTATCAAGTGCCGGCCATGCCGACATCGTAGAAGATGGCAAGGGCAACTGGTGGGCAGTGTTCCTGGCTTGCCGCCCTTACGAGGAAGATATGTACAACACTGGTCGCGACACCTATCTCCTGCCGGTAACATGGAAAAACGGATGGCCAGAGATTCTCGCCAAGAACACCCCTATTTCTACAGTAGGCGAAAAGGCAGGTTTGAAGCCAGCCGCAAAGAATGAGTTCTCGGGCAACTTCAGCTATGTGGATAACTTCGATGCAGCCGACAACGGTGTTGGTCTGAAGGATTTGAACCCACGCTGGATGTTCCTCCGCGACTTTACAGATTGCTATAAGGTAGAAAACGGCAAGCTGAACATGAATCTGCTGCCAGGCAATATCTACAAGCGTGAACCGATGTCTGCCATCTGGGCACGTCAGCAGCACGGCACCTTCTCTGCCGAGACAGAAATCAACTTCACTCCTCGCAACGACAAGGAGATAGCAGGTTTGGCGCTTCTCCAGAAGGAAGACCACAACTTCGTGTTGGGCAAGACCATGAAGAAGGGCAAGCTGATGATTACCCTGACCCGTGCCGAGAAGAACAACGTCACCATCGCCTCAGCCCCAATCAAGGCAGGCAAGCTGAAGCTGAAGGTAGAAGGTCACGACAGATATTATGATTTCTATTATGCTGAGGAAGGCGGCAGCTGGCAGCTGCTTGCCAAGGGCGTGGATGCCTCTAACCTGAGCACCCAGAAGAGCGGCGGCTTCCTCGGAGCCTGCATCGGACTCTATGCTTCTTCTAACAAGGAATAACAGTTTTCCTGATAAGATATAAAAAAACAAAAAGACTCCCCGTGCTTTTCGGGGAGTCTTTTTGTTTTTTGTCTTTGTATAAGTTTTATTTATTCTTCACAATATCCAATGTCATCTTGCCTACCCAGATGGCACTCTTGCCGTTCTGGTCTACAGGCACTGGCTTGCCATCGAGATTGTTCAGATATTCCAGCTGCTTGAAGTAGGTGTGGCTATGACCGCCCAATATCAGGTCGATGTCGCGGGTGGCTGGGGCTACCTCGGAATCATCGATGCCATCTATCTTCCAGCCCAGATGGGAAATGCAGATGATGACATCACACTTCTCCTTCTTCTTCAATATCTCCGTCATCTCCTTCGTCTTGGCGATGGGGTCGAGATATTTGATACAGCCATAGTTGGCTTCGGTAACCAAGCCGGCTAGTTCCGGACCCAGTCCGAAGACACCTATCTTCAGCCCCTTGCGCTTCAACACCACGTAAGGCTTTACGATGGAAGCCAGTTCGGTGCCCGCGAAATCGTAGTTGGAGCAGACGATAGGGAACTTCGCCATCTTGAAGATGCGAACCATGTTGTCGATGCCGAAATCAAACTCGTGATTGCCGATGGTGGCGGCATCATATTTCATCTCGTTCATCAACCCTACCTCTACATCGCCCTTGAAGAGTGAATAATAAGGGGATCCCTGCGAGAAATCGCCACTGTCGAAGAGCAGCAGGTCGGGATTCGCCTTGCGTTCCTGCTTGATCATGGCTACGCGGCGGAGATAGCCGCCACGGTTTGCCATCGCCGTATCGGCAAGATTGGGATTGATGGGCATCACGCACGAATGGGTATCATTGGTATGGAGCACCACGAGCTGCTTAACTACCTTTGCCTCTTTCTGGGCTTTAGCCTGCTTTGGAGCTTTAGCCTGCGCTGCGGCTGGCTGCATCATGAAGGATGCCAGGAGCATCCCTATATATAATAATGTATGTTTCATTTCTGTACTTATTTATCAACTATAAACTATCAACTACACAGCGCCCTTCTATCTTGGATTCCACCACCTTGCCCTGCGCCTTCATTTCGCGGAAGTAGTTCATGATGATGTAACGCACGTTGTTCTCCTTCTGCTTAGGGGCGAATACGTCGGTGCCGCTCTTGAAGGCTACCAACTGGTCGTTGCCTTCGGCCAGATAATCGAGGGTGGCGATGCGATAGCTCTTCTCCGGGTCTATAGGTTCGCCGTTCAGGGTGGCGCTCTTCAGTTTGCCATCCTTGGTGATAACCATTCTCACGGCATGGCTCAGTCCCTCTCCGCCACGATGGGCAATCTGCTGGAAGAGTTCGAGCACCTTGTCGCCCTTGAGGGTGAGGAAACAGATTTTGTTCTCAAAAGGAGCCATATCGTTTACATCGCCCACGGTGATCTTTCCCTTGGCAAGATTGCTTCGGATGCCGCCCATATTGTATACCGAGAAGACGGGCTTCTCGTCAAACTGACTGCCACCCCATACCAGGATATCGCTGAGCAGGTTACTGAGTTCGCTCTCGGGGCGATGGCGCGTCATATCGTGTGCAATGCTGCCCACCACAGGCCCCATGATGCTATCCACCTTGTGCTTGTAAGGTGCGATGAACGCAGCCGCCTCAGCATCGGGCTGGGCATCCCAACGCTTGTCGATAAGGATGCGAGTGCGTTCCACCTTCGCAACCTTGAATTTCTGAGCAAAAGCAGGACTTGCCATCAGCAGCATCACCGTTGATGCAAGTGCCACCTTCATACCGTTCTTTTTCTTCATATTTATTGTTATCTTAATGTTTCGGAGTGCAAAAATACAAAATAAATCTGTGAAATCCGTGAAATCTGTGGGAAAAGACGCTGACAAGAAAGAAAAATAGTTAAATCTGCGAGAAAAAAGAAAGAAAGTGGCTGAAAATTTGCAAGATACGAGAAAAAGTCGTAACTTTGCACCCGCTTTTCGGCGTAACCGCTGTTGTCTGGGTAGAAGTGTTGCTCGGCCATGTTGCGTTGGAACGACAAACAATTTTTAATTTTATACAAAAAATGGATTTGATTAAAGTTGCTGAAGAAGCATTTGCAACCGGCAAGAAGTTCCCTGAGTTCAAGGCAGGTGATACTATCACAGTCGCTTACAAAATCGTCGAGGGTACAAAGGAGCGTATCCAGCTCTATCGTGGTGTTGTTATCAAGATCTCTGGTCATGGTGACAAGAAGCGTTTCACAGTTCGCAAGATGTCTGGTACTGTAGGTGTTGAGCGTATCTTCCCTATCGAGTCACCAGCTATCGATTCTATCGAGGTGAACAAGCACGGTAAGGTACGTCGCGCTAAGTTGTATTACTTGCGTAAGCTCACCGGTAAGAAGGCTCGTATCGCTGAGAAGAAGACCATCACAAAGGGCGCCGAGTAATTTTTTCTTGGTTACCTATTAAAAATTAGAATTAGAAGAAAAAGGGCATCCGGTCTCACGACTGGATGCCCTTTCCTTTACTTAAAAACCACACTTTAATGCCTAATATCTTTTTAATCTATGATCTTCTATCTATTCCCCGGCGCTATAGTTCACCAACCCGTCGTCGGTGCCGTGCAATGCGCCCTGGAAATCAGCCCAACTCTGGAAGCCGGCAAGCAATGCCAGACGGTTGAGCGTCTGAATAGATGGTTTCTCCTTTCCTTTCAAAATATCCCACACCTTGTGCAGCACTTTCGCCTTATGGGGCTCCTCCTTCTTATCGTGCTCAACGTGTGCCTTGCCGAGCTTCTTCTCCAAAGCTGCGGCGAGGATTTTCAAATCATTCTTCATTCTGATTTTCCCTTCCTCAAAATTTCAATTTCTCAAATTCACAAACTCTTTTTATCTAACTGGGCGCAAAAATACATATTATTTTTGAATTGGAGTAATGTTTGGAAGATTATTTTTGAATTTCCCACAAAAAAAATGGGATTCTCATATTTTTTTTGTAATTTTGCACCAAATTCTAAATACATTTCTTAATTAAGATGAAAGAATTAGCACTTAAGTACGGATGTAATCCGAATCAGAAGCCTTCGCGCATCTATATGGATGACGGAAGGGAACTGCCTATCGAAGTTATCAACGGCCGACCTGGCTACATCAACTTCCTGGATGCTTTCAACTCTTGGCAATTGGTCAAGGAACTGAAGGCTGCTACAGGTATGCCTGCTGCCGCTAGTTTCAAACACGTTTCTCCTGCCGGTGCTGCCATCGGCTTGCCGCTGAGCGACACCTTGAAGAAGATCTACTTCGTGGACGACGTGAAGTTTGAGCTCTCTCCGCTGGCTTGTGCCTACGCTCGTGCACGCGGTGCCGACCGCATGTGCTCTTACGGTGACTTCGTTGCCCTGAGCGATGTATGCGACGAGGCTACAGCCCTGCTCATCAAGCGTGAAGTGAGCGACGGCGTGATTGCTCCAGGCTATACTCCTGAGGCTATCGAGGTGCTGAAGGAGAAGCGCAAGGGTACTTACTGCGTTATCAAGATTGACCCTGACTACGTGCCTGCTCCTATCGAGCACAAGCAGGTGTTTGGTGTTACCTTTGAGCAGGGACGCAATGAGGTGAAGCTCGACGACCCAGCTCTCTTCGAGGATATCCCTACCAAGAACAAGACTTTCACCGATGAGGCTAAGCGCGACCTGATTATCTCGCTCATCACCTTGAAGTATACACAGAGTAACTCTGTATGCTACGTGAAGGATGGTCAGGCCATCGGTATCGGTGCCGGTCAGCAGAGCCGTATCCACTGCACCCGTCTTGCCGGTTCCAAGGCTGATGAGTGGTGGTTGCGCCAGTGTCCTAAGGTGATGAACCTGCCTTTCAAGGAGAAGATTCGCCGTGCCGACCGCGACAACACCATCAACGTCTATATCTCTGACGAGTGGGAGGATGTATTGCAGGATGGCGTTTGGGAGCAGTTCTTCACAGAGAAGCCTGAGCCATTGACCCGCGAGGAGAAGAAGGCGTGGATTGCGCAGAACAAGGGTGTGAGCGTTGGTAGCGATGCTTTCTTCCCATTCGGCGACAACATCGAGCGTGCTCACAAGAGCGGTGTGGAATACATAGCAGAAGCAGGCGGTAGCATCCGTGACGATAATGTTATCGACACTTGCGACAAGTACGGCATCGCCATGGCGTTTACTCACGTTCGCCTCTTCCATCATTAATTTATATAATATAAAAGGTATATGAGCGAAATTGACGATATTATCATGGGCGGTATGGTCTTCAAAGGCGGCGGCGGACCTAAGAAGGACGACGACGACAAGGTGAAGACCAAAGCCAAGAAGAAAAAGTATATTACGGGTGCTCACGGCAGCGGCTCTGCCCGTCAGAAGGCAAAGTATCGCCAACAAAGAGCCAACCGTAAATCGCAGAAGAAAAAATAATAAGAAGGAAAAATATAATTAGCCTTAAGGGTAAATATATTTAGCCTTAAGGGAAAATAAATTTAGCCTTAAGGGAAAATATAAGAGGGTGTGTCATGGGACTTATGACACACCCTCTTTCCTTTATTTTGCAGCAAGTGAAATCATGATAAGATATTGCTGCTTTTACCAATCAGTTCTTGACGCTCTTTACGCCCTTTCCCTTGGTAAGATGCAAGGTAACGGCTTTCAGCTTATGGTTGCTGTGGTCGAAGATGATGGCCGGGTCGAGGCGCTTGCCGCCGAAAGACACCTCGAAATGGAGATGCTCTGTGGTGGCCCTGCCAGTGCGGCCCGTAAGACCGATTACCTGTCCTGCCTTCACCTTATCACCCTTCTTCACCATGTTCTTGCTCTGATGGCTATAGAGCGTTTCCAAACCATAGGCATGCTTGATGCGGATGCAGTTGCCATAGCCGTAGTAAGGTCCCGAGGCAACCACCTCGCCATCGAAGGCGGCATAAATCTCGTCGTTAGGCTTGGTCTTCAAATCCACACCCGAGTGACGGCGAGCACCTCCGTATGGACTGATGACACGGGCATCAGGCAATGGATATGCCCATGCCTTCTCCTCTATCTTCTCCAAATCGAGACGGAAGGTGTTAGTGATGGTAAACGGGTCGTACACCTCGTCGGGGTCGAGAGTCATGGCATGATCGCCACGGCTTCTTCCCGATTTCTTATTTGTTTCCTTATCGTTTCTATCATTCTTATCGTTTCTAGAAACGGAGGAATCCTTGCCGCCTATCACCGTGATGTTGATGCGGCTTCCTATCTTGCGGAACTGCACGGTCTGTCGGCGGAGCTTATGGCTCTTCAGTTCGATGATGGTTTCCGGGTTGATGCGTGCACCATTCACCATGATGGAGAAATCGCAGTAGGTCTCACCCTCCTTGGTACCCACGATGGCGATGGTTTGTCCGGCATCCACATGCTGTCCCACCTTCATCAGGTTCTCGGCATTGTTGGCATACACGGTTTCCAGACCATTGTCGTGACGGATGACGATGACATTACCCATCGACTCGGTTTTGCGCGAGAGTCGCACATAACCATCAAACATCGCCTTGACGGCGTCGCCCTTCGAGGTTTCGATGCGCATCACGCTATTGCCATTGGTAAGGCTAGCCTTGCCCACAGGAAGCGGGAAGGAATATTCCTTGGCACGGAATATCTCAAAGTCAACATTGAAAGCTTGACTCTGGGCAAAGAGGCCTGGCGTTGCGATGCTCACCTGCTGTTGCTCGGCGGCAGTAAACTCATTTTTGGCGGGCATGAAACTGCTCAGGGATAGCATCAGCATGCCCGAGACGGCTACAAGCCCCAATCTCTGTCTTAATCTACTCATTATCTCTATCTTTTGTCGTTATCTTTATTTTTCTAAATCTCTAAATTAACTATAAATTATTAACTGTAAACTATTAACAGTAAGCTATTAACTGCAAATTGAAAAACATCCACTTCTCCCTCTTCGTTCATAGAAAAGACAGAAATGGATGTTATCATGAAAATCTTATTTATTGAAGTTTCGCAAGTGGTTTAAGTACGGGCTGAAGGCCCAAAAGCTCCTAGCCCAGGGCATCGCCCTGGGTATAATAGCAATCAACAAGGCGCCCTGTAAGGGCAAAAGCTTTGTAAATTGCCTGATTCTTTTGAAGCTTTTGCCCTTACAGGGCGACAAACTTGCGTCCATGATTACCCAGGGCGCTGCCCTGGGCTAGGAGCTTCTGCCCTTTCAGGGCGTGTGGAGCTCACTTGCGAAACTTGAGTTATTTATTTCTCCAGGAGGATGGCAGTATAGATTCTGCCGCTCTCTGTGCCCAACTTGCGAGCAGAGAAATACTCGTCGCTATGCTGGAAGGTACAGATGCCGCAATCCTGGATATTCTCTTCGGCTACCCCGCAATGCAGAAGAATCTGCTTGTTGCAGAGCGGAAGATTGAGGTGCCACTTCAGCGGCTGAACGATGTTGCCCTCGGCAGCCAGACGTTCACGCTCTGCTGGGTCGGCAGAGAAGGCTGCATTAGGACGCTGCTCGGCAATCTCCTCCATCGGGAAGGCAGCCTGCTCGAAAGCCTCATACACCTCATCGCCCACCTCGAAACTGTCGATCGAGATGCCCGGACCTATCACAGCCTTCAGCTTCTTAGGGTCGGTATGATAGGTGAACGCCATCTCCTGGATGGTTTTGTGAACGATGCGTGCCAGAGTGCCACGCCATCCGGCATGGATGGCTGCCACGGCATGATGCTCCTCATCATAAAGAAGCACCGGGATGCAATCGGCAGTGGATACGCCTATGCACACACCTGCCTGATTCGTCATCACGGCATCAACTCCCTCGAGAATCATCTTGCGGATATTCTCGGGCATGCTGAAATATTCTCCGGCTATCTGGCGCACCTCTACCCCATGCACCTGATGGGGCATGATGATGTGACCAGGCTCTACGCCCAGTTCGGCAGCCAGACGCCTGCGGTTTTCAGCCACATGCTCGGCATTGTCGCCGCAATACTCATTGATATTGAATTCGCTGTAGTTGCCCTGGCTCACTCCGCCCTTGCGGGTGGTAGAGAAAGCCTTGACACCTGAAGCTATGCTATATACTTTGAACATTGAACTTTGAACTTTATGATTACTCATATTCGAAATCATCGAGGTCATCTACGTCCTCAATTTCATCCTCATCGATGTATTCCACGATGTCCTCACCCTCATCGGCAAGTTCCTGCTGGAAGCGTGACATATCCTTGTCACGATGCACGAGGGTATCCTCGGCAGTAATCTCCTGCAGTTTGTTGCTCTCGGAATTCAGCTCCTTCCAGAGCACATCCTTGAGTTCCTGGATTCCCTGTCCGGTGACGGAAGAGATGAATACCACCGGCAGATCGGTAGGCAGCGTTTCGCGGAGCATCTCGATAAGCTCATCATCGAGAAGGTCGCACTTGGTGATGGCGAGCACACGGTGCTTGTCGAGCATCTCAGGGTTGAAGTTCTTCAGCTCGCCCAGCAGCACCTCGTATTCCTTCTTGATATCGTCGGTATCGCCGGGAACCATGAAGAGGAGCAGCGAGTTGCGCTCTATGTGGCGCAGGAATCGCAAACCTAATCCCTTTCCTTCGCTCGCACCCTCGATGATGCCAGGAATATCAGCCATGACAAAGCTCTGGTGGTCGCGGTAGTCCACGATGCCCAGCGATGGCTCGAGCGTAGTAAATGGATAGTTGGCAATCTTTGGGCGCGCACTGGATACGGCGCTGAGCAGGGTTGACTTTCCGGCGTTAGGGAAACCCACGAGACCCACATCGGCAAGGAGCTTCAGCTCCATGATGATGGTCATCTCCTGCATAGGCTCACCTGGCTGCGCATAGCGTGGAGCCTGGTTGGTTGAGGTACGGAACTGGAAGTTGCCCAATCCGCCGCGGCCGCCCTTGAGGAGCAGCACCTCCTGTCCGTCGTAAGCCACATCGCAAACGAACTTTCCGGTTTCGGCATTATAAACCACGGTACCGCAAGGCACATCGATATAGATGTCCTTTCCGTCGGTGCCATGACACTTGTCACGTCCTCCATTGCCACCATGCTCGGCGAAGAAGTGGCGCTGATACTTCAGGTGCAGCAGGGTCCAGTAGTTGTGGTTGCCGCGAAGATAGATGCTTCCTCCACGTCCGCCATCGCCACCGTCAGGACCGCCATTAGGTTGGTACTTCACGTGGCGCAGGTGCATGGAGCCTTTACCACCCTTACCAGAGCGGCAGTTGATCTTTACATAATCTACGAAATTGGATTCAGCCATTTATATTTTCTTTTTATATTTAACGAATAAATCTTCCCCACTCAGTTGTGGGGAAGATTTTTTTATCTTGATTACAAGTTGTCGATAACATTGCAAACGCGGGCGAAGATCTCATCCACTGTACCGAGACCCTCGATGTGGTGGTGGATACCTTCCTTCTCATACCAGTCGATGAGAGGTGCAGTCTGAGTGTGATATACGTTGAGACGCTTCTTGATAGTCTCCTCGTTATCGTCAGAACGGCCGCTCAACTTACCGCGGTTGAGCAAACGAGCCATCAGCTCATCCTCAGGAACAGCGAGCTCAATCATGGCAGCAATCTTGTGGCCACGCTCTGAGAGCATCTTCTTCAAAGCCTCAGCCTGTGGTGTGGTACGTGGGAAACCATCGAAGATGACACCTGCGTGATCCTTACCGAAGCTGTCGTATACGCTAGCGAGGATGTCGATCATCAACTCGTCAGGAATCAACTGACCATTGTCGATATAACCCTTAGCAGTCTTACCAAGCTCAGTACCGTTCTTGATTTCGTTACGAAGTACGTCACCTGTTGAAATGTGACCGAGACCATACTTCTCGATCATCTTGTCGCTCTGTGTACCCTTACCTGCACCAGGAGCGCCGAAAATTACAATATTCTTCATTTTTACCTTAAATATATATATAAATTGTTTTATGTTGTGTCAGAAACTAATATTCATTCATCCATTTCTGTCCCCAAGGAGACAAAAGTATAGCAATAGTTATGCCAAAGAAAACGGTAAACATGCCTAAAAATATTAAAGTGTTCATCTTACATCCTCCTATTTTTATTGTTAAACTTATTATATTTTTTACGCTTTGCTTCTTTTTCTTTTTTACCTTTCTTATCAAAATACAGAGCAAACCCCAAAAGGGCCACTGCCAAGATAAAGCTAACCAGATAAATAAGCCAATGAAGTTCTTCCCCCATATCTCCAACAAAAGTCGTAATAAACGCAGCTGTTATAAGATATTTGGAAATATCTATAAAATAATCGCTCAGTTTCTCCCACATGCTTCACCCCCTATTCTTCTACAATCGTGTAGATGTCGCGGAGGTTTCTGCCTTCTTGGTCGTAATCCAATCCATATCCCACGATGAAATCGTTAGGGATTTCCATAACAGCATAGTTGATATCAAGGTCAACCTTCAGGTTGCCTGGCTTCACGAGGAGGGAACAAACCTCAACGCTGGCTGGATTCATCTTCTTCAGGTCTTCTATCATGTGGGCCATGGTGAAACCGGAATCTACGATGTCCTCAACAATAACCACGTGGCGACCTGCCAAATCCTGGTTCAAACCCATCAGGGTCTTCATGCTGCCCGTAGAGGAAGTACCCTCGTAAGAAGCATACTTCACGAATGAAATCTCGCTTGGCACGGTAATCATTCGCATCAAGTCGGCTGCGAAGATAAATGCGCCGTTCAATACTGCCAAGAACACGGGGGTCTTGCCTTCATAGTCCTTGTTCAGACGGTCTGCTACGACCTGAACCTTCTTGAGTATTTCGGCCTCTGGAATGGAGGTTTTGAAGGTCTTATCCTTAATTTTTACTATGCTCATAGTCATATTATATAATATTTTCTGCAAAATTACGAAAAAATCGTGAAACTTCATGCTTTCATCGACTTTTTTTAGTACTTTTGCATGAAAATAATCAGATAATCGGACAAAGACATGAAGATTTTCACTAGTACTCAGATACATGAGTTGGATAAATACACCATTGAGCATGAACCAATCACTTCGCTCAACCTCATGGAACGTGCCGCTAAAGCACTGACACGTGCCATCGAGGCGGAATGGTCTAACCGTACTCCGGTGGTTGTTTTCGCAGGACCAGGCAACAACGGAGGCGATGCGCTTGCCGTGGCAAGAATGTTGGGAGAAGATGGTTATCAGGTTAACGTTTTCTTGTTTAACATCCACAACAAGCTCTCTGCCGACTGTGCCAGCAACAAGAAGCGACTCATCGAGAGCAAACGCGCCAAGCAGTTTACTGAGGTCACCGTCAACTTCGACCCTCCGCAGCTGGAAGCCGGCATGCTCGTAGTAGACGGTCTCTTTGGCAGCGGCTTGAACAAACCGCTGGCAGGCGGTTTTGCGTCCCTGGTAAAATACATCAACCAGAGTGCAGCCAAGGTGGTGAGCATCGACCTGCCATCGGGTCTGATGGCGGAAGACAACTCCTACAACATCGCAGCCAACATCATCCGTGCCGACCTGACGCTGACCCTGCAGCAGAAGAAGCTGGCGATGATGCTGGCAGACAACCAGATATACCTGGGAAGACTGAAGGTATTGGATATCCGACTCTCACCGGAATTCATCCAGAAGACGGAAAGCAAATTCAGCATCCTGGAAGAGAACGACATCCGCCTGCTGATGAAGCCCCGTGGCGACTTTGCCCACAAGGGCACTATGGGCACAGCACTCATCATTGCCGGAAGTTACGGCATGAGCGGTGCGTCCGTGCTGGCTACCAAGGCGTGTCTGAGAGCGGGAACCGGAAAGGTGATTACCCATACGCCGAAGCGCAACTACGAGATTATGCAGATAAGCGTGCCGGAAGCGGTGCTCCAGATGGATTCTGAGGAAACCATCTTCAGCGAACCGGTGGACACCGACTACTATAGCGCCATGGGCATAGGTCCAGGTCTGGGCACCAACGAATCCACCGCCATCGCCCTGATAGCCCAGCTGAGAAGATCCACCTGTCCTACGGTGGTAGATGCCGATGCACTCAACATCCTGGCGAGTCATCGTGCCTGGATGCAGCAGTTGCCTAAGGACATCATCTTCACTCCTCATCCAAGAGAACTGGACAGACTGGCTGGCAATACCAGCAGCAACTGCATGGAGCGCCTTGACAAGGCCATAGAACTGGCAGAGCGCCTGCAAGGCTACATTATATTAAAGGGGCACTATTCTGCCCTCTGCCATCCTAACGGAAAGGTGGAGTTCTGCTCTACCGGCAACAGCGGCATGGCCACAGCCGGCAGCGGCGATGTATTGACGGGTATCATCACCTCGCTTCTATCTCGTGGCTATAACCAGGCAGATGCCTGCCGAATAGGCATGCACCTGCACGGACTGGCAGGCGACCTCGCCATCAAGGATATCGGCAAAGAGAGCCTCATCGCCAGCGATCTGATACAATATCTCCCTAAGGCATTCCTGAGAATGGAAGACTGATATTTAGTTTATAGTTGATAGTTTATAGTTTATAGCAAGGCAGGAAAACGCATAATTATGCAAGTTTTCAACATTCTGCTATAAACTATAAACTTTTAACTATAAACTATATCAATGGCTTTTTCTTTCTGATTTCCGCAAATCGCAATTCCAGGGTGCGCTTTAAATCATCCTTACGATCCATATTCAGTTTCTTTCGGATATGGCTGCGCTGACTTGTGATGTTGGATTCGGTCTTATCAAGCAGGATGCAGATTTCCTTTAAGCTCTTATCCTTCAACACCAGCTTGCAGATCTGTATTTCACTATTGGTCAAATCAGCACACAGTTCATCCCACATCAGATTATTCAGTTCCTCCTTTTTCAGGTGCTCCGAAGCATTATTGATAATGTTCTGGCGCAATTCCGGATTCAGCCTTTCCATCAGATTTCCAGCATTATCATTATCCTTTTCCTTCAATTTGGCAAGCATATCCAGCGCCTTTCTCTCTACGTGGGTAACCTTCTGAGGCTGGCGAAGCCCCTTCAGAACATAGTTCGTATTATAGATATACACATAGATAATCATCATAAAACCCACAAAGAATGCCTTCATCCCGAAGAAGGATGTAACAGCAGGATGCTCTATGAAATAGAAGACAACCATCGGAACCAAACCGGCTATAAGAGCCAATGCGGTCTTATACATCAGTTGCGTCAACGCCATCAACACCAGCAGGAACACCAGAAACACATTGCTGATGCTACTCAACTCGTCGGGCAACGCGCCAAACACAGAGGAAAGTATACAGTTGGCAGTCAATTTGGCAAAAGCCAATATATATAAAAAGGTGAGACCCTTGGTAAAAGTAAGTTTCTTGGTCCAGATTGCCAGCTGCAGACTGGCAAACAAAACGGCATTCACCACATCAGCCACCACCCCATGAGGTTCTCCTAATCGGAGGATAAGGATAAAATGGTACAAAATAATAAGTACCTCGGAAACCGAGAAAAGTAGATAGCCTATCACTCTTCTGCGGTCTACGATACCACAATACTTGGGGCAAAAGTAATGCTCCAAGCCTAAAATTGCCTTCATTAAGTTAAGTTTTGGTTCCATTGTTTACTTATAAATTCTATCTTTTAGCTTATATCTTCTTATCATCAGCAGGCTTTTCAACAGCAAAATGCTGGAATTTCCATCTAACTGATAACGGCTGCAAATTTACAAAAATAAATAGAAATAGTGATGAGAAGATGATGAAAAAATGCCGGAATTAACAACTTTAAGTAGTTTTCAGTGTTGTTTTTAATTAAAAAAGGTACTTTTCAGTATTTTTCAGTGCTAAAAAACTTGCATGGTATTGCTTTTCTTTATAATTTTGCAGCCGAAAAAAGATGATGCGCTGAGCCAGGAACTCAGCTGCAAGGTTTATAATACGAGAATGTAAGATTCCTAACTGAAAAGTAAATTGAAAGTAAAGACAAAGTAGATTAACAGGAAGGGAATGGATATTAGATTTCTTATGTATTAGTTGTAAACCGGTAGATAAAAAGATATTGTATTAAGTATATAAAAGTATAAGAAAAAGATGATGAAAAGGATTAAAATGGCACTGATGATCGGACTGTGCTTCTTAGCACTCGATGCTTCAGCCCAAAAGGTTGCGGTGAAAACCAACCTTCTTTATGATGCGACCAGCACCATAAACTTGGGAGTAGAGTTCGCACTCACCCCCAAGTGGACCTTGGATGTAGCAGGCAACTACAATCCTTGGACATTTTCTAATAACAGGAAATGGCAACATTGGCTTGTGCAGCCAGAAGCAAGATACTGGTTCTGCAACAAGATGATGGGACATTTTGTGGGATTCCATGCTATTGCAGGATCCTACAACATCGGTAACGTGAATGCTGATTTCAAGTTATTAGGAACAGACTTTTCCAAACTGAAAGATTATCGCTACGAAGGATGGTTCGTGGGAGCGGGTGTGGCATACGGATATGCCTGGACCCTTTCCAAGCATTGGAACTTCGAGGCAGAACTGGGACTGGGTTACACCTACAGCCGTTCAGACAAGTTTGAATGTGCGGAATGCGGCGAAAAACTGGAAGACGACAAGAGTCACCACTATGTGGGACCCACCAAGGCGGCACTCAACCTCGTCTATGTGTTCTAATCGCCCCCATACGGACATACCTATTTAAATTGTATATTTATACATCATTATTCATTTGATCATTCATTTGGAAAGGAAACAATTCATGAATACAAAATATAACTTCTATAGTACACTGGGCGCTGCCCTCCTGCTGTTATCGCTCACAGCCTCAGCAGAAAGCAAGCCGATAGCCTCAGCAGAGAAAAAAGAAAAGAAAGAGAAAGCTGAGAAGAAAGAGAAGAAAGAGACAGCCGGAAAGCTGAAGATTTCGAAGAAAGAAGTGAAGAGAGATGGAGACGACGTGAACGTGAAGATGGACTTCAAGCTCGACGACATCATCCTGGGCAGCAACCGTGGACTCATCTATACCCCCATGATTGTGAACGATGAGGATACCCTGAAACTGCCAGCTGTTGAGGTGATGGGACGCAAGAGATACATCTATTATCAGCGCAACAATGCCACTGCCTCCAAGAACCCGCTCATCGTGGAGCAGCGACAGAACAAGAAAAAACAGACCCTACATTATATATATACCACTCCGTTTCAGGATTGGATGAGCAACTCGCAACTGGTTATCGGCAACGATACCTGCGGATGCAACCAGGTAATCCTGGCAGAAGGTCTGCTTCCGGCTGGCGATATCCTCAGCACGCCTCAGAAACTCTTCTACGCTTACCAGCAGCCTAAGGCGGAAGCAGTGAAGATAAGACAGGAAAACGGTTCGGCACGACTCAACTTCAGGGTGAACAAGTGGGACATCGTGGTAAACCTGGGCAACAACGCCAAGGAACTGGCTAAGATGATTGAAACCCTGGAGCTGGTGAAGAACGATTCGGATGTTACCATTACCCAGATCACCCTGCACGGTTATGCTTCTCCTGATGGTGGATATGCCAACAACGACAAGCTTTCACGCAACAGAACGCAAGCGCTGAAAGATTATCTCACGTCGGTTTATCCTATCGACCAGAAGCTGATCAAGGTAGCAGCTACCGCAGAAGACTGGGAAGGAACGGCAGAATACATCGCCCACAACGATATTCCTCAAAAGGACATAGCCCTCGGCATCATCAACAGCAGTTTGCAGCCTGATGCAAAGGAGAAGGCTTTGAAGAGAAAGGCTCCGGAAGCTCACCGCTTCCTGTTGCAGAACGTTTGGCCAGGCTTGCGCCGCACCGACTACACCATAGAATATGACGTAAAGGCATTCAACCTGGAAGAGGCAAAGAAGGTTATCAAGACCCGTCCGCAGAAGCTTTCTCTTCAGGAGATGTACATGGTAGCCAACAGTTTGCCTAAGGGCAGCGATGAATACAACAATGTATTCGAGACTGCCGTAAAGCTGTTCCCAGAAGACAAGCTTGCCAACCTCAACGCTGCCTATATCGCCATTGAGCGTGGTGACAAGGTGAGTGCAGAGAAATATCTGAAGAAGGTGGGCGATACCCCAGAAGCCAACAACGCCCGCGGTTGCCTCGCAGTTCAGAAAGAGGATTACCAGGCTGCCAAGGAATATTTCGAGAAGGCTGTAAAGGGTGGCTTGAAGAAGGCCCAGGAAAACCTGGACAAGGTAAACAAGGTTCTGGAATAGAAGGAACGAAATAAAGAAAAGAATAAGTAAAGAAAGTATTAATAAATATAGTTTTAACTAAAGTAATAAGTAACAAGATTATGAAAAAAATGAATTTGCTCGTAATGAGCTTGGTTTCAGCCGCAGCTTTGTCTTTCACCAGCTGCAGCAGTAATGATGATTTGGCTGGTGACAACGCAGATCAGGCTAAGGTAGATGGTTTCTACATGACATTGAACGTACAGACACCAAAGGCAGATGGTACCAGAACAGCAGTTATTGATCCTACAGAGAATGCCACAGCTGTTGAGGCAGCTATCAAGACTGGTACATTCTACTTGGTAGATAAAGATAATAAGATTGTTTTCTCTGAGAATCTTAAGGACCTGACTTGGTCTGGAGCCGTTAATGGTGAAAATGGTACTACAACACAGCAGGACGGTAACAAGACTTTCGAAATCAAGGTTGAGAATGTTGAAGCAGGTCAGACATACCGTGTATATTTCCTGGCTGGTAGCAACAAGCCAGCAGGTGATATGAACTTTGCTGCTACTAGCAACAACTTCTTCACTGCTGCTACAAATAGCTTTGCATCTCCATTTGCAGACGCCAACAACTTTGCCATGTTCAACCAGAACGATGCAGATGTGAATGGAAATGGTTATTCTGTAGAATTCATCAAGGCTAACAACAACAAGCAGAACCCAGCAAAGGTAACTTATACATCAGCTGATGGAAAAACTACACAAAAAGATGCAGCTATCAAGGTTGAGCGTGTAGTAGCTCGTATCGATGCTCCAAGTAGCACATCTGCAATTAGTACAGACGATCCAGCTGGTGCTTCAGAGGCTTTGAAGGTAGCTTTGAAGGATGCTAGAGAAAAGGTAGCTTCGTTTGAGTTGACAAACTATGCTATTTCTAACTTGGCAAACAAGTCTTACGTAATGCAGACTTGGAATTCTGCTGCACTTGTCATTCCTAGTGACAAAGAAGGCTTCAGCTACTACCAGCCAAAAGCTGCTTTCGGTGGAGATTACGATTACAAGAATGGCGGTTTCACTACTACAGCAACTGATGTAAACTACGTATTCGAGAACAATTCAACAGAAAATCCAACATCTATGTACTTTGAGTACAAGGTTACTTTGAAAGACTACAGTGATGCTGATTTCAAGGATGATGCTACCAATGCAGGTACATTCTATCGTTACAACAACGTAATCTACACCTCTTTCGCTCAGATCTACAAAGATTATGCAGATGTTGCAAACCTTTTCGGCAAAGGCATGGATGCTGATAAGATGAAGGCAGAATTGAAGAATGTCATCAATGATGAAGATAAGTTGGCAGACTTCCGTAAGACGTACAACATTGAGGTGTTCAAGGGAGGTAAGACATACTACAAGCAGGTTATCAAGGATAAGCACATCGCCGGCATTATCCAGCGTAACAGCATCTATCGTCTCAAAGTTAACAATATCTTCAATGTAGGTGCTCAGGTTCCTAATGGTAAGACAACAGAGAATGAATTCTACTATCTCAACGTTACTGTTACTGTTAACCCTTGGGTTCTCAACAACCAGGATGTTGATTTGCAGTAATCCCATTCCGGATTCCAATACGATTTCATAACAACACAGAATTCCTGGAATCAGGAATTATCATATCGCTTGAAATAAAATAACTCCAATCTCTCGGAGGACTCAGTTCCTCCGAGAGATTACCTAAAAACAACATCACCCCACCCTATGCCGTCAACAAAATGACGGGATTCACACCGTGCTTACAGGAAGAAAGATTCTTCACCAGGCACCACTTTTAGCAGAAAATGATGATGCCAAGACCATCAGATGTCACCCAACATCACAAGTCTGGCACTATATATATAATAAGGTATAAGTAAAAGAATAATATTAACAACAATAACAATATGGCACATTTCTTCACCCATAACTGTTGCAAAGCGGTCTGTATCTCAGCCATTGCACTCACCTCGCTTTCATCCTGCATGAAAGACGACCTGATGGGCTGTCCTACACCCAAAATATCGCTCGGTTTTGACTATACCTACAACGTGAAGGAAGCAGACGCTTTCTCGGCTGAGGTAAAAAACATCAACGTATATGTGTTCGACAAGAACGGAAAGTATTTCGATACCTACGTGGAGTCGGCTGATAAGTTTGAAAACGGGCATAGAATGGAAATCACAGACCTCAACGAAGGCAAGTACACCTTCGTCTGCCTGGCCCGTGACAAGCAGAACATCTCTGCCCGTGCTGACGGCGAGGATGACGAGATGGAATTCACCTTCACCCAGCTTACCCCAGGCGTATCAACCATCGACGACCTGCAGGAGGTGATGGGAAAGAACGAAGGCGAGAACTACGAGAACAACAGAAAATTCTCTGCACTCTATACCGCACAGACATCCCTCAACTACGAAGGCAAGGACGTGACATCAGAATTGAGTCTGATGAAATGTACCAAAACCTATCGCATCGTGATGCTGCCATACGAAAACGACCAGCCTGGTTTTACCCCCGACAACTTCGACGTAAGAATCAAGGGGTCTGCTGCCCTGCTCGACTATAAGGGCGACAAGGTGATGAACAAAGCCATCACCTACGTACCCTTCAGCGAGAAGATGGTGACCAACAAGAGCGGAGAAACCGAGGTGGAAGGCGAAAAGATAGACAAGGCACTGGTTTACGACCTGTCATCATCCCGAATGTTCGAGCGCAACGACGACCAGGTTTCCACCCGCAGTGGAAGCGAATATGACGACAAGCGCATCGTCATCACCGACAAGCGCAACAACAAGGTCATCTTCGACCACTCCCTGCCATGGTTCCTCGCCCTCTGCGGCGAACGTGCCGAAAAGGATTGGGATTCGCAGGAATACCTCGACCGCCAAGACCACTATGTGCTCACCTTCTACGTGCCAAGCGACAACACCAGCGACCACTACAGCCTCAACGCCAAGATTAAGGTGAACGGCTGGGTGATGAACCTGCAGGACGCCGACCTGGGAGGTTCAGAAACGAAGTAGTACTACCCATACTACTCCACCAACGCAACAACAAGTATAAGTATAAGTAAAAGAAAGAAAAAGAAAAAGATGACTAGCTATAAAACTACTTTGACCAAGATGATGCGCCAGACACTTACGGCACTAGCTGCCTTGCTCATGGTAGGCGCCATGGCATCTTGTTCAGAGAACCAAGACATAGAGACCGCTGAGAATCACGACGCATTTATCAGCCTCAGTTTCTCTAGCAATTCGGCTAACAGCACCCGAGCTGGAGAAAGCCGTACGGAAGGTGTGCTCGCAAATAATGAGAGCAAAGCTGACCCCAACTCAGAGAGCGACATTCACAGCATCAAGGTGTGGGTGTTTCAATCTGGCACAAACGAAGATGCCAATCCTATCGCATATAAGGAAGAAGCATTGAAAGACATTAATAGCAGCTACAATCTGCAGCTACGTTTCTTAAGAAAGATAGCAGGTAAAGAGGTGGAAAATATCGACCTCTACATCCTTGCGAATTCCGAAAGTACCAATATAGAAAGCAAGTTGAACGGTAAGGATTTCAGCAGCATCACCCGCAAGGAGTTGCAGAATATCTGCTTTGACTCTACTTTTGGCATTCAAAAAAATGGCAATCCACAAAACACGAAAGTTCCTGAAACAGGTCTCCCTATCTCTCGTGCCATCACCAACATTTCTGTAGAGAAACATGTTGGAACAACCGAAGCAGAGGCAAAGACCAAAGGCATCAAGATTCCTCTGGTTCGCGCTGTTTCCAAGCTCCACTTCTACTTTGCCCGAAAAACGGGCATAGAAAATGTAAAGGTTACCAGTATCGAGGTGGAAGGAAACACCATTCCTACCGCCAGCTACATCTTCCCTGATGAGACTGAATACAAAGAAAATGATGACAACCAGGTTGTTACCAGCAACAAATACGATGTAAACAGTAACGGCTATGTATCAACTATTTTGAAACTGAATGGTGTTGAGACTGATAACATCAAGGAAGTAGAAGATCCAGAGAAGTTCAAGAAGACCGAAACTCAAACTGCACAGGATTATCTGGATGCCTTTAAGAAAGCAGGAATTGCTTCCCACAACCTGTGCTATCTCCGTGAAACCACCAAGGCAATCAAAGGAAAGATTCATTATTCTTTAGGCACGGAAGAAAAAAGCGTTGACTTCAGTATCCCAACAGGCGGTAAAGCCATCCGCAACCGCGAGCTGGTAGTTTACGGTTACTTCCTCAACGGACAGATGGGCATGCTCACCGTTACTCCAACCATTAAAGAATGGCAAGATGGTGGAACGTATGATTACATCGATGCATCAACAGAAGTGATATTTTCTGATGCCGACAAGACTGATTGGGGCTACAAGGTATATTATGGTCAGCCACAACGCGGTCCGATGATTACACTGAAGGACATCGACACCAAAGGAGCACCATGGATTCTCCAGACAGACAACCCATTGTTCGGATTCGTAGAATGTAATGCAGATGGAAGTTACAAAGATGGACAGTCGGCCGACAGCTACAAGATAGAAAGCTACATCATCAACAAGGAAGGAGCAAAGAAAACCCTCTACTTCTATGTAGTGCCCAAGAACCGACTGGATATGGCTCAGCCACACAACGTAAGAGCACATGTGTTCCTGACCAAGAATCCAAACGAAAGGTTTGTTCTCAATCCTGATTTCAAACTGAAGGGATGTACCACCGGAGAAGATGCGGGCAAAGACATTCACTTCGAACAAGTATTATAAAGACATAAGAAAACAATATTCATCATGAAGAAGTTATATAAAGACATAAGATTCACGAAAGGCATCTTGACCCTGACGGCAGGTTTGCTCATGGCAGGATGTTCGGCTGAAGACGAGCTGGGAAACAACTCGTCTGCACAACAGCTGAACATGATTCCTATGGTCAACGACCTGCAGAAGTCAAGAGCAAATGATGAGGACGCTCTTCATGAGAAGACCTTGTCAAAGCTTGACTTCAAGATGTTCGAGCCGGAATTCGGCGAGTGCTGTGTCAATCACCAGAGTTCAAGTCCTGCAGAAAATCAGGCAGAAGTATTGGGCAAAGACAACTGGAAGGTGAATCTCAACCTACAGGAAGATCATTCCTACAACTACTATGCCGTAGCCAATGCCCAAGCCGATCTCAGCAAGAAGACTCTTGAAGAGTTGCAGGCAGCCACCCAGCAGGACAACGACATCTGGCTTCCCTATCCTCAGGCAAAAGACAAGAAGTTTCTGATGAGTGCCAAGGGGCAGTATATCATCAGCAAAGACCCTATACAGGATATTCCCGTAGAACTGGTGAGAGCGGCTGCCAAGATTAAGCTGAATCTCTCTTCATCAGTAAACGGCTACAATATCACAAACGTAAAGTGGAAGTTTCTCAACTACAACACCAATACTTCTGTATTTGCAGGCCAGACGGCTAAGCCAAACATCGAGAGCAACAACGCAGATAACACGGTGGATAAGATAGAAGCCAACAAGTGTTCTGTAACTACATACAGTTATTCCACCACCTGGACCAGCCAGGAGAATGCTCCGAAAATTGCCGTAAAGGTCGTTTTCGAAAGCACGGATGGCAAGAATGAAAAAAGGGAAAAAGAGCTGACCATCCCCGTTCGTGACCCAAAGGGAGAAAAGAAGCTGGAACGCAACTACATCTATACGGTAAATGCAGACATCAAGCGTCTCAAGGATAGTATAAACATTGATTACAATGAAGAATTGGGCTATCTGAAATGGGCTATCACCAAATGGACTACGGGAGAAGATACTAAAGTAGATGCTGATAAGGCAAGCTATCTGGTGGTATATCCTACGAAGCTGGATATAAAGGGAGTAGAGGATGACAACCAGGCAGATAAAACCATCCAATGGTTTGCTTCTGAGACTTGCCAAATCAAGGATGCCAAAGCATACTATTACGACAGATATGGTAAAGAAAACGGATATGACTGTGGACAAATCCTGGTAGGATATGACGGTAGCTATACTGACAACAAGAGAGGCTGGATAGACCTTCATGCAGGACGACCTATAAACAACACTATCGTATATGGCTCGTTTAAGGTTTATGTCCCTAATTCAGATAAGGAACAGGAAGTCTTTTTCAGAAAGTATCCTGCCATCTATTCGATGAATTTAAAAAGCAGCGGAACCACTGATGCTGAATGGCAATATGACAATCGTCTTTATACCGTACAATTTGCCAACAACAAGAAGGCAAATGACTATGTCGTAGCCAAGCCGGTGGTTAATGAAAATCATAAATCCACAGACAATACGGTTTCACCTGCGTTTATCATTGCTTCAACCCAAAAGAGTAATAGCAATCAGGTAGGCAGTTATCAAGATGCTATAGACTACTGCAGTAAGTATAGCGAAAGTGCAACAACCCAGAACAACAAGACGCTTCAACTTAATGGTTGGCGACTTCCTACCAGAGAAGAAGTGAAGAGAATATACGAGTTGGCTAAAGATGACAAGGCGGTGGGACAACAAGTGCTGAAGGGTGCGTACTATTGGACGTTAGACGGTAATAAGTCTGATTATAATAACTACAAGCAGCAAGATGGCACCTACGTGCGCTGTGTCCACGATTTGACTCTGGATGAAATTGAAGATATTGAGAATCAACAATAAAGAAGGTTAGTAACATGAAAGAAATAAAATTATATATCGGAATCATAGCAGTGCTGTTAACAACCATGTTGACAGCCTGTTCCGATTCTATGGTTGACAACGAACCTTCTACGACCAGTGAAACAGAAGAAGGTTACTATAAAGCCAGCTTCAGAATAGCCATTCCCAGTTTCGAAGAGAACGCTACCCGAAGCACCGTGTTCCTCAATGAAGGTATCCGAAACAAAGACGCCATGAAGCTGTTCTGCTTCGACAACAAGGGACAGTTTGTGGGATTCGGCAAAATACAGGATGATTTTACTGCGGTTCTTGGTTTCAAAAGAGATAACGACGGAAACTATCATGAAGTTGACGAGAATGGCAATTACACTGGAAGCATCACCCATAACCCAGCAGAAGGAGTGAACGGCGGAGGCATCAATACCAACGGAAGCACAGAGCCAAAAGAATTTTCGGCAATGATTCCGAACAACACCTCACGTATCCATCTGGTGGCGAATACCGACAATGTTTACCAAACCATCAATGAAAGCGATCAGTGGAAATGGGCAGGCATGCATGAGAACCTGCTCATGACTACTTTCGAGACCTATCACACAGAAGAACAGTCTGTGATTACGCGCTATTGGGGATATATCTGCAAAGAGAACCCAGAAAAACTGAAAGAATATCTGAATCCCAAAACTACAAAGGAGGATTATATCATCCATCTCATCAGAGACAGGGCTAAGATTTCGGCAGAATGGAGCAAAGATGCCATTGAAAATGCTAAGAAAGAAAACAGGACGCTGGAGAATGACTTCAAACTGACAGTGATAAACGGAGTGGCATACGGAACCCTGGCACCATTCGACAGAACGAACCTCAAATTCACCCCAACAACAGGCGGCTCCAAATGGGTATGGAACGTAGATTATGTAACTCCCCCCCTGGACGGAAGCAGACTGGCAGGTGATGCCACCCAGATGTTTAACCCTACGGGCGTATTCGAAGATACCAACCTGCCATCAGAACCTTCAAAAGTTCTTATGGGGCACAACGGAAAGTATTATCTAATATACCTGCAAGATAAAAACAACAAGCCATACCAAATCAAGCGAAACTATGAATATAAAATCATCATAGACAAGCTGGATGAAAACAGAGGATATAGCAATCTTCAGGAGGCATTGAAAAGTGCTCCTGTCAACAACCCATGGATTACCATACAGCAAATCGTACCAGGGGTTTCTAATGGCGATGACGAGCTGAAAATTGAAGGTGGAACCTATAAATTTGTGCATTCGGGCGAAGGAACAAAGCAGGAAATCAGCTTTACCTATAAAGGTAATGACGCTGCCAGCAAGCAGGCGTCAGCTTTCAAGGCAATATGGACAGAAAACCTGGCATACGCAGAAGATGCCCAGCCTGTGGTTTCAAGCTACACGTATGATTCTGCAACAAAAACGGGCACTGGTACCATCACATACAACCTGGGAATCGTTGATGATAACTGGCGAGAAGGAACCATCCACCTCTACGATACCAAAAAGCATGGATTGAGCATCAATATCCATCTCTACAGCATCAACGAGGTGCAGTATCAGGTAAACGCTCCTGCCCAAATCGGAACAAATGCAAATGCCGAGGCAGAGTTTAAGTTTACCGTTCCCGCTAACTACCCGAAGGAGTTGTTGCCAGTAACCGTGAAGTTTGCATCGGGCGATGTAGTTCCAGAAGACTGTGACATAGAGTACAGTTCTACAAATGAAATTGGCAAGACTTGGGACAGCTGGTATGTATTCAAGGCTGATAAAGCCGGCACAACATACACCGTGAAGCTGAAGAATGTCCGTCAGGCGAATGCCGGAACAAGCGGCAGCTATTACGTGAAGATGGACAATGCCAACCAAGGCAATGCACAGAATTATACTTTTACATACAAATAAATTAGATTGAAAAGTTCTCGTATAATATCATTAATAAGAAGTAGAAAGAATTATTATCATTTACTATTGCAAATATCATGCGGAGACTTATTATAACTAGACTGGTCGTTGGAGCTGTAGTTGCCGAGGTGATCTCGCCTTCTATGGTTCCGCGACTTTTTTATGCCAATCGCTTTGCCATCCCGAATATTATTTGTAATTTTGCACTCGATAGTAAGCTGGCGTAAGATGCAGCCTGGCAATTTATCAAAAAATAAAAAGTAATCAGAAATCTGTAATCAATAATCAGTAATCAATAATCAGAAATGAAAGCAAGACTCTTCTCTCTATTCATATTGCTGGCTTGTATGCTCATACAGGCGCAGACACAGGCGCAGACAAAGGCACAGGCGCAGACACAAAGCCAGCCTCAGCAGTCGTTTCCCTATCCTGCCCTTCCCGATACACTCCGCAGCGTGGAGCAGCGTGCCGGCTATCTGAGCGAGCACTACTGGGACAACTACAACTTTGCCGATACCCTGATGCTGAAAAGCGAGGAGGTGACAGAGCAAGGCTTCGTCAACTTCATCGACATCCTGGGCAGATTCAATCCTGCCATCGCCCAAAAGGGCATCGCCGGCTTCACCCGAAAGGCTTTCACAAATGCTGTCGCCAAGGAAAGATTCGAGAGTCTGATAGAGCATTATTTCGAGAATCCCCAGTCGCCCCTGCGCAACGACAGAGTCTACCTGCTCTTCCTGGAAGAAATGAAGAATTCACCTTGTTTCGACGAGGCGGAAAAGGAACGTCTTGCCTTCAAAATCAAGACCACCAACAAGAACTTGCCTGGCGATATCGCCATCAACTTCAACTTCAAAGACGAAAACGGAAAGTCCCATCAGTTGAGCGATTACAGAGACCAGAAGGTAATCCTCTACTTCTACGACCCCGACTGCGAGAATTGTCACAAGGTTTCAGCATGGCTCAAGCAGCAAACCATCCCTGCCGACATCAAGGTGCTGAAAATCATCGCAGGCAACCCTATCAGCCACATCTATAGCCTCAGGGCCATGCCTACGATATTTCTGCTGGATAAAGGGAATCTGGTGGTTCTAAAGGACTGTACTGCCCAAGAACTGATAGCGTATGTTTCCTCCAAGCATTAGATCAAGCATCATGCCTGACTTTAAATCAGGCGAAATCATTTTTAAAATTTAAACTAGACTGTGTCGTTGGACGCTGTAAACCATCTATTATTATTTATCGATTAATCGCAACTATTACCATTTACACCATTTATCAATTACCATTTACTTTGCCTTTGAAGAATCGTATGTCATTTTGAATTCTTCGCGGACGTGATTGTTTCTCTTCACTACAACCACATAGTCACCATCCTTTATTTTTCCAACTGTAGCAACAAGTGTATAGTAACCATACTTGCCAGACTTACCATAGTTGCCTGTCTCAGAAACGATCAACTTATTGCCAACCAACTCTGTTGAAAACTTGATGTCAGTGTTCTCATCGAAAATCACATTCTTGTGAGTCAACTTCAACTCTCCACCTGCAAGAACCTTGCAAACCAACTTCTCTGTCATCTCTGCGCTCTGCGAATCATCTCCGCTGATAGGAGTTCCAACCAACTTGCTGTAGCTGAGCAAAGAGAACTCAGAAGAAGAAGCTGATGAAGCAGCTAAATTATCACTAAAATCATCTCCAGATGCACTGCAACTTGTCATTCCAACAGCCATCATCATTGTGGCTATCGCCATCATTAAAACCTTTTTCATAATTTATATCATTTACTAATTGTTAATATACCAATGAAGAATATCACATGCTTCCCTGCAAGGGGGATAGCAAAGACATTGGTTAAAACAAATACCAACCATTCAGTTGGTTCATCTTTCACAATTATACTAAATGATATGCAGGATATGTTTCCTTTACATATAATGTGATTTATATCATATCACAAGTGCAAATTTAAGAAAAAAAGAGAGAAACGCCAAACTTATTGAGTTAAATATTGTAAACTATTTCGTGTCAACGCACACAATTTAATGCCGCAGAAATGTGTGCGACAACAAGAATAAGAGAATGAGAAAAGAAGGGAGAAAGGAGGGAGAAAGAAGGGAGAAAGGGAATAGCAGGGAAACAAAAAAGCGGAAACCCTTTCGGATTCCCGCTCATATCTTTTGTTGTAAAATCTCGAAGATTAGTCGAGGTTAGCCAACTTGTTGTCAGAATGAAGAACATCCTTGATCTTGTGGCTATAGAGGTCAACCATATACTCACGAGCCTTACCGCAGTACTGACGTGGGTCGAAGTACTCTGGGTGAAGAGCCAATGTCTCACGAACACCTGCTGTGAAAGCAAGACGAGAGTCAGAGTCGATGTTGATCTTGCAAACAGCGCTCTCAGAAGCCTTAGTCAACTGCTCCTCTGGGATACCAACTGCATCTGGCAACTTGCCACCGAACTTGTTGATGATATCAACATACTCCTGAGGAACTGAAGAAGAACCGTGGAGAACGATAGGGAAACCAGGAAGCTGCTCCTCAACTGCTGCCAATACGTCGAATGCCAATGGAGGAGGAACGAGGTGACCAGTCTTAGGGTCACGTGTGCACTGCTCTGGCTTGAACTTGTAAGCACCGTGAGATGTACCGATAGAGATAGCCAATGAATCAACACCTGTACGTGTAGCGAAATCAACAACCTCCTCAGGCTTTGTATAGTGAGACTCCTCAGCAACTACGTCATCCTCAACACCAGCGAGGACACCGAGCTCACCCTCTACAGTTACACCGAACTGATGAGCGTAGTCAACAACCTTCTTTGTCAATGCAATGTTCTCCTCGTATGGAAGTGCAGAACCGTCGATCATTACAGAAGAGAAGCCGAAATCTACACAGCTCTTACATGTCTCGAAGCTATCACCGTGATCGAGGTGGAGAACGATCTCTGGATGGTTGCAACCCAACTCCTTAGCATACTCTACAGCACCCTCTGCCAAGTAACGGAGCAAAGTAGGGTTAGCATACTTACGAGCACCCTTAGATACCTGGAGGATAACTGGTGACTTCAAGTTTGAAGAAGCCTGGATGATAGCCTGAAGCTGCTCCAAGTTATTGAAGTTGAAAGCAGGAACGGCCCAACCGCCCTTGATAGCTCTTGCGAACATGTCCTTAGTGTTCACAAGACCGATTTTCTTGTAATCTACTGCCATAATTGTTTAAAATTTATATTTTAATGAAACATTCTCGTTGTTTTGGAAGGCCATTCTCCCTAAGGGGAACGCCTACCTTTTTATTTTTCCGAGTGCAAATTTAACTTTTTCATTTGAGATAGCAAAATGTTGGCGGAACTTTTCGGGTTACAATCAAGTTAAAAAAGTTAATATTTACACTTCTCATCTTTTCTTAACCCTTTTTGCTAAACGCACTTTGCAATTCTGTACTCTCTAGCCGCATACGCCAATACCACCACAAAGCCGATGAAAGGCACAATGAAAGGCATCACCACATGCGTGGTATCGGCTATCAGCCCCATCAGCAGGAAGCCGCATCCGCCTATCGGAGTCATCATCAGGAGGGAGGATGCCGTCTTCGTAAGATTGCCCAATCCCGTAAGGGCGAGACTGAAGATGGTTGGGAACATGATGGCCTCAAAAAGATAGTTGGCTACCAAGGCTACCAGCGATACAGTGCCTAAATTGCAGAGTACCAAACCGATGGAACAGACGCTGCCCACGGCACAGATCAGGAGCATGGTGGTTGCCTTGATGTGGCGCATAATCCAGCTGCCCAGAAATCTGCCCACCATGAAGAATGCCAGCGCCAGGGTGAGCACGAGAGAAGCCGTGCGGTCGTCCATCCACTGCATGCCCGTTACGAAATTGATGAAGTATGAATTGATGGAAATCTCTGCCACCTCGTAACTCAGCAAGGCAAAGAGACCGAACACGAACATCTTATGATTGGCAAAAAGCTTGCTGATATTGCTACCCTTTGCCTTATCTTCCCTGGTCTGAGCATGCTGAATCTCAGGCAATTCCACACGAGAAAACACGAAGGCTATCAGCAATACCAATACGCCCAGGATGCCGTAGGGAATCACCACGTTGCCACCTTCCTGGGTGCCATTGAAGAGAAACTGACCGATGCAGAAAGTGGCGAAGATGCTGCCCAAACCATTGAACGACTGCGAGAGGTTCAGTCGGCTGGTAGCCGTTTCCTTGGCACCCAACTCCGTTACGTAAGGATTGGCAGCCGTCTCCAGGAACACCAGTCCGCAACCGATGATGAAGAGGCAAAGCAGGAAGGCATAGAAACTGCCCATCGATGCTCCGGGGATGAAGAGGATGGCTCCCAAGCCAAAGAGCAGGAGTCCGAACACCACTCCACGGCGATAGCCATACCTATTTATAAATATACCCGCCGGTATCGCCATGAGGAAATAGCCCAGATAGGTGGTTACCTGAATGAGCGAAGAGTGCGTAATGCTGATATGAAGTGCATTCTGGAAATGCTTGTTGAGCACATCGAGGATAGCACGTGCGAAGCCCCACAAGAAGAAGAGCGACGTGATGAGAATGAATGGGACAAGATATTTCTTGTCGGCAATCTGAGTTGTTTCTGTTGTTTCCTTTGTTGCTTTTGACATGATTATTTATTTTAATCTTATTTTTCTTCATAATGGAAGTAGGTGAAGTCGGCATGACCGCTCCTTGGCTTTCCCTCGGCAAACATGCCCAGCGTAACGCCCGTGAATCCGCCTGCCACCTCGGTGCTCATCAGGCTGCAGTTCATGGAAGCCAACTCGTGGAACTTCTTTCCATCGAGCGAATAGTCGAAGAAATACATCTCGCCATTGCTTCTGATGCGCAGTTTCACCGAACCCTTGCGCAGGCGAGGCACGCTCTTCACCACATAGTCGATGCTCTTCAGCTTGCAGCGCAAAGCCACCTGCTTCTTGGATACGAAAAAGTCGAAATGCCCGTCGCTGACACGATAAACCGAGAGTCCCGCCTCCACATTTCCCTTGGTAACAACCTCTGTTTCCAGGGTGAAACTGGCACATTCCTGCAGGCGTCCTGCAAAGGTAGGCTGCTGATTCTCCGTCAGGGAACCATGAGGATAGAGACGCATCAGATACTTCTTCCCCACAGCCATCGTATCATTGCAAAGATAGTTATCTGGAATGGAATTCTGTAAATGAACCCATTTATCCCCTGCCCGACACACGTATGGGGAGGGATGATAACCTGGCATCACCGGATTACGAAACTCCAGAGCCGAAACCGGCAGCCATGCCAGCATCAGCACACATAAAAGTGCAAATAGGTTTGGTCTATTCATAAGGCATTCGTTTTAATTGGGAACAAAGGTAAGACTTTTTGATGAGAATTCCAAACATTCCCTGCGTTTTTTATTACTTATGCTAAAGAAAAATGTATTCTTCTTGCTATAAAGAAGTATTCTTCTTACTATTTACAACAATTCCCGTGCCTTGATTTCGAGATATTTGTTAAGTACGTCAACCGACAGCTTCTCGGGCGTGGTCAACAAGGCCATGATGCCCCGCTGCTTGAGCGAGGAAACGATGAGACGCTGCTCGTAGGCAAACTGCTCGGCAATGACATGGCGATAATATTCCTCATCGCTATCAGGACGGGTGGCAAGATAATCTTTCACCTCATCATCCTCGAAGAACACCACCAGAAGACGGTGGCGGCGGTTGAGCTGAAGAAGATAAGGCAACTGCCTCTCCATGCTGACACGATTGGCAAAACTCGTATAGAGCACCAGGAGCGAACGCTTGCTGACGTGCAGGTTTACCCCATCTACCAGGGCAGAATAGTCGGATTCGGCAAAGCGGGTCTGCTGGCGATAGAGAATCTCCAAGATGTTCTGCATGTGGCCGGCGTATCGGGAGGCTGGCACGAAATCCTCGAAACGGGAGCTGAAGGTTACAATGCCCGCCTTGTCTTCCTTGCGCATCGCCATATACGAAAGCACCAGCGAGGCGTTGATGGCATAATCCAGATAAGTCACCCCCCGGAAAGCCTGCTGCATCACCCTACCCTTGTCGATGATGCTGAACACCTGCTGCGAACGCTCGTCCTGATACACGTTCACCATCAGCCGGGAGGTGCGGGCGGTGGCCTTCCAGTTGATGAGCCGGAAATCATCACCCGTCACATAATCCCTGATCTGTTCAAACTCGGTATGATTGCCCACACGGCGAATCTTCTTGATGCCGAGTTCGGTTAGATTATTGCTGATGGCAAGCAACTCATATCGGGTGAGCATCAGATAGGAAGGATATACCTTCACCTGACGGGGCTGCCCCAGCGAGAAGCGGCGCTGCAAGAGCGAGATGGGCGAAGAGACAAAGATGCGGATTAAGCCGAAATCATATTCACCCCGCTCTGTGGGACGAAGAAAATACCGGATATTCTTGCCCTCGCCCATGCCCAGCCTTAGACGAAAGTGGATATCACGACGCTGGAATACGGGCGGAATCTCATCAATGACATGAAGCAGAACAGGAAAGGAATAAATACTTTCCACACGGATGTTCACCTCGTTGTCATCACCATTGGAAAACCTATCTGCCATCGTTCGCCTAGCCATAATGCCCCGCTCGTGATAAAGCAGGAAAGCCTCCAGCAGGAGCAGAACGCCCAGGGCAACAAGCAGCCATCTCCCAATGAGGAACATCGGGGGAACAAAGCTGCCCAAACCTGTGATAAAGACCAGGACTGCTAAAACGATATAAAATCTTCTGGTAAGAAACAATGTACTCTTCACTTTATTTATTTCGGAACTTCAACTTTGTCGATGAGTCGCTGCGCCACTTTATAGGCGGTGTATCCTTCCATCTCTGCCTCGGCGGTGAGCACCAGGCGGTGCTGGAGAATGGATGGAGTAACCTGCTTGATATCTTCGGGCGTTACGAAATCGCGACCTTGCAGCAGGGCGTATGCCTTGCTAGCCTGGAGCATTGCCACAGAAGCTCGGGGCGATGCTCCCAGATAAACGGCACGGGTGCTGCGGGTTTGCTGAACTATCTGGGCTATATAGCGAAGCAGACTCTCGTCGATGACCACCTTATTTATATAGCTGCGCAACTGCAGGAGTTCTGCCTTGCTCAGAACGGGCTGAATATCGGCAAGCTTCACCAGATTGCTATGCTCCTGATGGCGCTTCAGAATCTCCAGTTCATCATCCAGCGAAGGATAGCCCATCGTTATCTTCATCAGGAAACGGTCGAGCTGAGCCTCGGGCAGGCGATAGGTTCCTTCCTGCTCCACGGGGTTCTGGGTGGCAAGGATGGTATAGAAATCGCCCATCTTGTGGGTAACGCCATCGATGCTCACCTGTCGCTCTTCCATCACCTCGAAGAGTGCCGCCTGCGTCTTGGCGGGTGCACGGTTGATTTCATCTACCAGAACAATGTCGGAGAAGACGGGGCCCTGATGGAACTCAAACTCCTGGGTCTTGACATTGAAGATGTTGATACCTAGCAAATCGCTAGGCATCAAGTCGGGGGTAAACTGCACCCGGCTGAACCCGGCATCTACCAATCGGGCTATCAACCGGGCCAAAAGGGTCTTTGCCACTCCCGGCACTCCTTCGATAAGCACGTGTCCGTTGGCAAGGATAGAAGTAAGCACCAGTTCGATGGCTTCATCCTGCCCCACTATCACCTTCGCTATCTCCTGTCGAAGGCGTTCTATCTTTTCTGAGAAAAGAGTTAAGTCTAATCTTTGTTCTTCCATTTTCATTACTATATTATATTGAATATTCGCATACTATCATGTACCGATATTTCACCTATTATATTTTACTGAATATTCTCAAGTATGCGATTCATCTCGTCGATGAGTTTCCTCATTTGCCTGGCTGGGATATTCAAATCTGAATGTATCACCAGTCGAATCTCACGGATGGTTTCCTTGATTTTTTCCACATCCATGCCTGTTATCTCTGCCAAGGCTCGGCAATCGGCATCTCCCTGGTTCACATCGCTGATATCAATGCCCGCACTCCTTCTTACCTCTTCGGCAAAGAACCTGAATTTCTTCCGCACCAGATCGGCATGGTCGTGACGCTGATAATAGAGCGTACCGATGAGCTGGATAAACTCCAGCGACCTGTTCTTCGGCTTTTCCACTATCGGGATAACCCGCTGGCGCCGGCGGGCTGTGAATATCATGAAGAGCACTACGCCCAGCATCATGAGATAGACCGCCCACCGCAAAGGAGGGCGCTTCAGCAACTCGCGGAGCGGCGACTGTTCTGCTTCGAGCTTCACCTTCGATTCCAGATATACTTCCGTGCGGTAAACCGGCAAATCGGCCATCTGCGACATGATTCGGAAGACATACTGCGAAGAAACATCATCCAACACACCCATATTGGTAAAGAGCAACGGAGTGGCCACAAAGATGACCTCGCCCTTACCGCAAGGCAAGGAAACTGCTGACGGAAACTTGCGATTAGCCTGAAGACTGTAAGCCAGCACCGTGGCTTTGCTGGCTGAATCGAGAGAAATCGAGCCGCTTATCAGCTGGTCTATCAACCGATATTCCCGCTGGGGATAAGCCAACGGATAGCCACACCAGGTAAGGGTATCATACACATCCTGCTGACTCGCCATCCTTCGCATGATATTATCCAGATAAAACGCCCCGCTCGACATATCGACATGAAAACTGCTATCCAGTTCATCTGAACCTCCCCAATGATAGGCAACCATCACTTTTCCGCCACGCTGGGCTATCTTCCGGAGGTGACCTACATCCACCTTCTTCAGTCTCAGGGAATTATCCAGCACCACCACGGCTATCTTCCGGTTTCTGTTTTCCTCATCAAGCTGCCTGAAGGTTTTGGCGGTAACCTGATAACCTTGAGGCAAGCTTTGGCGCATGATGCTATCGAACACGTAGCAGCCGAAAGGCTGGCGGTCGGCATGATAGAAGGTAGGATTCCACACAAACTTCTTGGGCAGTTGCATCTGAAGCAGGAACATGAGGATAAAAAGCACCATCATGCTCAGGAAAAACTTATAACTACTTTTCATCATCACCCCCTTTCGCTGATTTTAAGTTACTTACAGAGTTATCCACACTCATCTTACAGGTGTGGATATCTTTCAGCATTTGCTCCGTTGCCTCGAATCCGCCATAACGCACACGGACAAAGAGGTTCGTAATCTGCCGGAAATCCCGATTTTTCCACTCGTGGGTATATTGGGTAGGCGTCTTGAAAGGTTGCCAGTCGATAAGCTGATGATCGCTCAGCATCTTCAGGGTTTGCAGATAAGTGAGTCGCATCACCTCCCGATAATCCTTCCGCTCCATCGCCCTGGCTATCTCCCTTTCGAAATCAACGCCATAGATGGTATCCTCGGTTACCTCATACTCCAAAGGAGCCTGCCTGCCGGAACGCATGAACAGTTCGGGATGCTTGTAGAAGAGGAACAACAGGATGCCTATAACAAGAAACACACCCACCAATATCCACATTAGCGAAGAATACTCCTGATAGAAAGCGGTGCCGAAAACGGATTCCCAGAACTGATCAAACTGCTCGCCCAACCAATCCATCAGACTCTTCTGGGCAGGCACCAATTCCCTACTGTAAGCATAATCGTCATCCTGCTGCCAGACACGGAGCCTGGCAGTATCGAGAACCAATGTATCGGAAGGAGTAAAGGGCATACTTTGATAGTTTACAGTTTACAATTGATAGTTTATAGTTTACAATTGATAATTTACAGTTGATAGTCGTCGGCATCCTGATTTTTATCGGCCATCTCCTCGAAATGGTCAACGCCCTCGGCTACCGACATCTGATCGAGTTTCTCGGCAGCATGGCTATAGAGATAGCTGATGCTGACATAGAATATGGCCAACAACAGGAAGCGGGCAAGCATCATCAGGACACCCAGCAGATACTGTAACAGCATGAAAGGCACACCATTGAAAGCAGAATCGGCATTTCCCTGATTTACAACAAAAAAGGATTTCAACAGATAGCAGATTTCCCATGGCAAAGTGCAGACAAACGAGATGATAGCCGTAAGAATCATCAACACAATGCCCAGGGCTAAGATGCCACCCAAAGTATGCCAACCCAGACGAAAGCTTCGGGCAAAAGCCTGCCAAAGGGGAATATCCTCGAAGATGTAAACCGGCGCAAAGAGTACAAACGGAATCATTAATGCCATGCAGACAAGATAAACGACTGCGGCAATAACAGGCATCTGCAAAGCGAACAGACAGCCTGCAAGTATCATCACAACCAGGAGGACGAGGCTGAGCGCCAATCCCGACTTCACCAATCGCCAGGCATTGCGCCCAAGAAGAGGCTTGAAATCGGCAAAGACGATGTTCTGCAAGCCATCGGGACGGGCATTATAAACCTGGAGTAAGGAAAAGGAAACCGCACCCATCCACAAGTAAACGGCAATGCTCACCAGGAAAAAGCCGCCATACGAAGGAATCAAATTCATCAGCTCTTCAGGATCTGTAGCCAAAGTCATGACATTCTTCATCATAGCTTCCATGAAGAATTCAGCTACAAAACTCAATGGCAAAACAACATAAGCAAAATAACGAAGCATCAGCTTCCAGTTTTGCTTGATAAACTCGAAGGTAACATTGAACTTATCTCCGAAGGTTCTCTCTTGATAAAAAACGATTTTATTCATATCATAAAATTTTTATTGTTAGTCTTTAGAATCCTTTTTTCTCTGGCGATGCCTTATCTGGGGCAATATCACGAAATAGCCGATGACAAAGGCAAGGGAAAGGAGGATGAAGGCAAGGCGTATGGCATCGGGAACTTCGGTGTGCCTCGTTACAAAGCCTTCGATAAAACCTGCCAGGATAAACACGGGCACCGTGCCTGCCACTATCTTCAAGCCCCGCTTGGCTCCACGACGGAAGGAAACCAGGCGGGAATAGGTGCCGGGGAAAAGCCAGCCGTTGCCTATAGCCAGACCGCCTGCTGCTGCAATGATGATGGCTGATATTTCGAGCGTGCCATGCAGGAAGACTGCAAGGAAGGATTCATAAAGGAGTCCGCGCTGCGCAAAGAAAGTTTCGAAACAACCGAGCATCACGCTATTCTGAAAGAGATAGGCACCCGTGGCTATGCTTGTAAGGATGCCCGAAACGAACACCATGAACGAAACCCTGATATTATTGAAGGTGATGCCCAGAAACATGTTTAGCTCTCCGTCACTATCATATACCGCCATCGGCTTACCCTTGGCTATGTTATCAAGCGTCATATCCACATAATAATCGCCCAGGATGATGCGGCAGAAGTCATGATCGAAGCATTGGGACATCACACCAATGAGCATACTGATGAGAAAGATAAGGAAGGAGGCAAGCAACAGCTTGCGGGCATCGTACATGACCTGGGGAACTTCTTGTGTCCAGAACGTGAGGATGCGAGTCCATTTCTCCCGCTTGTTGCGATAAATGGAGTTATGAAGCACGGATGAAAGTTTGTTCAGATAGATGGTGATGCGGGAATCGGGATAATGCGTCTGCGCAAAAGCCAGGTCGGACGTAAGGTCGGTATAGACCTCAGCCAGACGATCGGGCGATTGCGAGTCGGCATCAGAAATGATGATTTCCGCACGCTGCCACTTATCGATATTGTTACGTATAAAGGTAAATTCTTTCACGATTGCTTATTATTTTTGTTGCAAAAGTAAGTAAATATTCTTATATATGCAAATTTTCGGGGAAAAGATTCTTGTATTTGTAGTTTTTTCCGTAAGTTTGCAGACAGAATAACATCAATCATCTATAAAACGTGGAATTATGACAAGTTCTAACATCACAACCAACCAATTCGTAAGAATAGACCAGACGCCTGCGAGCATTGCCGAAAGAGTGATAGCACGCATCATCGACATGGTTATAGCTGGCATCATCGGCTTCACTGCCATGTATTTCTACTTTGAACTCGACTATGAAACAAGAAACCAACTCAATTATTTGTTTTTCTTTCTGATTATATTGCCACTCTGGCTGTACGACTTCCTCTGGGAAACCTTCAACGAAGGTCAGTCGCCAGGGAAATATATCATGAAGATAAGGGTGGTGAACAAAGATGGTTCCCGCCCCACCATGGGTTCTTTCTTCATGAGATGGCTGCTCAGCACGATAGATGTGGGATTAAGCGGCATCGGACTCCTGTTTATCCTGCTCACCAAGAATGCGCAGCGCCTGGGCGATCTGGCTGCTGGAACAATGGTTATCAAGCAGGTGAACCTGGATAAAATCCATGTATCACTAGATGAATTCTACTATGCCAAGAAAGACTATCGCCCGGTATATGAAGAGGCGAAGAATCTATCGCAGGCACAAATTGAGGTGATTGAGAAAGCGGTTTATGGCGGCAATGGGGAACACGAAAACCAGATAGCCACCCTTGCCGACAAGGTTGCGAAATTCCTGGGGATAGAAGATAAGCTGAAGGCTTCTATACAAAAAGGAAATAGCAAGGAAAAATTCCTTGCTACTATCCTTCATGATTACAATTACTATCTGCTGGAGCTGGTATAAGTACATTACTGAAGTTATATACGTACCTTGATAGAGCAGGCTTGATTATAACTTGTTTACGTACTTTGATGGAACTGTCTTGATTACTCTTTCGGAATCAAGACTGCTCCTTCCTGCTTCTTTCCATCCATCAGTATCCTCATCGGATGCGCAAAGCGCACATGGCGTACATACTGCGTCTCTTCTACTGCCGGCATCGCATCCAATATCTCCTTGTTCACGAAACCGCCTTCTTCGGTGTTGGTATCTACCGTGAAGTAACCCACACCGAAAGAGGTGAGGTTCTGGAAGAAATGGGTGCCTTGGCTCGGGTCGATGTTGTAGTTCTTCAAAGCTACTTCCACGATGACCCGAGCGGCGCTGATATGCGGCCACTTGACCGGCACACCCAGATAATGGTCGCTAGAACCCCAACGGCCCGGACCTATCAGCACATAATTCTTCCCTTCGGCAAGGAACTTACGATTGATTCGTTCGATATCATCAGCCACATAGAAATTATTCATCGCCGAGAAGTGATCATCATACTTCACATAGACCACATCTACCACATCTTCGCAGATTCCATGCCCGAGCGAATTGTGGGAACGGAGCAGACAGTCGGCATCCGGTATCGCCTTCACATCCTCATCGAGCATTTCCTTGGCATCCACTATCGGACGAATCTGGAGCAGATAGAATTCGCACGTTCTATCATTGCTGATATTGCAGGCAAACTCTATTTCCACAGGACGGCGCATCGCCTCGGAGCCAAACTTCATCGACATCTGCATCAACTCTGGCAAAGGTACTACTCCATGCTGGAGCACACTGGCAAAGGTAATCAGTTTTCTGCCCGTTTCATACACACCATCATTGATAACCTGGTCGTATGGGTCGAAAGTAGAAGCGATATAGGTGAGGCTCAGGTCTTCCACGGCATCCTTCACACGAAGTTTGAGGATGTTGAAGCCATCATCTACCTTGAAATCCTCGCCCACATGCTTCATGTCGAGGGCATAAAACTGGGTCTGCGTATCACGCAAAGCCATCTCCGTTTCTGATGTCTGGAGCACCTGATGCGGATGATAAGGACAGACACGCAGGGTTTGACCGCCATCCACGATATACTTACCCAATCCGAGGGCGAGACTAGCTATGCCTTCCTCTGCCTCTTCATCTCCTATAGGATAATAGTTGAGCGAACGGAGCACACCACTCATTGTTGGGTAGAAACGGGTGCCATAATCCTTACCCACCACCTGCTGCAGGATAACCGCCATCTTCTCCTGGTCGATGACGTTGCTGGTGGCTGTCATATACGCCTTGGAATCACGATAGAACACGGAGGCATACACGCCCTTGATGGCACAAGCCAACATCTGGAGCATCTGATACTTATCCTCAAGATAAGGAATCATATAGGTGGAATAGATGCCGGCGAAAGGCTGATAGTGCGCATCCTCAAGAAGCGAACTGGAACGGATGGCGATAGGACTCTTCGTTGCCTCAAAGAAGGTGAAGAAGTCGGCTATCAGGGAATCCGGCAACTGCGCATGCAGGAAGTGCTTCAATATCTCATCATCGCTGGCATCGCTCAACGCTATCGGATAGAGATTGTTGCTCATCATAAATTCATCGAAGATATCGGTACAGAGCACCACGGTCTTCGGAATCTGCACGGTGGCATTCTCATACTGATTGAACTCCGGATGGCGCTTGATGATATTGTCGAGGAAGGCAAGACCTCTACCCTTTCCGCCCAGTGATCCCTCGCCAATGCGGGCAAAGTGAGCATACTTATCGAACTTCATTCTATCGAACACAGCTACCACACCCAGGTTCTTCATGTGGCGGTACTGCACGATGGCATCAAAGATAATCTGCCTGTGGGCATCCACATCCTGAAGCTTCTCCCAAGTAACATGCTTCAGGAAAGCCGACACTGGGAAGATGGCACGTGCACAAAGCCAGCGGCTCATGTGGTTGCGGCTGATATGATAGAGCATCGAATCGTTAGGGATGTTGAAGATATTATCCTGCAACTCCTTCAGGCTTCTGATGCGCATGATCTCCTCGTGGGTCTTAGGATCACGGAAGATGAAATCACCAAAGCCCATGTGCTCCTCCATCAATCTTCGGAGATCTACACTCATCTTCTTGGAATTCTTGTCCACGAAGCGGAAACCCTCAGCTTCTGCCTTGGCACGGTTATCACTCTCAGAACTTTCGAGGATGAGGGGCACGAAAGAGTCATGCTTACGGATGTAACGGAAGAGCTGCAAACCTGCATCAGGACATTTCTCGCGACCGAAGGTATCGGTGCCATACTCAGGCTTGACATCTTCATCAACCTCATTTCCAAAAGCCCTGGCGGCACACTTCAAAGGGAACCGGGCATCGCTGATGACTCCAAGGGTATTATTGGAATACTTATCATACAGTTTCTTCGCCTCCTCATAGGTACGAGCCAATACCACCTTAGGACGGCCACGCATACGCATGGTTGCGGCATGGCGGTTCAGGGCTTCCTTGGAGAAGTTCTTGCTCTGCTCCAGAATGTAATTATAGAGGTTGGGCAAGATGGAACTGTAGAAGCGAATAGAGTCCTCGACCAGAAGAATCATCTGCACACCCGCCTCCTGAATATCATGCTCCAGATTCATCTTATCCTCAATCAACTTGATGATGGAAAGAATCAAGTTGGTATTTCCCAACCAACAGAATACATAATCGAAGATGCTCAAATCCTCGTTCTGCATTCGCTTGGTGATACCATGTGAGAAAGGGGTAAGAACCACACAGTGGATGTTAGGGAACTTGCCCTTGATATCACGGGCCACATCAAAGGCATCATTATCTGCATTACCAGGCATACAGATGACCAGGTCTATCACCGTAGAACGCAACACCTGAGCAGCCTCTTCCGTGGTAGAAACCTGTGTAAAGGTAGGCGGATAACGAAGACCAAGCTCCATATACTCATTATATATCTTCTCCTCGATGCGACCATCATCTTCAAGCATGAACGCATCGTAAGGGTTGGCTACAATCAACACATTGTAGATACGGCGCATCATCAGATTGACAAACGATACGTCTTTCAAGTAGAACTTATTCCACTCATTAGGTACATTATTTTCCATATCTGTCGCTATTTATACTGCAAAGATAGTATTTTTCTGATATTTCCTTGCATTTTTCATCTATTTTTTATATATTTGCAACCAAAATATCGAGAAGTTATGAAAATAAAATACTTAATCATAGCATTATTGACTACGTTTTTTATGAGTCCATGTTGTGCACAGAAGCATCAACACGGAAAGGCATCGTATTATTCAAAGCGAGCCACAGGCGCACGCTCTGCAAGCGGGCAAAAGATACATCACGACAGTTTGACGTGTGCACACCGTTACTATCCATTCGGCACCATGCTGAAAGTAACCAATCTCAGAAATGATAAAAGCGTAATCGTGAAAGTAATAGATCGTGGTCCTTACGGAAGAGGAAGAATCATCGACCTTTCATGGGCGGCTGCCAAGGAAATCGGCATGATTGCACAAGGTGTAGGAACCGTCAAGGTGGAGAGACTGGATAACCCTGTGCCATATAAGCCAGAAGACTGTAAACTTCCTAAGATTGATTTCGAAATGGCAGAATTTGAACCCAAGAACTATTTCGAAAAAAAGGAGGAGGCTTTGGAACAGGCAGCTGAAAAAAAGCATAAGTCATCATCGAATGAGAACGCTAAAAAAGGCGAAATAAAAGACAAAGACAAACATAATAATACAAAAGATAAACATAACAATACAAAAACGAGCAAGAACCATCATTAACAGGTTCTTGCTCGTTCATATTGAATATGTGGCAACTTATGGAAAACAAATCTAAGGGAACAGACATATCATCGTTTGGTAGGGATATTGAATTCATTCACCTTAGAGATTGATTTCCCTTCATGAATGACACTCACACAGAAACGAGCCATACCATCCTTTAACTTTCTATCGGACTTCACCATTGCGGTATATCTCACTCCCGAACCTGGAGCTATCTTTTCAATATGAATACTAGGCGAAATAAAGATGTGCCTGTTACCTGTCATCTCAATCACTGTAGGCACAACATCAAATACAGGATACTGCCCACGATTCATCACTTCGAATATCAACTTACAGGTTTCATCACGATTCAGACAATTGTCTTCATTTGCATCCACAAAACGGGCATTTACTATCTCTAAGCTAGGGCAATAAGATAGTCTGGCACCGAGTTCTTCAACTGTTGCAGATGGCATAGAAGTAGTTGGCTGCTGAGCACTATAATCACCGGTATAATCCTTACCCTGGAAATCATAGAGACGGTCGTCTCCTCCATTATTGGAATCAAAAATATCAGAGTTATCAGTTACTGGAGTACTATAATCATATATGTCATCACTATTGACTGAGGAAGAGCGATCAGTACGAGGATGATGACGAGAAGCAGATGGATAATTGGAACGAGAACGGTCAATCCTATCACGTTGATAAGCAGCTTCACGATCGGCCTGAGCCTTATCTGCCTGACTACCGATGGCCGCACCAACCATAGCACCACCAGCCATACCTACAATCGTACCAATGTCAGAACCTCTTGGACCACCAGAAAGACCACCTATAGCGGAACCGAGGATAGACCCGATGGAACTGCCGGCATAAGCTCCACTTCCCGTATATGTATCGCAACTACTCATCAGCATAGACGAGCAAAGCATAAAAAGTATCACCTTTTTCATAACCTTATCTTTTAAATCTACTGCAAAAGTACAACTAATTCTTGAAAACTTCAAGAAAGAATCCCTAAATAATGTTAGGGAATCCCCTAAATAAAGATAAAGAGTAAAAGAAGGCAAAACTAAAAAAGAAGGAACTAAAAAAGCGCTCCTGTCTGAAGACAAGAGCGCTTATATTTTGTGAGATCTGTTGTAACTTATTCAGCTGCAGCTTCCTCAGTTGCAGGAGCCTCTGCTACAGGTGCCTCCTCAGCCTTAGTTGCCTTGCGACTACGACGAGTCTTCTTAGCAGCAGCCTTAGGAGTCTTAGCCATGTTCTCATCAAAGTCAACGAGCTCGATGAAAGCAATCTCAGCTGCGTCACCCTGACGGGTACCCAACTTGATAACGCGAGTGTAACCACCTGGACGGTTAGCTACCTTCTCAGCTACCTCACCGAAGAGAGCCTTAACAGCATACTTGTTCTGAAGATAACGGAAAACAACACGACGTGATGTAGTTGTATCATTCTTTGAACGAGTGATTAATGGCTCAACATACTTCTTAAGAGCCTTTGCCTTTGCGAGGGTCGTAGTGATTCTTTTGTGCTCGCTCAAGATAAGTGATGAAGCCATGTTAGCCAACATCGCGTTACGATGAGAAGCAGTACGACCTAAATGGTTGAATTTCTTATTGTGTCTCATTTTTGTTTTTGTTCTTTTTGGACAAAGGATGCATTACGCATCCTTGTCTAATTTATACTTTGAAATATCAGTTCCAAAAGACAGATTCAGACTCTCGAGCAAATCATCAAGCTCTGAAAGCGATTTCTTACCGAAGTTGCGGAACTTCAAGAGGTCAGTCTTGTTATACTGAACCAAGTCACCAAGAGTCTCTACATCAGCTGCCTTCAAGCAGTTGAGAGCACGAACACTCAAGTTCATATCTACGAGACGAGTCTTAAGCAACTGGCGCATGTGGAGAACCTCCTCATCAAACTCTTGATTGCTCTCTTGATCAGGGCTTTCGAGAGTGATCTTCTCATCAGAGAAGAGCATGAAGTGATAAATGAGAATCTTCGCAGCCTCTTTCAGTGCATCCTTAGGACTAATGGAACCATCTGTTGTAACTTCAAGTACGAGCTTATCGTAGTCAGTCTTCTGCTCAACACGATATGGCTCTACAGCGTACTTCACGTTACGAATAGGGGTGTAGATGGAATCGATTGGGAGAACGTTAACGTCTGTGCAGAATTGACGATTCTCATCAGCAGGCACGTAACCACGTCCCTTATTAATAGTCAAATCAATCTGCATCGAAGCTTTGGAGTCTAAATGACAAATCACCAAATCAGGGTTTAACACTTCAAATCCAGTCAGATACTTGCCAATGTCACCAGCCTTGAATTCTGTAGAATTCTCAACGGTGATACTAACTTTCTCATTCTCGAATTCTTCTACTACTTGCTTGAATCGAACTTGCTTGAGATTCAAGATAATGTTGGTAACATCTTCCTTTACACCAGGAACTGAAGAGAACTCGTGCTCAACACCCGCAATGCGGATTGTGTTGACAGCATAGCCCTCCAGCGATGAAAGGAGAATGCGGCGCAAGGCGTTACCGATGGTTACGCCAAAGCCAGGCTCCAGAGGACGGAATTCAAACTTTCCGAACTGGTTGTCAGCCTCCAGCATTACTACTTTATCAGGTTTTTGAAATGCTAATATCGCCATTAATTTAATGATTTATTTAGAGTACAACTCAACGATTAACTGCTCCTTGATATTCTCTGGAATGTCGGCACGCTCTGGCTTGTGCAAGAACTTGCCACTCTTTGAATTATCATCCCACTCAATCCATGGGTACTTGCTATGATTGAAACCAGCGAGTGCTGCTTCGATTACCTCGAGAGACTTAGACTTCTCACGAACAGCAACAACCATACCTGGCTTAACTGCAAATGAAGGGATATTAACTACCTTGCCATCAACAGTGATGTGCTTGTGACCTACCAACTGGCGTGCAGCAGCACGAGTTGGAGCGATACCAAGACGGAAAACCACGTTGTCAAGACGGCACTCGAGATTCTGAAGAAGAACCTCACCAGTAATACCCTCAGCCTTAGCAGCCTTCTCAAACATATTACGGAACTGACGCTCTAATACACCATAAGTGTACTTAGCCTTCTGCTTCTCTGCCAACATGACACCGTACTCAGACATCTTTCTGCGACGGCTGTTGCCATGCTGTCCAGGAGGGAAGTTTCTCTTGGACAAAACTTTGTCTGCGCCGAAGATTGGCTCACCAAAACGACGCGCAATTTTAGATTTCGGACCTATATATCTAGCCATAATATTTATAAAATGCTATAATGTTTGTATCAATGAATGCTATTATACACGACGACGCTTTGGAGGGCGACATCCGTTGTGTGGTAATGGAGTTACGTCAACGATTTCAGTAACCTCGATACCTGCACCGTGTACGGCACGGATAGCAGACTCACGACCATTACCTGGACCCTTTACGTATGCCTTCACCTTGCGAAGACCAAGGTCGAATGCAACCTTAGCACAATCCTCTGCAGCCATCTGGGCAGCATAAGGAGTATTCTTCTTAGAACCACGGAAACCCATCTTACCAGCTGAAGACCAAGAAATAATCTGACCCTCGTTGTTAGCAAGAGATACAATGATGTTGTTGAATGAGCTGTGTACGTGAAGCTGACCGATAGCGTCAACGCGTACGTTTCTCTTCTTAGATGTTGCTTTTTGCTTTGCCATAATTAATTTCCTCCTTAGAATTACTTAGTAGCCTTCTTCTTATTAGCAACAGTCTTCTTCTTACCCTTACGAGTACGAGCATTGTTCTTAGTGCTCTGTCCGCGAACAGGAAGACCATTACGATGTCTAACTCCACGATAGCAACCAATATCCATCAGTCGCTTAATGTTCATCTGGATCTCTGAACGGAGATCACCTTCAACCTTGAACTCAGCGCCGATAATTTCACGGATCTTGGCTGCCTGATCGTCAGACCACTCGCTGACTTTCAGGTCACGGCTTACACCTGCCTTATCCAATATCTTTGCTGAACTACTTCGACCGATACCATAGATATAGGTCAATGCGATTTCGCCACGCTTATTCTGGGGCAAATCTACTCCAACAATTCTTATTGCCATTGTTTAATAAAAAATTAAAAATTAATACCTTGCTTTAAAAGCGGTGCAAAAGTACAACTTTTTTTTGAATTAGCCATACTTTTACCAAACTTTAACATTAGCCCTGACGCAATTTCATCTTAGGGTTCTTCTTGTTAATAACGAAGAGACGACCCTTACGACGTACGATCTTGCAATCAGCTGAACGCTTCTTCAATGATGCTCTTGTCTTCATAACCTTATATAGTGATAATTATTTGTATCTAAAAACAATTCTACCCTTTGTCAAGTCGTATGGACTCATTTCCACCTTAACCTTATCACCAGGTAAAATCTTGATGTAATGCATTCTCATCTTACCAGAGATGTGGGCAGTAATGTCAACACCATTCTCTAATTCAACGCGGAACATAGCATTTGATAATGCCTCTACAATAGTTCCATCTTGCTCAATAGCGGCCTGTTTTGCCATAATTAAAAATTTTGTCCTTCTAAATGTTCAACTTCTACGAATGAAGATAAAATTTCAGCTTTACCTTTTCGAACAACTATAGTATGCTCGTAATGAGCAGCTGGCAGACGATCTCTAGTTACTATACTCCATTTATCGGGAAGTAATCCTATCTTTCGGTCGCCCATAGTAATCATTGGCTCAATGGCAAGGCACATGCCCTCTTTCAACAAGATGCCAGAACCTCTACTACCGTAGTTACGGACTGGAGGATCTTCATGCATTTCCTTCCCAATACCATGACCAGTCAATTCACGAACAACTCCATAACCAAAACCTTGGCAATGGTTTTGAATCGCATAACCAATATCACCCAAGTGATTTCCTGCTATAGCCTGTTCAATACCTAGATACAAAGATTCTTTAGTTACCTTTAGAAGTTGCTTAACATCAGAAGATATTTTTCCAACAGCGAAAGTATAGCAACTGTCACCATTGAAACCTTCGAGAAGAGTTCCACAATCAATGGAAATAATATCTCCTTCCTTGAGGACACTCTTTTCACTTGGTATTCCATGTACAACTACATCATTGATAGATGTACATATACTAGCGGGAAAAGGCTCTCCAAATGGATTAGGAAAATTCTTAAACGTTGGAATCGCACCATGATCACGGATGAATTCCTCGGCTACCTTATCCAATTGGAGAGTCGTTACACCTGGTTTTATATGTTTACCTAACTCTGCAAGGGTAGCACCAACGAGTTGGTTTGCCTTACGCATTAGGTCAATTTCATCCTCTGTCTTCAGAAATATCTGCATTTCAAAAGATAAAGATTAATATGCAGCAACACCACCCTGACGAGTATGGCCTGAATTAAGAAGACCATCGTAGTGGCGCATAAGCAAATGACTCTCAATCTGCTGCAATGTGTCAATGACAACACCTACCAAAATCAACAGAGATGTACCTCCGAAGAATTGTGAGAAGGCCTGCTGCACATCAAGAAGTCCTGCAAGAGCTGGCATAATCGCAATAAATGCTATAAATAATGAACCTGGTAAAGTAATACGAGACATTACGGTATCAATGTACTCAGCGGTATCCTTACCTGGCTTAACGCCTGGAATGAAACCATTGTTACGCTTCATATCTTCAGCCATCTGAGTTGGGTTCAATGTAATCGCAGTGTAGAAATATGTAAATGCAATCACTAAGGTTACATAAACAACATTATAAAGCAAACTGCGGTTATCCATCAACTGCTGAACAACGCTGCTTGCGTTCTCAGACTGATAGCGAACTATCGCCAATGGAATAAACATCAAAGCCTGTGCAAAGATGATAGGCATCACGTTGGCTGCAAAAAGCTTCAAAGGAATGTACTGACGTGCACCACCATACTGCTTATTGCCAACCAATCGCTTGGCATACTGAACCGGAATCTTGCGTGTACCCTGTACCAAAAGAATTGAAGCACAAACTACAGCATAGAGAATGAGAATCTCAACAATGAACATAATAAGACCACCACCAGAAATTGCCTGCAAACGAGAAGTAACCTCCTGAACGAATGCCTGAGGCAAACGAGCGATGATACCAATCATAATGATCAGAGAGATACCATTACCAACACCCTTATCAGTGATACGCTCACCTAACCAGAGAATGAACATACTACCTGCTGCCAAGATGATAGTTGCCGGAATCATGAAGACAGTCCAGCTAATACCTGTTGCCAGAGCATTGGCTGCCTGCATCTTCAAGTTCAAAAGGTAACTAGGAGCCTGAAAGACCAAGATGGCGACAGTCAGGACTCTAGTATACCATTGTATTTTTTTGCGGCCACTCTCACCCTCTCGCTGCATCTTCTGGAAATAAGGCACAGCGACAGCAAGAAGCTGCATAACAATTGAAGCTGAGATATAAGGCATAATTCCCAACGCAAAGATAGACGCATTGGAAAATGCACCACCAGAGAACATGTCCAGAAGCGACATAAGACCGCCAGAGGTCTGCGACTGCAATTTTTCCAACATGCTCGGGTTGATACCAGGAAGTACAACAAACGAGCCAAAACGGTAAATAGCCGTAAACAGAAGAGTAATAAGGAGTCTCTGACGGAGATCCTCAATCTTCCAACAGTTCTTTAGTGTCTCAATAAACTTTTTCATTTACTTAGATTATAGTTGCGTTACCACCAACTGCCTTGATTGCCTCTTCAGCAGTCTTTGAGAAAGCATTAGCTTCAACTTCCAATTTTGCTTTAAGTTCGCCGTTACCGAGAACCTTAACCAGCTCCTTACCATTGGTAAGACCTGCAGCCTTAAGTTCCTCAATACCGATCTTTGTAAGGCTCTTTGCCTCGGCAAGAGCCTGAAGAGTTGAAAGGTTTACTGCGAAGTACTCCTTATGGTTGATATTCTTGAAACCAGCCTTTGGAACACGACGCTGCAATGGCATCTGACCACCTTCGAAACCAATCTTTCTCTTATAACCAGAACGAGCCTTGGCACCCTTGTGACCACGTGTAGAAGTACCACCGAGACCAGAACCTGGACCACGACCAATACGACGACGTGAATGGGTAGAACCTGCAGCAGGTTTCAAATTATTTAATTTCATAATCGTTCCTAATTTATAAAGATTAATTAATCAACTACACTTACGAGGTGATGAACCTTACGGATCATACCACGGTTGCTAGGAGTATCCTCTACCTCAACAACCTGAGAAATCTTGTGGAGACCAAGACAAGCGAGTGTACGCTTCTGATCTACTGGAGCACCGATTTTACTCTTAATCTGCTTGATTTTAATTGTTGCCATATTCGACTTTTCCTAATTAACCGTTAAATACTTTATCCATACTGATACCACGCTCACCTGCAACAGTGTAAGCATCGCGCATCTCAGCGAGAGCTGCGATAGTAGCCTTAACAAGGTTGTGGGCATTAGAAGAACCCTTAGACTTTGCGATGACATCCTTGATACCAACACTCTCAAGTACAGCACGCATAGCACCACCGGCCTTCAAACCAGTACCGGCTGCAGCAGGCTTGATGAGTACCTTAGCACCACCGAATGCAGTCTCTACCTCATGAGGAACTGTACCCTTAAGTACAGGAACCTTAACCAAGTTCTTCTTAGCAGCCTCAGTACCCTTGGCGATGGCAGCTGTAACCTCACCTGCCTTACCAAGACCGTAGCCGATTACGCCATTACCGTCACCAACAACGACGATAGCAGCGAATGTGAAAGTACGACCACCCTTAGTAACCTTAGTTACACGGTTGATAGCAACCAAGCGATCCTTAAGTACTTCTTCGTTATTTACTTTTACTTTATCCATTGCCATAATCGTTTAAAATTTAAGACCACCATTACGAGCACCCTCAGCCAACTGCTTTACGCGACCATGGTAGAGATAACCATTACGGTCGAAAACTACTGCCTCAACGCCAGCAGCCTTAGCCTTCTCAGCGATGAGCTCGCCAACCTTAGTTGCCTGCTCCTGCTTAGGCATCTTCTCCAAACCGAGTGAAGAAGCTGATGCAAGTGTAGTGCCTGTCAAATCATTAATAACCTGAGCGTAAATCTGCTTGTTAGAGCGGAAAACACTAAGACGTGGACGCTCAGCTGTTCCGTTAACACTCTTACGAATGCGGAACTTTATCTTAATTCGTCTTTCTACTTTCTTTGTTGTCATAATCGTAAATACTTAAAATTACTTAGCTGAAGCACTCTTACCAGACTTTCTGCGAATAACTTCACCCTTAAAGAGAATACCCTTACCCTTATAAGGCTCAGGCTTGCGGAAAGAACGAATTTTTGCACAAACGAGTCCCAACAACTGCTTGTCGCATGACTCCAATGTCAAGATTGGGTTCTGGTTTCTTTCAGACTTAGTCTCAACCTTAATCTCCTTAGGCAACTGGATGAAAATAGGGTGAGTGTAACCCAAAGCGAACTCAATAAGGTTGCCCTGGTTAGAAACACGATAACCAACACCTACCAATTCCAAAACCTTTGTATAGCCTGCGCTAACGCCAACAACCATGTTGTGAACGAGAGAGCGATACAAACCGTGGAAAGCCTGCTTCTGCTTAACATTTACAGGACTATTTTCATCGATTTCAAAGCTAATATGACCATCTGCATTGTTAAACTTGATAGATGGATCAATCCACTGAGAAAGTTCACCCTTAGGGCCCTTTACTGTACAAACGTGTGAATCGTTGTCATAGTTTACAGTAACGCCTGCAGGGATACTAATTGGCAATTTTCCTATTCTAGACATATAAAAGCCTCCAATTAATAAATATAGCAAAGAACCTCGCCACCGATCTTAAGATCAGAAGCCTCTTTGTCTGTCATTACACCTTTGGATGTAGATAAGATAGCAATACCTAATCCGTTAATAACTCTTGGCATGTCCTTGTAACCAGTGTACTTACGCAAACCTGGAGTAGACACGCGCTTCAAACACTTGATAGCGTTTTGCTTTGTAGTTGGGTTGTACTTCAAGGCAACCTTGATTGAGCCCTGAGGACCATCCTCTACAAACTTGTAGTTGAGGATGTAACCTTTCTCGAAGAGGATCTTAGTAATCTCTTTCTTCAAGTTAGACGCAGGAACTTCAACAACACGGTGATGAGCCATGATTGCGTTTCTGAGTCTTGTCAGATAATCTGCTATTGGATCTGTCATAATATAAATGTTTAATTAATCGGGACTACCCCGACAATATTAAATAAAAAAATTCTTTTGCCTGTAAGGATTACCAGCTTGCCTTCTTTACACCTGGAATCAAACCTGCAGAAGCCATCTCACGGAACTGGATACGTGAAAGACCGAACTGGCGGATATAACCCTTTGGACGACCAGTGATCTTGCAACGGTTGTGAAGACGGATAGGGTTTGCATTCTTAGGGATAGCCTGAAGCTTACGAGCTGCCTCGTATGCTTCGGCTGGATCATTAGAAGTTGCAATAATCTTTTTCAGAGCTTCGCGCTTTTCAGCGTAACGAGCTACAAGCTTTGCACGCTTAATCTCGCGAGCTTTCATTGATTCTTTTGCCATATCTCTTAATCTTTATTTGCGTTCTTGAATGGAAGACCGAATGCCTTCAAAAGAGCAAAACCTTCCTCGTCTGTCTTAGCAGTTGTAACGAAGGTGATGTTCATACCCTGGATGCGATCGATCTCATCGATGTTGATCTCAGGGAAGATAATCTGCTCTGTGATACCCAATGTATAGTTACCACGGCCATCAAACTTGCTCTCAATACCCTTGAAGTCGCGGATACGAGGAAGAGAAACACGAACGAGCTTCTCCAAGAACTCATACATACGCTCACGACGCAATGTTACCATAACACCGATAGGCATCTTCTTACGAAGCTTGAAGTTTGCAATATCCTTCTTAGAATATGTAGCAACAGCCTTCTGACCGGTGATAGCAGTAATCTCATTGATAGCTACGTCAACAATCTTCTTGTCCTGTGTAGCATCACCGAGACCCTGGTTGATAACAATCTTCTTCAACACAGGAATTTCCATTGCTGAAGAATAGTTGAACTGCTTCTGCAAAGAAGGAGCGATAGTCTCCTTATATACTTTCTTTAACTGTGCTGTATCCATTACTTGATTTCCTCCCCTGACTTTTTAGCGATGCGAACAACGTTTTTACCCTCATGCTTGATAGCAACGCGAGTAGCCTTGCCACTCTTAGGATCGATCAAACTCAAATTTGAGATATGAATAGGAGCCTCCTGCTTAACAATACCTCCCTGAGGATTCTTTGCAGATGGCTTAGTGCTCTTAGATACCATGTGCACACCCTCAACGATGGCACGGTTCTCGTCAACGAGGACCTTGAGCACCTTACCTGTCTTGCCCTTATCAGCACCGGCAATAACGATAACGGTATCGTCTTTCTTAATATGTAACTTACTCATTACTTTATACTTTTAAAAATATTAAAGAACCTCAGGTGCCAAAGAAACGACTTTCATATTAACTGCACGAAGCTCACGAGCAACAGGACCGAAGATACGGCTACCACGAAGCTCACCTGCATTGTTGAGCAATACACAAGCGTTATCATCGAAACGGATGTAAGAACCATCAGCACGACGAATTTCCTTCTTTGTGCGAACAATCAAAGCCTTTGATACTGCACCTTTCTTCAAATCACTTGATGGGATAACGTTCTTGACAGCAACGACAATCACGTCACCAACACTAGCGTAACGACGGCCTGTACCACCGAGAACTCGAATGCAAAGAGCCTCGCGAGCACCGCTGTTATCACATACTGTAAGTCTTGATTCTGCCTGTATCATAATTACTTAGCTTTTTCTACAATTTGTACTAATCTCCATCTCTTAGTCTTAGACAGAGGACGAGTCTCCATGATCATAACTGTATCACCTACGTTAGCCTCATTGTTCTCGTCATGTGCATGGTACTTCTTTGTCTTCTGGACAAACTTACCATAAATAGGGTGCATCTCCTTGAACTTAGCTGCAATAACAATGGTTTTATCCATCTTGTTGCTGATAACAACACCCTGTCTTACTTTTCTTAAATTTCTTGTTTCCATCTGGACCATTATTATTTGTTAAGTTCTCTCTGACGAAGTTCAGTTTTCATACGTGCGATATCACGACGAGCAACCTTAATCTCTGATGGATTCTCAAGTGGAGTTACATTGTGGTTGATCTTCTTCTTGTTCAAAGCGTCAACAGCTGCCTCCAACTTCTCAACCAATTCCTTGGTCTCGATATTTTTAATTTCTGCAATCTTCATAATTAAGCGTTTTTATCGTAATCACGTCTAACAATAAACTTAGTCTTCACAGGAAGTTTCTGAGCGCAAAGACGGAGTCCCTCCTTTGCGATGTCGAAACTAACACCCTCTACTTCAAAGAGAATGCGACCTGGTGTAACAGGTGCAACCCATCCTGCTGGATCACCCTTACCTTTACCCATTCGGACATCGGCTGGCTTACGAGTGATTGGCTTATCAGGGAAAATGCGGATCCAGACCTGACCCTGACGATTCATGTAGCGGTTCAATGCCACACGAGCTGCCTCGATCTGACGGCTATCGATCCACTTTGACTCAAGAGTCTTGATGCCGAAAGAACCGAATGCCAATTGTGTACCTCTATGAGCGTTGCCTTTGTTGCCACGACCATCTTGAGGTCTTCTATATTTTACTCTTTTTGGCTGTAACATGATAGCTTTCTAAAATTTAACGGTTATTGTTTCTTTTACGATTACCACCACGGTTGTTAGAGCGACCGTTACCACGGTTGTTGTTGCTCTTGTTATCCTGAGAGAAGTTTGGAGTAAGATCAGCCTTACCATAAACCTCACCACGACAAATCCAAACCTTGATACCAAGCAAACCTACCTTAGTAAGTGCCTCGCACTGGCAGTAGTCGATGTCTGCACGGAAAGTGTGAAGAGGAGTACGACCCTCCTTGTACATTTCCTTACGTGCCATTTCAGCACCGTTCAGACGACCTGTAATCTGAATCTTGATACCCTCAGCACCAGCACGCATAGTGTTAGCAACTGCCATCTTGATAGCGCGACGATAAGCAATCATGTGCTCAATCTGGCTCGCGATGTTCTTACCTACGATGGTAGCATCAAGCTCAGGCTTCTTAACCTCGAAGATGTTGATCTGAATATCTTTCTTATAAAGCTTCTTCAACTCTTCCTTCAACTTATCTACATCCTGACCACCTTTACCAATGACAATACCTGGACGGGCTGTGCAAATAGTAATGGTAACAAGCTTCAATGTACGTTCGATAACGATACGAGAAACGCTTGCCTTAGCAAGGCGCTCGTTAAGATACTTACGGATTTTCTGATCCTCAACGAGGTTGTCACCGAAGTTCTTACCACCGAACCAATTTGAATCCCAACCACGGATAACACCAAGTCGGTTACTAATCGGATTAACTTTCTGTCCCATTCTACTTAATTATTTTTCGTCATTAGTTTTTGCATCAACAAAGAGAGTTACATGGTTAGAACGCTTACGGATTCTATAACCACGACCCTGTGGTGCAGGTCTCATACGTTTCATTGTAACGCCTTCGTCAACGAAGACCTTACTGATATAAAGCTCACCGTCTTCAGCCTTGCGATTATTCTTTGCCTCCCAGTTAGCGATAGCTGAACGAAGTAATTTCTCAACGTCAGCAGATGCCTGCTTCTTAGAGAAGCGAAGTACTCCGAGTGCACGGTTAACCTCCATACCACGAATCATGTCTACTACATAGCGCATCTTACGTGGAGAAGAAGGAACGCCTACCAACTTAGCGAAGTACAAGTTTTTACGGGCTTCTTTCAATTTCTCAGCCGCAATATGTTTTCTTGCTCCCATTATTTACTTAAATTTTTAAATGGTTTAACCCTTAGCTTACTTTCTGTTACCAGAGTGACCGCCAAAGCGACGTGTTGGAGCGAACTCTCCAAGCTTGTGGCCAACCATATTCTCTGTAACATAAACAGGGATAAATTTGTTACCGTTATGAACTGCAACAGTATGTCCTACGAAATCAGGAGATATCATTGAAGCTCTAGCCCATGTCTTAACAACATTCTTCTTGCCACTCTCGTTCATAGCGAGAATCTTCTTCTCGAGAGAAACGTTGATGTATGGACCTTTTTTAAGTGAACGACTCATAATTTACTCTTTATTTTTTGTTAGCTCTTTCGATAATATACTTGTTAGAAAGCTTCTTAGGTGCGCGAGTCTTAAGACCCTTAGCGTACAAGCCCTTACGTGAACGTGGGTGACCACCACTCTGGCGACCTTCACCACCACCCATTGGGTGATCAACAGGGTTCATAACAACACCACGGTTGTGTGGACGACGACCCAACCAGCGTGAGCGACCAGCCTTACCAGACTGCTCAAGAGCGTGGTCAGAGTTACCAACACTACCAACTGTAGCCTTACAAGCACTCAAAATCTGGCGTGTTTCACCAGAAGGGAGCTTAATTACACAATAACTGCCCTCACGAGAAGTCAACTGAGCAAAATTACCAGCCGAACGAACCAACAAAGCACCCTGACCAGGACGCAACTCAATGTTGTGAATCACTGTACCAACAGGGATGTTTGCCAAAGGAAGACAGTTACCAATCTCAGGAGCAGCTTCTGCACCTGACATCAAAGTAGCGCCTACCTCAAGTCCGTTAGGAGCAATAATGTAACGTTTTTCACCATCAGCGTAGTAAAGCAATGCGATACGAGCCGAACGATTTGGATCGTACTCGATTGTCTTAACAACTGCTGGAACACCATCTTTCTCACGTTTGAAGTCGATTAAACGATACTTCTGCTTGTGACCACCGCCAATGTAGCGAACGGTCATCTTACCGGTGTTGTTTCGACCGCCGGTAGAACGTTTACCGTAAACGAGAGACTTCTCTGGCACGGATGCAGTAATATCCTCGAACGTGCCAATAACCTTGTGTCTTTGACCCGGAGTAACCGGTTTTAATTTACGTACTGCCATTTTTTATTTTAAATATTGCTGTAAAAATCAATTGTATCGCCCTCCTTAAGAGTAACGATTGCCTTCTTGAACGCATTCTTCTGACCCTTAACAAGACCTGCCTTAGTGTAACGGGCAGAGCGCTTGCCAGCATAGCGAATTGTGTTCACGTCAACTACTGTAACATTATACAGACTCTCAACTTCCTTCTTAATCTCGAGCTTATTAGCCTCAGGACGAACAACGAAGCCATAGCGGTTAGGCTGCTTGTCTGTAATCTTGGTCATCTTCTCAGTAACCAATGGTTTGATAATAAATGCCATATTCTAATATCTCCTTTTTACTTTGTTAAGATCTGGTCGATAGTCTCCAGCGACTTTTCAGTAATCACTACTACATCAGCATTCAAAACTTTATACGAATTGACGTTAGATGCGAGGATAACCTCAGCGCGCTGTAAGTTACGTGCAGACAAATATACGTTTTTATTTGATTCTGGCAAAACGAAGAGCACTTTTTTGCCCTCAATTTTAAGATTCTTAAGAACACTTAAGAATTCTTTAGTCTTAGGAGCCTCAAAAGTGAAATCTTCCAACATCACGATAGAGTTCCCCTGAGCCTTGTAAGACAATGCTGACTTACGAGCAAGAATCTTTACTTTCTTGTTGAGCTTGAAGCGGTAATCACGTGGCTTAGGACCAAATACGCGAGCACCACCTACGAGTACAGGTGAGTTAATATCACCACGACGAGCACCGCCGCCGCCCTTCTGACGACCAAGCTTACGAGTAGAACCGCTCATCTCGCTTCTCTCCTTAGACTTAGCTGTACCCTGACGCTGGTTAGCGAGATACTGCTTTACGTCGAGGTAGAGAACGTGATCGTTAGGCTCAATGCCGAAGACTGCATCATTAAGAGCTACCTTGCGGCCGGTCTCCTGACCTTTGATATCTAATACGCTAACTTCCATTATTTCTCAATTAAAACAGTTGAACCTTTGCATCCAGCGAAAGAACCCTTAACGATAAGGAGATTCTGCTCTGGAATTACCTTTAACACCTGAAGGTTCTGAGTAGTAACTCTGTCACCTCCCATTTGGCCGCCCATGCGCATACCCTTGAATACCTTAGCAGGGTAAGAACATGCACCAATAGATCCCGGCTTGCGAGCGCGGTCATCCTGACCGTGAGTAGACTGACCTACACCACCGAATCCGTGACGCTTTACAACGCCCTGGAAGCCTTTACCCTTTGATGTACCAATTACGTCAACGAACTTGCAGCCGTTGAAGATTTCAACTGTAATGGTGTCACCGAGGTTGTACTCCTCATCAAACTTGAACTCGGCCAAGTGCTTCTTAGGTGTTGTGCCTGCCTTCTTGAAGATTCCCATCATAGGCTGAGAAGTACGCTTCTCCTTTGCCTCGCCGAAACCTAACTGATAAGCCTTGTAACCATCCTTCTCTACGGTCTTAACCTGGGTTACAACACAAGGACCTACTTCGATAACAGTGCACGGAATATTCTTACCGTCGGCACTGAAAACGGATGTCATTCCGATTTTCTTTCCAATTAATCCTGGCATTTCAATTTAATTTTTAATAATTAGACTTTGATTTCTACTTCTACACCACTTGGCAATTCAAGCTTCATCAAGGCATCAACTGTCTTAGCTGTTGAGCTGTAGATGTCGATGAGACGCTTGAAATCTGAGAGCTGGAACTGCTCGCGAGACTTCTTGTTAACGAAAGTACTGCGGTTTACAGTAAAAATACGCTTGTGTGTTGGCAATGGAATAGGACCGCTAACGATAGCGCCTGTTGCCTTAACAGCCTTCACAATCTTCTCAGCTGACTTGTCAACCAACTGGTGGTCGTAAGACTTCAGCTTAATTCTGATTTTCTGACTCATTTTTAAAATTAAGTTATTAATATTATGAATTATTTTAGTCTAATGGAAGAAGAGGTACGCTGCTTAAGAGTCATTCGCTAAGCAGCGCCTCATCTTACCGTTATTTCTTTTTATTAAAGGAGTTCTGCGTGACCCTTAACCTCCTCCAACACTGCCTTAGCGATTGTTGAAGAGAGAGGTGCATGGTGATCATACTCCATAGAGCTTGTTGCACGACCAGAAGTGATAGTACGCAAAGCTGTTACATAACCGAACATCTCAGCCAATGGAACCATAGCCTTTACGATGCGAGCACCGCTACGACCTTCTTCCATACCCTGAACGAGACCACGGCGCTTGTTCAAGTCACCGATTACATCACCCATGTTCTCTTCTGGAGTAACAACCTCTACCTTCATGATAGGCTCCATCAAAACAGGACCTGCCTTAGGGCAAAGTACCTTGAATGCCTGATGTGCTACCAACTCGAATGACAACTGGTCAGAGTCAACTGGGTGGAAGCTACCATCGGTCAAAGTTACCTTCAAACCTGTCATTGGGAAGCCACCGAGTACACCATTTGACAAGCAATCAGCGAAGCCCTTCTGTACAGATGGGATGAATTCCTTAGGAACGTTACCACCCTTAACCTCGTTGATGAACTGCAAGTCGCCCTCCTTATAATCCTCGTCCTTAGGACCGATGGTTACGTCGATACAAGCGAACTTACCACGACCACCAGACTGCTTCTTGTAAGTCTCACGGCTCTGAGCTGTCTTAGTGATAGCCTCCTTATAGTTAACCTGAGGCTTACCCTGGTTACACTCAACCTTGAACTCACGCTTCAAACGGTCGATGATGATATCCAAGTGGAGCTCACCCATACCAGAGATGATAGTCTGACCGCTCTGCTCGTCTGTACGAACTGTGAAGGTTGGGTCCTCCTCAGCCAACTTAGCGAGACCGTTATCCATCTTAGCGATGTCAGCCTGGCTCTTTGGCTCAACTGCGATAGAGATCACAGTATCAGGGAATGTCATAGACTCCAATACGATTGGGTGATCCTCATCACAGAGTGTATCACCTGTACGGATATCCTTGAAACCTACACCTGCACCGATATCACCAGCGTCGATAGACTCCATTGGAATCTCCTGCTTAGAGTTCATCTGGAACAGACGGCTGATACGCTCGCGCTTGCCAGAACGTGGGTTGTAAACGTAAGAACCAGCAACAACCTTACCTGAGTAAACACGGAAGAATACCAGGCGGCCCATGAATGGGTCTGTAGCAATCTTAAATGCGAGAGCAGATGTTGGCTCATCCTCAGATGGCTTGCGATCCTCTTCCTCCTCAGTATCAGGGTTAGTACCGACGATATTTGGAGTATCCATTGGTGAAGGCAAGAATGCGCATACATAGTCGAGCAATGGCTGAACACCCTTGTTCTTGTATGAAGAACCGAGCAACATTGGGCAGCACTCCATAGCACAGCAGCCCTTACGGATAGCAGCAAGCAGCTTCTCCTCTGGAATATCCTGGCCATCGAGATAGAGCTCCATAACCTCGTCGTCGAAGTTAGCAGCACCCTCAAGAAGCTTATCACGCCACTCTGCAGCCTCGTCAGCCAAATCAGCAGGAATATCCTCTACATCATACTCAGCACCCATAGTCTCATCGTGCCAGAGAATAGCCTTCATCTTAATCAGGTCAACTACACCCTTGAAGTTCTCCTCTGCACCAATAGGAATCTGAATAGCAATAGGATTAGCACCCAAGATATCCTTCATCTGCTGAACTGTCTCAAAGAAGTTAGCACCTGAACGGTCCATCTTGTTTACATAACCGATACGAGGTACATTGTACTTGTCAGCCTGGCGCCATACTGTCTCTGACTGTGGCTGTACACCATCAGCTGCAGAATATGTAGCAACAGCACCATCGAGTACACGGAGTGAACGCTCAACCTCAGCAGTGAAGTCAACGTGTCCCGGAGTATCGATCAAGTTAATCTTATAAGACTTACCGAGATAGTTCCAGTTACAAGTTGTAGCTGCAGAAGTAATAGTAATACCACGCTCCTGCTCCTGGGCCATCCAGTCCATAGTAGCAGCACCATCGTGTACCTCACCAATCTTATGAGTCTTACCTGTATAGAACAAGATACGCTCAGATGTTGTTGTCTTACCGGCATCGATGTGCGCCATGATACCGATGTTACGTGTCAAATGTAAATCGCGATTTGCCATTTTTCTTTTAAACCTATTTTATATGTTAAATTAGAATCTGAAGTGAGCAAATGCACGGTTAGCCTCAGCCATACGATGCATATCCTCCTTGCGCTTGAAAGCGCCACCCTGATTGTTATAAGCATCCATAATCTCTGCTGCGAGCTTATCTGCCATAGTCTTACCACCGCGCTTACGAGCGAAGATAATAAGATTCTTCATAGAGATACTCTCCTTACGATCAGGACGAATTTCTGTAGGAACCTGGAAAGTTGCACCACCGATACGGCGGCTCTTAACCTCAACCTGTGGAGTAATATTATCGAGAGCCTGCTTCCAAATCTCAAGTGCAGACTTCTCCTCGTTAGCCATCTTAGCCTTTACGGTATCGAGTGCATTGTAGAAAATCTCATAAGATGTATTCTTCTTACCGTCATACATCAAATGATTTACGAATTTAGAGACCTTCTGGTCGTTGAAGACTGGATCTGGAAGGATCACTCTCTTCTTTGGTTTTGCTTTTCTCATTTTTAATTGAAAAATTTAAATTCTGCATGGGGCTGTATATCGTTCTTCAACACTCGCACCCGAGTATTTACTCAACCTGTTACTTCTCCAGCAAAACGTTTAAAAAATAATCTTTTTTACCTAGAACTCCCGACCTTCTCCGACCGTGAGTTTTTGGATTTTAATTTTTGTCCGGATTGAAGGAATTACTTCTTAGCCTTTGGACGCTTAGCACCGTACTTAGAACGACGCTGTGTACGGTTTGCAACACCTGCAGTATCAAGAGTACCACGAACGATGTGATAACGTACACCAGGAAGGTCCTTAACACGACCACCACGAACCAATACGATTGAGTGCTCCTGCAAGTTGTGACCCTCTCCTGGGATGTAAGAGTTAACCTCCTTAGAGTTTGTCAAACGAACACGGGCAACCTTACGCATTGCCGAATTAGGCTTCTTAGGAGTTGTTGTGTAAACACGGACACAAACACCACGACGCTGTGGACATGAATCCAAAGCTGGTGACTTGCTCTTGTCTACCAAAACTCGTCTGCCTTTTCTTACTAACTGTGAAATAGTAGGCATAATTTTACTTTTTAATTTATTATTTTGTTTTTATTATTGTCTTATTTCCGTATAAGCCACCACATTATGGGGCTTTCGGGGTGCAAAGTTACGATTTTTTCGGCAAACTACCTAATAATAAAAGTAACTTTTGAAAAAGGAAGGCAAGTTTTAACGTTATATAACTATTAAAAACAAATATTATAAAGAAAAAGTAGTATTCAGCGGAAAATTTAGTCTTAGCACGTATGCTTTATCAATTAAGCCTCACCTTTTGGAGTACCGAATGGAGCGATGGTACGCTCTTGCTCATCGGCAATCTTAATCTTACCAAAAGTCTGCTCGTAATTGTAGATATTACCCTGCAATGCCTGAAGCAGACGCTTAGCATGTTCTGGTGCCATGATAACACGGCTCTTAATCTGGGGCTGTGGCATTCCTGGGAGTGCACATGCAAAATCCAAAATGAAATCAGAACTTGAGTGAGTAATCAAAGCCAAATTTGAATAGGTGCCTTCTGCAACCTCTGGCTTGATGCCCATCTGAAACTGACTCTGCTCTTGATTATTCTTATTTTCTTCCATAATTATATTAAGTTAATAGGGTTAAACTTCTTTTGATGATGCAAATTTACACATAAAATCTGAAAAAAACAAATAATTTCATACTTATTTTTAAATCAGCACTCAAAAAAGACAAAGAACTGCCTACAAAGCAAAGAGCCATAGATGAATCATCACCTATGGCTCTATACCTTATTATATATACTCTATATGGTATTAATCAACGATTGGTGAATCACCATAGTCGAGTACTGTCTTTCTATTAGCCTGCATGCGCTCGTATTCTTCCTTAGAGCCTACAATCAGCTTATCCCACTGACGAAGACCTGTACCTGCAGGAATCAAATGACCGCAGATTACATTCTCCTTCATACCCTCAAGGTAATCTACCTTACCACGGATGGCAGCCTCATTCAAGACCTTAGTGGTCTCCTGGAAGGAAGCAGCACTCATGAAGCTCTTAGTACCAAGAGCAGCACGGGTAATACCCTGAAGAATCTGAGTTGATGTTGCAGCTACGGCATCACGAACCTGAACAAGTTTCTTGTCACGACGCTTCAAAGCTGAATTCTCATCACGCAACTTGCGTGCTGTGATAATCTGACCTGGCTTGAGTTCAGTACTGTCACCAGCGTTGGTAACAACCTTCTTACCCCAGATACGGTCATTCTCCTCTGCGAAGTCGAGCTTGTCAACCAACTCCTGCTCCAGGAATGTAGTATCACCTGGATCGTCGATACGAACCTTACGCATCATCTGACGAACAACCACCTCGAAGTGCTTATCGTTGATAGCCACACCCTGGAGACGATAAACGTCCTGAATCTGGTTAACGATATACTCCTGAACTGCGGTAGGACCCATGATAGCGAGGATATCGCCTGGAGTTACGCTACCATCAGAAAGAGGTGTACCAGCACGAACGGCATCATGCTCCTGTACCAGAATCTGCTTAGAGAGTGATACGAGATACTTCTTCTGGTCACCAGTCTTTGAGGTAACGATGATTTCACGGTTACCACGCTTTACCTTACCCATGGTTACCTCACCATCGATTTCTGATACGACAGCAGGGTTAGATGGGTTACGAGCCTCAAGAAGCTCGGTTACACGTGGAAGACCACCGGTGATATCACCTGCACCACCTACGGCACGAGGAATCTTAACAAGCACCTCACCTGTCTTGATAGTCTGACCATCCTCAACAACAAGGTGACCACCTACAGGGAAGTTGTAAGTACCAATTACCTCACCATGAGCATCGATTACATCACAAGATGGAACCATTGCCTTGTTCTTTGAATCAGTGATAATCTTCTCCTCCAAACCTGTAGTCTCATCGACCTCGGCACGGTAGGTCTGATCCTTCTGGACGTCATTGAACTTCAATGTACCAGCATACTGGCTGACGATAACGGCGTTGAATGGGTCCCAACGGGCAATCACAGTATCCTTCTCTACTACTTCACCCTCCTTGTGATACAAAGAAGAACCATAAGGAACATTCAACGTTGCAAGGATGATATTGGTATTAGGATCAACGAAACGGATTTCAGCCAAGTGGCTTACTACCTTCTCACACTTGATATCGTTGCCTTCCTCATCTTCCTCTACGAATGGAACAGTGCTCAACTCATCAAACTCGATACGAGACTTATTCTTCGCTGCAATCTTAGCATTGGCAGCAGCGTTAGATGCAATACCACCGGCGTGGAATGTACGGAGAGTAAGCTGAGTACCAGGCTCACCGATAGCCTGAGCTGCGATGACACCCACAGCCTCACCAAGCTGAACCATACGGGCTGTAGCCAAGTTACGACCGTAACACTTCATGCAGACACCCTTCTTGCTCTCGCAGGTAAGTACTGAGCGAATCTCTACGCTCTCGATAGGTGACTCGTCAATCATCTTAGCCTTAGCCTCTGTGATTTCCTCACCCGACTTAACGATCAGTTCACCAGTAGTTGGGTGAATGATGTCATGTACAGAAACACGACCCAGGATACGCTCGTAGAGAGAAGAGATGATTTCATCACCATTCTTCAAAGCTGTGCAAACCAAGCCACGCAATGTACCACAGTCTGTTTCAGTAATAATCACGTCATGTGATACGTCTACAAGACGACGGGTCAAGTAACCAGCATCGGCAGTCTTCATTGCGGTATCAGCAAGACCCTTACGAGCACCGTGAGATGCAATAAAGTACTCCAACACAGACATACCCTCCTTAAAGTTAGAAAGGATAGGGTTTTCAATAATCTGCGCACCCTCGGCACCAGCCTTCTGAGGCTTAGCCATCAAACCACGCATACCAGACAACTGCTTAATCTGATCCTTAGAACCACGGGCTCCGGAATCAAGCATCATGTAAACGGCATTGAAACCCTGGTCTGCCTCGGTCATCTCCTTCATCAAGATGTTACCCAAGTCGGTGTTCACGTGAGTCCACGCATCAATCACCTGGTTGTAACGCTCCTTGTTGGTGATGAATCCCATGTTATAGTTGTTGGTGATTTCCTCAACCTCCTTGCGGCCACGCTCAACGATAGTCTCCTTCTCTGGTGGGATGATGATATCGCCAAGGTTAAATGACAAACCTGCCACGTAAGCCATGCGGTAACCCAAGTTCTTGATACCATCGAGGAACTCACATGCCTCAGCCATACCTACAGCCTTGATAACATTTGAAATCAAACCGCGGAGAGTCTTCTTAGAGATGACATCATTGAAGAAGCCCACCTCATCAGGGATGATACCATTTACGATAACTCGACCTACAGAAGTCTCGACCATACGCTTCTGAATCTTACCATCAACCAAGTCGTCAACGATAACCTTTACCAGAGCGTGAAGGTCACAACGGCCCTCATTACGGGCAATCAAAGCCTCCTCAGGACCATAGAATGTCAATCCCTCACCCTTAGCACCTGGGCGAATCTTAGTAATATAGTAGAGACCAAGCACCATATCCTGAGAAGGAACGGTGATAGGCGCACCATTAGCAGGGTTCAGAATGTTGTGGCTCTGGAGCATCAGGATCTGAGTCTCCAAAATAGCCTCATTGCTCAATGGAAGGTGAACAGCCATCTGGTCACCATCGAAGTCGGCGTTGAACGCTGTACATGCCAATGGGTGCAACTGGATAGCCTTACCCTCAATCATCTTAGGCTGGAAAGCCTGGATACCGAGACGGTGAAGTGTAGGGGCACGGTTCAACATAACCGGATGACCCTTCATTACATTCTCCAGGATATCCCAAATAACTGGCTCACGGCGATCCACAATCTTCTTGGCACTCTTCACAGTCTTTACGATACCACGCTCAATCAACTTACGGATGATAAATGGTTTGTAAAGCTCTGCAGCCATCAACTTAGGAAGACCGCACTCACCCATCTTCAGCTCAGGACCAACGACGATAACCGAACGAGCAGAATAGTCAACACGCTTACCCAAGAGGTTCTGACGGAAGCGACCCTGCTTACCCTTCAAAGAGTCAGAGAGTGACTTCAATGGACGATTGCTCTCACTCTTCACAGCAGAGCTCTTACGAGAGTTGTCGAACAAACTGTCTACAGCCTCCTGCAACATACGCTTCTCGTTACGGAGAATAACTTCAGGAGCCTTAATCTCAACCAATCTCTTCAAACGGTTGTTACGGATAATAACACGACGATAGAGGTCGTTCAAGTCGGATGTGGCAAAGCGACCACCATCCAGTGGTACCAAAGGACGGAGCTCTGGTGGAGTAACAGGGATGATCTTCATCACCATCCACTCAGGCTTGTTGATACCCTTGCTGGCACGGAAGCCCTCTACTACATTCAAGCGCTTCAAAGCCTCAGTCTTACGCTGCTGGCTAGAATCGTTATTAGCACGGTCGCGAAGCTCGTAAGACAATGAATCGAGGTCTACATTCTGCAACAACTGATAGATTGCCTCAGCACCCATCTTGGCAATGAACTTGTTTGGATCAGAATCATCCAAGTTCTCGTTGTCACCATTTGGGTCATACTTGTCGAGGATGTCCATGTATTCATCCTCTGACAAGAGATCAAGCTTGGCAGAACCAAGCAAAGGAAGACCGTCGGCATCTACCTTACCCTCGAGAATACCTGGCTGAATCACTACATACTTCTCGTAGTAGATAACAGCATCAAGCTTCTTGGTTGGCATACCCAAAAGGTAACCAATCTTATTTGGCAGAGAACGGAAATACCAGATATGAGCTACAGGAACAACAAGTTCGATATGACCAGAACGCTCACGACGAACCTTCTTCTCAGTAACCTCAACACCGCATCGGTCACAAACGATTCCCTTATAACGGATGCGCTTGTACTTTCCGCAGGCGCACTCGTAGTCCTTGGTAGGACCAAAAATGCGCTCGCAGAACAAACCGTCACGTTCCGGCTTATATGTACGATAATTAATGGTTTCAGGCTTAGTAACCTCACCATACGAATTTTCCAGGATCTCCTCTGGCGAAGCGAGACCGATGGTAATCTTCGTAAAATTATTCTTTACCTTTGTATCTTTTTTGAAAGCCATGTTTCTTTATCTTAATTAGGGGTTCTCAAAATTAATCAAGTTTGATGCTCAAGCCAAGGCCGCGAAGCTCGTGGAGCAATACGTTGAGTGACTCTGGAATGCCAGGTGTTGGCATTGGGTCGCCCTTAACAATTGCCTCGTATGCCTTGCTACGTCCAACAACATCATCCGACTTAATGGTCAGAATCTCCTGCAATACGTGGCTAGCACCGAATGCCTCGATGGCCCAAACCTCCATCTCTCCGAATCGCTGACCACCAAACTGTGCCTTACCACCAAGTGGCTGCTGAGTAATCAGAGAGTAAGGACCGATAGAACGTGCATGCATCTTATCCTCAACCATGTGACCTAACTTCAAGAAGTAGGTCATACCTACGGTAGCTGGCTGGTCAAACTGCTCACCTGTCTCACCATCATAAAGGTAAGTAGAACAGAAGCGTGGCAAGCCTGCCTTATCTGTCCACTCTGAGAGGTCTTCCAACTTAGCACCATCAAAGATAGGAGTAGCGAACTTAACGCCCAACTTCTTACCTGCAGCACCGAGAATACACTCGAAGATCTGTCCAAGGTTCATTCGAGAAGGCACACCCAATGGGTTCAATACCATATCTACAGGGCGACCATCAGCCATAAACGGCATATCCTCAAGACGTACCACCTTAGAAACGATACCCTTGTTACCGTGACGACCGGCAAGCTTATCACCTACTTGGATCTTACGCTTCTTCGCGATGTATACCTTAGCCATCTGGAGAATACCAGAAGGAAGCTCGTCACCGATAGTAATAGCAAACTTACGACGCTTCAACTCTGCATCAAGCTGCTTGTACTTGCGGATATAGTTCATGATCAGACGCTGAATCAAAGTATTTGTATGATCATCATCTGTCCAACCATTAGACTGAACACCATCGTACTCCAAGTTTTTCAAAGCTGCTGCTGTGAATGTGCTACCCTTAGTGATGATTTCAACACCTGAGTAATCCTTCACACCCTGAGAAGTCTTGTCCTCAGTCAGAGTGAGCAACTTATCAACCAGGATATCCTTCAAGTCATCGCCCTTAGCCTCGTACTCCTCATCAATCTTGGCAAGGATAATCTTATCCTGCTTCTTAGACTCACGAGTCTTAACGGCACGAGAGAACAACTTCTTGTCGATGACAACACCACTCAATGATGGATTAGCCTTCAAGGAAGAATCCTTCACATCACCAGCCTTATCACCGAAGATGGCACGGAGCAACTTCTCTTCTGGAGAAGGATCACTCTCACCCTTAGGAGAAATCTTACCGATCATGATGTCGCCTGGCTCAATACGCGCACCAACACGTACGATACCGTTATCGTCGAGATCCTTTGTTGCTTCCTCACTTACGTTAGGAATATCAGAAGTGAACTCCTCTACACCACGCTTTGTCTCACGTACATCGAGAGAATACTCATCCACATGAACTGAGGTCAAAACGTCATCACGAACCATACGCTCAGAAATAACGACAGCATCCTCATAGTTGTAACCCTTCCAAGGAATGTAAGCAACCAGCAAGTTTCTACCCAAAGCCAGCTCACCGTTCTCGGTAGCATAACCCTCTGTCAGGATATCACCAGCCTTAACGCGCTGACCCTTGTTACAGATAGGACGCAAGTCGATGGTCATATTCTGGTTGGTACGACGGAACTTAGGAATGCGATACTCCTTCAAGGCAGGCTCGAAGCTGACGAACTCATCATCCTCTGTGCGATCATAAAGGATACGGATGGTTGTAGCATCAACATACTCGATAACACCCTCGCCTTCTGCGGTAATCATTGTACGTGAATCCTCACATACCTGCTTCTCAAGACCGGTACCTACGATAGGTGCATCATTGTGAAGCAATGGCACTGCCTGGCGCATCATGTTACATCCCATCAACGCACGGTGACCATCATCGTGCTCCAAGAATGGAATCAGACCTGCAGAAACAGATGCAATCTGCTGTGGAGAAACATCCACATAGTCAACGTCTGATGGTGGAACCACTGGATAATCAGCATCCTGACGGCACTTAACGACGTCACGGATGAAGGCACCATCCTCTGTCAAAGGCGCATTACCCTGACCGATGATCTTAGCTTCCTCATCCTCAGCTGTCAGATAAACAACATCATCGTTGTCCATATCCACTGTGCTGTCGCTAACCTTACGGTAAGGAGTAACGATGAAACCGAGGTCGTTGATCTTTGCATACATACAGAGTGAAGAAATCAAACCGATGTTAGGACCTTCAGGACTCTCGATAGGACAAAGACGACCATAGTGGGTATAGTGAACGTCACGAACCTCGAAACCTGCACGCTCACGAGACAGACCACCAGGACCAAGGGCAGAAAGACGACGCTTGTGAGTTACCTCAGCCAATGGGTTTGTCTGGTCCATGAACTGTGACAATGGGTTTGTACCAAAGAATGAGTTGATAACGCTAGAGATTGTCTTGGCATTGATCAAATCTGTTGGAGTAAACACCTCGTTGTCGCGAACATTCATACGCTCACGGATGGTACGGCTCATACGTGCCAAACCAATAGAGAACTGGTTAGCCAACTGCTCACCAACGGTGCGTACACGACGGTTAGACAAGTGGTCGATATCGTCGACGGTAGCACTTGAATTGATGAGCTGAATCAAATATTTGATAATCTCGATGATATCGTCCTTCGTCAATACGCGGACATCCATATCGGTATCGAGACCTAATTTCTTATTAATACGGTAGCGACCTACCTCACCCAAATCGTAACGCTTGTCAGAGAAGAAGAGGTTCTGGAAAACTTCGCGTGCACTGGCATCATCGGCAGGATCAGCATTACGCAACTGACGATAGATGTAAGTAACAGCCTCCTTCTCAGAGTTACTTGGGTCTTTAGCCAAAGTATTGAAGATGATAGTGAACTTGCTGGCAGCCTCTTCGTCCTTATGCAGGAGCACGGTAGTAGCACCACTCTCAACAATCTCCTCAATATTATCGGCAGTAAGCTCAGTCTCACGCTCCATGATTACCTCGTTACGCTCGATAGATACAACTTCACCAGTATCCTCGTCAACGAAGTCCTCATTCCAGCTCTTCAAGACACGAGCAGCCAATTTACGACCGATGGCAGCCTTCATATTCTTCTTGTTCACCTTCACCTCCTCAGCGAGGTCAAAGATCTGGAGAATATCCTTATCCTGCTCATAACCGATGGCACGGAGCAAGGTAGTAACAGGCAACTTCTTCTTACGGTCGATGTAAGCATACATCACATTATTGATGTCAGTAGCAAACTCAATCCAGCTACCCTTGAATGGGATGATACGTGCTGAATAGAGCACAGTACCATTCGCATGCACGCCCTGACCAAAGAACACACCAGGAGAACGGTGCAACTGAGAAACGACAACGCGCTCAGCACCATTGATTACGAATGTACCATTGGCGGTCATGTAAGGGATAGTACCCAAGAACACATCCTGGATGAAAGTACCGAAATCCTCGTGATCAGGATCCGTACAATACAGCTTCATCTTAGCCTTCAAAGGTACGCTATATGTAAGACCACGCTCCAGGCACTCATCGATGGTGTAGCGAGGAGGGTCAATATAGTAATCCAAGAACTCAAGAACGAAATTGTTACGTGTATCGGTGATAGGGAAGTTCTCAGAGAACACCTTATACAAACCGTCATTCTTGCGTTCCTCAGGCGGAGTATCCAACTGTAAGAAGTCCTTAAAAGACTTTAACTGCACATCGAGGAAATCCGGATATGGGTACGGATTATGAACGCTGGCAAAATTTACTCTGTTATCAACAATTTTTGTAGCCATTAGAAGTTATTAAATGGGGTTTTATTAACATGATAATAAAAGACACAAAAAGGTTAGGACTCGCCTACCAGGAGAATCCTAACCATTATGTAAGAGATGTAATTAATCTAATTACTTGAGCTCTACCTTAGCACCAGCCTCTTCGATAGCCTTCTTAAGGTTCTCAGCCTCGTCCTTAGATACACCCTCCTTGATTGTAGAAGGAGCACCGTCTACGAGATCCTTAGCCTCTTTCAAACCGAGACCGCAAGCCTCCTTAACAGCCTTAACAACCTGGAGCTTAGCGCCACCAACCTCAGCGAGGACTACGTCGAAAGAAGACTTCTCCTCAGCTGCAGCTGCACCACCAGCAGCAGGACCAGCAGCTACAGCTACAGCTGCAGCAGCAGGCTCAATACCATACTCGTCCTTGAGGACTGTTGCCAACTCATTAACTTCCTTAACAGTAAGATTTACTAACTCTTCTGCAATAGCTTTGATATCTGCCATTTTATTCTAAATTTTTATTTTGTTTATACTATTAAATTTGATAACATTGTGATTGATTACTCAGGACGCTCGCCCAATGTCTTAAGCACACCGTGAATAGTGTTGCTTCCTGATTGAAGAGCAGAAATAACGTTCTTTGCTGGAGACTGGAGCAAAGCAACAACCTCTGCGAGAACCTCGTTCTTGCTCTTGATTGCTGAAAGTTCTGCGAGCTTGTCTGCGCCAACATAGAAACCTTCCTCTGCATAAGCAGCCTTCAATGCTGGAACGCCGTCCTTCTCGTACTCTTTCAACAACTTAGCTGGTACGTTAGCTACGTTAGTGAACATAACTGCTGTAGTACCCTTCAAGCTGCCATAAAGCTCAGAGAAATCGATGTCTGAAGCCTCGAATGCCTTGTGAAGCAAGGTATTCTTAACAACAACCATCTTAATCTCACTCTTGAAACACTTGCGACGAAGATTACTTGTCTTCTCTGCATCCAATCCTGTAACGTCTACAAGATAGAAATGAGGGAACTCCTGAAGCTTCTGTCCAAGTTCGGTGATGATAGTATCTTTAACTTCTTTCTTCATTTTACAAAACTTTTAGAGTTATTCAACTGATTTAGGATCAATCTTGATACCCTTACTCATAGTGCTTGAAATAAAGATACTCTTGATATATGTACCTTTAGCAGCAGCAGGCTTCAACTTGATAACAGTATTGATGAACTCCTTAGCATTTCCGTAGATCTGCTCAGCTGTCATGCTAACCTTACCGATTGAAGTGTGGATAATACCAGCCTTATCAACCTTAAAGTCAATCTTACCTTGCTTTACTTCCTTAACTGCCTTAGCAACATCCATAGTTACAGTGCCGCTCTTAGGGTTAGGCATCAATCCACGAGGACCGAGAACACGACCCAAAGGACCAATCTTACCCATGCAAGATGGCATTGTGATGATGACATCAATATCTGTCCAACCACCCTTAATCTTCTCAACATACTCGTCGAGACCTACGTAGTCAGCGCCTGCTTCCTTAGCAGCAGCTTCCTGATCAGGAGTACAGAGTGCGAGCACGCGAGTAACCTTACCGGTACCGTTTGGCAATGAAACAACGCCACGAACCATCTGGTTAGCCTTACGTGGGTCAACACCTAAGCGTACATCAATATCAAGAGAAGCATCAAACTTGGTAGTGGTAATTTCCTTTACCAACTCTGCAGCTTCCTTCAATGTGTACACCTTCCCTGCTTCAACCTTATCAGCTACTGATTTTTGATTTTTTGTCAGTTTACTCATTTTTCTAATTGAAGTTTTAAATTATTTACCAGGGAAGTCTCCCTTTACAGTAATACCCATACTTCTTGCAGTACCAGCGATGAGCTTCATAGCTGACTCTACAGTAAAGCAGTTCAAGTCCTTCATCTTGTCCTCAGCGATTACCTTTACCTGATCCCAAGTAAGGGTAGCAACTTTCTGACGGTTAGGCTGAGCAGAACCTGACTTGATCTTAGCAGCCTCTTTCAACTGTACTGCAGCAGGTGGAGTCTTGATTACGAAATCGAACGACTTGTCAGTGTAGTATGTAATAACAACTGGCAATACCTTACCTGCCTTGTCCTGGGTACGGGCGTTGAACTCCTTGCAGAATCCCATGATATTAATACCTTTAGAACCCAGAGCAGGTCCTACTGGAGGTGAAGGATTTGCAGCGCCACCTTTAATCTGTAATTTGATTAATCCAGCAACTTCTTTAGCCATTTTTTTTGTTAATATTTAAAATTGAAACTTATAAAAGGACTTCAAGTTCTCGTAACAGAACCCTATTCCTTTTCTACTTGCATAAAACCTAATTCCAATGGAGTTTTACGTCCAAAGATCTTAACCGTAACTTTCAGCTTGCGCTTCTCCAAGTTAACCTCTTCGATAACGCCGCTAAAGCCACTGAATGGACCTTCCATCACCTTGACTGTATCATTAACCAAGTATGGACAATCGAGATTCTCCTCAAACTCAGTCTCTTCTACAGAACCCAACATGCGATTGATATCGCGCTGTGGTACAGGAGTCGGTTCATCCAATCCTCCAAGGAAACCCAAAACATTTGGCATGAAGCGCAAAGTATGCGCCACATCACCCTTCAGTCTTGCCTCAACAAAAACGTAACCAGGAAGAGAGACCTTTTCCTTAACGACCCTCTTACCATTACGTACAGATGCATGCTTCTCGAGTGGAATTAACACCTGAGAAACATTTGCTGCAAGTAAATCATTGTGCTTCATTTCAGCCTCGATGTATTCTTTCACCTTGGCTTCCTTGCCACTAGCGGCCTTGAGCACATACCATTTATTTCCTGTGTCTGCCATTTCCTTAAAAAATTAACCTGGATAAACTACACCCATAAAGGCTTTGAATACAGAATCCATCGCGAACACAACTAATGCAATGACTAGGGAAGCAGATAATACAACCATTGCACTATGAGTTAGTTCGGCACGTGATGGCCAAGTAGTCTTATGCGCAAGTTCATCGTAACATGCCTTGCAATAACTTACTATTTTATTCATATTATCTTCTATTTAGCACGGGTTGAAGGGCTCGAACCCTCGACACCTGGTTTTGGAGACCAGTGCTCTACCAACTGAGCTAAACCCGTAAGTTGACTTCCGCCTCCGCAGAAGCGGAAGTCATTATATAGTAAATCTAGAAAATTCTAAATTACTTGATATCGTCGAGGATTGATGTAATCTGACCAGAACCTACTGTACGACCACCCTCACGGATAGCGAAACGGAGACCCTCGTTCAAAGCAACCTTGTAGATCAACTCTACCTCAATCTCTACGTTATCACCAGGCATTACCATCTCAACTCCCTCTGGAAGCTTGATCTCACCTGTACAGTCCATAGTACGGAGATAGAACTGAGGACGATACTTGTTACCGAATGGTGTATGACGACCACCCTCTTCCTTCTTCAATACGTAGATAGAAGCCTTGAAGTGATCGTGAGGAGTAATAGCACCTGGGTGTACAACTACCATACCACGCTTAACCTCTGCCTTATCAATACCACGGAGAAGCAAACCTACGTTATCACCTGCCTCACCCTCAGCGAGTACCTTGCGGAACATCTCAACACCAGTGATGACAGACTTCTTATCCTCACCAAGACCGAGCAACTGAACTTCGTCACCTACCTTGCAACGACCAGTCTCGATACGACCAGTAGCAACAGTACCACGACCTGTGATTGAGAATACATCCTCGATAGGCATCAAGAATGGCTTGTCAACCTCACGCTCAGGCTCCTGAATCCACTCGTCAACAACGTCCATCAAGTGCTCAACAGACTTAACCCACTTCTCAACACCGTTCAAAGCGCCGAGAGCAGAACCGCGTACGATTGGAGTATCCTCCTCATAACCGTACTGCTCGAGGATCTCATGAAGCTCCATCTCAACGAGCTCAAGCATCTCCTCATCGTCAACCATATCGCACTTGTTCAAGAAAACAACCAAGCGAGGTACGTTTACCTGACGTGCAAGAAGTACGTGCTCACGTGTCTGTGGCATAGGACCATCAGTAGCAGCACAAACCAAGATAGCACCATCCATCTGAGCAGCACCAGTAACCATGTTCTTTACATAGTCAGCGTGTCCAGGACAGTCAACGTGTGCATAGTGACGCTTTGCTGTCTCATACTCGATGTGAGCAGAGTTGATAGTGATACCACGCTCTTTCTCCTCAGGAGCATTATCAATCTGATCGAATGACTTAACTGCCTCAGATGTACCGAGCTTCTCATTCAATACCTTAGAGATAGCTGCAGTAAGAGTAGTCTTACCATGGTCAACATGACCAATTGTACCAATGTTTACATGCGGTTTGGTACGCACGAATTCTTCTTTAGCCATAGCTTTTTCTTTTTATTTATATAAATGAATAATCAATTAATTAATATATTGTTTTTAATCTTTTCTACCCATCCTTTCGGACTTGAGTAGAGCTGTAACTGAGAGTTGAACTCAGGACCTCTTCCTTACCAAGGAAGTGCTCTACCACTGAGCTATTACAGCATTTAAAACATTGAGCGGAAAACGGGGCTCAAACCCGCGACCCCCAGCTTGGAAGGCTAGTGCTCTATCAACTGAGCTATTTCCGCTTATCAAGGAAGTGGGTGGTGATGGATTCGAACCACCGAAGGCATAGCCAGCAGATTTACAGTCTGCCCCATTTGGCCACTCTGGTAACCACCCTACTTTCTTTTCCTTTGAGCCTCTTGTCGGATTCGAACCAACGACCCCGAGATTACAAATCACGTGCTCTGGCCAACTGAGCTAAAGAGGCAATCTTCACAGCCGCATTACGGCTAAGTTTTCGACCTATCGGAAAACGGCTGCAAAGATACTACATTTTTTTGAATCCACCAAATTTTTCGGCGATTTTTTTATCTATTTCTTGATTTTTCTTTAAATTTGGTCAATTGAACCTTCATTGAGTCCACTGCCTGGTCAATTCCCTCCTCAAAAGTATCACATGTCTTCTCAACGAACAATGTCGTTCCTGGGACCGTAACTTCCAAGTGAACTTCCTTATTAAGAGCAGTAGCTGGCTTAACGACCTTCAGTTGCACCTCTACTTTCTGTATATCTTCATAAGTTTTTTCTAACTTGGCGACTTTCTTCTCGATAAACGCCTGTAACTTCTCGGTAGCGTCGAAATGAATCGACTGAATCTTAATTTCCATAGTGACCTCCAATTTTTAAAAGGTTACGCCCTTGGATGGGCTTCATTATACACTCGTTTTAATTGCTCGAACGTTGTATGCGTATAAATCTCGGTTGTCGAGATGCTCGCATGCCCAAGCAGCTTTTTCAAATTTTCAATACCTACATGGTGATTCAGCATTGCCGTAGCAAATGAATGTCTCAGCACATGCGGGCTTTTCTTCTTCAACGAGCAGACCCTTGAAAGGTTACTCCTCACGATATCTTGAACATTCCACGGATTCATACGTGTTCCTTTATCAGAAACTACGAGTGCAGGAGTCTTCACTTCCACACTTGCATCACGTAGCCGTCTAAACTCAAGAAGAGTATTTTTAAGCTCGTCGCCGAATGGCACTATACGTTGCTTGTTCCCCTTACCGGTAATCTTGATTTCCGAAGTAACGAAATTCACATCTTTATCATCCAGATTAACCAGTTCTGATAATCGCATCCCGGTTTCATAAAACAATATTATAATAGTACGCGCACGTACATTATTATAATCGTCGCCCCATGCCTGCCTGTCGAGGAGTTCATCCATTTCGCTTTCCTTAACGAACTGCGGAAGTGGCTTTTCCTTCTTGGGCCCCTTGATGCTATACACTGGATCTGACTCAACATAGCGTCTTGCCAGAGCAAACCGATAGAAAGTTTTCAGAGCACTGAGCCGTCTACTGACCGTGGCTGCTGAATTTCCCTTATCCATCATGCTTTCCATCCAATCCCGAACCATGTCGGAATCAACGGTCTCCCAGGAGAACGAATCAGACAAGTCTTTGGCAAACTTCTCGAAGTGTTTTAAATCATCCCGATAGCTTTCCACCGTCTGTTGCGACCTATTCAGTTCGCTACTCAAGTAATCCAAAAACTTGTCTACATTCAACATACTAGTTGCACTTATTTCTTTTCGGCAACGAAAGTACGAAAATTATTTGAAACTACCAAATTTTTTGAGGTTTTTTTAATATTATTCCTCAAAAAAGAGGAAAATTACTCCTCGTTAGCGCGCAACTGCTGTACGTAGATGGCGTGTTCCATCTTGAGACGCTTCAAAACAGATGGCTTGTCGTACTGCTGACGAGCACGCAATTCCTTAACAACACCTGTCTTTTCAAACTTTCTCTTAAACTTCTTGAGAGCTCTCTCGATGTTCTCACCGTCCTTAACTGGTACAATAATCATTTTTTTGCTTTTTAATTTATTATGTTAAACTTATGTTATTTCTAGCGAAAAGGGCATACTGCCACAATTTGCGGGTGCAAAATTACATCTTATTTTTCAGATAACCAAGAAATTAGACGTTTTTTTTGCTTTAACCCCTTCATTTTATGAGTTTTGTCGCATTTTTCAGCCAAATTTGCTCTTCTTCATCAAGATAAGGAGCCAATTTTGCATAAACTTCAGCATGATAGCTGTTCAGCCAGTTCAATTCTTCAGGAAGCAGCATATCCACGTCAATAGGGGCTGTATCTATCGGACAGAGCGTAAGAGATTCCATCTGCAGGAATTTACCGAACTCCGTCTCCATATAGTCCTTAATCAACAGGGTGTTCTCTATTCTCACACCAAACTTGCCTGCCAGATAAAGACCAGGTTCATCCGTCACAGTCATACCGGCACGAAGCGGAGCTGGCATATATTCCATTCTCACCTGATGAGGTCCCTCATGCACATTCAGATAAGAACCTACTCCATGTCCCGTGCCATGCAGGAAGTTGAGTCCTTCTCTCCACATACACTCTCTTGCCAGTGCATCGAGCTGGGTTCCGGAAGCGCCATCAGGGAACTTTGCCAATTCCAGCTGTATGTGTCCCTTGAGAACCAGGGTATAGATATGCTTCATTTCCTCTGTCACCGGTCCCAGGGCTATGGTGCGGGTAATATCCGTGGTTCCATCCTGATATTGAGCACCCGAATCCAAGAGCAAAAGTCCTTCCGGCTTCAGCGGTGCATCCGTTTCGGCTGAAGCTTCATAATGAACGATGGCACCATGAGCCTGGTATCCCGCAATCGTATCAAAGGAAATATCACGGAACTGCTCCTGCTCTGCACGCAAGGAGGTCAACTTTCTATCGATAGACATCTCCGTCTGTCCTCCAGCCTCAACAGCCGGAACCAGCCATTTCAGGAATTTAACCATGGCTACGCCATCACGAAGCATCGCTCTGCGATAGCCCGCAATTTCAGCCTCGCACTTCACAGCCTTCATTGCCGGGATAGGAGAAGTCTTAGCCACTATTTCCTGGCACTTCACCGTCTTCCAGAGATAATAACTTGTTTCGTTGCCATCCAAAAGAATATTATACTCCGAATACTCCTTCAACCCATCTTCCACCTTATTATAATTATATAGGGATACACCATGAGCCTCCAGATAAGCACGCACCTCGGCGCTCACCTTAGCCTCATCCACAAAAAGAGACACCTTATCGGACGCTATCAGGAGATAGCTAACAAACACAGGATTACAATGCACATCCGTGCCACGCAGGTTCAAGGTCCATGCGATGTCATCCAAGGCGGAAACCAGCATGCCGTCAGCATGATAAGTTCTCAAAGCCTTTCTGATGCGCTGGATTTTAGAAGTTGCATCTTCGCCTGCATATTCCAAAGGCTGAATTTCTACCGGATTCTCAGGAATAGAAGGACGGTCTTTCCATATTTCCGCCAAAGGATCCAGGTTAGTACGCATCGTGATACCTCCTGCCTTGCGCAAATCTGAAATCAAGCTAGAGGTTGCTGCATAGGAATTCACCCATCCATCCAATCCCACTTCAGGAGAAGCAACATCAGCCAACTCCTTTCCCAGCCACTCAGCAATAGAAGGAGTTCCCGGAATTCTCAGCTTCATCAACTGGAACTCAGTTCCATGCAACTGTTCTTCTGCCGCAAGGAAATAGCGGGAGTCGGTCCACAGCGCAGCAGAAGTCATGGTAACCACAGCAGTTCCTGCCGAACCGTTGAAGCCTGAAATCCAAGCCCTACCCAACCAATGGTCTGCCACATACTCACTCTGGTGAGCATCCGTACTAGGGAAGATGAACGCAGCAAGATGTTCGCGCTTCATCACTTCCCTCAAGCTTGCCAATCTTTGATTAATATTGTTCATGAGTACACATTATTATATTATACATTTCATTTTTATAGCCATAAATTCCCCTGGAAAGAGAAATAAATATGGCATTTTGCTAGTTAGAGATTACAAAGATACGAATTTTAAGAATTAATCACAAATTTAAGCGGAAATAAATGCACGTTTTACATTACTTTTTAGTAATTTTGCGGTCGGAAAGCCAAAAGAGCGAGATTTACGGTCTTTTTATCCGATGACTTTCCACAAAACAAAAGCTGCAAGAGCTTGCAGCCCAATAGACAAGAAATTTATAAACATCTTTAATAAAATATTGTAGTTATGGAATTTTTAACAAATGACAAACTCGTTATCGTCGGTGCAGGCGGTATGATCGGTTCTAACATGGTACAGAGCGCTTTGATGCTCGGTCTTACTCCAAACATCTGTCTTTATGATATCTTCGAGCCAGGTGTACATGGTGTATTCGATGAGATTCAGCAGTGCGCATTCCCAGGCGTAAACGTTACTTATACAGTAAATCCTGAGGAGGCTTTCACTGGTGCTAAATATATTATCTCTTCTGGTGGTGCTCCTCGTAAGGAGGGTATGACTCGTGAGGACCTCCTCAAGGGTAACTGCAAGATCGCCGCTGAGTTCGGTGACAACATCAAGAAGTACTGCCCAGAGGTTGAGCACGTAGTTGTTATCTTCAACCCAGCAGACGTTACAGCTTTGACAGCCCTCATCCACTCTGGTTTGAAGCCAAATCAGTTGACTTCACTCGCTGCTCTCGACTCTACCCGTTTGCAGCAGGCTTTGGCTCTCGAGTTCGGTGTACAGCAGGATAAGGTTACTGGTGCTCACACTTACGGTGGTCACGGCGAGCAGATGGCAGTATTCGCTTCTCAGGTTAAGGTTGACGGCAAGCCATTGTCTGAGATGGGTCTTTCTGACGAGCGTTGGGAGGAGATCAAGCACCACACAGTACAGGGTGGTTCTAACATCATCAAGCTCCGTGGCCGTTCTTCATTCCAGAGCCCAGCTTACAACGCTGTTAAGATGATCGAGGCTGCTATGGGTGGCGAGAAGTTCACATTGCCAGCAGGTTGCTACGTTAAGTGCGACAAGTGCGGCTTCAAGAACGTAATGATGGCTATGCCTACTACTATCGACAAGACTGGTGTTCACTTCACAGAGCCTACAGGTACAGAAGAAGAGCTCGCTAGCCTCGCTAAGTCTTACGAGCACCTTTGCAAGATGCGCGATGAGATCGTAGAGCTTGGCATCGTTCCTCCAGTAGCTGAGTGGAAAGAGATGAACCCTAACTTGTAATTCTCCACTTCGGATTTTTAGAAGTTAACTCGATAAGGGCTGAATCGTGAAAATGCTTCATGATTCAGCCTTTTTTTGATTTCTCATCCATCCCAAATGCCCTATTCTAGGCAAATACGCCAAATAGTTACATTTTTCAGTAGAGTAGGTTATACGACTTTGGCATTATTTTTGTATTTTTGCAAACAGAAATAATAATCAAGAAAGGATAAAAGAAAATATGGAACTGATAAAGAACAAATCATTCGGCGGCGAACGCCCTCTTTTTGGTGCGCATGACGTACGCCTGGAAGATATTACGATTACAGATGGCGAATCGGGCATCAAGTGCTGCAAGAACATTGAATGCCATAACTCCAAGTTTTATGGCAAATACCCTTGGTGGCATGTGGACGGTTCCCTTATCACAGACTGCTACTTCGCTCCAGAAAGCCGTTCTGCCATCTGGTATAGTGATAATATGGTAATGAAGGACTGTACCATCGATGGTCCAAAATTCTTCCGCGAAATGAAGAACCTGGAACTGGAGAATGTGAACCTCACCGATGCTGACGAGACTTTCTGGAAGGTAGATGGTCTGAAACTGAAGAACGTAAAGCTCCACGACGGCACCTATCCATTCATGTTCTCCAAGAATATCTATGTAGATGGATTGGAGAGCGACTCCAAGTATGTATTCCAATACTGCAGCAACGTGGAGATTCACAATGCCAAGATTACGACTAAGGACAGTTTCTGGGAGTGCGAGAATGTGACGGTTTATGATTCAGAACTGAATGGCGAATATCTCGCCTGGCACAGCAAGAACATCAAGCTGGTGCGTTGCCACATCAGCGGCGAGCAGCCTCTCTGCTATATGGATCATGTGACATTGGAGGATTGCACCTTTGACAAGGAATGCGACCGTGCCTTTGAAGATTGTACCATTATCGATGCGCACATCAAGGGAGCTATTACCAATATCAAGAACCCTATTTCCGGAAGAATCGAGGCAGACGAAGTGGGAAGCGTAACCTACACTGAGTTTGCCAAGGCACCTAAGGGAGCATGTGAAATCATCGACCATTCGAAATAGCAGAAGCATTCATTGCGATTCTGTATTCCCTTAAACAAAATAAGCATTGCCTTTAAGGAAAAATGTTCGTAGTATTAAGAGAAATCTCCGTTCAACGACGCTGAACGGCGGTTCAACGTCGTTGAATGTACGTTCAGCGTCGTTGAATATACATTCAAGGTCGCTGAACAGAGATTTCAAATAGGGAAAAAGAGATTTATCCTATGGGCAATGAAGAAATAGCATAGATAGATAATAAAATATGAAATACAATTTTGATGAAATCATCGAACGCCGCGGTACCAATTCCTACAAATGGGATCTGGTAAAGGAAGACGGCGTTATTCCGATGTGGGTAGCAGACATGGATTTCCAGACTGCTCCCTGCATCATCGAAGCCCTGCAGAAGCGCGTGGCTCACGGCATCTTCGGCTACACCCTCGTACCGGATTCTTATTACGAGGCAATCGTCAGCTGGTTCGCACGCCGCCACCAGTGGAACATCGAGAAAGACTGGATTCTCTATACTTCGGGCGTAGTGCCAGCCATCTCCTGCTGCCTGAAGGCAATCTGCATGCCAGGCGAGAAGGTTTTGGTGCAGACTCCTGTGTACAACTGCTTCTTCTCCTGCATCAAGAACAGCGGCTGCGAAGTAGTGGAAAATGAATTGAAACGTGTAGGCAACTGCACCTACGAAATCGATTTCGAGGATTTCGAGCGCAAGTGTGCCGACGAGAAGACCACCGCCTTCATCCTCTGCAATCCTCACAACCCAGCTGGAAGAGTATGGAAGAAAGAGGAACTGGAGCGAATGAACGACATCTGTCTCAAGCACGGAGTAAAGGTCATCGCAGATGAAATCCATTGCGAACTCATCATGCCAGGCTACCAGTATACTCCATTTGCAAGCATCAGCGAAGCTTGCCGCGACAACTGTGTGGTACTGAACTCACCATCAAAGTCATTCAATATTGCCGGACTCCAGATTGCCAACATCATCTGTCCGGATGCAGCATTGCGCCGCCGCATCAACCGTGCCATCAACATCAACGAAGTATGTGATGTTAATCCATTCGGTGTCATCGCTCTCCAGGCTGCCTACAACGAGGGTGAGGAATGGCTCGACGAACTGAACCAGTATCTCTACGAGAACTATCAGGCAGTAAAGGAATTCTTCAATTCTGAGTTGCCGCAGGTTCGCGTTACCCGTCTTGAGGGCACTTATCTGGTTTGGCTCGACATCCTGCCATTCGAGTTATCAAGCGACGAGGCTTACGAAAAGCTGATGAATGACGGCAAGGTGTTCGTCAACAGCGGTACGATGTATGGAAGAAAGGCTGGTCAGGGCTACCTGCGCCTCAACATCGCCTGTCCTCGCAAGACCCTGATGCAGGGGTTGATTCGCATCGCACGAGTTCTCAGCCAGTATATGGATGAAGAGGATTTGAGCGGATGCCCTGCATAAAAGAGAAAAGAAAGAGAAAAGATTTCTAAATACAATGTTTAAAACAAGATAACATGGAAAATGAAGTTTTAAAAGCCATCAAGGAGAGAAGAAGCATTCGTCGCTTCAAGGCTGACCAGATTACCGACGAAGAATTGAAGACTGTATTGGAGGCCGGCACATGGGCAGCAACAGGTCATGGTACCCAGGAGCCTTTCATCATTGCCGTTCAGAACCCTGAGGTTTGCGCACAGCTCCGCAAGATGAACGCAGACATCATGGGCGTAGAGAGCGATCCTTACTATGGAGCACCAACCATCGTCATCGTCCTGGCTCCTGAAAGCAATGTGAACGGAGTAAAGGATGGCAGCCTCATCTTGGGCAACATGATGCTTGCCGCCCACTCTATCGGTCTTTCTTCCTGCTGGATCAACCGTGAAGACGGCATGTTCGCTTCAGAAGAAGGCAAGAAGCTGATGAAGGATTGGAATCTCCCGGAAGGTCTGATGGGTGTAGGTGCCCTGGCATTGGGTTATGCTTCAGCTCATCCTCACACCGTGAAGCCTCGCAAGGAGGATTACTACCGCATCATCAAATAGGAAAAGCATAATACAAGCATGGAATGAAACAAATGGAATTCTATGCCAAACATCAAAAAAAGGTCTCATGGATTTTGAAAACCATGAGACCTTTTATTTTTATATATAAGATACTATATATTATATAATGTAATCCTTTTATTAACTATAATTCAATCTTTGCCAAAACCTTACCGGTGGCACCCGAAAGACTCGCTACGAAAGCTCCTGCCTTATCGCCAGCCTGCTTCAGGAAAGCCTCATCGTTCATCATGGAACTCATCAGCCCATCGAAGTCCTCATAGGTATTGATTTCAAAACCGCCACCCGACTTCAGCAAGCCCTGAGCTTCCTGGAATTTCTTATTGTTCGGACCAAAGATTACCGGCATATTCCATACAGCAGCCTCCAGGGTATTATGAATACCCACACCGAAACCACCGCCGATATAAGCCACATCACCATAATTATACATGCTGCTCAGCAATCCGAAGCAATCGATAATCAGCACATCAGCCTTGGCTGCTTCTTCTGGCGTAGTCTGCGTATAGCGCACTACCTTCTTATCATTCAAGAGAGAAAGAATCAACTTCAGATGTTCCTCAGCAATCACATGAGGTGCAATCAGCAGTCGCCAGTCCTTATGCTCATTGAAGAAGCGGATAAAGATTTCCTCATCAGGAGGCCAGGAACTACCAGCAACGAACACCTTATAGTCAGGATGATGAACAGCATTCTCCGAAGAAGAATCAGAAGAAGCCGAAGCATTTCCTTCCGACGTCGCCACCCCACTTCTGAAAGCCTCGCAGATAGGCAGATGTTTAGCCGCCTGCTTAATCTGGAGCACACGGTCGAAACGGGTATCGCCTACCACATCCACCTCCTTGATACCGATGCTTTCGAGCAATCGCTTGCTCTCCTCGTTCTGCACGAAGAAACGGGTGAAGCATTTCAGAACATTCGCATAGCTTCTGCCATACCACTTGAAGAACACCTGATCCTCACGGAAGATGCTGCTCACACTATAGGTAGGAATATTGCGATGCTTCAGGATATGAAGGAAGTTAGACCAGAATTCATACTTGATGAAGAAAGCCATCACCGGATGTACCAGACGAAGGAATCGGATGGCATTCAGGCGGGTATCCACAGGCATGTAGCAGATGATATCAGCCCCCTCATAGTTCTTGCGCACCTCATAACCCGAAGGAGAATAGAAGGTGAGCAAAATCTTATACTGAGGATAATCCTTGCGGATTTGCTCCATCAATGGTCGTCCCTGCTCAAACTCGCCGAGCGAAGCCGCATGAAACCAGATGTACTTGGCATTGGGATCCACCTTCTGCTTTAATATCTTGAAAGCCTCACGCTCGCCACGCCACATCTTGCGCACCTTTTCATTAAACAAGCTGGCGACGGCTATGCCCCAAAGGACGAAATAGATTACGATATTATAGATCATGATATTTCTTTATATTGGTTACTATCTATAAATACGTGAACTCTCTGAGGAAAATGCCGCATCGTCTGCCAGCCATTTCCCCAGAGAGATATTTATATCTGAAAATTAACCCAGAACTTCGATTGCCTTGCGAAGACGACGCAATGTCTCCTCCTTACCAAGGAAGGCAGAGATGTCGAACATGCCAGGACCCTTACCCTCACCAACGAGAGTCAAGCGGAAGGCGTTCATCACGTCACCGAGCTTATAGCCCTTGTCCTCTACCCACTTCAATACGATTGGCTCCTGACCCTCGATAGAGAAGTCCTCAATGCCCTCGAGCACCTCAGCGAGTTCGGTCATCTGCTGTGCAGAATACTCCTTCCAACGCTTCTTGGCGGTCTTGGCATCATACTCTGTAGGAGGGATGAAGAAGAATGAGCACAATGGCCACAACTCATAGACGAAGTTCACACGGTCCTTCATCATGTGTACCACCTGCTTTACTCTATCCAAAGTCTCCTCTACACCATTGTTGGCAACAATTGGTGCAAAGAGGTTGGCTATCTCATCATCACTCTTCTTGAGAATGTACTCGTGGTTGAACCAGATACCCTTCTTGAAGTCGAACTTGGCACCAGCCTTAGAGCAGCGGGAGATATCGAATGCCTTCACCAACTCGTCGAGAGAGAAGATTTCCTGCTCTGTACCTGGGTTCCAGCCGAGGAGCGCCAGGAAGTTGACCACTGCCTCTGGGAAGTAGCCACTCTCACGATAACCGGAAGAAACCTCACCCGTCTTAGGGTCGTGCCACTCCAATGGGAATACAGGGAAACCAAGGCGGTCGCCATCACGCTTAGAGAGCTTACCCTTACCCTCTGGCTTGAGGAGCAAAGGCAGGTGGGCGAAGCGAGGCATGGTGTCCTCCCATCCGAATGCCTGATAAAGAAGAACGTGCAATGGAGCACTAGGCAACCACTCCTCACCACGGATTACGTGAGAGATTTCCATCAGGTGGTCGTCTACGATGTTGGCCAAGTGATAGGTTGGCAATTCGTCTGCGCTCTTATAGAGAACCTTGTCGTCCAAGATGTCGCTCATCACCTTCACGTCGCCACGAATCATATCGTTGACGTGGATTTCCTGTCCTGGCTCAATCTTGAAGCGAACGGTGTACTGCTTGCCGTCGGCTATCAGCTGATCCACCTCCTCCTTAGAGAGAGTCAGGGAGTTGCGCATCTGCATACGGGTATGAGCATCATACTGGAAGTTCTGAATTTCGGCACGCTTAGCCTCCAACTCCTCAGGAGTATCGAAAGCGATGTAAGCCTTGCCATTGTCCAAAAGCTGCTGCACATACTTCTTATAGATGTCGCGACGCTCGCTCTGGCGGTAAGGACCATGCTCACCACCGAAGCTCACACCCTCATCAAACTGGATGCCCAGCCACTTGAAGGATTCCAGGATGTATTCCTCGGCTCCAGGAACGAAACGATGAGAGTCAGTATCCTCGATACGGAACACGAGTTCACCACCATGCTGGCGGGCAAACAAATAATTATAAAGGGCAGTACGAACACCACCGATATGCAATGCACCCGTTGGACTTGGGGCAAAACGCACTCTTACTTTTCTATCTGTCATGTCTTATTTTATAGCTAATTTTAAATTTTTCTGCAAATTTACATCTTTTTTTGCGATTATAATAGTTTTTTTTCGTATTTTCGCACTGTGAATGGGAATTAATCGTAGAAAAGTGGCTTTTTTGCTCAAAACAGAGGAAAATGAGCAGCTATTTCGCCCCATATCAGAAGTTAGTTAACAAGAGTATTCACGACTAAACAAAGCGATACAATATGAGCATATTTAACAATCCGGAGGAGAACTTCTGGCGCAACTTCATCACCAAGGTCGTCCTCATCCTCTTCACCGTTTCCATCATTGTATGGTTCCTGCCACGCAATGAGGGCAGACAGTTCCGCTACGATATAGGCAAACCGTGGATGTATGGTTCTGTCATTGCCACCTTCGACTTCCCTATCTACAAGACTGACGAGTCGATCAAGCACGAACAGGATTCGCTGCTCAAGCAGTTCCAACCTTACTATTCGGTGAACACCACCGTGGGTGACGAACAGGTTAAGCGATTCCTCCACGACTTCAGCCAGGGCATCCCGGGATTGCCGAAGGAATTTGTGGGGCTTGTTGCCCAGCAGCTGCATCATGTTTACCAGACGGGAATCGTAAGTACCCCCGAGTACAATCGCATCTACAAGGATTCCACAAGCATGATCCGCATCATCAGCGGCAAGAACGTAAAGAGCGTACCCATCGGTACGTTCTACTCTACCATTGCTGCATACGAGCGCATTTTCTTCAACCAGCAGATTGCCGAACAGCGACAGATTCTATCACGCTGCAACCTGAACGACTACGTGGAGCCTAACCTGATATACGACAAGGAACGCTCGGAGACGGAGAAGACCGATTTGCTGAGCAGCATTCCGCTGGCAAGCGGTATGGTGATGAGCGGTCAGAAAATCATCGACCGTGGTGAAGTCATCACCCCTTCCAACTATCGGGTGCTCACATCCTTTGAAAAAGAGACGAAGCGCCGCAGTTCCACCGAGGATGAACTTACCACCACCATCATCGGCCAGGTACTTTTTATCTTCCTCCTCGTCATCATGTTCACCAGCTATCTCACGCTGTTCCGCAAGGATTACTTCGACAAGCCTCGCAGCATCACCATGCTCTATGCGATGATTACGCTGTTCCCTATCTTCGTGTCACTCATCATGAAGCACAATTTCTTCAGCGTCTACATCATCCCATTCGCCATGGCCCCTATCTTTGTGCGCGTGTTCATGGATTCCCGAACGGCATTCATCACCCATGTCACGATGATTCTCATCTGTGCGGCTGCGGTGAAATACCAGTACGAGTTTATCATCGTACAGCTGGCATCAGGTCTGGTTGCCATCTACAGCCTGCGTGAACTTTCCAAGCGTTCGCAGATATTCATCACGGCCCTGCTGGTCACCCTGAGCAGCGGCATAGTCTATCTCGCGCTCCAGCTGATGCAGGACAACCAGGTGTTCAACATCGACCGCAGCATGTACACCTATTTCACCGTGAATGGCATCTTCCTGCTGCTGTCCTATCCGCTCATGTATATCATCGAGAAGACATTCGGATTCACCTCTAATGTCACCCTCTTCGAGCTGTCTAACACCAACAAGGGATTGCTCCGCAACCTGAGCGAGATTGCACCGGGCACCTTCCAGCATTCCATCACGGTGGGTAACCTGGCAGCAGAGATTGCCAACCGCATCGGCGCCAACAGTCTGCTGGTACGTACGGGCGCACTCTATCACGACATCGGAAAGATGACCAATCCAGTGTTCTTCACGGAGAACCAGGCGGGCGTGAATCCGCACGATCAGTTGAGCGACCTGGAGAGTGCCCAGATCATCATCAGCCACGTAACCGAGGGTCTGAAAATGGCAGAAAAGGTGGGACTTCCGGGCATCATCAAGGATTTCATCACCACCCATCACGGCACAGGCCTGACCAAGTATTTCTATGTAAATTATTGCAATGAGCACCCTACTGAGGTGGTGGACAAATCACTATTCCAGTATCCGGGACAGAACCCATTCACCCGCGAACAGGCCATTCTGATGATGGCTGATACCGTGGAAGCAGCTTCCCGCTCGCTCAATGAATACACAGAAGAGAGCATCAGCAACCTGGTAAACAAACTCATCGACGGACAGGTGGCAGAGGGCTTCTTCAAGGAATGTCCTATCACCTTCCGCGACATCGCCCTCGCCAAGCTTGTATTGACAGAGCGACTCAAGGCCATCTATCATACCCGCATCTCTTACCCTCACATGAATACGAAGGCTGAGAAAAATGCAAAGAGTGACACTCCTGAACAGGAGGAAGCTCAAAACGAGGAAAAAATGATAGAAAAGGCGGAAAGCTAAGCACTTACGCCTTGCCCTATTTTACATCTCAAAAACTCCTTTTTCCTGCACAGTTTTAATAGATTGTGCAAGAAAAAGGAGTTTTTGCGTTAATATATTTTAAATAAACTCCCGTTTTAATAGAGAAATAGAACATTATAATTACCTTTGCGGACGTTTTTATTTAATATTATTAAAATGAAGAAAGTAAAATTAGTTAGTTTAGCCATTGCGATGGCTTGTGCAGCACCTTCTTTTGCAGGTGGTTTGCTCACTAACACCAACCAGCATGTTGCATTCAACAGAATGATGAGCCGTGAGGCTTCTATCGGTATTGACGGCGTTTACTACAATCCTGCCGGCGTTGTATTCATGGGTGAAGGAAAGCATCTCGCCATCAACTGGCAGTTGGCTTACCAGACACGTAGCATTGAAAATGATTATGCATTGTTCACTAACAATGTGAACAATCCTACTACTCCACGCGAGTTCAAGGGTAAGGCGTTTGCGCCTGTCATCCCTTCTTTCCAGTATGCTTATAATAAAGGCAGATGGTCACTCCAGGCAGGTTTCGCCCTTACAGGTGGCGGCGGAAAGTGTACCTTCGATGATGGATTGGGCTCTTTCGAGAAGATTGTTGCCGAAACTGCTTTGGCAGCTTGCCAGTTGGCAGGTGCAGTGGATCAGGTTGCAGCACAGTATGGAGTTCCAGCCGTATTCACTGGCGAAAAAGCTTTCGGAACAAAGGGACAGTATAGCTACAATAGCTATATGCACGGTCGCCAGTACTACTATGGCCTCTCTCTGGGTGCCGCTTATAAGTTCAGCGACAACTTCAGCGCATTCGCAGGTGTACGTGGTATCTATGCATCTACTAACTACTACGGATATGTAGAAGATATCAAGGTTGGCAACATGCCTCTCTATAAGGTGCTCGACCCAACCAAGGAAACAGCTGCCAACATTGAGTTGAGCTGTGACCAGAGCGGTGTGGGCTTCACTCCTGTTATTGGTGTGGATTTCAAGACTGGCAAGTGGAACTTCGCAGCTAAATACGAGTTCAAGACTCGCATTCGCTTGAAGAACAAGTCAGTAAACCAGGTGCCTAGTATCGGTAACCTTCCTGACAACCTCCGCAATGCTTACATCGCAGGCGGTGTACCTGAGCAGGCTGCTGATGCTATCTTGAATAACGCCACCATCCAGGGAGCAATGGGTCAGTTGAAGACCCAGTTCGACACCAAGCTCGATAAGGCTATCGGCGAATACGCAGATGGTAAGAAGATTGCAGGCGATATTCCTGCATACCTGGCACTTGGTGTAGGTTACAGCCCTGTAAATGCCGTACGCGTAAACGTAGGTTTCCACTGGTTCGACGACAAGCACGCTACATCATACAACAATCGTCAGGAGAAATTGGACCGTGGTACCTTAGAGTACAACGCAGGTGTTGAGGTGGATGTCAACAAGAAGATTACCTTGAGTACAGGTTGGCAGAACACCAACTATGGCTTGAGCGATGAGTATATGGATGACAAGTCATTCGTTGTTGGTTCTAACTCTGCTGCTATCGGCGGTGTTTACCATATCAACAAGAAGATGGATTTGAACGTGGCCTACTTCCACACATTCTATCAGCATAAGAAGACCTCAGAGAATGTTCAGCTCAGTGCAAACCAGAGCATCAACTACACCTCTGACTACACCCGTAACAACAATGTGTTTGCGGTAGGTCTCGACATCAACTTCTAAAGAAGAGGTTGAAAAAAGTAGAATTAGACTTATGTTTCCTAAACATAATAGATCAGTCATAACTACAAACATGCAAAAAAGGCTATCCCTTTCCTTCGATTGGGATAGCCATTTTTTTATTTTGTAGCAGCAATCATCTGTCTGATTATTGCGGATCCACATCATAATATATCTGCAAAGCTCCATACCTCGGATCTTTTGCCATCATCTGCTGGGCATACTTCAGATATTCGCGCACCTTCTTCTGGTCGATACCATTCTCCAGCTTGATGACAATCTTGCGGATATTCATTGTCTTCACCCTAGCCACAGCCGGCTTATCCGGTCCGAGCACTCTTTCGCCAAACCAGCTTCTCAACGTCTTGCCGAGTTCCAGACTTGCCTGCTGGCAAACCTTCTCGTTCTTATGTTTCAGGAACACGTTGATAAGATGGAAGAATGGTGGATAATGAAACATTCTTCTCTCTTCCAGGATACCCTTGAAAAGGGCTTCGTAATCATTGTGTACCACCTGGCTGATGATAGGAAGCGTAGGATTCTTGGTCTGCAGAATCACGAGTCCCCGCTTGCCCTTTCTTCCGGCTCTTCCGCTCACCTGCGCCATCATCATGAAGGCATGCTCGTAGGCTCTGAAGTCAGGATAGTTCAGCATCGAGTCGGCATTCAGAATACCCACAACCCTCACTTTGTCAAAGTCGAGACCTTTGGATATCATCTGCGTACCTATCAGAAGATTGGTCTTTCCCGATGAGAAGTCGCTGATCAGTCGCTCGTAGGCATTGCGCGTACGGGTGGTATCCAGATCCATGCGGGCAATACGTGCCTCGGGGAATATCTCGGCTATCTGGTCTTCTATGCGTTCCGTTCCAATACCTCGTCCCATCAGTTCCGTACTACTGCAGTTAGGGCATACCGTAGGCACGGGATAGGTGAATCCGCAGTAATGGCAGGTCAGCAGGTTGATGCTCTTATGCAGGGTGAGCGAAACATCACAGTTCTTGCATTTCGGAACCCATCCGCACACCTTGCACTCTATCATCGGTGCAAATCCCCTTCGGTTCTGGAAGAGAATGGCTTGCTCACCATTCTTCAACGCCTCCCTCACCGCAGCCAGCAACTGTGGCGAATAAGCCCCCGTCATCATCTTTCTATGGCGAAGGTCCTTCACATCCACCACCTGAATCTCCGGCAATTGAATGTCCTTGAATCTCGTCTTCAGTTCCACCAGTCCATACTTGCCCTGCTGCGCATTGTAGTAACTCTCCATCGATGGCGTAGCCGTACCCAGCAGCACCTTTGCCTCGGGATACATGCTGGCAAGCACGATGGCGGCGCTTCGGGCATGATAGCGTGGCGATGGGTCCTGCTGCTTGAAAGAGTTCTCGTGCTCCTCGTCGATGATGACGAGTCCCAGTTTCTGGAAAGGCAGGAAGACGGCACTTCTCGCTCCCAAGATTACATCATAGGGATGACCCGAAAGCTGCTTCTGCCAGATTTCCACACGTTCTGCATCGCTGTATTTAGAATGGAAGATGCCGAGCCGGTCGCCAAAAACTTTGTGCAGTCGCTCCATAATCTGAACCGTCAGGGCGATTTCGGGCAGCAGATAAAGCACCTGCTTATGTTCCTCGATGGCTTTTCTGATAAGATGGATATAGATTTCAGTCTTTCCGCTCGATGTCACACCATGCAGAAGCACCACGTTCTTGTTCATCATCTTCAGGAGAATCTGATTGTAGGCATCCTGCTGGGCTTCGGAAAGCGGCTTGATGAGTTCGAAATGCGATTCGCCCGAAGTGTTCAGTCTGCCCACCTCCAGTTCATAGGTAGAGAGAATACCCCTGTCGATGAGTGCCTTGACCACAGCAACCGTACAGCGAGACTCATTCATCAGTTCCTCCTTGGTCACCTTCTTAATACCTTCCCTGGGAGTATCACCTTCCAGACTATCCCAGTGGGAAAGAGCGAGGAAAGTAGTCAACGTTTTCGATTGCTTCAACGACCGCTGCACCATACTGAGCGCCACATGCAGGGCCTGCTCGTTGCGATAACTGCTAGCCAACTCCACATAAAGCTCCATCTTCGGCTTGAATTTCTCTATAGATTTCATGCCCGATGGCATAGCAGCATCAAACACGTCACCTAAGGGCGACATGTAGTAATCGCTGATCCATTGCCAGAGGCGCATCTGCTGGGACAGCAGAGAAGGATATTTGTCGAGCACAGCCTCAATAGGTCTACAGTCGAATTCCGGCTTTTCCGAATGCACATCAACAACCATCGCGATATACTTCTTGCTCTTGCCCAATGGAACAAGCACACGCATGTTGGGCACAACCTTCTCTTCCATCCCTTCGGGGATAGAATAGGTAAAGGTTCCGTCGAGCGGAAGGGGCAATATCACATCTACGTATCTCATGTTATAACGTTCTCCTTTTCTTTTTACGATCTAAAGTTCTGCAAAGATAGCAAAAAAAAAGCAGATACCCAACTAGGGGTACCTGCTTTTATATATTTTAATGTATAAACTTGTGAAGTGTACTGTCTAACTTCTCATTAGAACCAGTAACCCAAGGCAATCTGCCAAGAGTTGTTGCGGCTCTTGTCCTTGCCTGCATTGGTAAGTGCCTCGGCAGCCTTGACAAGGCTGGCATCAGCCGACTTGCCACAAGCGATGTTATAGTTGGCTGAAATCTGAAGATGGCTCAACAGGGTAACACCAGCACCTACGTTTACGCTGAAGTTTGACTTCTTCAGAGAATAGCTGCTTGTCTCATTCCACTTGAAGTTCTTGTCACCTACATTGATACCCCACTGTGGACCAGCAAAAACAAAGGCATTTGCCAAACTGCTCAAGCCGAAGCCATAACGCACGTTCACAGGGATGTTGATAGACTGCTGCTTCACGTTGACTTTACCCAGTTCACCATCAGTATCGGCATACTTAACGTCAGCCTCTTTCTGGTCGTACAAGGCTGCAGCATCGAAGCTCAAGCCTACGATAGGCACAGTAAACTTAACCATAGGACCAACAAAGAAACCAGTCTTGTTGGAAGCATCGAATACATCCTCGCTAAACGACATGCTTGTCACATTCAAGCCGCCCTTCAAACCGAACTTTACCTGGGCGTTAGCGCTAGTAGCAAACATCATTGCTGCTACCAAAAATACAAGAGATAAAATCTTCTTCATTTTTTCTACCTTTTAAAATTAAAATTCTATTTTTCTATTATCACACTCGTTGTGATTCATTTTCTAATGTCTCTGGCGGCGCACGGTTACTCGTGCCGAACCGCTGGATGCTGAAGAAGAACTGCTGTTGCTGCGCTTTTCCTTCACCTTAGCCTGCTTGCTGGAAGATGAACCGCCACGGCGATTGCTCTTCTTCTCCTTCTTCAACTTGCCCTTTACGTTCTTGTCCGCCTTGGCAATACTGTCGAGCGAATCCTTCTTCTCCTGGTTTCCCCAGAGATTCTTCTCAAAGGTAGCCAGTTCGCCCTCAATTCGCTTCTGCTCCTTTACCAGAGCCGAATCGGAGTGGCAATACTGCGCCAAGGTTTGTCCCAACATATTGTTGGTCTTGTAGATTTTTCCTTTATACTGATTTCTCACAAAGTAATCATCCACACTCATCACCGCCGCATTGTTCAGATTGCTGGTCATTATCTGCTGCTTGGCAAGATAAGGAGCCAGGTCGTCGTAGCGCACCCAGAAAAGCGGATACTTGGTTCCGCCATCGCCGAAGTCATCATCACGGGTCATGATAGGACAAAGTGCCAACACCTTGGTATGGAAGGTGGAAGTTCGCTGGTCGAAATAGGTTGACTCCTTAATATAATATGCCTTCACTTCTCTGGAAGGAATGTCGCTGTTGTCGAGCGAGATTCTTCCGTTTGCCTTCTTTTCATAATAGATATGATAGTTGTCCAGGAAAGACTTCGGGTCTACCCTGTCTGCTGCCGTAAAACTCTCGTTGCCATCCAGACGATATTGGAACACCGCCACCTTACCGGTCATCATCAATCTGAAGATGTTGGTAAAGAGGTTCATCTGGTTGCCCATAGGCTCCACAGGATAATACAGTCCGGCATTGGCATTATCGGTAAGACTCAGCTCACGATAGATGTCTCTTCTCCATACCACGTCCTCCTCCATAGGAGCAGCAGTAGGGAAAGAGATTTGTGCACGGGTGGTAATGTTGCCGGCATTCGATTTCTTCGCAGCCGCCTCCTTTGCCGCCTGCTGACGGCGTGCCTGAGGTTGAGCCACGATGCCCTGCACCATTCCCAAGAGCATGAATATGAACAATATCTTTTTCATTATTTTGAACTTTGAAATTTTACTAATTTATTTCACGATTACTTCCATCGCAGTAGGCAGATTTCTGGTGATGCCATCCGGTCCCACAGCCTTGATATGCGAGATATAGAAACGGCGACTGCGAGAAAGCTTTCTGAACTCGTTTCTCTGACGGTCGGAGAAGTTGGAGCCTGCTGATGCCAATGGGATGGCGTTACCCATGTTGTCGAAGAAGACGGTCTCGAAACTCAACACCTTGAAAGGTATATCCAGCAATCCGTCGTCGATGGCTGCATGGATGCCTGTGGCACCCATCAGGGATGCCTTCGCCAGACCGCCGCCACGGAAACGGGTGGTTCCCAATGCCAGGTAAGCCGTTGGATCTGGCAACTTTCTTACATGGAAGACAAATGGAGGCATCGTGCGGGTCTGTCCCTTGTCGCGTGCCGTTACATGGATGGTCACATCCTTGCCCACAGCCGCTGGGGTTGCCACGAAATGGCCGTTGCCCTTCGATACGAACGAACCGCCAGTCATCGATGCAGAGATGGCATTGGCTGGCACGCCCGGCACACTGATACTGATAGGATTCTGAAAACCTGCATAGAGCACGTTCATCAGGTCTGCCGCCACAGTTGCGGTGTTAGGTGCCGGAATCACGCTGTATTTCTGGATGAAGTTGCGCTTCATCACGTCGCCCTTGGCATTGTTCATCAGAATGTAGCCGGAGAACTGATGTTCTCCCACTCCACCTGCCGTGAAACTATACTGTCCACGGGCGCTGTTCACTCTCATGCCATTCACGTAGATTTCCGGCTGCTGGGTAGTATCCACGGCAGCCATCACGATGTTGGCATTGAATCTTTCGCCCGGATAAAGCGTAGTCTTCTCAGGAATCACGAAGGCATCGAGCTTGTTCACACGGATATCCTTCATGTCGATATTCGCCACCAGGTTGTGCAGCACTTCTCCCTCAGCATAGCGCACATCGCTCTGAATCTTCGAGAGTATGGTCACGGCAGCAGCCACTGGCATGTTCTCAAACATGTATTCCTGCCAGTTCTTACCCAGATATTTCTCGCCCTTAGGCACCTGGGTAGAGAAGTTGCTGGCTATGATTTTCTTCTGATGCTCATCTGTCACCAGTTCCAGGATGCGGTCGCGGTAGCGATTCAGCTCCCTATAGAGTTTCTTTCCCTTGCCCGTACCCGGTGCAAGCATCACGATGCCGGCAGCCTCCAGGTTTTCCTTGTTCTTGATATTGCTCACGTCGCCATCCTTGCCGTCAGCCTCCTTTACGATAGCAACCTTCAGTTCCTGTGCAAAGTTATAGAGCGCATCACTCATGTCCTTTACCTGCTTAGCCTTCTCGAACCATTCCCTCACCTTGGTAGGGTTTTGCTTCATCTGATCGGCAAAGTCACTATAGATTGCATTGTTCTCTGCGGAAGAGTTGGCTGTGGTTCGATTCAGACTGTCTTCCACAATAGAGAATCCGTCGAGCACCTCCGTAGAGACGTTCAACGCAAGCATAGCCATCAGGACGACGTACATCAGGTTAATCATCTTCTGGCGTGGTGAAACGGGTCTTTTCTTTATAGCCATTTATATTAATTTGCTAAATTCAATACTTTTCGTTACTCTTCACTCTTTACCTGAGGAGCTGCAGCACGCATGTTCACGGTCATCGCCTCTATCATACGTGCGTAAATCTTGTTCAACTGCTCAATCTGCTGAGCCATCTTGCGGCTCTGCTCGTTGATCTGGTCAATAGTTCCAATCTGCTGGCTGGCACCCTTCAACTGCATCTCGTAAACCTTGCTGATACCTGTGAGCGTACGGTTCAGGTTCTCCATCTCCTCGCTGTCACGGGTCAAACGGGTACTCTGCTCATTCACCTTTTCAAGGGTTTCAACAAGCTTCTTCAATTCCTCAACATAATTATTCTGGGCATCAGCCATCTCTGGGGTAACACCCTGCTGACCAGCTACCCAAGCGGCATTACCGCCTGCAACAGAGCCACCGGCCACAGAACCACCAGTCATAATGGCACCGGCTACGGCTTCACCATTCTCCGAGAATCCTGCTCCTGGAGCTACGGCCGCTGCAACACTCTCGTCAATCTGCTCAGCGCCTTCGCTCTCGCTTCCAGGAACAGAAGAAGAAGATGCAGATACACCAGCACCTCCGCTAAAGCTTCCACCGCCGATAATGATGGTCTGACTACCAGAAACAGGAGTTCCTGAAACAGAAGCAGCAGAAGATGAACCAGCTACAGTTGCAGAACCGGAGGCAGCAGATGCCGCTGCTTCTTCAGTCTCCCCATAAGTAACCTTTCCAGTCTCCAAGTACTCCTCAGTAACATGAGTAGGAATATCTCTTCCATCGGCTGTCTTGTCAAAAGGACGGTCGAAGGCTGAAAGGAAGAACACGAACGCCTCAGTACCCATACCGGCAAACAACATGAAATTGGCTCCCGGCAAGTGGGTCAACTTAAAGAGGGCACCCAGGATAACGATAGATGCACCCCAGCTATAAGCATAGTTCAGAAAGGTCTGTCCAGGCACACTGTCCATCCATTTCTGCAGATGATATACGATGTTAAACTTACTATATTCGCCCATTTTTATTATCTCCTATTCTTGTTCTTTGATGGTTTCTGTTTTGCACTCGATGTGGTGGCAAGACTGCGCACACAGCGGAATCCGATATACGAACGTGGCTGGTTCTGGTATTCCCAAGAACGCCATGCCGAACGGATGAACGATTCCGGATCTTTCCAGGAACCGCCTCTTACGCTCTTCTTCTTCAAGCGGTAAGGGTCTTCCTTTGCAGCATTGTATTTCAACTCAGGGTTCAGGTCGTTCATGGCATCTACACCAGCCTCGGTATAGATGGTACTGGTCCATTCTGCCACGTTACCTGCCATATCATAAAGTCCGTTTGAGTTTGGCGAGTAGATGCCCACCTTGCTGGTTATCAGATTGCCGTCCTTGGTATAATTACCGCGGTCTGGCTTGAAGTTGGCATAGAAGCATCCGTCTCCGTTCTTCACGTCCTGGTTCTCCCAAGGGAACTCGTTCTGGTTCTTGCCTCTTGCCGCATACTCCCATTCTGCCTCAGTAGGCAAGCGATAACGCTGCACGAATCGGGCTTCAGGTCCCAGACCTTTCAGCAGATAGTCGGTACGCCAGGCGCAGAAAGCATTTGCCTGCTCCCAAGTAACGCCCACCACCGGATAATCATTGTATGCCGGATTACTGAAATAACTTCTCAAGTAAGCCTCGTTGTCTGAATTGCGGAAATCATTCACCCAGCAGGTGGTGTCTGGATACACATTCACGATGTAGGTATTAAGGAAGTCCCATGGTCCGCTCAACGGGCGGTTGATGGTTTCACTGATGATTCGTCCCTCATCATCCACATAGGCAGTATCCTTAGAAATCATCACCACCTCGTTGGCATTCACCTGCTCATCGGTATTCAGGTTGCGTTCCTGCGGGTTCAGACGGTTTCTGCGGAGTGCCGCAGCGGTATAATCGTAAATCTCGTATTTGTAGTTCAGCTGTCGCCAGTCTATCAGCTTTTCGCCAGTCACAGGATTGGAAGTATAGAGACTTTCCATCGCTCTCTTCTCATCCTCGTTTGGCTTTCTTGGCAACTGCTTCTTCCAGTTAATCTGTGGAGTCACAGGGTCGCCGTTCTTATCCTCGGTAATCATGTAAGTCTCGTCGCCGCCATAGGCAGGGTCAGCCAAACGGGTACGGAGAATGGAATCGCGAACATAGGCGATAAACTGCTTGTATTCTGAGTTGGTGATTTCCGTATCATCCATCCAGAAGCCATCCACGGAAACATCCTTGCGAGGCGTCTTCTGTCCCCACAAAGAATCCTGGGTTTCCAGACCCATCTTCAGGAATCCTCGGTTCACCTTCACCATGCCGTATGGGGCAGGTTCGGCGAAACTTCTTCCGCCAACTCCAACCACCTCACCGCCTCTGCCTGCCATCGAGCTAGACTTGGCACCGAAACAACCGCTGAGGGTCAGGAGAGCCACCAGCGAGCTGAGGAGCATTATACTTTTCTTCATATTACGGTTCATATTCTTGATCTTCTTCTTAGAGTATTCTTACACTTTGATGTTTGTTTCTACCTTTCTTTACCAGGTTCAGGTCCATCTGGTATCCGATGTAAAGCTCATGGCTTCCGTTGCCAAAGCTCAGCTTCGAGGTGTACCATTCATAACTGTAACCCAAAATGACGCCATGGAAGGAACCGCCCACCAGGAAAGTTACGGAATTGTCAGGACTGTAGGTCAAGCCGCCATAGAGCAGACGCTTGTCATATTGGTAAACCAATCGCCCGGTAACGTCGCCTCGCCATGCCGTTCCGTCATACTTCACGAGGGCAGACGACTTTATAGTTAAAAACGGATTTCGGAGCTTAATATTGTATCCGCCAGTCAAATAATACGTTGCGTCAATCTTAAGCTCATTGGTTTCTCCCAGTTCAATGGTTGGTGAGGTAAGATGCTGTGCAGAAAGTCCCACATACCAGTTGCCATGCAGATAGTAGAGTCCGGCTCCCGCATCAAATCCGCTACCCTTCACATCAGATGTGGCGAGTGCAGGGTCGCCCGATTCTCCAGCATCCACTTTGCTGCCATCGAAACTCTCGCTGAGGAATCCGGCTTGCAGACCCACGCTCATCGTTCCTCCGAAGAGTTTGGTCTTGTAGGCATACTGCAGGTTGAGTCGCTGATGGGTGAAGAGTCCAATCTGGTCGTTCATCATCGTAGCACCCACGCCGTGATAATTCTTCAGCGCATAGAAAGGCAGGTCGGCTGCCAGATACATGGTTCTAGGATTATGTTCGAATCCGGCCATATCCAATGCGTAAGCAGCCGTTACGTTGAGTTTTGCCTGCTTACCCACTGCCGCAGGATTGTAGGATGGTTCCATGTCGAAATAATGACTGAAGGAAGGATCATACTGTGCTCTGGAAACGAGCACTCCTGTCAGCAAAAAAACTAATATGATGATTCGTCTTAACACAATGTAATAACGTAAAAGCGGGCGAAATATTATATATCGCCGGGATTATTATATATTAATAAGGTATAGTCGGAAGAGAGACATCAGAAAGATGAAAAAGGCTGCCCCCTGGTAAGAGAACAGCCCTATCATCGACTTTTAATATTCGTCGTCATTCCACAAGAAGTCATCCTTTGAAGGATAATCAGGCCAGATGTCCTCGATACTCTCGTAAACATCACCTTCGTCTTCTATCTCCTGCAGATTCTCCAGAACTTCCAGAGGCGCACCTGAGCGAGTTGCATAGTCGAGCAGCTCTTCTTTAGTTGCAGGCCATGGTGCATCTTCTAGCTTTGAAGCTAATTCAAGTGTCCAATACATAGCTATATTATTTAACGTTTCTACCAATTTGGCTGCAAAAGTAATAAAATTTATTTTATCTGCAAGTTTTTTGGCGTTTTTTTTCTCTAGAAAGTGCAGATAATAGCATTTATTTGCATTTTTTCTAGAAATTCATGCGATAATGCTGCTTAAATTTCTTTTTATCGAAGAAAATGATGCCCAAAGAGTAGAGGTCGTAGGTGATGCCACAATAATCTGATTCCTGCAGATGGTGCCACTCCTCGCCTTGCTTTTCACGATAAAGATTGCCCAGAAGTACGAGCATCGTCTGGTCGTCGCAAAGTGGAAGAACCTGTGTTCTCACTTCCTTCATTCCCATCTTCTCCAGATTAATGACCATCATCCTCTTCTTTCCCCATGCCTCCTTAAGGAGTAGATTATCTTTCAAAAGCAGATAATCTGTCTGAATTGGATGCTCCAATTCTACCCGCTTGACTTTCCTGCAACCGGCACGCAGATAATCTTCAAAAAGAGAATCATTGCAGATACTTATTTCCGGTTGCCAGAAGTTTGCCAGTCTCAACAGGAGTCTCCCCAGTTTATGTTGCCGCCTGTCGAGATGTACAAGTCGTTCCTTGAGTTCCTGATAGGCATAATAGGGATAATGCTCATTGATGACATAGCGGATAAAGGCATAAGCCGAAGGCGACTGCACCCCGAAGCCACGGCTACAGCCGCAGCGTCTCAACCATCTCCACCATGTACTCAAATAATAATGCATAATCCTTTTTTTAAATGCAAAGATACAAAAAATCTGTGAAATCACAGACCGAACAGGTCAAAAAATCTGTGCACATCTGTGAAATCTGTGGGAAAAAGAAAAAGAAATAGAAAAAGCCTCAGAAATCTTTCGAAATCTGAGGCTCTTGATAAAAGAAGGCGGCTACCTACTCTCCCGCATTGCATTGCAGTACCATCGGCGCAAGTGAGCTTAACTTCTCTGTTCGGAATGGGAAGAGGTGGGACCTCACCGCAATAACCACCTGATAATGGGGTATGACGTATTTGCACACAAGCAAAACAACATAATGAACTGAAAATACAGTTGAAACTATGAACTTTCAAAAGAAAGTGTTCGGGCAATTAGTAATGCTCGGCTTTGACATCGCTGTCTTTACACCTGCATCCTATCAACGTCATCGTCTTTGACGACCCTCAATGGAGTTCTCATCTTGCGGCTGGCTTCGCACTTAGATGCTTTCAGCGCTTATCCAATCCAGACTCAGATACCCAGCGGTGCGCCTGGCGGCACAACTGGTAAACCGGAGGTCTGTCCATCACGGTCCTCTCGTACTAGTGACGGCACCACTCAAAACTCCCACGCCCACGATAGATAGAGACCGAACTGTCTCACGACGTTCTGAACCCAGCTCGCGTGCCACTTTAATGGGCGAACAGCCCAACCCTTGGGACCTTCTCCAGCCCCAGGATGTGACGAGCCGACATCGAGGTGCCAAACCACCCCGTCGATATGAGCTCTTGGGGGGGATCAGCCTGTTATCCCCGGAGTACCTTTTATCCTTTGAGCGACGGAGTTTCCATACACATCCGCCGGATCACTATGCCCCAGTTTCCTGCCTGCTCGGCATGTCTGCCTCCCAGTCAAGCGCCCTTATGCCATTGCACTCTTTGAGGTCGGTTACCAATCGACCCGAGGGCACCTTTGGAAGCCTCCGTTACGCTTTTGGAGGCGACCACCCCAGTCAAACTACCCACCAAGCAGTGTCCGCGCATCTGCGCGTTAGACCTCAGACAGCCAAAGGGCCGTATTTCAAGGATGGCTCCACGAAAGCTGGCGCTCCCGCTTCAAAGCCTCCGGCCTATCCTACACATCGGATGACCAAGGTCAATGCTAAGCTGTAGTAAAGGTTCACGGGGTCTTTTCGTCCCATCGCGGGTAATCGGCATCTTCACCGATACTACAATTTCACTGAGCTCATGGTTGAGACAGCGTCCGGATCATTACACCATTCGTGCAGGTCGGAACTTACCCGACAAGGAATTTCGCTACCTTAGGACCGTTATAGTTACGGCCGCCGTTTACCGGGGCTTCAATTCAATGCTTCCCATTGCTGGTGACATCTCCTCTTAACCTTCCGGCACCGGGCAGGTGTCAGGCTGTATACGTCATCTTTCGAGTTTGCACAGCCCTGTGTTTTTGTTAAACAGTTGCCTGGACCTATTCTCTGCGCCTCGCTATTCACGAGGACCCTTTATCCCGAAGTTACAGGGTCAATTTGCCTAGTTCCTTAACCATGAATCTCTCAACGCCTTAGTATGTTCTACCCGACCACGTGTGTCCGTTTGCGGTACGGGTGCCGCATGGGTTAAGCTTAGCGGATTTTCTCGGGAGTATGATTACCCACACTATTGGATTCTTCCGAAGAAGACTCCATACTGTCAAGTTCAGCTCGGATGGTGGATTTGCCTGCCATCCTCAACGCCTACACTCTTCAACGGGGACTTCCGTCGCCCCGCGGTGGTTTCACTGCTCCGTCTCCACGTCGCCCCATGCGGCAGTGACGGAATATTAACCGTCTCTGCCATCGCCATCGCCGTTCGGCTTAGACTTAGGACCCGACTGACCCCGGGCTGATTGGCATTGCCCGGGAAACCTTGGTCTTACAGCGGGAGGGAATCTAACCCTCCTTATCGTTACTTATTCCTACATTTGCTTTACTCACCGCTCCAGGATAACTTACGTACACCATTCGACGCTGTGAGTATGCTCCCCTACCGATACTTTTATAATTGCTATCCCGCGCCTTCGGTGTCTGCCTTATACCCGATTATTATCCATGCCCGGACCCTCGACTAGTGAGCTGTTACGCACTCTTTGAATGAATGGCTGCTTCCAAGCCAACATCCTAGCTGTCATAGGGACCAGACTTCGTTAGACTAACTCAGGCAGAACTCCGGGACCTTAGACGGCGGTCTGGATTCTTCTCCTCTCGGGGACGGACCTTAGCACCCGCCCCCTTACTGCCGGACTGCAAACCGTGAGCATTCGGAGTTCGTCAGGACTCGATAGGCGGTGAAGCCCTCTTGTCCTATCGGTCGCTCTACCTCTCACGGTGACCATCCGACGCGGCACCTAAATGCCTTTCGGGGAGTACGAGCTATCTCCAAGTTTGATTGGCCTTTCACTCCTACACTCGGCTCATCCAGAAGCTTTTCAACGCTTATTGGTGCGGACCTCCATCCCGTGTTACCGGGACTTCATCCTGGCCAAGTGTAGATCACTTGGTTTCGCGTCTACCCCCACTGACTGTGCGCCCTGTTCAGGCTCGCTTTCACTGCGGCTACGTGTCTCGTGACACTCAACCTCGCCAGTGACGGTAACTCGTAGGATCATTATGCAAAAGGCACGCCGTCACATCGTAAGATGCTCCGACCGCTTGTAGGCGCATGGTTTCAGGAACTATTTCACTCCCCTGCTCGGGGTTCTTTTCACCTTTCCTTCACAGTACTCGTTCGCTATCGGTCTCACGGGAGTATTTAGCCTTACCGGATGGTCCCGGCAGATTCGCGCAGGATTCCTCGTGTCCCGCGTTACTCAGGATACCGCTATGCTTGATTTGGCTTCGTGTACAGGATTATCACCTTCTGTGATGTAACTTTCCAGATACTTCCACTCACCATTTCAATACAATGTCGCGGTCCTACAACCCCAGCCACGCCTTGCGACGCCACTGGTTTGGGCTGTTCCCCGTTCGCTCGCCACTACTAGGGGAATCATTCATTTATTTTCTCTTCCTGCAGGTACTAAGATGTTTCAGTTCCCTGCGTTAGCTCTCTTACATTGGTAAGAGTAACCGTCCTTCAGACGGCTAGGTTGTCCCATTCGGAAATCTCCGGATCAAAGGTTATTTGCACCTACCCGAAGCTTATCGCAGCTTATCACGTCCTTCATCGCCTCCGTGAGCCTAGGCATCCGCCATACGCCCTTTCTTACTTTCTTTACGACTGTATTTGTTATCTCGTTTATCATTACTGATTACTCGACAACGAATAAGTAGCTCATACTTTCAGCTGTATTCTAACTTGTGAAATCTCATCTTGCGATTTGATTCACTTTAGTCTGAACTAAAGTTCATTACTTACAGTTTTGCTTGTGTCAATATGTCAAAGATCTTCTTGCCTTAAAAGGCATGGTGGAGATTGTGGAGTTGAACCATTTTGCTTGAGCCATCCCTATATATTATATAATGTATAAGGAATCCCAGTCTCCTGTATTTAATTAAACAGATGGTGCGTACAAGAAGAGAAGCGAACTTTTAAGTCTTGTTCCTAAATCTTCATAGGAAATTCGTCTCTCCAGAAAGGAGGTGTTCCAGCCGCACCTTCCGGTACGGCTACCTTGTTACGACTTAGCCCCAATTACCAGTTTCGCCCTAGGCCGCTCCTTACGGTCACGGACTTTAGGCGCCCCCGGCTTTCATGGCTTGACGGGCGGTGTGTACAAGGCCCGGGAACGTATTCACCGCGCCATGGCTGATGCGCGATTACTAGCGAATCCAGCTTCGTGGGGTCGGGTTGCAGACCCCAGTCCGAACTGAGACAGGCTTTAAGGATTAGATGCGCTTTGCAGAACACCATCTCTCTGTACCTGCCATTGTAACACGTGTGTAGCCCCGGACGTAAGGGCCGTGCTGATTTGACGTCATCCCCACCTTCCTCACACCTTACGGTGGCAGTGTCCCCAGAGTGCCCAGCTTAACCTGATGGCAACTAAGGAGAGGGGTTGCGCTCGTTATGGCACTTAAGCCGACACCTCACGGCACGAGCTGACGACAACCATGCAGCACCTTCACAGAGACCCCGAAGGGCGTCATTGTCTCCAAATCCTTCCTCTGCAATTCAAGCCCGGGTAAGGTTCCTCGCGTATCATCGAATTAAACCACATGTTCCTCCGCTTGTGCGGGCCCCCGTCAATTCCTTTGAGTTTCACCGTTGCCGGCGTACTCCCCAGGTGGGATGCTTAATGCTTTCGCTTGGCCGCTGACCTATTCAGACCAACAGCGGGCATCCATCGTTTACCGTGCGGACTACCAGGGTATCTAATCCTGTTCGATACCCGCACTTTCGAGCTTCAGCGTCAGTTGCGCTCCAGTGAGCTGCCTTCGCAATCGGAGTTCTTCGTGATATCTAAGCATTTCACCGCTACACCACGAATTCCGCCCACTTTGTGCGTACTCAAGGAAACCAGTTCGCGCTGCAGTGCAGACGTTGAGCGTCTACATTTCACAACACGCTTAATCTCCGGCCTACGCTCCCTTTAAACCCAATAAATCCGGATAACGCCCGGACCTTCCGTATTACCGCGGCTGCTGGCACGGAATTAGCCGGTCCTTATTCATAAGGTACATGCAAAAGGAGTCACGACTCCCACTTTATTCCCTTATAAAAGCAGTTTACAACCCATAGGGCCGTCATCCTGCACGCTACTTGGCTGGTTCAGGCTCTCGCCCATTGACCAATATTCCTCACTGCTGCCTCCCGTAGGAGTTTGGACCGTGTCTCAGTTCCAATGTGGGGGACCTTCCTCTCAGAACCCCTACTGATCGTCGCCTTGGTGGGCCGTTACCCCGCCAACAAGCTAATCAGACGCATCCCCATCCATCACCAATAAATCTTTAATCTCCTTCAGATGTCTTCTAGAGACGTCATTGGGTATTAGTCTTACTTTCGCAAGGTTATCCCCAAGTGATGGGCAGGTTGGATACGCGTTACTCACCCGTGCGCCGGTCGACGCCTAGAAAAAGCAAGCTTTCTCTATCGTTTCCCCTCGACTTGCATGTGTTAAGCCTGTAGCTAGCGTTCATCCTGAGCCAGGATCAAACTCTCCATTGTAAAATATCATTTTTACGTCGTCACTTCCGAAGAAGTAACTCGGTGTTTGTTGTCTGTACTTAGGACGAATATCCTTTTCGTTTATTGAAGCTTAGTAAACCTGACTTGTCAATTGCTTGACGGTTCGTTTCTTTTTACCCAGTTCCTTCATACTCCCTATATATAATAAGGTGTAATTCAAAACCGCTTCTTGTACTACTTGTCTGTTTATGTAAAATCTTACAAAGAACTCTTTCTTTATTGCTTCGAGTAATGCTTGATTTCTCAAAAGCGAGTGCAAAAGTACTAATTATTTTCGAAACCACCAAATTTTCAGAGAAGAAAGTTTTATTTTTGTCTAAAATTTAACAGTCTTAAACATTTTAACTTTTAATTCCCCATCAAACTCCTTATAATATACATACACACGCTGGGCGCATGTGTGTACGCACACGATACTATAAAGGTTAAGAAAATCTAAAATACGAATTTTTTTCCCCCCCCCCGTTTTTTTGGAGACTATTAGTTTTTTTGCTACCTTTGTCTGTGAAAAAATGAAAGTAATAAAGACTTGAATGGTATATTCTGAGCAAAATCAGGTATATCCGCACAAAAAAACATGGTATATCCGCACAAAAAACGGTATATCTGAGAACGATAAAGAAAATTAAGAACAATTTAAAATAGACCGATTCATGAATAGAAGTAATGGACTGCGCATGCTGCTCCTCTTGATTTCTACTCTTACGATGAATTCCGCGCTGGCACAAGACTGGCGATTGAAGACGAACCTAGCATACTGGGCTACAACAACACCCAATATCGCTGCAGAAACCAGACTATCTAACCGATTGTCGATGGATCTATCATTAGGATGGAACACATTTACGTATAGTGGAAACAAAAAGCTGAAGCACATTGCGATACAACCGGAAATCAGATACTGGCTTGGATGCCCCTACATCGGACACTTCCTGGGAGCCAACATACTCTACTCGCATTACAATGCGGGCGGCGTACACTTCCCCTTCGGCTTTTTTCCAGAGCTAAAAAAGCATCGGTTCCAAGGTGACTTGGGTGCCATAGGACTGGTGTATGGTTACGACTGGTCGCTCGGCAAGAGCAACAGATGGAACCTGGAAACGGCACTGGGACTGGGAGTGGGATTTACTCGCTATACCAAATATAACTGTTATGGGAAATGCGGTACGGCTATCGAGAAAAAAAACAAGACTTTCGTGATGCCTACCAAGTTGGCTGTTTCGCTGGTTTACAACATCGGTCCTACCGACCGCATGGACAACTGCCGACAGAAGGAGCCACAGGAGATCATCCTTCCGGAAGATAGCTGTACGCTCAACGAAATCCAGTTTATCCCAGCCCTTTCGTTCGTCAAGGACAACACGGGCAAGGCGGGCGAATTGCAGAAAAACAATCCTGTGCTTCAATACGTTAAAAACTATCGTCCTTACACCAAGGATTTGGTTTTGAGCCAGGAAGAAGGAGCACTCTACATCTTCTTCCCGAAGTCAAAGGCTGAGATTACGCAGGAGTTCCGCAATAATAACAAGGTGCTCGACCAGATTATCGACATCACCAAAGCCATCATGAAGGATACCACTTCTTCGGTGAAGATTATCCAGATAGTGGGTCTCGCATCCATCGATGGTTCCGTGAAATTTAATGAACAGTTAGCTGGTAAGCGAGCAGAGGCATTGAAGGATTATATCCAGCAGCGCACCTTGCTTCCCGATTCGCTCTTCGAGTGCAATAATGGCGGAGAGGCTTGGGCTGAACTTCGCTATAGCATCAAGGAGAGCAATCTGAAATGCAGGGACGAACTGCTGAAGATTATCGACAGCGAGCCAGATGCCGACCGCAGGGAGCGACGCATCAAGAGTATCGACCAAGGCAGGGCATGGGCAGAACTTCGTGATAAGATTCTGGGCAACCAGCGCAATTCCGGTTTCCTCCGCATCTACTACGATTACGTACCTGACGAGGCGGCGACCACCATCAACCTAGCCACCCAGTTGCTCAGGTCGGAGCGTTACCAGGAGGCGTTGAAGGAGTTGCAGAAGGTAAAAGCCGACAAGCGAGCCGCCAATGCTCTCGGCATAGCCTACTACATGACGGGCAACCGAGAAGCCGCCCACCGTTACTGGCAGCAGGCGATGGAGACTGGCGATGAGGAGGCGAAGAAGAACCTCATGCAATATGATAGAATTTTTAATTAACAAGATTATTTACATACTAAAAATCTGACTAAAGTTATGAAAAGATTTCAATTATTCAGCTTGGCAAGTGCAATGCTACTTGCAAGCGTAGCAGGTTTCACTTCCTGCTCATCAGATTCAGAAAATCCTCTGGACGGAGGATCAGGTGTGGCAGGACAGGTGGTAAAGACCCAGTTCGCCATAAACATTCCTTATGGCGGTAACTCTTCGACAAACCAGGCGAAGAAGGTGACTCGTATGACAGATGAAATGACTCAGCAAAGTGGCAAGCCTTTCCGTGGCATTTCAGACATCGTTTTGCTGACTTTCAACGATAATCCAGAAACAGCCGGAACAATCAATGCGGATTAGCCAATCAGCCTTGGTACAGATGGTAATGCATACAGTAAAGACGAATATCGCAGACTTTATCGTGACATTGAAATTCCTGTAGGAACTAGCCACATGATTTTCTATGGTAGAGCAACAAAGAAGAGTAATAATACAAACTTCCAGGCAGGTAAGATTACGGATAAAGGTTAGAAAAAAACTCTTGCAAACATATCTCATGAGTTAACTGCGATTAGTAGCGAGGCAAATTTTGCAACAGATGCAGATGCAAAAGCTATTATCAACGCATTAAATAACATTGCCAACGCAAAGGTTACAGATGATGATGGAACAGATTATACTTGGGCAAATATCGGTAATGTATTTACTCTCCCAACATGGCTTACTGCACATGAGAAAGAGTTTTTAAAGACACGCTATAACAAATTCACTGCACTCAAAGCGGGTTCGAAAACATCTGTCGTTGCGTTTATCAACAACCTCAAGACTGCATTAGCTGGTGAAACTACAACAGGTGAACCTATCCCTGGAGAGAAAAAATTAACTAAAGAGATTTACGAGCAATGCGAAACAGCTCTGAATGCTATCAAAGACATCGACTTCCCAGGAAAGTTCAACCTGCCTGATGGTGTTGCTACTTTAAGCTGGACTACAGAAGGATTCGCTTACAACGCTCCTGAAACCGAGCTTTTCGGTAATGGCAACTCTATCAAGTATAATAAGATTTGCTATCCTGCAGAACTGTCGTATTTTGTAAGTACCAAGACTATGGTTTCTGATAAAGATATGTCTAATCTAAGCGAATTCCCTTCATATACAGATTGGACAAAGAAAACTCAAAGTGGATGGGGTGAAAAGACAAGTTTTGCAGAAAAAGCTGTTGAAAATTCAACAAGAACTGTAGGTTTGAAAGATCCTGTTCAGTATAGCGTGGCTGTATTGAAATCAACAGTAAGATGTAAAGCAGCAACTCTTGAAGATAACGCTCAAGTAGCAGGCAAGGCTAATCAACAAATTACAGTTCCTGAAGACGGTTTCCCAGTAACAGGCATTTTGATTGGTGGTCAGCCAGCATCAGTAGACTGGAAGTATGAGCCAGCAGCTTCTGAGACGTTTGAAAATACCATCTATGATAACGTAATGAACGGCTCTTCTATGTATGCCAAGTATACATCTGAAGTTCCGACAGTAGGAAACTATACGCTTGTCTTTGATAACAAAAGTACAGATAAAAAACCTGTATTTGTAACCATCGAGTTAAAGAACGACTCAGACAAGGACTTCTACGGAAAAGATGGTATCATTCTGAAGGGAGCTAAGTTCTATCTGGTTGGTAAGTTGGACCCTGAGGCCACAACAGGAACACCCAAACCTACTGGCGTTGATCGCGTATTCATGCAGGACTATGTTACAACAGCCAACTTTAAAATCACAGATTTAAAGAGCGCATACAACTGTATTCCTGACCTCAGAACATCAGGCATCAACGTAGGCCTTGCTGTAGATCTTGACTGGAAGTCTGGTATTACATTTGATGTAGAAATTTAATCATTCTACCTTACTGAGCTTTCGCAAGTTACGAAAGTTCAGTAGGGTAGATTTCGCTGTTTATAATCCTAATAGAGGACGGAAAATGAGAAAGAAAAAATCATATAGAATATTTCTGATAGCTCTGATGACATTAAGCACTGCTTTCGGATTGTCTTCATGCATCGATGAAGACATGAGCAAGTGTGGCAAAGACTATAAGATCAAGTATAATCTGAGGCTCAACACACAGATTCATACCCTCATCGATATTGACCTCAATACCACCGAGGAGCGACACATCGCCAACCGGCTGAAACAGGAACTAGGCACAGTCTTCACCGACCATGCCCTAGACAACGATTTGTCTTTCTTTATCGGAAAAGTTCTCTACCGTCACGAAGCTAACATCATGAATGCCAATTCGGTATCCTACACCATCTATCTGCCGCGAAACGACTACCAGAACCTTTCGCTCGCCAACACCGGAAGCGCCAGGAACGTGAAGATTACCGGTGCAAATGACTGCAAGGCTCTCGCCCTGGAACAGGAGCAGAAGGATACCATCAACAGTCACAACATCGGACTGTTCACTTCCCGACTCTCCATCGACGAGAACGATTTCGAACACGATCTGCAAACCACGCTCTATATGGCAAACAGCTCAGCTGTGGTGGTCATCGACCAGAGCAAGGTGCAGCCCACAGAACTCTGGGGATTTGTAGAAGGCATGGCAACCCAATTCCAGGTGAACGACAGCACCTATTCTTCCAGCCTCAACACGATGGTCAAGGCGAAGAGAATCAACCAGGATTTCATCACCAACTCCATTCCAACCCACGATGCCCTCTACACAATCTGTTTCCCGAGCATCAAACCGGAATGGCGCTACCACGTCATCGCCAAGGTGAACGGCAAATACACCGAAACCATCTTCACCATGAACGAACCGCTGAAAGCCGGCAAGCTAAAGATTATCAAGACCCGACTGAAGGAAGACGGTTCGCTCTCTACCAGTAACACCGCCGTAGGCGTAAGCGTGAAACTCGACTGGAAGCCAGGCGGAAGCCACGACATTGACATTTAAGTGAAGAGTGAAGAACGAAGAATTCAACGGCTATAAAGATTTGATACATGAATCATATTACGAAATACATATTTGCGATACTATCGCTTATCATGCTGGCAGGATGCAGCGGAAGCGAGCAGAGCGAGGAGAGGCCAAAGGACACATTGGCACCCATCTCGATCACCCTCTCCGTGCCTAACGACAAGTCAAGCACCCGCGTCGGAGACCCGGGAGAAGACACCCACGACATGGAGGACTGGGACCGGCTCACCATCATCGTTGCCTATAAGGAAAAGGCCCAAGGCGACGAAATACACGATGCAGCCCCCCAGAAAATGGTATATTACGATACCTATACCAAGGAAGAATTCGACAGAAAAACCCTCGTCACCCATGCCACCTCAACCCTATCAGGACCTGAAGCCAACGGCTTTCGCACCTATACGATGTATCTGCCGTTAGGCACCTGTTGCGTTTATGGGGTTACCTACAGTAACGGAGAAGGACTGAATCTGGAGGGAATGCTAGACGGCATCGCAAAAGACGGAAAAGACCATAACTCAGACATTTATGATTTACAGATTAGCAACGACTATGCCAAACCAAGCGGCGGCACTACGAACATAGCCAAGTTTATCAGCGTAGCCACAGGCTATGCACTCAAGCTGGACAAGAACCAGCCATTGACAACAGACAGAGAAGTAATAGTAGAAAAAAACATCAATGCCGATATCAACACCAAACAATACTGGCGCATGGTACTGGGCAGACTGGCTGCCAAGATTGACATCCAATGGGATGCCAAGGGAGCCTATGAGAAAGACAAGGATGGAAATCTGAAATATACCAACGTGAAAGTAAGCCAGTTTACTTATCACGGAGAACAGGTAAATCAAGAATCAACCATTTCCGGCTCCGGGAATGGTAGACTCTTCCCTACCCTTTACCACCAAGAAGTATCTTCCAGGACTTCGGTAAGCGGCCACACAACCTTTGTGAACACCTCGGAAATCAGCAAGCGTAACGGAAGAGTATATCATTATACCTTCCCAGACGGAGCCATTCCTCCTCGCCTCACCTTCAAGCTTGACACAGAGAAAGAAGGAACGACAGGGAAATACAACGTAACATTTGACATGAGCAATCTGAAAGATGGCTTTATCCCAGCTCGCTGGTACAAGATCAATGTAAAAATATCGGGTACTCAGCTCACAAAGGAAAATATCACGATCAACAATTTCAACATATAAAACTCTTTTCAGCATGAGAATACAACATACGACATACAGGAAAATCATAGCAGTCCTCATCCTCCTGAGCTGTGTCAGCTCCCTGTTCGCACAGGGCAGCAAGACCTATCATGTAACAGCTGAGGCAACTGACGGTGGTGACGGCTCATCATGGACTCAAGCTATCACCCTGGAAAATGCGCTGAGCCGAGCCAAGGCTGGCGATGAAATCTGGGTGAAAGGCTACGAGGATATTACCGGCCACATCTACAAGGCACCGAAGGGAGGCTTCGTCCTCCCTTCGGGCGTTGCCATGTATGGAGGTTTTGCAGGAAATGAAACCATCAAGAACGATCTCCCTACGGGCAGACATAAATATCAGATGAAGTATCAGACGGCTCTGGTGGGCGATATCAACACCAACGACAAGGCGAGCCAGCAGCTGATTATCTATCCAGAGAACACCACCCGCACCGACAATGCCACCCATGTGCTGACCCTCCAGATGGGCGTAACACAGGACAACACCAACGACGGCAACAAGCCAACCATTGTTTCCGGTTTCCTCATCGCAGCAGGTAATGCCAGAGGAGAGAACACCTCTGCAAATGGCAGAGGCGGCGGCATCTACGTGGTGAACAACAGCAACGACGGCAATGCCCAGAGTCGCTTCTTCCGTATTTCGCAATGTAACTTTGCGAACAACTACGGCATGCGCGGCGGTGCCATCTATGTGGATATTTCCTGTACCAACCAGCAGTCAGCCATCAGCTACTGCAGCTTTTTTAATAATGTGGCAGGCAAGCGAGGCACCAGCGAAAACGAAGGTGGCGGTATGTGGATAGACGGAACAGCCACCGTCTACAACTGCAACATCAACAACAACACAAACGGCGGCATCCGACTTTCGGGCACATCGAAAATCGTCAACTGTTCTGTAATTGCCAACACCGTATCAGCCGCAGATCTGACCACAGACGGGGCTTCAAACAGCAATGGCGGCGGAGCGGTTTACAATACCGTGCTCTGGCATTCCACTACACTCAGCAAGCAAGACACCCGTCCTGCCTTCTATTCCTGTGCTTTTCCTGAAGTAGAAGTTACCAATCCCGATACCAACACCGACGCCAACGGGAACGTAAGGATCAGCAACGAGAACCACGGCATTGAGCCTGCCCCTTGGTTCAAGCAGAGTGCCGTAACCCAGGGTTACGACTTCTCGTTCAGCAGTAACCTGAAGCAATTATACAGCACCGCCTTCACTTTCGAGGAAACCTCTGCCCTTCTGAACAAGGGAAAACTGGAATACTACAAAAATCTTGTAGTTGATGCAAACCTGGAAACAGCTTCTACCGACATCATGGGCAGGACACGCTATCAAACAAGCACCATCGACATCGGCGCCTACGAGTATGCCCGAATGAAGGCAGGACGCATCAGATACGTGAAGCCCCAGAAAGAGGGAAAGGGCGACGGATCAACATGGACTGATGCCACGGACGATATCCAGTGGGCCATCAACGATTTGGCAGAAAAGGCACCAGGCGAGAAAGGCGAAGTCTGGGTAGCAGCCGGAACCTATGTAGTAAAAGACCGCATCCTTAACGATCCATCTGCCCCAGTATCCCTACTGATGAAGAATGGCATCAGCGTTTATGGTGCATTTAAGGGAACCGAAAAAAGACGTTCCGAGCGCATCGAGGAATCCAAGGGTTTAAAGCCATGGGGCTGGGAACAAAAATCCATCATCAGGGGTGCGGAATTCAAGGGAAGCGACGATGCCAACTGGAATAATAATGACGAAGCCTGGAACATACAGAACAGCGGTTCCTACCATGTGGTATGGTTTGCTCCCCTGCCTGAAGGAAATGCCTTTACCGACGAAGTATATCTGGAAGGTTTCACTATTGAGGGAGGTAAATTTAACGAAACGAACGCAGCCCAATACGCCCCAGACTGTGGCGCGGGCGTTTATATCAATGACCCATCAGCCCGAATGCGCTACTGCACCGTGAGATTCTGCAACCCTGGCATGAAGAGAACCGAGAATACCCAGCCACGTGGTGGCGGCATCTACTGCAAGAACGGACAGACGGAAGGTAACCTGGTATATAACTGCTCGGCTTATCAGGGCGGAGGCATCTATATAGACGAAGCCGGCTTCATCACCCGAAGCATGGTAACCAACTGTTCTGCCTATCAGGGATCGGGCGTTTATCTGAAAGGCAGCACCACAGACCCAGAGAAAGCCTATTATCAGATTCTTGCCACCTCTGTAATCAGCAACAATACCAGTACCCGAAATGGGGCTGTGTATCTGGACGGTCATGGACTGGTAATCAACAATACCATCGTCAACAACTACACCAACAACACCTCGGATGCTGCCGACGAGAGGTCATCCTATACGGGTGGTGTGTATATTGCCCAGAAGGGTCTGCTTGCCAATAACGTCATCTGGAACAACTCGCTGCTCCAGCACACATCAAGCACCAGTAACTCAGCATCGATGGCACAGATTTATGCAGCCAATCCATCAGAAAAGACCGTACAGTTCTACAACAACGCCATCTCAGATGTAAATGCAGCCAAATGGACCAGCACCTATCAGAGCGGAACCATCTCCATCAACACGTATTACTCGGGCAAGGGATTCGTGATGGGCAATGAAGCACCTTACAACACGGTGGAAGCCTTCAACGAGAAACGTGGCGTTCTTACAGACATGAAGACGGTGAACTATTACTGGGAAACATTGAAAGGTACCCGACTGCGCAACGTGGGCATCAGCTATGCCCTCCTGCCATCTTCCTACCTGTATCAGCCAAAAATAGACCTGAGTGGAAAGGCTATCAGTTCGGTTCCGTCAGCAGGAGCCTATATAGCTGACAACCAAGACCTTGTATTTGAAAAGAATGAGAACAGAAAACGCCTGCGCATCTACTTTGACCGTTCTCGAGAACTGGTGGACGGAACAGGACAATCGTGGGAAAAGAGCTATACCTCATCATCTGTAGATGAAATTCTCGGTTATCTTGCCGACATCAAGGATGAAGACAAGGTAAAGGTGGTTACTGCGGGCAATACTACACCAGAGGATTTCACTATTGAGAAGAACAGCGGATGGGAGTTTGAAATCTGCGGTCGTGAGGGTATCTTCGAACCGAAGATTGCCTACACGTTCGAGGAAACAGACGCCAGGTCATGCACCTTTAACATTCAACCTTGCGTACTTCCTGTAACCGTATATGGCGGTTATCCGGATTATTCAGAGAATCCGAATCCGAAAGATGAAGACCGCGACCCTATCAAATACCGCACCGAACTGAACGGAAACCTGAACGGTTCAGAACTCAACGAGGGCCTCTACCATCTGGTCCGCATCGAAGCGGGTGCCAACATCACCATCGACGGCTATGCCTTTACCCATGCATACGCTGCCGGTACTGCCTACATGCCTTATGGTGGCGGCGTGCTGATAGGCAGCATGGACCAGAGCAGCCAAGCAACCACCGTGAAGCTGAAGAATTGTATCTTTGAGAACAACACGGCGGCAGATGGCGGTGCTATCGCTACCATGCCGGATGCAGTGAACGTAACATTGGAGCTGGAGAACTGCATCATCAACAACAATACAAGCAAGGATCCGCATAATCCAAGTCCTTCGGCGCTGCCTTCCATCATCTATCTGAACAAAAGCCAAGGCAGCAAAAACTCTCTCACACTCAACCACGTGAGCATCATCAACAATGAGGGAGTAGCACCAGATTACGACCTTGTGAAGAGAACCTCGTATGCTGTAGGAAACAAACTGAACATCAACGGCACATGGGATGGTTCGGAATGCAAGAACAGCATGGATATCAACACTCTGGGAAAAGACGGAGCCCCGAACTTCAGCAACCCAACCAATGAAGTGGGTGCCAAGATGAGCGGCAACGTTTATTACGGAGGCTATTCATCCTTCCGCCCGCTGACTAGTTCTGCAGAGGCTGGCGCCATCATCAACAGCGTCCAAGAAAACAATGCAACCACAACAGCCAAGGACATCACCGGCGAAGACCGCAACCTAGGTGGTGTTCCTGACCTGGGTGCATACGAAGCTCTCCTGCCAAAAGCAGGAAAGATTATCTACGTGCGTTCGTACAACCAGAACTATGAAAGCAGCAGCGATGCCAACAAAGACGACAAAGACGGCAACCCAGACTTTAATCTTCTGAATGAATCTGGAACCGAATATGATGGAAGCAGCTGGGACAAGGCTATCATCGGCAACGCCATGTGTGACAATACAAAGAATAGAACAGGCAATGATTTCTATGTAAAGCAGAGTGACAATACGCTGCTTAGCACCACTATTGACAATACAGATTATAGTCAGACTAACGGCAAGTATCGTTCAGAAACTGACTCTTATGGTAATTTCTGGACTAACTCAGGAAATCAGGAGAAGCAGTATCTCTCTGGCTGGGGATCATATAATAAAATCACCAACAACAGAGACGAACGATACATCAGCGGTCTACAATATGCTGTGGAAAAAGCAGCTGAGTTGAATAAAATAAAAAAAGACAGCGTTGTGGTGTGGGTAGGTGCAGGTATCTATACCGACTACAAAGGATTCGTTATCAGAGACAACGTGAAGGTTTATGGTGGTTTCCCATACGAAGGCTATCCTGGAGAAGACGACCGCCATCCGCTGCTGTCACAATACGTACCAGCACGTAAGGAATACGAAAAACTGGTCAAGACCAAGTATGAAACCATTCTACAGATCAGAAAGGAATCGCCTGTATACTTCAAAAACGGAGATAAGGAAATGTGGTATCAGGAGAAAAATCCTACTGATGGCTCTAATTATGACTTTACAAAAACGTTGATAAACAGCGGGAAAACAGAGCGCCATTATGTACTGTATCAGCCAGACGTATGCCTTCCTACCTGGTCGCCATCGGGTGATGGAAACGCCACACGTACCGACGGTAATGCCGTACGCTATAAAGAACCTTTAAAAGACGATAAAAACTACGTGAATTACGAGCATGCCAAATGGGATGGCTTCTCTGTACGTCATGGTTATATCATCAACTATCCTGGTGCCAATCGTGACGGAGGTGCAGGTGTGCGTGTATTCCGAGGTGTAGAACTGGAAAATCTTATCATCGTCAACAACCTCAACCATGGCAGTCGCGTACGTGGTGGCGGTTTGTATATGGACGGCGAGAACAGTAAGATTTCGAATAGTTACCTGCTGAGAAACCTGAGTTATGCCAACAGCAGTGAAAGTTATGGAGGCGGAGCCTATATGATTCAAGGTACCGGCTACAACCTTGTGGTGGCAAACAACCGCTGCTATAACGGAACCTGTCGTGGTGGAGGTATCTTCCTGGAGAGTGCCAAGTTCTACAACAATACCATCGCCTACAATATGGCGACAAACGGAACCGGCATCTATCACTGGCAGGATGCCAAAACCGGAGTAGAATCGCAGCTTTCACTCTACAACTGTATCATCTATGATAATTATAACAACGGCAAGCAGATTACAGATCAGGTAAACTCAGCTGCATCGGGCAAGATGAATCCATCTCACAACTGCTACATGAACAGTAGTGATAGCAATAGTAAATTCCTTACCAGCGATGGCAATTTCACGGGCACGGATCTGATATTCCCATTTGAGGACCAGACCTACGAGAGTGGACATGATAATGACAATAACAAATTCCGCTTCCGCAATGCCCGACTGGAGAACAACTTCCGTCTGTACGAGGCGGGTGGTTTGACGGGTAACAAATGTCTGAATGGTGGAACCACAAATGTAGGAAATGGAATCATCCTGCCTGAAACCGACATGGACTATACCAACCGAATCAAGGACTGCGCCATTGACATCGGTGCCTACGAGGCTGATAATACTACCAATATCGCACCACAGGAAAAGACAAACAGCGCAGGTATTGTAGATTACATTTATTATGTAACCCAAAACGGATGGGGAAACAGAAGTGGAGACAGTCCGGAAAACGCAGCCTGTGCAGACAAGTTGCAGGACGTGCTGACTGCTGCCGGAAAGAAATTTGAAACAGAGAACCGGGGCATCACTGATAACAGTCAAATGCATCAGGTATATGTAAAAGTAGCAGGCTATCAGGCTGATGAAACCGGAAAGCGCTTTACTTATCATGCCAATACGCTGGCAGACCCTAGCGATCCGCAGAGCTATACCTTCCTGATACCTAACGGAGTACGCCTGATGGGTGGTTACTATGAGGGTGATCAGGAAGGAGGGAAGCCGAAATATGGAACCGCCAATTGGGATAATGACAAACGCGACTGTATCAGCTCATACCAGACGGTATTAAGCGCGAAGACCGAAGTAAAAGAAGGTTCTGCCGTTAACCAGGAGGTGAACGGCTACCATACCGTGTGCTTCGGCAAATGGCCTACGGGCGACTATGATGACTACAACACCACTGCCTTGACAGAGAATACCATCATAGATGGCTGTCGCCTGATAGACGGTAACGCAAGCGACAAGTCGGGCTTCAAGAGTATGGGTGGTGCAGCCATTGTGCCAAGAAAGGCACATGTACGAAACTGTGAGATTTCCGACTGTCAGGCTACCCAAGGCGGTGCTCTCATGTTGCTGAAAGGTAGCATTGTAAGCGGTAGCGTCATCGTAAGAAACAAGGCACAGAAAGGTGGCGCCATCTATGCACTCCGTTCCAACGACAAGAACGAAGACGCCAAGAAATACCATGCCTACGTCATCTCATGCACCATCGCTAAAAACGAGGCAACCATTGGCGGCGGAATCTACCAGGAGGAAAATTCCCTGATTGGCGGTAACTCCGTGATATGGGGAAATACGGCACAGACCGACAACAACATCAGCGGTGATGTGAACTATCAGTCTCACGACTTTCTGCAGGGAATCGGAAAATATTCGGAAGAATTATTCTATCCATACAACTATTGTTTCGTAGAGAAGATGGCGTTACCAGCCAACAGAATGAACACGGAAATGACCAGCGACCTGGACAGTTATTTCAACGACAACAAAATCTTCAAGCCTCGTGCCTATTCACCATTGATTAGCAACGGAGTTGAGAAAGAATACGTCAATGCATGGGAGAATTATGGCATCAGCAGCTACGACATTACCGGTAAGGAAAGAACCAGGACCAAGCAACAGACAGCCGGCGCATACACATCTGATCTGCCTGCGTTTGACGATACCAAGCTTCTGAAGCGCCTGTTCGTTTCTCAGACAGGTGGTGAGATTGTAACAGAAGAAGAGAAGGCAAAGTATTATGGCCGCTCCTTCCTGACTCCTTTCAACAGTCTCGAAGCAGCCCTCGATTACATCAATGAGGCACGAGAAAAGAATGTGGCGAATGATAATACCCACTTCGAGATTCTGATGACAGGTGGAACCTACAAGCCGAGCAAGATGCGACAGAATAAAGACCTTTCGCCAGAGCAAAACACGATAGACCGCCGCTTGCAGAGCTTCACCATCCCTGTGAACGTAGATATCTTCGGCAGTTTCACTGTAAACGATCTGTACTCATCAACGCCTGAAGCTACTACAGGTGAGGATACTTATGAAAAGCTTACAAGCCTGGGAGATAAGACATTGGTAGCAGATGGAGATATTGAGGCCATCCTGAAGAATCGCAATGAGAATCACATGACCGACAAAAACAAGAACGGTCTGATTGAGCCATGGGAGTTCCAGAATCCTACGATTCTTTCCGGTGACATCAAGGCATCGGAAAAGGAACGTAATGTATATCATGTAGTCTACAGTAATGCGGAATCCACAGGTACTTCGGCAACATTGAACAATGATGTCGTATTAGACGGTATTACCATCATGAATGGCGAAACCATGACACAGTTGAAGACAGAAGAAGGAGGAACTGACGAAGTTGCCGAGATTGGTCGTGGAGGCGGTATCTACACCAACCGTGTGAACTATACATTGAACCGTTGCCGACTAATGAAGAACTCCGGTCTGCATGGCGGAGCTATCTATGTAAACAATGCAAGTCTAGACATCATCGGCAGTACAATCAGCGGCAATAGAGACGTATCGGAAAAAGCAAGTCAAGATGTAATTACCGAACCAGGTAAGGGTGGAGCCATCTATCTCTATCTCACGAATTCAGAGAATGGAAACCTGCATATCATCAACTCGCTCTTAGCCAACAACGATGTAACTTGTGGCAGATATACGGGCACACAAAGCTCGCAAGGCGGAGCTATATTCATCCGTAGAGCTGATGATGCTGACAGCATGGAGGAGGGCTATCAGGATGCCTACATCGTAAACAGCCTCATCGTGAACAACAAGGCAATGCAAGACGGAGCCATCCATGTGGACAACGAGGTGCCAAGCGGTACGATTACACCTATATTATATAATACCGCCATTTGGGGGAATGAATCAACTGTAACAGAGGGTGACAAAGTTCTCCTCAAAAGAGAGCACATGCGCAACTGCGCCTGGGATGAATTACCAGCTTCTTCTGCAAAGGATGGTAACATCAAGCTGAACAAGGCGAACATTGCATCGGACGGTCCACGCTTCACAGCGCCTACAACGACAAAGGGTTACGAAGGTTATACACAGGATGCCAAGTGGAATCCACAGGCTATCTCTGTGCTTACGGATGCTGGAGATGGAAAGAAAAAAGCAGACGATGCAAACAAGGAAAACGAGGAAGGTAAGTATTTTGATTGGTGGAATAAGCACGAGAAGCGCCTGAAAGCTTATGGTTATCGATCTGAGTATATCCGTTCTGCCAACAGCAGCAAGGAATACAACAGATACGTTGGTCCGAAAGACGAGAATGGTAATGTAGCCGAAAAGCCTATCGACATCGGTATGTATGAATTCCAGTACGTATTCAAGTTTACAGACTTCGAAAATGTTTATATCGGAATGGAAGAGAAAGGAAATGGCGATGGTAGCAGTTGGGATAATCAAAGCACCGACCTTCGTGGTGCCATCATTGCCATGGCCAACCCATCAGGTAGCACCACACCAGGTTCTACAACCAACAGCAAGAGAAAGGTGTTTGTACGTGGAGGCACTTATTATTCGCCAACCTACTCTAGCGGTGATGCCTTCTCTCTCATTGTGAATAATGATGCCGTGAAGGCTGGCTGGTTAGAGTCGATTGAACTTGTGGGTGGTTGTACGGGCTCGAAGAATACTGACGGAACAGAGGTACAAGACTTCAGCAAGCCTTCGGTACTCATTGAGAACCCAGCCAAGGCGGGCGAAACCAAAAACTTGCTCAATATCGTAACGAATGGTAAGCCGGTGACTATTTCCGGTTTCACATTCCAGAACCTGAGTGGTGTGGGAGTAAATGCGAAGATCAATTTGTCTACCAATAATGAAGGAAGTCTTTTAAAGATACACAATAGTGCCTTTAGAAAGAACAAGGGAACCGGTATGGCAGTTGACAATAATGCTGCGACAAAAGATAACGAATCCGGTATAAAGATGTGGAACGTATTGTTTGCTGACGGAGAAGGAAATGGTCTTGAAATCAAGAATTCCCAATCAGCAGACATAACAAATGCTACGTTTGTCAACAATACAGGCACTGCGGTTAGTGGAACAGACAACGTGTATAATTCTGTCGCCTGGAAGAATGGTACTCAAGACCTGAAAACAGGCAACAAAAATGTCGTGATTGCTAATTCTATCAAGAATGGAGATGTGCTAAACGGTCCAAACTTTGTAGATCCAACGAACGGCGACTATAGAATACGACCTAGCCTCATGTTGCTTGATCAAGGAAATAATGAGAAATATCCGCTAAATGCTGATATAAACACAGAAAAGGACTTGGGCAATACTGCCCGTCTGATTGGCGACAACATCGATATCGGTGCATACGAATGCGACACGAAGATGATTCAGGTTATCTATGTAAAAGAAGGTTCAGCTATAGCTGGAACAGGTGAAAGCTGGGATAACCCAACCAACGACCTGCAAGGCGCCATCAACCTGGCTAAGCTTTATGCCAACAAGAATGCAGGTAAATATGGCTACGTCTTCGTAGATAGGAATCTGAAGGCTGATAACGTGAACATCAGCATGCCAGGCGTCAAGATGTTTGGTTCGATGCGCGAAGAAAAAAGTTCTAAAACAGAACCAGAAGCTATCGTGAAGGATCTCCTTACTCAGAGAAAAGGAATCATCGAGTCTTCCAGTCAATCTACCATCAATGGGCTGACACTCAACAGCGGAACTACTGATACCAGAATGTGTCTTGTTGATGGTTTCAAGGTTTCGGACGACGTCAGCCTCCAAGGCAACAGCATGCTCTCTACCTCTATCCTCGATGCAAATGCAAAGGTATCTGGCGATGCAAGTAGTTTGCTCTACAACAGTCTGGCATTAGGAAGCGTGGAGAATGTGAACTCTGTCAATGTAACTGCTTCTGGCGCATTACCATCATTGACAGGTAGTGCTGTCAACAGATCATCTGTAACCACCTATAATAAATATGTGAAAGATGATTATTGGAAGTACCAGCTTGACGAGACAGACAATGCCAACATCAACGCTAACACAGACGCAAGCAAAACCCAAGAATGCATCGACAAGGTGATGCACAACCATGACCTTGCCGGCAATCTGCGCATCAGAGACAAGGTTGACTACGGATGTTTCGAGACTTGGTATCTGACAAACGATGCTACAGCAAACCAGGACGATTATCCTCATGGTAAATCTGTGGTCTATGTCATGACAGAAGACAAGGAACTGAAACTCGACAACACATTCTATACAGAGATGAATCCGTTCACCCCAGGCTTCCTGCTCTTGAAGCACCACGCCGGTTTAAGAGGCAACAACAGTTATGTAAACCTCACCAACTTTGCCGTGGAAAGAAACTTAAAGGCTGGAACCAACTTCTTCTCCATGCCTTTCAAGGCTACCAATATGGAGGTTGAGGGCACAAATAATCCTGCTGATGGTAGTGTAATCGCCTACTACTATAATGCTGCAACCCGTGCCAAGTACGACTATAAGTTTGACAAAACCAATAGTAAAGCATGGGTAAAGGGCGTGGATAACCAGCGAAACTTCACCGCAGGTTTCAGAATGGAAGCAAATGCCGACAAAATGGATGCAACCGGCAAGAAGACCGTCCGTTTCTATGGAATCAGTTACACAGAGAAGGGTAGTCAGTTAGGGCAGATTACCCTTGTGCAGAACAATAACCAGCAGCCATGGTCAGACAGTAATGGTGGCGGTTTGAAGTTCACCCACAAGGAGAACATGGGCTGGAACCTCTTCGGTTCACCTTATCTCTGCGCCATGAACTACAGCGATATGGAATATGGCAGAGTCATCTATCAATATGACAACGGCAGTTACAAGCCTATTAATACGGATGGTGTAACAACCGGCTACATTCCGTCAATGGATGCCGTATTTACGCAGACTGCTACTCTGGAGAATTCAGAAAACGTAATCGTGGAGCATTCACCAAAAAGGGCAGCAACAGCCTATCAAACAACCCGAGCCCTCGATATCGCCATCACGCAGAACAACAGAATAAGCAGAGCCAGCAACGGCACTCCTGTAGATGACCAGCTCCAACTGAACGCAGTTCCTGCACAGGAGGCGAAATCAGACTTCGACCTGGGAAGCGACGGTGTGAAATGGATGACCAGCCAGAATGCTCAGATCTATGCTACCCGCAACGGCGGACGCTACTCGCTCCTCTCTGCCATCAGCATAGATGCAGAACAGAGCATCGGCATCAGTCTACCAGAAACGGGTGAATACACCATCAGCATCCCTGAAGAATGCGATGCCAGCGAATACGAAACCGTATGGCTGAAGGACAAGGAAACCGGAAAGGCTATCGACCTGAAGGAAGGCGATTACCGATTCCATGCAAGCCAGGCAGGCGAGCAGAACCATCGCTTCACCATCAGTTTCAACCGTATGGCAACTGACATGAAGTCAGACATCAGCATCCAGGGTATCGGATTCAGAACCATCGTCCTCAAGGGACTCCAGCCAAACGACCTCATCAGCGTGTATGCTGCCGATGGCGTTCTCGCCCTTCAGAAGAAGGCAAAGGCTGAGAAGGAACAGGTTCGCACAGCCATCCGGGGCAACGTAATCGTAGAAGTGACACGAGGCGGCAAACAGATGGCAGTGAGAAAGATTGCCCTGAAATAAAAGATAGAAAGCCGTAAAAGAACGGAATAAATGTTAATAAAGCGCAGAGATAATCGCTAGTTTCAATAATTGGCATTATCTTTGCGCTTTGTATTTGCACAACAATTAGAAAATAAAACTATGACAGAAAAGGAAATGTACAATCTGATTAATAATCAGAATGAACAGCAAAGCAACGGCTTTGCTATCAATGAGAAGGAGCGTGGATTGAGCGGCGTGTTCTCCGCACTGATGCGCAAGGTTTATACATGGATGACCCTGGCTCTCGTTATTACGGGTGTTACTGCATACGGCGTGGCTGCCAGCCCAACCCTGATGATGACGCTGATGACTAGCCGAGGCTTGCTCTTCGGACTGGTAATCGCTGAACTCGCCCTGGTATTCATTATCACAGGTGCCCTGAACCGCCTGTCGCTAAGTACGGCTACCCTGCTCTTCATCGTCTACTCGGTATTGAACGGAGCGATGCTCTCTTCCATCTTCGTGGTTTACACGATGACCAGCATTGCCAAGGTGTTCTTCATCACAGCCGGAACCTTCGGTGCCATGGCTGTATATGGTTACACCACCAAGAAGGACCTGACCTCGATGGGCAAGATTCTCTTCATGGCTTTGATTGGTTTGATTATCGCCACCGTAGTAAACATGTTCCTGAAGAGTTCTGGATTTGACTACATCCTGAGCTACGTGGGTGTTGCCATCTTCACCGGTCTCACAGCATGGGATAGCCAGAAGATTAAGCACATGCTCCAGACACAGTACGACATGAGCGAAGGTGCTCAGAAGTTGGCACTCATCGGAGCCTTGACATTGTACCTCGACTTCATCAACCTGTTCCTCTATCTGCTTCGCATCTTCGGAAGCAACAAGGAATAAGATTTCAACAGAAATAAAAAAGCAGAGGTTGGCTTGCCCTCCACGGGTTAGCCAACCTCTTTATGTGTTCTATCAAAAGCAAATGATAAGTAAACCTAATCTAGAAAATTCTGATGCAAAGATAAGCTTTTTCTCCGAAAGTGATGCTTCATTTGGTAAAAAAAAGACGCCATTTGAACAAAAAGTATCTTTTTTATTGCCTGTTACCAAAACTCATTTCGTAAAAAACATGCATTCATTTCGTAAATTCAGTTGGTTTACAATCATTTACAGAGCATTTCTAAATTCATTAGGCGAACAGCCATAAGCAGAAGAAAAGACTCTTCTAAAGGTGGAAAGGGAATTAAATCCCGACTTCTCTGAAATCTCCAGAATGGAAGATTCTGAGTTTCGAAGCAGATTTTCCGCATAACGGAGGCGGTAATTGTTCACAAAATCATAGAACGTGCTGCCATTCTCCTGGTTGAAATACCTGCTGAGATAAGTGCGGTTGGTGCCCACCATGTGTGCCACATCCGAGAGCTTGAGTCGCGGATTGAGATAGATTTTCTCCACTTCAAAGAGACGCTGCACCTCGGTGGCGAGACCTTGCTTTTCCTCTTCACTCTCTTGCGGAGCAGCTTCTGCATGCGCTGCCTCCACATCCTTCAGTTCATCAATCACCGACTCATGTCGATACCCAAAGTAACAGATGAACATCCAGATAGCCAGGGAGCAGACCATATAAAGATTGTCGAAGCCTCCGTCGATGACAAAGCAGCTCAAGGTCCAGATAATCAGGATGAGGAAGAAACTGCCCAGGATGGCAAGGAGCCAGGAAAGGTTGATGTTCTCCTGATAGGAGAAACGCTCCTTGAGCTGGCGATGATACCTGCGGATGAGGAAGAAGAGTACAACGAAGGTGGTGACGCCATAAACGGCACCCCATACCGAGAGAATATAAAAATAGATGTTGGCACCCGAGATGAGAAACAAGAGCGGAAGCAGCACAAAAGGCAACTCCAGCACCACCGCCTTGGTCCAGGTGGTCCATCCCGGTTTCACCAGTTCCATCAGCACAAAGCTATAGAACGGAATGATAAACATATCGACAGCGGAGGTGAAATACCATCCCTCCGTACTGCCGAAACCCTTGTAGTAGAAGAGCACGAGGTCTTTCAGGCACTGTGCGTCCGCTATCAACATCAAAAGCATGATGAGGCGGAAGAGCCGTTCACTGCCCTTACGCCAAAACATCCATGCCATCATGGAAAAGAACATCATGCTCATTCCATAAATAAAACTCGTTACAGCATCCATATACTTATCTGTTAATTGATCTAGTTGCCAGGCTTACGCCTACAGTATTAATTTCTATGATTCTATTATTCCAATTCAAAAAGCAGTTGTCCTCCACTCACTATCTGCTGGTGAGAGAGGCGGTAACCAGTTAGTGGTTTTCCGTTAAGAGAGGTAGACTGGATGAGGTAGCTGCCTGCATCCTTTCTTCGGGCTGACAAGATGAACTTCTTTCCGTTTTCCAGATTCAGCGTCACCTTGTCGAAACCTGGCGTACCTATATAATAATAAGGTGTGCCAGGACAAACCGGGTAGAAACCCAGGGAGGAGAATACATACCATGCCGACATCTGACCCGCATCATCATTGCCCGACAAACCGCCCGGCGTATCATTATACTCCGTCTGCAGGATGTGGTGCACCCATTGCTGGGTCTTCTCCGGAGCTCCGGCAGCATCATAAAGATAGGCTATCTGATGGCATGGTTCGTTGCCATGCCAGTACCATCCCTTGTCGAACATCCTGTCCAGACGGTAGATGACCTTGTCTTCTGCCTTCTTCTCCTTCTTATCCATCGGTTTGCTATGGCGGATTACCTCAAACAATCCTTCCGGATTCTGAGGCACATACCAGGTATAATGACAGGCAGCGCCCTCGGTGATGAAGCTCTGGCGATGAACCAGGTCTTTATTGTTCAGCCATTTTCCATTCTCATATCTGCCATCCGCCCAACCCGAGACGGGGTTGATGACATTGCGCCAATTCTCTGAACGGCGCATCAGTTCGTTGTAATCTTCCTGATATTTCTGTCGCTGCGAAGCATCCCTGCAGGAATCCATCAACGCCTTCGCCATCTGCGCCACGGCAAAATCATCGTAGGCATACTCCAGGGTGCGTGAAGTCTGCTCGTTGGTATGACAAGCTTCCTCCACCATATCCTCCAAAGGAATGTAGCCATTATTGATATACGACTGGATGGCACGGCGTCCCTTTCCTTCCTGATACTCCTTATATATATAAGGTGTAGAGAAAGCATTCATGCGCATTCCCTCGTAAGCCTTCCGCGCATCGAAGTTGCGGATTCCCTTGACGTAGGCATCGGCAAGGGCGGCACTGGCATGGTCGCCTATCATCGCAGCCGTATAACTGTTCCAGCATGGGAAAGCTGGAAGCCAGCCACGGTTCTGATACATTCTGACCAGCGACTGCATCATCTCGCCCGAACGCTTCGGGGTGATAAGCGTATAGAGCGGCAATTCGGCACGATAGATGTCCCACATAGAGAAATCATCATATCTGATTTCATCACCCACATCACTCACTTCGTGAGGGAGGAAGGAACAGCGATACAGGGCACCATAAAACTGGTTGACCTTTGCCTGATCGCGATGCTCCACATCAATGGTATGCAGACGTTCGCACCACAAATCGGCAGCAAACTGCATCATGCTATAGAAATCCAAGCCGCCATAGTTGTAGTTCTCGGCATTGAGATTTGCCAGGGCTTTCTCGCGGGAGGTGAAGGAAGTGCCCGACATCCACTCCATCGCCTTGCCCGCCTTTCCACGGAAAGTGAGCCAGGCGCCGATGCGTGGCTTATCCTGCATCTTCAAGCCCTTGCTAATTCTGTTGTCACCTTCGAACACTCCGTAATCCACCAGATCTCTGGCATCGTAAGCCAGCACGAAGTGACCGCTGAAACCAGCCGACTCGCCCCATCCCTGGTAAATGCGATGCACCGGATTATAGCCATACACCACATGATTGAGGGTATCGATCTCGATGTAGCCCTGCCCTTCATCACTATTCGGATTGATGACCAGATGCACCAGCTGGTCCTTTTCGGGAGTGACACGGAGGATGGAGGTATGGCTCAATGCCGTCATCTCAGCCTTGAGATGCTCCTTCTTCAGATTCACCGCATAGTAATGAGGATGCGAAACCTCATCGGCATGACTGAAAGGAGTGGCACGCTGCTCGGGCTGGAGCCTCAACTCGTCGCCCAAGGCGGCAACGGTGAAGGAACCGTAATCCTGCATGCAGCCACCCACTATCCAATGGCTGCAGCGGAAACCCTGCAAAAGGGAGTCCTTATAATAATAAGGTGCGATGCACTTCTGTTCGGTATCCTGGGTCTGCGGAGTCCAGAAGTTCTGACCATTCGGAACGAGTACGGCAGGCAGGGTCTGTCCATGCTCCTCACTGCCCTTGCCAAACAGGCCGGCACTCAGGGTGTTGGACTGTGCCGTGCCCACCATCGTATTGATGGCATTCAGCTGGCGGATGTGCTCCAGGTCGTGGATGCGTTCGTACATCTGCTTCTTCCACTGGTTCCAGGGATAGTAGCACGTGCCATACTCCACCTGCGAAAGAATATTGAGCTTGATGTCCTTCTCATTGAGCATGAACTTCACCAAGACGGAATCCTGGGCATTCTTATAGAAAATCATCTGCAGATTCGCTGCCATCGGAACCACCCTATCCATCCTGTCCACATCATCGCCCAATACCACCTGTTCCTCATCATCCTTGGCACTTGGAGGAAGGTGGGCGGTATTGAAGAGGAGAGAAAGCAGGCGATAGAGCGCCGTATCATGACCGAAGCGAAGGGTTGCCGACGACTGGCGAGCACGCAGGGCGGCATCAGCCTCAGCCTCGATGTTCTGCCAGAGCGGAATGGCACAGCGTGCAGGAATCGACTCGTTGGTAGGTTCGTTACCATTGACGATGGTCATGCGACGGTTGTTTGCCTCATAGATGGCTTGGAACTCCTCGTCCGTGAAGAGAGCATTCAAGGCTTCTTCAATATCGATAGGATAAACCGGGAAATTCAAGCCCACATCCTGGATGGATGAAGTGATGGCATGCATCTCGACCATCAGTTTCATAGGATCATCTATCTTCGAGATGTCTTTGAAGAGTTGACGGAGAAATCTGTCGGGAGAAATCAGAGGTTCCACCTTGGTTCTGCTTGCCAGCGCCTTGATTTCGGGAGAAACGTGGGCTATCCATGCCATATCAGCAGAATCGGTCTTCACATCCAGGTTCAACTGGGGCTGGAGAATCTGTAATTCCGAAGTAAAGGCTTGCATACTCCTGGCACAACGGTCGGAGATGCTGGAACGTGCCTTCACCTGATTGCCGGCAGCAAAGATTTGCGGAAAGTGGGCAAACATGCGTCGGGCGATGCCCTGATGCTGAAGTGCACCGAGACGGGTGAGCTTTCCACCATTCCCCCTGGCATTCTCCCACATCCTTGCCAGCATTCCCTTCACCTGTAATCCGAGCGGAGTAAGATTACTCTCATCCTCGAAATGCCTGCATATCCATACATAACGGTCGTCATGCGCCATCCATCGGGAACCATGGCGACCGTAATGACTGATATAAAAAGGAGTAAATCCGGCAGGAATAAGACCCGACGAAGGAATCAGGGAATCCTTGAAAGCATGCTTCTGGGAATCTGGCAAAGCGCCTTTCAAGGAATCAAGCACACAACAAGAGTCTGTCCCGAAAGTTCCAGTCTGCGCTGACGGACCTCCGGGATAGGCGTAATAGATACCCCCCATCTGATGGCGGGTCTGTGCTTGCATGGAAAGGACGCAACCTAACCATATATATATTAATGTGACTATTCTGTTCATTGCAGTTTACTTACTCATTGCATCAATGAGGATTACTTTGCAAATATAAGCAAAAAAATCAATATCTGCAATTTTTCTACAAAGAAAATACACTTTGAAGACAAAGTTTCTACACTTTTCTTTCATTATCCGGAAGAATGAGGAAGAAGAAGAAGACAGAGTGCAAACACGCCACATGCATAAATATACTGCATAAAACATGCATAAAAACAAACTTTTAAAACATTTTATCGCTTAAAATGCATTTTCCCTAATATTTATTTGGCTGTTTCGCATATTTTATGTAATTTTGCAACCGCAAACGAATAAAAATACAACGTATGAAAGTAAAGAATAGCAGATTGGAAACATTGAAGATGCTCATCTCTAGTCAAGAGTTGAGTTCGCAGGATCAACTCTTGCAAGCGCTCGCCCAGGAAGGATTTGAGATTACGCAAGCCACATTGAGCCGCGACCTCAAGCTACTGAAGGTAGCCAAGGCAGCTTCATCCAGCGGCAAATACACATACGTACTTCCGAACGATGCACTCTACAAGCGGGTTTCCAACCATATCCCGATCAGCAACATGGCAATGGGAACAGGATTCCTCTCCATCAACTTCTCGGGCAACATGGTGGTTATCAGAACCCGACCGGGATATGCCAGCAGCATTGCCTACAACATTGACAACAGCGACATCACCCAGATTCTGGGAACCATCGCAGGAGATGACACCATCTTCCTCGTCAAGAAAAAGGGAATTACAGAAGAAGAGATCATCAATGCACTTTCGGTGGTTATTCCTGAACTCAGTCTGCACGACTGATTCAACCCATAAATTAAGAAATAGAAACAAGAACATTATTAAATATTTAAGAGAAAATGGAAGAAGTTAAAGTAATGGTGGCTGACGAAAGTCACATCAAGTACATCGACACCATTCTGACTACAATCGCAGAAGCAGCAAAGAAACGTGGTTCAGGTATCGCCAAGCGTTCACCTGAGTATGTCGCCACCAAGATGCGCGAAGCCAAGGCTGTTATCGCACTCCAGGGCGATAAGTTCGCAGGTTTCAGCTACATCGAAACATGGGGCAACAAGCACTATGTCACCACATCAGGTTTGATCGTTCACCCAGACTTCCGTGGTATGGGACTGGCTAAACGCATCAAGAACCTGACCTTTACGCTCGCCCGACAGCGATGGCCTCATGCCAAGATTTTCTCTTTGACATCCGGTTCGGCTGTTATGAAGATGAACACCCAGCTGGGTTATCTTCCTGTTACCTTCGCCGACCTGACCGACGACGAGTCATTCTGGCGTGGTTGCGAGGGTTGCATCAACGTGGATGTTCTCCATCGCACCAACCGCAAATACTGCATCTGCACCGCCATGCTCTTCGACCCAGAGGAGCATCTGCCTATCAAGCTTCCTCAGGAAGTGATTGAGAGAATCCGCAAGATTGACGGTCCTTCTGCAGAAATCTAAATCCTTATATATAATAAGGTGTTGGCAAGAATGCCATCTAAATATTATTCACCACATATTAAACATCAAATAAAATGGCAAATAAGAAAGTTGTAGTCGCTTTCAGCGGCGGTCTCGATACATCATACACAGTAATGAAGTTGACCCAGGATGGCTGGGATGTTTATGCAGCATGCGCTAACACGGGTGGTTTCTCTGCCGAGCAGTTGAAGACCAACGAGGAGAACGCATATAAGTTGGGTGCCAAAGCATACGTCACTCTCGATGTTACCCACGAGTATTACGAGAAATCTTTGAAATACATGATTTTCGGTAATGTGCTCCGCAACAACTGCTACCCTATCTCAGTTTCTTCAGAGCGTATCTTCCAGGCTATCGCCATCGCACGTTACGCCAAGGAGATTGGTGCAGATGCTATCGCTCACGGAAGTACAGGTGCCGGCAACGACCAGATCCGTTTCGATATGACCTTCCTGGTAATGGCTCCTGGAGTAGAGATCATCACCCTGACCCGTGACAAGGCGCTTTCTCGTAAGGAGGAGGTTGACTACCTGAACGAACACGGTTTCTATGCAGACTTCACCAAGTTGAAGTATTCTTATAATGTAGGTATCTGGGGAACCAGTATCTGCGGTGGTGAGATTCTCGACCCAACCCAGGGTCTTCCTGAGGAGGCTTATCTGAAGCACGTTACTGCCAAGGAAGAAGAGGCTGAACTGAAGATTACCTTCGAGAAGGGTGAGATTGTGGCTGTCAACGGCGAGAAGTTTGATGATAAGGTGGCTGCCATCCAGAAGATTGAGGAGATTGGTGCATCTTACGCCATCGGTCGCGACTGCAACGTGGGTGACACCATCATCGGTATCAAGGGTCGTGTAGCTTTCGAGGCTGCAGCTCCTAAGCTCATCATCGAGGCTCACCGTCTGTTGGAGAAGAGCACATTGAGCAAGTGGCAGCAGTATTGGAAGGACCAGGTAGGCAACTGGTACGGAATGTTCCTCCACGAGAGCCAGTACCTGGAGCCAGTGATGCCGGATATCGAGGCTATGCTGACTTCTTCTCAGCGCAACGTAAACGGTACAGCCATCTTGAAGCTCCGTCCATACAGTTTCCAGACTGTAGGTATCGATTCACCAGACGATTTGACCAAGTCTAAGCTCGGTGAGTATGGCGAGATGCAGCATGGTTGGACAGCAGAGGATGCGAAGGGCTTCATCAAGGTTTCTTCAACACCTTTGCGTGTTTACTATGGTATGCACCCAGACGAACAGCGTTAATTCACATTAGCAAGACACTTCAAACAGACACTCTTCACTTAAATTATGGTAAAAGTAGGTATTTTAGGAGCAGCTGGTTATACAGGAGGTGAGTTGATTCGCCTCCTTATCAACCATCCTGAGGCAGAGATTGTATTCGCCAATAGCGAGAGTAACGCCGGCAACCTGGTGGCTGAGGTTCACGAGGGATTGTATGGCGAGACCGACTTGAAGTTTACCGCCGAGATGCCTTTCGACCAGGTGGATGTCATCTTCTTCTGCTTCGGTCACGGCAAGAGCGAGGCGTTCCTGAAGGAGCACAATGTTCCGGAGAACGTGAAGATTATCGACCTGGCACAGGACTTCCGTCTTGCCCCAGAGACAGTGGTTGCTACCCAGCAGCCAACCCCAGCCGCTCACGATTTTGTATATGGTCTTCCAGAAATAAATGAATCAAAAATAGCCGTAGCTCAGCACGTGGCAAACCCAGGTTGTTTTGCAACCTGCATTCAACTTGGTTTGTTGCCTGCTGCTAAGATGGGCCTCATCAACAGCGATGTTTCTGTTAACGCCATTACTGGTAGCACCGGTGCTGGTCAGAAGCCAGGTGCCACTACCCATTTCTCATGGCGCAACAACAACATGAGCATCTACAAGGCATTCAACCATCAGCACGTGCCAGAGATTCGTCAGAGTCTGAAGCAGACACAGGGTTATCTTGATGCAGTCATCGACTTCATCCCTTACCGTGGCGACTTCGCCCGCGGTATCTTCGCTACAGAAGTAGTGAAGACCGACAAGCCTATCGAGGAAATCGTGGCAGGTTACAAGGAGTTCTACAAGGATGCCAAGTTCACTCACTATGTGGATAAGGCTATCGACCTGAAGCAGGTGGTGAATACCAACAAGTGCCTGGTTCATGTAGATAAGTATGGCGATAAACTCCTCATCACTTCCTGCATCGACAATCTCTTGAAGGGTGCCGTGGGTCAGGCTGTTCAGAACATGAACATCATGTTTGGTCTCGACCAGACAGCAGGTTTGAAACTCAAGCCATCAGCATTTTAGATAAAAGAATTCGGAAGAACGGATGAATATTCATTCGTTCTTCTATCATAAAAAATAGTTTATCACAAGATAACTCTATAAGTTGTCTTTCTTAAAACATAGATTTAACATGAAACTTTACGACGTATATCCTCTTTTCGATATTAATATTGTAAAAGGACAGGGCTGCAAGGTATGGGACGACAAGGGTCAGGAATATCTCGACCTCTATGGCGGTCATGCCGTTATCAGCATCGGTCATTGCCATCCTCACTATGTGGAGATGCTCACCAACCAGTTGAACAACCTGGGTTTCTATTCCAACTCTGTCATCAACAAGTTGCAGGTGAAACTCGCTGAGCGTCTGGGCAAGATAAGCGGTTATGAAGATTATCAGTTCTTCCTCATCAACTCTGGTGCCGAGGCAAATGAGAATGCCTTGAAGTTGGCTTCCTTCACCAACGGCAGAACCCGCGTGCTCTCTTTAGAAAAGGCTTTCCACGGCAGAACATCCCTTGCCGTAGAGGTAACAAATAATCCTAAGATCATCGCTCCTATCAATGACAATGGTCACGTAACCTATCTTCCTATCAACGATTTGGAGGCTTGGGAGAAGGAACTTGCCAAGGGTGATGTATGTGCTTGTATCATTGAGGCGATCCAGGGCGTAGGTGGCTGCAACATGGTAACTCCAGAATTTGCTCAGGGCTTGCAGGCTGCCTGCAAGAAATACGGCACCTTCCTGATTTGCGATGAAATCCAGTGCGGTTATGGCAGAAGCGGTAAGTTCTTTGCTCACCAGTGGTTGGGCATCAAGCCAGATCTCATCACCGTAGCCAAGGGTATCGGTAATGGTTTTCCTATGGGTGGCGTGTTGATTTCTCCAGAGTTTACTCCTGTATATGGTCAGCTGGGTACTACCTTCGGTGGCAACCATCTGGCATGTACTGCCGCTCTCGCCGTTCTCGATGTATTCGAGAAGGAGAACCTGGTACAGAATGCGCATGAGGTTGGCGAATATCTCATCGCCCAGCTGAAGGAGTTGCAGAAGCGCAACAGCCACATCACAGAGGTTCGTGGTCGTGGTTTAATGGTAGGAGCCGTTCTCGATATTCCTCACAAGGAAGTTCGCAGCAAGCTCATCCACGAGCAGCACTGCTTCACCGGTTGCGCCGGCACCAACATCCTCCGTATCCTCCCTCCATTGGTATTGACCAAGGAAAATGTGGATGACTTCATCGGAAGATTGGAAACTGTATTGAAGGAAGTATAGAAAGTGAAGAACGAAGAGTGAAGAGTGAAGAATTCAACAGCTCTTCAGCCATATATACAACCCATAAAAGAAATAGGAAACACTCCTATCTTGAGCAGCAAGCCCTTTGCGGTTTGCTGCTTTTTTGTTCCCCTTTTAGGAAAATGTCTCTACTTTCGAATAAAAGTAATAAAAGATATTTATAGTCGATTCAACTCTGCATTACCGGCACCAGTTCCCTTATACTTGCTACGTGTGGTATTGAACTTATAGCGAAGGGTGAGTTGCAGGTCTCTCGTACCTCGCTTAGACACTTGCAAGAGTTCCATCTTCTGGTTATAGAGCAAGTCGGCATCCCAACATTTATAAAGCAGGTCGTTGCCTTTTATTTCCAAGGTAAGGGCATCCTTTAGGAATGACTTGCTGATGCTGACATCCAGTACATGCTGCTCTTTGGCAAGATATACATTCATCGTGTTACCCTTGCTCTGATAGCGATAATCCACGTTAAAGGTGATGCCGCATGGCAAGGAGAAGGCATTGTTGAAGTTGCCCATGAAGATAGGACGATTCAAGCGATAAGATGCCACATCAGTATGGAGGGTGAACCAGGGCTTCTGCATGCCCAAGTTGATTTGCGGCGCCCAAATGCCTATCCTTGGAGCGGCACTGATGTAGGCGGTCATGCTCTTGAGACTCTTCACGTTCTTACGACTTATCATGGTAATAGCTTCGTTCTCAGGCATTTGCTCTGCCCAATAGATGATGGCATTGCGAGAGTCCTTGTAGTTGACCATAAACTGGATGAACTTCCATACACCCGATAATTCCACTCTGTGATTGGTTTCGTTGTCGAGATAAGGATTACCTGTTTGGCGAGTAAATCGATTCATATAAGATACATTGTTGCTCAGTTGACTATATGAAGGACGAGAGGTCTTTACCGAATAGCTCAACAGTGCCATTACCTTACCTATCTTCGCACCATAGCTGATGGTAGGAAAGAGGTTGCGGAAGGAGCGACTCTGCTCGGGCTGATAGATGCCTGCATCATAATACTTGAATCTTACATACTCGTATCGCAATCCTGCCGTGATGTTTCCTATCGGGGTGAGGCGCGCATATTGGATGAATGGACTTGCCGTCTGCTCCTCCAATTTGCTATAAGAGTTGGCGAGGAGATCGGTGCGATTCACTTCGTAGTCATCGTTACGATGAGTATTGATATACTCAGCTCCATAGGAGAGATTACCGCCTAAGAGAAGAGAGGTAATTACGAGTTTGGTAGCTACCATCTTATTGCTCACACGATTCTTGGAGTTGATGTTACGAGAATCGTGCTCCTGGCTCTGTTCATCGCTATAGGCATAAGCCCTGTTTGTACTGAAATAGAGGTCGGTATTCAGATCAATAGTGGTCTTACCCCAAATGCCGTTGTAGTAGGCATTCAATTGATGGCTAGGGCTGTTCTTGTCGACCGTCAGACCATCGGTTTTGATATAATCGTAAAACTTACCGTCGGCTGTCACCTGACTATCGAAAAAATCTTTTGAGCGAGAATAGCCTGGCGAGGTCAAGGTGTATCTCGCACCAATGGAATGATTGACATTGAAATCATAGCTAAAACCACTGATAAGACGATGCGATTCTATGCGACCTGTTACTTCGTTGTTGTTATGCTGTTGCCAAAGCGTATCGACATGTACAGTCTGTTCGTAGGAGGCCTTTTGCATCCATGTTGCATCAGAGAACTTATAAGTGGCAAAGAGATTCAGTCCATTATGACGATAGTTCATGTTAACCTGTTGGATGGTATTGTCATGCTTATTGTACCAATACACAGAGCGAGTATCAAAGCCGAAGCCTTCGCCTTTCTTCTTGATGGTTTTGATTTTGATTACCGCATTTACCGAAGCATCGTAGGCGGCTCCTGGATTCAGGATGACTTCCACACTCTTGATGTCGGAAGATTTGATGTTATCCAACTCACTGATATCTTGCATTTTCCTGCCGTTGATATATATAATAGGTGTACCCTTGCCGACCACCTCATATCCATCTTTCTTCTTCACGATACTCGGCACATGCTTCAATACATCTTCTGCCGTACCCATCTTGCTAAGCACAGTTCCTGCCACGTTGGTCAGCAGTCCTTCATGGGTCTTCTTATATTGAGGAAGATGAGCTTTCACCACCACTTCGCCAAGTTCTTTGGAGAACTTATTAAATAGAGTCGTGTCGGAAATCTGTTCGCCATTGATGTTCTGTGCCATCATCTGTGTTATGGTAATGCCACAGAAGGATGCTACTAACGCAAGTCTTTTCATTGTCTTATTATTCTTTATGTTGTTACTATTCTTATTTGTTGCTAAATAGCAAGGCAACGGCTATGCCAAAAACATAAGCAACTGATTATCAGAATATATAGAAAAAAGGCCATAAGATGACATGTCTAAATACTTGACACTGCTGTCTAATTATTAGACATTGAAGTTTCGCAAGTGGTTCAAGTACGGGCTGAAGGCCCAAAAGCTCCTAGCCCAGGGCATCGCCCTGGGTATAATAGCAATCAACAAGGCGCCCTGTAAGGGCAAAAGCTTTGTAAATTGCCTGATTCTTTTGAAGCTTTTGCCCTTACAGGGCGACAAACTTGCGTCCATGATTACCCAGGGCGCTGCCCTGGGCTAGGAGCTTCTGCCCTTTCAGGGCGTGTGGAGCTCACTTGCGAAACTTGAGTTAGACAGAAAAGCCATCAAAAAGGTTGCGAAGCTATACCATCCCTTCATATACTCATGGTATTATTATTGTATTCTTGCTACAAAAGACTGAAAAACAATGAAATAGCAAAATCTATCGCATTTTTACGAGGGACTTTTTAGAAGATTAATACACTTTTATGAGGGACTTTTCGAGCTATCCATACACTTTTATGAGGGACTTTTCGAGCTATCCATACACTTTTATGAGGGACTTCCTACTTTTTCGTCTTTTGCTGTATCTTTTTGTATTTCAATTGGCTCTATTTCCAACTGATCAAAAATTATTTTATCTGAATTGCAAATTTCATTCTTGAATTTAGAGATATTTTTATTAGAAGCATTATTCAAATATACGACAATTCTATTTTGAATAGGTCTGATACCAACAGCAACCCACCCAATTTCGTCTCGCAATGCAGCTTTCTTGGCAAAAGATACTTTCAATTTAGCGTTTAATTCTTTTAATTCTTGAAGAGAATAAGTACAAGATACAAATGTCACATTTGAATCTGTGCCTAGTCTTTTCTTTATATCTTCTATTCCTTTTGGACTTCCATTTTTGACCATGACAATAAGTTTATTTGCCTTGACATATGAGCCTCCAAAATATTCTGGTGTTATTATGTCATCAGATGTTGTGTTGTTTTTCCTTACTGCAACATTTGCATAAGAATCATATAACTTTTCATTAAGTTGTTCTATGTTGCTTGCATAAGAAGGCCTACACTTATTACTATTCTCTGCACAAGAAGAGATAAATCCTAAAAGGATTAAAGAGAAGATTGTAAAGTATAAATTCTTACTATTCATAGTTGATAAAATTTAATAATACTACAGCATAGGTTAGTTCCACCCATCGAGTCGGACTCATCGTAAAAGCATTCGAGCCCGCTTCTTTCAAAAGGGGGTCGAATTCGACCCCTTTAAAATTAGGGTTGTTCAACTGCTCACAAAGTCCTAAGTACTCCAAGGTGTTTTTGGAACGCAACCAATTCTTTACCACATCTTTGGGTTCAATGGGATTCTTCTGCCTTGCTATATCGGTAATGCAGATGTAATCAACACCATCTTTTGTTAGTGTTTTTTTCGTTTGGTTTCTTACAATAATCTTTGCCATAAGATATTTGTTTTTGCATTCATTTTTTATTTTTTGCGTTGTCGGTTTCCCGATTGCGAATGCGAATATACGAAAAATATCGCTAAAATGGGAACAAAAGAATAAAAAACGGATGAAATTTCGAAATAAGACTTGTTTTTTAACGGTTGTTATAGCATTGGCGCACGTTTATTGTAGTGTTAAGATTGCAAAGACTATAAATAATGGATGTTTCACCACATCAACTTTGGAATATGATGAAATTTTATAAACGTTACGCAGGGTATGATACAAAAGTGCTACGGAGCGTTGCACTTTTGCCGTGGTCGCACAATCTGCTGCTGTTGAGTAAGGGGCTGAATGATGAAGCCACGCTATAGAGGTAGAACTTGCACTTGAAGATATGGGAAAACCTATCGGAGTGGCAGACTATCAGCTGATAGTACCGAAAGAGAAATTACAGAAAGTCCTTACTGATGAGATAAAGGCATTTAGTGAGGAAAAAGAAAAAAAGATTAATTGAGCAAGCAAATGTCAAAAGCAAATAACAGAGCGGCAGCCGATACATTTTTGGCTGTCGCTCTTGGCGTTTTAAGAAAAAGTTATTACCTTTGCCAACAGGAAGAGACAACGCAAGAGTAGCCGACGAATTCTTCACTCTTCGTTCTTCACTCTTCACTTACGAACATGACAGAGAAACAACAGAAAAATGCTGCCGCTGCCTTCGCCAAGCGATGGGAAGGCAGGGGATATGAGAAGGGTTAATACAGAAGACTATGTGGTGTCAAATTGCTCCATGACCCGAAAATTTTCCTCCAAAAAGAGTGAGTTTCTCAGATTTAATTTGTAACTTTGCCATGTCATATCAGAGTTTTGCTTGTTTTCTTATCGCAACACTAAGATAAGTGAGAATTCTGACATAGCAAAGCCCCGGACAACTTTTTGTTGATCAGGCTCTTAAAAGGTTTAATTTACAATAGTGTTGCGGAATTAAGGATTATGAAAATATATCGTGTATTAGGTGTTATCTTAGTTGCATTATGCTTCTTTGCATGTAATAGCAATAAAGAAAATGAGTATGAATATCAGCCTCTGACTATAGATAATTACGCAGAGGTATCCTTGGGTGATACGACAAATCTCATAATAAATGGCGGAAGTGGAAACATTGTTGTTGAAGGAAACGACAAGGTGGACATTTCTACAGATCAGAATGACAAACAGAAAATCACTCTTATCGGCAAGGAAATAGGCACTACTAACATCTTCGTACGAGATAAAATCACGAACGAGTCATGTAGCATTGAGGTAAATGTGATTTTCCCATTTCTTACGTTGAACTTTGAAGAAGAGGGAGGAAACCACCTCAATATAATTCCATATAGCTTATTCGCTTTGGTTGCAAGTGAAGATAGCATATGTTACGTTTTTAGCTATAATAACATGCAGTTTAAGTACAATGACATACCAATGATGAAAGGAACATACCATATATCTCAAAATGGGACCATGTTGTCTTTCGACTTAAAAGGAGAAAATAGTACCTTCGAACATACCTTTAAGGTAAAAAACGATAATGTTGCATACCTTCTGTCAAACATGTCAAGCATAAGCACGCTACCAAAAACTTATTTAACGGCAAGTTTTACTGACGTAGAAACGGGCACTGACTTTCCGCATGTATTCATAGGAAATAAGTTCCTCAAGAATTTACCCAAACGAGAGTAGAAGCTCGTATAACAGTATTGAATTAAACGCAAACGTGTTTCTTCCGAAAGACGAAAATATGTACCAATGGGATTCATAAAGGCAGGGACAATCGTGACAGACCGCATACAAATAATTCCAGCAGCCAGCCTTTATCATAACTGTTCAAGAGGTATACGAAACCGCATTAACAGTCACAACCCTTGCCACATAGCCATTAGGCAAAGATGGCATATCAACTACCTCATTAACTGGATGCTCCTTAAGGAACTCCTCCCAGGTGGTATGAACTACTTTTAATTTATTGTTCTCTTTCATATCTACAAGCGCTTAATATAAATCAGTATAGAAGAACAAGTTCATTATTCCCCACAATAATGTTCCCAATCTGTCTCGTTCAGGTATTTCTCCACTTGAGCCTTGATTTCGGGAATATTCTCTTTTGCTGTAGCCCAAAGAATACGAGGCAACACCTGCGAATAACCATGCACCAAAACATGGCGCATACCTTCCACCTGTTTCCAAGGAATCTCCGGGTGACTTGCCTTGAATTCCTTGGTCAGCATATAAGCAGCCTCGCCTACTATCTCTACATTTTTCATCGTTGCAAAATAGACTAAAAGATTTGAGGAAAACTCCTCAAACTCTATCCCATCAATGATTTTGAGTACGTTGGAAGAATACTCCACAATATCTTCCAGTCTTCCTTTATCCCTAACTAGCTCTCTCATATACCAAGATTTTATCTCGTTCCACACTCTCCTGAGCATACGGACGCAAAGAGCCATCAACTACCAAGTCAACTTCACGACCTAGCAGTTGCTTCAATTCCTCATACATTCCTCCATGAGTAAGCAAAGTAAACGAACCATGCTCAAAATCGGGGACAAAGAGAATATCTATATCGCTCTGAGCCTTTTCTTCACCACGAGCAAAAGACCCAAAGATCCATGCCTTCAATACAGGCTTCTTAGACATATAGTCATGGATTATACGTATAATTTGATATCTATCCATATTTACCTCCTCATTTTAAATAGTAATCACGCTGCAAATATACGCTTTTTATTTTTTATCTCCAAACATTCCTGCCTAAAAGTGCAAACCTACCTCAAAAAAATAATCTTAAATGGCTCTACTTTCGAATGTCAGCAGTCCTTCGTGGGTCTTCTTATATTGAGGAAAATGAGCTTTCACCACCACTTCGCCAAGTTCTTTGGAGAACTTATTAAATAGAGTCGTGTCGGAAATCTGTTCGCCGTTGATGTTCTGTGCCATCATCTGTGTTATAGTAATGCCACAGAAGGATGCTACTAATGCAAGTCTTTTCATTTTCTTACTATTCTTTATGTTGTTACTATTCTTATTTATTGCAAAATAGCAAGGCAACGGCTATGCCAAAAACATAAGCAACTGATAATCAGAATATATAGAAAAAAGGCCATAAGATGACCTGTCTAAATACTTGACACTGCTGTCTAATTATTAGACATTGAAGTTTCGCAAGTGGTTCAAGTACGGGCTGAAGGCCCAAAAGCTCCTAGCCCAGGGCATCGCCCTGGGTATAATAGCAATCAACAAGGCGCCCTGTAAGGGCAAAAGCTTTGTAAATTGCCTGATTCTTTTGAAGCTTTTGCCCTTACAGGGCGACAAACTTGCGTCCATGATTACCCAGGGCGCTGCCCTGGGCTAGGAGCTTCTGCCCTTTCAGGGCGTGTGGAGCTCACTTGCGAAACTTGAGTTAGACAGAAAAGCCATCAAAAAGGTTGCGAAGCTACACCATCCCTTCATATACTCATGGTATTATTATTGTATTCTTGCTGCAAAAGACTGAAAAACAATAAAATAGCAAAATCTATCACATTTTTATGAGGGACTTTTTAGAAGATTAATACACTTTTATGAGGGACTTTTCGAGCTATCCATACACTTTTATGAGGGACTTTCTGCTTTTTTGTAGCAGTTCCCCAAAGTGAACTGTAGCAGTTTGTCATCAAACCAAGACAGTATCAGTACTTATAAATAACTTTACAGATTAAGATATAGCGGAAATATCCCTTAAGGGCAGATTTAATTTCCCTTAAGGCAAAATATATTTTCCCTTAAAGCAAAAAATAAATATCCTTAAGGGAAAATTTTCAATCTCTTCTTTCCCCATTTTATGGGGGGGCTTCTCTTTCATTTCTTTTTAGAATATTATTTACATAGACAGAAGGAGGAAAAGGGAGATGGGTTAAAGATGAAAGAATAATAGGTACCTACTGAACCCGCTTCTTTTAAAAGGGGGTCGAATTCGGCCCCTTTAAAATTAGGGTTGTTCAACTGCTCCCAAAGTCCCAAGTACACCAAGGTATTTTTGGAACGCATGTGTTTTCGTATTTTATGGGTTAAATAACGTACATTTACAAAACAAAGCAATTGGTTCACAAAAAACACGCTACCTCCAGCCATACTTTTGAAATATTATGCTTATCTTTGCACCAAACTTATCAGTATGGAAGAATATCTCATCATATCAAATGCCAACTTCTTGCTCAGAGTGGCTTCCGAACAGATAGCATACGTCTGCTCGGAAGGAAGCTATTGCAATCTTCGACTCACCAACGGCGATGAATACACCTTCTCGTTCAACCTTGTGGTTTTTGAGAAGAAAATAGTAGAGCAACTTGCCCAAACGGCACACTTCTTCGCTCGTGTTGGCAGAAACTACATTATTAATAGTCAGCACATTTTCAGCATCAACCTCAACACTTCAGAACTAGTGTTGTACAACGAGCGGTTTTGCGAGAAATTCACCCTGCACGTCAGCAAGGAACCACTCAAACAATTAAAAGCACTTTTAGACAACTCCATAATATCATAAAAGATATGAAAGAAAAAAACAATCAGGAAGAAACTTATTTCTTGGGCAAAGCACAGGAAACAAGATACACAAAATCTCATTTATATAAAAAGGTATTTGGGATAGCCGCTTGCGTGATAGCAATAATAGGTATAACCATCGTCCTTATGTTCAAACCGCAAAGCGTATCGCAACCTCATATGTTAAAGACGATAGCTGTTTTGCCGGAAGGAGGTCAGATGCCAATCTTCAACGGCAATGGCGACATCAACGATTTCCTAAGATGGGTGATGACAAACATCCAATATCCTAAAGGATTGGAAGACAAGCCTGCGCGAGTCGTCATCAACTTCACCGTTCAAAAGGATGGAACATTGGGATTGTTTAAAGTTCTCGAAGCTCCCAAAGAAAAAGCCTATGAGCAGACTGTGATTGAACTTCTCAAGAGAAGCCCTCATTGGAAGCCTGCCCGACTCTCCGATGGCGAGGAAGTCAACATGGAGTTTACCTTGCCTGTCGTTTTCACTCCCGAAGTAAGAAAGAAATAATCAGCAAAAACGATGAAACAGTTTAGATTGATCCTTATATTATGGCTATGTATGGCAATGAATGCCAAGGCCAACGAGACCGCAGCTAATCTACTTCAACAAGGAGATAGCTGTTTGAGTAGATATGATGTATTTCATGCAACCCAATACTACCAAAAGTATTTGGAAGCAAATCCATCTCACCTGGGAGCACGCAGGAAACTGGCTTCCTGCTATCGGAAAGTAGGCAACTACACCGCCTGCATTTCTAGTCTAGACAAGATTCCATCAGATAGCATCAACCACGAAGACATGCGAATGTTCTATTATGCATATCTCAATCAGAACAACAATGACAAGGTTTCTCTCTGGGGTGAACGCATCGCATTCTTATTCCCATACGACAGCGAGATTATTGCTTCGCTTGCCTCTCATTACAATGGAGCAAACCAACCTGGCAAAGCCGAGGAAGTGGCAAAGAATTACATCTACAAATGTGATTCCACGAACTTGTACATCAACAAGGAATATGCTTATTCCCTATTCATGCAATTCAAATACGATGAGGCTATACCCTTGTATGAGAAACTGATAGCGCAAGGCTTTGATAATTTCGAATCCAACTTCATCCTTGGTCTCTGTTATGAGGACCAGCCGGACAATGAGAAGGCGCTGAAGCATTACCAGAAAGCCGTTCAATTCAAGAGCGACAATGCCACTTGCCTTTTCCACTTGGCTTTGATAGAGAAATCCTTCTGCATGGATTCACTATCCATGGCTCATTTCAAGCAGTCGTTAGAGGTTTCCTTGCCAAAAGACAGAGCATTGCGAACCTATAAATGGTTAGCCGACTTACATTTTCAACACAGCCGATATGCAGACGCTGCCCGTGACTTTGAGTTATGCACCTTATACGATGAGGAAGATAATCCTCTCAACCATTACAATGCCGCCCAAATGTTCATCGCTTCCAAAAACAAGCTGAAAGCGAAACTGCATCTCCAGATGTTCTTAGCAAATGCAAACAGACTGGAAGATAAAAAAGAGGCAACGCAACTCATATCCAAAGCCAAAGAGCAACTCAAGCAATAACCATCAAACAAACATAAACACATGAAAATAAATTTTATCTTAGGTTCAGCATTATTGCTGAGCCAGCCCCTTTGCGCTCAAAACGAAGAGGCAAAAGACACGCTTACCACCCAGATAATGATGCAAAACCTGCCAGAGGTTTTCGTCAAGGCGACACGTCCTATCGTCAAGGCAGAAAGAGGACAGTTGGTTTACAACATGCCACTACTCATAGAGAAAATGCCGGCAGACAACGCTTATGATGCCCTTACCCGAATACCAGGAGTAAACGAACTAAACGGCAACATCAATTATGCAGGAAAGGAACTGACTCTCATCATCAACGGCAAACCAACCACGCTCAATTACGCACAACTGGCAGAGCGATTAAAAGCCATGCCCGCATCACAATTAGCCAAAGCCGAAGTGATGCTGGCAGCGCCAGCACGCTTACATGTTCGTGGAATGGTCATCAACCTGATTACCAAAGACTATGTAGGAAAGAACCTGCTTTCAGGACAAATACAAAGCATCTGGAGCCAAAGCAAATACGGAGAAGGGGAAAGCAAAGGCAACCTGCTGTTCCAAAAAGGAAAATTCGGTCTGGATGCCATGTATTCATTTACAGATGGAACATCATACGGTGAGACTACTACCAATGCCAATCATCCGCTTCAAGGAAAGCGAGTAGCGTATCATGACAAGACCTCACAGAAAACCCCTGGATTGACTCACAACTATCGTATGGGACTGAGTTATGCCATTACTGATAACCACCAGCTATCCCTGGCATATACAGGAAAATGGGACAGCAGTCATCCTCATCATGAAACGATGGGAACAGGCACATCCCAGCAACAGGGCAATGAACATACCTACCTGCACAATGTAGATGCCAGCTACAACCTGCCCTTTGGACTACAAATAGGCATATCCTATCTCAACTACCAAAATCCCAGCCAGCAATATCTGGAAGGAACAATACTTGACGAAGAACGTATTCTATCCACAAACAGCAAGCAGGTAATAGACAAATGGCTTTTCACCGCCGATCAATCCCACTCATTGAAGAAGGGTTGGGAACTGTCGTATGGTATGAAATTCCAAAACAGCAACAACAGAAGCTACCAAGCCACGACCAACAAGGATGGAGCAGACATTCCAGATGCAACCAGCCAGGTGAATATCGAAGAAAGAATCTTGAGTTTCTATGGCGGCATAAGCAAACAAATAAACGAGCGAATCAGCTTGGAAGCCTCTGTCGAAGCAGAGCAATACCATTCTCCACAATGGAACAAATGGCATATTTATCCCACTCTTAATGCATCGTGGAAAGCCAATCCTGGCAACATACTCAACTTATCCTTCAGTTCCAGCTCACAGTTTCCTAGCTATTGGTCAACCATGAGCAGCATTTACTATGCCTCTACCTATATGGAGATATGGGGAAATCCTCATCTCAAGCCTTACTCTACATACGAGACCAACTTGATGTGGACGATCAAAAGTCGCCATACATTGATGGTATTTGCAGAGTTCCAACCCAACTATTCTGTGCAGTTGCCTTATCAGACTACCGACCACCTGGCAGTCATTATGAAGGAGACCAATTTCGACTATAACCATACTATGGGCATTAGAGCATCGACGACTTTCGGAATAGGCAATTGGATGAACGGAAGTGTTTCAGCAACAGGAATCTACAGACATGACAAGAGTAACGATTTCTTTGACTTGCCCTTCAATCGCAAACATATCTCTGCCATTCTTGCCGGAAATCTATCCGCCCAGCTTAGCCGAAGCCATCACATCCATTTCATACTTAAACCATTCTATCAGTCGAAAGCCATTCAAGGACTCTATGACATCAAATCAGTCTTTCTCTTGATTGCTATGTTGAGATGGGCTTCCGATAATGATAAATGGAGCATTGTGGTTAAAGGCAGCAACATCTTCAACGAGGGATTCTCTACAAAATCAGTACAAGGCAATCAAGACTACCACATGAACATCAAGCAAGATTGGGCATCTGCCTCCATCTCCATCATCTGTAAGATAGGCAAGTACAAGGAGAAGAGAACCAAGGACGTGGATACTTCCAGAATGGGAGTAAACTAGAGAATTTCTTAAAATATCGTCAGTAAACAAGCGTACTTCCCTAAAAAATCATCAATAAACACGCTATTTTCAGATAAAAGTAGTATCTTTGCACCGTAATTTCATTTTAACTATAGGACGACAATGAAAATAACAATTATCGGAGCAGGTGCTATGGGCGGTGCCATGGCTGAAGGACTCTTGCAGAGCGAGAAGTTCACTCCATCAGATATTACGGTATCAGACCATAACCAACCAGTATTGGATCACTTCGCAAGCGAAGGAGCCAGCGTAACTCTCGACAACCAGTTGGCTTGCCACGGCGCAGACATCGTATGCGTGGTAGTAAAACCATGGTGCGTGGAGAAAACTTTAAAGGGAATCAAGGATGCACTCGACTACAAGAGCCAGAAACTCGTGGTCGTTGCAGCCGGTGTGCCATCAGCCAACATCAAGGAGTGGTTAGATAAGGATGGTATTACCCCAACCTTCTTCCTCGTGATGCCAAATATCGCCATCGCCTACAAGCAGTCGATGACCTTCATCACTCCTGTAGATGCATCTGCCACAGAAATCCAGCAGATTACAGAAATCTTCGATGAATTGGGCGAAAGCCTCATCATGGAAGAACGCCTCTTCCCTGCAGCCACAGCTATGTCGTGTGCCATCGCTTACGCCATGCGCTATGTAAGAGCCAATGTGGAAGGCGGCGTAGAGATGGGCTTCAAGGCTAAGGATGCCCAGAAGATTGTCTTGCAGACCATCAAGGGTGCCGTAGAGCTGCTTCAGGAAACAGGCGAACACCCAGAGGCTGCCATTGATAAGGTTACTACTCCTGGCGGCTGCACCATCAAGGGCTTGAACACGATGGAGCAGAATGGCTTCACCAATGCCGTCATCAAGGGATTGATAGCAGGAAAGAAATAGATTCTATCTGTAGATGATAGAAGGTACATAGCAAACAACCCATAAAAGAAAACGAAGACTATGGCAGAGATGAACACAAGGAAATTGCCAGCTGGCATACAATTCTTTAGCATTATCCGCAAGGAAGGCTACTTATATGTTGACAAGACCGACTTGGTATGGCAACTTACTCACTCAGGTGATTTATACAATTATCTGAGCCGTCCTCGTCGTTTCGGTAAGTCTCTGCTTCTTGATACTTTGCAATGCTACTTTGAAGGCAAGAAAGAACTCTTTGAGGGGCTGAAGATTATGGAACTGGAAGAAGAATGGACAGAGTATCCCGTCATCAGACTTGACATGAGCGGTGCAGGTGCCACTGCTGCCGAAATCAAAGACTATCTCAATCTTGAGTTTTCGAAATACGAAGCATTATACGGCATCAAGCCTAAAGAGACATCTCGCGAATCCGTACGCCTCCAAGTTATCCTTGACACAGCCTATCAAAAGACAGGTAAGCAAGTGGTGGTGCTGATTGACGAATACGATTCCCCATTGCAACATTCATGGAAGACACCAGAGCATAAAGGTTGCACTGAAGTTTATCGTTCTGTATTTTCCGTGCTCAAACTCAAAGGAAATGTACTTCGCTTTGTCTTTATAACAGGCATCACGAAGTTTACTCAGATTTCCTTATTCTCAGTACTTAACCATCTGACAAACATCAGCTTTCTCCCACAATTTGCCCCTCTTTGTGGCATCACCGAAGAAGAAATGGCAGTTAACTTCGCCCCAGAATTGGAAGCCTTGGCAGATAAGATGGAATGCAGCTTTGAAGAAGCACACGACAAGTTGAAGACCTATTATGACGGTTATCATTTCAGCGATGAGAACATGACCGACATCTACAATCCGTTCAGCTTGCTCAACGCCCTCTCCCAATTGCGTCTGCGCAACTATTGGATTTCATCCGGCGCCACTTCCATGCTGAATAAATTCGTGAACAACATGGAGCTACGCCTTCATGACTTCGAAGATTGCTACATCGACAAAGACACTCTGGAGACATCAGATGTCATAGAAGGCGGTGCCGAACTATTCCTCTATCAGACAGGTTATCTCACTATCAAAGGTTTTGATGAAGATGGATATTCTTTAGGCTTTCCGAATGAGGAAGTAAGAAAGGCTCTCTACAAAGCAGTACTGCCAGCATTGACCCAAAAGGACATTACGGATATTGTCTCCATACAAAGTAAGTTAATGCACAGCTTGAACAATGGCAATTTGGAAGAAGCCAAGAAGTGTATGAAATCTCTCATTTCAAATGTCCCATATAGCAATAAGAAATTAGCAAGTATGGATATGGAGGAACGTTAATAGTTTTATGCTTCATACATAAATATCACTTTAATCTATTAATTTATCAGCAGATTGTTTGGATATATCAACAAAAAGTCGTAATTTTGCCCCAAAATGCGAAGGTATACAATATACCTTCGCCAGGAACAACTATAAAGAATAGAACTATGGATGAAGCAATTAAGCAAATCGGTGAAAGACTGAAAGGTCTCCGCGAGGTTCTCAACATCCCGGCTGAGGAGGTGGCTGAACTTTGCGAAATCAGTCTTGACCACTATCTCAAGATTGAGTCGGGAGAAGCAGATCCTTCTGTATATCGACTTTCCAAGATTTCCAAGCGATACGGCATCGACCTCGACGTATTGCTCTTCGGCGAGGAACCTCGCATGAAGGGATACTACGTTACCCGCAAGGGACAGGGACCGGAAATAGACCGCAACAACCAGTATAAATACCAGAGCCTTGCCGTAGGATTCAAGGATAGAAAGGTGAATCCGTTCATGGTACAGGTGGATCCGTTGCCAGGCGACAAGAAGCCAAACAAGAACGGACACGACGGACAGGAATATGATTATGTAATAGAGGGACAGCTGGAAGTAACCATCGAAGAAAAGGTGATGGTGCTGAATCCGGGCGACAGCATCTACTTCAACAGTAGTAAATCGCATTGCTTCCGCTCACTTAATGGTGAGCCTGCCAAGTTCCTTTGCATCATCATTTAAGTTTCCTTATATCATTATTTAGAAGAGTAACTATGATTGAGAGATTTCTTAAACAGACAAAATTTACTTCAGAGCAAGACTTCAAGGAGCATCTGGAGTTTATCATACCAGAAGATTTCAACTTCGCCTACGACGTGATGGACGAATGGGCAAAGATTAAACCAGACCACGTGGCGCTGCTTTGGGCAAGCGAACGAGGTGAGGAAATCCATTTCACATACAAGGACCTGAAGGAGCAGAGCGACAAGGCTGCTGCTTACTTCCAGAGTCTCGGTATCGGTCACGATGATAAGGTGATGCTCATACTGAAGCGTCATTATCAGTGGTGGCTCGCCATGCTCGGTCTCCACAAGTTGGGCGCCGTAGCCATCCCTGCCACCCACATGCTTACCAAGCACGACATCGTTTACCGCAACAATGCAGCAAGCGTGAAGGCTATCATCTGCTGCGGTGATGATTACGTGGTAGAGCAGGTTAATCAGGCTATGCCAGAAAGTCCTACTGTCAAGACTTTGATCAGTATCGGTCCGGATATCCCTGAAGGTTTCCACGACTGGATGAAGGAATGGAACGAATGCGCTCCTTTCGTTCGTCCAGAGCATGTAAACTCCAATGAGGATACCCTGCTGATGTACTTCACATCGGGAACCACTGGCGAGCCAAAGATGGTAGCACACGATCACCTCTATGCCCTCGGTCATCTGACCACGGGTGTATATTGGCATAATCTCCACGAGAATTCCATCCATCTTACCGTAGCCGATACCGGTTGGGGCAAGGCTGTATGGGGCAAGCTCTACGGACAATGGTTTGCCGGAGCCACCGTCTTCGTCTTCGATCACGAGAAGTTTACGGCGGATAAGATCATGCGCCAGATTGAGAAGTACCACATCACCTCTTTCTGTGCCCCTCCTACCATCTATCGCTTCATGATTCAGGAAGATTTCTCAAAGTATAATCTCAGCAGTCTTGAATACTGCACCACTGCGGGCGAGGCTATGAACCCATCCGTGGCAGAAACCTTCCAGAAGCTGACGGGTGTTCAGATTTACGAGGGCTTCGGACAGACCGAGACCACCATGACATTGGGAACCTTCCCTTGGATCAAGCCAAAGCCAGGAAGCATGGGCAAGCCAAATCCACAATATGATGTTCACATTCTTCGCCCAGACATGACGGAATGCGAGGATGGTGAAAAGGGCGAGATTTGCATCCGCATCGGCGATAACAAGCCTATCGGTCTCTTCAAATATTACTATCGTGATGAGAAGCAGACCAAATCGGTTTGGCACGATGGTTACTATCACACGGGCGATATGGCTTGGCGTGATGAGGAAGGCTACTTCTGGTTTGAGGGCAGAATCGACGATGTGATCAAGAGTTCGGGTTACCGCATCGGTCCTTTCGAGGTAGAGAATGCCCTGATGACTCACCCTGCCGTAGTAGAGTGCGCCATCACCGGTGTGCCAGACCCAATCCGCGGTATGGTTGTCAAGGCTACCGTCGTACTGAAGGATGAATACAAGAGTATGGCAGGTCCAGACCTCATCAAGAAGCTGCAGGATCATGTGAAGCACGAGACTGCTCCTTATAAATATCCTCGCATCATCGAATTCGTAGATGAACTGCCAAAGACCATCTCCGGCAAGATTCGAAGAGTAGAGATTCGAGAAAAAGACAATAAAAAGAAATAGGAAATCAAGCTTTTCAAGTTTCGAAAGCTTTTGCCCTTACAGGGCGTATAGAAATTATAAACCTTAACCCAGGGCGTTGCCCTGGGCTAGGAGTTTCTGCCCTTTCAGGGCGTGTGGCGTCTAGGTGCTTTTGGACTTTCTAGTCGTATGGTGTCTAGGGGGGCTTGTCCATCCTCAAGCCATTTACGAAACTTGCAAAAAGCATTCATCAGCATAAAATTTATGGGAAAAAGAATCGTAGTAAAGGTGGGCAGCAACGTGCTGACCCGAGAAGACGGGAAACTGGATGTAACGAGAATGTCGGCGATTGTTGATCAGATTGTCTGGCTCAGAAAACACGACTATGAGGTGATTCTGGTATCTTCTGGTGCCGTGGCTGCCGGAAGAGCAGAACTGCACGTTGACCACCATCTGGACAGCGTGGAGCAACGCCAGCTGTTCTCTGCCATCGGACAGGTGAAACTCGTAGGTCTCTATTACAACCTTTTCCGTGAATATAAGATAAAGATTGGTCAGGTATTGACCATGAAGGAGAATTTCGGTGCCGAGGAGCAGTACAAGAACCAGGAGGCCTGCATGCAGGTGATGCTGGAAAACAACGTACTCCCTATCGTCAACGAGAACGATACCGTGTGCATCACCGAGCTGATGTTTACGGATAACGACGAGTTGTCTGGCTTGATTGCCAAGATGATGAATGCCGACACTTTGATTCTATTAAGCAATGTGGATGGCATCTACAATGGCGACCCAAGCGAGCCTACCACCCGCATCATCCCATCTGTTTATTACGACCGCGACATCAGCGAGTACATCCTTGCCAGCAAGAGCAGCCACGGCAGAGGCGGTATGACTTCTAAAGTAAAGACCGCCCACGATGTAGCCAATGCCGGCATCAAGGTAATCATCGCCAACGGCAATACGCCAAACATCCTCATCAATCTGAAGGAGCATCCGATGGAGACCCTTCATACTGAGTTTGTGGCAAGACCGCTAAACAAATAAAATCATTAGGGAAAAAAGATACAGATACCTAAAAAAAAGCAGCAAGCCTATTATAGACTTTGCTGCTTTTCGTTTTCATTATGAATAGTTGATACGTTATTCTAATACCAATACATGGCTCGTTCCATCTGTCTGGCTGAATACATTCAAACCGACCTTCATCAGATAGTCACCGCTATACTGCTTGCCATTGCACTCCAAATCAGACTCCTTGCCAGGCATCAGATTGGTCTCCTTTACGGTATAAACCTTATCGGCATCCAATCCCTGCATCTTCACATTCATCAGAGGCTCCTTGTAGCGTGGATGCAAATCGTAAGCAAAGAGAACGGCACGCTGCTTGTCCTTACTTACATAGTTAATGGCACAGTGGTTGCCTTCGTATGGAGAAACCAGGCGATACTGGTCGCCCTCGAGAATCATCGGCTTCATGCTATCGTAGTTCTTAACTGCATTCTGCACAAACTTGTAGTCATCAGCTGTAAGCGACTTGAGGTCGATATCAAAGCCCAACTTACATGAACTGCAAACATCGGTGCGGAACTTCACACTGGTATTCTTGTTCCAGTTAGTTACATGCGAACCCATGGTCTTGGCTGGGAAGAACTTTGACAGGCTCCACTGGATGTAGAGGCGCTCGTATGGATCCGTATCGTCTGAGCACCAGAACTCAGTGAAATACTTCAGCATCTCGTAATCCATTCTGCCGCCACCACCAGAGCAAAGCATCATCGGCAACTTAGGATACTTCTTATGAATACGGGTAAGCACCTTGTAGATACCACGGACATGATCGATATAGAAATTACCCTGATTCTCCTTATGATATGGAGAATAGATATTGGTAATCACACTGTTGCAGTCCCACTTGAAGTAAGCCACATCCGGGTTCTCCGTCATGATACGATCCACGATGCCGAACACATAATCCTGTACCTTAGGATTACTGATATCAAGTACCAGCTGATTGCGGTAATAATAGGTATCACGCTTTGGCTGCATGATGACCCAGTCAGGATGCTTCTCAAAGAGTTCACTCTTAGGATTCACCATCTCAGGCTCAATCCAAATACCAAACTTCACACCAGCCTTTTTGGCATCTCTTACCAATCCAGGGATTCCATCAGGCAGCTTGCTCTTGGTAGCCTCCCAGTCGCCGAGACCTGCATGGTCGTCCTTACGAGGATACTTGTTGGCAAACCAACCATCATCAAGCAAAAACATATCTACACCCAGGTCCTTGGCATCCTTCATCAACTCAGCAAGACTCTGCTGATTGAAGTCGAAGCCTGTATTCTCCCAGTTGTTCAAGAGCGTAAGGCGATCTTCCATACCCATGTTTACCTGATACTGGCGAGCCCAATTGTGCAAATTACGGGAAGCCTCACCGATACCATTATCGCTCATGGCAAAGATAAACTCAGGGGTAGTGAACGTCTCACCAGCCTTCAGCTTATAGTTAGAGGCGTATGGATTGATGGCAGAGATAACACGAAGGGCTCCCACGTTATCTACCTCGAAGGTAAAGCGGAAGTTGCCAGGCCATCCGATGGTTCCAAGCATCACCTTGCCCTCATTCTCCTTGGCAGGCTCATCGAATCCCAGTTCAAAGAAAGGCTCCTCCTGCATGGCTGCACGGGTACCCAACTTGGTATCAACAATTTTCTTACCAGCAGTCAACTGGCAAGTCTCAGGCTGGCCTTCCTTAGCCCAGTCGCTATGATAATTGGTAACGAAATACTTGTTTGCCTTGAAATAAAGCATTGTAGAGCTATATCTCCAAAGCGTTACAGGAGCTTTCTCCTTATGAGAGATTTCGCTCCATGCCTTGATGACGTTCTCCTTAGGATAAGCTGCATAGTGGAGCTTCACGGTCAGCGGATACACCTTGTCCTTAAGAGTGATGATGGTCTCAACACCTCCACTGATAGCCTTTTCTTCAGAAGACTGATAATACAAATAGGTGGTCATGTTACCATCTGCATGGGTCACTGCCACTGCTGGCTCGAAGAAATCTTCAGCACCAGAGGTTGCATAAACCTCATGACCTCGCTGGCAGACGGAACCATCAGAAGCCGCATATACATCCCACTTCAGCTGATTGTAATCAGAAGGATTCTTCAACTTGTCACCCAGATACACCTGGTAGAGGCGACCCTTAGGAGAAACTTGCATCACGAGGTCGGTCTTGTCGGTTGACACTCTGATGGTCTTTTGAGCAGATGCCATGATAGATGTCATGCACATCGCTGCGATAATCATAAATACCTTTTTCATCGTTCTTTGGTTTTTATGTGATTGCTTTGTTATAATTAAACGCTATGATACTCTTGTTATTATCTTAGAATTTGATTCCTGCAGAGAATTCCACCGTGAACGGACGGAGATAGCTACCACTCATGTACTTGCCTTCATATTTTCCGGCTTCCTGCTTGGTAATCAGCTCAGAGCCATTAATGGTACCCTTGGCACCCTTCTCGTTGAAGATATTGATGACACTCACGCCAAGGCTCAGATTCTTGTTCACATTCCAGTTGATTCCGCCGAAAGTCTCCCAGTGACCATTGAAATAGAGTGCCTCCTGAAGGTTGGCATAGGTCTTACCGAAGTAACGGAAGCTCAACCAGGCATTCAGATTCTTGGTGATGTCGTATTTAGGGTCCAACTCGATAAGAACCTGAGGAATCTCCTTGACAATCATATTGTTGGCATTCACTCCCATAGACTGACCGTCACTGAACGTTACACTTGCATTATAGTTCTTATACACCGGCTTCTGATAGGTGAAGAGTGCATGCATGTGGAAGTTCTTGAACGGATTGATTTCTGCCGAGGTTGTCCAACCCAAAGTCTGGATGTTATAGATGAGCAACACGGTCTTGCCCTCTGTAGTGCCAGGCTTGGTAAGATTCTGCTGGTCGATATTGTTCGACTTTGAAATGTAGGTCACCATTGAAGAAAGGTCAATCCAATCATTCTTGTAGAAAATACCACCACGAATCAGTGGGATGGTTACTCGCTTATACTGCTCCTCGGTAGGACCTGTACCTGCATACTCGCTGATGCGTGGGAAACGGGTGGCGATGGTAGCATCGGCTGTCAAACCAAACTGGCGGGTAAGGTTATACGTCAACTGCAAGGTGGCTGCATAATTCAATTTATCCTTGGTTACGTTCTTTGCTTCGATGCTGTGCTCGGTAGCAACAACAGAACCATCAGCAGCAGTGGCGTATGTATTATAGTTACCCATGTGGAATCCTGAGAAACGTGGAGTAGAAATCTGCTCGGCAGACATGCGGTAGTACTCCAATCTACCACCATAGAACACCTTGAACTTAGGACTTACCTTCCATTCGTCGGTAAAGTAGAGTGCCAACTTGTTCTCAGAACCCTTGGTGTATTCAGGACTCAACTCATTATAACCGAAAGTCTCAGAACGACGGGCTGTCTGTGTAGGATCAAGCGGATTGACATACATCTGGCTCAATGTGCGTGGATAAGCTTCTACGGTGCCTGCCCACTGGAACGAAGATGAATAGTAATTGAGATGGTAATACCACTCGTTCAAACCAATCATTAACTTATGGTTGTTCAACTGCTTGGAGATTTCGGTAGTCAAAAGCGCATTGCTCACCTTACCAACATGCAACCAGGTGCGACGGCCTTCTATGTAACCACTGTAGGCAGACCCATCAGAAAGCTGATAGCCATCAGCCTCGCTCACCTTAGAGATGGTACTTCCTCCGAAATCCACATAATTGGCACGTGGAGCATTCATATACTTGGCGTTGAATTTCCACAACCATCCATTATCAAACTGATACTGACTGATGAGGGCAATCTCGTTGGCATGATTCTCACTGCCATCGCTCATATTCCATGTCTCCATCTTTCCTGACTTTGTATTCAAGTATTGGAAAGAACCTTGACGCTGCACGTATGAGTCCATACCAGGGTCAAAGCCATCAATCTTCTTGATACTGCCGTCGCCAGAATAGATAAATGGGGCTGCATTGGCAAAATTGCCAGGGTTCTTGCTGTTGGAATACTTATATAATAAGGAGACACGTCCCTTTCCATCATTCAAGATACGTGTGATACCGAAATGATAAAGTTGGGTACGGTCGGCATAATCAGTAAAGCGAAGCTTGAAACTACCTGGATCGAAATTCTGATACACACTGGCTGTATAAAGCCAATTGTCACCGATTCCACCAGACAGGTTGAGATCTACATTCTGCATACCAAAATGGTTTGCCTTATAGTTGAGCTTGCCCTTGAACTCTTTCTGTCCCAACTCGCTGAAAGAAGAAACTGCGTACGCAATATTACCAGTAGCAATGGCTGACTCAGATGGAGTCATCAAGTCGGTACCTTTCAGTGAGGCATCGCTTCGCCAATGGGCAGACAGCTTGTGTACGGAAGAAGAGTAAACGGCAGGAAGACCGTTCTCATATACGGTTACATCCTCGCTTGGCAATCCTATCTGGATTTCACGAGGCTTGTTGGCATCAGATGCGTTGAGCATCACATTACGCTCTTCCTTTTTCTCCTTGTTTTCAGAATCATCAGAAGGAAGTGCATACACTTGGCTTGCAGCAGACATCGCTACCAAAGCCATAGAAAATGTACGGATTCTTAAGCTCATAATCTTACAGTTGTTTATTCTTAGTTTGACTTGATTTCACTTGCCACCGAATGCGATTCGATTGCGGTTGCAAAGTTAAGGAGATTTTTCAGACATTGGCATCATGTGTAGGTTACGAGTAGATAAATACCAGGTTATAAAGTCCATAACCTACTAATAATCAATTCATCAAAGATATTAATACTTTTTAATAGAGTAGATGATAAAAAGAGGAATAAAAGTAGTATCTTTGCAGAAAAATACAACTCTAAGGCATTCTTATAGCCTATCTGATAGTAACAATAACAATTAAAAGGATAGTTATGAAAGTAGTATTGTGGTTCTTAATGATGCTTATGCCATTGCTGGCAAGTGCTTCTTCCGTAAACGAGGAACAGCTGTTCCATCGTTTAGACAGTTACATCGCTCAGCGAAGCAAGTTTACCCAAAGAAAAGAAGCGAAACTGCTAAGACTCAAAAAGCAACTACACATGACTTCCGACAAGCGTAGCCAGCTTAGTCTCTATAACCAAATCTACAGGGAGTATTATACCTACCGTTACGACTCTGCCATGACATACGCCAAGAAGGGCTACCAGCTGGCTGTACAACTTCAGGATGATTATTTCGTCAACCTGAATAAAATCAATCGCGCGGCAGTGCTGTCAACAGGCGGTTTCTACAGCCAGGCAGAAGACTTAATGCTCGCAATGGATGTGGAGAAAATGTCACCTAAGTTATTGCAATACTATTATTATACCTTGACTTGGGTATATAACTACTGGGGAACTTTCTGCAACAAGTCGGAGTTTCAAGAAGGATTAGAAGCCAAAAAACGTTTTTATTTAGGCAAGACTCTTGAGCATATCGGCAACAAGGAATCCGCTCTTTATTACTATCTTTCAGGAGAGTTTGAATTTCTAAAGCAGCGTACAAGCAAAAAAACACTTCAGTTCTACATGAAGGCGCTTTCAGCCAGTCCCCTGAACAGCCGTGTGCATGCCTCATCGGCTTATTGCATAGCCCGCTATTATAATGATACCGACCAAAAGGATTTGTATGAGAAGTATATTGTAGAAGCAGCCATCTCAGACCAGATATGTCCCCTGAAGGAGAATCTAGCCCTTCAGGAGCTTTCCACCTATCTATATAATAAGGATGCCTCCTATGCAAAGAGGGCTTCCAAATATATCTATTGCTCCATGGAGGATGCCCAATTCTACAACAACCGTCTCCGCATGGTTGAGATTTCCCGCATACTTCCCCTTATCACAGAAACGAGCCATCAGGCAGAAGTACGCAAGAACCGCATCGTAACAGCATCCCTCGTCATCGTGAGTATCCTGTCGCTAGGATTCCTTGCCATGGCTTTCTTTGCGTTCAAGATGAACAAGCGTCTAGCCAAGAGCCGTAGGGAGATAAAAAGCCAAAATACACTCTTGGACGAACTGAACCAGAAGCTGCTCAACACCAATAAGCGAAGAGAGACCTATATGCATTTATTCATGGACATCAGTGCCGTATATATCAGGAAACTGGATGATTATCGCAAACTGGTAAGCCGCAAAATCAAGGCAAAGCAAACTGCCGATCTTCTGACTGCCATCAACAGCTACAAGCTGGCAGAAGAAGAGGCAGCCAACTTCTATATTCGCTTCGACAAGGCATTCATTGACTTGTATCCGAATTTCGTGGAAGAGTTCAACCAACTGCTGTTGCCAGAAAAGCAGATTGTTCTCCCTGCCCCTAACAGTCTCACCAAGGAACTGCGTATCTATGCACTGATGCGACTGGGAATTACGGATGGACAGGAACTGGCCACCCTCCTGTTCTATTCTACGCAAACCATCTATAATTACAAGGCAGCCATCAGAAAGCGAGCCAAAGACCTCACCACTTTTGATGCAGCCATCAACCAACTATGCAATGTGATAGGCTAATAAATGGCAGAAAATTGAGTATGTTCCTCAACTTTCTGCCATTTTCTTTTGCATATTCAAGAATTAGTTGTACCTTTGCCATTACATAATAGTTGTAACACTAAAGATGTAATGGCGTATGAGACTAGGCAACAGGAAATTAGCGAATTCTTTCATCTGTCAAGGGTATGAAAGTCCTGAGTATTTCTGCGATCGAGAAGTAGAGACTGCTACCCTTTTATCTCATCTGAAGAACGGCAGGAACGTAACACTTATCTCTCCTCGTAGAATTGGCAAAACGGGACTCTTCAAGAATACCTTCTTCTATCTCTAGGAAGAAGAGAATTATACCGTCTGCCTCACCGAGTTGATGTTTACCGATAACGATGAATTATCGGGCTTGATAGCAAGAATGCTGAATGCCGGCATCAAGGTGATTATCGCCAATGGCAATGTGCCCAATATCCTCATCGACCTCAAAGAGCATCCGATGGAGACCCTACATACAGAGTTTGCTCCAAGACCGATGGAAAAATAATAGAATCACAAACGAGATAGCACAGAGCTTTGCGACGCAAATGGCTCATCGTGCCTGTCACCGTCAAAGACAAGTACAAGATACTCCGTGTCATCTCATCACTGACGCACGAGCCATTCGAGGTGAAGATTATTGAATAAAATTAATAGGCATAAGAAAAACTAAAAGAAAGAGAAGCGAAGGTAATAGAACTTGCTGTGAACTTCTGCAACGAGAAGTTGGACGAGGAATGTGCCACACTATGCACCCAACTGATACAGAAACTTGGAAGGAAACGCACCAATCCTCTCCAGTCTGGAAGATTAGAGATTTGGGCAGCTGCAGTTGTTTACACAATATGCAGCATCAACTTCATATTCAGCAAGGACTCCCGACTAAGCTTGACATCGAATGACATCTGTGAATATTTTGGCACAAGCAACTCAACCACGGCGCAAAAGTCGAGGACGATAAAAGACTTGCTGAAGATAAGTCAAGTATTCGATCCCAACTTTTCATTGAAAGAGATTGCCACAAACAATCCTTACAACCGTCTTCGAATATCGTCTAATGGCTTTATCTTCTTCGATTAATGTCAAAACATTACGGGCATTCCTTGCCAATAACAATGCACCATACAAAAAAATTGGACAAAGTTTCACCTTTTTGACATGGTGCATTGTTTGTTATATAAAAGACACTAATGGTGGCAACACCTGCCTTTAAGACAGCACCTATTTATATTTACAGCAAGAAAAATCTACCTTACAACAAGAATGTTTCAAAATTATCCCTTGTCACTACCTTAAAATCCACATCAGGATAAGAGCGAGAAAACGATAATGGCATGGCAGCTTTTCGATTCGGATTCCATTTGAACTCCACCGCAGCCAACTGTCCATCCATCTCCTCTATATAATCTATCTCTTGCTTCAACTTAGAACGCCAGAAATAACTCTTTGCGTATGACTTTTCATACCGCAACTTCTTCAAACGCTCTGCCACCATATAGTTTTCAAACAATGCACCAGTATCCAAACGGCTCTCCAACATCTGATAATTACCAATCACAGCATTGCGAATGCCACAATCCCAGAAATAGATTTTACGAGCAAACTTCAACTCGTTTCGCAAGTTGCGACTAAACGAGCCCAACCTAAAGATGATATACGATTGCTCCAAAAGTGTCACATAGCTCTCCACCGTCTTTGGGTCAAGTCCGCATGTCTGTGCCAACTCATTGTACGAAACTTCTGAACCCATCTGAAATGCTAAAGCTTGAAGCAATTTCACCAACTTATCGCTTTTCTTGATTTTATCAAACATCAATATGTCTTTATACAGATAGCTATTCGCCAACTCCGTCAAAATCATCCTTTCGTCGCCTACATTGTTGATGACGTCAGGATAACTGCCGTATATCAAGCGATGAGTCAACAAGCGTTTCTCTTCTAACAAACCATGATGCTCCACAAGTTCACCAAACGATAAAGGATACATCCAATATTCCATTTTTCTTCCAGTCAGTGGCTCATTGATTTTATTGGATAAATCAAAGGAAGAGCTACCCGTAGCCAATACCTGTACATCAGGGATGTTGTCAGTAATCAACTTAATGCCGATTCCGATATCAGGAATACGTTGAGCTTCATCTATCACCACCACAGACTTCTTGCCTATTATCGTCTTTAGCATTGTAGATGAAACGTTCTCAAACAAGTTGCGCACATCCTGCTCATCGCCATTAAGCCATAGCACGTCGTCACGCCTTGCCAGCAAGTTTTTCAGCATAGTAGTCTTGCCTACTTGACGTGCTCCAAATAAGACTATCGCCTTGCCTTGTCCCATCCTACTGGCTATAATTGACTCTAAATATCTATTAATCATATTTTTATTCCATTGTTAAGATGATGCAAAAGTACATACTTTCGTTGTAAAATCCAAAAAAAACAACACTTTTTTGGAATTGATTCCATAAAAAGCATAACTTTTAAGGAATTGATTCCATAAAAGTCTAAATTTTTTAGGAATACAAGCTTACTTTCAAGAGCAAGTTTGTCTCTGTCATAAACAAGATATTGCGACTTGAGAAAGAACAGAATAACCAATAGCAGAAAAAGGATGTGTCATAAGTTCATAAAGCACCCTTTTTTAGTTTTTCAAGAACGCAAGTCCGCCAGGATGCCTAGCGGGTTTACGCTCTTGGAGACACCTAGGTACTTTGGGCGCTTTTAATTTGCAAACTGCACGCAGACAGGTTTTCCAACCTTTATATCCTGCTTCGTATCAACCATCATTCCTGTTTTCCTGTCGATTTTGAAAACCTGAATCACATGGCTGTCACGGCACGCCACAAGCATGAACTGTCCGTTAGGCGTGATGGCGAAATTGCGAGGATGGGCAGCTGTAGGTTGGAAGCCTATCTTTGTGAGCAGACCCGATTTCTTATCTACGGCAAATACCGAGATGCCCTCATCGGTTAACCGATGGGATGCATAGAGAAAGCGACCGTCAGGAGACAGATGAATATCAGCACTTCCAAGCGTACGGGTCTTTGAAGCCTGTATGCGCTGCAACTCCTGCAATGTACCCTTGTTATATCCCAATACGGTTACCGTGCCATCCAGTTCGCCTATCAGATAAACCACATTGCCTTTTGAGTTGAATACAAGATGGCGTGGTCCCGTTCCTTTAGGTGCCTGATAGGCAAGAACAGGATTGGATAAGAATTCCCTGCCATCATTTACCTGGAAGCGCCAGATACAGTCGTTCCCCAAATCATTGGCAAGCATATATTGATGATCAGGAGTCATCTGGCAGCAATGGATATGCGAAACCACGCCACTCCCCTCTCGATGCATATCGAAATATTGCGATTCTGGCGCCACACTTCCATCTTCCTTGATTGGGAATACGGAAATATCACCCCCATTATAATTGGATGTCACTACATATCCGCCATACAGCATCACATTGCATGGTGCAGCACCAGGCATATTGTTTTCCTGTCGAGTAGCCTTCGTTCCACACTTCTGATACCCAAGCGGAGTCATCGTTCCCTCCTTCTTATTGAGGATGAAAGCCCCGAGCCCTTGTCGCCCATCATCATATTCGCTCACGGCATAAACCCGATTTGCATCATGATTCATCAGGAGAAACGAAGGGTTGTCAGCCTGCACATCGCCCACCAATTGCGATTTCCCCGTTCGTTGGTTGAAACGATAAACATACATTCCGTCAGAAGTACTCTGGTCGGTATAGGTACCTACTACCATTGTAAGTTCATCACTCGCCACAGCCGGCATCCCCACAGCCATCGTCAATGACAAGCCTGCCAATATCGCCTTTATATTGTCCATAAGTCGTATCATTTTATCAAGTTTATAATATTAATATTGCTTCAGAAGCAAAAATACAAAAAGAAATGGAAACGGGCAAGCGAAAAAGCAAAAAACTATTATTTTTAACTCTTTAAGCAAGAGAGGCAACTACTCTGCACCCCAACCAACCATATACATTCGGCATCTCCTTCTGAATGACGGTGCAAAGATACGGCTTTTTTTCGACTCACTCTGAACTTTCGTGAAGATACGCAAAAAAAAACTAAAAAAATCTCTCTGTGGCTAAAATAGAATTCTCTGTGACTAAGATAAATCTCCCAGTGACTAAGATAAATCTCTCAGTGACTAAGATAGAAATCTCAGTGACTAAGATAGAAATCTCAATGACTAAGATAAAATCCCAGTTTGTGTGAAGGCAAGGCTGTGATGTGAAGGCATGGTTTCGAAAAACTAGTTTTCTAATACTAAAAACCTATATCTAAAACCCTGATATTCATTTCATTTACCTTTATAACACGCTGTATATACAAAAGTATTGGAGCCTAGGGTTCACATCACACCTTCAAACCAGCGGTCATTCGGGCTTGATTTCGGTTGCAAATGTAGGCAATGGCAGGAGAAAGTCCTAAGTATTTCTGCGACAGAGAAAATGTGCTTTAAACGTGCGGAATGTGCTTAAAAAAGATAGATTCCGCACGTTTAAAGCACATTTCTTAGATATCGCTTCATATTTGGGCTATTCCACGTACTCTTTTCTTTACTTTTTATTATAACAAACGTTAAAGATATACTTTAAACGTGCGGAATATATCTAAAAAAGATAGATTCCGCACGTTATCTCACTATTTTTTCGTATATTTGCCCCAGAAACATAACTATTTGAATCATGTTAATAGGTAGAAAAGAAGAACTGAAGACACTTCATCAAGCATTGATTGCTGATGAATCGAAGTTTGTTGCCATATATGGGCGCAGACGAGTGGGAAAGACTTTCCTGGTAAGGGAAGCCTTCAACAATCCTTATGCCTGAGATGTTCAGTCGGTAGTAACAATGGACGACTTGTTTGTTATCTAAAAAGTCGTACCTTTGCTATTACAATAAAATTGTAACACAAAAGGTGTAATGGCATATGAAACCAAATAACAAGAAATCGATTTTCGAGTAAGAAAGCATAACTTTCCGGGTAAGAGAGTATAGCTTCTTCTGCTTTGTCACTAGGCTCGGCAGGCCTGCTGAGGCTAGTCAGCAGATCTGCTTACTGCAGTCAGCACCTCTGCTGAGCCTAGTGGCAATACGTTAAAATTGTACAACATCATACCCTATAGTTGTACAAGCATACACCCTATAATTGTACAACTTCACACCCTATAGTCGTACGACAACAAATCTCGTGTTGTACGACTATGCATATATTGTTTCTATGCGCTACAGTTCGTTTGATTTACTCGTCCAACAATCAATATACTCAGTTCGTAAAGTCCATACATTGGAAGCGTGACCATGCAACAAGTGAAGAGGTCAGGAGGAGTAATAATGGCGGCAATGATGGCTATCACTACAAAAGCATGGCGGCGGTATTGCTTCATAAAGCCTGCCTGAAGCATACCTAATTTGGCCAAAAAGAACGACAACACTGGTATTTGAAAGACCAAGCCCATCACCAACGTCAAAGTAATAAATGTTGAGATATAGGAAGAAAGATTAATCTGGTTCACTACACTTGCCGCCACCTGATAAGTCCCCAGAAAACGCAATGCGAAAGGAAACAAGACATAATAGCTCATCAGCACGCCGAGCATAAAAAGCAGATATACCGCTATGGCCACTGATGCGGAATATCGCCGCTCATTCTCATAGAGAGCAGGAGCTATAAAGCGATATAGTTCTATCACTACATACGGCAGGGAGAACAACAAAGCAAGATAGAAGGAGGTAGAGACATGCGTCATAAACTGGCTCGACAGTTCCGTATTGATTAGTTGCACATGGTACGGCTCAAAATGAAAATCTATCCCTATTTCTCTCGCCAACCATTCTATCACTTGATAGGTAGAAAAGTCGCTGCCGCTCGGTGCCAGTAATAATGAAAAGGTCGTATCCTTGGCACAGAATATAACGATAGCTATGATTATCGCCACGGCTAAAATACGGAAAAGCATCTTGCGGAATACCTCAAGATGCTCTCCGAATGTCATCAGTGGGTTCTGATTATTCTCCTTTTCCATCATTCTCGTCTATAGAAGGATCTACCTGATGGGCATCCTTTGGCTGTTTTTTTGCATCATCATGCTTGCCAGCAGATGAAGTTGTTTGCTTTGCAGCATTATCGTCCTCAGGTTCTGTAACTTCTCTCATTCCGTCCTTGAAGCTGCGCACACCTTGTCCCAAGCCCTTCATCATCTCTGGCAATTTCTTTCCACCAAAGAGCAGAAGTACCAAGGCTGCGATAAGCAACAGTTCGGATGTTCCTATCATTAACAAATGGTTTGCCATCATACGCTTCCTCCCACTAAATAGATTTCACATGTCTCGAAGTTGATTTCCCAGTTGCCACCTTCAATGCTCTCCCATTGGTATTTCTCGCCCATGCGATCCCACCAGCTTTGGAATTTTGTACCTGTTTCCCCCATATCCTTGACCAGCTTCTCATAGAGCTCATGGTTGTCTGCCGTCAAGATTTTTGCCAGTTCATTCAAACCATTGCGGCGCTCAAAGAGTTGCTGAATCTCGTTTCTTTCTTCTATGGTCACTTGACCTACTACTTTTCTTATTGCCATATACAGTTATATCTTTAATAGTTATTGATTGTTCCACTCATTCCTCATATCATAAGGATCAAGATAAGAAATTTCCTTGATTTCTTCCTTGTCGGGAAGAAACTCGCCATACCTGCGCAAAGTCTGCATCAAGTTACGACTCTCATTCCGCTCCAAATGCGCCACTACACACTGCTCATGGCTCGGGGTGTTCACCTCCAACGTCAGTTTGCGGTTCAACCAGATGCAACGCTTGCACTGGTAAGCATCACAATGGCGACAGATGGGTGCATGATCAAGCCTATAGAGCTGCGGATTCCTTACATCCAGTCCATTGTGCAGACTTCCCACCGAATATCCATCTTCCGAAAGATAGAAGGCGGGACACACATAGAAGTTGCCGTCTGGAGCCAAGGTGAGGCATGTATCCCCTGCCCCACAGTTGTTCATCCCATCAAGCATCATACGGTCAGTGAGCAAATTGAGTTGCGGTGATTTACCATCCACATAAAGACTCGCAACAGACTTATTGATATCCTGAAGCCATAATTTGTAAGCGTCAAAGTCTGCATTAGAAAAACGTTCTAAGTCCGTTATAACAATATTCAAACGAGCCACCTTATTTAATATGGTCACAATAAGGGAAGACTGGGTGAACAAAGAATCTTTGTCTATTCTCAATACATAAGAAGTGGCATACTTCGCGCCTTTTCTTACGAGTAGTTCAGCCTCTTCCATACCATCCAACACCACAACATCCGCACCATCAGATACGACCAAAGGCTTTATCTTTACATGGTCAATGCACTCTATCGCCGCCTCATATTCCGCAGGGAGAGGATAATCGGGATAGACGAACTGCACATTGAGGTTTTCTTTCATCGCATAGAGAATGCTAGCCTTCAAGGTATCCAAAGGCATCAGCCTACGCTCCTGTTCCTTGTTCGGATAAAGGCAGAATGACACCGAGGTATCATCCAATAATATCACAATGTATTGTCTCATGCTTTCTCTATTTTACGATAAAGTTTGTTCCAATAATAGTTGTTGGCGTGTACCCTTGCCTTGTGCATCTTGCAGATGGCTGTGGCACGCTGGTAGATGGTCGGTGTATCGGCGGCATCATAATTCTCTCCCTGACACCAGGCACAGCCTTCAGCCACTTCACAATCGATGCACTCTTGTGTGGACTGCGTACAACGGTCTAAGGTCAAGAACGGTCGGAGTTTATTCTGGTCAATGCCATCATGAATATTACCGATAATCCATGCTTTCTTGCTACGTAGAGAATACTGGGCAAATCGGGTGCAGGGATAAAAGTTACCCTCCGCATCCACTGCGAGCATCTTACCAGCTCCACACCAGTTCTGATTTTGTAAGTGGCAGTCCATCGGCTTGCCCATGTGCTCAGTAAAGAACGAGCAGGCATAGTCTTCGTAATAGCCGCCATCGATTATCGCATCCGCCAACAGCATGAGTTGTTCCTCGAAGAGTTTGTCATCCCCTTCTTCCCATACATTCTCAAATACACAGTTGATATTCACCTCATGAATACCCAACGAATAGAGATGCAACACACTATCCTTGATATAAGGAATGTCAGCACTGCTGATAGTCACCTTGGTACTCGCATTAGGAAACTGTTCTAGCCACAAAGGGATATTCTTTACCACATCCTCATAAGACCCTCGTTCTTCCTCAGGCCTGGGCATGATGCCTTTCTCCATATCCCGAGTCTTCCAAATACGATTGAGATCATGTTTCTGCTTGGTACCATCGATAGTGATTCCGATGGAGAGATGTTGTCGGTTCTTTTGGATAAATCGCTGTACTTTCTCTGTTCCGTAATTGATGCCATTTGTAGAGAATGAGAAGCGATAGGAGTTGAACCAATGATGGTTTCTGCGGAACATCTCCACCTTGAGATAGTCGCATATCTTGTCGATAAGGTCTATCTCCAGAAAGGGTTCGCCGCCTATAAAGTCCCATATCACGCTCTCCTCCTTCATCTCGTCCTCATGGTCAAGCACATAGTCAATGGCTTGCTTAGCAACCTCCCAGGACATTCTCTCTTTCGTGTTCTTTCCCACGAGGTAGCAGTATTTACAAGCCAATTGACAATCCTTGGTGACGATGAAGGTGATATTCTTGGCGATGCCTGATTGCCATTCACTGCGACTTGTTCTGATCTTTTCCATTTACTATTAATAACTAACAAATACAACACCGCCAGAACAACCATTAGAGCATCCTAATCCACAGCTTCCACGGCAAGTTCCTGTACAGTCACCACGGCAATTACCGCTACAACCACGGCCGCAACCTCCTGTACAAGTTGATAAGCAGTTATTGCCACAATTATATATACATTCGTTGCTGCAACTCTGTTGACAAGTCTGTGAACACATAATTCCACAATCTGACTGACATGTACTTGCGCATCCCTGTCCGCAACCACTTCCACAAGAGGTTGTACATGTTGTCTGACAACCACCTTGACACCCTTTACAGCCAGACTTACAACCATTTGTACAAGATGTAGTACATAATCCATAACATGAGCCATTACAAGTCTGCGGTGCTAATTGTTCTTCATCACTACCCCAAACCACAGATGAAGGCAGAATCAAGCAACCTAAAATTGGCAACACTCGTTTTGTTGCGTTTTTAAGAAATGCTCTTCTATTCATATTTTCCTTTTTCATGTCCGATACTAATCAAAACTAAAACCAAAACCTACATTTTCCCACCAAAGATTATATGTTCCAATCTTATCACCTTTAGTGGGAGAAATTTTTATCGTTACTATTTTCTTCACCTTAATTACAGGTCTTGTATCAGAATAATTATATTCTATCCACTGCCAATTCTTTTTAAATATATCGTAAGCGGTTGGATAATCATCACAAATATAGTACTCTATTGTTCCTGTGAACTCCAGCCATTGCTTGTTTTTAAACATCACTTTTCTCTGCTTCTTATCTGGTAATGTTTCAGGATTATCAATAGTTATACGAAATAGATAATTATGAACACTACCGCCATTTGCATTATATATCACAAAATCGTGCCAATTACCAGATGCCCTTGCAAAATAACGAGGGCTCCATTCTGACCATAAGCCATCATAAAAATAACTCCAACTAATAGCCTTTACAGCAACCGACATAAGAACCAACCCCAATATGACAATTAATCTTTTCATGTTCTATCATTTTATATTGTTCATCGTCACACTATTTTTAAGCTTACCAAGATTTTTCAAGTCATTGAAAGCTGTAGCCAAAATATTAATTCTATCGTGAAACACTCGATATTCCTCATCTGTTTGATGAGTCATATAGATATTACAAATCCATTCTACTACTTCACTTGGAGGCAAAGAATTGATTGCACACTGATACAAATATTCAAGAACCTTTCGGTAACTTCCTGCATTTCCAAAAGGATCTCCGTTAGTATAAGAAACATGCTCTACTTCATCTACTAACGCTTGTTTTGCTGTTTCAACACTTTTCACCATATTACTAATTATTTATTACACATTGCACCTACTAATGCTACCAACCCATAATATCCACACGGTATCTCATATCACGATACACTTTATCACCTTCTGTCTTTATATACACAGAATATCTCTGTATTCCACCAGGTGATAGACTCACTATTCCTTCAGAATCAGAATCATGGCGTTCTACATAATTACACTCACCGATGACGTGAAAGTTACATTCATTTGCATACTGTCCTTCCTTAAATTCTGCACTCTTAAGAGAAAAACTATTTAAATGAAGTTTCTTGCTTCCTCGATAATAATCAAAGAGTTCCATTTCACGTAGCAACTGGAGCAAATCTTTCTTTAATATATCTTCATCTACTTTCATATACTACTTATTATTTAATTCACTATCATTTATTATTTGTTTCAAAAGGCCAAAAACGCACCTGTTTGCCAAACTGCAAATACTAGCGAATCGCCTAGATTTTGATTCATATTTAACCTTTTCTACTATATTGCATGTACGTCGGAATTATGATAGAACACTATTCATAGTTGAATCCATTGTATGGCATGCTTAAACTACCCTCCTCACGTGGCTCCTCGTGCTTTTAAAAAGTTTAACCACCCATACACAAAAAAGAAACGTGGAGCCAGTCCGTCACTCGTTCCACTGTGTGAGGCTTCTCGCATTGCCCGATAAGTCGAAACGAGCAACGCTGAAAGCCCCACGTAAATGTATATATAATCATCCCACAAGATACAATCCATCCATAGAAATGGATACTGCATCTTGAAAGGAATGTATACAATACACCCAAGGGGCGTTCCCGTTGCTTTGTTCTTGACTTATCGTTGAACTTTGCGAGAATTCCACACAGTCAAAACCAAAGCGTACAGTTACGCCTTTTATGTATATGTGTCTCCCTAAGCATCCCACCCACGAGGGCTTTCAGCAAGGGCTTGACGATGCAAAGATAGTAAAAGTTTTGGTTTCCACAAACTTTTTAACCATATTTTTGCACTTTACCAATAAAAAAGCGTATCTTTGCACTCATCATACATAAAACAAGGCATAATTATGAAGCAGATGGAGCACTCATATAAAGGAGAAGAGAAGTTTCTCGTAAATGATTTGAAGACAATAGTCAGCAAAGCAAGGAGCAAAGCTTTCGCTGCCGTCAATTATTCTCTGGTGGAAAGAAACTGGAGAATAGGGAAACGTATTGTGGAAGAGGAGCAGAACGGAGAAGCAAGGGCTGAGTATGGAAAGCATATTATTGAGGTGGCATCCGCTGCACTTACAGAGGAATTTGGGAAAGGGTTCTCTGAGACAAACCTCATAAATTTCAAGAAGTTCTTCCTATTATTCAAAGAATTAGAAATTCATCAGACAGTGTCTGAGGAATTCAGAAAGCAAGTATTACATTTACTTCCTTGGTCTCATTACGAGCGACTTATACGAGTAGAAGACAAAAAGGCTCGTGAATGGTATGCAAAGGAGGCATTCGAGCAAGGTTGGAGTTTCAGAACCTTGAACCGCAACATCAACACCTTATATTATGAACGTCTTCTTATGTCAAAGAAGAAGCAGCCAGTCGTTAACGAGATGCAAGACAAGACAAAGGCTTATCAGCAAGACAAACTCGAATACATCAAATCACCAGTTGTCTTGGAATTCCTTGGATTGCCAGAAGACACATCCCTCGCTGAATCAAAACTGGAGACTGCCATCATCAACAACCTAGAGAAATTCTTGATGGAAATGGGAAAGGGATATGCGCTTGTGGCTCGCCAGCAACATATCCGAACCGAGGAGAACGACTACTACATCGATTTGGTGTTTTACAATTACCTCATTAAATCCTTTATCTTGGTCGATTTGAAGGTAAATCGCATCACCTACCAGGATGTAGGACAAATGGATATGTATCTCCAGATGTACGACAAGATGAAAAAAGGACCAGACGACAACCCTACCATCGGCATCATCCTTTGCACCGAGACCGATTCGGATGTAGCACGATACTCTACCCTCGCAAAAAACGACCAGATGTTCGCTGCAAAATACAAGCTTTACCTGCCAGACAAGGAAGACTTGAGAAGAGAAATCGAACGACAAAAAGAACTATATCTGATGGCTCATCCTGAAGAAAACGATAAAGAGTAATTCTTCTGGCAGTATCAAAATTATTAAAAGACACCATTACAAAAAGGTCAGACGCTGTCTGACCTTTTTTAATCTCATTTTCCGTATAACTATACATTTTTATGTAAAATCATCACTTTTTCTTGCATAAAGTTTGCGATTTCCAATAATTATACTTACCTTTGCAACGAAATAACATCTTATCATTAAATAAGAAAGGAAATTGTAAATGGAACTAAAAGAGACTTTCCAAAAAGTGAAGGCTGCCAGCAAGACCCTGGGCTTGCTCAGCGATGAACAACGTAATGAAATCCTGCAGGCGGTGGCTGACGCTATCATCGCCGAGACTCCTGCGCTCCTCCAGGCAAACGCAGAAGACTTGGCGAAGATGGATAAGACTAACCCGCTCTACGACCGATTGCAACTCACCGAGCAGCGACTTCAGGATATTGCTTCGGATATGAGACACGTAAGTACCCTGCCCTCACCGCTCGGAAGAGTTCTCAAAGACAAGACACTCGACAACGGATTGCACCTGCAGCGAGTAGCCGTTCCATTCGGAGTTATCGGTATGATTTACGAGGCCCGTCCTAATGTTACCTACGATGTTTTTTCTCTCTGTTTCAAGAGTGGAAATGCATGCGTACTGAAAGGTGGAAAGGATGCTAACGCCTCTAACTCAGCGGGTGTCGAACTTATCCACAGGGTGTTGATAAAGTATGGCGTGAATCCAAACGTATGTACGCTTCTACCAGCTACCCATGAGGCTACAGGCGAAATGCTGAATGCCGTGGGCTATATCGATCTCTGCATTCCTCGAGGTGGAAAGAAGCTTATCAACTTCGTTCGTGATACTGCCAAAGTGCCGGTTATCGAGACTGGAGCTGGCGTGGTACACTGCTACTTCGATAAAGATGGCGACCTGGAGATGGGCGAGCGCATCATCACAAATGCCAAGTGCCGAAGAGTGAGCGTATGCAATGCACTCGACTGCCTGCTGATTCATGAAAGCAGATTAAACGACCTCCCTGCCCTCTGCGAGGGGCTCGCCGAGAAGCAGACCAAGATTCATGCAGATGCCAAGGCCTACGAGGCATTAAAGGGGCACTATCCTGACACCTTATTATATAAGGCTGAGGAAAGCGAAGCGAAGATGAAGAAAACTGATGCTAACATGAAGAGCATCTGGAACACCGAATGGCTCAGCATGCAGATGGGTATCAAGACCGTGGCTTCGGAAGATGAGGCACTCGAGCATATCGCCACCTACGGAAGCGGACACAGCGAGAGCATCGTTTCCAATAACGAAGCAACCCAGAAGAAGTTCCAGGCATTGGTAGATGCAGCCTGCGTTTATGTAAACGCTCCTACCAGCTTTACCGATGGCGCACAGTTCGGATTGGGCGCAGAAATTGGCATCAGTACACAGAAGCTTGGAGCCCGCGGACCTATGGCGCTAGAAGAGATTACCACCTACAAGTGGTTGATTACAGGAAATGGACAGACAAGGAAGTGAAGAACGAAAAGTGAAGAGTGAAGAATTCAATAGCTTTATATTAGAAATAACAAACAAAAAACGAAATAACAATGAAGACATTCTTTAATGTTGAAGACCTTGGCGACTTGAAAGCAGCGCTCGCCGAGGCACAGGAAGTGAAAGCTAACCGTTTCGGTTATCAGGAGTTGGGCAAGAACAAAACCTTGCTGATGATATTCTTCAATAACAGTCTCCGTACCCGACTGAGTACACAGAAGGCTGCGATGAACCTAGGCATGAATGTGATCGTGCTCGACGTGAACGCCGGTGCATGGAAACTGGAGACAGAGCGTGGCGTTATCATGGATGGCGACAAGAGCGAACATCTGCTGGAAGCTATCCCAGTAATGGGTAGCTTCTGCGATTTGATTGGCGTGCGCAGCTTTGCCGGTTTGAAAGACCGTGACTACGATTACGCCGAGACCATCGTAAACCAGTTTGTGAAGTACAGCGGCCGCCCAGTCTTCGCCATGGAGACAGCCACCGTTCACCCACTCCAAGCATTCGCCGACCTCATCACCATTGAGGAGCATAAGAAGGTGGCTCGTCCTAAGGTAGTTTTGACCTGGGCTCCTCACTGCCGTGCCCTGCCTCAGGCTGTGCCAAACTCATTCGCCCAGTGGATGAATGCAGCCGATGTTGATTTCGTGGTTACTCACCCTGAGGGCTACGAGCTTGATCCAAAGTTCGTAGGCAACGCCAAAGTGGAGTACGACCAGAAGAAGGCACTGGAAGGTGCAGACTTCGTTTATGCCAAGAACTGGAGCTGCCCGGGCGTGAAAAATCCAGCACAGTATGGTGAGATATTGAGCAAGGATATGAGCTGGACCATCGACGAGGAGCACATGAGCTGGACCAATGATGGTTGCTTCATGCACTGCCTGCCTGTTCGCCGCGGTCTGATTGTTACCGATGATGTCATCGAGAGCAAGAACAGTCTGGTAATTCCAGAGGCAGCCAACCGTGAGATTTCAGCCGAAGTTGTAATCAAGCGCATGCTCGAATCGCTTTAATATTTTACAGATAGCAGGAATACCCATCACCATAAGTAGGTATTTTCATCAAAAGTCCATCTTGTTTTTTTCTTTTCTCATGAATTATCCGTAACTTTGCAGAAAAATTGTAGAAGATATTCAGAAGAAAAGACAAAAACAAGATGGATAAATACAGCATTATTACACCAGAAGTGATGGGGACATTCAATGACCGCCTCAACTTTCTGTATCTAAAACTAGGTAATTATCTCGATATTGAGAAACAGGAGCATCGCACTTTGCAATATTGCAAGGTATTTCTCAGCGACTCCCAAAATCAGATTCAGGATTTCCAGGACTCTCTTCTCTATCAAGAGTATCTGAAAGATATACACCTCACCATCGTAGAGCAAACACCCCTCTGCGGCAGCAAGATTTCACTTCTGGTCAAGACCACGGACGATGAGACACCACTCCTATTCCATAGTCTTCGCCTGACGGAGGAAGAAGCAAAGGGGAAGGATTCATACGAGCAGACCAACCTTCTTTTCAACAAATATCTGCAAATCATTGCAGATACGGATATGACGATGGAACGCAATCTTGTGCGTACCTGGATATACGTTACCAACATCGACGTGAATTACCAGGGCGTAGTGGAAGCACGCAACGACATTTTCGACAAGGAAGGATTAACTGCCGACACCCACTACATCGCCAGCACCGGCATCGGAGGAGCCACTCCCGTTCGCCATGCAGCAGTAGCCATCGATTTCCTCACCTTCCCCGGCATCAAGGAAGAAGACAAGAAGTATCTCCAGGCACTGGAACATCTGAACCCTACCCATGAATATGGCGTAGCCTTCGAAAGGGGAACCCGGGTTACGCTGCCAACGCATTGCAGCAATTCTGATGGAAGCCAGCATTTCAAGCAGCAATACTTCATCTCAGGCACGGCGAGCATCGACAAACTGGGAAACGTAGTTTATGAAGAAGATATTGTGAGACAGACCGGCAGACTGCTGGAGAACGTAGGAGCCTTACTGAAAGATGGCGATGCCACCATGAACGATATCCAATATTTCATCATCTACCTGCGAGATATTTCCGACTATCATACGGTAGATAGAATGATGCAACAGTTTTATCCGCAGATACCCCGCATCATCGTAGAAGCCAAAGTCTGCAGACCAGGATGGCTGATTGAGATGGAATGTATCGCAGAAAGATAATAAAAATGCAGAAATTTGCCCCCAACAAGCAAATTTCTGCATTTTTATTATCTAATCTTATATTTTTTTTCTACCTTTGCAATAACCAAACTTATCAAATTATGAGTAGTAATCTAAAAAGCTTTTGCATATTCATCATATATATGCTTGGGGCAATAGCATGTTTTGCTTTCTTCCAATTCTGCTATCCCTATCATCTGTATTACCAGGAGCAGAACCAGCTGTTCCTGGCATCATGGGATTATCTTACCACCTATCTGGAAAAACCAGGTTGGCTGGCATGTATGGCTGGTGATTTTCTCACACAGTTCTATCTCTATCGCTTTATGGGGGCAACCATTCTTACTCTCTGCATCCTTCTCGCCGGGCATAACATCAAATGTGCGGTAAGAAAGGCAGATATCAAGGGTACATGGCTACCCAACCTTGCGGCATTCGTCGTGATGACGCTGCTGGTATGCTTCAGCTTTGACTACGACTACCGCCTGAGCAGCATTCTGGCAATAGCCGGTGGTGCCAGCGTATTCTGTATCAGCACCACAATACTTGTCAGCACCAGAAAGTTGATCAACAAGATAGAAAAGATGGACGAAAATAATCCTACATTGCATCGCATGGGACTTCCGATCTGGATCTCAACATTCAGTATCACCATATCAATTTTCGTATGTCATTGGTTCTTCGGATACGGCGTATGGATTTACGGCGCACTGGTCTTCATAGGCAACCTCATGAACATCATGAAAGCAGGCACCTACTATTGCCTGACCGCCCTGGTGATTACCTTCTTCCTGCTCATGCTCTGCAAACGCCTTTACTTCTGTGATTTCCAAACCATCTATACGTATCCGGGTATAGGCAAATTGGTAAAACCACAATTAGACCAAGAAAGGACACTCGCTGTGGATTGTGAATACTACTTTGGCAACTACAACCGGGTAATCAACATGGTTGAAAAGGATAAGAACCCGAACCAGTACATGAAGTTTTACCATGACCTCATTATGGCACAATTTCGCAGTCAGCCTGCTTCCTTAAATAAGTACCCCAACAAAGACATCGGTACCTTTGAGACATTGGAAACCAACCCTTCCCTGCTCACCATCCATGCACTGAATGAACTATACTGGGTTCTAGACGATATGACCTTCTGCGAACGGGCAGCCATGCTGGGAAACATATATTCCCCCAACTGCCGCAACATCCGCATGGTGAAGCGACTTGCAGAAATCAATCTGGTGAGAGGAAATTATGCCGCCACCCGCAAATATCTTCGTATTCTTCAAAAGACATTCGTCTGGAAAAGATGGGCCGACCGCATTTTCGCTTCTCTCGGCAAAAACGCCAGTGCAGAAGAGAAAGCCATACTGCAGACGTATCTCGACAAGCGCAAGAACATCAGACTTGAGCAGTAAGACAACAACAACCAGTTTATAAAGCAAGTAAGATGAAACACAAGAACATTCTAAATAGCACCCTGGCAGGACTTCTTCTGTTCGCCTCATGCGCCCAAACTCACGAGAATGCGGAGCAGGTGAACCATCTGCCCAATATGTATCCCGACTATGCCGATGTTACCATTCCCGTGAACATCGCACCGCTCAACTTCGAGATTCGAAACAAGCATCTCTGCAACATAGAGACCATACTCACCATAGAAGGAGCAGATGAGGATGATGCAGATAATACCCTGACGGCTACCAGCAATAGCCAAAATCTGAAGTTCGACTTAAAAGAGTGGAAATATTTCCTGGCGAAGGCAGCTGGCAAGAACATCAAGGTGCAGATATATTCCAAGAGCGATGAAGGAAAATGGACAGCCTTCAGACCTTTTACCTGGCAAGTGGTGAGCGACAGCATCGACTCGTATCTTACCTATCAGCTCATAGAACCAACCTATGATGTATGGAGTAAGACCAAAACAAAACAACGCTGTATAGAGAACTGGGATGAAAAGATAATCGCCGATTACACCTTGATTAAAAATCTCAAGATGAACACGTATGCGTATGGCAACCAGGACGCGAATCTCAGCATCATCTATCTAAGAGGAGAAAATGGAGGTACCATACTCAACCGCAACGGTAAACTGAGAAAACTCAACCTGCAAGGCAAGGGCATGGCTTCACCTGGAATATATTACAGTTTCAATCCTTCGGGCAGATATCTCACCTATTCAACCAATACAATGGTGAGAGATTTCAATATCAATACCGACAAGCGACTGGAAGTATATGATACGGCAAGCAGCATATATGTGGCCGACCTCAACGACAACCACATCATCTCATCACCACTGGCAAGCGACAGTAGCCGTCTGGAGACTTTTCCCACCTTTTCGCCCAACGGCAAATACATCTACTACTGTGCTGCCAACAAGAAGGAACTGTCCGACAAGAATCTGAAAAATCTGAAATATGCCTTGGTGCGCATTCCCTTCAATGAGGGAAATGGCAGATTTGGAGAAAGAATAGACACCCTCTACTCATCCCGTTCCGTATGTCATCCTAAGCTCAGCCCTGACGGCAGATTCTGTCTCTTCACGGTCCTGGATTACGGTACCTTCCCAGCCTGGCACACAGAGTCAGACCTCTATATGCTGGATTTACAGACAGGCAAGACCGACAGCCTCAACATTGTGAACAGCAAGAAGAGCGACACCTATCACTGCTGGTCACATACCGGTAGATGGTTTGTCTTCATCAGCAAACGGGATGATGGCATCTACGGCAAACCTTACTTCTGCTATATCGACCGGCAAGGCAAGGCCCACAAGCCATTTGTACTCCCACAAAAGGAGCCGACCTTTTACGACGACTGCCTGAAGAGTTTCAACATCCCGGAATTGAGCCGAGGTCCTGTACCTTTCAATACCATTGGCATCGAACAGGCACTGAAACAGGAAGCAGAACAATTCAGATAAACAAAAAAAGTCCGGGCCTATGAAGGCTCGGACTTTTTTGTTTATCCATACTTTATTTATTTACAGCCAAATAATTGCGTGCCGGATTGGCATACATGGTTAAGAATCGCTCCTTCAAATATGCTTCATCCTTACCAGGAAGGTCAATTTTAGCAAGCTGCCCCTCCATATATCTTTCAAAATTAGCTTTTTCTTCTGCAGTATATTCTGCCTGATGCGCATCAGAACCCTCCAGAAGATCCAGGGCTACATAGTTGCCCGGATAGAGGCGGTAGTTCTTGAATATCTGCTCATCTATATAGGCTGCCACCTTATTATACAGTTCCTGCTTAGGTGTATCAGGATCCAGAGAATCGAGATACTTATCAAGACATGGAGCTGCATGATAATGCACATGACCCTTATAGCCGAAGATACCGGTCTGCATGCTTACCAAATCATCCATAGGGCCCTTCTTCCAGTCGGCGTTATCGCGCTTCTGCTGGAACTCCTTTGCCTTCAGAAAATCGCATGGGTCGTACTCATAACTGATAGACAGAGGTACAAGATGCAGCTGCTTCAAGCGTTCGATGATACTGCCTTCTCCACCCATCGACATCATCTGCAGAATACTCTTCTGGGTGCGGTCGTTGCTATCCTTGGCTCTACCCTCTCGCTGGGCAATCCAGATATTCTCATTCTTCTCCTTGATGGCGAAATGCATGTAATCGGAAAGACGCTTGCTCGACACGAGCATCTGGCGCATACTCAAGGCACGCTCCACGATAAACGCCTTGTTGACACGTACCAGGTCCTTGACCCAAGGAAGTGACAGAAGGTTGTCACCGATGGCAATCTCGCAGGTGGTCTTGAAGCCATTATCGATAAGCATTACATCGAGGATAGCTGAATCGAGCACGATATCACGATGGTTACTGATGAAGGAATAGTTGCGGGTATTATCGATGGCTGTGCAATCCATCTCACAACCCGTTGCTGCCTTCTTCAGGATGCCATGGACAAAATCGTAGGCTAAAGCCAACTGAAAGTCGAGGTTGGTCTTGCAAGCCTTCAACTTCTGGGCAATCATCTCGAAAGGAACTTGTGGATAAAGATAAGCAAGTACCTGCTTAAACTGATCGTTTGAAAGCAAACGGTCGAACACCTCAGGAAGGTCTTCTGGCTCCCAAGGTCGAATGGTATCAAATTCTTGAGGGATCTTCATAACTTTATGGTTTTCGGGAGTTAAGGAGTTATAGGAGTTAAGACAAATGTTCTAAAACGATATATTTACATACCATTAAATTCTACCGTTGTCTTAACTCCTTAACTTCTTTAACTACTTAACTCCTCATTAATTATTAGAACTGATTCTCCACGATGTCGCTGAGCACGTCCTTGATGTCAAGACCTGCAGCACGCACCTGCTGAGGAATGAAACTAGTAACGGTCATACCCGGAGTGGTATTAATCTCCAGCATATTCACCTTGTCCTTACCGTCCTTATCCTTAGAGATGATGTAGTCGATGCGGATGATACCGTTGGCATGGAGAATGTCGTAGATGCGGGATGTGGTCTTTGCCACCTCTTCTGCTGTCTCTGGAGAGAGACGGGCTGGAGTGATTTCCTGTACCTGACCATTGTACTTGGCATCATAGTCGAAGAACTCGTTGCTGGTTACTACCTCGGTAGCTGGCAACACTACTGTCTTCTCGGCTGTCTTGTAGATACCCTGAGAAATCTCGACTCCATCAAGGAAGCCTTCAATCATTACCTCGTTGCTCTCCATGAAAGCCACACGGAGGGCTGGAGCCAACTGGTCGGCATTCTTCACCTTGCTCACACCGAAGCTGCTGCCGTCGGCTGCTGGCTTCACGAAACAAGGCATACCGATGCGCTCGGCAATGGCATCCTCATCATACTCCTCACCACGACGAAGCAAGATACTGTCAGCCACGTTGATTCCAAAGCCACGGAGATAGTTGTTGAGCACATACTTATCAAAGGTCAGTGCCTCTACCAGCACGCCGCTGGTAGAATATGGCAGATGGATGAGGTCGAAGTAGCCCTGCATCACGCCGTTTTCACCAGGCTGTCCGTGGATGGTGATATAAGCATAATCAAAGTAAACATGCTTGCCGTCTTTTACAAACGAGAAGTCGTTCTTGTCAATCTCAATAGTCTCACCATTATCCAAGGCCACGTGCCAATCAGTGCCCTTCACGTCGACGAGATAGATATCATAACGCTCCTTGTCGAAGAAAGAATACAAACCCTGACCTGAGCGCAATGATACGTCGTGCTCAGAAGAATCACCACCACATACGATGGCTATCGTTCTCTTGCTATTTTCCATAATCACTAAATATTTTTGAATGTATCTTGTGTGGTGCCTGCAATGAAGCCGCGCCACTTTTCTATTAACTTACTGAAATCTTCAGGCCACTCGCTGTCGAAGTCCATCTGCTCCTTGGTTGTTGGATGAACAAAGCCGAGTGTCTTGGCATGAAGTGCCTGACGTGGACAGAGCTTGAAGCAGTTCTGGATAAACGCCTTGTAACTGCTGCTTCGCTGACCTCTCAGGATTTCGGCTCCACCATAGGTCTCGTCCATGAAGAGCGGATGACCTATCTGCTTCATGTGGGCACGAATCTGATGGGTACGTCCTGTTTCCAGGATGCACTGCACCAAAGTGGTGTAACCGAATCGCTCCAACACCTTATAATGGGTCACCGCACTCTTGCCGATGCCGCTATCCGGGTCGAACACCTTCATGCGGAGACGATTCTTAGGGTCACGACCGATGTTGCCCTCGATGCGTCCCTCATCTTCCACGATGTTTCCCCAAACCAGGGCATTGTAGCTGCGATGGGTAGTCTTGTTGAAGAACTGCTTTCCCAAAGCCGTCTTTGCCGTAGGAGTCTTTGCCACCACGAGCAAGCCGCTGGTATCCTTGTCTATGCGATGAACCAAACCCACCTCTGGGTCGTTGGCATCAAACTCAGGCATATCTCTCAGATGCCACGCCACAGCCTGAATCAAGGTACCATGGAAGTTTCCAGCACCCGGATGCACCACCATACCTGCCTCCTTGTTGATGACCATGAGCTGGTCGTCTTCATACACCACATTGATGTCGATTTCCTCAGGCTTGATACTTGTCTCATGACGAGGACGGTCGAGCATCAAGGTAACCAGGTCGTTAGGGCGCACCTTATAGTTACTCTTCACAGGTTTGCCGTTCACGTGGATAAATCCGGCATCGGCAGCCTGCTGAATGCGGTTGCGGCTCTGATAAGCCATCTTGTCCGCCAGATACTTGTCTATACGAACCGGATCCTGGTTGGCATCTACCTGCACTTTCCAATGCTCATAGAGGTCGTCGCCTCCATTGCCAGCCTGTGCAGCTCCGCCTTCATCCATCTGGATTTCGTCATCAAGTTCCTCCATATCTCCTGCATCATCAAAACCGAAGTCATCCTCTACAGGAGCATATACCTTATTACTATAATATATATAATTCAGAATTTCCACTCTTAACTATCAATTATTAATTATCAATTATTCATTAGCTCACTCCACCACTTCGTTCGGCTGGTGTTCATGCGAAGGAGCAGGTTCAGTAGGTTCCGTACCAGGAACCACCTCAAAGTTGTCCACATCACCCGTGGTTTCATCCCCCTCGCCTTCCATTACGTCATCTTCGCCGTGATATACCGGATCAATCTCATCGATGGAGTCGGAGGCATCACGCTGTCCATTACCTACCTGTATGATGAGCATGTCGTCGATGGAAACCTTGTCGCCAGCTACCACATGCCTACCCTTTACCAGGATGCCATACACCCAGTCTTCTTCGCCAGGAATATATTGCGGAGGCCCCAGTTTGAATCCCATAGCCGTGAGCTTAGCCATCGCCTCTCTCAAGGAGCTGTTGTCGATGACATCCGGAATAGTGATACGAGGCGAATGGTCGGAATTGATGGTGACATAGATGATATGTCCCGATTTCACCAGTTCTCCGAAAGCCGGACTTTGCTCCAGGATGCAGTCGGCAGGCAAGGATCTCACGTATCCCGTATCCGTAACCACGATTTCCAGCCCCGCATCATCGAGGATGTGGGTGGCATCATCAATATTCTTGTATCTGATGTCAGGCACACGGATGGCCTCACCATGATGGGTATAGATATCGATGCCAAACTTGACACCAACACAGAGCAACACGAGCACCAGAACCATGGCGCCGAGATTTCCCCAAAGATACTTACTCTTAAACTTATTTATAAACTCAGATGAAGTCATACTTTAATTTTTGGTGCAAAGATAGGAATAATCGAAGACAATACAAAATAAAACGCCAAGTTTTTGCGTTTCATTACCTCATAAAAAGGCATAAAAAGACAAAAAGCAGCAAAGAATCTCTCTTTGCTGCTTTTAATGTCATCGTCCACCGACGAATTTTCCTACCGGAAATTACTTTCCGTGGTGCTCGTCAGATACTGTTAACTTCTTACGGCCATGAGCACGGCGAGAAGCCAATACGCGACGACCATTCTTTGTTGCCATACGCTCACGGAAACCATGCTTGTTCACGCGACGACGATTGTGAGGCTGAAATGTTCTTTTCATTTTTTCTTATTTATTTTTAATTAATATTCTTCGCAAAAGTGCAAAATAAGCCCTTTTTGGGCTGCAAAATTACGCATATTTTCTGAAATAACCAAGAAAACTACCAAATTTAGCTTAAATATTTATGTTTTTTTCGATTTTCCCTTTGTTTTTTCATGTTTTTGCCGTAACTTTGCACCCGAATTGAAGATTATTATAATAACATTCAAGATAAACAAGAAATGATTAATTCACAGGAAATTAAGATTGGAACTTGCATCCGCATGGATGGCAAAGTATGGGTTTGCATCGACTTTCAGCACAGAAAGCCAGGTAAAGGTAACACTGTAATGAACACTAAATTGAAGAATGTTGCCGATGGTCGCGTGTTGGAGCGTACATTCCAGGTAGGTTTCAAATTGGAGGATGTTCGCGTTGAGCGCCGCCCTTATCAGTACCTCTATGAGGACGCTACTGGTTGCATCTTCATGAACCAGGAGACCTTCGAGCAGGTGCCTATCGCTAAGGAGAACGTTACTGGCGGTCAGTACATGAAGGAGGGTGATGTTGTTGAGGTGGTTACTGATACAACTGATGGTACTATTCTCTTGGCCGAGATGCCAGCGAAGACTACTTTGAAGATCACTCACTCTGAGCCAGGTGTAAAGGGTAACACTGCTACCAACGCTACTAAGCCAGCTACTCTCGAGACTGGTGCTGAGGTTCGTGTTCCTCTGTTCGTTAACGAGGGCGAGACTATCCAGGTTGACACCCGCGATGGCAGCTACCTCGGTCGTGTAAGCGAGTAATCCGTTTTTCAACAAGAACATTACGCTCTTATTGAGTAAAACTAACCCTTAATAGTAAGAATAATGAGATATTCCATCATAGTACCAGTTTTCAACCGTCCCGACGAAGTGGACGAACTTTTAGAGAGCCTTACCCATCAAACGGAAAAGGACTTCGAGGTGGTCATCGTTGAGGATGGCTCGCAGACTCCTTGCGAGGAAGTGTGCAAGCGATACGAGCACTTGATGGATATACATTATTACTATAAGGAGAACTCTGGTCCGGGCCAGAGTCGCAACTATGGTGCCGAACGTGCCAAGGGCGAGTATCTGCTGATACTCGATAGCGACGTGGTCTTGCCAGAGGGCTATCTGAAGGCTGTAAGTGATGAGCTGAGCCGCAAGCCTGCCGATGCATTCGGCGGACCTGACAAGGCACACTCATCATTTACAGACACTCAGAAAGCCATTTCTTATTCCATGACTTCTTTCTTCACCACCGGTGGTATCCGTGGCGGAAAGAAGAAGATGGATAAGTTCTATCCTCGTTCATTCAACATGGGCATCCGCAGGGATGTTTATCTCAAGTTGAATGGCTTTTCCAACATGCGTTTCGGTGAGGACATCGATTTCTCAATCCGCATCTTCAAGGCAGGCTGCCGTTGCCGTCTGTTCCCTGAGGCATGGGTATGGCACAAGCGCCGCACCGACTTCCGCAAGTTCTGGCGACAGGTCTATAACAGTGGCATCGCCCGCATCAACCTTTATAAGAAATATCCCGAGAGTCTCAAGCTCGTGCATCTCTTGCCGATGGTCTTCACCGTGGGCGTGATAGGTACGTTCCTGCTGCTCTTCTTCGGATTCCTCCCTTACATGCTGGGCACCGTACACGTATTCCCTATCCTGGGCAATGCGATGGCAGCATTGGGCTGCATCGGCCTGTTCTTCATCATTCTCTACACCATTGCGCTGTTCATCGACAGCAGCAGGGAGAACCACAGCATCAAGATTGGCCTGCTGAGCATCCGTGCCGCCTTCACCCAACTCATGGGATATGGCTGCGGATTCCTCTCGGCTTGGTGGAAGAGATGCGTGCTGGGACAAAGCGAATTCAGCGCATACAACAAGACATTCTATAAATAATTCACTATGAGTGAGAAGCTTTCTATTTCGCAATGGGCAGAGGAAGACAAGCCTCGTGAAAAACTGGAGCGACTGGGAGCATCAGCACTATCCAATGCCGAACTGCTAGCCATACTGATCGGTTCCGGCTCTCAGGACGAGAGCGCCGTAGACCTGATGAAACATATCATGAGCGATTGCGACAACAATCTCAATTCACTCGGCAAGATGAGCATCAAGGAACTCACGCGCTACAAGGGAATGGGTCCCGCCAAGGCCATCACCATCCTTGCTGCCTGTGAGCTGGGGAAGCGTCGTGCCCTCGACAAGCTGGGCAGCCGCCCCGATTTAGGCTCTTCTCTCGCCATCTACAACTACATGCTCCCCAAGATGCAGGACCTCGACACAGAGGAAGCATGGGTTCTCATGATGAACCAGAACTTCAAGCTTATCAAGGCAAGTTGTCTCTCGCATGGCGGCATCACGGAAACCGCCGTCGACATCCGCCTGCTCATCAAGGAAGCCGTACTCAACAATGCCACCATCATAGCCTTTTGTCACAATCACCCCAGTCATAGTCCGCTGCCCAGCAAGGCAGACGACCAGCTCACCCTACAGATACAGAAGGCCTGCGAAATCATGCGCCTCTTTTTCATGGACCATGTCATCATCACCGATGGCAGTTTCTATTCCTATCACGACAAGGGAAAGTTGTAAATCCAGGTATTTTTCATGTCTTTGTGCGCAAACAGGAAAAATAATTCTCCATTTATTTTGCATTGTCTATAATTATTGTTACCTTTGCAGAAAACAATATAAATTATGACACAAGAAGAAAAGACAAAGATAGAAGAAAGAATCGTTGATGTTCTCAAAACCGTTTACGACCCTGAGATTCCCGTGAACATCTGGGACCTGGGCATGATTTACAAGATTGACGTGAAGGACGATGCCACTGTAGAGCTGGATATGACCTTCACAGCCCCTTCGTGCCCTGCCGCCGACTTCATCCTGGAAGATGTACGCAGCAAGGTAGATAGCGTAGAAGGCGTGAAATCTGCCAATGTAAACCTCGTATTCGAACCAGCCTGGGACCAGAGCATGATGAGCGAGGAAGCTCGCGTAGAACTCGGCTTTGAATAAAGACAAAGCCGTTGAATTCTTCACTCTTCATTCTTCACTTAAAAAGTTTCGCTTATGAAAAATGTATATTTCCTCTCTGATGCGCATCTTGGCTCTTTAGCCATTCCGCATGCCCGCATGCAGGAGCGCCGCCTCGTCCGCTTTCTCGACAGCATCAAGAACAAGGCTGCAGCCATCTATCTGCTGGGCGACATGTTTGATTTCTGGAACGAATACAAGAATGTTGTTCCAAAAGGATACACCCGCTTCCTGGGAAAAATCTCTGAGTTGACTGATATGGGAGTGGAAGTACATTTCTTCACCGGAAACCACGACTTATGGACGTATGGCTACCTGGAAGAAGAGTGTGGCATGATAGTGCACCACAAACCGCAGACCGTTGAAATCTACGACAAGATTTTCTTCCTTGCCCATGGTGACGGACTGGGCGATCCCGACAAGAAGTTTAAGTTTCTGAAGGCTATGTTCCACAACCGCACCTGTCAGCGCCTCTTGAATGCCATCCACCCTCGCTGGGGATTGGCTTTGGGACTGAATTGGGCGAAGCATAGCCGCTTGAAACGTGCCGATGGCAAGGAGGAGCCTTACATGGGCGAAAAGAAGGAATTCCTGGTCCGCTTTGCCAAGCAGTACATGCAGGGACACAAGGATGTGGATTATTTCATGTTTGGCCATCGCCACATCGAACTGGACCTGATGCTGAGCAAGAAGACCCGCCTGATGATTCTGGGCGACTGGATATGGCAGTTTACCTATGCCGTATTCGATGGCGAACACATGTTTATGGAAGAATATGTGGAGGGCGAAAGCCAACCGTAAATATAATTTATAGTTGATAGTTAATAGTTTATAGGGCAATCTTGCTTAAAGCGGTTCCTGCTATAAACTATTAACTATCAACTAAGCTTTTATCTCTGAATGCGTCCACCCGAAGAAGTCATGTTATTGATGATTTCTTCTTCACTTACCAAGTTCTGGTCGCCTGGTATCGTATTCTTGACGGCACTAGCCGAGAGCGAGAAGTCCAGGCAATACTGATTCTTATCACCCCACTTCTGATGTGCATGAATATAGGCTGCTACGAAAGCATCGCCTACACCCATCGGATCCACAATCGGCTCTATATCGTATATTCTTGTTGTATAGAGCTGGTCTTCCACTGCATCATAGAGCAGACCACTCAAGGTGTGATGACTGCTGGCTATCTGATTTCTCACCGCCATCACCATCTTCTTACACTTAGGGAAGAGATGGTGCATCTTGCGGAAATACGCCAGATAAGCCTCCTTATCAATCTCATAGTTCTCATCCAAAGCCTCAAAAGGAATGTGAGGCACACCACTGGCCACCTCCCACTCGTTCTGGTCACCGAAGATGATGTCACTATACTGCATCATCTGGAAGAGCACATCGTGAGGTTCCAGGCCATATCCCCAGAGATTCTTGCGATAGTTGATATCGCAGGCAATGGTCAAGCCGTCGGCAACAGCCAGTTTGATAGCATCCATGGTAGATTCCATGGCATCACGGCTGATGGCACAGGTGATTCCCGAACAATGGAACACAGCTGCATCAGCCAACACCTGATCCCATTTCACCATGCCTCGCTTCAAGGTATAGAAAGAAGAATTCTTGCGGTCGTAGACCACGCGAGAATTGCGCATTGCCACAGCCTCCTCGAAATAATAAGTTCCAAGACGGTCGCCACCACGCACCACATGAGAAACATTCAGACCATACTCTCTGAGGTGCATCAACGCAGCCTGTCCCATCTCGCCATACGGCAAGCGGGTAACATACTCCACGTTATCGCCCAAATAAGCCAAAGAGATGGCCGCATTTGCCTCACTGCCACCATAGTTGCCAAACATACGGTGACCTTGGAATAAACGTTGATAACCAGGCTTAGATATTCTAAGCAATATTTCTCCGAAAGTTACAATCTTTGTTTTCATCATTCTCAAAATTCTCAAAAAATTAAAAAGGTGAAGACCTATCACATTTGTTTTAGTCTTCACCTTATTATATTATATCTTTGTGCTGGATTACTTCTTAGTAACCAACTCCATTGTATCGCGAGCGATAACGATCTCCTCGTCGGTAGGAACTACTACTACCTTCACCTTACTGTCGTCAGTAGAGATGATAGCTTCCTCGCCACGAACCTTGTCGTTCACTTCCTTGTTGATCTTGATACCGAGATACTCCAGGTTCTTGCAGGAATCCTCGCGCAGGTCGGTCTGGTTCTCACCCACACCAGCTGTAAATACGATAGCGTCAACGCCACCCATAGCTGCTGTGTAAGCACCAATGTACTTCTTGATGCGATACTCATACATGCGGAGAGCCAGCTTAGCCTTCTCGTTACCCTCGTTGGCAGCGTTCTCGATATCACGCATATCAGAAGAAATACCTGTAATACCGAGCACACCACTCTTCTTGTTCAGGAAGTCAGCCATCTCCTGTGGCTTCATGTTCAACTTCTCCATCAGATAAGTAACAGCAGAAGCATCGATGTCACCACAACGTGAACCCATCATCAAACCAGCTAATGGAGTCAAGCCCATTGAAGTATCCAATACCTTACCATTCAATACAGCAGCTACAGAGCCACCGTTACCGATGTGGCAAGTGATGATCTTAGAGTTGTTCTGGTCGAGACCGAGAATCTCGCAAACACGCTTAGAAACATAGCGGTGAGATGTTCCGTGGAAACCATAACGGCGTACGTGATACTTCTCGTACAACTCGTAAGGAATTGCATAGAGATAAGCGTAGTCTGGCATTGTGCTGTGGAATGCGTTGTCGAATACGCAAACCTGAGGAGTGCCAGGCATCAAAGAGTCTACGGCACGGATACCCTTCAGGTGACCTGCGTTGTGAACAGGAGCGAGGTCGCAAAGTTCCTCGATACCATCCTCTACGCTCTTGTCAACGATGACGCTCTCCTTGAACTTGTCACCACCCTGCACTACGCGGTGGCCTACAGCGTCGATTTCCTTCAAGTCCTTGATGGCGCCGATTTCCGGGTCGAGCAGGCACTTGAACACGAAGTTCACACCTTCCTTGTGGTCAGGCATGTCGTGCATAATCTGCTTCTTCTCGCCGTTAGGCAATTTTACCTTGATGAAAGCGTTATCAAGACCGATACGCTCTACACCACCCTGTGCCAATACAGACTCATCGTCCATATTATATAACTTGTACTTGATAGATGAACTACCACAGTTCAGAACCAATACTTTCATAATGTTAATTTTGTAATGTTATTGATTGAATAAAGTTAGTTTAAGCCTTCTTAGCATCCTGTGCCTGGCAAGCTGTGATAGCTACCATGTAGTAGATGTCATCTACAGAGCAACCACGAGAGAGGTCGTTTACAGGACGAGCGATACCCTGGAGGATAGGACCGATAGCGATGGCACCACCCAGGCGCTGAACGAGCTTGTAGCCGATGTTACCTACCTCGAGGTTTGGAACTACCAATACGTTAGCCTTACCAGCTACTTCTGACTTAGGAGCCTTCTTGGCAGCTACCTCTGGAACGAGGGCAGCATCAGCCTGAAGCTCACCGTCGAGGTGAAGCTCTGGGAACTTCTCCTTAGCGATAGCAACGGCATCCTTTACCTTGTCGATGATATAAACGCTCTTGCCTGTCTCCTTGTTGATGGCATCCTTGGCGCTACCCATTGTTGAGAAGCTCAACATGGCAATCTGTGGATCAGCAATACCTGCCACTGACTGAGCTGTATGAGCTGTAGTATAGGCAATCTGAGCAAGCTGGTCGGCTGTAGGGTTTGGAGTTACAGCAACGTCACCCATTACCACTACGCCATCCTGACCATACTGCTTCTGGTCTGAGATGAGCAGCATAGCACCACTTACGCAAGTGATACCTGGAGTACACTTGATAATCTGAAGAGCTGGACGAAGTGTATCGCCAGTTGTGCTCAATGCACCAGAAATCTGACCATCAGCACCTTCTGTCTTGATAATCATGCAACCGAGGTAGAGATTGTTCTTAGTTACGAGTTCACGAGCCTGCTCTACGGTCATGCCCTTCTTCTTGCGAAGTTCAGCGAGCTTCTCTGCATACTCCTCAGCCTTAGGGTTGTTTTGTGGATCAACGATAGTAGCCTTGTCGATGTTGTTAAGACCCCACTGTGCAGCGAGATTCTTAATGTTGGCAGGGTTACCGATGAGGATGATGTCTGCGAGATCATCAGCCAGAACTTTATCGGCTGCTTTCAAAGTACGCTCCTCTTCTGCTTCAGGGAGCACGATGCGCTGCTTGTCAGCTTTAGCGCGAGCTACGATTTGCTGTAATAAATCCATTTTATTTCTTTCTTTATATAATTTTATTATCTTCGTATGGTGGATATGTCAAAGGGTAAGGCTGCATTTTTGCACTTTTTGCCGTTTTGCCACATCGACTTTGCAAAAGTACATATTTATTTTGAAATAACACTCACTAAAATGTGTAAAAAAAGCTAAAACGGGAGATAATCATTATCGTAAAGGTTTACGTAATAAGAAAAGTGAAGAATTCTTCACTCTTCACTTAACTTATAACATTTCCTGAGTAAGGATGCTTTCCAGTTCCTCTGCCGAGAGTCGGAGTTTGAATTCTCCTTTGATGGCTACGCTGATTCGTCCCGTCTCTTCCGATACGATGACGGCGATAGCATCACTGCTCTGCGAGATACCCAGGGCAGCACGGTGGCGGAGTCCCAGTTCCTTGGGAATATCCAGGTTGTGACTCACGGGGAGGATGCAGCCCGCAGCCATGATTCGCTTGTTGCTTACCACCATAGCTCCATCGTGCAGAGGTGAGTTCTTGAAGAAGATGTTCTCTATCAACCGCTGGTTGATTTTAGCATCTATCTCCTCGCCCGTATCCATGATATCCTTCAACGGTACGCCTCGTTCGATAACGATAAGGGCACCCACATATTTCTTAGCCATGCTCATGCAGGCCATCACGATAGGCATGATGGTTTCCTTGTTCGCCTCCTTCTGGCTCTCCTTGCTGGAGTGGAAGAAGCGGACCAGCCTCCGCATGCCTTTCTGTGAACCTATCTCATAAAGAAATCTTCGGATGTCTTCCTGGAAAATGACGATAAGGGCGATGACTCCCACGCTCACCAGTTTATCGAGGATGGAACCCATCAGGCGCATCTCCAGCACCTGACTCACGAAGAGCCAGATGAGCACAAAGAGCATGATGCCCACGAAGATGTTGAGCGAGCGGGATTCCTTCATCAGGCGATAGACGTAGAAGAGCAGCGAGGCTACCAGGAGTATGTCTAACGCATCTTTGATTCCAAACTCTATCATACTCTGCCCTCCTTCATGGTTTCCACGATTTTCACAGCCTCAGCAGCTTCTTTCACATCGTGAACACGAAGGATGCTGGCACCCTTCATCAGGGCAATGGTATCAAGCACAGAGGTTCCATTGAGCGATGTAGTGGCATCGCCACCCAGCAGCTTGTGAATCATGCTCTTGCGTGAGATACCTACGAGCATTGGAAGTTCCAGTACGTTCAACTTCTCCATCTCATTATAAATCTGATAATTCTGGATGAGATTCTTGCCGAAGCAGAAGCCCGGGTCGAGGATGATATCCTTGGCTCCCAGGTCACGCAACTGCTGTACCTCTCTGGCAAAGCCCTTCATCATCGTAGCAAGCGTTGGCTGCACTGACATTAATATATAAGGTACCTTCAGTTCGCCTACCACCCGGAACATTTCAGGATATTCCTCCTGTCTCTGCTCCAGCGGCACATTGACGATACCTGTGATTCCACCTTCTGATACATCGTTGATGATATCGGCTCCCCACTCCTCGATACACTTGCGTGCCAAGGTAGGGCGATAGGTATCTACGGAGACGGCAGCATCCGGTTGCTCCCTGCGAACGATGTCGAGAGCGAACTTCAGGCGTCTTCCCTCCTCCTCTTCCGATACTTCATCGGCACCGGGACGGGTGGAGAATGCGCCCACATCAATGATGCTTCCACCTTCTTCTATAATCTGATTAGCTCTCTGAGCTATCTCCATTTCTGTCTGCTTTCTACTGCCAGAGTAGAAGCTGTCGGGCGTAACGTTCAGGATGCCCATCACCTGAGGGGTACTCAAATCCATCAAGTGCCCCTTGATATTGATTGTATATTCCATTGGATTACAAATCTTTCAACCATTTCTTCCCTGATTCAGTATATGTCCAAAGCAAAATACCACCACCTATTAAAGTGCCTATTCCAAATATCAAAATCATTGTTTCCATTTTCTTAATATTTTAAAATTCGATTACCTACTATTGCAAACAAAATTGTCATGCACACACCAAATAAAACATACAGAAGATTCATATAACCGAATTCTCCTGTTATCATTGGCGTAAGCCCACCCAAAACCATCGCTCCAAAACTTAGTTTGGAGATATCGAAGAAATAACCAGCTAGCTTGTCTTTCCTCGTTTTTAATTTATCTCTTTCTATGTTTGCGCCCATTCCGACCTCACTTTCCAAAGATTACTTGAATATTTCTGCAAAAATAGAAAGAATAATCGAGAAAACCACATTTTTTTGAAAAAATGTTTGCTATGTCCACGATTTAATGTACTTTTGCACTCAAAACAACAGTTATAGACAATGGATATTTCAGAACTCTATCAGATTTACCAAGCGCACCCAGTGATTACCACTGACAGCCGCGACTGCCCAGAGGGCAGCATCTTCCTGGCTTTGAAGGGCGCATCGTTTGATGGCAACAAGTTTGCCGACATGGCTTTGGAGAAAGGCTGTGCCTATGTGATTGTAGATGAAAAAGAGTATGCCAAGGAGGGCGACGAGCGCTACATCCTCGTAGAGGATTGCCTCACCACCTTCAAGGAACTCGCCCGTGAGCATCGCCGCCACTTCAATATTCCTGTGGTAGGCATCACCGGCACCAACGGCAAGACCACCACCAAGGAACTCGTCTCTGCCGTTCTCGGCGAGAAGTTCAACGTGATGTTCACCCAGGGTAACTTCAATAATGATGTGGGCGTACCAAAGACCCTCTTCCGTCTCTCTCCGGAAAACGAGATTGCCGTTGTAGAGATGGGCGCTTCCCATCCTAATGACATCCGAAAGCTCGTGGAATACGTGGAGCCTACCTGCGGCATGATTACCAATGTGGGCCGTGCCCACCTGCAGGGATTCGGAAGTTTCGAAGGCGTGAAGAAGACCAAGGGAGAACTCTATGATTATCTCGCAGCCAACAATGCCCTCGTCTTCATCAATGCCGACAACGAGCACCTGATGCAGATGGCAGAGCAGCGCAACATCAACCGCCTCATCACCTACGGCAAGGATGAGAACTGCGATGTATGGGGAGAAGTCATCTCCTGCGCACCTTTCCTGAAGTTCCGCTGGCGCACCGAGAGTTTCGACTGGCATGAGGTTCAGACCCATCTCATCGGCTCTTACAACATCGACAACATGCTTGCCGCCATCACCATCGGTCTTCATTTCGACGTGAAGCCTCAGCAGATAGATCATGCTCTGGAGAACTACATCCCAAGCAACAACCGTTCGCAGTTGGAAGAGACGGCGCACAACAAGCTGGTGGTGGATGCCTACAATGCCAACCCATCGAGCATGGCAGCCGCCATCGAGAACTTCCGCGTGATGGATGTGCCTCATAAGATGGCGATTCTCGGACAGATGGGCGAGCTCGGCGAAGTGAGCCACGAGGAGCACCAGAAGGTAGTAGACCAGTTGCAGGCAGCCGGTCTGGAGAATGTATGGCTGGTGGGCGATGAGTTCAAGGATATTCCATGCAGCTACCGCAAGTTCCAGAATGTAGAGGAAGTGAAGGAAGCGCTCAAGGCGAACCAGCCTCACGACCATTACATCCTCATCAAGGGCAGCAACAGCGTGAAACTCTTCCAGCTTCCTGAGCTGTTGTAAGAAGAACTTTCAGAATGAGTAAAACTATAAAAGCAAAAAGCCTTGCGGGATTCCGTAAGGCTTTTTGCTTTATGATATGGATTCTGCAAATAGAATCCTGAATTTTACTTCTTGCACATTTCCATTACTTGCACATTTCCAGGAAATACTTATGAATCTCCAGACTTTCGTTCAATTCGGGATGGAAGGCGGTAACCAGCTGCTTACCCTGGCGGGCAGCCACAATCTTGCCATCTACCTCCGCCAAAACCTCGGCATCTCCCCACACCTCTTTAATATAAGGAGCACGGATAAATGTCATAGGGATATTTCCCTCGATGCCCTTCATAGGAGCCTCGATGTAGAAACTGCCCAACTGGCGACCGTAGGCATTTCTCAAAGCCGTGATATCCATGGAAGCAATGCGATGGCTAGGCTCACCCTCTATCTTCTTGGCAAGAAGAATCAAGCCGGCACAAGTACCATAAACAGGTAAGCCGGCAGCAATCGCCTCCTTCACTGGTTCCATCAATCCCAGTTCATTCAAGAGCTTCGCCTGGGTGGTACTCTCACCACCCGGAATAATCAAGCCATCCTTAGGCTGGTCCCAATCCTTCAACTGGCGAACCTCGAAACTATCCACGCCCAACTGAGCCAACTTCTGTCTGTGCTCAGCAAAAGCGCCTTGTAAAGCTAAAACAGCTATTCTCATTATTTACCTCTTTCAGCCATGAGCAAAGCAATCTCCTGCTCATTGATACCTACCATTGCCTCGCCGAGGTCCTCGCTCAACTCAGCCAACATCTTAGGGTCGTTGTAATTGGTAACAGCCTTCACGATAGCCTGGGCACGCTTAGCAGGATTACCGCTCTTGAAGATACCAGAACCTACGAATACACCCTCAGCACCGAGCTGCATCATCAGGGCAGCATCGGCTGGAGTAGCCACACCACCGGCAGCGAAGTTAACCACTGGCAACTTGCCGTTCTCGTGAACATACTTCACCAGGTCGTAAGGAGCCTGCAACTGCTTGGCAGCCTCATAAAGTTCATCCTCGCTCATAGAAACCAGGCGGCGGATTTCGCTCTGCATCATACGCATGTGGGTAACAGCCTGAACCACATCACCTGTTCCTGGCTCACCCTTGGTACGGATCATGGTAGCACCCTCAGCGATACGGCGGAGTGCCTCGCCCAGGTTCTTGGCACCACAAACGAATGGCACGTCAAACTGAGTCTTGTCGATGTGATAAACGTTATCTGCTGGAGAGAGCACCTCGCTCTCGTCGATATAGTCGATTTCGATAGCCTGAAGAATCTGAGCCTCAGCGAAGTGACCGATACGGCACTTAGCCATTACAGGGATAGAAACAGCCTCCTGGATACCCTTGATCATCTTAGGGTCGCTCATACGAGAAACACCACCTGCTGCACGGATATCAGCTGGAATACGTTCCAAAGCCATTACTGCGCATGCACCTGCTGCCTCTGCGATTTTTGCCTGTTCTGGAGTTGTTACGTCCATAATCACACCACCCTTGAGCATCTGAGCCAAGTTGCGGTTCAATTCTTGTCTATTTTCTGCCATAATTCTTTTAATTTTATCTATTTATGGGTGCAAAGGAAACACTTTTCGGAGAAACAGCAGAAAAAAGTTCCAAATTCTGCAAACATTGAGTCATTTTGTATAAAGGATGATTCGCAAAAGTATAAGCCATATTCCGAAATATGCAAAGCTCTACACAGATTAGGCAGCTAACCATCATCGGTAAGCGTGGCAGAAGAGTGAACCTAGCCTTTCTGCCTGAAAGCAGAAGGCGTTACCCCTTTCATTTTCTTGAAGAACTTGGTGAGATGGGCCTGCGAAGAGAAGCCGAAGGTGTTGGCTATCTCCTGCACCGTATGCGTGGTGGTAGAGAGTTCGCGTTCTATCTCCTTCACGATGTATTCATCGATGATCGCCTTCGGCGTCTTGCCGGAAATGCGGCGGGTAACCTGCGCCAGATAGCGGCCACTCACATTCAGCTGGTCGGCATAGAAATGCACATCGCTATAGGTGCGGCAGAAGTTATTCACCTGCGAGATAAACTGGTTGTAAAGATCGGAACTCCTGCCCTGCAGATTACTCTCCCGAGCCAGTTCTATATTGATGAAATCCTGCGCCATCGCCAACGCCTCCTCCATCTTCTTGCCCTGGTTCAGATAGATGGCAAGGGCAGAAGAGAAGCGGTTGATGAGACCATGCGAATTGGCATTATCGAGGCGATAGATCCGGAGCCCCTGCTTCTCGGCAAGTTCCAGGAGCCGGGAGTTCTGAAGGATGATGTCACTCTCCTTCTTTCTTGCCACGACTACCGAACAGAGCGGCAGCAGACGGTATTTAATCTGGCTCACCACATCCTCGGTCATCAGCGCATCGCCCTGGCTCGACCAGATGGAAGGGGCGTAGATGATGTGGTCGGGACGATACTTGGTCAGGGCATCGATGAGCACATTCAGCGTCTCTACCTTACGAATCATTCCCACCTTCACAATGCGGGGCTGCATATCATTCATGATGGCTTCTATCTGACCGGAGACGATTTCGGCAGGAATATCGAAGAACTCCTGGATGCCCAGGGTGTTCTGCACGGTGATGCTGGTTATCGCCGAAACGGCATAACCGCCCAATTCGAATATCGTCTTGATATCCGCCTGCACACCCGAACCGCCGGTGCTGTCGGAACCGGTAATCGTTAATATTGGCAACATTTCGTTTGAACTTGAATGAATCTTTCTATCTCTTCATATATTCCGAAGGCGACATGCCGAACAACTTGGAGAAGCATTTCGAGAAGTAGCTGCTGTTGGAGAAGCCCACGGTGTACATCACCTCGGAAACGCTGAACTTGCCAGCCTTCAGCAGTTTAGCAGCCTTGCGCAATCGCATGTCACGAATCAGTTCTACAGGCGTCTGACCCGTAAGCATCTTCACCTTGCGATAGAGCTGCTTGTTACCCATGCCCATCTTCTCCTGAAGCATTGTTACGTTGAAGTTGGAATCTATCATGTTTTCATCTATCGCCTCTTTAATCTGATCAAGCAGGCGCTGATCCATTTCATCCAACTCTTCAACTTCCGGCTGCGGTCCATTAACCATCTGAACGACCATGGCACCCGGAGCATCATCCGACGAAACATCCACATCGAGCGTAGAACTTACCACATGGGATACCTCTTCGAAAGAACGATGCTCCACTGCCGACTTCAGGTCGTCGGCAAGGTTGGCATAGAACTCCATACGTGCCTTTACCTGCTCCAGAATCTCAGCCTTCTGCTTCTCAGCCTCCTGCAACTGCTTCTTCACGAAATGAGAGTTGATGATCCAGGCGAGGAAGACAATCAGCAGGGTGAGATAGAACAGCTTGCACCAGATGGTGAGATACCAAGGTGGAAGCACGGAGATATCGAGCGTATAAACCTCGTCGCCGATATTGCCCTCGCCATCCAGCACATGAACGGAGAGATGGTAATCGCCATACGACAAGCCATTGTATGAAATATCGAGATTGCCCTTGTCCAGATAGTGCCACTCGTGGTCGCTGCCCTCCAGGCGATAAGCATAGACGGCTGTAGGATGGTCGGCAAAAGGAAGGTCGGAGAGCTGAAGGGTGAAACTGTTCTCATCGCTCTTCAACACCAAGGTCTTCAAACCAACAGGCGATACGCCCGGCGTACCCTTGATGCTCTCGTCGAGCAACGCCTCCTGGGTCTGTCTGCCATTCACCACAATGCCAGCCAGCAGCAGCTGCGCCTTACCGTTCTTCGGCATGTCGAGGTCGGCACGGATAGAGACGAAGCCATCGTTGCCACCCATCACCACTTCGTGGTTCAGCTTGGAATAATAGATATTGTTAGGAGTAACCATCGGGATGATGAAGCGGAAGCTGTTGCCCTTAGGATCCAGCACGCAGCATGCGTTTCCGGCAGCCACCCAGATGTTTCCTTCCACATCACACATGGAAACCACCTTGTCGCCAATCTTCCATTCCTTGCTATCCACCTCCTTGCCCTTCATAGGCAGGTTCACCATGTAGCACTTGACGCTGGCGTTATATCCTACCCACACGTTGCCGTTGCCGGAAGCCATGAGATAGTTGATGGCGTCGTTGCCTCCGATATGGGCCACGCGCATGGTGTAAGGGTCGATGCGGTCGAGATGGTCATGGGAAGAAGCCCAGATCATTCCCTTGCCATCGAGCACCATCTGTCCGACATGCAAGCCCGAGAGGGCATTCTGTCCCTTGTCGGAAAAATGATAGTCTGCCACGCAGGTAGCCGTGCCCGAAGCTGCATGGGCGATGGCTGCCACCAGGCGCTGCTTCTCCATCACGAAGATGCCGCCCTGATAGGACGCCATCCAGATTCTGCCCTTTCTATCCTGAAGGATATCGTAGGCCCAGGCGGTGGAATACTTGCCGGTCTTATCATAGACGATGAAATTGAGCAACTGTCTGGTCGCCCTATCATAAAGGTTGATGCCGTGGTCTGTGCAGACCCACACATCACCATCCTGATCTTCATAAATCTTGCGCACACGGTTGTGGGCTAAAGGAGCCGCAGGATTGTTCTGCTTATACCATACCACATTCTGATAATCAGATACGGCACCCTGGGCACGCACGCCCTCGGTATAATGAATCAAGCCATTGGTACCACCCATCCACCATTCGCCATTACGGGTCTGGAGGATGGCATGCAGGAAGCTTCCCTCGCCGGAGAAGGTAATCTTATCGAGCGATGTGAAGCGATAGAAGGTATGGGTAGAGAGACGTGAAAGTCCGTTGTCGGTACCAATCCACACATTCTGCCATTTATCTACATAGCAAGCCCATACGATGTTGTTGGGGATGGTAGCCTCATTGCGGGAGTCGTGAACGAAATGCTCCAGACTATTGTTCATCGCCATGCGATAGAGACCATTGTCGGTACCGATATAGAGATTTCCATCCTGGTCTTCATCAATACATTTCACGGAGTTTCCGTTCAGCGCTTCTATCTTCGAAAAATTCTGCAGGCTACGGTCGGCGCAATAAAGAGCGCCCTCGGTACCTATCCAATAGCAATGGCGGATGGCATCGTAAGCCAGGGCATTGACCAAAGGCTGTGCGCCCGGGGTAAGAAGGATGGGACGGTTGTTGAGACGGAGTCCGGAGAGTGAACCCACGAGAAGTCCCTTCTGGGTATACAAGATGGCATACACATCCGGAGCGAAGGCTTTCTTTTTGTCCTTCATATCAATTACGCGCAGTTCCTTCAGTGCCTTTTTCTTGCTTTCATCTCCATAAGCCTCTGCATCAGGGGTAGAAACATAGGTTTCCTTCTTGGCATCAAACTGCAGGATGCCATTGCCCGTAGCCATATAGAGCATGCTGCCCTCGAAACCGAGTGCATTGATGCGTACATGATTAAAGGTGTGGGGAGCAAAATGGCGATAGTCATGATAGCCGTCATAACTGTAAAGTCCGTTATCGGTTCCAAGCCAGATGATGCCATTGGCATCCTGAGTAATCGCACTAACCGTCTGAGCACCATCAAGGGTGGTGTTGACGAATCTTTGCGCATGAAGCGCTAAGGTTACGAAGAGCATAGCTATCGCCATACCCATTCGGTTTATAGTTGTAGTTATCTTGTTCATGGCTGCAAAATTACACATTATTCATGATAATGCCAAACTTTCTTTGGGAAAAATTACAAATTCAGCGCCATTGAACTGAAAAATCCCCTAGGAGCAGAAGTTTCTACTCCTAGGGGATTCTACCTATTTAATAAGGAAGCCCTTACATTGCCTGAAGCGTCAATGTCTTCTCGATGTTGCGCTTGCCATCCTTCACGGTGAGGATGATGTCGCCCTTCTGCGCCTTGCTCTGTACAAGAATCACGAGTTTGCCTGAGAAGAGACGCATGTGTGGCTGAGTGAATGGTTCGAGCGATGTGGCATCGCCATTGCAGGCTGCCTTGAAGGTTCCGGCACCCGTTACCTCGAAGGTCAGCTCATCATCAGCGAGCGGACACTCATTGCCATCCTTATCCAGAAGGCTCACGGTAACAAAAGCGAGGTCTTTGCCATCGGCATTCAGCAGCACGTTGTGCTCGTCGGTGCAGCCTTCTACCATGCAGGCGATAGGCTCATGATCTGGAGTTTCCACACTGAACTTCATCTGCGCTGGTTCACCGGCTGTACGCTTCACGTCCTCGCCTACCTTGTCGCCATACTGGTTGTAGGTAACCACGCGAATCTCGCCCGGTTCATACTTCACGTTGTTCCAGCGGAGGCGATAGCGGTCCAGACGGCTTGACTTGTCCTTGCGCACTCTGCCCTGGCTCTTGCCATTCACGAAAAGCTCACCTTCCACACCATCGGTGTAGCAATATACAGGGGTAACCTGTCCTTCTCTACCCTTCCAGTTCCAGTGAGGAAGAAGATGGGTGGTATGCTGATGCTCGTTCCAGCGGGCACGATACATATAATATCGGTCCTTTGGAAGTCCGGCAAGGTCGCAGATACCGAAGTAGCTGCTGCGGCTTGGCCAGTAGGTATCGTATGGAGTCGGCTCGCCCAGATAGTCATAGCCCGTCCACACGAACTCTCCGATTACCCAACTGTAGTCATCCTGCATCTTCCAGTCATCATCCGGAAGATTACTCCAGGAGCAATACTCCGTGTCATAGCTGGAGCACTGACCGTCGGCGTATGGGTTGTTGTTGCTGGCACGCACCTGAACCGGGAACTTATACACGCCACGGGAGCTGACGGTAGATGCTGTCTCTGAACCCAGGAGGAATCCCTGAGGCAACTGCTCGATATTCTTATAATATTTATGTACGCGATAGTTGAAGCCCGGAACATCCATCACCTGGGCAAATCCACTCTTCAGGGCAGCCTCAGCCTTATCCATACCCTGGGTTACAGGGCGGGAAGGATCATACTGATGACAGATATCCTGCAGATGCTTGGCAATCTCCTTACCCTCCTTACTCCACTGCTCAGGAATCTCGTTACCGATGCTCCACATGATGATACTAGGATGGTTGCGGTGATGCTTCACCAGATTGGTCATATCCTTGTCGCTCCATTCCTTGAAGAACTTGGCGTAGCCATTCTTGCACTTAGGAAAAATCCACATATCGAAACTCTCTGCCATCACCATCATGCCGAGTGAATCGCAGATTTCCATCTGCATGGTAGAAGGCATGTTGTGGGCTGTACGGATGGCATCGCAACCCATCTCCTTCATCGTCTTGATCTGGCGGATGAGTGCCGCCTTGTTCTCTGCAGCTCCCAACGGACCGAGGTCGTGGTGCAGGCAGACACCCTTGATCTTGCGGGTGATGCCATTGAGCTGGAAACCATTATTCTTGGATACCGAGATGGTACGGATACCGGTCTTCAGCGTCTGGACATCAGCCACCTTCTTGCCTTCATATCGGGTTAACTTCACCTGATAGAGGTAAGGAGATTCCGGCGACCAGAGCTGAGGGTTCGATACCTTCAGGGTAGTCTTGATTTCAGGGGTTGCACCCTTAATGGTCTGCTCGGCTACCTTGGTACCAGCCTCATCCAGCAAAGCGATGACCGTCTTGCCCGACTTACCAATCTTTCCTTCCAGCAAGGCGTTCACCTCTACTTCGGCTTCCTGCTTATCTGCCTTCAGGGTACGGACGAAGGTATCCCAGGTAGAGAAGTTCTCGTTGCCGTAAAGTTCCACGGAAACCGGACGGTAAAGACCGCCGCCTGGATACCATCGGCTGCTTTCCTCTACATTATTAAGATGTACCTCTATCAAATTGCTCTTGCCAAACTGGATGAAAGGGGTAATGTCGATGCGGAAGGCATTGTAGCCGTAAGCCCACTTGCCAGCCTCCTTGCCATTCACGCAAACCACCGGCTGACTCATGGCACCATCGAAAACAAGGACGGCACGCTTGTAGCCCTTAGGAGCCGTCCATTTCATCTGATACATGCCCTCGCCTATCCAAGGCAGCGCACCCGAACGGCCCGACTTCTCTGTCTTTTCCTTTTCGCCATTCTGCTCAATGGCCACCATCTGCAAGTCCCACTTCTTATCAAAAGGACCCGAGATAGCCCAATCGTGAGGAACAGCTACCTGCTGCCACGCCTTGCCATCACGGGAGAAATCCCATGATGGCAGGTTGATAACCTTTCTGCTCTGCGCCTGGCACAGCGTAGTGAGTGCCAGGGCAAGAGTCATGAAAGTAATGCTTCTCTTGATCATATTGCTATTTAATATTCTTATTTATATGCATCGAATACGGCAGTTGGTTTGCCGCTGTTGTCGAAGGCTCCCTTGGTATATGCAGACCAACCCAGAGTGGTATAGTTGGCTGGCTTCCAGTTGTTGTAAACTTCTGGTTCCCAATAGAAGATACCCTCGCAGGTAGAGATTGCCTTGCAGCCATCCACCATTTTCTTCATCATTGGCGCAGCCTGATCGGAACCCCACCACATACCAATCTCAGAAACGATGACGTCCTTACCATACTTGGAAGAAAGAGTCTGAATGTTAGCGAGACAGCTCTCTGCATAACTCTTCCAGTTGTTGTCTTCAGGATAAAGAGACAATCCGATGACATCCCATTTACCACCATTGTTCTTCAGCTGGTCGTATAGCCAGGTAAGTCCACCAAGGTCTTCACCCTTATCTACATGCACCACCACCTTAGCCTCTGGATAAACAGCCTTTACAGCATCATATCCGGCATTGATGTAAGCGGCAAAATTAGCTACGTTTTTAGAGGCACGGCCAGTTACAGCCTTGGGCTCATCGCCTTCAGCATCATTCCAGAGCATTCCATCTCGGGTTTCATTGCCCACCTGCACCCACTCTACATTGGTTACACCTTGAGCCTTGAGGGCATTCAGGACATCAGAAGTATGGTCTGCCACAGCCTTCTTCATCTCTGAGAAAGAATAATTCCTCCAGGCAGCAGGAATGGTTTGGCTGCTAGGGTCAGCCCAGGTATCAGAATAATGGAAATCTATCATCAGGCGGAAGCCGAGCTGCTGCGCACGCCATGCCTTAGCTATAACATCATTCTTGCCACACCATCCACCAGCAGGATTTACCCACACACGGAGACGGATGGCATTGGTACCGAGGTCACGGAGAAGTGACATACACTCCTGCGCCTTTCCTGCCTGGGTATAAAACTTCACACCATCCTTCTCCATCTCTGTGAGCCAACTTACATCGGCTCCCTTGGCGAAGCCGCTCATATCGTATGTCTTCTCCTTTTCGGGAGTAGCATTATCTTCATTGCTGCAACTTGTGCCCGCGATAGAGAACAAAAGTGCTGAAGCCAGCAATATGGCTTTTCCTAAAATATTCTTCATTGTTCTTTGGGTTTATAGCTATCTTTACTTTATTCTAAAAACGCTTTTACGTATCAGATATTGCAAAGATTGCTGAATTATTTATTCATACTTCCAGGTCATGGCGTTGATGTCGGCAGTAACAGTAACCTCGCCGCCAGTTACAACGATTTGTTTCGGTTGCAAAAGTAGGAAATAGAACGCAAAGTGCTAGACAGATACTTGACAAATGAAAAGAAAAAACGGACAAGAAGACGGAATCTATCCGCTTTTGTCCGTTTTGTTATATTATAATGGAAGAAATACCTTTACCACACCCGACTTGTAAGCATCGAGAATGCTTGCCAATGCTGGCAATGGCTGCTGATGACCATTGGTTACTACGGTTTCATCTGGAATATCGAAGTGGATGTCGCCATGGTTCAATCGACCAGCGCCATAATAACCTTCTACGATGGCAGGTACATCGGCTGCATTATCGGCTGTATGTGCATACATCAAGCTTGAGTTGGTATCGAAGTTATTATAGGTAGTACCACCCACCAAAGTCTTCACACCGACTGGCACCTGATCGGATGCTTTGGCTACCTCGTAGGCATCGAAGCTGGTATTGTTGGATGCATAGGTAACGTAGCTGAATCCGCTTGGCTTATTGGCAAACACATTGCCATACGCCTTGATCATACCGCCATTCTCGCCAGAGAAGGTTCCTTTTGAACCCTTGGCATCAGTACCCTGCTGAGAACTCATGATTGGACGCTTCACGGCATCGAAGTAGTTTGACTCCATAAAGATATTAGAACCCGTTGTGGCTCCTACGCCATATACATCACAATGCTGATAGTAGTTATTGTACATGTGAACGGTCATGGTACGTACACGGGCATGACGGGAATCGGAATGGTCGAACCAGTTGTGGTGATAGGTAATCCAGTTTTCACCTGTCTCGCTCTTCATGCCACACATAGAAGACTTACCGTTATCCCAGAAATGGTTGTAAGCCACGGTCACATACTTAGAATTGCCCTTGATATCTACGGTTCCATCTCCCTTAGCCTGGTCGGCAGCGCTACCCTTTCTACCATAGAAAAGATCCAGGTGGTGAATCCAGATGTTTGAATTCTTTGTATCGAGCGACATTGCATCGTCGAGACAACGCATGATGGCGAAGTTACGGAACTCCACGCTCTTGGCATTTCTTACCAGGAAGCCGAAGCCATAGACGGTGGCATCATCACCCACGCCCTCGAAGGTCATGTTCATGGTAGAATAGCCAGCCTTACCCTTAATCTGCAAACCCTCGGCAGAACTTGAAATTCCATCCAGGTCAGCCAGGCTCACCTTGCCGATGATACGGAAAGCAATAGGAGTGGTATCATATCCCTTCTGGTAAGCATCGATGATTGCCTGCAAACCTTTCACGGTTTGCTTCTTGTTCTTGGCTCCGGTGATAACTTCTGTAGATACGGTCTTGGCTGTGCTTGCTGTGATATAGAGAATCTTGGCATCCGACTTCAATGTACCATCATTGTTGTAAGCACCAATTCCCTCGTAATTGAAATGAGCGAAGCCCTCACGGTTATAGTTCTTTACCAAGAGATTGGAAACCGTATTGGCACCAGCCATCTCCTTACCGGCAGCATCCACAGGAACCACCTTTACAGTATAGGAACCCGCCTTCAAGCCGAGCACATCGGCACGGAAATAAGAAGCATACTGACGAATCAGCTGTGCATCAATTTTCTTGCCATCTACATATACATTGTAAGAAGAAGCTCCCTCGAAAGGAGCCCACTTCAGATAAGCAGACTCCAGCCAGGCCTTTGCTTCCGTAATCTTCACAACGCCGGCAGGATTCTCCACACCTCCGTTCTCACCCTGCTCCACTCGCTTGGCAAAGTTGATTTCTCTGACAGAAGCATCATACTCATCGTTATCGCTTCCATCCTTCGGAGCGATGATAGCCTTGTCGCCTTCAAACTTCACACTGGCCAAATCGGCAGTATTGTAATATTTCACATCTCCCGCATTGGTGGTAACAAACATCTGGTTCACCTTGCTGTTACGAGCCACAGCATGATTCACCTTATCTGCATTTACCTGAGCCAACATGCTACCGGCACCTCCCAATAAGAGCGCCAAAGAGAATACCATTTTCTTCATTCTGAATTCCTCCTTCATTACTTTATGATTACTTTCTTACCATTCACGATATAAACGCCCTTAGACAATCCCTCTACGGAATTGCTCACCAACTGACCATTGAGGTTAAAAACCTTACCCTGCAATGCCTCCTTGAGCTGCTCCACCTGATGAATACCTGCGGATGTGCCATAAGTGAAAGAAAGCGATACGAGCGACATATCCATCGTATCAGAAGAGTTGTCAGCGTAGCTGAGCGTTACGTTGTCACCATCAAAGGTGATTTCTGTGATGGTCTTATCGATAACCTGACCATCTACCTTTACGGTTTGCTTGTTGTCTGCATACACGGCGGCAGAGAACATACAAGCCAATAGGATTAAGTACTTTTTCATCTTAAATGCTTGATTTTGACATGTTTTGTAAGACTTGCATTATAAAGAATGTCTTTTAAAAACAAAGAATATCTTTCTATGTATTTTGGGGGATGAAAGGCGAGCACTATTCACCAAGAACAATGCTCGCCAAAAAATAGAGTGTGTTAACTTATATCTAACCTATCCTTAATATCCTGGATTCTGCCAGAAGCCTGTGGTGCTGTTCACCTCTGTTGTGAAGTTCTGAACGGCATCAATCTCGTTCTGTGGAATTGGACGGTAGAGATAATGCTTGCTGCCATCCGCCTTCAAGTTGGCAGATGCCTGAGCATTGTACTTCTCTACATATTCATAAAGCTTTCCGGTACGCTTCAAGTCGAACCAACGCATCTGCTCACCGCAGAACTCAACGGCACGCTCCTCAAGGATGGTGTCGATAGTGGCGTTGCCGCTCAGAGTATTGTCGGTGCCTTCGATGGCACGAGCCTGACGAAGCTGGTTGATGGTTGCCATGGCAGCATTGCCGTCACCCAAAGCCAACTGGCACTCTGCCTTGATGAGATACATCTCAGGGATACGCATCACGATGGCATCACGGCTAGAGATGTCGTTGGTTGGGTAATTCTCATCATACTCGTTATCCAGGAACTTCTTGATACCTGGGAATGAGCACCATCCAGCAATCTTGTATGAATTGAAACGTTCGTCACCATAAACCCTAGAGCTCTTGACTGCTGCCTCTGTTGGCTTGGCTGTAGCCTCATCCATAGAGGTATAAACAGGGATGTCGCCACCAGCCATAAACTGGATGCGGTATCTGTCCTTAGCCCAAGCCTGCATAGCCTGACCCTCTGGAGAATCTCCATCCATAGGACAGTAGTAGATGGCTGTATCCTGCAACAACGGATAATTCTTTGCATTCTTTGCCAAATCTGGAGATGCGATGTCGTAGTGATCGAGCAGGGTTGCCTCAGAACGCTGGTCGGTAGCCTTATGCTTCTCCAACAGGTTCCACAAGTGCAAAGATGGCAAGTAGCGGGTAAAGCCACGTCCGTATGGTGAGTAAGCTGCACCGCACTCTACGTTCTTGCCGGTTGACTTACTCTTGATAGTAGTCTTGCCCTTGGCAATACGCCAGAACACCTGGTAGTCTTTCTGACCATTACCACCCAGGTCGGTGGCACCATTGTTCCACATTGATACGAACATCAGCAGCATGGCATTACCACCACGACTATAACCTGTACGGGTAATCAAACTGTTATACTGCATTGGGCTACCGCCTTCCAAACGGTAACGGTAAGGAATACAGTTGGCATTGGTAGCGATGTCCTGAGAATATGTTACACCGAAGAGAGCCTCCTTGTTGGTATTGTAGCTCTCGTTAGACATGGTCCATACATGCTTGTAGTCATTATCCAGGCTGGCATAATCGCTTGCACCGATAACAGCCTCAGCATCAGCCTGTGCTGCAGTATAGAGGGCATTCTTGTCCTTGCCACCGTAGTTACCTCCCTTTACGGTCTGGTTCAACTGTCCGCCCAACCATGAAGCAGCATAGAGCAACACTCTTGCTCTCAAAGCCTTGGCAGCCCAATAGTTGGCACGGCCATCTGCCTTGGTCTTGTAACCAGCAGCCTCAAAGTTGGCGATAGATGCATCCAGATCGTCCAGAATCTTGCCATAGACTTCATTCTCCGGCATACGGGTTGGATTGAAGTTCTGAGCTGTGACAGGCTCGGCATTGTAAGGGATAGCACCCCAGATGTTCACCATGTGGAAATAGTAGAAAGCACGCATGAAGTGCGCCTCACCCAGGTTGCGGTTCTTCTCCTCGTCGCCCAGGAAGGTAGCCTCGTTGATATACTTGAGTGCATTATTGCAAACATCAGTAGCGCTATAGAACAACTCCCAGTAATGGTCCAGACAAGGGTTGTCGGCTACATTGTTCTCCAAGGCAGCAGCACCAAAGTTGTAAGAGCAAAGGCTCTTCTGCTTATTGTCGTAGCCATAGTAAAAGAGGTCGGTACCCATTTCACTCAAGCCCAAACCAGCCTCCTTACCATACCATCCACGAGCGAAGGTATAGCAGTTGGCAACCAGTCCTTCCAATCCAGAAGGGGTTTTATATGTCAAGTCGGCAGTTTCGCCCACCTTGTTCTCTTCTTCCAGGAAATCAGAGCAAGAGGTAAGCCCCAACATCATAGATGAGGCTGCTGCCATGAATAATATCTTTGTTTTCATAATTGATTCGATGATTTTAGAATTCTACATTAAGACCTACTACTACCTGCTTCTGCATTGGGAACGAGATGCTACCACCACGCTCTGGGTCGTAGTTGTCAATCTTGCTCCATGTCATGAAGTTCTTCATTGAGCAGTAGATGCGAGCCTTGCTCATGCCCACGGTGTGCAACCAGTTGGCTGGCACGTTGTAAGAGAGGGTGATATCCTTGATCTTGAAGTAATCTGCCTTCTCGTATGTGAACGCACTCTTGTAGGATGACCAGATCTTGCTGGCATTTGAATCCAAACCTGGGCTAGGGAACTTAGCGCCCGGATTGGTTGGTGTCCAGTAGTCGATGGCGTCACCCCAGTTTGCTGACTCATAGTTCAACTGCTCATTCATGGCGTAAGAGATGTAACCTCCCAAACGTGCCATCAACTGCACAGAGAGCGAGAAGTCCTTGTAGCTGAAGGTGTTGGTCATACCAAACACATGATTAGGGTCGCGGTTGTAGAGTACACGGTCGTCAGATGTGATATTGCCATCGTTATCTGCATCCAAAATCTTTGGAGAACCTGGTGTACCATAGCCCTTTGTACCTGTGCAACCTGGCTTCTTTCCGTCGTGAGCTGCCTTGAAGTCCTCTACATACTGGTCAAACTCTCCGATACCCCACTCTCCGAGTACCTTGTAATCATAGAATGCGTTTACACGATTGCCTACGAACAGGCCCTTGGTTCCTGATACATACTTATCTACACCACCTGTCAACTCGGTAATCTCATCCTTGAAGTGAGAGTATGACCAGTTGGCTGTCCAGTCGAAGTCCTTGGTACGGATGATGTCTGTCATCAAAGAAACTTCAAGACCCTGACCCTTGGTCTTACCGATGTTGTCGATTACGGTTGGGAAAGAAGAAGCTGGTGCTGTCTTGTAGAACAACAGGTCGTAGGTATGGTTCCAATAATAATCCACGCTACCACTGATGCGACCGTCGAAGAAACCGAAGTCGAGACCCAGGTTGAAGGAAGATGTCTTCTCCCAAGTCAGGTTAGAGTTACCCATCTGACTAGGAATCTTACCAGCCACGTCGTTGTTACCTAAATAATAATAATAGGTAGTACTGCTCAAGGATGCCAATGTAGAATAAGCATCGATGGCTGCGTTACCGGAAACACCCCATGAAGCACGGAGCTTCAGGTTGCTCAATACCTTCTGGTCTTTCAGCCAATTTTCTTCGATTAATCTCCAACCTGCTGCCACAGATGGGAAATAACCCCACTTGTGTCCCTTTGCCAAGGTAGAAGAACCATCGGCACGGAGAGAAGCGGTAAGCAAGTACTTGCTGGCGTATGAATAATTCAGACGACCGAAGAATGACAACATGGCTGTCTTCACGTATGTAGAAGTTGTCACAGGTGAGAGGATCTTGGAAAGATCGCGGAAACCACTCTCATAGTAGTGGGTAGCACCGGCATCACCGCCTACAGTAGAACTTTCTGTTACGGTCTGTGTCAACTCATGTCCCAGCAAAGCGGTCAAGTCATGCTTCTCTGCGATGGTGGTATTATAGTTGATGGTATTGTCCCATGTAATCGCAGTAGAGTTATTTCTGATCTGACGGATGTAGCTGGTAGAAGGTGACTGGTATCTCTGCTGACTCTGATAGTCCTGGTACAAGCCATTTCGTGAGTCGCTTCTATCCACGGCAAACATTGAGCGGAGATTCAAGCCCTTGATAGGGTTCAACTCCACATAGGCATTACCGAAGAAACGGGTAGATTCGGTATTGTTCTGATATGCTCCCTCCACATCATCGAGCAATGGAGAACAATGAGCTGCATACCAAGGGTTTGGAGTTGAGTTGATGCTGCCATCAGTCAAATAAGGATGAGTGATGGTAGTCATCTTCAACGCCTGGTTGTAAACACCTGAGTTACGGCGGTTCCAATTCTTATAGGTATAAAGCAAGCTTGAGCCTACCTTTACTACCTTGTTGATACGATGGTCGATGTTCACCTTACCATTGTAACGGCTCATCTGGTCGTTCTTCATCAGACCGCGGTCGTACATCGCACCGAGAGAAACATTGAAGTTGGTCTTCTCGCTACCACCAGCCACGTTGACTTCGTAGTTCTGAGAAGTGCTGTTCTTCAGGAGCAAGTCGCCCCAGTCGGTGTAAGAACCATCATTATAGATATCCAATGTAGCTGTACCATCGTCGAGCTTTTCTGTCAACACAGTCTCAGGAGTAATACCAGAAAGTACGGTATTATAGGCATCCAGAGTCTTGTCGCCCTTTGCCCAATCCTGGTAAGCGCGCTTGTCAATCAGACGCTGCACCTCCTTATTGCCATACATAGAATGTGCGGCATTGGTAGCGCTATTGAAAGAGTTGTAGAAATTGAAGCCCACAGATGTTCTGCCAGCCTTACCACGCTTGGTGGTGATGATGATGACACCATTGGCACCACGGGTACCATAGATAGCGGTAGAAGATGCATCCTTCAATACCTCCATAGACTCAATGTCGGATGGGTTGATGTCGAGGGTAGAACCGTATGCCACACCATCCACGAGAATCAACGGATTATTGGAAGCCAACATAGAACGGGCACCACGAAGATTGATGCTCACTCCAGAACCAGACTCACCACTGCTCTGCTGCAAGTCCATGCCAGGAATCTTTGCCTGCATCGCCTGCATCGCATTAGAAGAAGCTACATTCTTCAAGTCATCAGACTTGATAGAAGCCACGGAACCCGTGAGGTCGCGTTTCTTAACGACACCATAACCGATGACAACCAACTCATCCAGAGAGTTGTTATCCTCTTCCATTACAACAGAAATAGTGTTCTGACTACCTACCTTCACCGACTTTTCCTTATATCCAATATAAGAAAACTTAATGACGGTAGATGGCTTGACGCCATTGAGCGTAAAATTACCATCCAGATCAGTAACTGATCCAGCACCAGCAGCTCCATCAGGAACTACACTTACACCAATCATAGGTTCACCATTAGAGTCCTTGACGGTACCCTTAATTGTTGCCTGGGCGAAAGCGCCAATGCAAATAGAACCCAACGCAAGTGCCATACTTGCTCTTTTTAGTTGTTGTTGCATAAACATCTCGTTTTAGCTTGGTTATTATTGTTTCTAAGTTGAAATTCTCTTATAGGTTTCTATAAATAATCAGATAAAATATCTTGGTTATTACAGATACTTTTACTTTCTACAATGCAAAAATAAGAAAAATAGTTTAATGTTGTTCCTTTATCGTATGAAAAAGACACGTAAACGTTTACGGATTATAACAAACAAAAAGCCGAACTTCATTTCTGAAATTCGGCTTTTTGAAGTGGTACCACCAGGAATCGAACCGGGGACACAAGGATTTTCAGTCCTTTGCTCTACCAACTGAGCTATGGCACCATACTCTTTGCAGATGATTTCTCATTTGCGGGTGCAAAGGTAGTAATAAAAATCGGTTCCACCAAATTTTTCGGTGAAAAAGTTTGCAAAAAAGATAAAAAAGTGCTTTTTTATTTGGTTTTATGCAATTTTTGGTGTACCTTTGCATCGTCTTTATGACCATAGGTGCCAAAACATCGGGATTTAGCGCAGTTGGTAGCGCACGTCGTTCGGGACGATGAGGTCGCTGGTTCGAGTCCAGTAATCCCGACTATTCACCAAAAAGTGGGACTTATGAACATAAAAGACCTATTTTACCTCTCCAAGAATGACCGACAAGCCGTCTTCGCCTTGCTAGCCATTCTCATCGTATGCCTTTCTCTTGTGGTCGTCATCGGAGGTTCCGATGACGGAAAAGATGCGTCAGCATCCAGAGACATCAACGGGCAACCGATCACTCTACGTGATTCCTCCCAACAGGCTCTCATCCAACAAGCCACCTCCCAGCATCCCCTGTATTATCAGGAAGAAGGAAAGGTGCACGAACTCTTTCCCTTTGACCCGAACACTGCCGATTCTACAACCTTCAAGCGCCTGGGTTTGAAGAGCTGGCAAATCAGAAGCATCTACCGATACCGAGAGAAAGGAGGAGCCTTCTCACGTCCATCCGACTTTGCCCGCGTTTATGGCATCACCAAGAGAACCTTCGAAGCCCTGCTCCCCTTCATCCGAATAGCAGATGATTTCAAGCAAGCCTCCGAGTTTTACGGAAATGAAAGATATGAGCGCAGGGAAAGAAGACATACACCTTATTATAATAGGGGGTATGATGAAAGGGAATCCAAGGTATACAATTATCCCCACAAGTTAAAGACGGGCGAACACATCGCCATCAACAATGCCGACACCACGGAACTGATGAAGATTCCAGGCATCGGCAGCTACTATGCACGCACCATCGTAAGATACAGAGATAAACTTGGAGGCTTCGCTTCTGCCGAGCAACTGGAAGAAATCGACGGTTTCCCGGAAGCTGCCATCAGTTTCATCCAGATTGATGCCGAACACATCCACCGGCTCAACATCAACAAGCTTACCCTCAACCAGCTTCGCAATCATCCTTACATCAACTTCTATCAGGCTAAGGAAATCTGCGATTACCGAAGACAAAGAGGTCCTATCAAAAGTCTGGAAGAGTTGAAACTCCTCAAGGATTTCCCACCCGATGAAATAGAAAGGCTCCAACCTTATGTCTGCTTCTAAAATCTTCTAGATTACTCCAAACTGATGGAGGAAGATAAGGAGGATGCAGATAGGACTGACGAAACGGATCATAAAGAGGAAGACAGGGAATAACCTGCCACTCACCGTACCCCAGTTGGTAAACTCATCACGCACAATCTTCTTCGGAACATACCAGCCCAGGAAGAGACAGGTGACGATGGATGCCAGCGGCATCAGCAGCTGCGCCGTGAAGTTATCACAATTGGTAAGGAAATCCTTGCCGAAGAAGCCCAATCCCGGAACTGCTCCCTGGGAAAGGGAACAGAATACGGCTATGATGCTGCAGGTGATGGTCTCTATCCACGCACCCTTGGAACGGGTCATCTTGCGTTCCTCATAAATCATCGCCGTACCAATCTCGTGCATGGAGATGGTAGAAGTGAGCGCCGCCAATACCAACAGAGCATAGAACAATACCGAGATGATGTAACCTGCCACAGGCATATCACCAAACGCCTGCTGGAACACATTAGGCAAAGTGATGAAGATAAGCGACGGACCGCTATCCGGCTGCACGCCCACCGAGAAAGCTGCCGGGAAAATCATCAATCCTGCCAATACAGCAATCACGGTATCTATCACCACAATCTGACTGGCAGATTTCAGGAGATTAGTCTGGCGACTGAAGTAAGATGCGTATGTACACAGACAGGCTGTTCCCAGACTCAGAGAGAAGAATGCCTGTCCCAAAGCTTCGAGCAGCACGTTCTCATCCACCTTAGAGAAATCAGGATGGAAGAGGAACTGCACACCCTTCATCGCTCCCGGCAAAGAGCAGGAGGCAATGACGATGACGATGAGCAGGATGAAAAGCAGCGGCATCAGAATCTTGGATGCCTTCTCGATTCCATTGCGGACACCTCTTACTACCACCGCATGGGTAAGCAGGATGAAGCCCACCGCCCATAAGGTAGGACGAATAGGATCGGAGGAGAAGGTCTGGAAGTAGGTCTTCACATACTCCGGGTCGCCATGAACGCCACCCATGATGCTGGCATACAGATATTGCAGACACCAGCCTGCCACTACGGCGTAGAAACCCAGGATAATCATGGAGGTGATGACACCCACCAGTCCCACGGTTCCCCAAGCCTTATGCTTACCCAGGTTGCTATAAGCTCGTGCTGCATTGGAAGCCGAATGGCGACCAATGATAAACTCGCTCATCATGCCAGGCAAACCCAGCAGGATGATACACACCAGGTAGATAAGGATGAAGGCAGCACCTCCATTCTGACCTGCCATATAAGGAAAGCGCCAAACATTTCCCAAACCTACTGCAGAACCTGCCGTGGCGAGAATGACGCCCAACTTACTTCCGAAATTTCCTCTACTCTCCATTGTTTCTTATATTTTTATGCTTTTGCCTTTACAGGGCGCATGACTAATTGCTATTGATTCCCAGGGCGCCGTCCTGGGCGAAATGCTTATCCGAACACACCAAACTGGTTTAGGAATACCAGGAAGATGAGAACAGGGCAAACGAACTTGATCAGGAAGAGATAGACATGGAATACCTGTCCCTTCAAGGTTCCCCAGTTAGTAAACTCATCCTTCACCACCTTCTTCGGAACATACCAGCCCAGGAACAAACAGGTGAGAAGACCTCCCGTAGGAAGGAACAACTGTCCCGTTACGAAGTCGAACCAATCGAATAAAGTCTTGCCGCCGAACGACAGTTTATCCGTAGCTCCCAAAGAGAGTGAACAGAATGCACCGATGATGGCACAAGATACCGTAACAATCATGGCACCCTTCTTTCTGTCGATCTTCAACTCCTCATAGAAGAAAGAAGTATTCACCTCGTGGAGCGACATCAGCGATGTCAACGCAGCCACAGAAAGAAGCACGTAGAACATCAGCGAGATAATCCATCCCAATACTGGCATCGATGCAAACGCCTCGTTGAAGACATTCGGCAAGGTGATGAAGATAAGCGACGGACCACTATCCGGAGAGATACCCACCGAGAAAGCTGCAGGGAAAATCATCAATCCTGCCAATACCGCTACCATCAAGTCGATGGCAGAAATCTGAATCGCCGATTTCAGAAGATTGGTCTGTCGGCTGAAATAAGATGCATACGTACAGATACAACCCATACCGATGCTCATGGAATAGAACGACTGTCCCAAAGCATTGAGGAATACATTCCTATCCACCTTTCCGAAATCAGGTTTCAGCAGGAACTCGATACCCTTTCCCGCATCCGGCAACAGACAGGAAGACACCACGATAATGAGAAGCAGGATGAACAGAAGCGGCATCATCACCTTGGATGCCTTCTCGATTCCTCCGCGTACACCATGTATAATCACAAAGTGACAAATCAGGAAGATTGCCACCGTCCACATCACCGGACGGATAGGATCGACAGAAAACTCCTTGAAGTAATTAGCCACGAAGGTTGGGTCGCCATGCAGTTCGCCCATGATGCTGGCATATACATACTGCAGGCACCAGCCCGAAACCACCGCATAGTAACCGGTAATCAGGAAGCCCGTGAGCACCTCCAGGTAGCCTACCCACTTCCAAGCCGTTCCATTGGCGAGCTTGGTATAGGCACGTGCCGTATTGGAAGCACCATGACGGCCGATGATAAACTCCGAAACCATACAAGGGATGCCCAACAGGAGTACGCATCCGATGTAAACCAAGATAAAGGCTGCGCCACCTTCCTGACCAGCCATATAAGGGAAGCGCCATACGTTACCCAAACCTACGGCGCCACCTGCAGTAGCAAGGATCATTCCTATCTTGCTACCAAAACTTCCTCTATTTGATTCTGCCATTTTCTATTTCTTTCTTACTAATTTCATTAACTTTTCGTATAACATTCTGCAAAATTATAAAATATTTCTGAAATAATAGAAATATTTGAAAGTAAAAGCATAAAATTAGTAATATTTATGCATTTTAGCATGCTTTTTCGCATAAAAAAGGCAGTTTATTCACTTTTTCTATCGATATTCCTCAGGCAAGGTATCACACCACTGCGAGAAAGGATTGCCCAGAAGATGAGAATTATAGAAACGCTTGTCGCCCGTTACCTCCATACCGATGAAGTCGGGTTTCTCATAGGCTTCGCTCTCGTTTTCCAGTTCCACCTCAGCCATTACCAGCCCCTCATTGTCGCCATAAAACTCATCCACCTCGAAGGTATGATTACCACTTTTCACCAGATAGCGGCGCTTATCGATAACGCCACCCTGGCAAAGCTGCAGCAGATGCTGCGCCTCGTCCAGCGTAATCTCCTTCTCAAACTCATAGCGGGTCATTCCGCCATTCACCGACTTGCCCTTAATGGTAAGGTAAGCCTTCTCGTCCCGTGTGCGCACGCGCACCGTAGCCCCCTCGGCAGGAATATAGCCCTGCTGGATATGGCTAGAAGAAAAGGCGGCGCTCTTGTAAGCGTCGCCCTTCTTGACGAGGAATTTTCTTTCTATTTCTAATCCACTCATAGTTTTATATTCAAGTTTCGCAAGTGAGTTCCACACGCCCTGAAAGGGCAGAAGCTCCTAGCCCAGGGCAGCGCCCTGGGTAATTACGGACGCAAACCTGTCGCCCTGTAAGGGCAAAAGCTTTAAAACTCCAGGCAAAACATAAAGCTTTTGCCCTTACAGGGCGTCTTACTGATTGCCATTATACCCAGGGCGATGCCCTGGGCTAGGAGCTTCTGCCCTTTCAGGGCGTGCTGCTTCTGGAGCTTTTGGGCCTTCAGCCCGTACTTGAACCACATGCAAAGTTCAGTTTTATACTAAACTTGTTGCATAGAAAGCGAATAGCATACCAAGGACTATCAATCCTATAAATATCCACTTGATTACTTTCTCGCCTTTTGCAGCCTGTTTCTTCTGATAAGCCTCATGTTTGGCTCTTCTTAAGTCTTTATTTCCACTCATAGTCGTATATTTTTTAGATTATTATTGTTGTTCGTCATCATTCGTAGGGAATTCCATGAGATAAGCCTTGATGAAGTCGTCTATCTTGCCATCCATCACGCCATCCACATCCGATGTCTGATAGTTGGTACGATGGTCTTTCACACGGCGGTCGTCGAAGACGTAACTTCTTATCTGGCTTCCCCACTCTATCTTCTTCTTGCCAGCCTCAATCTTAGCCTTGGCTTCCAGGCGCTTCTTCATGGCGCGGTCGTAGAGTTGACTCTTCAAGAGCAACAATGCCTTGGCACGGTTCTTTGGCTGGTCGCGGGTCTCGGTGTTCTCGATGAGGATTTCCTCTTCCTCACCCGTATCAGGATCTGTGTACCAATAGCGGAGGCGCACTCCCGACTCCACCTTGTTCACGTTCTGACCACCGGCACCACTCGAACGGAAAGTATCCCACGAGAGTTTGGCTGGATCAACATACACCTCGATGGTTTCATCCACCAATGGGGTGACGAAGACGCTGGCAAAACTGGTCATTCGCTTGCCCTGGGCATTGAAAGGCGATACACGCACCAGACGGTGAACGCCATTCTCGCTCTTCAGATAGCCATAGGCGTACTCGCCGCCCTCGATGGTCATGGTCACGCTCTTGATGCCAGCCTCATCACCTTCCTGCATATCGGTGATAGTTACCTTGTAGCCGTGAGCCTCAGCCCAGCGCATGTACATACGCATCAGCATCTGTGCCCAATCCTGGCTCTCGGTGCCACCGGCACCCGAGTTAATCTTCAGCACGCAGTCCATCGGGTCTTCCTTTTGGCGCAGCATGTTCTTCAGTTCCAGGTCTTCTATGGCCTTGATGGCCTTGGTATAGTCGGCATCCACCTCCTCCTCGGTCACCATCTCGTCTTTATAGAAATCGAAGGCAAGCTTCAGCTCGTCGGCATAAAGACGCACGGTCTTGTAGCCATCGAGCCATTTCTGTATGCCCTTCACCTTCTTCATCTGCTCCTGTGCATACTTCGGGTCTTCCCAGAAGTCAGGAGCCTGCGTGCGGAGCTGCTCCTCTTCAAATTCTACTTTCTTCTGGTCTATATTCAGATAGCGATGCAGAGCGTCGGCTCTGTCCATCACATCCTTCAATTGGTCAGCTGTAATCATTAACTTTGAACTATAAACTTTTAACTTTAAACTTTATGATTACTCCTCATACATCTTGTCAATCTCCGCCTTGTAGTTCTTGTTGATGATAGGGCGGCGAATCTTCAAGGTGTTGGTCAGCTCGCCCGACTCCATAGAGAAGTGGTGAGCCAGGAGGGTGATACGCTTAATCTGCTCATAATAAGCCAGGTGCTGCTGAAGAATCTTGATGCGGTCCATCAGCATCTTCTGCACCTTCTCGTTGGCACACAGGTCCTCACGACAAGTGAAGGCGATGTGATGCTCACGTGCCCAGTCCTCCACGAGGCGGAACTCAGGAACAACGAGGGCTGATACGAACTTACGCTGGTCGGCGATAACGGCAACCTGGTCGATGAACTTATCTACCAGGAGCAACGACTCTACCTGCTGCGGAGCGATGTATTTACCATTCGATGTCTTGAACAGGTCCTTGATACGCTCAGTCAGGTAAAGCTCGCCATCCTTCATGTAGCCGGCATCTCCCGTATGGAAGAATCCATCCTTATCGAAAGCCTTGGCATTGGTGGTATCACGATGGTAATATCCCGGAGTGATGGTAGGACCCTTGAGAAGAATCTCGTTATCCTCACCTATCTTAATCTGAATGCTGGAGATAGGACGACCTACAGAACCCAGACTATGCTTCTTGTCGAGATGATCACAAGATACGGTGGCGAGACTCTCGGTCAGACCGTAGCCCACAACCATATTGATACCCACGGCGTGTACAAACTCCTCTACCTCAGGACTTACATAAGCACCTGCTGTAGGGAAGATATTAGGATTATCCAATCCCAACTGCTTGCGCACGATGCTCAGGATAGTCTTGTTGACAATCTTATATTCCAGCTCCAGAGCCAGAGGAGGACGCTTACCATTGGCGATATAATCAATGTTACGCTTCTTTCCCACAGCCAAGGCATGATAGAAAAGTTTCTTCTGGATAGGACCTGCATCGTCCATCTTAGCCTTCACGGCGATATAAACCTTCTCCCAGAAACGTGGCACACTACACATACAGGTAGGATGCATCTCTCGCATACTATCCTGAATTTCCTGCGGATAGGTATTGATGATGAGCTGGGCACCCTCACTCAAGCAGAGATATGCCCATCCACGCTCAAAGATATGGGTGAATGGAAGGAAATCAATGACACGATCCTTTTCGGTAACAGGAACGCACTCATTGTTTGCCTTCAATGCAGCTGCATACTGACTGTATTTCAGCATCACACCCTTGCTATCTCCAGTTGTTCCACTGGTATAGAGGATATTAGCCAAATCATCCATACTTGCCTGCTTGTAGAGTTCCTCCACTTCAGTCTGGCGAGGAAGATTCTCACCCAGCTTCAGGAAGTCCTTGAAATAGAGGGCAGCAGGATCGTGTGTACTGATGCGCACGCTGGAATCGAAGATGATGATACGCTCCAGGGATGGACAGAGGGCAAAGATACGATGCGCCTTGTCATACTGCTCCTGTTCGCCTACAAAGAGGAAGCGAATCTGCGCATCATTGATCATATATTGAATCTGCTGCTCGCTGCTGTTGGCATAGAAAGGTACAGAGGTAACTCTGATACCGTACGCACCGAAGTCGGTGTACAGGTAATGCACACAGTTCTGCGAGAAGACAGCGATTTTGTCGAGTGGTTTAGCCCCAAGATTGAGAAGGGCATTGCTCACTTGTTTCACTCTCAACGAGAAAAGGTTAAACGAAACCGATTGCCACTGGTCACTACCAAACTTTCTGAAAGTAAGCGCAGGCTTCTCTCCCCACTTCTTAGCGAGGTCGTGAACCAGGACTGAAAGATGACTATTAATCTGCATAAGCTAATATTTATAAATATGTGTGCAAAGATAATAGAATTTGTTAAGAACACAAAATAAAAAGATATTTTTTCCACATAATCTGCTCTTTTTTTCGTAACTTTGCCCCAAAATCAAATAATAGAGAGATTATGATGCTACAAGAAGAATATGTTAGCGATGCCGTGGAACTGCTGAAAAAGCTCATCGCCACCCCATCTGTAAGCAGAAACGAAAAGGATGCTGCCGACATCATGGAGCAGACCATCCGCAGTTATGGCTTTGAGCCTCAGCGTGAGGCAAACAACATCTGGATGATCGACCCTCATTACGATGAGAGCCGACCTACCCTGCTGCTCAATGCCCACATCGATACCGTGAAGCCAGTGGCTTCATGGACACGCGACCCGTTTTCACCGGATGTAGAAGATGGCGTACTTTACGGCTTGGGCAGCAACGATTGCGGTGGCGGTCTCTGTTCGCTTCTCCAGATATTCAGAATGCTGACAGAGAAGCCTCAGCAGTATAATCTTATCTATCTGGCATCTGCAGAAGAAGAGGTTTCGGGAAAGGATGGCATCACCCGTGCCCTGCCATTACTTCCGCATATCGACTTAGCCATCGTGGGCGAACCTACCGGTATGAATCCTGCCGTAGCAGAAAAAGGATTGATGGTGCTGGATGTGATTGCTCACGGCAAGAGCGGACATGCGGCAAGAAACGAAGGAGTAAACGCTATCTACGAGGCGCTGGATGACATGCGCTGGATTCGTGACTACAAGTTCGAAAAAGTGAGCGAGTTCCTTGGACCAACCAAGATGACGCTCACCGTGGTGAATGCAGGAACCCAGCACAATGTGATTCCGGATAAGTGCACGATGCTTGTGGATATCCGCACCAACGAATTCTATGACAACGAGGAAGTCTTCGAGTTCATCAGCCAGCATCTCAAGAGCGAGGTGAAGGCACACAGCTTCCGTCTGAAGTCATCACGCATCGACCCCGAGCATCCTCTTATTAAGAAATGTATAGCCATGGGCATGAAGCCATTCGGCAGTCCTACCCTCAGCGACCAGGCATTAATGCACTTCCCATCCTTCAAGTTAGGACCGGGCGAATCATCCCGCTCCCACTCTGCCAACGAGTTTATCCGCATCAGCGAAATCCGCGATGCCATTGCAAAATACGAAACCCTCTTAGATGGCGCTGCCATCTAGAAGATTCAAGTTTCGCAAGTAACCTCCGGTCCCCGAAGGGGGCCAACTTTCAATAACCGCTGGTGGAATGACCGAAGGTCATGGAACCTGCGGACAACCAATAGTAGGGAGAAATCGTCCCCAAAGGGGGCGAACCACATCCAGTCTTGCTCCTGTTCGCCCCCTTCGGGGACGATAAGAGAGTATCTGTCTCCGTTAGGCGTTCCTGCGGATTTGCAATCCGCAGACAAAAAAAGGCTCGACCTATTTGATGCGGATTTGAAATCCGCCTCAAGCGAGTTCTTCCATACTCAATAGAGAGCTCTGATTTTTTCTTATTCCCTGTTGATCCTTTCCACCAATTCGTCTGGTGTAAGTATCTCCATCTTGGAGAAACCAAACCACTTCTTGCCCAAGTCCTTAATGGATGCTCCTATGTGATACACATCATCGTCTATACAAAGGAAGCGGTCATGTGATAAACGGAATGTTTCAACATCAATCGGTGCATATTGAGCATTATGACGGTCTATGTCGAGTTGGAACTGACGGCTTATCTGCTGAGTGTAGATGATTGCAGACACGTTATTATCTCTTTTATCGAGCAATGTCAGTACAGTCTCGTCAACATAGTTGTCGATAAGGACAATACGTTTCTTCGCACTCTTAATCAAGTCGGACACGAAAGTATAGGCATCATAAATTTGACCATTGTAGAACACACCTTGTTTCGGCTTTACGTTGCCCTCATCCAATCTGCGAAATACCTCGTCTATGCGCTTGTCTGTTTCTTGCTGATGTTGCTGCATTTCAAGTTGATGGTACTCCATTGTTGAAAGACGTTGGAAAACTTCTGCATTTGTCACCATGAAACGTCTCATTGCAACAAATGCATCCATAATTCGTATGCTTACACGAATTGCGGTTTCACTTCTAAGAACAGTGGAGAGCATAGCCACTCCCTGCTCCGTGAAAGCATATGAACGAACTGTTGAGTGCTTCAAACTATTGAACCGATCACAATTTGTGACCAGTTCATTCATTTCTTCCTTAGTCAGTTGAAAACGAAAACGTTCAGGAAATCTCTCCATATTACGTTTTACAGCTTGATTTAACACCCTGGTTTCCACTCCATAAAGTTCAGCCAAGTCTCTGTCTATCATAATCTGCTTTCCACGAATAGACATTATTCGACTTTCTACAGGAGTGGTAACTACGACTTCATCATTTTGTAACTGGTCGCAATTTGCGACCAGTTCTCCTTTATCTTGATGTTCTATATTATCAGCCATATTTCTATCTTTATTTTTGAAATCACAATTGTGACTTTAAACGTGTTGTTACTTATTATTGTATGCAAAGGTAGTGCTTTTAGCCTTTAAGCCACTATTGCACAACCCCATTTTTTGAAAAGAACGAAAAAAAAATAGTATTATTGCGGTGATTGTACTTTTATTAATCGCTTAACTCGTTGCACCGTACTCACGCCCCTTCCACTTAACTTCGCCACATCCCGAATGGAATACCCCTTGCGGAGCAAACTAATTAGTGCCTAAAAGGGTGTTCAGTATTCAGTATTCAGTTTTTTTCGCGATGATAGTTACCCTTTCTATGGTTACAAATTATAAGTAATTATATTATATATTAATATATATATATAATATACTATTTATAGAGAGGACGGAAACAACAGCGAAAAAAACTGAATACTGAATACTGAATACGTTTCTCCATAATCGGGTATTACTTCGTAATATGCTGATTTATATCGCAAAACATAGTTTTCGACACCGCAAAAACATAGAGATGCGCCCCATTAAGAAATAGAGTCCGTTTTTTAACGAAGTTTCAAATCGTAAGTGTTTTGCTGAAAATCGCTCCTTATCACATGCCTAAATTTGTCGGATACCCAAAATCTTCGTATCTTTGCATCGGCAATCGAAAGAACAACCTTTTGTGCCTCAGGGCGGTCATCATAGAAGACCGCAGCTGGTCTTAAATGATGGCAGGCGCCGGTCATCAAATATACTCAATAGTTCTGTCATTGTTTCTAATTTTGCGCAAAGATATAAAATCTAATTTATTTATGAGAAAAATCAGAAACTTTTTATGCTTTTTTATATGTTCTTTCTATCTTAATTGTCCGACTACGTAAAGAAAAAGTTATTTTGGGCAAGGGTGTTATGGATTTAAAATCCGCCTCAAGCGAGAATGCTCAGAGGAGACATGAAAAGCCTACGGCTGCGGATTGCAAATCCGCTTTAAAGTGGTCGAACCTTTTTTGTCTGCGGATTGCAAATCATAAGTGGTTAATAGATTTTTTAACATCTATAACCACTTAATAATCAGTTATTTATTTGCGTATTTCAATTATTTTTTGTACCTTTGTAGGTAGATAAAAACAATAGAAAATAGCAAATATGAGCAAAATAAAGGTACATGCATGGGATATTCTTAGAATGATTCCAGATGAAGAAATCGCAAAAATAGCAAAAGACACGAAGGTGGATTATTGCGCCAAGGTATTAACCGGTGAGCGCCTTTTCTACCTTCTTGTCTTTGCCTTCTTATCTGCCGACCATGTTAGTCAAAGAAGACTTGAGTCAATCTTCAATAATCCTACGTATAAAACTTTGTTCAATGTAGCATTGGATGCTACCGTAACACACGGATCCATATCTACCCGTTTGGCTAATGTAAATCTCGACTTCTTTGAGAAGGCTTTTGATTTATTATATAACCGTCTGTCTCAGCTATATACAGAAAAAGAATTGCAGGCCAAAAACATAGTTCGCATAGATAGTTCCATGGTGGCAGAAACCTGTAACAAGCTGAAGAAAGGATTTACTGTTGGTAAAAAAGCATCAAATAAAACAGAACGCAAACAAATAAAGTATACAGTAGCTTATGATGGCTTTTCTGCTAAACTTGCTGAAGTATTTTCTAAACCAGAATATCTTAGCGAAGACATAGCTATGCCGGCTGTTGTGCAAGAACTGATTAAGTATGACCCAGAACATAACAATCTATACGTTCTTGACAGGGGATTCTGTGCTCTTAAGAATTATGAATTGGTAGAAGATGCAAAGGCTAAGTTTGTAGGACGAATTAAAACTAACCGCAAAATGCAGGTTATAGAAAGCCTTATGACAGAAAACACCAACACTGATTTAGGAAAATTGGAGTTGGTGGATGACCTTGTTGTGTTCCTATATGACAGAGAAAAAAAAGATTTTTCAAATACAAAGTATAGAGTGATAAAGGCTAAATTCAAAACGCCTCGTGATACTACTCGTCCAAATAATAAGGGTAAGGTAAAGCGTGTAGAAAATGAAGTGTTTTTTATAACTAACGACTTTGATATGACTCCACAAGAAATTGCGTTCTGTTACAAAAAGCGCTGGGACATAGAGGTTTACTTTAAGTTTTTAAAGCAGAATTTGAATTTTTCTCATTTTCTGTCTACTAATGAGAATGGCATAAAAGTCATTCTCTACATGACTATTATTACCTCTATGCTGGTTATGATATACAAAAAGGAAAATGAGCTCGGTTTTTCTATTGCGAAATTTAACTTTTACCTTGAAATGCAAGAATGGGTTGGGGCGTTGTTAGTGGTTATTAATGGTGGGGATTTGAGTAAGACTCCATTCAGGCATGTTACTATAAGAAGTAGGATTCCTTAAAAAAGGAAATCCTACTTTATAGAGCAACATGCCTAAAATAATCTTTCAACCACTTATGATTGCAAATCCGCAGGAACGCCTAGCGGACCATAACGCCTAGCGGTATTTTTCTTAAGGCTAAATTTATTTTCCCTTAAGGCTAAATTTATTTTTCCTTAAGGCTAAATATATTTTCTTCCAAGCATGCAAATCCGGCGGTACGGCAAGGGCAGAAGCCCCAGAAGCAACACGCCCTGAAAGGGCAGAAGCCCCTAGCCCAGGGCAACGCCCTGGGTATAATAGCAATCAGCAAGACGCCCTGTAAGGGCAAAAGCTTTGTATACTGCCAGGTATTTTAAAGCTTTTGCCCTTACAGGGCGACAGGTTTGTGTCCGTAATTACCCAGGGCGATGCCCTGGGCTAGGAGCTTCTGCCCTTTCAGGGCGTGCTGCTTCCAGGGGCTTCTGCCCTTTACCTTTCCCTTCGGCCGGTGGCCGTTGGTTCAGGGCGTATTGGGTAATTTCAACCGTTCAGGTCGATATTTTTTCGCTATTCCGAAACACAACGGACAGACATCGCTATAGAACGGCTATTTGTATTCTTCTTCTGTACTCCTTTTGATATCCTGAGATTATATTCCTTTCCTGCTTTAAACGTAAGATTCTTTATTCTATCAAAAATTTCATCAGAAGCATTAATCCTATTACCAGGAACATCAAACATCTGGAATCCCGTAATCTTTTCCGGCAAGATAAATACGGTAACAGAATTATTTATTATCAGGTTTTTGTCTCCATATTTATAAAAGACAGCATCAATATTCGTTTTATCATCAAATTGCCAATAGGGGATTCCACCATCTAATGTTCCAGAGAACCAACCAGTTTTGTAAGCCGAGACTATAACTGATCCGATTTCATCCGAAAAACCGTCAAAACTAATATTCACCTTAGCCAAGGCATGCACCATCCAGATCTCTACGGTTTTCTTAGGCACCGTATCACAATCACGATTGGTAGCTAAGCCCCACAACAGATCAACTCCCAAAGGATTGAAAGCCGGCTGCACATAAGTCATCTTATCTCCCTCATTGAGAACAGAGTAATCTGGATAACTGGCATAAAAATCTAGCGTTCCCTCTTTTGGCCAGAAACGCTTGGGTGAATAATTCCAGTTATTACTACTATCACATACTACTTTCTGACCTCTAGCCGAATCACCTACATGATACATAAACTTCTTAACCTCACCTGAAGGAGATTTATGAAAACCGAAAATCTGAATCGTGTCACCTGCTTTAAATTGCGTCTTACCAGCATTCCGAGTATTGAGAATTTCCTTCCAATCTGATTGCACAGAAAACTCAATAGGCTGACCAGATACAGGAATAGCATCCTCCACCTGATTGGTACAGGCTGCACCCATCAAGACAAAGAAAATTATCCATAACTTACTATAACTATAAATATTCCGCTTCATATTCCCGATTATCCTTATAAAAACATTATTCATTTTTCCCCTCTTTCCAATCCTCGACTTTAGTCGTTACGTTGAAATTGATAGGATCAAGTGAAAGTTTCAAATGAAATACATACGCTTTTCCTCCTTCAAACGTAAAAGACGGATCACTAACTCCTGGCACTTCTAGCAGATTTTTCGTTACCGTCACATCTTCCTTAAAATTTCCCTGCACTACCGTATAAGTTATCTTTAGATTAAAGTAATCGGGCTTCTTCTGAGGGATTATAAAGATATAAGAATCGTCATGATTTGTTACTTTATCATGTTCATGGTCTAACTGAGGAGGTGCACTTAACTTATATATGATACTATTGTCAAATTTCTTGCCATCTACTGTGCCATCTGGTGTCCAAGTATAAAACCAACTAATACCATTATCGGCGAGAGTCCAAGCTCCATTTTCAAGATTCAGATAGCCCGCCATAACAAAGACGCCTGATATTTCATCGGCGCCATATAGTTTCACCTCTTTAACTTTTATAACTGCACCATTTTTCTCTAATATCTGATTGGCTGTGATATCAAAGCCCAAACGAGCCAATGCATGCTTGAAAGTAAATTTAACAGGTTCCTCAGTCTTTGTCTGATCCTTAGCATTAGCCCACACCAAATCTACAGGAGACACATTAGAAGGAAAAAATATACAAGTTGGATTAGCTTCGTTTTTATTAGGAGGACTTACCAGTTTTGGTTGATCACTATAAGGCGCAAAGGCATAGAAATCCACAGATCCTTCACTTGGCCAATATCGGGTATTTGTATATTCCCAATGATTTTGATCTTTATTCCAGGTTACGCGTTCATTATTCATCAGCATCAGAGGTGAGATTGTCCCATCAGTATGCTTGTATCTTGCAAAGACACCAAATCCGGAGTTACCTTCCGTTCCTTTGAGATGAGTATTATCGGTTACTTCAGAACGGGTTGAAGCATTCCGACCCAAATAAGCATCAAAGTTGATTTCAGAAGATGAAGAAGATGAAGTTTCTTCCACAGCTTCGCCAGCACAACCAGATAATACCAGCTGTGCTATCAAAACATAAAAAGCTAAACGAAGAAACTTCATCTTATGATAATTTTTAATTCATTATTTTTATCTGATACGATTAATTCAAAGGAATCTCGGGGATCGTATTATCATCTACCCAACCTGTAACATCAGCATTGAATTCGATTGGAGTCAGACCAATGGTCAAGTTGATTGTATATGCCTTGCCCTGCAAGAAGTTCTTTGTAAGCTTACTAGAAACCGTACTTGTCATAGTTTCTGTTGATCCATTTTGAATGGTGTATTCTACGATGACATAAAGTTCATCTGTATTAGAGAAATCCTGCGGAATTACAAACAAATAATCTGTATCAGGATTAGATTCAGATGTACTAGTTACCGACTTATCTCCAGAGAACCAATCAAAATTTTGCTTTTCGGCAGAAGTTGGTTTTGTCCAAAGTTCTGCATCAGAAGAAGTCTTAGACAAATCTATGGTACCCTTTGTGTAGAAAGCTTTTTTTGTTGGTTCTGTAGTAGATCCTGCCAATGTAATCTTCTTCAATTTAATAGTTACATTTTTATAATCATCCTTTAACTTTACTTTATAACCAATCTTAGCCAATGCATGATTGAAAGTAAATTCCACCTTTTTAGCCCCAGAGTTATTTGCCTTTGTCTGATCCTTAGCATTAGCCCACAACAAATCTTTCTGTTTAGTAACAGTATTTTCTACAGTAAAATTAATACAAGATGTCATTTTTCCATCTAAAGTTGTATTTAACGCTGTTTTATCAGCATAAGGAGCATACGCCAAGAAATCAATATGACCTTCTGTTGGCCAATACTTAGTATTGTCATATTCCCATTTTACAGGGTCCGCAGTACTAGAAGAATATACCTTCACATTGTTGAACAAATTAGAACCAAAGTTCTGCCCCCCCGTAGAATAGTTACCAAACACACCAAAACCATCAGTCTTAAGCTGATTCTTCGTCTCCACGCTACCACGTGAACCATTTACAGCAACTGCACTTCTTCCCAAATAGCCATCAAAGCTGATAGCCTCGTTCTTAGAAGAATTGTCTGAAAGACTATTCAAGTCATCGCTTGAACAACTTACCAATGTCAACGCTGCCATTGCAGCAATACCCATAAAAAATTTCTTATACATATCTGTTTTAAATTAAACTAATCTATTATTACTATCTTTACTATTTTTATATGTTTCTTATCACTTTACTATTTCTACAGTTCCATATCAATATCCTCAGGTTTACCCCAATCCTTGATCGTGACGTCAAAACCGCCAGAACTTCCTTCCGAAGGCTTCACCTCAGGTAATGGTTTCGGTACCTTAACATCAACATGGAGAGAAATAATATAACCTAACTCCGATGAATTTTCATCTTTCTTAAACTTATCTCCTACCGCAAACTGATGATCTACCTGCGTCTTTTTGTCTATCAACAAAGCAGAAAGGGACAACTTATTGTTTTCAGCATCTGAATGGGTGGTTTCTGGTAGTCCAAAACATTTAACCGATGTCTTCAACGTTCCTAGTGTTGCGTCATTTTTATCTATCGTTTTCGTCCAGGACTCCAGAAGATAAGTCACCTTACTCTGAAGCGGCTTCCCCTGTCCCAGCAGAAATCCTTCTGAAATACCAGTTAAGGATCCTCTCGCAGAATACAGGTTTCCTATACTTGGAACTTTCACGTTGACCTGGATATGCGAAAGCACATTCCTTGGAGTTAAAGTAGCCTCTGAATAGTCTCCAGAAACATCGAATTCATCGAGTTTATCAGAGGCAAGCCACTCGGGCTGAACCCCTATCTGTTCATCATCTCCACGCGAATACCAGCGCGATGTTGTATGCTGTACCACAGCTCGCGCTGTCTCGTAAGAGTCCATTCCCAGAAAGTCGAGTGTACCAAACTCGGTCGTACTCTGGTTGAATACCAGTACATGATATTTTCCTGGTTCTAAGGAAAAGTCGGCATGAGTTATCTCATTAGTCAAGACAGTTTGCGGAGCACCACCTGACCAGGGAAACACCATGACCGTCATACCAGTAGGCACCTCTTTATCAAACAAATGCCAATCCACATTAATCCGCACCATTTTACGGCTATCCTTTTGCGGACAACCGGAATAGTCTTCATAAATGCAAGAAGTAAGCAAAATGATAAGGAGCCAAAAGTATAAGAATAGCCCTATACATCTTTTCATGAATGCTTCATATTTATAAAACTTCTTTTCTAGTTATTATATTTATTTCAAAATTTCGAGTGCAAAATTACAACCTAAAATTGATTTAGCTCTCAAATAATATCTAAAAGATATTAAAAAGTTACATGAGAAAAAGCTTTTGTTACGTCATCAGGTAAATTGCAAGTAACCATCTCTCTTGCAAGCAATAAAAAACCTCCAATCGAACCAATCGATTGGAGGTTTCATTTCTATCATCTACAGCAGCCAGGCAGTAAAAACACTACCGGCTGCATAATATTCATGCATTTATCTTCCCAGCCAAGCCTCTGGGTTGAGCTTGGCGGTCTCCTTGCGAAGCTGGAACTGGAGGATGTTGTCGGAACCCACGGCACCCAATGCCTGGCGGGTACTTACCTTCTGTCCCTTATGAACGCTTACCGATTTCAGGTTGCAATATACTGAGATGTAGGCACCATGACGAACCAATACGTTCCACATGCCACCATATCCGAATACGGCACTCACCTCACCATCGTAGATGCTGCGAGCCACACAACCCGGCTTGCCCTGAATGTTGATACCCTTGTTATCAAGCCTAACACCCGTCAAGCCCTGCACGTTATACTGACCGAAATGGCTCACGATACGATAACCTCCACTGATAGGCATCGGCAGACGACCACGGTTTGCCTCGAAACCACCATTCAGCATACGGTCTACCGAGCTCAGGGTTGCCGCCTCCTGCGCCTCCTTCTTGGCAGCAGCAATCTCACGAGCCTGACGCTCCTCATCCGCCTTCGCCTTCAACTCGGCAGCCCTGCGGTCAGCTTCAGCCTTCTTAGCCGCCTGTTCGGCAGCAGCTTCACGTGCCGCCTGTTCTGCGGCAGCACGCTGTGCCGCCTCGGCAGCAGCACGCGCCTTAGCCTGCGCCTTGGCCTTCGCCTCCGCCTGGGCAGCAGCTTCTTCCTGTGCCTTTTTTGCAGCTTCGGCAGCAGCACGAGCCTCCTCGGCAGCCTTTCTTCTTGCCGCCTCGGCAGCAGCCTCACGGGCTTTCGCCTCAGCTATTCTGCGGGCATTCTCTCTTGCGGCAGCCTCGGCAGCAGCCTTCTTGCGGGCCAATTCCTCAGCACGCTTCTTGGCTGCAGCGGCAGCAGCAGCCTTGCGCTTAGCTTCGGCAGCAGCACGGGCACGAGCCTTTGCCACTTCCTGCTGAACCAATCGGTCAATCTGTGCATTGATGGCCGCATCCTTCTGACGCTGGTCGGCGATGACAGCCTGGATGGTCTTCTGCTGCTTCTGCAATCCCTGCACCATCTCCTTCTGCTGCGTCTGCTTGCCTTCCAATGCCGTCTTCTCCTGCTTGCCCTTATATAATAAGGTGTTCTTATGACCTTTTACGTTCTCCAACTGGTGATGCTTCTCGTTCACCTGCTTCTGCTTTGCCTGGATGGCCTGTCCCTGCACCTTCTGATAGGAAGAATACTGGCGGATGAACGAAAGGCGGCGATACATCTGAGTCAGGTTCTTGGCGCTGAAGATAAACATCAGCTTATCCTGCACCGTATGGTGCCTGCTCATATAGCGCATAGAGCGGATATACTTGTTCTTTCTGTCCTGCAACTGCTGCTGAAGAGTCTTCAACTGCGCCTGCAAAATACCTATGTTTCCGTCGATATGGTGGATATCTTTCTGGATTCCATCAATCTTCTTCTGGCTCTGGTCTATTTCGCCGTTCAGAGCCATCAGGTCTTCCAGTCGCTTCTTCACGTCGGCCTGATTCTTGCGCAACGCCTGCTCCTGTTCCCTGATTCGCTTCTGGATACTGGCACGCTGTCCCTGCAATCCCCTGATGTTGGCATTGCTGTAGGTGGCAGCTCTGCGTTCTGCCTTCGTTGGAGCCTTGGTAGAAACCTGCACATGCTGCTTGCCCCTTCGGGCAGGTGCCTTGGCAGCCGGCTTTTTTCTGTTGTGCTGTTTGTTTGAGGCAACGGCAGTCTTCTTCGCAGGTTTCTTCTGCACATGATGCTGTGCAAAAGGCGCCAGCGAGAACGTCATTGCCAATATGAATAATATGATTCGCTTCATGATGAATAGGAATGATTTCTATGTTTATTTCCAGCAATCATGCGATTACATGCTCATGAGTTTGCCAAGTACATCTTTAGGTGATACCTGCTTGTACTTACCCGATACCTCGGTCTGCGCATCCCACTTGTCATCGGTCTTCACACTCTTCATCTCGATGTTGAGCTTTGCCTCCTGAGGCTTGTTGTTCAGGATGGTGGTAAGCGTCATGCGCTGGGTGGCAGGAAACATCTTCACGCCCACACTCTTGAAGTCGCTATACTTCAGGTTGAGTCGCGAATCGCCGTTGCCTTTATTCTTGTAGGTAACGTTGGCTTCTGCGATTCTTCCGCTGTTTCTATTCGCCTTCCACTGGTAGTTCATGTTGCCATATCTGATGGAAACAGGCACATTTTCGGCGGTTTCATCGAGATTTGCCGAAAATTTCTTCAGGTCGGAATCTGATACCTTCTTCACGCCTGGCACGAGCAACTGGTTCCAGAAGAGTGCCTGGAGCGAATAGAAGTTGATGCCCTGCTTCTTGAGGAAATCCACCTGCGTATAGTCTGCCTTGATGTATTCCTTGTGCATGCGGTCTACGATGAGCACATAGTTTGGGGTGAACTCCAGTCTGCCCACCTCGGAACCCAGTATTGGGATAAAGAGCTGGATGCGGATTACCTCGTCCTTGCGCATGCTCAGCTTGCCAGGCACGGTGATGTCCTTGCCTGCCGCCTGCAGATTAAACGTCATATTGCCCACGATGTTCTTGGCATACACCTGGTTGTCGGCAACCTTCTGCACGAAAGCCAGGTTCTTCATCGAAGCCACCTCTGCAGCATCCGCAGCCTTGGTCTCGGTCTTCTTGTTCTGGGCATTCACCTTGCCCGTTCCTTCCATCTTCTTGGTAGAGCCGCAAGAAGCCATCAGCAGAAGAGCCACGGCAGCCACTGCCATCTTCAAATTGTTCATCACTTTCATTTTCTTCTTATCCTTTCTTATTTCTTTCTTCCTCTTTTTGTTTTTCTGCCCGTAGCCTTGCCAGTGGTTTTCTGCTTCTTCACCTCGGCTACAGCCGGATTCATCCTTTTCTGGAATTCTTCTTCAGAGATATATTGTTTGTTCTTTATTTTCCAATCAAGCGTAGTCGACGGATTATCGTCGGTATGGGCTTTCTTCCAAAAATCCACGGCTTCATCGGTGATTCCGTTCATGGCGTAAATATCGCCGGCATGTTCAAGAACCGTACTGTTATTCTCGGTGGAATCGCGGTTTTTCAGCGCTGCATCGATATAAGTCTTGGCATCTGCATAGCGTTCCTGCATAAACAGAATCCAGGCATAGGTGTCAAGATATGTGCCGTTGTTCGGCTCCGCCTTGATAGTCTTGTAGCTCATCGATTCTGCCTTGTGCAGGTCCTTGCCCTGCTCGCTCAGATAGTAGGCGTAGTTGTTCAGCGCCATCACGTTGTCGTCCTTCCATTGCAGACAGGAATCGTAGGCAGCCATCGACTCCTCTGTTCTTCCTTTCTTATACAGGATGTCGCCCATCACGGCATAGAGGTCGGAAACCAGATCCTTGTTCGACTGTTCGTTGAGCTGCGCCACTCCCAGCCGGAACTCGTTGAGTGCATGGTCTTCGTCGTTCTTCTGATAATACGCCATTCCTCCGAAGTAGTAGAAAACCATTTCCTCGGGATTATACTGATGGGCTGCATGCGACTGGGTAATGACTTCGCCATACTTGCGCTGGTTCCAGAGACTCTGGATAAGCTGCAGGCGGGCGTTCACGTTGTCCGGTGCTATGTCGAGCACCTTCTGGAATGCCGCATTCACCGTATCGGCAGGCATCTGCTTCAAACTCATATAGGCAGCCCTCAACTCGGCTACCTCTGATGATGGTTCCGGCTGGTTGAGCACCCTGTTGAAGAGGGCGAGCACCTTGGTAGAGTCGCCTCCCTCACTCTCGTTGGTCTGGATATAGGAACGGAACATCATAATCCTGGTTTCGGTATCCGTCTTCCTGCTCATCAATATCTTGTCGAGCATCTGGTGCGCCTGATCCTCCTGCTTGGTGGCATTATAGTAGTCGTAGAGCGACATCTGGGCGTAGGCATTGTCCGGCTCTTCCTTCAGGGCATCGGTAAAATACTTGAATGCCTCTTTCTGCCGGTTGTGCTGCATCAGCCAGTTGCCGAGCATCGTCTTATACACCATGTCCAGGGGATGCTGCTCCGACAGCGTCTTCAGTTCGTTGTAAGCCGCCTTCGGGTCGTTCATCATCTCGTAGATGCGCATCTTGGTCAGGGTAAGCTGCTCGCTCTCGCCTTCCTCCGTCTCCAGTCTGCCCACGGTGTTGAGCATCATGCGGTAGTTTTTCTGCTGCTGGTAGAGCTGCGCCAGGATGCGGAGGGCATCGGTGTTGCTGTGGTTCTTGGCATAGAGTGCCTCGTAAGAACCGATGGCCTTGTCGTATTGCCCCATACCTATATAATATTGGGCAAGGCGCTCAACATAGGTCAGGTTGTCGGGATTCAGGGCGATGGCCTTGTTCATGCACTCCAGCGCCAGGGAATCCTTCTTCAACTGGGTATAATAGAGCGACTGGTAGAAATATACCTCAGCCGCACGAGGGTCTATCTTCCGGGCATGCTCGAAGAGATCGAAGGCAGCAGTCAGGTTGCCCGCCGCATGCTGTCGTGCCGCCTCGGTAAAGAAGTATTCAAATCGCTTGCGGTCGTTGGGTGAAAGCGAATCCACCCAAACAGTCTGCTGCTTCGCTGGCTGCACCTTTTTCTTACGGGCCAACGAAGGCAAGGCCATCACGCCTGCCAGCGCCACAGCCACCCAGAAGCCCTTATTTCCATAAATTCTCTTCACGATATCTTTCCCTTTCGCTTTCTCTATTTTTTAATGTTCTGTTCTGATGTTATTTCACTCCGGTATGTCCGTATCCACCGGCGCCACGTTCGGTCTCATCCAGCTCTTCAACCTCGATGAAATCGCACTGTTCGTGCTTGGCAAGCACCATCTGGGCGATGCGCTCCCCGTCGTTGATGACGAAGTCTTCCTGCGAGAAGTTGATGAGCAGCACCATGATTTCGCCGCGATAGTCGGCATCAATGGTGCCCGGCGTGTTGAGCACGGTGATGCCATGCTTCAGGGCAAGACCGCTGCGCGGACGTATCTGCGCCTCGTAACCCACTGGCAGAGCCATGAAAAGACCCGTAGGAACCAGTCGGCGCTCCATAGGATGGAGCACGATGGCTTCGTCGATGTTAGCACGCAAGTCCATGCCCGCACTCTGAGGTGTGGCAAACGCAGGGAGAGGCTGATGCCCCTTATTGATAATCTTTACTTTCAGCATAATTCTAGAATTTTCTGCAAAAATACTGCTTTTTAGGCGAATAATCGCATTTTATAAGTGAAAATGATATAATTTATTGTTTTTTATTTTGATTTATGCGCACTTTCATGTATTTTTGCGCATCAGAAATGAAAGGATAGTAAGAATCACTTATATAGCAGATGGATTATGGAATGGAAACAACTCATATCAAACAAGCGCTTCGGACAGGAGCATAAGCATGCCGAACGCCACGACGATCGCTCTGAATTCAAGCGCGATTACGACCGCCTCATCTTTTCGTCGGCGTTCCGCCGACTGCAGAACAAGACGCAAGTATTCCCGCTGCCGGGCAGCATCTTCGTACACAACCGCCTCACCCACAGCCTGGAAGTATCGAGCGTGGGCATGTCGCTGGGCAACGACATCTCCCGCCGCATCATTCAAAAGCGTCCGGAGCTGAAGGATACCCTCTTCGAAGAGATAGGAACCATCGTGAGCGCAGCCTGTCTGGCACACGACTTGGGCAATCCTCCCTTCGGGCATTCAGGCGAGAAAGCCATCCAGACTTTCTTCAGCGAAGGAGCAGGCCAGAGCCTAAAATCGGCGGTTTCATCGGAGTTTTGGGATGATATCACCCATTACGAGGGTAATGCCAACGGCTTCAGAATCCTGACACACCGCTTCAAGGGCCGCCGCCAGGGTGGTTTTGTGATGACTTATCCGATGCTTGCCGCCATCGTGAAATATCCTTTTGCCAGCAGCCTGGCTGGCGACCACGGTAAATTCGGCTTTTTTACGTCGGAAGCGGCTACTTACCAGAAGGTTGCCGATGAATTGGGCATCCGCCGCCTGTCTGCCGAAGGCGAACCGCTGAGGTACGCCCGCCACCCGCTGGTGTATATGGTAGAGGCAGCCGATGACATCTGTTATGAGATTATGGACATCGAGGATTCGCACAAGCTGAAGATTCTTTCCTTCGATGAAACCGCCGATTTATTGCTCGGCTTTTTCGATGAAACCACGAAAAACAAGATTCGCCAGCGCATCATCGACGAGGAACTGACCGATGAAAACGAGCAGGTGGTTTACATGAGAGCCTGCGTGATAGGCAAACTGGAGAACGAATGCGTGAAGGCATTCCTCGACCACGAGGAAGAGATTCTTGCCGGCACCTTCGAGGGAGCCCTCATCGACCACATCTCGGAGCACGAGCGCAATGCCTACATCACCTGTACCCAGGTTTCGAGAAAGAAGATTTATGCCAGCAAGCCTGTTCTCGACATCGAACTTTCGGGTTACAAGATCATGGCCACGCTGATGGAGGTATTCATCGATGCCGCCGTCAACCCGTCCCGTTTCTACTCCAAGCAGCTTCTACGCCGGGTAAGCAGCCAGTACGACATCGAGAACGAGAGTCTGGAAGAACGCCTCATGGCCGTATTGGATTACATCAGCGGCATGACGGATATCTATGCCCTAGATATCTATCAGAAGATAAACGGAATAAGTCTGCCGATAGTATAGAAACAAAGCTGGCATACGGGCTTTAGAGCTTTATGTTAAAAAGCCTAACTCGCTCTAAATTGGACTTTGGTTGAAAATCAAGAAGTTTTACGATGAGAATTTTATGGCAATTAGAACTTTTTGTGTTAAATCACATGCATGAAATGCAGTTTTCTAAGAAAATATTTGGAGATTCCGACAAAAAAGCGTATTTTTGCAGCAACAAATCCCACCACGCCTCTCAACGATGCGTACCACGGTGGGACTTCGCTTTTTATATGGGTATATGAACTACGACAAACAACCGATAAATATAGATGAACAATTAGCCTTGCTCCAAAACAGAGGACTAATGATAGAGGATGTTGCTACAGCCAAATTACAGCTTCGCAATATCAGCTATTTCCGTATCGCTAGTTATCTTCGATACATGGAGCAAGACCGACAACATCATCTTTACAAATCCGGCAGTACATTCGAGCAAGCCATCAACCTTTATCTCTTTGACAAAGAACTTCGTCAACTTATATTCAAGGCTATCCAAGATATTGAGATTTCTCTTCGGACCAAAATGATTCAGATATTCTCTATGGAGCATGGGGCATTTTGGTTTATGGATTCGTCATTGTTCAAGAATGCAGAGTTTTATGAAGGTTGTCTTGACAATATCAAGAAAGAGGTGTCTCGCTCAAATGAAGATTTCATCAAGGAGCATTCTGAGAAATATACTTTCCCTTCTCTCCCGCCTGTGTGGAAAACATTGGAGGTCGTTTCGTTTGGTACGCTTTCCAAATTATTTTGTCTGTTCAAGGACAATCGTCTCAAAAAGCAAGTGGCAAGAGAGTTTGGACTACCTCAATACACTTACTTGGAAAGTTGGATAAGGTGTATAACCGTGCTTCGCAATTGTTGTGCTCACCATGCCCGTATATGGAATAGGCGTTTTGCCTTGAAGCCACAATTGCCAAATCGGCTTCCACTTTCTTGGATTGCTCCAACCCAAAAGCCTATCAAACTTTACCATCAGTTATGCACCTTATTATATATGGAGCAAACTATAACTCCTTGTATGGATTTGAAAAGTTCGCTGCTCAGGTTGCTTGCAGATTATCCCAATATTGATTTACATGCCATGGGCTTTCCACAAGGATGGGAAAACGAACCTTTATGGAGATAGCAACAAGTGTTCGGCGTTAGCCTATATCCACCCTCCACCAACAGTTCAGTTGTACGACTATAAAGCTACGATTGTACAACTATAGGGTGTATAGTTGTACGACTAAAGGGATTATAGTTGTACGACTAAAGAGGTTATAGTCGTAGGACAACAAGGTGTTCCCACTAGGCTCGACAGAGGTGCCGACTGCAGTCAGCAGATCTGCTGACTAGGCTCAGCAGGTCTGCCGAGCCTAGTGGCAACAATGGAGAAGTTACTTCCTAGCACCCGGAATGATACTTTCTCCAACCCGAGAAGATACTCTTTCCAACATGGTAAGAAGCTCTTTCCAACTCGTAAAGATGATGGTGAAGGGTGGTGAACTCCGGGTGCAAAAATACAGAATTATCTTCATAATCCCACATTATAGACACAGGAATTTACTGGTGCGCCAAAAAAAATCAACCTGTACGGTTGAATTTACCCAATACACCCTGAAAGGGCAGAAGCTCCTAGCCCAGGGCATCGCCCTGGGTAATTATGAACACAAACCCGTCGCCCTGAAAGGGCAAAAGCTTTATAAATGAACAAGACATGAACATGATCTCCTACACCACCTGCCTTTATCTCGACACATCCCGTAGTTTTAACAAGTTTACCGATATAATTATGAAGTCGCTCCAAATCATTTTCACGGATTTTTGGGCTCGTGGTTTTGATGTGGAAAATCAAATGGATATAAATTTTTGATAATGATTGTGCCATAATTGTAAAGCTTTTGCCCTTTCAGGGCGTTGGTTTATATTTCATTATACCCAGGGCGTTGCCCTGGGCTAGGAGCTTCTGCCCTTTCAGGGCGTATTGGGTAATTTCAACCGTACAGGTCGAAAAAATCCCATGCCCTTATTGCCGGAAAGTAATAAGGACATGGGATTTTTGCTGGTTTTATTTTTCCTTATAGAAAATCTTGTTGGCACCACTGGTTATCTTCAGCGCCTCAGGATGCTCCTCTATGAAACTGTTGATGTGGCGAACACGCTTCTCTTCCAGAATCTCATCCACGGCTATGAGAATACCCGTTTCCTCTACATCACCGAAACCATAGTTGATGGCGGTGCCGAAAAGCTTCATGGTAGGACTCAGATTCATATACGCATTCACCAATGGAGGAATGTTGAAGCCCAACTCTCTGATTTCACGATTCAAAATGCGATAATCAGCACGGAAATCATCCTCGGTGAAAATCTTCTCCATCTCGCTCTCAGGAGTCTCCAACTTCAATGGCTTCATCGGAATCACCAGGTTCTCCTTGTCATCAAAATGCTTCTTGAGGAAGTAGAGAATCATGTCGCGACCACGACGGATGTAAGATGGATACATCGTCATCTTGCCAAAGAAATACTTCACCTCTGGGTAAAGCACAGTCAGGGCGCCCAAGCCATCCCAGAGATTATCCAGAGCAAAGATGCTCTTGCTGTTCTTGCGAACATTCTGATACTCAATAGAAACGAACGAACGGCCCAGCTCCACGGTGTAAGGCATGTAATCCTTCAGGAACTTGTCGGAGAAATGGAACATGTGGCTGGTGGCGAGCTTTGGCTGGCCCTTCTCGTCGAGCTGCCAGTCCCTGCCCAGCAGATAACGGTAACCACCGATAATCTCGTTGGCCTCCGGATTCCAGACGATGAGCTGCTTATAGCAGTTGTCGCCAAAGTCGAATTCGTCAAGATCCATCGATTTCCCGGTTCCACCGCCAGCCTCACGGAAAGCGATTTCACGAAGGCGCCCAATCTCCTTCAATACATTTGGCGAGTCATTGGCCGTAACGATGTAAATCTCGTTATGGCTCTTATTGGTCATGCGAAGCTGCTTGTCGGGAGTCAACTCGCTCTTCAGCAGCTCGCGGTCAATCGGTTGGATGATTTCTTCTTCCATACTACTCTATCTCTATATAAAAACTATATTCTATAAATCTATATTATGCTTTACGATGCTTATAATGCTTTGTTATAATTCGTAGACCTTATCTTTCACATACTGTGCCCACTCGGTGGCCGACTTGCTATGGTCGAAGGTCTGCCAAGGAATAGGTTTGCCGATGGCGATGCGGAAATGCTTGCCCACATTCTTGTACATCTCGTCTACCAGGAAAAGCATGGCGAGATTGAACGGCAGATGCTTGTCGCTGAAGCGGGCGATGCGATAGAATCGCTCAGAGTTGCACCCACCAAAGTGGATAGGCACCACATCGCGCTGATACTCCACGCTCTTGGAAATGAAAGTTTTCTTCCAAGGCAGGTCGCGGATGCTGCCGTCAGGCTGCTTGCGGCTGTTCAGGCCAGCAGGGAACATGAGCATGTGGTTGTCGCTCTGGAAACCTGCCTCCACCATGCGCGGGAAGTCACGGCTCTGTCGACCGGTTTTGTTGATGCCGATGCTTACAGGCTTGAGTCCCGGAAGATTGAGCAGAAGGTCGTTTACCAGATAGCGGAACTTGCCGTCATAATGCTTTCCGATGATGGAGCCCAGGCACACGCCGTCCTGTCCGCCCAGCGGATGATTAGACACGAAGGTATAGAGCTTTCCGTCGTTCTTATCCGGCAGATTCTCCAAGCCCACAATCTCTACATCCATCTTCAGATAGCGCACGCATTCGGTGAGCCACTCCGTACCGGAAAGACCACGACTTTCCCACAAGAACTTGTTGACCTCGTCCTCGTGAATGATTTTCTTAAGCCAAGAAACCAGGAAACCCGGCACATACTTCGCCTTGCTTCCCATCTTGCTCTTCAGTATCTTTTCTATATCTATCGTTTTCTCAATTGAAGCACTCATGTTCATTAAAACTTATAAGTACGTGCAAAATTAGTTCTTCTTTTTTAAATACGAGTCATTTTTTCCAAAAAAATATCATTTTTGCCTAAATTTCCTATAAAATAGCATCATTCGTGCAGAAATCAAGACAAAAAACAGCGTTTTCGGAGTTTCCGTGACATTTGGGTTCAGCAGAGCCCAAAAGGCGGGAAAACAACTTTTTTATAGCCGTTTTTAAAATTTTGCACGGAAAAGTAGCAGTTTGTGGGGATTTTTATGTACCTTTGAACCCGAATTCCTTTTAAATAGGTACATACGTGTGGTAAATAGGTACATACACGTGGGAGGAATGAGTTAAAAATAAGAAACTTATAAAGAAAAAATAAGAAAAGACGATATGATTAAGACAGCAGAAACATACCACGTACCCGTTCTCCTGAAAGAGAGCGTTGACGGACTGAATATCCAGCCAGGCGGCATCTATGTAGATGTTACCTTCGGCGGTGGCGGACACTCCAGGGAGATACTCTCCCGACTCAGCGAGGGCGCACACCTGTATAGCTTCGACCAGGATGCCGACGCCGAACGCAACGTGGTGGCGAATCCTGACTTCACCTTCGTTTGCTCCAACTTCAGATACCTGAAAAACTGGATGCGATACTATGGCGTTGACGGACTCGACGGACTGCTTGCCGACCTCGGCGTATCGAGCCATCACTTCGACGACGAGACCCGCGGCTTCTCGTTCCGCTTCGACTCTCCGCTCGACATGCGCATGAACAAGAGAGCCGGAAAGACTGCTGCCGACATCGTGAACGAATATGAGGAAGAAGCCCTTGCCGACATCTTCTACCTCTACGGCGAGCTGAAGAATTCGCGCCGCATCGCCTCTGCCCTGGTCAAGGCGAGAGCCACCAGCCCCATCAAGACCACCAAGGACTTCATGGCAGCCGTGGAACCCCTCTTCAAGCGCGAGCGAGAGAAGAAGGAGATGGCGAAGCTCTTCCAGGCGCTGCGCATAGAGGTGAACCACGAGATGGATGCCCTGAAAGAGATGCTCCGATCTGCCACCGAACTGCTGAAGCCGGGCGGCAGGCTCTCGGTGATCACCTACCACTCGCTGGAAGACCGCATCGTGAAGAACATGATGAAGGCGGGCAATCCGGAAGGAAAGATAGAACAAGACTTCTTCGGAAGAATAGAAACTCCGTTCAAGCTCGTGAACAACAAGGTAATCATTCCTGATGCCGACGAGCAGGAGAGAAACCCGAGAAGCAGAAGTGCTAAACTTAGAATAGCAGAAAAAAAATAAGAAAATGGAAGAAAAAAAAGAAAAACAGATAGTCAACAGCCAGGCGGAAGAAACAGCTCCTGAAGGGACGCCGAAGGCTGCTGCGTCCGAAGGTCCAGCCAAGGAAGCAACTCCCGAAGAGTCGCTCAAGGCAGCTCTAGCCAAGCAGGCCATTGAAGAGGAGGCTTCGGGATCGGCAAGCTTTACCCTGCGCAAGATTCTGGGTGGCGATATCCTCACCGCCCAAATCATACGCAAGCAGATATGGCTGTTTGTGCTCATCGTGTTTTTCGTCATCATCTACATATCCAACCGATACAGCATCCAGAAGGACCTTATCGAGCTGGACCAACTGCAAAAAGAGCTGCAAGACACCAAGTACAAGGCTTTGTCTACCAGCAGCCAGATAACAGAAAAGAGTCGTGAGAGCAATGTGCTCGACGTGCTGAAGCACAGCAAAGACAGCATCCTGCACATCGCCACCCAGCCTCCTTACATCATTAACGTACCCGAAGAATGAGCAAGTTTGAACATAAGAAAGTAATGCCCCGCTACAGTGCCATCGCCATCATCATGACCCTGATAGCGGCTGCCATCGTGGGCAAAGCATTCTACATCATGACTGCCAAGCACGACTACTGGATGAAGGTTGCCGAGCGACAGAAGAGAGATTCCGTGACCGTGAAGCCTAACCGAGGCAACATCCTGAGCTGCGCCGGTCAGCTGATGGCGAGTTCGCTGCCTGAGTTCAAGGTGTTCATGGACTTCCAGGCATTGTCTACCGCCAAGAACGACTCGCTGTGGGATGTGAAGCAGGATTCCATCTGCCAGGGTCTGCACAAGATATTCCCGGAGAAGAGCGCTGAGGAATTCAAGCGCAATCTGATAGAGGGACGAGGCAAGAAGAGCCGCCACTGGGCAATATACGGCAGCCGCATCGACTACAACACCTTTACCGAGGTGAAGAGTCTGCCGGTGTTCCGCATGTCGCCCTACAAGAGCGGTTTCCACTGGGAGGAATATAATGCCCGCACCCGTACCTACGGTTCGCTTGCCGGACGTACCATCGGAGCCATGTTCGGCGCCAAGGATACCGCCCGCTTCGGACTGGAGCTGAGCTACGACTCCATCCTGCGCGGAACCAACGGTATCGTGCACCGCCGCAAGGTGCGCAACAAGTTCCTCGACATCACCGATACCCCTCCTATCGACGGAGCCGACATCGTGACCACCATCGACGTGAGCATGCAGGATCTTGCCGAGCGTTCGCTCATCGAGGAGCTGAAGGAAATCAACGCCAACGTGGGTGTAGCCATCGTGATGGATGTGCCTACCGGCGACATCAAGGCCATCGTGAACATGGAGAAATGTTTCGACGGAGAATACAGAGAGATTCACAACCATGCCGTGAGCGACCTGCTGGAGCCGGGTTCCGTGTTCAAGCCAGCCTCGCTGCTCGTGGCCCTGGACGACGGCGTGGTGGATACCACCTACCATGTGGAGACGGGCTGCGGCGTATGGCAGATGTACGGCAGAGACATGAAGGACCACAACTGGCGCAAGGGCGGATATGGCATGCTGAGCTTTGCCCAGACCCTGTGGTACAGTTCCAACATCGGTGTGAGCCGCATCATCGACGATCATTACAGGAACAATCCTGAGAAATTCGTGAAGGGCATCTACCGCACCGGTCTGCACGACGACCTGAAGATTCCGCTGATGGGTGCTACCCCGGCAAGAATCCGCATGCCGCACAAGAACAGCCACGGACAGTATGACAACTGGGCCAAGACTTCGCTGCCATGGATGAGTATCGGATATGAGACGCAGGTGCCACCTATCTCTACCCTCACCTTCTACAACACCATCGCCAACAACGGCAAGATGATGCGCCCTAGATTCGTGAGCAAGGTGGTGAAGAACGGAGAAACCATCATGGAATTCCCGCCAGAGGTGATGCGCCCGCAGATAGCCAAGGAGAAGAGCATCAAGGAGTTGCAGACCATCCTGGAACAGGTGGTGAGCGTGGGACTCGGAAAGAAGGCTGGTTCGCCTAACTTCAAGGTGGCAGGAAAGACGGGTACGGCGCAGGTATCAAAGGGTGCCGGCGGATACAAGAACGGCGGAACCAACTATCTGGTTAGCTTTGCCGGCTATTTCCCTGCCGACAATCCACGCTACAGCTGCATCGTGTGCATCCAGAAATCGGGCTTGCCTGCTTCGGGAGGAAGCATGAGCGGAAAGGTGTTCCACGACATCGCCGAAGGCATCATGGCGCAGAGCCTGAAACTCGACGTGAAGGACGCCAAGGATTCAGCTTCCATCTTCGTACCCGACGTGAAGAACGGCAACGTGCTTGCTGCCGACTATGTGCTCACCCACCTGGGCATCAAGACCAACACCAACTGGGGCGGCAGCTATGCCAACGGAAACCCTATCTGGGGCAAGGCTGAACGTTCTGGAAACCGAAGCATCCGACTCATCAGAGAGAAGCAATACGGCAAGGGTACCGTGCCTGACGTGATGGGCATGGGCGCAAGAGACGCCATCTTCAACATGGAGAGCCGAGGCATCAAGACCCGGATTGTGGGCAGAGGAAAGGTAACCAAGCAGAGTCTGGTTCCCGGAACTCCGGTCAAGAAGGGAGCCGTATGCTCCCTTGAACTCAACTAAATCAGAGCGGGGCTCAACTCTCGATAGCATCCAGAGCTGAGTTCTGCACCCTATATATAAATAAGGTGTAAATCTCTATATATAATTAAGGTGTAAATTTATAAAAAACAATTATATGAAGTTACAAGAATTGCTCAAAAACATCGAGCCGATTCAGATAATCGGCGATGCAGATGTAGAGGTGTCGGGCATCAACATCGATTCCCGAAAGATTAAGGAAGGTCACTTGTTCGTTGCCATGAAGGGCACACAGGTTGACGGCCACAAGTTTATACCAAAGGCATTGGAACTGGGTGCAAAATCGGTTTTGTGCGAGGACTTGCCAGAGGAGAAGGTTGAGGGCGTAACTTACATTCAGGTAGCATCTACCGAGGATGCTGTAGGCAAGGTGGCAACCCTTTTCTATGGCGACCCATCCAGAAAGCTGAAGTTGGTTGGCGTGACTGGTACTAATGGCAAGACCACCATCGCCACCTTATTATATAATATGTTCCGCAAGTTCGGACATAAGTGCGGTTTGCTCTCCACCGTGTGCAACTACATTGAGGACGAGGCGATTCCTGCCGACCATACCACTCCAGACCCTATAGAGCTGAACATGCTGCTGGGCAAGATGGTAGAAGCTGGCTGCGAGTATGCCTTCATGGAGTGCTCTTCGCACGCCATCGCACAGAAGCGTATCGGAGGCCTGCAGTTTGCCGGCGGATTGTTTACCAACCTGACCCGCGACCATCTGGACTATCACAAGACCTTTGAGAACTATCGCAACGCCAAGAAGGCATTCTTCGACGGACTGCCAAAGACCGCCTTTGCCATCACCAATGCCGACGACAAGAACGGCATGATCATGGTACAGAACACCAAGGCTACCGTGAAGACCTACTCCACCCGCTCTATGGCCGACTTCAAGGCAAGAATTCTGGAGTGTCACTTCGGCGGCATGTATCTGGAGATTGACGGCAGAGAAGTGGGCGTACAGTTTATCGGCAAGTTCAACGTGAGCAACCTGCTCGCCGTATACGGTGCAGCCATCATGCTGGGCAAGAAGCCAGAGGATGTGCTCGTAGTGATGAGCACCCTTCACAGCGTAAACGGACGACTGGAGCCAATCCAGTCGCCAGAAGGCTATACCGCCATCGTAGACTATGCCCACACGCCAGACGCCCTGGAGAACGTATTGAACGCCATCCACGAAGTGCTCGACGGCAAGGGCGGCGAAGTAATCACCGTATGCGGAGCCGGCGGCAACCGCGACAAGGGCAAGCGCCCGCTGATGGCACAGGAGGCCGTAAAGCAGAGCGATAAGGTAATCATCACCAGCGACAACCCACGCTTCGAGGAGCCACAGGACATCATCAACGACATGCTTGCCGGACTCAACGCCCAGCAGATGAAGAAGGTGATCAGCATCGTAGACCGCAAGGAAGCCATCCGCACAGCCTGCATGATGGCAAAGAAGGGCGACGTGATCCTCGTAGCCGGAAAGGGACATGAGGACTATCAGGAGATTAAGGGCGTGAAGCACCACTTTGACGACAAGGAGGTGATTCGCGACATCTTCGGCATTCCACAGAAGTAAAACAAAGAAAAAGAAGAAAAATGTTATATTATCTCTTTAGATTTTTAGAGCAATGGGGCATCTCAGGCTCTCATATGTGGGGTTACATCTCGTTCCGAGCCCTGCTCGCATTGATATTGTCACTCGTTATCTCAGCATGGTTTGGCGAGAAATTCATCAAGTATCTCAAAAACAAGCAAATCACTGAGACCCAGCGCGATGCCAGCATCGACCCGTTTGGAGTGAAGAAGATTGGCGTGCCTTCTATGGGTGGTGTCATCATCATCCTTGCTATCCTCGTTCCGGTGATTCTGCTGGGACGTCTGCGCAACATCTATCTCATCCTGATGATCATCACCACCGTATGGCTGGGTTTCCTGGGCGGCATGGACGACTTCATCAAGATTTTCAAGCGCGACAAGGAAGGCTTGAAGGGTAAGTACAAGATTGTGGGACAGGTGGGCATCGGTCTCATCGTGGGTCTGGTGCTCTGGGCTTCGCCTGACGTGAAGATGAACGAGAACCTCGCCATCGAACGCCAGGGACAGGAGACCGTGGTGAAACACCGCGCAGAAGCAAGGAAATCGCTGAAGACTACGATTCCGTTCTTCAAGGGTCACAACCTGGATTACTCCAACATTACCAGCTTCTGCGGCAAATACAAGGTGGCAGCAGGCTGGATTCTCTTCGTGATTATGACCATCTTTGTGGTGACAGCCGTATCCAACGGAGCCAACCTCAACGACGGTATGGACGGCATGTGTGCCGGCAACTCCGCCATCATAGGTGTGGCGCTAGGCATACTTGCGTATGTGTCATCGCACATCGAGTTTGCCGCCTACCTCAACATCATGTATATCCCTGGTTCAGAGGAACTGGTGGTATTCTTCTGCGCCTTCATCGGAGCGCTCATCGGTTTTCTCTGGTACAACGCCTATCCTGCCCAGGTGTTCATGGGCGACACGGGTTCACTGACCATCGGCGGCATCATCGCCGTGGGTGCCATCATCATCCACAAGGAGCTGATGCTGCCTATCCTCTGCGGTATCTTCTTCGTAGAGAGCCTCAGCGTGATGATGCAGGTTTACTACTACAAGCTGGGCAAGCGTAGGGGCATCAAGCAGCGCATCTTCAAGCGCACGCCTATCCACGACAACTTCCGCACACAGGACAGCCAGCTGGACCCTGAGTGCAAGTACTTGTGGAAGAAGCCTCGCAACTGCTACCACGAATCGAAGATTACCATCCGCTTCTGGATTGTAACCATCATCCTGGCGGCATTGACCATCATCACATTGAAGATTAGATAATACACAGGCTCTTTTATCAGCCTGATTTAGATAAGAATAAGACAATGAGCAAAATTGTAATTTTAGGAGCCGGCGAGAGCGGCGCAGGTGCTGCCGTGCTGGCTAAGAAGGAGGGATTCGAGGTCTTCGTATCAGACATGTCGAAGATCAAGGATAACTACAAGAAGTTGATGGATGACCACAACATTGAATGGGAAGAGGGTCACCACACAGAAGAGAAGATCTTAGACGCCGACGAAGTCATCAAGAGCCCGGGCATCCCTAAGGAGGCACCTATGGTTCAGAAACTGATGGCGAAGGGCACTCCTATCATCAGCGAAATAGAGTTTGCAGGCCGCTATACCGACGCCAAGATGATCTGCATCACGGGCAGCAACGGCAAGACTACCACCACCTCGCTGATTTACCACATCATCAAGTCGGCTGGCTACGATGTAGGTCTGGCGGGCAACATCGGAAAGAGTCTGGCGCTGCAGGTGGCAGAGACTCCTCATAAGTACTACGTCATCGAGCTGAGCAGTTTCCAGCTCGACAACATGTATGAGTTCCGTGCCAACGTGGCTATCCTGCTCAACATCACCCCTGATCATCTGGACCGCTATGAGTTCAAGATGCAGAACTATACCGATGCCAAGATGCGCATCACCCAGAACCAGACAGAGGAAGACAGCTTCATCTTCTGGAACGACGACCCTATCGTGAAGAAGGAACTGGAGAAGTATGACCTCAAGTCACACCTCTGCCCATTCTCTGAATTCAACGAAGAAGGATGCGTGGGCTTCATCGAGGACGGCAAGTACAAGCTCAACTTCCCATCAGCCTTCGAAATGCCACAGGCAGACATGAGCCTGCGCGGCAAGCACAACATCTACAACAGTCTGGCTGCCGGACTTGCCTGCAACATCGTGGGCATCGACCACGAGACCCTGCACAAGGGGCTGAGCGATTTTCCTGGCGTAGAACACCGCCTGGAGAAAGTGGGCAAGTTCAAGGGCGTTTACTATGTGAACGACTCAAAGGCTACCAACGTGGATGCCTGCTGGTATGCGCTGGAAAGCATGACCACTCCTACCATCCTCATCATCGGAGGTAAGGACAAGGGCAACGACTACAACCAGATCAAGGACCTGGTGAAGGAGAAATGCGCAGGTATCGTATATCTGGGAGCCGACAATCAGAAGTTGCACGACAACTTCGATGCCCTGGGCATCCCTGTGCGCGACACCCACAGCATGAAAGACTGCGTGGCAGCCTGCCAGGAACTGGCTAAGCCAGGCTACACCGTATTGCTGAGCCCATGCTGCGCCAGCTTCGACCTGTTCAAGAACATGGAAGACAGAGGTGAGCAGTTCAAGGCATTGGCAAGAGCCATCGGAGAATAAAAAAACGAGGAGTTAAGGAACCAGGCATCCCTGACCTTAACTCCTTCACTTTCAAAATAGATAGAAAAGAAATGAACAATAAAACCATAGGCAACATATTCAAGGGAGACAAGGTAATCTGGATGGTTTTCTTCTTTCTCTGCATGATCAGTATCGTGGAGGTGTATTCCGCCTCCAGCTCCCTGTCGTACAAGAGCGGCAACTTCATGGCACCTGTACTCAGGCACATCGGCTTGCTGGGATTGGGCTTGATTACCATGATATGTATGCTCAAGGTTAAGTGCAAGTACTTCAAGATTGTAACTCCTTTCGTCTTGCTCCCGTCGCTCGGACTGCTCGTCTGGGTGCTGGTAGCTGGGCAGTCAACCAATGGTGCATCCCGATGGATCAACTTCATCGGCATCCAGTTTCAGCCATCCGAGATAGCCAAGGGAGCGGTGGTGCTGGCTGTGGCACAGATTCTGAGTGCCATGCAGACGCCCAACGGTGCCGACCGTAGAGCATTCAAATACGTTCTGACGGCTTGCAGCATGTTTGTTTTCCTCATCTGTCTGGAAAACCTGTCAACCGCCATGCTTCTATGTATCACCATCTTATGCATGATGATCATAGGCAGGGTACCGATGAGTCAGATAGGCAAGTTGGTGGGTACAGTCCTGATAGGCATCTGCCTTATCTTTGCCGCCGTCATGATAGTAGGTCAGGACAAGGGAGAAACGGCGCAGAAACCGGAAAATACCTTGACGGAAAACGTGAACGAGGAGAAAGAGGCACCGGGAAAAATAGAGAAGATGTTCCACCGCGCCGACACCTGGAAGGCCCGTATCGACAAGTTTCTGAATTCCAAGCCAGTGGCACCGGAAGACGTAGACCTTGACAAGGATGCCCAGGTGGCACATGCCAACATCGCCATCGCCTCATCCAACATCGTAGGAAAGGGTCCGGGCAACTCCGTGGAGCGCGACTTCCTGTCGCAGGCATTCTCCGACTTCATCTATGCCATCATCATCGAAGAGATGGGCATCTGGGGAGCCGTGTTCGTAGCCATGCTCTACATCATCCTGCTGTTCAGAGCCGGCAAGATAGCCAACCGCTGCGAGAACACCTTCCCGGCGTTCCTCTGCATGGGCCTTGCCATCATGCTCGTGGTGCAGGCATTGTTCAACATGGCAGTGGCTGTGGGCCTGGCTCCGGTGACCGGTCAGCCGCTTCCGCTCATCAGCCGAGGCGGTACTTCCACCATCATCAACTGTCTCTATCTAGGAATCATATTAAGCATCAGTAGAACAGCAAAAAAGAAAGATTTGCCTCAAAATGAAGCAAATATTGACAAATTTGCTGCTGCATAACAAAAGACTATCTAAAATTAGGTAAAAAATGCCATTAAATGGATTTTTTTGCTTACCTTTGCGTTGGATTTATTGACCCTATGGGTCAGAAACAAGAATGGACATGGACAATGAATTAAGAATCATCATAAGTGGAGGCGGTACAGGCGGTCATATATTCCCTGCCGTATCCATCGCAAACGCCATCAAGGCCAAGCGCCCTGATGCCAAGATTTTGTTTGTAGGAGCACTCGGCAGAATGGAAATGCAGCGTGTCCCTGCAGCAGGTTATGAAATCAAAGGATTGCCTATCTGCGGTTTTGACAGAAAGCACCTGCTCAAGAACATCGCCGTGCTCTTCAAGATCTGGAAGAGCCAGCACATGGCAAAGAGTATCATCAGGAATTTCAAGCCGATGGCGGCTGTAGGCGTGGGCGGATATGCCAGCGGACCTACTCTCAACGTTTGCGCCAGCAAAGGTATTCCATGCCTCATCCAGGAACAGAACTCATACGCAGGTGTGACCAACAAGCTCCTGGCAAAGAAGGCAGAAAAGATATGCGTGGCTTACGAAGGAATGGAACGTTTCTTCCCAGCCGACAAGATTATCATGACGGGAAACCCAGTGCGACAGAACGTGCTGGAGACTACCATCACCAAGGAAGAGGCAAGAAAGCAGTTTGGACTCGACCCTGAAAAGAAAACCATCCTGCTCGTGGGCGGAAGCCTCGGAGCAAGAACCATCAACGAGAGCGTGCTGCAGCACCTGGACCTGGTGAAGGAAAGCGGCGTGCAGTTTATCTGGCAGACAGGTAAGTACTACAACGCAGCCATCATGGAGCAGATGAAAGGCAAGGAATTGCCAATGCTCAAGGTTACCGACTTCATCAGCGACATGGGTGCAGCCTACAAGGCAGCCGACCTGGTTATCAGCCGTGCCGGTGCCAGCAGCATCAGCGAGTTCTGCCTCATCGGCAAGCCAGTAATCCTGGTTCCTAGCCCTAACGTGGCAGAAGACCACCAGACCAAGAACGCCATGGCGCTGGTGAACAAGGACGCAGCCATCTACGTGAAGGATGCCGAGGCACCAGAGGTATTGCTGAAAAAGGCAGTAGATACAGTGAAGGACGAAGCCAAGCTCGCCTCACTCTGTGAGAACATCAAGAAATTAGGTTTAAAGAACTCTGCCGACGTCATCGCCGACGAAGTCATCAAATTAGCAACAAAGTAATGGAAATCAAAGATATCAAAGCTGTTTATTTTGTAGGTGCCGGCGGTATCGGCATGAGCGCCATCGCCAGATACTTCCTCAGCAAGAAGTTGGTAGTAGCAGGATACGACAAGACTCCTTCCAAACTCACCCATGAGCTGGAGAAAGAGGGCATGCTCATCCACTACGAGGAGAACGTAGACCTCATCCCTGAGGCCTGCAAGGATGCCAAGAGCACCCTGGTGATTTACACACCAGCTATCCCAGCAGAGCACAAGGAGCTGGTTTTCTTCCATGGAAACGGCTTCACCATCGAGAAGCGTGCTCAGGTACTGGGCACACTGACCCGTACACACAAGGGCTTGTGCGTAGCCGGCACACACGGCAAGACTTCAACATCTACCATGTGCGCCCACATCATGCACCAGAGCCATGTAGATTGCAATGCCTTCCTGGGTGGTATTTCCAAGAATTACGGCACCAACTACATCCTCTCTGACAAGAGCGACTACGTAGTAATCGAGGCAGATGAGTTCGACCGCAGCTTCCACTGGTTGCGTCCATGGATGAGCGTCATCACATCTACCGACCCAGACCACCTCGACATCTACGGCACCAAGGAGGCTTATCTGGAAAGCTTCCGCCACTACACAGAATTGATCCAGCCGGGCGGTGCCCTCATCATCCACAAAGACCTGGAGATGAAGCAGCACGTGCAGGACGGCGTCAAGATATACGAATACAGCCAGGACGAAGGCGACTTCCACGCAGAGAACATCAAGATAGAGAATGGCGGAATCACATTCGACTTCATCTCTCCTATCGAGAACGTGACAGGCGTAGAACTCGGACAGCCTGTGCCAATCAACATCACCAACGGTGTGGCTGCAATGGCAATGGCACAGTTGAATGGCTGCACAGCCGATGAGCTGCGCAACGGAATGAAGACATACGGAGGCGTGGACCGCCGCTTCGACTTCAAGATCAAGAACGACAAGCTCGTATTCCTTTCCGACTACGCTCATCACCCAAAAGAGATTTACCAGAGTGCGAAGAGCATCCGTGAGCTGTACAAAGATCGCAAGATTACTGCCATCTTCCAGCCACACCTCTATACCCGCACCCGTGACTTCTACAAGGACTTTGCCAACAGCTTAAGTCTTCTCGATGAAGTCATCCTCTGCGACATCTATCCAGCCCGTGAGCAGCCTATCCCAGGTGTAACCTCCAAGCTCATCTACGACAACCTGAAACCAGGCGTAGAGAAGAGCATGATACACAAGGAAGACGTACTCGACCTGGTGAAGAACCGAGACTTCGACGTACTCGTCATCCTGGGAGCCGGCGACCTGGACAACTATGTTCCTCAAATAACAGAAATATTAGAAAAGAAGTAAATGCATATCAATTGGCAGAAAACCATCATCATCACCCTAGACGTGGCATTGGCCACCTACCTGGGTTTCGCTTTCACCAAGTTTAACAAACCTGATGAAAAGAACCTGGTGTGCACCAAGGTGAACATCAACATACAGGATGAGATGACCAACGGTTTTCTGAATGCAAAGGAAATCAAGAAGAGACTGGAGATGAAGAAGCTCTACCCCCTGGAGAAGCCACTCAGCCAAGTGAACTCCAGGATGATAGAGGAGGCACTGAAAACCAGTCCCTTCGTGAAGACCGCAGAATGCTACAAGACCCAGGAAGGTCTGGTAGATATCTATCTCACCCAGCGCATGCCAATTGTTAGAATCAAGAGCATCAACAACGAGGACTACTATGTAGATGATCATTATCAGATCATGCCGAACACCAACTATACGAGCGACATCATCATCGCCACGGGCAACATCAACAAATGGTACGCCCAGAAGTATATCTCACTGGTGAGCAAGACTCTGATGACGAACAATCTTTGGAGAAATCAGATTGAGCAGATCAACGTACTGCCCAACAGGGGCATCGAACTAGTTCCCCGGGTAGGAAACCACATTATATATATAGGTAACCTGCCCGAGAGCAACATCATCAGCAAAAGAGAAAAGGACGTAGAAGCGTTCATCAACAAAAAGATGGACCGATTGGAGAAATTCTACAAATATGGACTATCTCAGGCTGGCTGGAACAAATACTCATACATCAATATCGAGTTTGACAACCAGATTATTTGCAAAAAGCATCATAACAGCTAATTTAAGGTTAAATAGAAACAGAAAAAGATAATATATAAGGACTATGCCAAAGGAATTTATTGTAGCTATCGAGCTTGGCTCATCTAAGATGACAGGTATAGCAGGTCAGAAGAATTTGGACGGCAGCATCACCGTACTTGCTGTCGTTCAGGAGAATTCATCTTCTTGCATCAGAAAGGGTGTTATCTATAACATCGACAAGACGGGGCAGTGCCTCATCAGCATCATCAAGAAGTTGAAAAATATTCTCCAGCAAGACATCACCCAGGTATACGTGGGTGTAGGCGGCAGATCTATCAGAAGTCTGAAAAACGTCATCGTGAAGGATCTGCCTGGAGCTTCCATCATCTCGCAAGACATGATTAACGAGCTCATGGACATCAACCGCAACATGACGTATCCAGACCAGGAGATTCTGGATGCAGCAACCCAGGAATACAAGATAGACAACCAGTATCAGATAGACCCTGTAGGCATACAGTGCAACCATCTGGAGGGTATCTTCCTGAACATACTCTGGCGCAAGAACTTCTACAACAACATCAACACTTGCTTCGAAAACGCCAATATCTCTATTGCAGAGATGTACTTGGCTCCTTTGGCTATGGCAGACAGTGTCCTTACTGACTCTGAGAAGCGTGCAGGATGTATGCTCGTAGATTTGGGTGCTGATACAACGACCGTATCCGTATATTATAAAGGTATATTGCGCCATCTCTCTGTCATTCCATTGGGCGGCAACAACATCACCAAGGATCTGACTTGCCTGCAGCTTGAGGAAGCTGACGCAGAGAAGATGAAACTGAAATACGCCAAGGCATACACCGACATCGCCAATATGGACCAAGCACTTCTCTATCCTGTAGATAAGGACAGAAGCGTGGAGAGCAAGAAGTTCATCGAAATCGTAGAGGCTCGCGTTGAGGAAATCGTGGAGAATGCCTGGTTCCAGGTTCCTGCAGAATTCTCAGACAAGCTGATGGGCGGCATCGTATTGACAGGTGGTGGCAGCAACATGCCAGAAATCGACAAGGTATTCAAGAACCATACCCATATTGACAAGGTGCGCATTGCCAAGTTCGTTACCCAGACCATCAATTCGAAGGACCAGAAGATCAACAGCCGCAACGGTATGATGAACACCATCCTGGGACTCCTGGCTAAGGGCGACATGAACTGTGCCGGCAACGAATTCGGACAGGATCTCTTCGACAATCTCGACAACCACACTTCTACCGTTGATACCCACAGAACTACACGCAACCCTAACGACACCACAGGTTTGGGCGTAGTTCAGACAGAGGAAATCAAGAAGAAGGCAGAGGAAGAGGCTCGCCGCAAGAAGGAACAGGAGGAAGAGGAAGCAAGACGCCTGGCTGAGATTGAAGCCGAGGAAGAAGCCAAGCGCAGAAAGGAGAACAGCCTCGTACACAAGTTTATGAGAGGATTCAAGAAATTCGTCAAGGATACCATCTCAGAGGAAGAATAAGAAAGAATAACATTTTAGAATTATACTATTATGCTAGATAACGGAAATACTCCACATATTCTGGACTTTGGAGAGCCAGAAAAAGAAAACAGCATCATCAAGGTGATTGGTGTGGGTGGTGGTGGCGGTAACGCCGTAAACCACATGTACCGTGAGGGCATCCACGACGTAAGCTTCGTATTGTGCAACACGGACAATCAGGCACTCAACGATTCTCCTGTACCTGTCCATCTGCAGTTGGGTAAGGAAGGATTGGGAGCCGGCAACAAGCCTGCCAAGGCACGCCAGGCAGCCGAGGAAACCCTGGAAGAAATCAAGCACATGCTCAACGACGGAACCAAGATGGCTTTCATCACCGCAGGTATGGGTGGTGGTACCGGAACTGGTGCTGCCCCAGTCATTGCCCGCGTGAGCAAGGAACTGGGCATCCTGACCGTAGGTATCGTTACCATCCCATTCCGCTTCGAAGGTCCAAAGAAGATAGACCAGGCGCTGGATGGCGTTGAGGAAATGTCAAAGCACGTTGATGCCCTGCTGGTTATCAACAACGAGCGACTTCGCCAGATTTATCCAGACCTCGCCGTGCTCGATGCATTCGGCAAGGCGGATGATACCCTGAGCGTAGCTGCCAAGAGTATCGCAGAAATCATCACAGTTCACGGACTCATCAACCTCGACTTCAACGACGTGAAGACCGTATTGAAGGATGGTGGTGTTGCCATCATGAGTACGGGATACGGTGAGGGCGAAGGTCGTGTGAAGAAGGCCATCGAAGATGCCTTGAATTCACCATTGCTCAACGACAACGACGTATTCAACTCTAAGAAGATTCTGCTGAGCATCGCATTCGCCAGCGAGAAGAAGGACAACCCTGGTTTGACCATGGATGAGATGAACGACGTGAACGACTTCATGGAGAAATTCGGCGAGGACTTCGAATTGAAGTGGGGACTTGCCATCGACCCAGAGCTGGGCAGCCGAGTAAAGGTAACCGTACTGGCTACCGGTTTCGGACTCGAAGACGTGGAGGGTATGAACCGCCACATCAAGAAGCATACAGAGGAGGAAGCCCGCCGCATGGCAGAAGAGGAAGAGACAAGAGCAGAGCGCCAGAACCGAAGAGAGCGCTACTATGGTTCAGACGGCAACTCTACGCAGTATAAGCGTCATCCTCACATCTTCCTGTTCCGTCCTGAGGATCTGGACAACGAGGATGTAATCCTGCAGGTAGAGAATACTCCTACCTACAAGCGTACACGCCAAACTCTGGAAGACATCCGCAACCTGGCTTCAGGCAATGTGGAGGTGGAAGAAACTAAGAAAAAAGACGATAACGACTCCATTCAGGGAGTTATCAGCTTCGCCTAACTGCCCCACCGCATGAAGCCTTCCCTCATCCCCTCGCCACGAGGAAAGGGGGTAAGACTAGGCAAAGAGTTCCTTCAGAACAGAAAAGCTTTTCAATTCCGGGAATCCCGGAACATGAATCTTATAATATTGCAATATCACCTCTATACAGCGGTTCCGATCCATTCGGGACATTGTATAGAGGTGCATTGTTTCATAGCTCAACCTGAACAAGCTCACCATACGCAGGGAATCCTCCTTATTTAAATAATGTGTATGCGTAGGCACGAAGGAAACAAAGCGGCCCTCCTCTAAGTCAAAGTAATCGCCCGTGACTCCACTTTCCAGATTCGGAGAGAAGCCCAGGAAGAAGGTAAGGCGAACCATGAAGACGATGTGAAAGTTGGCAAAGCCCTCTCTGGCACGGTCGAGCCACAAGACACTTTCCTCAATAAACGAGAACAAAGGCAAGTTAGCCTGTTCGTTGCGGGTGGCCTGCCCCAGGAGTTCAGCAAGAAACATCGACATCGCCAACTTAAACGGTGAGAAGGGAATATCCACGAATGGAGAGGAGATGGCAACATCCCTGATTCGTTGCAGACTTGCTTTCGGACGATGGTCAAACTCCAGGTTCAGCAACATTAGGGGCTGGAACAGCTGTCGCTTCATCTTCGACTTGGAAGATTTGGGAATTTTAACCATAAAAGAGAGTCTACCCAACTTTTCCGTGAAGAAATCCACGATAAGCTGTGCATCACCATATTTAATCGTTTGCAGCACAATGGCTCTAGTTTTTACTTCCATTTTGTCTATAATTGTTTAAAAACAGGGCAAAATTACAAAAAAACAAGCATTTAGCGAAAATTTTCCCAAAAAAATTTGTGAGATTCGAAAAAAAGTAGTAACTTTGCACCCGCAAATAAGCAATGGTCCCTTCGTCTATCGGTTAGGACGAGAGATTTTCATTCTCTAAAGAGCAGTTCGACTCTGCTAGGGACTACAAACATTATAAAGAATAAAAAAATATAAACATAGAGATGGCAAATCACAAATCATCAATCAAGAGAATCCGTCAGGACAAGAAGAAGGCTTTGCATAACAAGTACTATGCAAAGACTATGCGCAATGCCGTTCGCAAGTTGCGCAACATGTCTGACAAGGAGGAGGCTGCAAAGCTCTATCCTACAGTTCAGAAGCTTTTAGACAAGTTGGCTAAGATCAACGTTATTCATGAGAACAAGGCTGCTAACTTGAAGTCTGGTCTTACTCAGCACATCGCAAAGTTGGCCTAACTTATAAGTCAAAGCAAAAGACATAAATAAGGCTGCATTCCTTTCAAGAGGATTGCAGCCTTATTCTTGTTTTCCAAAGTATGCTTTCCCGTCCTATTTTGTTATCGGAAACAGCACGTTTTACCCTCTTTTTTCCCCTATTTCTTCTACATATTTGAAAACTTCACGTTTTCTTGTTTTTTTCGCTATTTTTCACAAAGAAAACCTTCTGAATCTCAGCTTTTTTTAGTATCTTTGCACGGAAATAAGACAATTCTAAAAATGGCAGAAAATCAAAACAACGCAAATAATTACTCTGCGAGTAACATCCAGGTTCTCGAAGGCTTGGAGGCTGTTCGCAAACGTCCGGCGATGTATATTGGTGACATCTCCGAAAAGGGTCTTCACCACTTGGTAAACGAGACCGTCGATAACTCTATCGACGAGGCGATGGCGGGTTACTGTACCGACATCGAGGTAACCATCAACGAAGATAACTCCATCACCGTAGAAGACAATGGTCGTGGTATCCCTGTGGATATGCACGAGAAACTCCATAAATCAGCCCTCGAAGTCGTTATGACCGTGCTTCACGCAGGTGGTAAGTTCGACAAGGGTTCCTACAAGGTATCTGGTGGTTTGCACGGTGTGGGTGTAAGTTGTGTAAACGCACTTTCTACCCACATGTTGTCACAGGTTTTCCGTGGCGGCAAAATCTACCAGCAGGAATACGAGAAGGGTAAGCCTCTCTATCCTGTCAAGGTGGTAGGCGAAACCAACAAGCGCGGTACACGCCAGCAGTTCTGGCCAGACCCAACCATCTTCACCCACACTGTCTATAAGTGGGACATCATCGCCAACCGTATGCGCGAGTTGGCATTCCTCAACGCAGGTATCAAGATTACCTTGAAAGATCTGCGCCCAGACGAGGAAGGCAAGACCAAGGAGCAGGTGTTCCATGCCAAGGACGGTTTGAAGGAATTCGTCCGCTACGTAGATCGCCATCGCACTCACCTCTTCGACGACGTTATCTATCTGAAGACAGAGAAGCAGGGTATTCCTATCGAGATTGCTGTGATGTACAACACAGACTATTCAGAGAACATCCACTCATACGTCAACAACATCAACACCATCGAGGGTGGTACTCACCTGACCGGTTTCCGCATGGCGTTGACCCGTACCTTGAAGGCTTACGCAGAAGCCGACCCAACTATCTCTAAGCAGATAGAGAAAGCAAAGGTAGAGATTGCACCAGAAGACTTCCGCGAGGGTCTTACAGCCGTTATCTCCATCAAGGTGGCAGAGCCTCAGTTTGAAGGACAGACCAAGACCAAGCTCGGCAACAGCGAGGTGCAGGGTGCCGTTCAGCAGGCTGTGAACGAGGCTTTGTCTGATTACCTGGAGGAGCATCCAGACGAGGCTAAGCGCATCTGCGAGAAGGTGGTTTTGGCAGCAACTGCACGTATCGCTGCCCGCAAGGCACGCGAGAGCGTACAGCGCAAGAATTTCATGACTGGTGGCGGTCTGCCTGGTAAACTCGCCGACTGCTCTATGAAGGATCCTAAGGAATGCGAAATCTTCCTCGTCGAGGGTGATTCCGCTGGTGGTTCAGCCAAGCAGGGTCGCGACCGTTTCCGCCAGGCTATCCTCCCATTGCGTGGTAAGATTCTGAACGTAGAGAAGGTTCAGTGGCATAAGGTCTTCGAGGCCGAGTCTGTGATGAACATCATCCAGAGTATTGGTGTCCGCTTCGGTGTGGATGGCGAAGACAGCAAGGAGGCAAACACCGACAAGTTGCGCTACGACAAGATTATCATCATGACCGATGCCGATGTCGATGGTTCACACATCGACACCCTGATCATGACACTCTTCTATCGCTTCATGCCAAAGGTTATTGAGGAAGGCCACTTGTATATCGCAACCCCACCTCTCTACAAGTGTACATACCGCAACAAGGTGAGCGAATACTGCTATACCGAGCAGCAGCGCCAGGCTTTCATCGACAAGTATGGCGACGGCACAGAAGACAAGAATATCCACACCCAGCGATACAAAGGTTTGGGTGAGATGAACCCAGAGCAGCTTTGGGAGACCACCATGGACCCTTCTACACGCTTGCTCAAGCAGGTGACCATCGAGAATGCAGCTCAGGCAGACGAGATCTTCTCTATGCTGATGGGCGACGACGTGGAGCCACGCCGTGAGTTCATCGAGCAGAACGCTACTTACGCCAATATCGACGCTTAAAGTTAACACGAACATATTGGGGGCAGACTCAACAGGAGTCTTCCCCCTTTTTTAGGTTGCTGCCCTCCAAGGAACCGCAACCCCAGGCATCATATTTTAACAACTAACAAAACAGGATTTATGAAGCATCTGCTTTTCACGTTTGCACTGGCTGCCTCAGGCTTTCTGAGCAATCAGGCGGCAACAGTAAGTAAAGGGCCACTGCCCAACAAGCTGTGGTACAACAAGCCTGCATACGCCTTCGAAGAGTCACTGCCGCTAGGCAATGGCAAACTGGGTGCACTGGTTTACGGTGGAGCCAACAACGACTCCATCCAGCTCAACGACATCACCCTCTGGACGGGCGTGCCCGTGAATCCCAACGAAGGTGGCGAAGCCTACAAGTGGATTCCGAAAATCAGAGAGGCGCTGTTCAAGGAGGATTACAAGACTGCCGATTCCCTGCAGCACTATGTGCAAGGCCATAACTCGGAGTTCTATCAGCCACTGGGCATGATCAACATCAAAGACTGCAACCAGGGCGAGTTTACGGATTATTACCGCGAACTGAGCCTCGACAATTCCCTGGCTACTGTTCGTTACAGGCGCAACGGCATCCAATACACCAAAGAGTATTTTGCTTCTCATCCCGACAAGATGATTGCCATCAAGCTGAGTGCTTCCCAAAAGCGAGCCATCAACAGCGACATCTCCCTCACCTCCCTCATCCCCCATCAGGTGAAAGCATCCAGAGGACAGCTCACCATGACGGGACACGTTCTCGGGGATGAAGCCAACAGTACGCATTACTGTGCCATGCTTCAGGTAAAGAACACCGACGGAAAGGTGTGGGCAAGCAATTCCGTACTCCATCTGAAGGATGTAAGCGAGGCTATCATCTATCTCATCAACGAAACAAGTTACAACGGGTTCCACAAGCATCCCGTAAAGGAAGGAGCTCCATACATCGAGAACGTAGCCGATGATGCCTGGCATCTCGCCAACTTTACATACGACGAATTCAAGCAGCGCCACATCGCTGACTATAAGAAACTCTTTGATAGAGTAAGCTTGAGCCTGAAAGGAGCCAAGTTTGATGCCACCCGCCCTACCGACAGACAGTTGCTCGCCTACAGCGACAACCACGAAAGCAATCCTTACCTGGAACAGCTCTATTTCCAGTATGGCAGATATCTGCTCATCAGCAGCAGTAGAACCAAGGGCGTGCCAGCCAACCTGCAGGGACTCTGGGCACCAGCCCTCTATTCGCCATGGCGCGGCAACTATACCATCAACATCAACCTGGAAGAGAATTACTGGCCGGCAGAAGTTACCAACCTCCCAGAACTGGTTGCCCCGGTAGACGGATTGGTTAAAGGTATGTCGGTGACAGGCCGACACAATGCCCAGCATTTCTACGGAATTGATAAAGGATGGTGCGCCGGACACAATACAGACGCCTGGGCGATGAGCAATCCTGTGGGAACCGGAAACGAGAGTCCACAATGGAGCAACTGGGCGATGGGTGGAGCCTGGCTCGTAGAAACCCTTTGGGATCACTACGACTATATCCGCGATACAGAATATCTTCGCACCACCGCCTACCCGCTGATGAAGGGTGCAGCCGACTTCCTGCTTGCGTGGCTCATCCCGAACCCACACAACCCCAACGAGCTGATTACCGCCCCTTGCACATCGCCAGAGGCTGACTACATCACCGATAAGGGCTACCGTGGCAGCAGTTTTTATGGCGGTACCGCCGACCTTGCCATCATCCGCGAGCTCTTCAAGAACACCATCAAGGGAGCCAAAGCCCTGGGCATCGACAGCGATTATCAGCAGCTGCTGCAATCAGCCCTCAATCGCCTGCGCCCTTACCACATCGGCAAGCGAGGCAATCTGCTGGAATGGTATCACGATTGGGACGACCAGGATTGGCATCATCGACACCAGTCGCACCTGCTCGGACTCTATCCGTTCCACCAGATTTCGGTAAACAAGACTCCGGAACTTGCTGCTGCCGCAACCAAGACTCTGGAAATCAAGGGCGATAACTCCACTGGGTGGAGTACAGGCTGGAGAATTAACCTTTGGGCTCGTCTGCATCGTGCCGACAAAGCTTACCAGATATACCGCAAGCTGCTCACCTACGTAAGCCCAGAAGTTTACAAGGACAGCAAGCACCGCAGCGGTGGCACCTACCCTAACCTCTTTGATGCCCATCCACCTTTCCAGATAGATGGCAACTTCGGAGGCACAGCAGGTGTATGCGAAATGCTGATGCAATGCGACGGCGAGACGATGGACTTGCTCCCTGCCCTTCCGCAGGAATGGAAGGCAGGCGAGATGAAAGGTCTGAAAGCCCGTGGCAACTATGGCGTTTCGCTTGCCTGGAACAATGGCAAGATGACCCGCGCCAGCATCACCAGCAAGAACGGGGGAAATCTTACCATCAACTACAATGGCAAGCAGAAAGTCCTCTCCTTCAAGGCTGGAGAAACAAAGATTATCAAATAACAAGAATCACATCGGTTTTAAGAAACTAGAGTAAAAGACAGAAACAAAGCAATGAGATATTTAACGACTCTCATCTTTTCAATACTCTGGGTACTGAGCTCCCATGCACAGGAGTTCGGTACCCATTGGATTTCGTATCCCCTTCCCAGTGACTCTGCCGAAGTATTATTCCGACAGCGTTATCTTCTGGAAGGTCGCCCCCTGCAGGCATCGCTCAGCATTGCCAGCACAGGAAGCTACCGCCTCTATGTAAACGAAAGAAACGTAACCCGAAGCGTGAAGTTTGACGGCATCAAGGATAGCACCTTGCTCAACCGCACCATCGACATCACGAAATATCTGCGAAGCGGCGAGAACATCATTGCCGTATGGTATTCGCCGGAAGGCAAACCGAGTCACGGCAAACAGCTTTCATTGGAGTTTTACGGATGGAATCAGGACACCACCTCATTCTATCATCAGGCAGACGGAAAATGGTACTGCCGACAGTTGAGAGACTGCACCCATGGCACCATCGAACGCTTTGACGGAAGAACCAACACGCTGGCATGGAAATCGGAAGAATATGAGCCCTACGGCTGGATTCATCCCACAGGAAGTATGGATTCAGCAGAAAGCGAAGACAAACCAGATGGTCAACCTCGCCAAGAAGACAAAGGATATAAGGAATACAAAGACTACAAGGTTTTCAAGGCAGAGAACACATTATATAATGTATTGGAACCCGTATGTACGTTTACAGATTCCCTGGGTGGTTACAACATCGACTTCGGTCGCCCTTTCCATGGCACCATCCGCCTCACTCTGCGAGATACCCACAGAGGCGCCAAGCTGCACATCAATGGTTATCAATACATTTGCAACGGGGAATTGGATGAACAGGCTTTCTTCCGTTTCAAATTTCAGAACAGAAGAATCTATACGATTACCTGGAACGGAAGATTCAAAAAGAGCGATATAGTTCATATTGAAGGATTAGAGATTTCGGAATAAGCCCAAGAGCTTTTCGAAATCTCTTTTTTTATTAATCTTCCAAGTCGGCAAGCAATTGCTCTGCCACTTCGCAAAGCTCATCATACCATTCCTTACCGAACTTCTCAATCAGCGGACCTTCCAGGAACTTATAAACCGGAAGATTCAACTCCTCACCCTTCTTGATGGCATCCTTGCAGATGCGCCACTTGTTATAGTTGATGCCATACACTTCGTTTCCGAAATCCTTGGCACGGATAGGGTACAAGGCACAGGAGATTGGCTTCTTAAACTTCGACTTGCCTTCGCGATAAGCACGTTCAAGGGCACAGAGACAACAATTCGGAATCGTATGTCCATCGCCCAGGTCTTTCAAATCCTGGTAGCAGGTAAACACACAGTCCTTACCGTTCACGATGCTCGTTACCAAATCGCCTTCAATATCGGTATAAGCCACACCCTGCTTATCAATGATAGCCTGGGCAGAAGCCGAGAGATCATCCCAAACCACATCGAGCGCATCCTCTATCTCCATGATTTCATCCAGGGTAACAGGAGCTCCCGCATCGCCTTCGATGCAGCACTCACCCTTGCAGGCATCAAGGTCGCAACAGAATTTTTCAGTGATGATATCAGGTGAAACCAACACGTTGCCCACCTGCAGAATACGCAGTTCGTCTTTCTTCATAATGTTTCTTGAGATGAATAAATGTCTTTGATATATATTAAATAATGATAGCTACCCATGAGTAGTGGATAGCTATATATAAATAGGTGTGCCTACCATTGGATAGGCGCAATTCCATTCTGCTGCAGATACGCATTGCAGCGGGAGAAATGATGATTGCCAAACCATCCGCCACGGTTGGCAGATAATGGCGAAGGATGCACACTTTCCAATATCAGGTGCTTACTCGTATCGATGAGCTTTGCCTTGCTTCGGGCATAACCGCCCCAAAGAATAAACACCAGGTGTTCCTTATCCTTGCTGAGCGCCTGGATAGCTGCATCTGTGAATTGCTCCCAGCCCTTGCGCTGATGGCTCGCTGCCTGATGGGCACGAACGGTAAGGGTAGCGTTGAGCAACAATACTCCCTGCTTTGCCCAGCGGGTCAAATCGCCCGTGGCTGGCATCGGAGTGCCGAGATCCATCTGAATCTCCTTGAATATATTAATCAATGATGGCGGAAAGGTAATTCCTTCTGGCACAGAGAAACTCAATCCCATCGCCTGACCAGGCTCATGATAGGGATCCTGTCCGATAATCACTACCTTTACATCATCAAAAGGACAGAGATTGAAGGCATTGAAAATCAAACGACCCGGAGGATAACAAGGCGTACGCAGGTATTCCTCTTTCACGAAGTTTGTGAGGTCAACAAAATACTGCTTGTTGAACTCGTCACCTATATGCTGTCTCCAACTTTCTTCTATCTTTACGTCCATGATGTTTTAAGTTAAAGAAGTCAAGGCTCCAAAAAGCCTTGACTTCCGAAATTATTATTAGTCAATAATCAAGTTCTCACCTGTCATATCAGCTGGCTGCTCCAAGCCCATGATGTGGAGGATAGAAGGAGCAACGTCTGCCAAACGGCCATCCTTAACGGTAGCTGAGTTGTTGTCAGTTACGTAGATGAATGGAACTGGGTTCAAAGAGTGAGCGGTGTTTGGTGTACCGTCCTCGTTGATAGCGTGGTCTGCATTACCGTGGTCAGCGATGATGATAGCCTCATAATCGTTAGCCTTGGCAGCCTCGATAACGTCCTTTACGCAGTTGTCAACAGCATGAACAGCCTTAGCGATAGCGTTGTAGATACCAGTGTGACCTACCATATCACCATTAGCGAAGTTTACAACGATGAAGTCGTACTCCTGAGTGTTGATAGCACCAACCAGCTTATCCTTAACCTCGTAAGCACTCATCTCTGGCTTCAGGTCGTAAGTAGCCACCTTTGGAGAAGGAACCAGGATACGGTCCTCACCCTCGTATGGAGTCTCACGACCACCATTGAAGAAGAATGTTACGTGAGCATACTTCTCTGTCTCTGCAGTGTGGAGCTGCTTCTTGCCCTGTGCGCTCAAGTACTCGCCGAGAGTGTTCATTACGTTCTCCTTAGGGAAGAGGATGTGAACACCCTGGAAGCTTGCATCGTATGGAGTCATGCAGTAGTACTGCAAGTCCTTGATGGTGTGCATGCCTTCCTCTGGCATATCCTGCTGAGTCAATACCTGGGTCAACTCCTTGGCACGGTCGTTACGGTAGTTGATGAAGATAACAACATCACCCTCCTGGATAGTACCGTCAACCTTTGAGTTATTGATTGGCTTGATGAACTCGTCTGTTACGTCCTCATCGTAGCTCTCCTGCATTGCCTTCACCATGTCGTCAGCCTGCTTACCCTTACCCTCAACGAGCAAGTCGTATGCTTCTTTCACACGGTTCCAGCGCTTGTCACGGTCCATAGCATAGAAACGACCTACGATGCTTGCGATGTGTGCACCATTCTTGTCGCAGCAAGCCTGAACTTCCTCGATGAAGCCCTTACCGCTCTTAGGGTCTGTATCACGACCATCCATGAAGCAGTGAACGTATGTCTCCTTCAAACCATATTCCTTACCAATCTCAATCAACTTGAAGAGGTGATCCAAAGAAGAGTGAACACCACCGGTAGAAGTCAAGCCCATCAAGTGGAGCTTCTTACCTGTCTTCTGAGCATAGCTGTAAGCGTTGATGATTTCCTGATTCTTCAAGATGTCACCGCTCTCGCAAGCCTTGTTGATCTTAACGAGGTCCTGATATACCACACGACCAGCACCAATGTTGAGGTGACCTACCTCAGAGTTACCCATCTGACCTTTAGGAAGACCAACGTCCTCGCCACAAGTCTGGAGAGTAGAATGTGCTGAAACTGCTGTCAAATAATCGAGATAAGGAGTTGGAGTCTTGAAGATAACATCACCCTTATCATGCTTACCGATTCCCCATCCGTCGAGAATCATTAAAAGAGCTTTTTTTGCCATAATTACATAAAATGATTTAAATTCGAATTTCGACTGCAAAAGTACATAAAAAAGGGCGAATTGCAAAACAATTCACCCTATATTTAATTATATTTATCATGCTTCAGGGCAACACCAAAGCCCTTTTTCGGAAAAGTGTAGTTTTATATAGTCGAAATCAACAGAAAAGTGTATTTTTCTAGTGCCATTTTTATAGGAAAAGTGTATTTTTATTTGGTTATTTCATAGGAAAAGTGTATTTTTGCAGTGCTAATTTTAAAGGAAAAGTGTGATTATGCTGTACAGAAAGATAGAAAAATATATCGTAAACCACTTACAATCAAGGTCTGACAAGATTTTGGTTATTGACGGAGCACGCCAAATAGGCAAGTCGTATATCATTAGAGAAGTAGGAAAGAAACTATTTCCCAACTTTATTGAGATAAATATGGAGACTGACAAGGTGGGAGACAGAACCTTTGCTGATGCCAAGACGGTAGACGACTTTTATATGGCTTTGAGCATTGTGGCAGGTGATAGGATGAAAGAAAAAAACAACACATTGGTGTTTATCGATGAGATTCAAGCCTACGACCATCTGCTTACTCTGCTCAAGTTCTTGCGCGAAGACAATAAGTTCACTTACATTTGCAGCGGTTCACTCTTGGGAGTAACGCTCAAGACCACCTCTTCCATCCCTTTAGGCAGCATAGAAATCAAGCACATGTATCCTCTGGATTTCGAGGAATTTCTGATTGCCAATGGAGTGGGACAACTTGTACTTGACACGATGCGCAAGAAGTTTGCCGAGCGTAGCAGCATGCCTGAAGCTATTCATAACAAGTTGCTGGATCTCTTCAAGAAGTATCTCTTGGTGGGAGGTTTACCAGATGCAGTCAATGAATTCGTTGCAACTAAGAACATCACCGCCATCCGAAAAATACAAGATAATATCCATCACCTGTATGGGGTGGATGCGGCTAGATATGAGGAGATACACAATCGCTTGAAGATTCAGCGCATCTATGGCATAGTGCCTTCCAATCTTGAAAACAAGAAGAAGCGCATTGTGGCTAAAAACATCGAGAACAAGCAGGGCAAGCGTATGAGTGATTATCAGGAGGAGTTTGATTACCTCATCTCTTCCGGTATCACGCTAGAGGTAAAAGCCATCAGCAAGCCTAGCTTCCCATTGATAGAGAATAGTGGCAAGAATCTGCTCAAACTCTATATGAATGATGTGGGCATCCTGACCAATATATTCTTTGGCACTAACATCAAGGCAGTGCTGGATGACATCGCCAGCATCAACCTTGGTTCTGTGTATGAGACGGTAGTGGCGCAGGAGCTGAAAGCCCATGGCTTCAACCTTTATTATTATGACAACAAGAAAATTGGTGAGGTGGATTACTTGATAGATGACCGTCCTCATCTTTCCGTTCTGCCGATAGAAGTGAAGTCCGGCAAGGACTATCAAGTGCATAGTGCCCTAGACAAGTTCTTGAAGATTAAGGAATACAACATCCATGAAGCCTTCGTCCTCTCTAATGCCCAACAGGTGGAAGTGAAGGACGGCATTACTTATCTCCCTATATATTATATAATGTGTATAGAGGCAGAAGATTCTGATAAAGACATATATTTATAAGAGAACTGATACACATACTATAAGAGTAAAGCAAATATCATAGGTTCTTTAGGGATTTTGACTTTTTAGTTCATTTTTATTTGGAACATAACATTATTTTTTGTATCTTTGCAACTGATAATATCTTGTTATTATCCCAACGATTATGCAAGAAACGAATAATATATTAGCAATATTAGATAACTACCTCCACGACAATCCTGATGAGATTGCAAAGGAGATGGCAAACGACTTCAGAAGACGAAGAATAGAGAAGAATCTGACACGTGAGCAAGTGGCAGACAAATCGGGCGTTGCCGTCAGCAACATCACCAGATTCGAACAAAAGGGCCTCATCTCCCTCAAGAATCTGATAGGTATCGCCATAGCTTTGGAATACACCTCAGAAATCAAGAACGTCTTCTCGCAACCCAAGTACTCCACCATGGAGGAGTTGCAACAGATAAAAAGAAACGCTAACAAGAAAAAGGCTTACAGACAATGAAACATATAGAATCTTTAGCCGTGAAATATCACCAGGAGAAAGTCGGCACTCTGTCATTGAGTGCCGATGGAAAGGTATGCACCTTCGAGTATGACAATCTGTGGTTGGCATCTGGCTTTAGTATATCTCCGCTGGAATTGCCACTGAAGCCCGGTCTTTTCATTGCCAAAGCCACCCCTTTCAACGGGAACTTTGGCATCTTCGAAGACAGCCTTCCCGATGGATATGGTAGATACCTATTGCATAAAGCCTTGCTAAAAGAGGGGATCAACGACTTTGAGCTATCTGCTCTTGACCGACTGAGCATCGTGGGCAATGGAGGTATGGGCGCATTGACCTACGAACCTATAACTTCTATCCAGACAGGACACGAGATAGAGGACTTTGACCTTTTACAAGCCAAAGCCTTGGAAGTACTGAAGGAGCAACAGGATAATGACGCAGGATTGCTATTATATAATAGTGGTAATAGTGGCGGTTGTCGCCCGAAAGCCATTTTTACAAACGAGGATGGTCATTGGCTGGTCAAGTTTCGCCATACCTATGACCCTCAAGATATGGGAAAGCAAGAGTATCATTATAATGAGATAGCCAAGCAATGTGGTATCCAAGTACCCGACTTCAAACTGGTAAACAACAAGTATTTTGCCTGCCGTCGCTTCGACATTTCTCCAACAGGCGAACGCATTCACGTAGCCACAGCTGGAGCCTTACTCAACGTTTCCCTTTCCAACCCCATTCTCGATTATCTCAACCTTTTGGCGCTTACAGGTTATCTTACCCAGAGCCAGGAGGATGTGGAAGAGATGTTCCGCCGCATGGTTTTCAATTATATAATGGACAACAAGGACGACCACTGCAAGAACTTCTCTTTCTTGGTTCAGAAAGAGAGCGATGGCAAATGGCACTGGCATTTAGCTCCTGCCTACGACCTCACCCATTGCACCGAGGGATATAATGGAGAACACGCAACATCTGTAAATGGAACAGGGCATCCGACCGTAGAGGATATGATTGCCGTTGGTGTAAAGAATAAAATGAAGGAAAAGAGATGCCGAGAAATCTACAAAGAGATATCTTTACAGGTTAATTCTGGTGGAAATATCTCTTAAGGGAAGATTTTATTTCCCTTAAGGAAAAATATATTTTCCCTTAAGGCAAAAAATAAATAGCCTTAAGGGAAAATTTTCAATCTTTTCTTCCCCCATTTTCCGGGAGTTTTTTCTAGATTATCTCTTTCTAGAATATTGTTTACATTTGCTATTTCTGCTTCAGATAGTTCATCTGAACATTAGGAGCGCAGGCATTGCTTGTCTTCTCGGTGTATTCAGACACCTTCAATGTAGCAGTACCCTTGATGTTCTCCACATCACTACCTACCTTGAAGAGATAGTTACCTGCATCTACCTTCCACTGGCTGTTAGCCTCATCGAAGCTGGCAAGATCGCGCTTTTCAAGTGTCATCTTCAAAGTCTGGCTCTCACCTGGATTCAGCAACTTGGTCTTGCCGAAGGTCTTGAGTTCCTTGGCTGGCTTCTCGTAAGCACCCTTTGGAGCGGTGACATAAACCTCAGCAACTTCCTTACCGGCAACCTTACCGGTATTCTTGATGGTTACGCTTACCTCAATGTTATTGCCTTTTGCCTTAACAGATGGCTTGCCAAACTCGAAGGTAGTATAGCTCAAACCATAACCGAACGGATAAGCCACATTCTTATTGAAGGTGTCGAAGTAGCGGTAGCCTACGTAGATATCCTCCTCGTGGTTGCTATAATCGTAACCCTTGATATTACCCTTGCTCCAATCCTGCAGGTTCTTGTAGGTGTACATATCGTAATCCTTGGCGAAGTTGGCAGTAGATGGATGATCGGTAGCAGCGATAGGCCAGGTCATGGTCAACTTACCCGATGGATTCACCTTACCGGTCAGGATATCAGCTACAGAGTTACCGCCCTCGATACCTGGCTGCCAAGCTACGAGGATAGCATCCACACGGTCTCTCCAGCTGGCTGTCTCCATCACAGAACCAGAGTTGATGATCACAATCACCTTCTTGCCCTTGGCATGGAAAGCATCAGATACACGGAAGATCATATCCTGCTCTATCTGACTGAGGTTGAACTCACCATTGATCTGGCGATCCATTCCCTCACCTGCCTGACGGCCGATGGTGATGATGGCTGCATCCGCCTTTGGCTCCTCGCTGGCTACACAGCGCTCGGTAATCTCGATTTCATCGAGCTTTGGCTGACCCTGATCCAGGAACCACATCATCGGATTCTTGTCTGCCTTCAACTTAGCCTTGGCATACTTCACATAATTCTGATAGATTTCCGTAAGCTGAGGAGTAGTTGCCACACCGATGTTCTTCAAACCGGTAACCATATCTACAGAATAGCCTACATTAACGGCTCCACTGCCAAGACCACCCGACATGAAGTCGTAAGAATTGACGCCGAAGAGCGCTACGGTCTTCAAGCCCTGGATAGGAAGAGCGGCATCATTCTTCAGGAGCACCATACCCTCGGTAGAACTCTGACGGGTGATGGCTGCATGAGCCTTCAAGTCTGGCTCACCACTATATTTATATCCCTTGAATCGAGGAGTCTTCACGATATATTCGAGCATACGGCGAACATTGCGGTCCACATCCTTGATATCCAACTTGCCATTCTTTACGGCATCAACAATATCCTGCACCTGTGCTGGATAACCCGGCATCATCAAGTCGTTGCCAGCCTCAACTTCCTGTTCCAGTGGAAGGTCGGCACGCTTACCAATCCAGTCGGTTTCCACGATTCCCTTGTATCCCCAGTCGTTGCGGAGAATATCGGTAAGAAGGCCCTTGTTGCCCTGGGCATAAACACCATTGATCTTGTTATAGGCAGACATGATAGTCCAAGGATTGCTCTTGCGAACCATCATCTCAAAACCCTTCAGATACAACTCACGGAGAGCACGCTGGCTCAATCGCTCATCCACCTTGGTACGGTCAGTTTCCTGAGAGTTCACAGCAAAGTGCTTGGCACTCACGCCCACACCCTGACTCTGCACACCCTGTACAAAGGCGGTTCCGATAAGACCCGTTACGATTGGGTCTTCAGAATAATACTCAAAGTTACGGCCGCAAAGCGGATTGCGATGCAGGTTCATACCCGGTCCGAGCACAACATCACAGCCATACTCCAGGGTTTCGTTACCGATAGCCTCACCCACCTTGCGCACCAGGTCGGTGTTCCAGGTAGAAGCCAGACAGGTTCCGATAGGGAAACCGGTAGCAAAGTAGCTACGGCTGTCACCTTCGCGATGAGCATCGATATGAACTCCGGCAGGTCCATCACACTGTACGGTAGTAGGAATGCCGAGACGAGGGATGGCTACAGTAGTACCCGCAGCACCCGGCACGAACTTCTTCTGATGTCCGAGCATAGCGCCACTGCCCACGAATCCATCGTTACCACCGCCCACCAGCATCTGGGCTTTTTCTTCCAAGGTCATCGCCTTGATTACTTCATCGATGTTGTTGGCATTCAATTTTGGTGCAGATTGCGCCATCATTGTTGTTGCCATCGCTCCAGCCGCAACGGTAAGAGCCAATTTCTTGTAGTTCATCATTTTGTCGTTTATTTAGTTAGTCATTACTTTTCTGTTTTTTTAGTCGTTTCATCAGGCTTATGCAGCCCCAAAGGTTACTGCATTTCTTCAAAAACTTGCTGCAAATTTAATAAAATAAGGTGGAAACACCAAGCATTTCCACCTTTTTCTTCTCTATTTCTATCAGATTCTTTCCGGATTTAACAAAAGATATAGTAAGAGAATAACATACTATACATATCCCAGACTAAGACTAGTTCTAATATTTAATCTGGAAGTAATCGAGCAGACGCTTATAGAAGTCCTGTGCAGTAAGACAAGTATCCATCAGATAACCTTTAATATGATTCCATTCGTGCAATCCTCTATAATAAAACATCTTCAACTCATCTGTAATGATAAACGGAACGATACCATTGCTTAGGCACTCCTTGAACATGATCAGTCGTCCTACCCTTCCATTACCATCCTGGAAAGGATGAATAGACTCAAAGCGCTGATGGAAATCGATAATATCCTCCAGCGTTTTTACTTTCTTGGCATTATACTCCTTCAGCAACCTTACCATCTCCTTGTGTACCATTTCCGGTTCACAAGTATCAATGCCCCCCACTTCATTTGGAAATCGCTTGTAATCTCCCACCATAAACCAATCTTTGGTGCTATCAGAAGTTCCAGACTTGAGGATAAGATGAAGTTTCTTGATGAAGTCTTCGGTCAACTTCTCATCAGCCTGCTCGATAATCAAATCGATACACCTGAAGTGATTGGTTGTCTCAATGATATCATCCACCCTTACACTTTGGTCGGTAATGCCTATCGTATTGGTTTCAAAAATAAAACGAGTCTGCTCATGCGACAACCTGCTTCCTTCGATATGATTAGAATTATAGGTTAAGTCTATTTGAGTACGATGATAAATGCCTCCTTTCAGCTTCATATTCTTCTGTTCCCGAAGGATAGAAAGAAGTGGAGAAACCTGTTGCTTCTTGGATTTACGCATAGGCAAGGTTGCATCGGCAGGAATATTCCATGTCTTTCCCACCAACACTACTCCCTCAATTTTCCCGGAAGCACAATAATTACGCGCAGTTCGTTCTGATACCCCATACTTCTGCGCAAACTCTTTCACTGATATATAATCCATATTTTATCGGCAAGTTTACGTTTGTATTTCGACTGCAAATATAGCACTTTTTGCCGATAACGGCAAGAAAACAACGAAAAAAACGATTATCCTCCCTCTTTTTTGCCGATAACGGCAAGAAAAACCGCCCAACTGCTGATGTGCGACCACATATCAGCAGTTGGGCGGTTTTAAAATATATATTGCGATAACTTACTTCGCTGTATCCTTTGAACTTCTCTTATCACGGCGATAACTGCGATAATCATCCAGCGGAATCTCAATATCAGGTTCCACCAGCTCACCCTCACGTGGCAAGGCAAACTTCTGATACTTGATGTTCAAGCCACGCTCTATCCACATACTCTCATAATAGGTCTGGATAGAGAGAATCTTACGGGTTTCCTCATCGATACCCTCCTGATGATAGAGGTCCTCGGTGCGGAAGAGTACAGGCAGATGGTTGCCATCCACCATATAAGTAGTATAGGTGAAGAGGAAGTTGGAGTCCGTCTTCAGATGGATGATACCGCCATCCACGAGGAAGTGGCGATAACGGTTCATGAAGTATGTAGATGTAAGACGCTTGCGAGGGTTCTTCATCTGCGGGTCAGAGAAGGTGAGCCAGATTTCCTGCACCTCATCCTCGGCAAAGAAGCGGTCGATAATCTCGATGTTGGTACGGAGAAAAGCCACGTTCTTCTGTCCTTCCTCTATCGCCTTCTTGGCACCGGTCCACATTCGTGCACCCTTGATATCCACACCGATGAAGTTCATTTCAGGATAGAGCTTGGCAAGTTCCACGGTATATTCACCCTTGCCGCATCCCAACTCCAGCACGATAGGATTATCATTGTGGAAATACATCTCACGCCACTTGCCCTTCATATCGAAAGGCACGTCATCTACAACACTATATGGATACTGGAACACGTTCTCGAAACGCTCCATATCCGCAAACTTAGCTAATTTTCCTTTGCTCATTGATTCTTTTTTTCTTCGTTTGGGTACAAAGGTAATCATTTACCGATAATTATACAAATCGTATAATAGAAATTGTATAATATTAACGTAAAAAGAATCGCCAGAAAGCTATTCCGCCTGAATACCGAAGTACTCGTTGAGTTCGGCGATGGCAGCGCCATCGGCATTAGGAAGATCCTTCACCAACTTGCCTTTCTCCAGCAGAAGGATGCGAGAGGAGATGTCGGCAACGAAGTTGAGGTTATGGCTGGAGATGATGACCGTGGTGCCCTGCTCCTTGCAGATGCGCTGAATCATGTGGGCGATAGTCATCTGAGAAGATGGGTCGAGATAGTTGAATGGCTCATCCAGGAGAAGAACCTTCGGATTGATGATCATCGCTCCAATGATGCCAATCTTCTGTCGGTTGCCCTGAGAGAAATCACGGAGATACTTCTTGGTTCCCATGATTTCATCGTGCATAAAGCCCTCAAACTGCGCCAGTCGCTCCTGCAAGGTTTTATCGTCGATGTTATAGACATCAGCGATGAAATCGAAGTATTCCTCAGGGGTGAGGAAGTCGATGAGGAATCTGCCGTCGATGTAACTGCCGGTATATTCCTTCCACGTCTCACTCTCGTTCACCTTCTGTCCATTGCTTTCCACGAAACCATCATCAGCCTGAATCAGGTCGAGAATCAGACGGAGCAAGGTAGTCTTGCCCGCACCATTATTACCTACGAGTCCTATCAACTCGCCCTTTGCAACACCCAGATTATCAATATCGAGTACGGTATTGCCATTATATATCTTCTTGAGATTCTGAATCTTAATCATTTTACTTTGAACTTTGAATTTTGAACATTGAACTTTGAACTTTATGATTACTCTCCTAGCTTTCCATGAACTTCTCCATGCGCTTATACTTGTTCTTCTCGAAGATGGCAGCAATCTTGGCGATGAACCATTTATGGATGGCGATGCTGATGACTGCCAGCGCTACGCAGGTGATAAACCATGCCGTCTCACCGAAGAAATGATAGATGGCACAGACACCTGCCAGCGGGAAGAGGAAGGCGATGGCATAAAGATTGATCTTCAGATTCGCTCCCTGCATGCTGAACATGGAAGTCTGGAATATCTCCAGACGGGAAGAGAAGAGTGCCGTAGGCAGATTGAAGAGATTGATGAATACTGCCAGACAGAAACCGCCAATGAGCACCTGGTGTCCGATTCCTATCTGCAGAAAGAGGAACGGAAGGGTGAGCAACAAGGCGACAGCACTCACTACCATATAATAATAGAAGCAATTCTGCAGCATCTGCATCACCTTCACCGGCTTGGTCATCAAGCCATGGAAGAAGTTTGCCTCAATACCAAAGGTCCATTGCGACAATACCACCGATGGCAACAGGATGGCACCCACCACATAGAGGGTAGTCATAGCCACCTTATCCCCCATTTCCTGTCCCGGCTCTAAAGGAATCTGGGCGTAGAAATAGGCATCGATGAGGAAGATGGCAGTAATCAGAATCACCATCTTACGGATGCGCTTCGCTCTCAATGTACCGATATATTGCAGGCTGAAGAGATTGATATGGCTGAAGCCACGGAACTTGGAAACCTTCTGTTTCTGCTCGTTATAAATCTTTTCGTGATAGAGATAGGCGGTAAGTCCGGTGAATACCGCTCCTGCAAGGAAGAAGAGACCTATCCATCCCATATATACCGGGTAGAGGGAAACCACAATCATGAATCCTATCAGCACGGCAAACATTCCCATCCATCCCAATATCAAAGGCCATTTCAGAATCCACTCCGTTGTCTTGCGGTAACAGGTGATATAGATGCCGTTGATGAAAGAGAACTCCAGGAACAGGAAAAAGCTGGCGACAGCCTCAGCTGCCGGCAGAAGATAGATGAACACCGGAAGCGTAAGCACCGGAAGCACATAGTTCCAGAAGCTCATGAGATTGGTAGTGAGCAGGAACTTGTTCCAGATTTTCTCAGGCACAGGGCGCGACTTCACATAATCATCCATTGCCGTAATATCCCGCTTCATCACCATCTTCATGATGATGTCAGGAATCAGCATACCGATTACGATGCCGGCTCCCAACAGGGCAGGCATGTCCTCTTCCTTCAGTTCTCCTCCACTCTCGGTAAAGCCCTGGTAGAAGCTGAAGCCCATCACCACATACAGGAAGATGAGGTAGCACACCACGAAGGCATCTCTCTTGCGGAAGTTACGGCGCTGTTGCAGCCACCATAACCTTAACAGTAATTTCAACATAATTCATTCGTTTCATTGGTTTATGGATGCAAAGGTAAACAAAAAACTCAGAAAACAATAACAAAAAGAAAGAAATAACATAAAAATAACATGAGATAAAAAGAAAAAGAAGAAGATATCCGATGCTACAAAAAGAAAAACAGCACCTTCCTCCCGAAGATGCTGCTCACTTTCTAAACTAACATTAACTAAATGTATCAACTATTCATCAAAACTATTAAAACCTAAAGCCTATGTTTATGCCTGATTGCCCGAAAAAGGCGGATTACTCATCCGTCTTTACTGGCAAGATATTATCATCCTCATCATAGAAGAGAGGAGCTACCTTTACGCTGCGAAGCCAGGTTGTATCATTTGATGGCACGCAGTCGTGATGGAACAGATACCACTGTCCCTTGTACTCACAGATGCTATGATGGGTTGTCCAACCTACTACTGGCTCCAGGATAACACCCTTATAAGTAAATGGTCCATAAGGATTATCACCTACTGCATAGCAGAGATAATGAGTATCACCCGTAGAGTAGCTGAAATAATACTTGCCCTTGTACTTGTGCATCCAGCTAGCCTCGAAGAAGCGATGAGAATCATCGGCTGACAATACCTTACCCTCCTCGTCAACGATGACAACAGGCTTTGGCATTTCTGCAAACTGCTGCACATCATCAGTCATCATGGCTACACGAGATGGTAACGGATTCTCCTTGCCCTCTGGAAGATGCTCATCCTTCAGTGCCTTGTTGTCCTTGTACCACTGAAGCTGACCGCCCCAGATACCACCGAAGTAGCAGTAAATCTTGCCATCATCATCCTTGAACACACAAGGGTCGATGCTGTATGACTTGCGGATTGGGTCGGCATTCGGAACGAAAGGACCTTCAGGCTTATCAGCCACAGCCACACCTAGATGGAACACGCCATTATAATCCTTGGCAGAGAAGATGAGATAGTACTTGCCATCCTTCTCTACTACATCGTTGTCCCACATCTGCTTCTCAGCCCATGGCACATCCTTCACATCGAGAATCACACCATGATCGGTTACTTCACCTTCCATCACATCGTCCATAGAGAGAACGTGATAGTCTTTCATCTGGAAGTGACCGCCATCATCGTCGAAGCTTTCGCCGCTGTCCCAGTCATGAGATGGGTAAACATACAGGCGACCGTTAAACACATTGGCAGATGGATCTGCCATATAATCCTTAGGGAACAAATATCTTGCTTTCATGATTATCTTTTATTTTAAGAGATGTATAATATTATCTAAAGAGATTACTATTTAAAGAGATTGACGATTTCCTTCACCACTGGCTTCACCTCGTTGTTGCGGTCGATGAGCAGTGGATAGTTGGTTCTGCCTGGGATAGGCCAGCCATTCAACCAAGAGTGACCATCGTTGACACCCCAGAAAGTAACACGACTGATGACATCCTTGTGACGCTCTACAATCTTGAAGAGATCGAGATAACGCTGGTTGAAGAGTTTCTGTGCCTTCTTGTTAAGTCCCTTCACGTATGGATTGTACTTCTTCTGAAGTTCAAACTTCTGGCTGATTTCCGCACCGCCGAATCCTTCCGGATTAGGAAGCATGTTCATATCCAGCTCAGTCAGCATCACCTTGACACCTTCACCTGCAAAAGCCTCGATGCTCTTCTCATACTCAGCATAATCAGGATAATCAAAACCATTGTGGCTCTGCATACCTACTGCATCGATACGGAGACCCTTCGCCTTCAAATCGCGAACCAGCTTGCAGATAGCCTCTCGCTTAGCTGGCTTCGAAGTAGAATAATCATTATAGTAAAGCTCTACGTTAGGGTCAGCCTCATGCGCAAAGCGGAAAGCCAGTTCGATGAACTCCGGGCCGATAATCTTATAATATAGAGACTTGCGGTAAGAGCCATCATCCTCGAAAGCTTCGTTCACAACGTCCCATCCCTTTACTCTACCTTTATAATGAGTAACCACATTCATGATGTGATTATACATTCTGCCGATGAGCACTTCACGGCTTACCAGATTACCCTTATCATCGGTAAACATCCACTTAGGTGGCTGAGAATGCCAAACCAGGCAATGACCTATCAAGGTTTTTCCGTTCTTCTCAGCCCAGTCAGCGAGTTTATCACCATCGGTGAAATCAAAGCGATTCACCTCCGGATGATTTTCCTCGCCCTTCATACAGTTCTCGGCAACCACCTGGTTAAACTGTTTCTTCACTACTTCCTCACCTGCCGGATCTTGTCCGTCTGTCAGAGAAGTATTAACGGCAGCACCCACCAGGAAGTACTTGCCCATGGTCTCCTGGAATGTTGGGATTGTCGTATTATTATTGCCTTTCTGGGCAAATGCTGCCGAAGCAAGCATCAAGCCCAATGCAAAAGTCGATATTTTCTTCATGTCTAATTTATATTTTTCTCATTTTTAAATGTTACTTTCCCTGTTTGTGTCGAGCCTCGATCTTCTTGTTGATATCATCGATAACCGCATCTGTCAACTCATACTTCGAGATAATGAAGATGGCGAGCAGCAACAAGGCAGCAGGAATGACACATACCAACCAGAGAATACCCTCCTGAGCCTCAGGAGTCTGCTCCACGGCCTTCGGATTGTAAGCCACGTAAGCAAGGATGGCTGGAGCCACCACACTACCCAAGGTCATACCCGCCTTGAAGAAGATGCCCGTCAAGGCATTCACGATACCTGCTATACGCTTGCCACTCTTATACTCTCCATAAGAGATAACCTCAGGAACAAGAGCCCACATATAACCCGTAGCTACAATAACACCCGTTGACTTAACAAACTGGGCGATATAGACGAGCATCATACTTGGCTGCTCCATCTTTGCTACCAGATAAAGGAATGCCATACCCACGATGGCGATGCCCAGGAACACATAGAACATGTTCTTCTTGCCGATTGCCTTCTTGATCATAGGCACCAGTGGCATGAAGATGAACGATGGTGCCGAACCCAAACCCATGAAGATGGAAAGCTGCTCGGAGGTTCCGTGAAGGTTGCTGTTCATGAAGTAAGCTCCTGCCGCATTGCCGATAGACATCATGGCGAAGGCGGTGATGAAGAAGAAGGCTATGATACGCAAAGGACGGTTGTGGAAAAATTCCATCCAAAGGTCGCTTATCTTCACATTGGCGCTCTCCTCGGCATTCATTACCACACGCTCCTTACACTGTGAGAAACAGAAGAGGAGCAACAACAAACCAATGACGGCATAGATGGTCATGGTGGTAAACCAAGCCACCGGATCCTTAGGCAAACCATCCGACTGCTGGTCGGTAAAGTATGCGATGAGCAATGGAAGACCTGAGCCTACAGCCAAACCGCCACAGTTTGCCATAAACATACGAACTGACGTCAACACCGTGATTTCATCGGTATCACGAGTCAGCGATGAGTTCAAGGCTCCATAAGGTACATTGATAAATGTATAGAGCAATGTCATGGCAATGTATGTGATATAGGCATAGAGCAGGGATGGTGCAAAGCCATTCCAGAAGCAGAGGATGGCAAAGCCCGAAAGTGGGATTCCTACGAATACCAGATAAGAGCGATACTTACCCAACTTAGGATTGTGCTTATCTATAAGGGCACCTACAATAGGGTCCCAAATCACATTTGCAACATTTCCTACCGTAAACATCACGGAAACGTCAACTGCATCGAGTCCATAGATATCGGTATAGAAGAACAACAAGTACATACATGTTGTCTGGAAGATGAGGTTTTGTGCCAAGTCACCAGAACCGAATCCGATGCGCTGCAACCAATTCAATTTGTAGAATCCCTGGGATTCCTGTGAATTCTTTTCCATATCTTTATTCTTTTATTTCAATTTTTCTGCGGCAAACTTGCCCATAGCTTCATATCCCTTAGGGTTGAGATGCAACCAGTCGTCTGAATATTCAGCCTTCAGGCGCTGAGGGTCTTTCGGGTCGCGGGTTAATTCATCGAAATCGATGACCTCGTCGAAGGCACCGCTCTTTCTAATCCATTCGTTCACGGTTTGGCGCATTGCCTCATGCCAGAAGGAATACCATCCGTTGCCCTTAGTTGGGGTAATGGTTCCGCCATACACCTTAATGCCTTTAGCCTTGGCTTTTGCTATCAGCACCTTGTAGCAAGCTATCAGGGTATCTGTTACATGTTCATAATTTCCTCCGCAGCAACCGATATCGTTGGTTCCTTCGAAGATGATGAGCTTATCCACACCAGCCTGTCCCAGGATGTCACGGTCGAAACGCTTCATGGCTGGTTCGCTCAATCCGCCTTGCACCACGCAGTTGCCACCGATACCGAGATTCAATACACCGTATGGCTTCTCTGCATTCAGGGCATCCGAGAGGAAATCGGTCCATCGGTTCTGATGGTTGGTAGTACTTCCACGGCCATCGGTGATAGAGTTTCCGAGGATAGCCACCACAGGGGTAGCCTTATCGGTCTTCACATCAATGGCTGAAAGATTATACCAGTGATCCACCTCCTCGCCATCATCAAAACTCTTATCCATCGGTTTAGGAGTACGATGCAAACCGTTTACTATATAAGATGTGGTACGTGAACCACGATGGGATGTTGCATTCACTGGAGTCTGCTTGCCATAGTCGATGGTAATCGTGAGGCGCTGTCCACTCTTCAAGGCATATTTCAAATCATCTGAGAAGATAGCCTTGCCAGGAGCAATGGTTACATTCTTCTTGCCATTAAACTTGAGATACTTCACGGTCTTACCATTCACAAACCAGTTGCTGTCCTTATCGGTATCTGCAATATACACCGATTTGATTTCCACCGGTTCCTTGCTCTGTTCATTGCTGAGCTTCACTCTGAGTTCATTTCCGCCAAAGGATACATGAACCACCTGTCGGCAAGAGCGGTTGCTCAAGCTTTCCTTAGGCATATCTCCTTTGCCAGTCCATTCCACTGCAGTAGCCCAAGAGCCTTTCCACACCTTCTGAGCGAAAGCTACAGAACTTGACGCAGCCAATACGAGCGCCAAAGATAAGATTTTTATTGCTTGTTTATTCATTGTTATTATGATGCTTTTAATGTTTCTATTGTTGTTGACGATGCAAATTTACTAATAAGTTATGAAATAACAGGTATTTTATAGTTACCATTACTTTTCTATTTGTTTCATACTCACAAAAAAGACACAAAAAGATAAAGAAACAAAAAGAAACGAAACATATTGTTACATTAGAATTTGTTTCTTCCATTGTTTTTTGTTACTTTTGCAGCCATAATAACCTATTTAAATAAGAAACGGACAAAAATATGAAGCATATCAGACATTGCCTCACGGCACTCTTCGCTATCGCCTTATCGCTTATGGTATGGGCCGACAGTGGTGAACTCTTCACTTCGGGCAAGCTATCAAGTTCGCTCATCAACTGTATTGTGCAAGACAAGTATGGCTATATCTGGGTGGGCACGGAATACGGACTCAGCAAGTTCGACGGCTACCGCTTTACCAACTATCTGCACAACGAAGAAGACACAACCTCCATCACCGACAATATTATCTCCGACCTTCTGGTAGATAAGAAAGGTAACCTCTGGATTGGTTGCGCCAAGGGACTGATGCGCTATAATTATGAGACGAACAATTTCTCCCGTCTCCAGTTTCCTGATGGCAGAAAGCCACGCATCTATTCGATGGTAGAAAGCCATCGCGGCGATATCCTGCTGGGCACGGCAGGTTACGGTCTCTACTCCGTGAAGAACAACGGCATAGAGAAAACGGCAAACAACAGATTCACCATCAAATGGGAGAGAGCATACACCGAGCGCGACTCGGATGTATTCTTCACCCATATCTACGAAGACAAGCACCAATATCTCTGGCAGAGCAGCCACCTGTCAACCTTCACCCGATTCATCGAGCAGCAAGGCAAGGTGCAGCGCAAAGACTTCAAATCGCCATACGGAGCCCCTGTGGCATTCATCCAGCATCGCCCGCAAGCCATGCTCATCGTCTGCATGTATGGCATCATCTACTATGACTACCGCACGGGGCGTATAGCCGATGCCGGTTACGACCTGGGTACTTTCAAGAATCATGTAACCATCAACAATGCCACCTTCGACCACGAGGGCAACCTCTATATCAGCACCTCTGAACATGGAGCCCTGATCATCAAGAAGGGAAGCAATAAGGTGGAACAGCTGGAAAACAGCAACAGCAATTTCAATCTTTCCACCGCCTTCGTCAACGACATCATCGAAGACAAGGACAACAACCTCTGGATAGGCTGTTACAAGAAAGGTCTCTATCTGCTCAACCAGCGCCAGCAAGCCTTCAGCAGCTGGAGTTTCTCGGCACAGAACTACATCATCGGCAGCAGCGTTTCTTCCATCGCCCCTGGCGAGAATGGCGAAACATGGTGTACGGTGCAAAACAGTGGCGTATTCTGTTTTGATGCTTCAGGAAAGATTATCGCCCACCCTACCTCGCCAGCAGGTACCTGCATCATCTACAAAGACCGCCGGGGTGCATACTGGATCAGCAACGGAAGTGCGCTCTACAGCTACAATCCGCATACGGGAGCCTATCAGGAAAAGCTCACCTTTACCAGCGCAGGTATCTACTGCATGACAGATGACAACCAGGGCAATCTCTATATCTCTGTATATAGCAAGGGCCTATATATATATAATGTGGAAAGCGGAAAGGTTACCGTGCTCAATATGCGACAGAGAGGAAACAAGGGATTCCTCTGCAACGACTGGGTGCGCAGCATGGCATTCGACCATACCGGTCATCTGTGGATCGGTACTTCAAATGGCGTTTCCTGCCTCAACACGAAGACACTCAACTTCAAGGACTTCGGATGGAATAACATTCTGAAAGACAGACAGGCGAATGGCATCTGCGAAGGAAAGAACGGCGATATGATTATCGGAACGGAAGAAGGGCTCTATCTTTTCGACCGAAAGAACAACAAGACCCTTGCTCTCCCTCACGCCGAAGTTCTGAAGGGAAAGCAGGTGTGCAGCATCATCAAAGACCATCAGGGCGACTTGTGGATAAGCACCACCATGGGCATTTGGCAGTATGACCAGAAGAACAGACAGTTTATCGGGCACATCAATGGCAACGGACTTACCACCCGTGAATACGTGCTGGGCTCTTCCATGCATACCGCCAGCGACCTCATCGCCTTCGGTACAAGCGACGGCATCACCACTTTCTACCCGGAAAGAGTGAGAGCCAAGAAGATGGAACTGGGAGATGTACACCTCACCAACTTCATCATCGACGGCAAGCCAATCAACTGTCTGACGGATAAGTTCACGATACCATACGAGGAGAATTCATTCACGCTGGAGTTCTCGCTGCTCAACTACAGGAACACCGACAACATCAGCTTCCAATATCGTATCAACGAGGGAAAATGGAATAGCACCAACGAAGGCTCCAACGCTGTATCATTCAACAAGTTGAAACCAGGCAGCTACACCCTGGAGGTAAGAGCCATGAGCAATGGCAACTTCTCCAAGAAGTCAACCATCATCCACATCAAGGTGTGCGACCCTTGGTATGCTTCCACCTGGGCATTTCTCCTCTATTTCCTGGCAGCAGCAGGCATCATCCTGTATATCATCTACCGATATGAGCGTCATCGCAAGGAAGACCTGGAAGAAACCAAGATGCAGTTCCTCATCAATGCCACCCACGATATCCGTTCACCGCTGACATTGATTATGGGACCGCTCAACAAGCTGAAGACAAGAATCACGGATGCCGAAAGCAAACAGGAAATCGACACCATCGACCGCAACGCCCAGCGCCTGCTGCTTCTGGTAAACCAGATACTCGACGAGCGAAAGATAGACAAGAACCAGATGCATCTGCATTGCCAGGAAACCCAACTCAGGGAATTCCTGAACGGCATCATATCGCTCTACCGTTTCAATGCAGAAGAGCGCAACATCACACTCTCGCTCCAGGAAGATGCGAGCCTCAGCGATGCCAAAGGCAAATTGCCGGTATGGATAGACCGCATCAACTTCGACAAGGTGATTTCCAACCTGCTCTCCAACGCCATGAAGTATACCTTCAATGGCGGCACCATCACCCTCATCATGGGCAAGGACGAGAAAAATGCCATCATCAAGGTACAGGATACCGGCATCGGACTGAAGGAAGAGAAGACCGACCGACTCTTTGACCGATTCTACCAAGGCAGCAACAGTAGCGACCTTCACATCGAAGGCACCGGCATCGGACTGAACCTCTGCAAGGCATTCGTAGAGATGCACGGAGGCAAGATCAAGGCATACAACCGCACCGATGGCATCAAGGGTTCCTGCTTCGAGGTAACCATTCCGCTGGGCAAGGAACATCTGAAGCCAGAAGAGATTCTCAACGAGGAAGATGACAGAAGCATCGAATCCATCGGCAAGAAAGTGCAGGCCAACCGCAACTTCAACATCCTGATAGTAGATGATGATGCTGAGATAGCCCACTACATCAAGACCGAATTGTGCGACTGGTACCGATTTGACCATGCCAGCAACGGCAAGGAAGGATTGAAGATGCTGCTCACGGGCAAGTACGACCTCGTAATAAGCGACGTGATGATGCCGGAGATGGATGGCATCACCATGCTGAAGAACATCAAGAGCAACAGCAACATCAGCGATGTTCCTGTCATCCTGCTCACCTCGAAGAGCGAAGTAGAAAACCGCCTGGAAGGTTTGCGCAAGGGAGCGGATGCCTTCCTGGCAAAGCCATTCAACATGGAAGAACTGCATATTCTCATCGACAACCTGGTGGATAATGTGCGACGCATCCGTGGCAAGTATAGCGGGGCACAAGGACAGAAAGCGAAGATTGAGCAGATTCAGGTGAAAGGCAACAACGATGCCCTGATGGAGCGAGTGATGAACTATATGAATGAACATCTAGCCGATCAGGATCTGAACGTGGAGAAACTTACGACAGATGTGGGTATCAGCCGTGCCCAACTGCACCGCAAGCTCAAGGAGATAGCGGGTGTATCTGCCGGAGAATTCATCCGCAACCTGCGATTGGAACAGGCAGCACGCCTGATAGAAGAAGGACAGATCAACATCACGCAGGTGGCTTACTCCGTGGGCTTCAACAACCAGACCCACTTCTCTACCGTGTTCAAAAAACACTATGGCATGTCGCCTAGCGAGTATGCTGAAACAAAGAGAAATGAAAAATAAACAACAAATAGAAGAGAATAAGGTATTTTTTCGTATCTTTGCAGCAGAAACAATAACAATACAAACTAATGATCTGCAAAGATATGAAGAAATACCTCATTTTATTATTTACGGTACTTACATCACTCCATGTTTCTGCACAGAGTGATGGTTCACAGTTATGGCTCGGAAAGCAGTATGCTAACTCATGCCAAGTCATCTCACAGTTGCCTAATGATGCAACAGCCAAGATTGCCAAGCAGGAGTTAGAAAACAACTGGCGTGGCAAGAATGTTGAGCTCAAGATAGACAAGAGTCTCAACCTGGGCGAGGGCTATAACATCTACGCCCGTCCTGCCCAGCAAGGCGACAACATTCAGTACGAAGCAACTATCACCGCCAGCAATCCTATCGGTTTGCTCTATGGTGCCTACGAGTTAATTCGACTTCAGAACACTGATGCCTACAACACAGGTAGCGGCAATCAGCAGAACTTCAGCAAAGCTATCGATGAGACCGAGAAGCCACAAGTGGGTCTCCGCATCCTCAACCATTGGGATAATCTCGATGGCAGCATCGAACGTGGCTATGCCGGCAAGAGCATCTTCAAGTGGGAAGAAATCAAACTCGGAAAGAAAGGCAAGGGCGGCAGCATCAGCAAGAGCCTGCACGACCGCCTCATCACCTACGCCCGTGCCAACGCATCGCTCGGCATCAACGGAAGCGTACTGAACAATGTAAATGCATCGCCAAAGATGATGACGGCAGAATATATTAATAAGGTGAAGGTCATCGCCAACATCCTGCGCCCTTACGGCATCCGAGTCTATCTCAGCATCAATTTCGCTTCGCCGATGGCTCTGGGTTATACCAAGACCGCAGACCCGTTGGATAAGAAGGTGCAGCAATGGTGGCAGAAGAAAGCCAAGGAGATTTATGCCACCATCCCCGACTTTGGCGGCTTCCTGGTAAAAGCTAATTCTGAAGGACAACCTGGTCCTGGCGATTACCACCGCACTCATGCCGATGGAGCCAACATGCTTGCCGATGCCGTGAAGCCATACGGAGGCATCATCATGTGGAGAAGCTTTGTATATGGTGCCAACCACAAGGGCGAAGACCGAGTGAAACAAGCCGTAAGCGAATTCAAGGATATGGATGGCAAGTTCAGAGACAACGTCATCCTGCAATCCAAGAACGGTCCGCTCGACTTCCAGCCCCGTGAACCATACGCTCCTATCTTCGACAACATCAAGAAAACTCCTCAGATAGCAGAACTGCAGATTACCCAGGAATATCTGGGACAGAGCAAGCACCTCACCTATCTTGCACCTATGTGGAAGGAATTCTTTGGATTCGTCAATCCAAGCAAACTGGTTGGAATCTCTGGTGTAGCCAATATCGGTGATGATGCCAACTGGTGCGGTCATCCTTTCTCTCAGGCAAACTGGTATGCCTTCGGTCGCCTGGCCTGGAATCCTTCGCTCAGCGCAGAAGAGATTGCCCACGAATGGCTCGTTCAGACTTACGAGAATCAGGACGAGAAGTTCACCAAACCTGTAGAGATGATGATGATGACCTCTCGCGAAGCCTGCGTCAACTATATGATGCCATTGGGCTTGCACCACATCTTCAAGTTCGACCACCACTATGGTCCGGAACCGGATGGTTTCATCGCCAGCTATCCATTGGAGTGGTGCCCTGTGTATTATCACAAGGCTGATGCCAAGGGTATCGGTTTCGACCGTTCATCCAAGGGAACAGATGCCGTTGGCCAGTATCCGGAGCCATATCGCAGTCAGTATGACAACATTGAGACTTGCCCAGAAGAATATCTCCTATGGTTCCATCATGTAGCTTGGGATTACAAGATGAAATCAGGCAGCACCCTCTGGCAGGAACTCTGCATGAAGTACAACATGGGAGTAGCGATGGTAGAAGTATACCGCGACTTCTGGCATACCTCAGCCAAACAGTATATGAAGGGGCATGAGCAGGAATGGCAGCATACCGATTCATTGCTCAATGTGCAGTTGGAAAACGCCAAGGAATGGCGCAATACCTGCCTCAAGTATTTTCAGACATTCTCTAAAATGAAGATTTATGAATAAAATCGTATTATCTTTTCTAGCATTATTATGCTGCATCAATATACAAGCTGGAGTGAAACTGCAAAAGCAAGGCACTGCCACTCAACTTGTTGTCAATGACAAACCGATGCTTCTCCTGGCTGGTGAGTTGAGCAACTCAGCCGCAACAAGTCCTGCCGACATCAGGAAAGCATTGAAACAGATGAAGAATAGCGGAGTCAACTCAGTCTTCGTTCCTGCATATTGGGAATTTGTAGAACCTAATGAGGGCAAATATGATTTTGCACTCGTAGACAGCGTCATCACAACTGCCCGTAAGCATAACTTGAAGATTGTCTTCCTATGGTTTGGTGCCTGGAAGAATTCCATGAGCTGCTATGCTCCACTATGGGTAAAGGAAAACACCAAGCGTTTCCCTCGTTCACTCACAGAGAACAGCAAGCCATTGGAGATATGCACAGCCTTCAGCGACAACCTGCTTCAAGCAGACAAACGAGCATTCTGCGAACTGATGAAACACATCAAAGCCATAGACAGTCAGGAGAATACCGTTATCATGATGCAGGTAGAAAACGAAATCGGCATGCTCGAATCTGCCCGCGACCACTCTCCTCTTGCCGAAAAAGCTTACAGACAACCCGTTCCTGCTCCATTGCTCAAGGCACTCAAGCTCAAGAAGAAAGGTACATGGGCAGAAGTTTTCGGAACAGACCGTTATGCTGACGAGAAATTCCAGGCATATTACTATGCTAAATATGTAGAGCAACTAGCCTCAGCAGGCAAAGCCATCTACAATATTCCGATGTATGTAAATGCAGCAATGAACAGCCGTGGCAGAAAACCTGGCGAATATCCTTCTGCCGGTCCACTAGCTCATCTGATTGATATCTGGAAATGTGGTGCACCAAGCATCGACATCTTTGCACCAGACATCTATGATACCGGTTACAAGGGATGGGTAGAGAAATACAAGCGTGCCGACAATCCTTTCTTCACTCCAGAAGTGAAGTGCGATGCCAACAGTGGCGTAAAGGCTTACTATACCTTTGGTGAAACAGATGCTATCAGTTTCAGTCCGTTTGCTCTCGATGAAGCTAACTACAAGGTGAAGAACAGTCTCAGACGTTCATACAAGGTTATCAACCAGCTCTCTCCTCTCCTGCTCCAGCATCAGGGAAAGGGCAAGAACTGGGGATTACTCTTCGACCAGAAAGACAAAGAACGCATCATCGAAGATGGCGACATCACCATGACTTGCCGCCACTTCTTCACGCTACCATGGGATCCACGTGCTACAGATGGAAGCAAATGGCCTGAAGGCGGTGGATTGATTCTGAAACTCGCCAAGAACGAATACATCATAGCTGGTAATGGTATCGTCGTAGTTTTCCAGAGCAAGACAGAAAAAGCGCAAGCTGAAGAAAAGAAACTTGGTGAGGACGGATTTGTTGACAACGGTGGAACCGAAACAAAGAAACAAACCGCTACATTCAAAGGCAAGCGTATAGGTATCGGATATGTTGACCAGATTGAAGTAGATAAAAACGGTAAATTACAGTTTATCCGCCGTGACAACGGCGACCAAGATCACCAGGGACGCCATGCCCGCATCTCATGTGGCGATAATAAAATTCTCCACATCAAGCTGTACGAATACTAAAAGGTATATAAAAAAGGTGTATCCTCGCTTGCCCGATGTATGGGGCAAGAAGGATACACCTTTTATATTATAGTTTTTTAATTTCCTGCTCTGTCAAACCGGTAATTAAAGCTATCTGCTCTATACTCAATCCATTAGCCAGCATTTTGCGGGCGATATTATTTTTCTCTTCGACACGACCTTCAGCTCGACCTTCAGCTTTGCCTTCAGCACGACCTTCAGCCCTACCTTCTTCCATACCTTCCAATCTTGCATTTCCCAGAACGTCATTTTGAATCATGATGGCATTGATGTGCTCATCGTATGCATAACGTTCTGCATCCGACATGGAATAGTATTTCAGCTTCTCACGAGCTTCCTGCAGACCTGGCGATTGGGTATCAGGTGAGATGACGCCATTCTTCAGATACTCAACCCATTCTTCCAATGGTGATTTAGCCACCTTGTTGAATTCGCGCAGCTGGTAGGCACACCTTTTTAGTATAATAAATCTAAAAATTTTTGGTTAGAACTCTACTTTCGCATATCTTTGCACTTTAAAAAAGTGGCACATGTGCCATAAATTTTAAGTAGGGGCATCTATTCGAGCCCACACGCATTTGCAGGTGATCCTTTTTCTGCAAAGATACGCTTTTCTTCTGAAAGATGCAAAGATTTTTGGGAAAATGTTTGAGTTGTAAAACTACTATTGTACTGTCAATGAGTTTATACTTGTACAACAGTAGGTTTATGGTTGTACAACTAAAGGGTATATAGTTGTACAACTAAAGGGTATACAGTCGTACGACTAAAGAGTGTGTTGTTGTACGATAATGAGGTGTCGCCGCTAGGCTCAGCAGACCTGCTGACTGCAGTCGGCAGAGCTGCTGACTAGGCTCAGCAGAGCTGTCGAGCCTAGTGGGAATCATCAAGAAGCAGTCTGCTTGAACCTCAGATACAGTCTCTCAGAACCTCAGATACCGACTGCTTGAACCTCCTAATCTATATCTTTGACCCAGCGCTGTCGTATCCTTGTGCCAGATGAGCCGTCTCGTTACGCTTATTCAGCCGCATTGTTATGCTTGCTCAGTCGCCTTGTTGATCATGTTTTTCATTTAAGGTCTCAATTTGCGACCTTAAACGTTTTGCTTTTGCATACCTTTATCTCAAATGTGGTGCAACTTCTCCGTTAGGTAAAAGAATCCCCGCCCTAATTAAAAAGACGAGTGCAGCTTATCTTATGCAAAGATACGCTTTTCTTTAATTATTCTCCACGATAAAATCCATTACTGCTCATTTCCGACCATTTTAAGAACATTTCCTGATAGTTGTCTTTTATGAATTCACGAATGATTCTCAATTCTTTATTGGTCAGAACACCCTGCTCTTTTACGATGGTATCACCATTTCCCATTACAAAAAGCTTGGCAGAGCCAGATTCTGTTAAACGTTTGTCACTAGCATGTACATGCATAGCTTCCACTATGCAATGGGAAGTAAAATAGAGGTAATACCCACATATCATAAAATCGTAATATTTAGGCATAAGCTTGCTCCATTAATTTTTTGTTTCGTATCCAATACTTTTGAACGATGCTGATTTCTATATCATTCATATTGGTTTCTGTTATTTCACCCTCGCTAGTCATAACAAGAGCATGATATGGCGGGTGTAGATACACAACACGTATAAAGCCTTCTTCGGTTTTCGAAAATGCATATCCGCAAACAATCATCATAGCATTTTCTGCCACTGTTTTAATCTCTTCTTCCTTCATGATAATCTATTTTTACTGACTTGATTGGTTTGAGAAAAGTCTCAGGATTGATATACAGATTCTTCAATATGGGCAAAAGGTCAATATACTCTTCCGTTTCGCCCAAACCTTCATAATCTGCCATAACAACAATATATCCATTATCCCATTCCTTAACATCCACATATCGCTTGAGGCGCTTGGGAGTACGAAATCGGATATTACTATTGCCATATCGAAAAGAAGTCATATCTCCTTGATTGGAGAGTAACGCTTCTGATGAAAGATTCTTATTGTCCATATTTACTTCCTTGTTTTAATGATTCAACTTTCGTGCTGCAAAGATTATGCAAACATATCCTCACTTGCCCGATGTGTTGGGCAAGAAGGATACACCTTATTATATTATGGATTAGGATAATCCTGATTGATACCTCTAGGAAGAAAATAGCCCTTGATGCAATTTGGATTGCAGACACAAATCTGAATATGATTCTTTTCTCTGAATCCTGCATTAGGATATAGTTCCTGTCCTTCCCAAAATACACCTTTTACAGAATCGTAAGAATGGGTATTGGCCTTTTTATTCAACTCCAATGCCGTTTGTACAACAGAACAATCTAACCTTCTGAGAAGTAGATCATCCGAGTTGCCAATTGGCTTGTTCTTTGGTAATTCCTTATCAAGATTATGACATGTTTCTTTTAACACATCATAGGCATTCTTCAACTCCTGTAAATAAGAGCTATCTGTCAAATCGAAACAATAACCTAAATCTATTACGGCACCTATAACTGCAGGAGTTTTTATAGAAGAGTTGGACCTTTTTGACAATTCTGTCGCCCATTGCCAAGCTCTTTCTTCATTATTTTCCCAAAAATAGATACCACTTCCTAACCAATCATAATCATTAGTACTGGCTAAGAGTTCTGTTTTACCAGCAATAACCTTTTCTACCACAGACTGGTCACAACCATGAAATCCAATCACAAGATTAGATCGCCTAGAATAAAGAGATTCATCCATATTATCTTAGATGTGAAGCCCAGTTTCCATTTTTATCCAAAATGCCTGCATCTATAAGAAATTTCAAAGATGCCTCTTTACTAGCTGTTGCAGCCTTTCCTGCTGCCTCTAATCTTTCTTGTCTTTTGCTATCAAATAAATCCATATTCTACCTCCTTGTTTTAATGATTCAACTTCAGTGCTGCACGGATTATGCAAACGAGCGCAATGAAAGTTTACTTTCAAATTGCCGAGCGCAGCTAATCTTCTGCAAAGATACGCTTTTCTTCTGAAAGATGCAAGAAATTTTGGGAAAATGTTTGAGGGTGAGAGAGATAAAAAGAAAAAGGTGTACCCCCTACTGCCCGACGGCAATAAAAGGGTACACCTTAATTTATTTTATGTGATACTTGTAAGTTTCCGATTAACGGTTACCACCAGCCCACCAAACATTTTCGGTGAAGATATACTTACCGGCATCGTTACCTGAACCGAAAGCTTCCTTCACGTTAGGGTTTGAAAGAACATCGCTTGAGCCGTATGGCAAACGAAGTGGCAAACGGTTCTGACCTGCCTGAGTATTGTTAGGGTTGGTCATGGCTACAGGATAGCTACCATCAAGATAGTTGCAACGGCGCATATCGTTGAAGGTCTCCAACTGCTCGTCACGAGTCTGGGCGATATACTTCTGAACCAAAATCTCGTTCAATGGATTTGCTGCAAACTTAGTTGCAGTCTCGCCAGCAAGATAAGCAGCAACAGCATCGTCGCTGAACTCTGTAGCACCTACAGTAGCATAGTCAGCAAGAGAAGCCTTGACTGCAGTCTCGAAATCAGCCTTGGCATCCTGACCCAAGCGAGCCTTCACCTCAGCGATGATGAAGTAAAGTTCCGACTTGCTCATCAAATGGCTAGGAATCTTCACCTCGCTGATACCATTCAAGAACCAGAGAGGGAAATTGGTAGCGCTGGTTGCACCGGCTGCTTCCTTGTCACCAGGAGTCATCAAGCCCAACTCAGCAGGAGCACCATACCAGTCAGCACCATTATAATTATAGATAGCCTCACGTGGATCCTGACGAGCTACCATCAAGTCATCAACTGTCTTGGATGAAGCACTATACTCACGGCTATACCAGTAAGCAGACCATGCATCAATCTGGTTGTTGCCGTCGAAGATATTCAGGTTAGCACCATCGAAGCCATCAGCTACAGCAGCATTAGCCTCTTCCAGAATCTGAGCATACTGTGCATTCTTGTCGGCAGCACGACCTACCTCATGCAAGAGATAGCGAGCCTTCAAGGCATGAGCAAGACCACGCCACTGAGTCAAGTTACCATTGAACAAGACATCGTAGGCACCAGCATTCTTCATATTGCCGGCAATAGCCTGATCCAGATTACCCTTGGCAGCATCCAGCAATTCCAGGATATGCTTGTAGATATCTTCCTGAGTATCGAGCTTAGGAGCAGATACCTTGAAAGCCTCAGAGCAAGGAATGTTACCAAACAAGTCGGTCATGATTCCCCAATCGTAAGCAGCCAGAATCTGACCCATAGCCTTGATATCAAGCTGTCCGGCGCTATTGCCACCCTCTTCACACTTAGCAATCATCTGCTGAATGTTGTTGAGGTTAAGATAAGTACCATTCCACTCATTATCGAAACTAGAAGCAGCAGCAATTTCATTGATATTGCGGAGCTCTGCATTCTTAAGCTGGTTGTTACCTGTACCCAGGATTTGCTCTGTATAAGAAGCAACATACCAGGCGAAGTTACCCGTGTTGGTAGTGAAAACACTAGAAACGATGGCATCTGTGAGCTGGAACTTGGCAGAAACAACGCTTTCACCTGGGTGAGCCTCGTCTTTGTTGATTCTGTCCATGATATCCTCAGAGCAAGATACAGTCATCATAGAAACTGCAGAGATTGCCAAGATGCCAAATATATTCTTAAAATTCATCATTGTTTTATCCTTTATTAATATTGATACTTTAAATGATTCCGAGGTGGGTCAGCCAATTAGAATGTAATCTTGAAACCACCACCGAAGCTTGAAGTATTTGGCACAGAGAAACGCTCGAAAGTACCACTCATGTTACCATTACCCTGAGAAGACTCTGGATCCAAATCCTTCATCTTTGACCAGAGGAGCAAGTTGCGTGCGAATCCATATACAGAGATGTCGATGCCTGCAAACTTAGGAAGCTGGTAGCTCAAGGTTACATCGCGGAGCTTCAGGAAGCTACGGTCGTAGATACCTGCCTCAGTCACGTTATTGTAAGCCATCCAGTAATCCTGCTTGCTTACCTCAACCTTGTTTGGTTCACCTGTTGCAATATCAATACCCTCAGCTACCATAGTACCCTCGTGGTATGGGATAGACTCCTTGGTTGCACCGAAGTAGTTCAATGTCAAGAGTGTACCGTTATACATCTTGCCGCCCTTCTGCCAATCCATGGTTGCACTCAAAGACAAGCGCTTCCAGCGAGCCTTCAGGTTGAAGCCCATATTGAAATCAGGTGTACACTCACCCAGGTTCTGGCTACCGGCAGTACCGATAGGAAGACCATCCTGAAGCAAGAGGCGGCCCTGCTCATCGCGCTGGAATGCTACACCATAGATATTTGGATAGGTATAACCTGCCTGGGCACGTACCTGTGGCTCAACGAAACCACCCAGCATGATACTCTCTACGCCATCAGCCAAAGACTTAACCTTGTTGGTCAGCTTGGTGAAGTTTACACCAAGATCCAAATCCCAATCCTTAGTCTGAATGATGCTTGCGTTGATGGCAAACTCATGAGACCATGTGGTCATCTCACCGGCATTGGTACGGAGGTACTGATAACCTGTAGAACCGGCTGTAGGAACATCGAAAATCTGATCCTTGATGTCCTGATAGCTGGCTGTATATTCCAAGCGAACACGATTGTCGAAGAAGTTCAAGTCTGCACCAAACTCCCAGTTCACGGTGTTCTGTGGTTTCAGATTAGGGTCATATTTCACGTAGTAAGGCACATAAGAACTTACGCCGTTGATAGCATAACTGATAGGAGTGATACCATACATACCGCTACCATATTCTGGAACATAGTAATAGTTAGCATAGTAGTGACCTGCCTGACCTACCTGAGCGAATGAAGCACGGAGCTTACCATAAGAGAGGATGTGATTATCCTTCAAGGCAGGAAGCTCTGTGAAAATCCAGCCGAGTGATACAGATGGATAGAAGAAGCTACGGTTGTTGCGTGGCATGGTAGAAACGATATCGTTACGACCTGTCACAGTCAGATAAACCTGATTAGCATAGCTCAAAGACAACTGACCGAAGAAACCTACGGTACGCTCCTGAGCCTGATATTCCTCTGTCTTTGGCTTAACAGTGGTATTGGTCATAGTAGGCTGACCATAGAACAGGAAGTTAGTTCCATCGTAATCCCAGACACGCTGATAGTCATGATTGAACTCAGAACCGAGCAATGCGCCGAAGTCCCACGCATTGTCAGCACCCAACTTAGCGGTGAAGTTGGCTGTGAAGAGGTTGTTGAAGATATTGTGCTGAATACCATAGTTTTCAATCTCACCACCAGCATTCTGTGCAGAACCCTTTTCATATACATCACTATTGTTAGTGGTGTAAACATCAAGACCAGCCTGCTCACGGATTACCAAGTTGTAACGCTCTGTATCCCAACCGAAGTTAGGACGATATTCAAGATAGGCATTACCGAATACACGGTTGGTATGCTGCTTGAATTCATTGTTATCCTTCCACCAATATGGGTTGTTGAATGAGGTAGAACGGAACAAGATCTGATTTGTAGGGTCGTTTGGCGCATGAGTAGGAGTGCCCTTCAGATTATACTCAGAAGGAGCAGAATAAACCACGTTCATAATACCGCTGTTGGCACCAGGAGCAGATGTAATCTTGGTTGCGCTATAGTTAGCAGAGAAACCTGTCTTCCACTGCTTGTTGATTTCAAAGTCAACGGCACCACGGGCTGTAGTACGCATCATACCAGTAGAAGGGATGATACCTTTCTGGTATGTATCACCAATACCGAAAGAATAAGCCATATTGCCATTCTTCTGTGAAATACCCAGGTTAGAGTTCTGGGTGAAACCTGTATCGAAGAAATCACCTACATTGTCATAAATCTGTGGAGTAGCCCAACCGTCAAGACCTGCAGCTGCATACTTAGGGTTGTAGTACATACCCTCGTGCTTGCCATAAGCCTGAGTATATTTATTGTCGGTATTACCACCATAAGTAGCATCGTTAGCCAGATCAGCAATCTTAGGACCCCAATTCATAGAAGATGATGGGTTATAAGCATTTATGCCATTACCCTGGGCATAAATATTCTGACGATCAAACTTCTTGCTGACAGTCTGAGCACTCAAGTCGGTAGAGAATGTAATCTGAGGGCGACCACCATTTGCCTTACCACGCTTGGTGGTAATGATGATGACACCATTAGATGCACGGATACCATAAAGGGCAGAAGCAGCCTGACCCTTCAATACGTCGATGCTCTCGATGTCATCAGGGTTGATATCGATAGAACGGTTTGCCTTATCTGCACCAGTTACAGAAGCCTGTGTATCATAATCGGCAGCTGAAGCAATAGGCATACCATCTACCACGTAAAGAGGAGTGTTATCGCCTGAGAATGAACGGGCACCACGGATGACAATCTGAGAAGATGCACCAGGAGCACCAGAAGACTGACGGATATCAACACCGGTCAACTTACCCTGCATAGCGCTAGCCAAAGAGCTAGTACCTGCGGTGTTCAGATCTTCAGCACCCAGTTTCTGAGAAGCATAACCCAAGGCTTTCTTATCACGAGAAATACCCATTGCGGTAACTACGACCTCATCAAGAGTCTTGTTATCCGCTTCCAATACAATCTTCATCTTCTGACCTGCCTTTACAGTCTGAGGCAACATACCGAGGTAAGTTACTTCCAGCTTGGCACCAGCAGGAGCATTCAATGAGAAGTTACCATCAACATCGGTAACAGTACCGGTCTTGGTACCAGCAACCTTGACTGAAGCACCAATTACAGGTGCTCCATCCTCAGAAGAGGTAACCTTACCAGAGATTTGACTTTGCGCAAACGCCATGCTTGTACTAACGGCTATGGCTGCGGCTACTGTCATGAGTCTTTTTTCCATAAATCTCTCTCTCTTTTAAAAAAATTAATATATAATGTTATTTCTTTCTCTCTATTTTTCTTATATGATCACTCACAAGGAGTTATCATCATCTTCTTTCTCTCCACCTCTTGCCCCGAGGTGGAGGAAATCAGCTTTATAATATAGGGGTGTAAGTCTAAAACTTACTTAATTTTAAAGAATATTTTTAATCGGGTGCAAAATTAAGCATTATTTGGGAAACCACCAAACTTTTTTCAGAAAAAGTTGCACTTTACCCTGCATTTTGTTATAAAAATCCAGTTTTTATGCACTTTTTCTTATAGAATGTAAAGAAACGGGCGACAGTTCATATAAAAACCGCCGCCCGTTCAGGATTTTAGCTTTTAGTCTCCAGCTCCTTACCGAGAACAAAGAGCATATAGAGAGGAATATCCAGTATCTTGGAATCCTCATTTCGCTCGTATGGCAAGAGACTTGAACCCTATGAGTTTCAAACTATTACAACACATCCGTGTAGTGTGAAGTAGAAAAGCCAATTTATGGCTCTACTCAAATACCTTGCTAAAGCCGGAATCCGTAATATCTGCTTCCGTAACACTTACCGAAAATTTATTGGTATAACTGAAGAACGGACCCTTATAAGTGGTTCGCTTGCCGGTGACCAGATGAACATCCTGGAAACTCGTAGATTTAATCTTCTTGCCATCGGTAGCCGTAGCCGTGGTAGACAAAGAAACATCGCTCACCTCATCTTCACCCAAAAGAACATAGATATCAAGCGTCAAACCCTTACCTGCCAATTTCGACACATTAACTACTTTATCGATGGGTGCCGTAGCCAAGCAATGCCCCGTTGACGGATTGAATACATTTCCCAAATTACCCGATATGTCGATGCTGAAAGACTTCAGATTGTCAAGCACCCTATCCGTGGTCTCCAAAGTGACACACGCCACGGCACGCTTGAGCACACAATCGATGGTCTGAGTTGTACCTGTAGAAGCGACAGTCACCTCCTGACAGCAGTAAGCCATGTCAGAAACCTGATTGTTCGGGAAATCAACTTCTGTAAGCGACTTAATATTGATTCTATTCTTTGTATTGATAGGCTTAGGTGTATTGGCTGCTACTATCACAAGCTGATAAGTACCCGTAGGAAGCAGAAGCTTCATCTGTCCGAAACTATCCATGGAGTCATCCTGACGAAAATAGTACGCCGACTTCATGGTTCCCCCCTTAGGAACCATAGCCAGTTCCAGCTCCGAAAACAAGCCGCAGTCTGCCAATGCCTTATTGCCAGATTCATCGCCTCTCGTTTCGAGTCCGGAGATGGAATGCTCAAAGAGATTGAACACAACCTCTTGGTTTTCTACTTGTGAGGAACCAGTCATCACATTGTCTGATGTACAGCCAACCAACAGGCTAGCTACGAAGACCAGCATCAGGCCTATGCTTCTAAAATTCTTCATCTTTAACCTAGATTTAGGTAAGACGCCAGGAATATCCCAGTGTTATCGGCAATGCCAACCGAATGGTACAGACGATTGTTAGTTACAGTTGCGTTACTGCAAATTTACTTAAAAAAAGAATGGGGTGTTACCGAAGACTCCATTTTTTAAGATTGTTTAAACAGAAAATGTATCCTTACTGCTCTTCCTGGAAGAATGCAATAAGGATACACATTATTATATATAGGGGATGAAATGCACCCTATTATGAACGGATCTTATATCCGTGGATGCTGTAATACAGGATGTAGAGGAAGCATGGAAGGCAGAGCCAATATGCCTGCTGAGCACCTACGGCATCCTTCAAACTGCCATAAAGCGTAGGAAGAACGGCGCCGCCAAACATCGCCATGATAAGCAACGAAGAACCTGCCTTGGTAAACTTACCCAAATCTGCCATTGCCAAAGGCCAGAGTGCAGGCCACATCAGGGAGCAGCCCAATGCCATCAATGAGATGAAATAGATGGAAACCTCAGCTGGAGTAAGAACCACCAGCAAAGCTCCTGCTATCGCCAGAAATGAACAGAGCTTCAATGCCACAGCCTGACTCATGTACTTAGGAATCAGGATGATGCCGCAGATGTAACCGATGACGATGCCGATAGGAGCAATCCATGCATAGTTTGCTGCACCAGGCAAGCCCAGAGAGTTGGCATAATCCACCAGGGTTCCGAGCGATACGGTTTCAACACCCACATAGAGGAACAATGCCAGACAGCCCAACAGTAAGTGAGTGAACTGGAACACAGAATTCTTGGTGGCAGCATAGGCACAGGCTGCAGCCTCTTCACCGTCAGACTCATCTTCTCCGGCAGCCTTTACCTCAGGCAATGGAGCCACGAATGCCAGCACGCCCAGCGCCAGGAAGGCAACGATGATAATCCAGAATGGCTTAGACAGGTCTTCGATGCCAATGAGATGCACGTCCTTACCCAGCAGCCACACGATGAATATGGATGGGATAGGCCATGCCAGCTTGTTGCAGATACCCATCATACTGATGCGCTTTGCCGCACTATCCAGAGGACCCAGGATGGTGATGTAAGGGTTTACCGAAGCCTGAAGATAGGCATTGGCAGCACCACTCACAAACGAAGCCAGCAGGAAGAGAGGAAAACTCTTCTCGTCGGCAGAAAGGATGAAGAGATAGAATGCCGCAGCAAAGATAACGAACGATAGCGACATCGTCTTCTTATAGCCTATCGCCTTGATGGTGAGACCTGCCGGATAACCGAAAACCAGGAACGGAATGAAGGTTGCCGCAATGATGAGATAAGAAGCTGCGTTGGAGATACCCAACGAACCCTGCAACACCGGCACCAGCAATGAATTGATTCCCAAGGCAAAGCCTAATGAGAAAAACATGATTCCAATGAACGACAATGGAATCGCAAAACTTTTACTTGAACTCATAGATTTACATTTAGTTAGAATTTTTGGCAAAGGTACAACTTTTCCCCTTATTATCCAAAGTTTTATGAAAAAAGTTTTTAAATTTCTTGGTTTTATTGGCTTTTCTATCTAACTTTGCACGTATGATGAAAAGATTATTAGTTTTTTTAATGGTGTTCTGTGCCCTGTCAACTTATTCTTTCGCACAGAACTGGGTAGGCACCTGGGCCACAGCTCCGCAAACTGTAGTCAGATCATTTATGCCCTATAACAACTGCATGACCAACCGCTCGGTGCGCCAGGTGGTAAAGGTAAGCATAGGAGGCGACGTGATTCGCCTCAAGTTGAGTAACATCTATTCGATGCAACCCGTGGAAATCCGTTCCATCTACATCGCTCATGCCAAGGACTCGTTCAGCATCGATGCCAAATCGGCACAATACTTCAAGTTCGGCAACAGCTACAAGACCGTCATTCCTGCCGGCAAGCAGATAGTGAGCGACGCCCTGAAGTTCAAGCTCAGGAACCTGGAGCGCGTAGCCATCACCATCAACTACACCTCGGCTCCCGAAGTGCCCACCGTGCACATGGGTTCGCGTACCACCTCTTATATCATGAAAGGTGTAACCAACGCCCACTCCAACTTCGAGAAGGCTTTCAGAGAGAACCACTGGTACAACATCAGCGGCATCGATGTGTATACCATGAGCAACAACATGAGTGCCATCGCCATCATGGGCAACTCCATCACCGACGGCAAATGCTCTACGGATAATGCCCAGAACCGATGGCCCGACGTCATGTCGGAGATGCTGCAGCTGAAGCATAAGATAACCAACCAAGGCGTATTGAACCTGGGCATCGGCAACAACAGGGTAACCGTGCCAGGCGGATTCGGAGCACTCGCCAAGGAACGCTTCGACCGCGACATCCTGATGCAGAGCGGCGTAAAGAAGGTGATTATCTTCGAAGGCATCAACGACATCGGAGCAGCCAAGAGCGGCAATAGCGAGACGGTGGCACGCCAGATTATAGAAAGTATACAGGGAATGGTAAGGAAGGCGAAAGCCCAGAAGAAGAAGGTTTACCTGGGCACCATCACGCCTTTCAAGGGCGCCGGCTATTACAGTCATTTCCATGAAGCCGCCCGTCTTTACGTGAACGACTGGATTCGCAGCCAGGCAAAGAACGTGGATGGCATCCTGGATTTTGCCAAACTGCTGCAAGACCCGAATGACAACAGAAGGATGAAACGGGAATACGCCAGCAACGACTGGCTCCACCCGAATCCGGCAGGATATAAGGCAATGGGAATCTATGCCGCAGACATCATCAAGTAAGTCATCATCTTATCAAGAAGAAACATCCTCATATATTTAGCCTTAAGGCTAAATTTATTTTCCCTTAAGGCTAAATATTTTTAGCCTTAAGGGAAAAAATATCTTTTCTTCAAACACACAAATCCGCCGGGATGCCTAGCGGGATATGTTCTACTATAATTCTTATTTATTTCAATACAATCTTGCAATCATCCAGGCTCTCTACTGTGGCAAGAGCCTCATAACGGATTCCTTCCTTGCGCAGGAAATCACCACCATGCTGGAATGCCTTCTCGATGATGAAGCCCATTGCCTCAATCTTGGCACCAGCCTTCTCGCAGAGATCCATCACACCCTTGGAAGCGTTACCGTTGGCGAGGAAGTCGTCGATGAAGATAACACGGTCTTCAGGAGTCAGGTAGCTGTTGCTTACACATACCGTATAGTCACGGTCTTTGGTAAAAGAGTGAACCACCGAGGTAATCATGCCCTCCATGGTCTTAGGCTGCTTTTTCTTGACGAAGACAACAGGGAGATTGGTCAGATAACCCACCATGATGGCAGGAGCGATGCCCGAAGCCTCGATAGTAATAATCTTGTTGTAATTGATGTCCTTGAAAAGGCGCACGAATTCCTTAGCTAAGTCCATCATCAGAATAGGGTCCATCTGATGATTTACGAAGCTATCTACTTTTAAGATTCCACCAGGAAAGCATCTGCCCTCCTGCATAATTCTTTCTTTCAGTAAATCCATTATGACTTGAACTTTAATATGGTTATTGGGTGCAAAATTACTACTTTTTTCGGAAACAGGAAAGTTTATCGCCCAATAATTTTGTTTTGTCTGCAATTTAGCGTAATTTTGCAGCAGAAATGAATAAGATGTTCAGGGAGCATGATATGATACCCCCTATTAAACTATAAGAATATGAATCCATATATCAAGCAATTCCCCGACCTCATGTCGGGCAAGAAAATCATGTATGTTCACGGTTTCCTCTCTTCTGCACAGAGCGGCACCGTAAAAATGTTGCAGGAACTGATGCCGAATGCCACCCTCGTGGCTGAAGACATCCCGGTACATCCGGAAGAGGCCATAGAGATGCTGCAGAAGATGGCGGAGACGGAGAAGCCCGACCTCATCATCGGCACCTCAATGGGCGGCATGTACACCGAGATGCTGAAAGGCTACGACCGCATCCTCGTGAACCCAGCCTTCGAGATGGGCAACACGATGAGCAGCATGACCGGCAAGCAGGAGTTCCAGAACCCGAGAAAGGATGGAGTAAACGAACTGATGGTTACCAAGGGACTCATCAAGGAATACCGCGACATCACCGAGCGCTGCTTCCAGGACATCACCCCCGAGGATCAGAAAAGAGTTTATGGTCTCTTCGGCGATGAGGACCCTGTGGTTCACACCTTCGACCTCTTCCACGAGCACTATCCGCAGGCCATCCACTTCCATGGCGAGCACCGACTCATCGACAAGGTGGCATTCCACTATCTCTGTCCGGTAATCCGCTGGATAGACGACAAGCAGAACGGCAAGGAGCGCCCTATCGTATACATCGACTTCGATGCCTTGCACGACAGTTACATGAAAGCAACCAGCAGCATGCACAAGGCATACGAAATGCTGATAGAACATTATAATGTATATATCGTTGCCCCTGCGCCTACCAACGACCATGAATACATGGCGAAGGTACAGGCGTGGGTGGAAGAATATCTCTCTACCCCAGCCTACGACCACATCATCTTCTGCAACCAGAAGAACCTGCTCTACGGCGATTACTTCATCGATCCTCGCCCATGCGATGGTTTCATGGGTACGGCGATAGAATACGGCAGCGATGAATTCAAGACCTTCGAAGAAATCATCACCTTCTTCGAAAGACTGGGAGGACAGTGATTTAGTTGATAGTTTATAGTTAACAGTTTACTGAACTTTCGCAAGTTTTGCCCCACACGCCCTGAAAGGGCAGAAGCTCTTAGCCCAGGGTAACACCCTGGGTTAACATACAAACAAGAATGTCGCCCTGTAAGGGCAAAAGCTTTGATTATATGAAGCTTTTGCCCTTACAGGGCGACGTTGTTAAAATCATCATATACCCAGGGCGCTGCCCTGGGCTAGGAGCTTCTGCCCTTTCAGGGCGTGCTGCGATTATGCCTTATCCATGCTCTTCGGCAACACGAGGTTCAGGATAACGGCGAGCAGGAAGACTACGGCTACACAGTTATCGGCGAATACGGTGCGCACAATCTCTGGGAAGATGTTGAACATGCCCGTGGCTGATGTAAAGCCGAGACCTACGCTGAGCGAAAGGCTCACGATGACCATGTTGCGCTGAGAGAAGCCCGTGCGAGCCATCATGCCGAAACCGGCAAAGAGGATGCTACCGAACATCATGATGGTGCAGCCACCCAATACAGCCTGAGGAATGGTGGTCAATACATAACCGATAGCAGGGAATACACCACCGATAATCATGATGATGGCACCCAACGCAATGGTGAAGCGGTTTACCACACCCGACATGGCTGCCAAACCTACATTCTGGCTGAACGATGTGATAGGAGTACAACCGAAAAGCCCCGAGAAGGTACTTACGAAACCATCGCAGCATACAGCTGAACCCATCTCCTTGGTGCTAGGATCACGCTTCAAGGCACTGTTGCAGAGAGCCGAAGTATCACCAATGGTCTCTGTGGCAGACACCAGATATACGGCTACCACCGAAAGGATGGCACCGATATTGAACTCTGGGGTGAATGGCAGGAGCTTTGGCAACGAAACGATGGAAAGACCAGAAAGTCCACTATAATCTATCATTCCCACGAAGAGCGCCAGCACATAACCCACCAGCAATCCTACCAATACAGAAAGAGAGCGGAGGAAACCCTTGGCAAAAATCTGGCAGAGAAGACAGGCGAGCAGGGTAACCGTGCCCACAACCCAATTGTTCATGCTGCCGAAATCTGCTGCACCCTGACCACCTGCAAAAGAGTTGGCACCCACAGGAAGGAGCGAGAAACCGATGGCTGTTACCACGGTAGCGGCTACTACAGGAGGAATGAGTTTGATCCAATACTTGGCGAAAAGTCCGAGTGTTCCTTCTACCAGACCACCAATGATGACAGCGCCTACCAAAGTACCCATGCCATGAGCACCGGCAATGGCGATGGCAAGCGAAAGGAAGGTGAAGGAAATACCCATCACGATAGGAAGGCGTGAACCGATGCGCCATACCGGATAGAGCTGCACCAGAGTACCGATACCTGCGATAACCATACAGTTCTGGATGAGCACAGCGCTCGTCGGACTATCCAATCCTACTGCACCAGCAAGAATCATAATTGGCGCAATGTTACTTACGAACATCGCCAACACATGTTGAAGACCAAATGGGAGTGCTTTACCGACGGGCACTCTACCGTCAAGCTTGTAGAGATTTTCTATTGACTGTTCCATTATTGTTATAAATAATTAGAGAATTTACTAATACTCCGTTTTTTCTGAATTTTCCTCCCACATGCGGAAGGCACCCAGCGCCTCATCACGCATCAGGGCAATCATCGGCTTGTGGCGGTCTTCTATCTTGCGGTCAATCTCCTCGTAGATAAACTCATCGTCGAAACCAATCTTTGCCGCATCCTTTCGGTCGTTGGCATAATAGATACGGTCGAGATGTGCCCAGTAGATAGCACCCAGGCACATTGGACATGGCTCGCAGGATGTATAGATCTCGCAACCTTCCAGGTTGAAGGTCTTCAGCTTGAAGCAAGCCTGGCGCACGCAGTTCACCTCGGCATGAGCCGTAGGGTCGAGGTCGATGGTTACGCTGTTGGAAGCCTCAGCAATGATGATACCATCCTTGGCAATGACAGCACCAAAAGGACCGCCACCAGTCTTAACACTATTCTTTGAGAGCTCAATGGCTCTATGCATCAATTCTTCTTTTGTCATAATTCTTATTCTTTAATATCGGTTATTAAAATAGAGTACTACATTTTTTTGCACGAACTTTTGCTGCAAAGATACACTTTTTCGCACGAATATTCGACACTTTACTACATTTTTTTGCACGAACACCCTAAATTCCCTTAAAAACGTATCCCCATTCAACCGTTAATTATCAATAATTATAAATACCTTTATCATAAGAGTATGCATTATTTTCGTAACTTTGTAGCCTATGAATCAAAACAATATCAGCGCCGCAGAACTCTTCCTTAGGGTAAGAGAACTTTTGATACTCCCCGAACTGGAGCCGAAGACACGCAACAAGATGATGCACGACACGCTCATCCTCTGCTGCCACGAAGGAGTGAAGGATACCAGACAGGCTTTCGGTAACCTCTTCTCCCAGGTGGATTATCTCTGTAAGGCACGCGGCATCAAGGTGGCAGACAAGATTGCCATCCAGACCATGCGCCGACACAGCAACTCGCAGGAACCCCTGTCGGGCGAAGACCTCAAGTATGATGCACGTGCCCTCGCCATCTTCATCTCTGCCGTATTCGGAGTGGATGTGCCTCACGAACTGAACGTGCTCATCCCACATACCAACCGCCCCTACCAGAAGGGATTGGAAATCAACAACCGCCGCATCCGCTGCATCGTGAAGAACTGGGACAGCGACTTTATCCGTGTGGATATCGACCAGGATGCCGACGAGGAGGAATACCTGGTGAGACTGAAGGACGAGGAGAACCACATCGACCATACCTATCTTTGGGACCTTCTGAAGGAAGGTATGCAGCTCAACCTGCTCGACTGTCAGGTGAAGCAACCCATCATCACCCCCCGACTCGTCGTGGTAGAGCCCGATTATCTGGTAGATATCAGTAGCATCGCCACCTGCTTCACGGCTTTCGGCCACCATCCCCTGCTCTATCTTCTCAACCTGATGAAGCCTAGAGCCAACACCCAAGCCACTCTGCTGGGTAACTTTGCCGGAGCAGCACTGGACGACATCATCAACACGCACGGCAAATACCAGATGAACGAGACGGTAAAGACCAATTTCAGGGAGAAAGCCCTGGAGTTCTGCACCTGTCCCTGGTTTGACGCCAAGAAGTTCTATACCGATGCCAGTCTGCAGGCTTTCAATCTGCAGCAGGTGGTGGATATCCTCTTTCCCCGCACCGCATCGCAGGCACAGATGACGGCATTCCGGGGTGAGGAGTTCTACGACAGGAAGAAAGCCATCCTCGAACCTTCGTTCGTCTGCGAGGCACTCGGCATCCAGGGACGTGTGGACCTGATGACCACCGACTGCAAACTGCTGGTGGAACAGAAATCGGGACGCAACATGAACATAGAGAGCCATCAGACAGACCCAAGCTATCACAGTTATCAGCTGGAGCCGCACTATGTGCAGCTTCTGCTCTACTATGGCGTGCTGCAGCATAACTTCAAGCTGAGCAATGAACGGGTAAACATCCGTCTGCTCTATTCCAAGTATCAGCCACAAGACGGACTGATGGTGGTAGCCTATTACCGCAAACTATTCCAGGAAGCCATCACCTACCGCAACCAGCTGGTAGCCGCCTCCTTCGAGATAGCCAAGGAAGGCTTTGAGCATGCGCTGAACGAGTTTACACCCGAAGTACTCAATGTAGCCGGCACCCAGGACTTCTTCTACAACAAGTACCTGAAGCCTCAGCTCAGTGCCATCACCGACCCACTCCATGCCCTATCGCCACTGGAGGAAGCCTACTTCTGCCGCATGATGACCTTTGTGCTCAGAGAGCAGATGATCAGCAAGGTGGGCGCACAGGAAGGTACGAACACATCAAGTTCCGACCTCTGGACAATGCCTCTATCAGAAAAGAAAGATGCAGGCAACATCTACACCGGCCTGCACATCATCAGGAAGGAACAGAGCAGCGAGGGAAGCGGATACGACACCATCACCCTGAGCGTGCCCGACCAGGGCAAGGACTTCCTGCCCAACTTCCGCATCGGCGACATGGTGTATCTCTATACCTACAAGCTGAAGGAAGAACCCGACGTGAGAAAGGCTATATTATATAAAGGTGTATTGCAGGAGATTCACAGCGATGAGATTGTGGTGCATCTGAACGACGGTCAGCAGAATGCCGACATCTTCGAGATGAATCTGCCGTATGCCATTGAGCACGGAACGAGCGATGCCAGCACGGGCGGAAGCATCCGCAACCTGCACCAGTTTATCTGTGCACCCAAGGACAAGCGCAACCTGCTGCTGGGACAGCGTGCTCCGCAAAGAGACACTTCCCTATCGTTGACCAGACATTACGACGATGTTCTGGACGACATCATCCTCCGTGCCAAGCAGGCACAGGATTACTTCCTGCTCGTGGGACCTCCGGGAACAGGAAAGACCAGCCGTGCCCTGAAGTTCATGGTAGAAGAAGCCCTGAACGACGGAACGGGATTGCCTACAGCGGAAAGCATCGCCACGGCAAGAGGCGGCTATCAGCAACCAGCCTCATCCATCCTCCTGATGAGCTATACCAACCGAGCCGTGGATGAAATCTGCGAGATGCTGGTAGATTCCGGCATCCCATTCCTGCGCCTCGGCAGCGAATACTCCTGCGACGAGCGATTCCGCCCATATCTGATAGAAAAAGCCATCAGCGACTGTCCGAAGCTGGAAGCTATCAAACAATATATAATAGGTACGCGCGTCATTGTGGGCACCACATCGATGATGACCTCCAAGCCATTCATCTTCACGCTGAAGCACTTCAAGCTCGCCATCATCGACGAGTCGAGCCAGATACTGGAGCCTAACCTCATCGGTCTGCTTTCGGCTGTGGATAAGTTCATCCTCATCGGCGACTACAAGCAGTTGCCAGCCGTGGTGCAGCAAAGCGAGAAGGATTCCGGCATCCCGACCATCAACGACAGGCAGAAAGGTGGCGTCATTGACATGAGCATCCTGCAGGACATCTGTCTCACCAACTGCCGCAACTCCCTCTTCGAGCGTCTGATCCGCTGGGAAGACCACGAGGAGCGCAGCGAATTCATCGGCATCCTGCGCCGCCAGGGACGAATGCATCCGGAAATTGCAGAGTTCCCCAACAGGATGTTCTACCGACGGGAGAAGCTGGAACCGGTGCCTTGTCCACACCAGTTGGAGACGGAACTCTCCTACACCCTCCCATCGCTCGATGCCACCGACGACCTTCTGAAGAATCACCGCATGATCTTCCTGCCATCCCAGTTCTGCAAGGAGCCGAATGTATCAGACAAGATCAATGCCAACGAGGCGGAAATCGTGGTAGATATGCTTCGCCGCATCCACCGTTTCTACGGCGATCGGTTTGATGCCCAGAAGACGGTGGGCGTCATCGTGCCTTACCGCAACCAGATAGCCATGGTGCGCAAGGGCATCGAGAAGCTCGGCATCCCGGAACTGGAGAAGATCAGCATCGATACCGTGGAGCGATACCAGGGCAGTCAGCGCGACGTCATCATCTACAGTTTCACCATCCAGAACATCTGGCAGCTCGACTTCCTAGCCGGCAACAGTTTTGTGGAAGATGGAGCCATCATCGACCGCAAGCTGAACGTAGCCATCACCCGTGCCAGGAAGCAGATGATAATGACGGGCAATCCGGAGATATTGCGCAATAATCAGATTTTTAACCAATTAATGGACTATGTGAAAGAAAAAGGGGGATATTTTCAAAATTTCACCGAAAAAGTTTGGTGATACGGAAATAAAGTCCTATCTTTGCAATCGAATTACAGACAAAAGGATAAACAAGAGACACAAAATAGATTTAGGATTCCGGTGCTCCGCAGGCACTGGAATTCTTTATTTTTTTATGCCTTTTGCAACCTTATTATTAATAACATATAAACAACAAGAAAAATTATGGCTTACATGTCACAAGAAGGCTACGACAAACTCGTAGCTGAGCTGAAAGAGCTCGTATCTGTAGAGCGCCCTAAGGCATCAGCCGCAATTGCTGAAGCCCGCGACAAGGGTGATTTAAGTGAGAATTCTGAGTATGATGCCGCCAAGGAGGCACAGGCTCACCTAGAAGATAAGATCAACCGCATCAAGCTCACCATTGCCGAGGCTAAGATCATCGACACCAAGCAGCTCAGCACCGACTGCGTGCAGATTATGTCGAAGGTAGAGATGACCAACATGGCTAACAAGGCAAAGATGACTTATACCATCGTGAGCGAGAGCGAGGCAAACCTGAAGGAAGGCAAGATTTCCATCAAGACCCCTATTGCTCAGGGATTGCTCAACAAGAAGGTAGGTGAGATTGCGGAGATCAAGATTCCTCGCGGTACCATCAATCTTCGCATCGACAAGATTTCATTTGAATAAAACGGAATAAAAGGAACTATCATATTGGCAGCGATGCCCGTATGACGGTTCCTTTTATGTTATATGTAAGCCCCCAAGATAAGACAAGAAACATAAATTGTAAATTACAAATTATTAATTATAAATTGATTAGCGATTATGGCAAGCATTTTTTCAAAGATTGCAGCAGGAGAGATTCCTAGCTACAAGTGTGCAGAAAGCGACAAGTTCTATGCTTTCCTCGACATTAGCCCTATCGGCAAAGGTCATACTCTGGTGATTCCTCGCAAGGAGGTGGATTACATCTTCGACATGGAGGATGCAGACCTGGCTGAATTTGAGGTATTCGCCAAAAAAGTGGCTAAGGCCATCAAGGCAGCCTTCCCATGCAAGAAGGTGGCTCAGGTGGTTTTGGGTCTGGAGGTTCCTCATGCCCACATCCATCTCATCCCTATGAACAGCGAGGCTGACGTGAACTTCCGCAAGGAGCACCTCAAGCTCTCAGCAGAGGAGTTCAAGGAAATCGCCGACAAGATTTATACAGAATTCAAGAAGCTTTAAATTCAAGAAGTTTCAAACAGAAAAAGAGCTGCGAAGCATATTCGCAGCTCTTTTTCTATCTATATTCCATACGTTCTTACTTAAACAAACTCATCGCCCTTCTTCATCTGTATCTCGTTCACATATTTGCGAACCAGGGCAGAAGAGTCTTCTTTCTTGCATACCAGGAGCACATTGTCACTCTCGGCTACGATGAAACCGTCGAGGCCGTTCAGCACGGCAAGCTTGCCCTTTGGCACCTTGACCACCGTGTTGCTGCAGTTCTCCATCAGCACATCGCTGTCTACTATCACATTGTCGCCCTCACCTTTCTGCATCGCCTCGTAGATGCTGTGCCAGGTGCCCAGGTCGGCCCATCCGAAGTCGCATCTCATCACGCAGACATTAGACGGTTTTTCCAGAATACCGAAATCCACAGAGATGTTGGGATAAGAAGAGAAGCTCTCCTTCATGTAGGCATTCTCCGTCTCCACGCTGAACTCAGGATATTTCTTGTCGTAGTCACGGAGCACCGGTGGCAATATCTTGCAGAAACACTCACGCAGATAGCTTACATTGCTCAGGAAGAGGCCCGTGTTCCAATAGAACTCGCCACTCTCCATGAAGATTTTGGCGAAATCACGCTCAGGCTTCTCGGTAAACGACTGCACATGATAGATGTTGTCGCTGCAGACATCGCCCATCTGAATGTATCCGTATCCTGGTTCAGGGCGGGTAGGCTTCACACCCATAGTCAGGAAATGGTTGTTCTCGGCTACGAAAGCCAAGCCCTCAAATACATTCTCGCGGAAAGCCTCCTCGTTGAAGATGGCCTGGTCGGAAGGTGTGGTGATGACACAGGCATCCGGGTTCATCATCGAGATGCGATGGTTGGCCCAAGCCATGCTAGGCGCCGTGTTGCGATGGATAGGTTCTGCCAGGATGTTGTCGGCAGATACCTCTGGCAACTGCTCCTTCACCAGATTCACATATTCCTCGTTGGTATTGATATAAATATGGTCGGCTGGCACTATCTTCGCCATACGATCGAAAGTTTGCTGCAACTGGGTTCTACCTACTCCAAAGAAGTCGATGAACTGTTTGGGATAGTTGCTACGACTGCACGGCCACAATCTTCTACCCTTACCTCCTGCCAATATTACGCAATAATTGTTATTATCATTAATTGTCATATTACGGGTCTTAAATGTTGGTTACTGAAATCATGTGTAAAGTTAGTAATTATCCCCGAAAAGACCAAATATTTTGAAAGAATTTAATAAAGATAGGACAAATACAACACATTTTTAGTATTTTTTCCAAGCAAAATATCTTTTTTCGAAAAAAAACAGCCAAAAAGTTTGTTATTTCAATTTTTATTTGTACCTTTGCACCCGCAATCGCCCAGATGGCGGAATCGGTAGACGCGCTGGTCTCAAACACCAGTGGAGCAATCCATCCCGGTTCGATCCCGGGTCTGGGTACAAAGAGCTGCAAGTTCTTCAACTTGCGGCTCTTTCCTTTGCAAACACCATCGCCCAGATGGCGGAATCGGTAGACGCGCTGGTCTCAAACACCAGTGGGGCAACCCATCCCGGTTCGATCCCGGGTCTGGGTACAAAGAGCTGCAAGTTCTTCAACTTGCAGCTCTTTTTGTTTTTATACACCTACCAAAAAAGGGTGTGTCTTGAACTTATGACACACCCTCATAGATTTATTTTCTAAGAAAACCTTATCTCAACTTGATATTGCTCCAATCACTCATGCCATCAGCAGGAACCACCGTTGGCGACTGGCTCTTATGGTTGATGACCACCGACTGGCGGCGCACCTCCTTGTTCACATACTCGCTCAACTCGCCCAAGGTTACATCACCCTTGGTATCCTGCAACTTCTTCAGGAGATAATAGGTGAACAGACCATGTCCCTTCTCCTTATATGGATAAGCAGTCTCGTCGCCCGTAGCAGCACTGAACACCACCATGTTGCCCTTTGGCGCATCCTGCTTCACCTTCAACGCTACACCACGAGCCGATGCCAACATGCCATCGCCACGCTGGGCACCACTGAAGCAGGCATCCATGAACACCAATACCCGCTTGGCATGGAGACCGTCAAGCGTATCATACAGTCGCTTGGTGCTCAGACATACCTCTGTGTTCTGACCGCTGGCATCCACAGGAAGCAGGTAAGCAGCCTTGTCTGATTCGCTTGGCACACCATGACCTGCATAATAGAAGATGACATTCAGGTCGCCCTCGAAGGCAGAAGCAATGCTCTTGATGTCGTCTAAGGCTGAAAGCATCGTACCGAATGTTGCATCGCGATACACACGGATGTTCTCCTTAGGGAGACCCAGGGTCTTCTTGCAGTAAGAAGCAAACACCTTGGCATCGTTCAAGGCGTACTTCACCTTGGTAACACGCTCGTAGTTCTCGTTACCGATAATCACGGCAAAGGTCTTCTTGTTCTCCTCGTTGGTTTCAGGAATATTGATGTCGAGCGCATTATCCACTACTTCCAACTGAGAGTTAGCGGTTCTGGCTGCACTACCACCATGCAAATCTATCTCCAATGGAGGAAGATTGGCAAGGAACTCGCTGGAACCATCGTTCTTGTAGCTGGAAGCCGACTGATAAATCTTATCGCCTAACTTAAACTGGCAGGAAAGGATAGCCAGCTGGTCGTCTATCACACCATACTGAGGTTCAAGCTGAATCTGGTTCCAATATCCCTTGAAGAGATCAGCCTCCTCGGCAGGCACCTTGGCATAAATGCGTCCCAAGCCATCAATGGAAACCGGGTAAGTACCATAATCGGTATCATATACGCCCAAGTTTCCCTTCACCATATTGGTGGTATAGGCGGCGATGTAGTTCTTGCGCACATTGTCAATCACCTCATCGAGCTTCTTCTCACGGTTTTCAGGAGTCACGCGCTCCTTCCACTGCTGGGCAGTTTCGTAATCCTTCTTCTTCTGCCAATCCGCCATTCGGCTGTTTACCATATCGAAAGCGAAATAGCTGAACGACTTCACTATCCTGCGCAGATTCTGACGGGCAAAAGGACTGGAGTTATATGGGAACTCAGGATACTCCTTGGTCATGCTCAGGATGTCCTTCACGGCATAGTTAGGACAGGATGCAGAAGAATTGCTTCTCACATCGGTCAGGGCTGGTCCCTTGATGCCCAAACTGTTGTCATCAGGCAAGTTCTTATCGATATTGGCAGAAGGCTGCATTCTTCTTGGCTTCTGGTCGGGCAAGGTGAGGCTCTTCAACTTGTTGCAGTAAAGGAAACAGCATACACCCAACTTCTTCAAACTGTTAGGGAATGCCAGTTTCTCCAGTTGCTGGCAGTTGTAGAATGCACCCGCGCCAACGGTCTCCACACCCATCGGGAGTTCCATCTCCTTCAAGCCGCTCGCCTCGAAAGCCAGGTCAGCAATCTTGGTTACAGAAGCAGGCACCTGCAGCTCCTGCAAAGCATCACATCCACGGAAAGCAGCCATCGGAATCAGAGTGAGCGAAGAAGACAGGGTAACCTCCTTCAGTTTCTTGCAATCCTCAAAGGCATGAGTACCCAGGCTCTTCACCGTGTTAGGCATCAGAATAGAGGTAACGTCAGAACCCTTGAAGGCCTCCTCGCCAATCTCTACCAGATATTTAGGAAGCACGATGTCGGTGATGGAACCCTGTTCGTCCTTGGCAAAAGCACGGGGAGCGATGGCAACCACCTTGCGTATCTTGCCCTTTATCTTCAAAGAAGAAGGAATTGAAAGACTGGTAGATTTATGTTCCCAGCCAGTAACCTTTGCCGTACTATCCGACAAAGCCTCATAAATGACACCAGCCACCTTGGCACTGATGACCTTCTGTGCGCTCATAGGTATCAAAGCGCACAGGATGCAAACCAAAAGCAGAAAAGTTCTTTTCATCTAAAGCTAATTTATATTATTCACGTTTATATTCATTCACTATTCGACTACAAAAATAAGCAAACTTTTTGAGATAAAGAAACTTATTGGCAGAAAAATAAAAAGAAAAGCAAAAAAAGCATTCGATTGGCTGTTTTGAAAACGTTTACGATGTTTTCCACCCTCTATTCTACACTTTGATTTGGAAAATCAAAATAATATTTCTATATTTGCACACAAAAGGAAACTATTAAGTAAGAAACTCTATATAATAAACCCAAATAAACAAAGTAACATTCATGAAGAAATTATTCAGTTTTGTTTATGCCTGTGTACTGGCTCTCGGAATCCAGGCAGCAGACATCAACAACTATGATGCACTCTATGAGAATCTCCCGTTCAAGATGGAGAAAGTAACTCGACCACAGTTCCCAAGCAATGAGGTCAACCTGAAGGACTTCGGTGCCATCGGCGACGGTTCTACCCTCTGCACCGATGCATTCAGGAAAGCCATCGATGCCCTGGCTCAGAAAGGCGGCGGCAAGCTCGTCGTACCTCAGGGTGTCTGGTTTACCGGTCCTATCACCTTGAAGAGCAACATCAACCTGCATATAGAAAAAGGTGGTATCATCCTCTTCTCGGCAGACGTAAACCTCTACCCTCTCGTGGAGACTTCGTTCGAGGGTCTTGACACCCGTCGCTGCCAGTCGCCTATCTCAGGACGTAATCTGGAAAACGTGGCTATCACGGGTCAGGGTGCCATCGACGGTAACGGTGAGTACTGGCGCCCTTTGAAGAAGGCTAAGGTTACTTCGGCACAGTGGAAGGCGATTACGTCCCGTGGCGGTGCCTTCAAGAACCCAAACTACTGGTTCCCATCAGAGGCAGCACTCAAGGCTGACGCAAAAGGTGCCGGCATGAACGTGCCTCTCGGCATTACAACAGAGGAAGGCTGGAACGAGGTGAAGGATTACCTGCGCCCTGTGATGGTGAGCCTCATCAGTTGCAAGAACGTATGGCTCAACGGCGTCATCTTCCAGAACTCTCCTGCCTGGAACATCCATCCACTGATGTGTGAGAATGTATTGATTGAAGATGTATTGGTTCGCAACCCTTCTTTCGCACAGAACGGCGATGGTCTGGACCTGGAATCATGCAAGAACTCTCTCATCGTGAACTCTACCTTCGACGTGGGCGATGACGGTATCTGCATCAAGAGCGGTAAGGATGCCGACGGCAGAAACCGCGGCGTGGCTTGCGAGAATGTCATCGTTGACGGCTGTACCGTATTCAAGGGTCATGGCGGCTTCGTAGTTGGTAGCGAGATGAGCGGCGGCGTGAAGAACGTGATGGTAACCAACTGCCAGTTCCTCGGTACCGACGTAGGTTTGCGCTTCAAGAGTGCCCGTGGCAGAGGTGGCGTAGTTGAGAATATCTACATCAAGGATATGTCGATGTTTGATATCCAGACCGATGTGGTTACCTTCGACCTCTATTACGGCGGCAAGTCGGCTGTGGAAGTATTGAATGACGGCGACCAGAAGAAGCAGCAGATGGTAGATATGAAGAAGGTGGATGAAACAACCCCAGCCTTCCGCAACATCGACATCAACCATGTAATCTGCCGCGGCGCCCGCCGTGCAGCCTACTTCAACGGCCTGCCAGAGATGCCAGTGCAGAACATCAGCATCAAGGACATGGAGGTGAACAATGCCGAGCAGGGCATCGTGATCAACCGCACCGAGGGTGTAACCCTGGAGAACATCAAGGTAAGCGCCAAGTCTCATACCTTTGATGCCAAGAACTCAAAGAACGTAACCGTAAACGGAAAGAAATACAAGAAGATAGATGAAAAGGGAATTACCCTCGACTTCTAGAAACTTAAGATAAAGACAAGAAACATAAAAAGAGCCGCAGAGGACAAAACCTCTGCGGCTCTTTTTATGTATTTCATCACTGAAACTGAAAGAAAACACAACTATTTATCTGACGAAATCGTAATCTTTGTTGCCTCAATCAGATTGTCGATAGGACAAAGCTGAGAAGTATAATCATGATTATCTACGATGAGGTCAGTAACAATAAAGTTGGTTGTTATGATTTCCTTCTGAGGATTATAGGTTCCCTTCACCGTCAAATACATATATCCCGTATGCTTCACATTTTCAAAAGTATAAGAGAAGTCGAGCTTATTATGCTCCAAATCCTCCTTAGTCTTAAAGGTTAAATACCCTGCGCTATATCCCACGCTATCGATAGGACAAGAGAAAGTGAGGGCATCACCCGAAAGATTTGCATACTGATATTCTCCGCCACACAACTTCTCCATGACTGCATCCATAGGGAATGTAGCCACATTGACATTGGCTTGCGAATCAATGTTGTACTTTACTGTTTTCTTCGTATTCAGAGGAGTGGTATAAGTACCTGCATAGCTACTTTTCATGTTCTCAAAAATACGATTAACCTCATTTATCTGGCTGTTCGGATCGTAATAATTCGAATCGCCATCACACGAATTTAGTCCTATCGCCACAAAAGTGGCGAATAGGACTATAAACATATTTACTATTTTCTTATTCATCAATCAATTGTTATTTTACAATCACCTTCATAGCTTCACCAGCCACACGGATGATATATACGCCATCTGCTACGCCCAAAGCCTTCACAGCATTCTGCACCTGAGCCTTTGTTGTTGTAACAGTACCGATCTTCATACCATTAGCAGTGAAGACATCACCAGTAAACGCCTCGTTGGCAGCCAAGTGAGAGATGCCTGTGGCAACCACAACCTTCAGCACACCAGTTGGCTTGTAAAGGTCAGAAACATCCCAGCTCAAACCTGCAGGAAGCTCTGGCAAAGTCAACTTAGAAGGAGCGCCACTGAAGTTCTGAGCCTTCCACAAAGTGAATGTGTCACCAGCCTTTGCCTTGTAGTTCTTATAAGCCTCAACCACAATCTCACCATTCATAGAGAAAGTGCCTTCTGCAGCAAGAGAAGTATGGCTGTTGTTCAAATCCTTGTTGTTATAAAGGAAGAACTTGACAGCAGACCCCTCATAGCAGAAGATAGATGAAGCAGACTTCAATGCGCCTGAAGGTATAGAAGAGGTATAATTACCTGGCTTAAGCGTTCCGCCATTATTTACAATGATGTTATGAAGCAAAGCCTGACCAGCCAAAGTACCAGAACCGCTAACCACCATGTCGTATGCACCGAAGAACTCATCTTTAGAAGCAGAATTATTCAAGTTGAGCACACCACCATTAACGGTAGTAGTACCTGAGAGCTTATTCATCAACTGGTTGACAGTCCATAAACCGGCACCCGTCTTGATAATCTTGCATCCCGTGATTGTACCAGTAAACTTTACCTCATCACCCAAGTAACCGATGGTGAGGGTTCCGCTACCACTAATACTTCCGCTACCTACCAGGTTACCCATAGCAAGCGACTTGCCGCTGTTCTTGAAGTTGCAATAGATACCCACAGTAGCATTCTTCAATCCATTGCCATTGCTCCAGACAACCTCAGGGGTATAAGAGCCCGACTTACTTGCATTGAAATTGACATTTCCTGCAAACTGCGCCCAATTACCCTTCAACTCTCCACGGATGCTCGTTGCATTAACACTCAAAGTACCAGAACCTGTAAGAGAACCAGTATAGCCACAACGGGAATCAAGATACCAGGCAGACTTAGCATCTGAAGGAACCTCGATGTTTGCAGCATTCGTAGAATATGAATACAGATCATCATGATCGCGCAAGGTAGCATTATTCAAGACAACAGTCTTTGGATAGCCATGCTTGCTGGAAGCATTCTCAGAACTCTTCACCGTACCGCCATTGACAATCAGCTTTCCGTAACTAGCCTCAGGAGCCAAGACCAAAGTACCATTACCATTCTTAGTCAAGGTATTGTTAGTACCGGTAATCTTGTTATCCAAAGTCAAGGTAACACCATCGTTCACCTCGATTGTACCACCATTGTTTCCTACAGCAATAGGATGCGAGGTCTTTATATTCGCTGCTGGAACCAATGATCCACCATTCAAGTTGACAGTATTGGTATAAGAACCAAACGCGCCATTATTAGCACCATCTGCAACACCCAGACTAGCCACAGTAACAGAACCCTTGTTGATATTGACAGAGCCCTTGAAGGTATTGACGTTGTTGATGTTCACATTGCCCTCACCCTTCTTTGTAATGCTGGAATTACCGGTAATGGCCTTTTCACCAGCCACCGTATATTCCAATCCGTTGTTATCGAAGGTAACAGTGGCAGGAGCCACATCCTCAGCAAGAGTAACCTTTCCGCTCTTAGCCTCATCATTGAAGATGACGTTATCGCCGGAAACAAAGACATCGGCAGCATTATCAGCCTGCTGCTTGAAGTTGCTCTTGTCTGCCAAATTCCATACATCATCCTCTTCTCCTGTCCAAACCACAGAAGATGGAGCACGCAGGTCTTCTACATTCAAAGACAACACGCCATCAGCATACTGCAGGGAAGCCTTATGGCCTTTCAGACCCGTCAGAATGATATTCTTGATGTCACCGTCAATCTTCTCAATCTCTGCAATTTTATAGGTACCCGAAGCGAGATTGTCTGAAATCACAAAGTTAAAGCGAGGTGCCAAATACTCTGGACCATTCTCCCAATCCTTCTTCTCTATCTTCAGGGTCTTTGCCTTGATTATATCTGCATTGCCGCTGCCATCTATGGTAAACTCAGCTATAGAACCGAAGTTCATGTTCAGGGAAGTGGTCTCAATAGTACCAATCTTATCCTTGCCTCCAGGACAGATGACAGAACCATAATCTGCAGTGATTCCACCCTTGAAGATACCACCATCTGAGTGCAACTCTGCAAAGCGGTTCAGCCATACTGGACTGCTCTCCATGGTTCCATCAAACTGCAAAGTACCAGCCCAGACATCCGTCTTACCGGTATAAGTCTGAGTTACATGAGGGAGAACCAAGGTTCCATCACCCTGCTTTACCAGACGCATGCTGCCAGTGAATGCACCACCCGTCAAGGTATGTGTATAATAAGCATACTTAATCTCAGTATCCTTGGTCTTGCACTCGCTTGGTGCAGTACCCTGCACCCATGAAGGAGCATTATCTGTGAAGATTGCAGGAGAAGCTCCATCAGCAACGCTCACTGTAGCATCGCCTGTTGTTGCAAGAAGCGCATGCTTGCCATTGAGAGCTGCATCAATAGAGGAAGCAACGATCTCGCGACCAGTTGTGGTGAGTGGTGGAGGTGCAATCGTGATACCTTCCTTCTCGCCCAGGAAATAAGATGGATGAGGTGGCTGGTTATAGCCACATGGCTGCCATACCATCGCATTGCGATACTGATGATCATACCACAAAGAGTAGTTGCGCCACTCTGTTGGGATGGTAGAAGTATAAATGCGAATGTTATTGTCGGCAGTACGCATGATGACTTCTTCACGCCAATCACCAAAGATATCTCCCTGATAACATGGCGTTGCCTTTGTATCATTATTAGTAAAGCTACCACCGAAAGCCTCTACACGACCCTGACCGTATTTTACAATCTGACCGGCAGAATTTCTCACTTCCGTTCCATTGAAGGTTTCATCAAGCAAGTCACCGTCCCAATAAATACGGAAGTTCAAAGATATATTCTTCGCATCCAGCTCCGAACGCTTATTGGTTACACAGTTGATCAGTTTGCTTTCGTGACCCGAGAAGAACTGGCCTCCTACAAGATCATTGGTAAAATTACCTGCCATACTGCGGCCATCATCGCTACCTCCAGAAAGACGATAGTATATCTTACTTGTTGTAGCATCACGATAGTTGTTGGATGGAGCATCCTCGTTACAAGCAGCCATCTCCTGTCCATGAACATAAGGATTGAAATCACCTATATGCTGGGCATCACCATGACCAAGACCTGTAGTAGAGAGACCCATACCGTTATCATCGATAACCATAGAACCCCATACAATCTCATCACGTCCATCCCAATCCACATCGGCAACGATATAGTTGTGATAACCCTGACCATACCAAGGAGAACCAGGCTGGTTGTTGGTCCACTTCCAGCGGACATTCAAGTCGTGAGTCTTTGGGTCTACATCGTATGCGATGAACTTGTGGCGGGTATAGATACCACGCCCCAGGAAGATGCTTGGATGCTTGCCATCAAGATAAGGAGCACCGAAAAAGTACTTGCTACTACGGTGACCATAGCCATCACCCCAAGCTGCCTTCAAATCTTTCTCTCCATCTTCCAGACGCTTCAATGGGAACTCGATACACTGGTATGGCTTACCGGTAGTACCCTCGCAATACCAGAGGAATTCCTTGCCATAATGAGTAAACCACTCAGATGATCCCGCAGCCTTTGGTTCACGATAGTTGGTCCATGATGTACCATTCTTTCCATCAGCACCAATGGTATAAGTAGTTCCATCTGCCATGTGGACAGTAGAGCCTTCTTCGAGTCGCATTACGACCTCTGCCTTTCCATCCATATCCCAGTCGTAGCCAACGATGTTCTGCTCGTTGTTCTGGAAGTCACCCATGTTAGGACCACAGTTCACCCACCAAAGCACGGTACCATCCTGCTTCAGGCAAGCCAGCATAGAATACTCCTTGGTTTCAACGCCATCGATGGTTGGACCATTCTTCGGATAGCGCTGTGCACTCTCCTCCAGGTTGTTGAACTTCATCAGGATTTCCACCTCGCCATCGCCATCCACATCGGCGCAGCAGGCATCATTAGGCTCATAAGTAGCCTTGAGAGACTTATCATGCTTGATAATAATTTCCTTATAGTTATTACCGAGTACAGTAGCTGCTTTAGAAGCCTGCTGCTCTACTCCATTCAATACCGCCTTCACGGTATATTGACTGCTTTCCGAACCAGAAGCATCTGTAAAGTTAGATACCTCCAATGGTTCAGCGTTTACCCTGGTACCATCTCGATAGAGATTGTACTTCACATCGTAATACTCATCGGCCTGGATACGCCATGAGCAATAGACACCTTTGGTGGTTTTCACAGCCACCAATCCACGATCTAGCTTATCAGTGAATCGCTGGGCATTGGCACCCATGCTAACCAACAAAGCCAAAGCTGATGTTGCAAGTAATTTCTTATTCATTATAATCGTAGGTTATTATGTTGTTTGTTTATTCTATAACGATGCAAAGTTACGAAAAAAAAATGAAGTAGCATCTATAAAATCTGATTAATTACTCTATTTTTTGAGAAAAAAAACAAATCAATATAAATACAAAAAAGGGTGCATTGCTGCACCCTTCATTGTATGATATTCTTTTCGGAATTACTTCATCTGAGCACCAGCCAAAGAGAATGTCTTGTTACCCTTAACGATTACGAGACCATCCTTTGTCAGTACCTTCTTTACTACTGGAGCAGCCTCATCGGCAGCCTTTACACCAGCAATACCTGTAGATTCGCCAACTGCGCTGTAAACCTGGATACGAGCCAAGCAGTCAGAAATACGATAGAGACCAATCTGCTCATTACCCTTCAACACTGCTGTTACAGGAGCATTGTTGCTTGCCAAGAACTCAGCCTCATCTGCAACAACTGGATGGAGTGCATTACCACCATAGTTGTTATAGCTGCTTACCTTAAGGATGTCCTTATCTGTCAAACCATTGACAACCAGATACAAAGAGTTAATCCAAGAACCTGAACCATCATCACCCCTTCTACCATCAAGAACCATACCAACACCCTGATAGAAGTGTACGTTTACAGAAGGCTTTGCTGTAAATGCCAAGTTATCGTAAACAATTGAATCAGAAGCAGCCCAAGCAGAAGCTACCTTTGTATACTGAGGGATGGTAGTATATGCAGTCTTTACAGAATCTGCATCATACCAGAAGAGACGGCCGTATGTAGCATACCTACCACCGACTTCGCCATTAACGGCAAAATTCATGGCTGCGAAATCATCAGCTGTCAAGTGAGCCAAGTTATAATCCTTAGCCTGCTTGTACTCAATATTGTTCTCCACTGAAGTCTTAGCCTCACCATAACCGAGAGCTGCAGTTGTTACAGTAAGAGTACCCTTACCAGGAAGAGTAACCTTAGAACCTGTAGGCAACTCCTCGCGTGTCAATGTAGCACCACCATCAGCTGGCTTGAATTCGTATGACAAGAAGAGTGTTGGCTGCAAAGGAACGTCAGTGTTAGAAACGGTCAAGGTGTATTCCTTAGCAAAGCCTTCCTCTACATTAGAGATAGTAGTTGTTGCAGTAGGCAATGCTACGATGTCGTTTTCAATCTCTGTAGAAATAACCTCAGAAGTTGCGCTACCTGCTGTTGTCCATGCCTCCAAAGTACCAGATGTGCAAAGATCTGTAACGTTTACATTATCTGGATCATAGTTAGGGTTGTTGCTCCATACATAAACACCATCAGAAGTATCACCATAATATACTTCATTCTCCTCACCATTATACTTCAGGTGAAGTGTCTCACCATCCATGATTTTGATGTTGTAAACACGCTGGTGGTTATTTACACCAACAAGAGCTACAGATGGGTTGTTAGCAACCTCCTCATCAACCTCTGCCTGAACCTTGATGTTGTCAAAGTAAGCTACGTTCTGATAACGACCAGCCAAATAATAGATACCAGCTGCAGCCATATCTGTACCTGCAGGAACCTCATAGTTGTCACTAGAAATGGTATTACCAACGAGGTCGTCAATTGAGTAAGAAACAACTCTTGCTACAGTATCGATGTCCAACTTAACGGTATACCAAGTACCTGAGTTCAAAGTTACCTGCTTGGCAGAATCACCATTGACAGCAAAAGGCTGTGCACCTGAAGCAGAAATATTAGTCTGCTTGTTATCAGCATCATACTGAGCCAACTGAGTCAAATCGAACAACCAGTTAGCACTGCTGCCACGGAAATTGTTATTAGCCTTCTTTGTACAGGTTGTCTCATCAGAAACTACTGTAATTTCACTGGTTGTATGGTTATTACCAAAAGCCTTGAAATAGAAGTCAAAAGCTACGGAATATGAAGCTGTACCAGCACCCTTCACAATATCCTGTCCCCAGAGAGTATGGGCAGAACGGTCATTATTCGCACCCTGAGAAAACTGGATAAACTTACCATAATCATCACTCAAGATACTTAAACCACCAGGTACACTTGGAGAAGTCCAACCTGCAGCTGCAGCATCAGTTGCCGACTCAAAGTCCTGATTATACAAGACCTTGATTCCTGCGCTGGCACTCATTGAGAATGCGCAAAGCGCCAAGAAAAAGAGATAAAACTTTTTCATAATCAAAATTTTTAATTGAATTAATAGGTTATTATTGTTTCTATTTTAGGATGTCTTGACCAAGGTCACCCTTGGTTCAAGACATCATTAAATTTTTATCTTACCATCCAGGATTCTGTGTATAACCACAAACCTTTGTATCTTTCTGTGGCAATGGGAAGAGATTGTACTTATCATTCCAGGTACGAGTTTCGTAGATACCAGGAGTGAAGGTCAATGTTCCATCCTCAGCTTTGTTGATGGTCATCTTGCGGATACTGGTCAGATACTCAGCACCCTTCTTCCAGCGGCGCAAATCGTAGAAACGATGACCTTCGAAAGCCAACTCTACGAAACGCTCATTCTCATACTTCTTGGTGAACTCTTCGAATGAAAGTCCCTTCTCGATGTTTGGCTGACCAGCACGCTTACGAATCTTATTGATGGCATCAGCAGCCGACATAGACAAACCAGCAGGCTTTTCGTAACCATTCTTGGCATAGTTAAGCACAGCCTCAGCATAATCGAGATAGAACTCACCCAAACGGAAGGTTACCCAGATGTGGTAGAAGCTGTTGGAACCAGTATTGGCAATGATGGTTGGTGCGTTGCAGTACTTCTTCAGATAGTAACCGGTAGGAGTACCATAGGTTACTGACGAAGAGTTAGCACCACCCACGTATGTCTCCAAAGCAGACTTTGCTGCGTTTGGCCACTGCTCACCATTGGTTGCTACAATCTGTGAAAGACGCTTGTCACGATTGGCGTATGGGTTCTGTGGATCATAACCACTATCTTCATCATCGATAGCCTTACCATTCTTCATCTCGAAAGCATCAACCAGGTTCTGTGTAGGACAGTTACCACCGCCTGCATTCTCCATACCGATTGGGAAATTATACTTCTCGAAAGCATTGCTGGCTGCATTGCGGCGACCAAAGATAATCTCCTTCTGTGCATCAGACTCCTTCCAGCTATCACTTACGAAAAGCTTGCTATAATCAGAAGCCAAAGTCTTTGACTGCTTGGAAGCCTGAGTGAAGAGTTCCTGGCAGCGAAGAGCTGCTTCATACCATAACTTATCATCATTCTTGTCGTTGAACAATGGACTGGCATGATAGAGTGCAGCACGGGCACGGAGAGCCATCACAGCCAACTTATTGGCACGACCAGTCTCTGATACGGTAGGAAAACCAACTGCAGAATAATCTTCAAAGATAGAATCCTGTATAGCAGCGCACTCGTCATCGATGAACTTGAAGATGGTATCACAAGGCACCTGAGGCAAGGCATTTGCCTCGTTGGCACCCATGTGCTTGGTCTTCAATGGGATGTTCTTATACTGGCGAACCAATTCAAAATAGAAGTAAGCTCTAGCCCAACGAGCCTCGTACTGATAGTTGTTGTACTGAGCCATCTCCTCTTTATAATGGATATCCAACTGATAGTTAGGGAAAGTCTGTCCCTGGAACTCATCAAGCACCAGGTTGCAATAGCTGATACCATCCCAGCATGTACCCCAAATCTTACTCTGGTCGTTAGAAGGTCCCCAGGCGCCATTGAAGAAATCTTCAACGGCATTACCCGGATGAGAATATACCGACTCATCGGTGGCAGAACTCAACATCGCTCCAGAATAGTTACCGAAGTCAGTATCGAGGTCATTATAAATTCTTGTCATGAAGCCACCCACACGGCCAAACATCTCCTTGATGTAAGCATCGTCGTAGACATTATACTCCTTGTAGTCCATCTTGTCTGAGCATGAACTCAAGGCTGTCAAGCCCAATGTTGCAGCAAATAATATATTTTTCAGTTTCATATTTATACTATTTTAATCATTTAGAATGTTACAGATGCACCAACGATAAGACTACGTGTCAATGGGCTTGTTGCACCATACGAACCAGCATCGACTGTATCAAGATGATCAAGTGTAAACAAGTCTGTGCCTCTTACGTAAACCTTGACTGCGTTGACAAATCCAGTCTTCTGCAACCAGTTCTTTGGCAAATTATAGTAAACCTCAATATTGCGCAACTTGAAGTAAGAACGGTCACGAAGCCAGAAATCACTGGTCTGATAGTTGTTGGCATTAGAGCTTGAGCTCAGACGAGGGAATTCTGCATTAGGATTCTCCTTGGTCCAACGATTATCATAAACATACTGTGACAGGGTACGATTGCTGATCAATCCCCAATAGTAACCAGAGGTATTCAACAGAGCAGAATAGCGGCCTACACCCTGGAACATGGCATCAAATCCAAGTCCCTTATACTCTGCGCCCAAATGAAGTGTATAATGGATTTCAGGGCAAACGGTGCTATAACCAATCTTGGTATAGTCGTTCTTGTCTATCTTTCCATCACCATTCACATCCACATACTTGATATCGCCAGGATGTACAGTTGTGAAGGTATGCTTTGGCACGTAGTTTGGATCAGTCTCCGGCAAGTTCATGTTGTCAATGTCCTGCTGGGTAAGCAAGCCGTCTGACTTCAGACCCCAGATAGAGTTAAGAGGATAGCCCGTTGTTACCAGATTTTCGTAAGCACGTGGTTCCTCAGCCTGTTCCTTGATCTTATTCTTGTTCAGAGAGAAGGTTCCACCAATGTTAACCTGCACCTGACCAATCTGCTTGGTGTAATCCAAAGAACCTTCAAAGCCCCAGGAGTCAACGATACCAGCATTTACGTAAGGAGCATCAAATCCGATGACGCTACCATAGGTACCAGAACCAGAACACCAGATATCGGAACGGCGCTGGAAGTAGCCATCCAACTGAAGATTCAAGCCTCCGAAGAGAGTAGCATCAATACCAACATTGTACTTATCAGCCTTCTCATGAGTAGGATTCTCTGTTGCCATCTGACCCAAGTTGGTACGACCGAAGTCTGAATCATAACCCGAATTGAATGGATAAGTCACACCATCAGTACTATATGACTGAGTGTAATAGGTCCAAACATTGTCACCCGGCAAGTAATCGCAGTTGATTCTACCGTAAGAAGCACGGAGTTTCAGGAAATCAATCCACTTCGCATTCTCCAGGAATTTCTCGTTGCTCAACACCCAGGCTGCACTCACCGTAGGAGAGAATGCCCACTTGGTACCTGGAGCCAAACGGCTGGAACCTGTCTCAACCAGAGAAACCTCACCGATATAACGATTCTTGTAAGCATAATGACCCAACCAAGAAGCCACCTGACGATATACTGTGGTATTCAAACCCGTCTGGTCTTCATACTCATACTGCCAGCGCAAAGAAGAATAAACGTAATGCTTTTTATTGAAGGTACGCTCGTAATTCAAGCCACCATCAAAGTGCATACGGCGAGAATAAACATCCGTATTGGCACCCGTTCCCTGTGTACCATTCTCACCACCCGTGCTATACTTACCTGCAGTAGGAACTCCATCTGCCCAAGTTGAAGGAGCATAGAAACCATAGAGGAAGGTCTTGCTATGATTCTCGTAGATGGTTGAATAGGTGTCATAACCCAAGCGGAGGGTAGCACTCAATCCTTCGAGGAACATCCCCAGGTCCTGACCCAATGTCATATCGGCATTCAAGGCACGCTGATGAATCTTATAGTAAGCAGCACCCGCAGTGTTCGCTACAGGGTTGTTGGTTCCTGCCCAGGTAGAACTGCCACCCCAATCACCATTCTGGAACTTAACAGGGAAAGCAGCAGAAGGCAAGGAATAAACCAAGCCCCACAGATTGACAGCATTACCTGGCTGCGACATCTCACCCAACATACCCATGGTATTCACCTTCAATGTTGTTGTAGGAGTCAGATCAATATCCATGTTGATACGCAAGTTACCACGTACATACTTGTCCTGGGTATTGTTGCCATTATCATCCATCGTATTGTTGATGAATCCCTTATCCGACAGCAGGTTGATACCTGTATAGAAGCGGAATCTCTGAGCACCGCCAGTTACTTCGGCACCAATCTTGTTGGTGATGCCATGATGGCGGAAAGTTTCATCCACCCAGTTTACATTAGGATAGAGATCTGGATACTTTCCACTGCCGAAAGCAGCAATTTCAGCATCTGTATATTTTGGTGCAGCACCCTCGTAACCCAAAGCTTCATTCATGGCAGAAGCATAAGTCTGGGCGTTGATGAACTTAGGACGGTCTATCTGATAGTTAATCAGATGATCATAGTTAACCTTGATTTCACGAGAGTTGTACTTACCTCGCTTCGTTGTAATCTCAATAACGCCATTGACACCCTTATTGCCATAGAGAGCCACAGCCGCTGCATCCTTCAGGATAGAAACATGGTCCACCTCATTAGGATCAACATAGCTTAAGTCTCGCTCAATACCATCCACCAGAACCAAAGGTGTGCTGCTGCTCAAGCTCTGCAATCCACGGATATAGAATGTAGGGTTGGCAGAATAATAAGTTCCGGCACCCTGCAATGATACAAGACCATTGCCACCCTGACCGATGATGGAATTGCCAATGTTCTTGGCAGAGCGCTTATTGACATCCTTGTTTTCAATAACAGTAACCGCAGCAGTTGACTGAGCACGAACAAAATCCTTATTCGCTCCCACTTCTATCTTCTGAAAAGCAAAAGAAGAGCCTGAAGCTATGCTATCTGATTGCGCATTTACTGGTAGGACACTGCCTACCAATAAAGAAAGCGCATATATATTTTTCTTGTTCATAATTGAATCTAATTATTGTTTTAATGATTGATGATGCAGAATCATATATCACTCATGTTTACCATCCAGGGTTTTGAACCAAGCCATAGGCCTTGTTGATTTCTGACTGTGGGAATGGCCACAAGAACCACTTGGTTACAGTCTGAGAATTTGAGTCCTTGTTCCAGAGAGCATGTGAAGGATTTCGGATTTCAAACTTCTCGTACTCAAAACGAGATGGTTCAGTAACATTAGCATCTTTATCTGCACCCATCCATGGACGATATACGCGTACAAAATCACCCTTAGAGTTCTTCTGCAAGCGGAATGTAACCAGTCCGTGAAGAGGCTTAGTCATCCAATCACCACGCTTATAACGAATCATATCATAATAGTGGTTATTGCTGATACCCAATTCGCATGCACGCTCACGAAGGATTTCGTCAATCAGCTTATCCTTATAGGCAGCATCGGTCAGACTGATGTTGGAACCATTAGCATCCTTGTAATATCCTGCTGTATTCAGGCTGCCCAAGCCAACACGCGCACGTACGATATCCACCTGCTTGATGGCTTCTGCAGGATTACCGGTCTGTGCAAGACATTCAGCATACATCAGGTACATCTCGTCAAGACTCAAGTAAACCCACTGAGTAAACTTACGCAAGTAATCCTGATTCATATAGTACTTGTTGCAGTCGTATCCCGTGGCATTGCGAGTAGCAAGAGCCTCGATGATTTTCAGCGAGTCGCCTTTCTCATCCCATGCTGCTACAGCGTTACCTTCGTGATAGCCACCTACCCAAAGTTCATAGACATCACCGTTTGACTTACCAGAAGTCCAATCCAGAGAAGTCATCTGTCCGTTGACAATACACTCTTCATAGAGGCGAGGGTCGCGAGAGGCCTTCTTTACAACACCACCACGTACCGACTTATACTCATAGAACATTCTACCTTTAGAACCTTCCAATCTTCCTGCCTTCATATCTGCATCCCAATCAAATGGCTTACCATCACTCCAAGGGAACATTTCTACATACTCCTGAGTTGGCAAGCAATTCTGGCGGGCAGGATTATCATGCCACTGGTGCCATGTATAAGTACCAGCCTTATAAGCATCCATAACAGCCACACGGGTAGAATGAAGAATCTCAGTACTACCCTGATAAGCATAACCCATACGGTAAGCCTGGCGATAACTATCTGGACTGTTGCTCAATCCCAAAGAAGCTGGGGTAACAAGAGCATAGGTGCCTGGATTGGCAGCCAACTTGTCAAAGAACGCCTTGCAGGCTGCCAAAGCGGTCTGCCAGCGAGCCTGGTCATAGTTACCATACCAAACCAAATGCTTCTGCTCTGCCTCAGACTGGCCGCCATAGTAACCCTGGTCTGCATTATAAAGAGGTGACGCAGCAAAAGTCAGGATCTTCGCCTTCAATGCCATGGCTCCTGCCTCTGTCCATCTACCCGTATTGTTTGCAGCATCGGTCTCTGTGGTATTACCATTATACATCCAAGGAAGTTTACCTGAATTGATTGCCTCATCAAGCATCTTCACCATGAAGTTAACGGTCTCCTCTACGGTTGCACGTGGCAATTCATAAGAAGTCTCATTACCAGTATAGCTATGCTCTACGATAGGAAGTCCACCATATACAGAGAACAGGTCGAAATAGCGGGCTGCTATCAGACACTTAGCCTGCGCCACGAAAGAGGCTTTCTTCTCCTCACTCAAATCAGGAACCTTATCAATATTCTCGATCAAAATCCAAGCTGCACGAACGGCCTGCCAGACATTGTCACCCGTAAAGGAAATCAATGGAGTCTGCGTTGCATCCAGTGTACCTGAATAAAAAGCGCTATAAATGGTATTGTCTGCCCAGTGCATCAACCAGCAGTCTGTTACCTGGTCCAATTTACCAGTATAAGGATTGGCACTAGTGCCACAGTTAGGATTATATGGCAAACCATAATACTGCAAGGCATAAATTGAATTCAAGAACTGCTCCGTATATACAGCCTTATTGAATACAGTATCAATGGTTACAGATGAGCCTGAAGCTTTTTCCAGGAAAGCATTACCAAAGGCCACCTTATCTGTACAAGCAGTGAAAGTAGATGCACCCAGCACCAGTCCTGCCACGCCTATCATTAATTTATGTTGTAATTTCATATTGTTTACTTGCTTTTAGAATCCAACCTTAAGACTTGCTGTATATGTTCTCTGAAGTGGGTAAGAAGGTGCATTAGAAGCACGAGTCTCTGGATCACCCCACTTGTATGGAGAGAATGTCAACAAGTTATAACCACTCAAAGAGAGCTGCAACTGGTTCAGGCCTAACACCTTCATGAATGGGAAGTGGAAGTCGTATGCCACCTGAAGAGTCTTCAGACGCAAATACTTGGCATCCTTTTCATACAATGTTGAAGTAGCATAGTTCTGAGATGAATTTGTCCATGTTGCACGTGGATACTCGGAACTCTGTGATGGATTGGCTTCTGTCCATGTATTATCTACGTGATACTGGAGCAAACCACCCTCAGAATTAGAGTTTGGGCTATAGAATGGCCGACGGAACACGTCACTCAACATACGGGTAACATTCCAGGCACCTGTCAACTGAGCATTGAAAGACAAATCCTTCCACTGAAAACCGAAAGAGAGACCTGCAATATACTCTGGATCATCCGTATAACCCAACTCGCGGGAATTATCATTACCATCAATGTAACCATTCTTATCCAAATCTACGAATACACAGTCACCTGGCTTCAATTTCTTCACCAACTGAGTAGGGAACTTATCAACCCCAAACTCCTTCATATAATCAGCTTCACAACCCTCGTAATAGAACTTCCAGAACTTATACTGGCTACGAGAACCGATACGATGTCCCTTCACATACTGATATTCGTTAGGCTGTGGAACCTCCATACGCTCAACAATTTCATTCTGGTTGTATGAAAGGTTAAACTTTGCCCAATAACGGAAGTTCTTACCTATCTTATCATTCCAGTTCAAGCTAACCTCGTAACCCCACGACTTAGCCTCACCCACGTTAGCGTATGGCAAGGTAAAGCCAATGATACCTGGGGCAACCTCAGGACGCCACAAGATATCTGTACGATGCTCACGGAAGTAATCGAAAGTACCACGCAAGCGGTCGTTCAAGAAGTTGATGTCTACACCATAATCCTGCTTGAAAGCCTTCTCCCAGGTTACTTCATGATTGTGCTTTGAAGATTCAATGGCACCCATCTTGGTAGTTCCGTTTTCTACACCGAAGTTATAACCATACGCACCACCATCCTTACCGGTACGGTTGAACAATGCGTTCTGGTTTACATAGTAAGGGTCTGGAGTATACATGAATCGGTCACCACCAATCTTGTCGTTACCGACAAGACCCCAAGATGCACGAAGCTTCAAGAAAGAAACCACCTTCTTCAAAGACTTGAAGAATGGCTCATCACTGGCAACCCATCCAACAGAACCTGCAGGGAATACACCAAATCGCTTCTCAGGAGCAAAGTTCTCTGAACCATTGTAACCAATGTTGAACTCTGCCATATAACGGTTGTTCCAATCGTATGTAACACGACCTACCACACCAACATATCCGTGAGGGATATCAGAGTATGATGATGGATAGTATTCCTTACTCTGGTTGTAGAGCAGCAAGCCACTTACGGTGTTCAAGCCAAATGAGCGGTTGTAGTTGAAGGCTGTTTCAGCATACCAATTTCTTGACTTGCTCTTATATTCACCATAAGCAGGGCTCGTAGTATCACCATTCTTGCGGTAAGCATAAACGTTCTCTCCATTTTCATCTACACTCTGCCATACAGGAGTATAGGTAGCAACAGAAGCCGAACCACGCTTATCTGCATTATAAGAACTGTTATATGAGCCCTTCACATGCCAAGAGAGTCCCTTGGTGATGAAATCCAACTTCTGCTTCAACTGCAGGTCGATGCTCATCTTATTATTATTGGTGTTCATGAAACCAGAGCCGTAATAAGCCATGGCAGCACCGCCAACGAAAGGCAATACATTACCATCCAAGTTATCTGCTGAAGATGTGGTATTGATAATCCAACGGCCATCCACGATACCAGGGCTAGAGAAAGGAGTTGCATAGTAGATGTTCTTAATCATACCAGAAGAGCCCTGTCCTGTATAAGGCTTCTTAGCCTCATCAATCACACCAGAAAGGTTGGCGCTCAAGGTAGTCGTTTTGGTCAGATTGATATCCAGGTTAGAACGATAGTTGAAACGATGGTAACGGTAATCGTTCACATAATCCTGATCAAACTGATTGAAGAGACCTCCCTGAGTAAACATACCAGCACTGATGAAGTAACGCACATCCTTGGTACCGCCAGAGATGTTGACATTATGCTGAGTCTGGAGGGTTACATCCTTCATGATATAATCAATCCAATCCGTATTAGGAAAACGGATAGGGTCACTTCCATCCTTGAATTTCTCGATGACAGCTTGTGAGAAACGGCCACCAACACCATCATTAGCACTCATCTGATTATGGAACATGGCATAATCATAAGAAGAAGCCTGCTCCACCATCTTAGTTGGAGTCAATGCAGAGAAAGAAGAAGATACGGAAATCTTAGCCTTACCCTCCTGACCACGCTTGGTGGTAATGAGGACAACACCATTGGCACCACGAATACCAAATACGGCAGTCGCAGAGGCATCCTTCAAAACTGTGATACTCTCAATTTCGTTAGGGTCGATATCATACATATCACGCTCAACGCCATCAACCTGAATCAATGGTTTTGAATCTACCCATGTACCCTGACCACGGACAAAGATGTTGGTACTGTTAGCACCTGGCTCACCTGAGTACTGAACGGTTGTGACACCAGAAAGCTGACCTGCCAACACATCGTTCACAGAAGCCACAGGAGTTCTCAACAAGTCCTCGCTCTTGATGGAAGACAAGGCACCAGTTACAGTCACCTTCTTCTGAACACCATAAGCAACGACCTCCACTGCTTTCAGGCTCACGGCACCACCTTCCTTCATGGTTACCTTCATGCCATTCTTTGCAGACACAACCTGGTCATCAAAGCCGATATATGTAACCTTCAGCTTTGCACCTGGCTTCACCTTGATACTGAAGTTACCATCCATATCGGTAACAGTACCCTGGGTTGCGCTACCACCTACGACCAAAACTGTGGCACCAATAATAGGCTCACCAGTCTCGTCGACAATTGTACCTTTAACAAGTTCTCCCTGTTGTACATTCTGAACCTCAGCAATAGCCTTCGACACCAAGATTGGTGAGAAAGTCATCGTCGTGAGACACAGCGCCAAGGGTAGAACAGAACTTTTCAGGACTTTGTTTTTGTTCATACCTGGTTTAGTTTTTAAGAAAATCAGCAGCAGAATCCAAACGCTCCGCCACCAACGTTCATGTTTGTATTTAATTTTGTTTAATTCTTTGGTTTAAAATTTGTTGCGGCAAAAGTACGAATTTCATTGTATATATATAAATCTAAATCGTACAATTATCCGTCAGATTGTACAAATATACATAATAAACAAACAAAAAGACACAATAAATAACAAAAAATAGCACGGAAAACAAAGGAAAGAGACAATAATGCCTAGTTTATCTAGTGGATTTAGTTTTAGTCAGTAGGCTTTCTATCAATCCTTGAATTCCAAGGAGAGTTCTCCTGTTCCCAGAAGATTATAGCTCATGCGATGGTATGGCGTAGTGCCAAACTCCTTGATTGCCGCACGATGCTTCTTCGTAGGATAGCCCTTGTTGCTCTTCCAGTCGTACTGAGGATATTCCTCGGCAAGGGCATCCATATAGTCATCACGATAGGTCTTGGCAAGGATGCTTGCCGCTGCTATCGCCAGATACTTTCCGTCACCTTTTACTATAGTCGTATAAGGTAAATCCTGGTAAGGCTTGAAACGGTTGCCGTCTACGATGACTGCCTCTGGGCGCACCTTCAACTGATCCAAGGCACGGTGCATCGCCAGAAAACTGGCATTCAGAATATTGATCTGATCGATTTCATCGGGAGTAACCACGCCCACAGCCCAAGCCACGGCATCACGTTCTATCTGCTCGCGGAGCGCCTTGCGCTTCTTGTCGGTGAGTTTCTTACTATCGTTCAAATCTGCATTCTGATAATTGGGTGGAAGGATGACGGCGGCAGCATATACGCTGCCTGCCAAGCATCCGCGGCCAGCCTCATCGCAGCCAGCCTCTATCATATCCTTATAATAATGACTTTCTAACATAGACATTAAGTTTTTTACAAGAGAGCTTCAATCCTTCCTTAGAACATCATGGCTACTCGCTTCACGCCAGCAACCAGCGCATCTACCTCCTCCTTGGTATTGTACAAAGCGAAGCTGGCACGAACGGTGCCGAGAATGCCATAGCGGTCCATCAAAGGCTGAGCACAGTGATGACCGGTACGAACGGCGATGCCCAGACGGTCGAGCAAGGTTCCCATATCCATGTGATGAATATCACCAACCAAGAAGCTGACAACGGCATCCTTGCCTTCCTGCTCACCAAAAAGCCTGATTCCATCGATGGTTCTCATCTGTTCCATGCAGTAACGGGTGAGTTCCTGCTCGTGCTTGGCGATGTTGTCCATGCCGAGCGCGGAAACATAATCGATGGCTTTAGCCAAACCGTGGGTAGCTACATAATCCGGAGTACCAGCCTCGAACTTGAAAGGCAACTTCTCGAAAGTGGTCTTCTCGAAGCTTACACTCTCGATCATTTCGCCACCTCCCTGGTAAGGAGGCAACTTCTCCAGCCATTCTTCCTTGCCGTAAAGCACGCCGATACCGGTAGGACCATAAATCTTATGACCGCTGAAAGCGAAGAAATCGCAATCCATGTCCTGTACATCCACTGCGAAATGAGGAGTACTCTGAGCACCATCCACTATCACAGGTACACCGTGCTCATGAGCAATCTTAATCATCTCTTTCACCGGATTCACCGTACCCAGCACGTTGCTTACCTGAGCGATGCTCACGATTTTGGTGCGTTCGGTGAATAAATGGGCGAATTCATCGAGATTTATCTCACCTTTATCGTTGATTGGGATTACACGGATGGCAATTCCCTTCTTGGCAGCCTGCAACTGCCAAGGCACGATATTGGAATGATGCTCCATGGTAGAGATAATCACCTCGTCACCTTCGCTCATAAAGGCATCGCAGAACGATGAAACCACGAGATTCAGACTCTCGGTAGTACCACGGGTAAAGATGATTTCCTCAACCTTCGGTGCATTGATAAACTTGCGCACAGTCTCACGGGCTGCCTCATGAAGGTCGGTAGCCTGCTGAGAGAGATAGTGCACACCACGATGCACATTGGCATTCACGTTGAGATACTCGTCGCGCATGGCATCGAGCACACACAATGGCTTCTGCGTGGTTGCCGCATTATCCAGATACACCAATGGCTTATCGTATACCGTTCTCGATAAAATCGGGAAATCTGCTCTTACTTGATTGATATCATACATATTTTTAAGAAGTTTACTCCTTTAACTACATAATTATCTACTTGCAAAGCTTGCAGCCCTCACACTTATTGAGTTCACCACGGAATCGCTTCTCTACGAGATGATGCAGGCGATCGCGCAATGGCTCCAGCTCCATCTTGTCGATGACTTCGTTGATAAATGCAAACTGAAGGAGCAACTTAGCCTCCTCACGGCTCACACCACGCTGCTGCATATAGAACAGGGCGGCATCGTTGAGCTGACCTACAGTACTTCCGTGCGCACACTTCACATCGTCGGCATAAATCTCCAGCATCGGCTGGGTGAACATGCGGGCTGTCTTCGTAGCACAGAGGTTCTGGTTGGTTTCCTGCGAAGTGGTCTTCTGGGCACCATGACGAACCAATACTCTACCGGCAAAAGCACCACGTGCCTCACCATCGAGTACATACTTATAAAGCTCGTTGCTGGTACAATGACCCACCTGGTGGTCGATGAGCGTATTGTTATCAACCACCTGGTTCTTGTCGGCAATCACACAACCATTGCAGAAGCACTCAGCTCCCTCGCCCTTGAACACGAGGTCGAGTCGGTTGCGGGTGATACCGTTATGAAGCGTGATGACGTTATGGTTTACACGGCTGTTAGCCTGCTGCTCGATATAAACGTTGCTGACACGACGGTTCTTGTAATGAGTCTCCTCCAGACAATAGAGGTCGAGACTGGCATTCTCGCCAACATAAGCCTCGATTACCTGAGTAGCGAGGAAGTTCTTGTCATCGGCAGCATGATCGCAGAAGAGGAACTTAGCCTCAGCGCCCTGTTCCATCACGATGAGGACACGACGGTTTACCATCAAATCAACATCCGAACGAAGGATATTGATTACCTGAATGGTTCGCTCCACCTTCACGTTCTTTGGTACGTAGATCAACAAGCCATCCTGTGCCAGGAATGTATTCAATGCCGTGATGCCATCTTCATCGGTTTTAGCAATCTTGGCATAGTATTTCTCGATGAAATCGGGGTTTTCTGTAGCAATCTTGTTCAAAGAGTCTACGATAACGCCCTCTGGCAACTCCACCTTTGGCAATGCCTTGTTATAGAAAGCATCGTTCACCACGAAGTAGAGCGAAGTGCTCAGGTTAGGCACATCGCAGCGGAAAGCCTCGTATGGATCTACCGGAATTTCCAGACGGTTCAAGTTCAAGCCATAGTCTGGCTCGAAGATGGCACTCATATCTGTGTACTTGTATCTTTCTACCTTTCGGGAAGGGAAGCCCAAGCGACGGAAGTCCTCGAAGGCAGCATCGCGCACCGCATTGAGAACCTCAGCACTGTTCCTCTTGATCATTCTCGAAGAAGACTGATACAAGTCTAAATATTGATTTTCTGAAAGCATAGCCATCCTCCTATTATTTCTCATCTACTTCAGCCTTGATCCAGTCGTAGCCACGAGCCTCAATCTCCTTGGCAAGTTCAGGACCGGCAGTCTTCACGATTCTACCCTTATAGAGTACGTGAACCACACTTGGCTTAATCATATCGAGCAGACGCTCATAGTGAGTAATGACGATGGCAGATGTCTGGTCGGTATGCATCTTATTCACACCGTCAGCCACGATACGCATTGCATCCACGTCGAGACCAGAGTCGGTTTCATCGAGAATAGAAAGCTTTGGCTCCAGCATCGCCATCTGGAAAATCTCGTTGCGTTTCTTCTCACCACCCGAGAAACCTTCGTTTACAGAACGGCGAGCCAACTTGCTGTCCAATTCCACCAACTCGCGCTTCTCACGCATCAGCTTCATGAATTCGCTGGTGTTCAATGGCTCCAAACCCTGATACTCGCGCTTGGCATTGATAGCCGCACGCATGAAGTTGGTCATGGATACGCCAGGAATCTCCACTGGATACTGGAAAGAGAGGAACAAGCCTTCACGGGCACGATCCTCTGGCTTCATATCCAGGAGGTTCTTGCCGTTGAAGATAGCCTCACCCTCGGTTACTGTATAGAGAGGGTTACCTGTGAGCACAGCGCTCAAGGTTGACTTACCGGAACCGTTAGGTCCCATGATAGCATGTATCTCACCATCGTTGATGGTCAGGTTGATACCTTTCAATATTTCTTTGCCTGCAATAGTAGCATGCAGATTCTTTACCTCTAACATAATTTTAGTCAATTTTTATCGATTTCATCGAGAATTATGATAACTATCCTACGGTTCCTTCGAGTGAAACACTCAGGAGTTTCTGTGCCTCTACGGCAAACTCCATAGGCAACTTGTTGAGCACATCCTTGGCATAGCCGTTTACGATCAGACCGACAGCCTCCTCGGTAGGAATACCTCGCTGATTGCAATAGAAGAGCTGGTCTTCTGATATCTTCGAGGTAGTTGCCTCATGCTCGAACACGGCTGTGTCGTTATGGGCATCCATATATGGGAAGGTATGCGCTCCGCAATCGCTGCCCAGCAACAAAGAGTCGCAGGAACTGTAGTTGCGGGCATTGTCGGCATTGGACGTGGCACGAACCAGACCACGATAGGAGTTCTGGCTATGACCAGCCGAGATACCCTTCGAAATGATGGTACTCTTGGTGTTCTTACCCATGTGAATCATCTTGGTACCGGTATCGGCCTCCTGATAGTTGTTGGTAACAGCCACACTGTAGAACTCAGCTACAGAGTTGTCGCCACGCAAGATGCAGGAAGGATACTTCCAGGTAATCGCAGAACCTGTCTCTACCTGAGTCCAGCTCAACTTAGAGTTCACACCACGCAAGTCACCTCGCTTGGTTACCAGGTTCAGCACACCACCCTTACCATGTTCATCACCAGGATACCAGTTCTGAACGGTAGAGTACTTCACCTCTGCATTATCCTTGACAATAATCTCTACGATAGCTGCATGGAGCTGGTTCTCATCACGCATTGGCGCTGTGCATCCCTCCAGGTAAGAAACGTAAGCATCATCATCGGCGATGATCAATGTACGCTCAAACTGACCGGTGTTACGGGCATTGATGCGGAAGTAACTGCTCAACTCCATAGGGCAGCGGACGCCTTTAGGAATATAAACGAATGAGCCATCACTGAATACGCAACTGTTCAAGGCTGCATAGAAGTTATCACGATAAGGAACCACGGTTCCCAGATACTCTCTTACCAAATCAGGATGCTCCTTCACAGCCTCACCGATACTGCAGAAGATGACGCCCTTCTCACGGAGTTTCTCCTTGAAAGTAGTCTTCACCGACACAGAGTCCATGATGGCATCCACGGCGGTGCCGCTCAAAGCCAGACGCTCCTCCAGAGGAATACCGAGCTTGTCGAATGTCTTCTCCAGCTCAGGGTCTATCTCCTTGTTCTTTGGCTTCTTAGCCAAAGGATCGGCATAGTATGAAATCTCCTGGTAGTCAATAGGTGGCACGTGCACGTGACCCCATTTTGGCTCCTTGAGCGTCTTCCAGTAATTGTAGGCTTTCAGACGAAATTCGAGCATCCAATCCGGCTCTCCCTTCTTCTGCGAGATCAGGCGCACAACATCCTCGTTGAGACCCTTTTCTATGATTTCAGTATGTACATCGGTGGTAAAGCCGAATTCATATTTCTGCTCAGCCACCTGCTTGACAAACTGATTCTTTTCTTGTTCTTTCTCTGCCATTTTATTTAGAATAACCTTTCGTTATTTTAACCCTAAATAGGGATAAGCCGCTGAGGACTCATCCCTACCTTATTATATATAATATATGCTATATTACAATTTCTGCTCTACCTCGATTTCTGTGAAGGTCTCGATAATGTCGCCTTCCTGGATATCGTTGTAGTTGACGAGGCTCAAACCGCACTCCATACCGGTAACCACCTCCTTGACATCGTCCTTGTAACGCTTCAAGGCACCGATTTCTGCAGTACGGATGACGATACCGTCACGGATGACACGAGCCTTATCCTTAGCGTGTACCTTACCCTCGGTAACAAGACCACCGGCAATAGTACCCACCTTGGAAATCTTGAAGGTCTGCTTCACCTCTACCTGACCGGTAACGATTTCCTTCTTCACCTTGTCGAGCATACCTACCATCGCACTCTTGATATCGTCGATAGCATCGTAGATGATAGAGTATGTGTTGATTTCAACACCCTCACGGTCGGCAGCCTTGCGAGCATCGGCAGATGGACGAACCTGGAAACCAACGATGACTGCATCTGAAGCAGATGCCAGCATCACGTCGTTCTCAGAAATCTGACCCACAGCCTTGTTGACAACGTTCACCTGAACCTTCTCGGTAGAAAGCTTGATGAATGAGTCGCTCAATGCCTCAACAGAACCGTCGGTATCACCCTTCACGATGACGTTCAACTCGTGGAACTCACCACGTGCGATACGGTGAGAAATATCACCCAAGGTCAAGCGCTTCTGAGTACGCAAGCCCTGCTCACGCTGCAACTGCTCACGCTTGTTGGCGATTTCGCGAGCCTCCTGCTCTGTCTCGATTACGTGGAACTGGTCACCTGCAGTAGGCGCACCGTTCAAACCGAGGATGATAGCTGGCTCAGCTGGAGCTGCTGACTTGATATTGGCATTACGCTCATTGAACATAGCCTTGACACGACCCCAAGATGTACCGGCAAGTACGATATCGCCTACCTTCAAGGTACCGTTGGCAACCAATACGGTAGAAACATATCCACGACCCTTGTCGAGAGAAGACTCGATGATGGTACCTGTTGCACGACGGTTAGGGTTAGCCTTCAAGTCGAGCATATCAGCCTCGAGGAGCACCTTGTCGAGCAGATCGTGAACACCGATACCCTTCTTGGCACTGATTTCCTGGCACTGATACTTACCACCCCACTCCTCAACGAGCAGGTTCATGTTAGCCAAGTCCTCACGGATACGGTCTGGGTTGGCACCTGGCTTATCAATCTTGTTGATTGCGAATACCATTGGTACACCGGCAGCCTGTGCATGAGCGATAGCCTCCTTGGTAGTAGGCATCACAGAGTCATCGGCTGCGATGATGATGATGGCGATATCGGTGGCCTGGGCACCACGGGCACGCATGGCGGTAAACGCCTCGTGACCTGGAGTATCAAGGAATGTAACCTTGCGGCCACTGTTCAGCGTAACACTGTATGCACCGATATGCTGGGTAATACCACCCGCCTCACCGGCAATCACATTGGTATTGCGGATATAGTCGAGCAAAGAGGTCTTACCGTGGTCTACGTGACCCATCACGGTTACGATTGGAGCACGTGGAACCAAGTCGTTCTCATCATCCTGTTCCTCGCTCACGGCCTCCTGAACCTCGGCACTCACGTATTCGGTCTTGAAACCGAACTCCTCAGCCACCATGTTGATGGTTTCAGCATCCAGACGCTGGTTGATAGAAACCATGATACCTACACCCATCAGGGTAGAGATAACCTGAGTAACGCTGATATCCATCATCGTAGCCAACTCGCTAACGGTAACGAACTCAGTGAGCTTCAGGGTCTTGCTTTCCTTCTGCTCCTGACGAGCCTGATCCTGCAACTTCTCCTGAACAGCCTCACGCTTCTCCTTACGGTACTTAGCACCCTTCTTGTTCTGGCTCTTGCTGGTCAAGCGAGCAAGAGTCTCCTTAACCTGGCGTGCTACAGCCTCGTCGTCCACCTCAATCTGGCGCTGGTTGCCGCGGTTGTTGTTATTGCCCTTGTTATTATTGTTATTATTTCTGTTCTTGTTTCTGTTCTTCTTGTTGCCACCATTGTTGCCATTATTGCCCTTATTATTCTGGCCGTTACCGTCGCCATTGTTCTTAGCTTCGGCATTGATGTCAACACGCTCCTTGTTGATACGAACACGCTTCTTGCGATCGTTGTGCTGCTGAGCCAATTTCTCCTCACGCTCCTTGCGTCTCTCCTCCTTCGATTTTTTCTTAGGACGAGTACTCTGGTTGAGAGAAGAGAGGTCAATCTTACCCAACACCTTAGGCTCATTGGCAGAGAACTTCTTCTCACTCTTAAGTGTGAATACACTTGAGGCCTGACTGCTAGCAGCAGTATTCTGCTGTGACTTCTGCTCAGCATTCTGGTGCTGAGCGTTTCCATTCTGTTTACCCTGTGCAGCATTCTTATGACCCTTGGAGTCATTCATCTTTGGCTGCTGTGATTTTTGCTGATTCTCTTGTTTCATCTGTTGTTTTTGCTGAGAGCCCTGTTGATGAGGTCTCTGATCATGTTTTGGCTCAGCCTTACGAGCTTCTTTTACTGGCGCGTGACTGACGGCAGCAGTCTCGTGCTTAGGTTTCTCTGACTTATGGGCAGCAGACTCTGCAGAGTTTCCCTTGCCGATGCTATCCAAGTCAATCTTACCCAGCGGCTTGAACTGCTGCTGCTTGCTTGACTCCAACGAGTTTTCGGCATGAAGGTCGTCCTGCTCTTGTGCACGCTTCTTATCCTTGCCCTTTTTGGAAAAGAGTTTCTCGGCCTGATCGCGAACCTCCTTATCATGACTGAAGGCATTAGTCAATGCCTGATACTGCTGGTCGCTGAGTTTGAAGCTCGGTTCGGCCTTGACCTCTCCCAGGTCTTTCTTTCGTTCTAGGAATTCAACTGCCGTCTGAAGTCCTATATTCAATTCACGTAGTGCTTTGTGTAATCTGATGCTCATATATATATTTTAATCTCCTATTTTTAAAGTTTGATTCCCCTGTAGCACCCGCCAGCAAGGGAAAATTATTGTTCGAATTCAGCTCGCAATACCTTGAGAACGTTATCAACGGTCTCCTCCTCAAGGTCAGCCTTCTCTACAATCATGTCGCGTGGTGCGTTGAGCACCTGCTTGGCTGTATCGTAGCCGATACCCTTGATAGCATCGATAACCCACTGGTCGATCTCATCAGAGAACTCATCCAGGTAGATATCCTCATCAGCCTCATTCTCGCCCACCTCGCGGAACACATCGATGGTGTATTCTGTAAGCATAGAAGCCAGCTTGATGTTCATACCGCCACGACCGATGGCCAGGCTTACCTCCTCTGGCTTCAGGAACACCTCAGCCTTCTTGTTCTCCTCGTCGATGGTGACAGAGGTGATAGAAGCAGGAGCCAGGGCACGCTGGATGAACAGCTTGGTATTGGCGCTGTAGTTGATGACGTCGAGGTTCTCGTTGCAGAGCTCACGAACGATACCGTGAACACGGCTACCCTTTACACCTACGCAGGCACCTACTGGATCGATGCGCTCGTCGAAGCTCTCCACTGCAATCTTGGCACGCTCTCCCGGAAGACGGGCGATGCGACGGATGGCTACCAGACCCTCTGCTATCTCAGGAACCTCTGCCTCCAGCAGACGCTGCAGGAAGATAGGCGCTGTACGGCTCAGGATAATCTTAGGGTTGTTGTTGTCGTTGTCAACACGGAGGATGACGGCACGCACTGTCTCACCCTTGCGATAGTTGTCGCCAGGAATCTGCTCTGTCTTAGGCAACATCAACTCGTTGTTCTCGTCGTCAACGATAAGCACCTCGCGCTTCCATACCTGGTAAACCTCACCAGAGATTACCTGACCCACGCGATCCTTGTACTTATTATAGAGAGAGTCATGCTCAAGCTCAAGAATCTTAGAAGCCAATGTCTGGCGAAGGGTCAGGATAGCACGGCGGCCGAACTTGTTGAAGTCAACCTTCTCGCTCACATCCTCGCCTACCTCGTAGTCTGGCTCAATCTTCTGAGCTTCGGAAAGGGCGATTTCCTTGTTCTCATCCTCTACCTCACCATCGGCAACAACTACACGGTTGCGATAAATCTCGAAGTCACCCTTGTCTGGGTTCACGATAACATCGAAGTTTTCGTCACTACCGAAAATCTTAGCAAGCACGTTGCGGAAACTTTCCTCCAACACACTTACCAAAGTAGTACGGTCGATATTCTTGGTTTCTTTAAACTCGCGGAATGTATCAATCATACTCGCAGTTAATTCTTGCTCTTTTTTAGCCATAGCTTATTTGAAACTGATTATATATTTTGTATATTTTACTTTATCCATCTGGTAAACGTGGTCCACTTCCATCTTTACAGGACGCTTCTTACCTTCAACCTTTACCTTTTCTTCCACGCCAACTGTGAAGTCGTTACCGTCCACAGCCTTCAAGATGCCCTTTACCTTGATGCCATCTGCATCGAGCACCTCTACCTCCTTGCCTACGAAGTTGATATACTGCTGTGGAACCTTGAATGGCTGACCGAGACCTGCGGATCCTACCTCCAGCTCATAGTCCTCGTCATCACGACTCAAGCGTTCTTCAATATATCTACTCAAAGCCACACAATCCTCAATCCATACACCGTCAGCGTGGTCAATCTCGACTACGATGCGATTGTCCGGACTGATTTCAATGTCTACCAGGAAATATTCCTGATCCTGGAGCCATTCATCAACTAATTTTTTTACGACGTTTTTATCAATCATATATACCTATTTAAAATAAAATGAGGAACTCTTGCGAGCCCCTCATTCCACTGAACGGTGCAAAATTACGAATATTTTTGAGAATATCCAAAGATTTCCCCGTTTTTTTCTTCATAACCTGCGCATTTTTAGGTAATTGTGCAGGATTTTGCACTTATTTCTTTGCCGGACGCAGTATTTTGCCGTATTCTTCTGGTGAATTCAGCAACTTTACAGCCTCCTTAATCTGCTTGTCATAACGCAGAGAGTTCTGGATGGCACCAGCCTGGAAATAATAGGCTGCAACAATCTCATTTTCCAACAGTTGCTTGATATACTCCTTGTTGTAATCCAGGTCTTTCGCCACATTGTGGCTCAGCTTCTTCTTCAAAGCCTCAAACTCCGGTTTGGCATCGTCGTAATATCCCTCGAACTTGGCGAGTTTCTCCAAGTCCTTCAGATACTTCTCGGTCTCTCGGTCGTATTTGAAATCCGCCTTCAACACTCTTGCCTTGAATTCATCGTAGTCGGCATCGGTAAGGGCGAAATCCTTGGCTGGGGCAATGGTAGGATGCTTGGCGATGTAATCCACTTCGTAGTTGAGCATCACCTCGTTGCTGTCTCTTGCGCCCGCCAGATAGAAGGCGATGTTAGGAAGCGAGTCAGGCTTTACCTCTACATCCGGCTTCACGCCGCCGCCATCACGCACCTCTCTGCCATTGGCGGTATAGAACACCTTGGTCAGGGAATCAGGCACATGCTCCACATAGCCTCCCTTGGAATGCTTGTAGTTGAGCGCCTGCACGCATCTACCGCTCGGAATATAGTATTTGGCTGTGGTCAGCTTCATCTGTCCGTTATAAGGCAGGTCCATCGTGGTCTGCACCAGTCCCTTGCCATACGTGCGCGTACCTAATATAATAGCACGGTCATAGTCCTGCAGGCTGCCGCTCATAATCTCGCTGGCGCTGGCTGAATTGCCATTCACGAGCACCACCATCGGCATTACGGAGTCTACAGGCTCCACGCTGGTCTTGTATTCCTTGTTGGAACGCTGCAGCTTGCCCTGCATCTTCAGCACAGTCTTTCCCTTTGGCAGGAACATGTTGATGATGCTCACCGCCTCGCTCACCGAACCGCCGCCATTGTTGCGGAGGTCGAACACCAAGCCCTTGGCACCCTGTTTTTTCAGGTCGATGAATGCACGGCGCACGTCCTTGGCGCAATTGTCGGTGAAGGAATTGAAGTTGATGTATCCGAATCCGCCCTCCAGCATACCGTAATATGGGAGGAATGGCATCTGGATGGTACGGCGGGTTATCTTCATCTTCAGAGTCTTGCCCGTACTTGGCCGCTTCACCTTAATGATAAAGGATGTACCCGGGTCACCACGAAGATGATCGCTCACATAAGCCACGTCTTTATTGGTCATATCCTCATTGTCGATGCTGAGGATGATGTCTCCCTTCTTCAATCCCACTTCGGCAGCAGGCATATTCTCGTATGGTTCGCTGATGCAGACACGCTGCAGCTGGAAATTGTAGCGCACCACGGCACCCACACCGGCATATTTACCGGTGAGCATATTCTTCAGTTCGTTGACTTTCTCCTCTGGATAGTAAGTGGTATAAGGGTCCAGACTACCCAACATAGCCTTGATACCATTGCCCACCACCTCTTCGGCATCGAGCGTATCCACGTACATGAGGTCTAGATTCTTGTAGATGGAGTTGAATATATCCATATTCTTCGCCGTCTTGAAATCATGATCTCTATCTATCTGTGCAAAAGCAGGTGCTGCGAGCAGCACCATGAGCAACGAAATCAATACTTTTTTCATGCTTATCTTTATCATCATTAATTATTTCTCATTTTTTTCTCCCCATCATCGGTTTAGAGGATAATCCGAGCAGGGTTGTAATTCGCCCACAAAATTACTCATTTCTTTGCTAAAACTACCATTTTTAGTCTAAAAAAGTGGCTCTAAGCCCCCAAAAATGCACTTTTTTGAAGAAAAAGCAAAAAAAGTTGGGGAAAAATTTGGCAGAATGGAGAAAAGTTAGTACTTTTGCACACGCAAATAAGGAACGTCATGTTTCAGCAATGCAAAAATGCTTCAATAGCTCAGTTGGTTAGAGCACCTGACTGTTAATCAGGGGGTCGTTGGTTCAAGCCCATCTTGAAGCGCAAACGATGATTTTGTTTCATCACTCATTTTATTAAAGTTAAAAATGCTTCAATAGCTCAGTTGGTTAGAGCACCTGACTGTTAATCAGGGGGTCGTTGGTTCAAGCCCATCTTGAAGCGCAAAAAGAGTTACAAGTTTTACTTGTAACTCTTTTTTTTGTTTTTATACCCACCCACATCTAGTTTCCCATATCTACTTCACACTACACAATATTCTTGTTTTTACATGATATGCAGTTTGTTACGTCATAAAAGCATAGTCGTACAACTAAAAGGTATGTAGTCGTACGACTAAGAGATATATACTCGTACGACTAAGAGGTATATGACCGTACGGCTAAGAAGTGTACACTCGTACAACTAAGTAGGTTGTAGTTGTACGATTAGAAGGTGTTGCCACTAGGCTCGGCAGAGCTGCTGACTGCAATCAGCAGACGTGCTGACTAGGCTCAGCACGTCTGCTGAGCCTAGTCAGCAACATTCAAGAAACTATATACTAGCACCCCAGAAGTTATATACTCAAACCTCAGAAGTTATATACTTGCACCACAAAAGTTATATACTTGCACCCCCAAAGAAGCATCCACGCCCTGCAAAGGCAGCGTTTTTGTTTCCTTAAGGGAAAATATTTGTTCCCTTAAGGGAAACTGCATGTTTCATTAAGGAAACATTTTCATAGGGTTCAGATAAAAAACGGGTGCATTCCGCTTGTTCGGCGAAATGCACCCATCTATTTATTCATGTATTTAATACTCGGATTAATCTACATCGTTGTTGTGATCCAAAGAATCGTTGAAGTCCTTTGGAGCATTCTCGTTGCGATGGTCACGACGTGGCTGACGAGCTGGACGCTCACCACGAGCCTCATGACGATCATCACGACGACCGCGACGCTCACCACGCTCAGGACGTGGACGACGCTCACGCTCTACGTAACCCTCTGGCTTCTCCATCAACACACGGTGAGAGAGCTTGTACTTGCCAGTCTTAGGATCAATCTCCATCAACTTCACCTTGATCTTGTCGCCTTCCTTGATACCAGCCTCTTCAACTGTCTCAAGACGCTTCCAGTCAATCTCAGAGATGTGGAGCAAACCATCCTTACCAGGGAGAATCTCTACGAAGCAACCGTAAGGCATGATAGAACGAACAGTACCCTCGTAAACCTCACCAACCTCAGGAACAGCTACGATAGCCTTGATCTTAGCCAAAGCTGCATCGATAGAATCCTTGTTAGGAGCAGATACCTGTACGTGACCCTTACCATCAGTCTCCTCGATAGTGATTGTAGCACCAGTATCCTCCTGCATCTGCTGGATAATCTTACCGCCAGGGCCGATGACAGCACCGATGAACTCCTTAGGAATATCGAATGCTACGATACGTGGAACCTGTGGCTTCATCTCGGCACGTGGCTCAGAGATAGTCTCCATCATGCAGTTGAGGATGTGCTCACGACCAGCCTTAGCCTGCATCAAAGCCTCCTCAAGAATCTCGAAGCTCAAACCGTCGCACTTGATATCCATCTGTGTAGCGGTCAAACCATCGCGGGTACCTGTGGTCTTGAAGTCCATATCACCCAAGTGGTCCTCATCACCGAGGATATCGCTGAGGATAGCATACTTGTCCTCACCTGGGTTCTTGATAAGACCCATAGCGATACCAGAAACCGGCTTCTTCATAGGAACACCTGCATCCATCAGGGCGAGAGTACCGGCACAAACAGTAGCCATAGAAGAAGAACCGTTAGACTCCAAGATCTGGCTTACCAAACGTACTGTGTAAGGGAAGTCTGCAGGAATCTGACCCTTCAAACCACGCCATGCCAAGTGACCGTGACCAATCTCACGACGGCCTACGCCGCGCTGAGCCTTAGCCTCACCTGTAGAGAATGGAGGGAAGTTATAGTGAAGGAGGAAGCGCTGGTAGCTCTTCTCGAGCACACCGTCGATAAGCTTCTCATCCATCTTTGTACCAAGAGTACATGTAGAGAGAGACATAGTCTCACCACGCTGGAAGATAGCGCTTCCGTGAGGCATTGGGAGTGGAGAAACCTCGCACCAGATAGGGCGGATTTCTGTAGTAGCACGGCCATCAAGGCGCAAGCCCTCGTCGAGGATGCAACGGCGCATAGCATCGCGCATTACGTCATCATAGTAACGGGTAGCCTCAGCGTGCTTCTCCTCCAAGTCTTCCTCAGAAAGATCGGTATGAGCAGCGTCATACTTCTCAAGGAAGTCAGCCAAAACCTTGTCGAAAGCATCCTGACGTGCATGCTTCTCCAAAGCCTGGTGGTTGATATCGTAAGCTGGCTTGTAAAGCTCAGTCTTGATCTGCTCACGGAGTTCCTCGTCGTTGATTTCGTGGTCGTACTCACGCTTCACGTCAGTACCCTTCTCCTTAGCCAACTCATACTGGAGCTCGCACATAGGCTTGATAGCCTCGGCAGCCACCTTGAGGGCACCAATGAGATCCTGCTCAGAAACTTCCTTCATCTCACCTTCTACCATCATGATATTGTCCTTGGTAGCACCAACCATGATATCCATGTCAGCCTCTTCCATCTGCTGGAATGTAGGGTTAACAACATACTCACCATTGATACGAGCTACACGAACCTCAGAGATATAGTACTCGAAAGGAATATCAGAACAAGCCATGGCAGCTGAAGCAGCGAAACCTGCGAGGGCATCTGGCTGATCAACACCATCGGCTGAGAGCAACATTACCTGTACGTAAACTTCTGCATGGTAGTTAGAAGGGAAAAGTGGACGCAGAGCACGGTCCACGAGGCGAGAGGTAAGGATCTCCTCATCGCTAGCCTTGCCTTCGCGCTTGGTGAAACCACCAGGGAAACGACCAGCAGCACTGTACTGCTCACGGTAATCTACTTGCAAAGGCATGAAATCTGTACCCGGAACTGCATCCTTTGCTGCACAAACAGTTGCGAGAAGTACTGTGTTACCCATGCGGAGAACCGCAGCACCATCAGCCTGTTTTGCAACTTTTCCGGTCTCAATTGTGATGGTTCTTCCATCAGGCAACTGAACACTTTTTGTAATTACGTTCATCGAAAATTAAAAAACTTATTGTTTTGTCTAACATCTAAATATATAAAACGCTGCAAAGATACCTTTTTAATTATTAATAAACGAATATTTCGGCCACTTTTTTCTACTTTTTTAATTATTTTATCTATCTAAGGCGTATTATTCACAATTTTATTGCTACCTTTGCAGTCGATAATTTTGCAAAATATAAATTCAATGAAGATATCTAAAATCTATTCAGCCGCAGTGATCATGGTAGCTGCGCTGGCTTTTACGTCTTGTAACAACAAGAAATTTCATATCAATGGTAACATTACCGAAGCCACAGACTCGATGCTCTATCTGGAGAACCTGAGCCTGAACGGACCTGTGAAAATCGACTCCGTGAAGCTGGGAGAAGATGGTGCGTTCGCCTTCGATGAGAACGCCATGGATTCCATCACCCCTGAGTTCTACCGTCTCCGCATCGCCAACCAGAGCATCAATCTCAGCATCGACTCTACGGAGACCGTCAAGGTGAAGGCATCCTATCCTCAGATGAGCTATAAATATGAGGTGGAGGGTTCGGAGAACTGCAGCAAGATCAAGGAGCTTTCGATTAAGCAGATGATTCTGCAGAACAACATCAACGCCATCACCAAGAGCCCCAACATGGGCATCGACTCGGTGGATGTCATCGTAGCCCGCATGCTCGATGGCTACAAGCAGGACATCAAGGTGAACTACATCTTCAAGGAGCCGATGAAGGCTTCTTCCTACTACGCCCTCTTCCAGACCATCCAGTTGGGCAACGTGAACTCGCTCATCTTCAATCCACGCAACAACAAGGATGATGTAAGAGTGTTTGCTGCCGTGGCTACCAGTTGGGACACCTACTATCCTGGCGCCGAGCGCGGCAAGAACCTGCACAACATCGCCATCGAGGGCATGAAGGATATCCGCATCATCGAGAACCAGCGTGCACAGCAGCAGATTGACGCCAGCAAGGTGAGCGTAAACGGCTGCATCGACCTCGCCATGGAGGACAGCAAGGGACAGGTTCGCCGTCTCACCGACCTGAAGGGCAAGGTGGTACTGCTCGACTTCCATCTCTTCGCCAGCAGCGAAAGCACCAAGCGCATCATGATGCTCCGTGAACTCTACAACAAGTATCACGCAGCAGGCTTGGAAATCTATCAGGTTTCCGTAGACCCTAACGAGCACTTCTGGAAGACATCCACCGCAGCACTGCCTTGGATCTGCGTACGCGACGAGGGTGGCATCCAGGGACAGAGCCTGCAATTATATAATGTGCAGAGCATCCCTACCTTCTTCCTCATCGACCGCAGCAACACGTTGAAGGCGCGCGATGCTCAGATCAAGGACTTGGACGAAGCTATCAAGAACTTACTGTAAAAAGGTAGGAGAAAGAACTTACTATAAAAAAGGAGAAAGAAATCAGGAACCAGGAAAATTCCGGTTCCGGACTTCTTGCTTCACAACATTTATATCACATGATTCTAAAACGAATATAATCAAACATCAATAAACTTTAAACACTAAAAATGAACAAGAAACTTTTAGCATTGGTAGCCATGGCTCTTATTGCAACAGGAGCGCAGGCTAAGGTAAAGTTGCCACACATCCTGGGTGACAACATGATTATCCAGCAGGATTCAGAAGCCAACCTCTGGGGTTGGGACAAGCCGGGAACCACTGTCAAGGTAACCACTTCCTGGTCTTCAAGAACCTATTCTGCCCAGACGGGCAAGGACGGCAAGTGGGCTGTCAAGGTCTTGACTCCGAAGGCAAGCTATACCCCACTCTCCATCACCTTCGACGATGGCGAGAAGACTGTTCTCAACAATGTGCTTGCAGGAGAAGTATGGGTCTGCGCCGGACAGAGCAACATGGAGATGCCGGTAAAGGGATTCGGCAACTGCCCTGTGAAAGGCTACAACAAGGCTGTATTGACAGCCAACCAGTATAAAGGCGTTCACTATGTGAAGATTCCTAGCGTGATGAGCAGCAAGCCGCTTGACGATGCCAACTGCGAATGGAAGGTAATCAGCCCGGAAACCGTGGGCGATGCTTCAGCCACCGGCTATTTCTTTGCGCAGGTGGTAAACAAGGCACTGAATGTGCCTGTGGGACTGGTGATGGCAAACAAGGGCGGAAGCCGAGTAGAGAGCTGGCTCGACCGTGACTATCTGAAGAAGAACACGAAGGAAGACCTCGACTCCATCAAGATGACGAAGAATCCTAAGTTCAAGTGGGATTTCCTCTACCCTCTTCTCTGGGGCAACGGAACCTTCCATCCTATCCTCAACTACAGTGTGAAGGGAATTCTCTTCTACCAGGGCTGCTCCAACGTGGGCGACCCGGCAGGTCAATACACCCAGCGCCTTGCCGACCTCGTAGCCCAGTGGCGCAGAGACTTCAAGCAGGGCGAACTGCCATTCTATTTCGTGCAGATTGCACCTTATCATAATGGCGATGTGAATGGTGACTGGGGTCCAAGACTCCGCGAGCAGCAGTTTAACGCCGCCAAGGTGATTCCTAACAGCGGCATCGTGTGCACCGAAGACCTGGTTTATCCATACGAGGTAGAGCAGATTCATCCATGCCAGAAGCAGCCTGTGGGCGAGCGCCTTGCCTTGCAGGCCCTGAGCAAGACCTATGGAATGAAGGGACTCTTCTGCGAGAGCATGACCTTCAAGGAGATGAAGATTGTAGGCGACACCGTGAAGGTTCACTTCGACAACACCTATGGAGCCTACAACCGCTTTGAAGGCATCAAGGGCTTCGAGGTAGCCGGCGAGGACAAGGTGTTCCACCCTGCCACAGCCAAGCATTTCTGGCAGGAAGGCAACGACGGATGGAACGAGTGCATCATCGTAACCAGCCCAGAGGTAAAGAAGCCAGTGGCATTGCGCTATTGCTTCCGCAACTTCCAGCTCGGCAACATGGCGAATGCAGGCGGTCTGCCTCTCTTCCCATTCCGTACAGACAATTGGTAATCATCAAAATATCAACAGCGGTCGATCTTTGCCTGAATCAAAGACCGGCCGCTTTTTGATATAACAGGATGATAAATCCTTTTCCATTATACATTAAACATTAATCATTATACATTAACAATATTATGAGTCACGTTTTAGATAAATTCAAGTTCTGCCCCGTTTGCGGTTCTCCGAATTTCGAGATCAACAACATCAAGAGCAAGAAGTGCAAGGACTGCGGCTTCTCCTATTATCTCAACCCGAGCAGCGCCACCGTTGCCTTCATCCTCAACGAGAAGGACGAGCTGCTGGTAGTTCGCCGCAAGAACGAACCAGCCAAGGGTACCCTCGATTTGCCGGGCGGATTTGTAGACATGGATGAAACCGGCGAAGAAGGTGTAGCAAGAGAGGTGAAAGAGGAAACCGGACTCGATGCCATCGAGGTGAACTATCAGTTCAGCATCCCGAACCTCTATCTCTATTCCGGCTTCATGGTCCACACCCTCGACATGTTCTACACGGTAAAGGTGAAAGACCTCTCGCATGTGGAAGCTATGGACGACGCCGAAGAGTCGTATTGGATTCCCCTCAGCGAGCTTCATCCCGAGGAGTTCGGATTAGGGTCGATAAAGCAAGGTGTGACCAAATTTCTTGCAAAACACAAGACGAAAGGATGAAAAAAAGCCCCGAAACATTTAAAAAACTAAAAAAATCACTATATAATAAGGTATAAGCAAAAAGTTTATATACTTTTGCAAACCAAAAGAAATTGTGTAGAAGCTTATGCAAGAAAATTTAGTTATCGTCGAGAGCCCTGCAAAGGCTAAGAAAATAGAAGAGTTCCTGGGTAAAGACTTCAAAGTGATGTCTTCCTACGGACACATCCGTGACTTGAAAAAGAAAGAACTCAGTATAGACGAGAAGACCATGGAACCTTGTTATGAGATTCCAGAGGAAAAGAAAAAACTCGTCACAGAATTGAAAGCAACCGCGAAGCAAGCCAAGAAGATTTGGTTGGCATCCGATGAGGACCGCGAGGGAGAAGCCATCAGCTGGCACCTTTGCGAAGTACTCGGATTGGATGAGGAGAAGACAAGCCGTATCGTCTTCCACGAAATTACCAAACCTGCCATCTTGGACGCTATCCAGCACCCACGCCATCTGGACATGAACCTGGTGAATGCCCAGCAGGCACGCCGTGTGCTCGACCGCATCGTAGGTTTCAAGCTCTCTCCTGTGCTCTGGAGAAAGGTGAAGCCAGCCCTCTCTGCCGGTCGCGTACAGAGTGTTGCCGTACGCCTGATCGTGGAGCGTGAGCGTGAGATACAGAAGTTTAAGAGCGAGCCATACTATCGCGTGAACGCCGTATTCGCATTGATTAATGAGAATGGCGGCGCCACAGAGGTGAAGGCAGAACTTGACCAGCGTTTCAAGACCCACGAGGAGGTGGAAGCCTTCCTGGAGAAATGCAAGGATGCCAAGTTCAGCGTGGAGGCAGTGACCAAGAAGCCGCTGAAGCGTACACCTGCCCCTCCTTTCACCACCTCAACCCTGCAGCAGGAAGCAGCCCGCAAGCTCGGCTTCACCGTAAGCCAGACCATGATGGTGGCTCAGCGCCTGTATGAAGGTGGACGCATCACCTACATGCGTACCGACAGCGTAAACCTCTCTACCCTCTGCAGCAATGCCAGCAAGGACGAGATTATCAAGGTTTACGGCAACGAGTACAGCAAGCCTCGCACCTATCATACCAGCTCTAAGGGAGCGCAGGAGGCTCACGAGGCCATCCGCCCTACCTACATGAGCGAGACCAGCATCGATGGAACCAGCCAGGAGAAGCGCCTTTACGAGCTGATCTGGAAGCGTACCATCGCCTCTCAGATGGCTGATGCTCAGATAGAAAAGACCACCATCAACATCCATATCGACAACACCACAGAAAAATTTGTCGCCAATGGAGAAGTTGTTGTGTTCGACGGATTCCTCAAGGTATACCGTGAATCTACCGACGAGGATGACAACGCTGAGGACTCAACCCACATCCTGCCTGCCATGAAGGAAGGCGATGAGTTGCAGCGCCGCGAGATTATCGCCACCGAGAAATTCTCTCTGGCTCCGGCAAGATACACCGAAGCTAGCCTCGTGAAGAAACTGGAAGACCTCGGCATCGGACGTCCATCTACCTATGCTCCAACCATCAGCACCATCCAGCAGCGCGAATACGTGGTGAAGGGTGACAAGCAGGGCGTGGAGCGCAACTACACCGTAGATTCCCTGAAGGGCATCAAGATAACGCAGAAGACCAAGAAGGAAATGGCTGGCTCCGAGAAGGGCAAGCTGCTGCCTACCGACATCGGCATTGTGGTGAACGACTTCCTGATGGCCAACTTCCCTAACATTATGGACTACAACTTCACAGCCCATGTGGAGCAGAGATTCGATGACATTGCCGAGGGAAAGACCGAGTGGATTAAGTGGATGAAGGACTTTGACAAGGGATTCGAGCCTGAGGTGAAGGAAGTGATGAACGCACGCAGCGAGCACAAGGCCGGCGAGCGCGAGCTAGGCAACGACCCTAAGAGCGGTCGCCCAGTGTTCGTGAAGATAGGCCGCTTCGGTCCTGTGGTTCAGATAGGTACAGCCGACGACAAGGACAAGCCACAGTTTGCCCAGTTGCCTGCCGACAAGAGCATCGAAACCATCACCCTGGAAGAGGCTCTGGAACTCTTCAAGCTGCCACGCCAGGTGGGCGAGTTCGAGGGAACCACCGTTACCATCGGTGCCGGTCGCTTCGGTCCATACGTGCTCCACAACCGCAAGTACGTATCCATCCCTAAGGACATCGACCCTATGGCCATCACCCTGGAGCAGGCGATAGAACTCATCAACGAGAAACGCAGCAACGAGCAGAAGCGCCACATCAAGACCTTCGAGGAAGATGAGAAACTGGAACTGCTGAACGGCCGCTACGGTCCTTACATCGCATACGATGGCAAGAACTACCGCATTCCTAAGGCAAAGCAGGAGAATGTGGAGGCGCTTACCTACGATGAATGCATGACTATCATCAAGGAAGCACCGGAGCCAAAGACTAGAGGCAGAAAGAAGTAAATGCTGATGGATGGTTCCCTTTTTAAAGGAGCCATCCTATCAAAATAATAAGAAAGAAATGAAGTCAATCATCATCATTGGATATATGGGAGCCGGCAAGACTACCGTCGGCAAGGCCCTCGCCAAAGAGCTTGGCGTGATGTTCTACGACTTAGATTGGTATATCGAAAGCCGTATGCGCAAGACCGTGAAGCAAATCTTCGAAGAAATGGGCGAAGAGAGATTCCGCCACATAGAGCACAACATGCTCCACGAGGTGGCAGAGTTTGAAAACGTAGTGGTAAGCTGCGGCGGAGGAACACCTTGTTTCTACGACAACATGGACTATATGAACCAGGCTGGCGAAACCATCTACCTGAAGGCAAGTTCTGAAACTCTGCATGCCCACCTGAAGATGGGCAAGGGCGTACGCCCCCTGTTGCTCAACAAGACTCCCGAGGAAGTGGATGTCTTCATCCGTGAACAGCTCCAGCAACGAGAGCCGTTCTACGAAAAGGCCAAGCACATCATCGACGTCAATGTGATGGACAACTTCGACAAGATTAACAATACGGTTCAGCAGATTAGAGAGCTGCTGAACGTGTAACCCAAAAGGTAAGCATTCCCCCTCAGCCCATGCGAGGAGGAGTGCTTACCTTCACTCGTAGTATATTCACAACATCAAATTATAATAGACTAAAAAGCAAGACAAGAACAGAAAATGAAGAAATGGACTATTGAAGACTCGAAGGAGCTCTACAACATTGGTGGTTGGGGCACTTCTTACTTTGGCATCAACGACAAGGGTGATGTCTATGTAACTCCATGCAAGGACAACACGCAGATAGACCTGCGCGACATCATGGACGAGTTGGCATTACGCGACATCAACGCTCCCGTACTGCTCCGTTTCCCAGACATCCTCGACAACCGCATCGAGAAGACAGCCAGCTGTTTTCAGAAGGCCAAGGAGGAATATGGTTACAAGGGGGAAAACTTTGTCATCTATCCTATCAAGGTGAACCAGATGCAGCCGGTTGTAGAGGAGATCATCTCTCATGGAAAGAAGTTCAACCTGGGACTGGAAGCCGGTTCCAAGCCAGAGCTTCATGCCGTTATCGCCGTACAGGCACAGAGCGACTCGCTCATCATCTGCAATGGCTACAAGGACGAGAGCTACATCGAACTTGCCTTGCTAGCCCAGAAGATGGGTAAGCGCATCTTCATCGTGGTAGAAAAGCTCAACGAGCTGGATATCATCGCCAAGGTGGCAAGCAAGCTCAACGTGAAGCCAAACATCGGTATCCGCATCAAGCTCGCTTCTTCAGGCTCAGGTAAATGGGCTGAGAGCGGTGGAGATGCATCGAAGTTCGGTTTGACAAGTGCCGAACTGCTCACCGCACTCAACAAGATTGAGGAGATGGGATTCCACGATTGCCTGCGCCTCATCCACTTCCACATCGGAAGCCAGATTACCAAAATCCGCCGCATCCAGACGGCTCTCCGTGAGGCGGCTCAGTTCTACATCAACCTGCACAAGATGGGCTACAATGTAGATTTCGTAGATTGCGGTGGTGGTCTTGGTGTAGATTACGACGGCACCCGTTCTGCCAGCAGCGAAAGCTCTGTAAACTACTCTATCCAGGAGTATGTAAACGATTGTGTCTATACCTTCGTTGATGCAGCCAACAAGAACAATATCGAGCATCCTAACCTCATCACCGAGAGTGGCCGCTCGCTTTCTGCCCACCACTCCGTATTGGTGATTGATGTGCTGGAGACTGCATCCCTGCCGGAAATGCCAGAGGAGTTTGAGGCAAAGGAGACTGACCACCAGTTGGTTAAGGACCTTTATGAGATATGGGACAACCTGAATCCCCGCAACATGCTGGAAGACTGGCACGATGCCGAGCAGATTCGCGAAGAGGCATTGCAGCTCTTCTCTCACGGTATCGTAGATTTGAAGACCCGTGCCGAGATTGAGGCGATGTACTGGAGCGTGTGCCACGAGATTAACAATCTTGCCAAGCACATGAAGCACGTGCCTGAGGAGCTTAGAGGATTGGACAAGATTCTTGCTGACAAGTATTTCTGTAATTTCTCATTGTTCCAGAGCCTGCCAGACAGTTGGGCCATCGACCAGCTCTTCCCTATCATGCCTATCCAGCGTCTGGACGAGCGTCCTACCCGCAACGCTACCTTGCAGGACATCACCTGCGACAGCGACGGCAAGATTGCCAACTTCGTAACCGATGGTCATATCGGCAACGTTCTCCCACTTCATCCACTGAAGAAGAACGAGCCATACTATCTAGGCGTGTTCCTCGTAGGTGCCTATCAGGAGATTCTGGGCGACATGCACAATCTTTTCGGCGACACCAATGCAGCCCATATTTCCGTAAAAGACGGCAAATACAGCATCGACCAGATATTCGATGGCGAGACCGTAGAGGAGGTATTGGATTACGTACAGTATAATCCGAAGAAACTCGTCCGCCAGTTGGAGCAGTGGGTAACCAAGAGTGTGAAGGAAGGCAAGATTTCTCTCGACGAGGGTAAGGAGTTCCTGGGCACCTATCGCAATGGTCTCTTTGGATACACTTATCTTCAGTAAGAATTAACAGTTGATAGTTAATAGTTTACAGCAAGATTGCCCTATAAACTATTAACTATTACCTATAAACTAAACTTAAAGATGGAAAAAGTAACAGTAGTAAAGGTAGGCGGTGCCATCGTTGAAGACAGCGAGCAGCTGGCACAGCTCTTGAAGGATTTTGCAGCCATCCCTGGCAAGAAAGTATTGGTACATGGCGGTGGACGCCGTGCCACCAAGGTAGCCGCAGCCCTCGGCATTGAGAGCAAGATGGTGAACGGCCGTCGCATCACCGATGCAGACATGCTGGAGGTGGTAACGATGGTTTATGGCGGTCTGGTCAACAAGAACCTGGTTGCCAAGCTCCAGGCTAACGGCGTGAATGCCCTCGGTCTGACAGGTGCCGACATGGACGTAATCCATAGTCATAAGCGCCCGTTGAAGGACGGCATCGACTTCGGATTCGTAGGCGATGTAGAGCGTGCCAACGGCAAGATGCTCCAGACCCTGATTAACGAAGGCATCACCCCAGTGATGGCTCCGCTGACCCATGACGGTAAGGGCAATATCCTCAATACCAATGCCGACACCATCGCAAGCGAGACAGCCAAGGCTCTGGCTCCTTACTACGACGTGACATTGATATACAGTTTTGAAAAGAAAGGCGTGCTCAGCAATCCTGAGGATGACGACAGCGTGATTCCGGTGATTACCCATGCCGATTTTGAGAGATATAAAGCAGACGGTACCGTGGCAGGCGGCATGATTCCAAAGCTGGAGAATGCCCTTGCAGCCATCGACGCAGGCGTGAAAGAGGTGATTATCACCCTTGCTACCGCCATTGACGGAAAGCACGGAACTGTTATTAAATAGCAAAGTATGTAACGCCACACGCCCTGAAAGGGCAGAAGCACCTAGCCCAGGGTAACACCCTGGGGGTAGGAATGTGGGCTGCTATCGCCCTGTAAGGGCAAAAGCTTCCTATACCCAATTTGTTAGAGATTGTTAAATAATAACTTTTTTAGTACTGGCTTGTAACTTTCTTACAGGTGAGTCGTCATTAATTATAGAGGGATGAAAAAAATCAGTTTCCAAAACGATGTTTTGCCACTGAAGAATAAACTCTTCAGGCTGGCCCTTCGCATTACTCTCAACCGGGAGGAAGCGGAGGACGTTGTGCAGGATACCATGATTAAAGTCTGGAATGCCCGCGACAGATGGCAGGAGCTTGACTCCATCGAGGCCTACAGCCTCACCATCGCCCGCAACCTCTCGCTCGACCGCATCAAGAAGATGGACAATCAGAATGATTCGCTGGAAGAGCAGACCACGGAAAGGCTCGACGAGACATCATCCACTCCTTCCGAACGAATGATTCAGAAAGACAAGCTGAACATCGTAAGGAACATCATTAATGAGTTGCCCGAGAAGCAGCGCAGCTGTCTGCAACTTCGAGACATCGAAGGAAAATCCTATAAGGAAATAGCAGACATCCTCAGCATCACCGAAGACCAGGTCAAGGTGAATATCTTCAGGGCTCGACAAACAGTTAAACAAAGATTTCAACAATTCGACAGTTATGGATTATAAGTACATCAACCAACTTTTGGACCGCTATTGGAAGGCCGAGACCTCTCTCGAAGAAGAGGAGATTCTCCGTGCATTCTTCAGCCAGGACGAGTTGCCTGCCGAGCTGAAGCCATATCAGGCGCTCTTCTCTTACGAGATGGGCGAGGCTAAGCAAGAGACACTGGGTGATGACTTCGATCAGAAGATGATGGCGATGATTGAAGATGAATACACCAAGGAGCCTAACAAAGCGAAGGTCGTTTCATTGACAGAGCGTCTGAAGCCTCTCTTCAAGGCTGCTGCCGTGGTAGCTATCGTCCTGACCTTGGGCAACGCTGCCCAGGTGCCATTCCAGAACGATGTCGATAACCAGATTGAAAACGTAGGATACACCAAGAGTGGCAAGGGCGTTTCCGTAGCCATGGGCGATTCTGCTTCGGTTGATTCCATGCAGCGCACGGGCATCGACCAGATAAGCACCACCACCGCTTCTCCTACGATATTGAAGTAGTTATTTCTATGCTTTCTCTATATAAAAAAAATCATGTTTAGTAAAACAATTCTGAAACTGTGAAGTTTCAATTCTCTCAAATTTTTCATAACATACTAACGTATTAGGGCTGCCAGAATATTCTGGCAGCCCTTGCTATTTTTATATAACCTTGTATATCCTCATCTCTCTCATTACCCACAAAGTTTTTCGACTTCAAATAAGTAATCACCTGTTATCTTTCGTATATAATATAATAAGTGGATGCCTGACGTTTGTTATATGTTAAAAATATGCTTATAAGCTGCCAAAACCATGTTAAAAAGTATAGTTTTGGCAGCTTATAAGCATATTTTTATTATATTTGCACTCAAAAAGAAGAGACCATTATGCTTATCGGAAGAGAAAAAGAAATAAAAACATTACAGCAGGCCTATCACTCAGAATACTCTGAGTTTGTGGCAGTTTATGGACGACGACGCATCGGGAAGACTTTCCTTATCAGAGAGGCTTTCAACTATCAGTTTGCCTTTCAGCATACAGGTGTGTATAAAGAAACACTCAAGAAACAACTTCGCAACTTCAGAGATGCCCTAAAAATGAGTGGAATGAAGAAAGTAAGAATCCCAACAGATTGGAGCGATGCCTTCTTTCAACTGGCTCAATTCATCAAAGAAAGCAAGGAAGAAAAGAAAGTCATCTTCATAGACGAGGTTCCTTGGCTTGACACCCCTCGCTCTGGATTCCTTTCGGCATTGGAATATTTTTGGAACTCCTTTGCCTCTGCTCGCAAAGATGTTCTCTTGATTATCTGCGGCTCTGCCACCTCATGGATTATCAATAAAGTATTAAAAAACCATGGTGGGCTGCACAATCGTGTTACTTATCGCATACACCTCCAGCCATTCACGCTACACGAATGCGAAGAATATGCCAAGTATCTAGGCATGCGTGCTTCTCATTACGACCTTATAGAATATTATATGGTTTTAGGGGGAGTTGCCTTCTATTGGTCACGCCTTGACAAAGGGCTGAGTGTGGCCCAGAATATAGACAACATGATTTTCTCCGAAACAGGTTTCCTACATAATGAGTTTAATGAGTTATACGACTCTCTTTTCAATGAGCCAGAATCATATCTCAAGATTATCGACGCCTTAGGCACAATCCGTCTTGGAATGACCCGTGACGAATTGGTAAAAGAAGGCGGCATTACAAGCAATGGTAAACTCACGAGAATGCTGGAAGACTTGACGGAATGTGGATTCATCAAGCGAATACCTTCTTATGGGGGAAAATCCAAAGATGACCTGATCCAATTGGTTGATAACTTCACTATATTCTATTATAAGTACATCAAAGAGAACCAAAACAATGATGAACATTTCTGGTCCAACAGCTACAATTCTCCTATCAGAGCCGCATGGACAGGATTGGCTTTCGAGCGAGTTTGCTTTCAGCATATTCCACAAATCAAACAAGCGATGGGGATTGCTGGTGTAGCCACACAATGCTATTCTTGGAAAGCGAAAGGAGGAATGCACTCCTCTGGTGCTCAAATAGACATGGTACTAGATAGGAGCGACAACATCATCAACATTTGTGAAATTAAGTTCTCAAAAGGAGAATATACCATTACGAAAGATTATGCAATGTCGCTCAACAATAAAGTGGAAAGATTCATTGATGACACTAAGACCAAGAAGTCGATTCTCCTAACAATGATTACGACAAATGGAGTGACACACAATGAATACTGGAATCAAATTCAGAAAGAGATAACTGCCAATGAACTATTTTAGTTGCAAGTACACAAAGTGATGCGTCGGGAGGGGGGGGGGTGTTACACAAGGTTGTGTATCTTGTGTTTATTTATGATTTACAACTATTTAAGAGCATTATTTTATACCCTAAACCGTATGTAAGTGCGGTCATCGAAGCTTTTGTTCCCTGCCACCAAGCCCTTAGTGGCAATGAAGTCGTGGATGCATTGAGGGTCGTGGGCGATGAGATGCGCCAAGGCAGCCTCACTATCTGCCAAGGTTGGCTTCAGGAAAGGATAGCCATCGCTAGCCAATACTACTTCATTGGGAGATGAAACAGGCTTCGGATGCTCTTGAAAGTATGTTTCAATGCTACTTGAAGCAGGTTTCATTTTCAACGCTACAATCTTCACTCCCTCCCGATAAACCGGGAATCCATCGATAACCGTATAGGTCTGGTTCTGCCCGGAAAGCATCGCCTCGATCAATAATGGCTCTATCTGCTTTCTAGCCTCAGCAGGCGAAATGCCCTGCTCTATCAGCTCTACCCTCTTTCTGGCAATCTCCTGCTCATAAGGCTTGCCGTTCTCATAAAGCTTTCCATCGATGATGGCCTGGCAATCGCCCACCATCCATACTTCATTCCTTGTCCGGCTATAAAGAATAGCCGAGGCAGTAAGCCGCTCTTCCGGATGCTCCTTCAACCGCTCTTCCATCCCTAGCTTTTCATACACCTTATTATATATATAGGCTGTCACACCCTGGCAGAAATCATCTACCGAGGCATCCGCTTTCAACTCCTCACGAATATACTCCGAGATAAGCATCATGGCATATCTTCCGTTCTTCATATCAGGATTGAGATGCTTCGGAGTCTTGCTCGTACTGCCATCAATCACTGCGATGAAATCATCGGTAACTACCATTCCATCCTCACAAGCCTCAGGGCTCTTCTTTCCTATGATACTGCTTTCTATTATCTTCATAAAATCTACTTATCTATCTGATTATATATCTGAAAAAAGGCTACCCATCCAGGTAACCTTTTCACTCGTTTATTTATCTCTTATGCTTTTGCTTTCTTTAATCTGATAATCATCTGTATAAAACTTGGAATCATGATACAGAGCGAGAAGCCTACGGCGTAATATACGGTCTTCTCATCGCCATGGAAGAGGTCGATGAGCTTGCCGTCGCTCTGCGGCATGATGTTGGTAAGTACATACGCCATCGTATTATTTATCCAGTGGAGCAGGATGCCCGGAACAAGACTGCCGGTGCGATAATACATCCATCCCAGAAGCAAGCCCATCAGAAGGGCATTGATAAACTGTGCCGCGTTGAAATGAGCCAAACCAAACAACGCTGCAGAGATGATGATGGCTACCCAATGGTTCTTCTTGCTCATGATGCCCAGCAGGGTGCGGAGGATGGCTCCACGGAACACTACCTCCTCGGCAAGAGGCGCCAGGATGCCGACCGCTACATAGCCCCAAGGCTCCTTCATCAGCGAGGTGAATATCTGCTGAGTATTCTCATCCATCTCGATGCCCAGCTGTTCATAGAGGAACGACAGAGGAATGATGGTGCCCAAGGTGAACAATGCCACCCAGAGAAGCGTGCCCCAAGGCTTGGAAAGCAGATAACCGCGGGTAAGCGGCGTCCACTTCGCCTTCAGGAAGATGATGAGGGTGATGACACTGCTGAACACCGAAATAAGCGCCGTAAGAATGGCGTTACCGCCCGTATTTGCTGCCTGAAGCGTTGCCTGATAACCTTCGCCCTTGATGCCTGCCCAGATTCCTGCACCGGCATACATCATGATGATTTGTACTACTATAAATATAATAAGGTAGAGGACTACATCCGTCAAACCTCTCTTTAAATTAATCTTTGCCATTGCTTTTATAGTTTATAATTAACTGTTTTATAGTTAATAGCATTCTTGCTATCATTTCGCTTCCTTTTCGAAGAGATCCAGCACGGTCTGCTCATCCACCTTCAGTTGCGCCGCCAACTCCTCGGGACCGTCAAACTTCCGTTCGCCCCTTATCCGCTTCATGAAGCCTACAAGTAGGAGCTGGTCGTAGATGTCGCCATCGAAATTGAAGATATGCGTCTCCAGGGTTATCTGCTTGCCATTGAAGGTAGGGCGATTGCCCACATTCATCATTCCCCGCTTCCATACCACCGAGTTCTCCAGTCTTACCTTTACGGCATAGACGCCAGGGGCAGGAATCATCTGTCCGAAGTGAGAGATATCGAGATTGGCTGTAGGGAAGCCGAGCTTTCTGCCTTCATGGAATCCGTTCACCACCTTTCCGATGATGGTATAAGGGAAACCGAGGCACCGGGCTGCCATCTCCACTTCTCCCTCTTTCAGCAAAGAGCGGATTACGGAAGAAGAGATGTTGATGCCGTCTATCTGGAAGGCTTCGTTCCTGATTACCTCAATGCCCATCTCCCTGCCATAGCGCACATAATCCTCAAAAGTCTCTGCACGATTGTGACCAAAGCGATGGTCATAGCCGATGAAGAGTTTCCTTACGTTGAGATGGTCGTGGAGCACCTGCTGCATGAACTCCCTTGCCGACATGGCAGCCATCGCCTTGTCGAAATGCAGCACCACGGCATTATCCACTTCAGTCTTCGAAAGCAGCAGCAGCTTGGAATCGAGCGTACTCAGCATCTCTGGCTGATAATCCGCCTGCAAAACCTTGCGGGGATGCGCATCGAAGGTGATGACGGTGGATTGCAAGCCATCCTTTCGTGCTGTCTCTACGAGATGATGAATCAGGAACTGATGTCCACAATGCACCCCGTCGAAGAAACCGATGGTTGCCACACATGGCGGCAACTGCACGGTATCGTTATAATGTATTGTATTCATTCTATCTTCTCTTTGCTATCATTCTCTTAAAAGCTCTCCACAGCTCGCCCACCCAGAGCACAACAGAGGTGGAACCGATGATGAGCAGCCACTCGTGGAGCGACAATGGTGTGGTGCGGAACATTTCGCCACCAAAGGTTACGATGATCCACTGACCCACCAATACCAGTACAAGCACCAGAATCATTCCCCTATCCTTCAGGAAATGGCGGAAGGCGGTGTGATGACTCATCAGCGCCTTGGCATTGAAGAGGTTCCAGAACTGAATCATCACGAAGGTGGTGAAGAACATTGTCAGTTCATGCACATCTACCCCACCCTTGCCTCTGCGCTCGCAGTAAACCAGCAGGGCAAACATCACGAGGAAGAAGACGATGCCGCAGAACAGGATTCCGAAACCGATGCTCTTGTTGATGATGAAATCGGATGCCTTGCGTGGCTTCTCCTTCATCACCTCGTGAGATGGAGGCAATGAGGCGAGCGCCAGGGCTGCGAAGGTATCCATGATAAGGTTGACCCAGAGAATCTGGGTAACCGTCAACGGCATCTCGGTTCCGATGACAGATCCGCCAAGCACCAGCAGGAGGGCTGCCACGTTTACTACCAACTGGAAGAAGAGGAAGCGCTGCAGGTTGCGATAGAGCGAACGTCCCCACATCACGGCGTTGGCGATAGACTTGAAGGAATCATCGAGCAGAGTCATATCCGAAGCCTCCTTAGCCACGGAAGTTCCCGAACCCAGCGACAAGCCCACGTGGGCATAGTGAAGCGCCGGAGCATCGTTGGTACCATCACCTGTTACGGCAACCACCTCGCCACGCTTCTGGAGCATCGCCACCAGTCGCTGCTTATCGGTAGGACGGGCACGGCTCATCACACGGATATCCTTCGCCCGTTCGTAAGCCTCTTCATCAGAAAGCGCCTCCCACTGTTCGCCCGTAATCATCTGCTGGTCGAACGAGGTCAGAGAGCCATCTGCTCCGATATTCTCAGGTTCATCTTCGAAGACACCTATCTGCTTGCCTATCTCCATGGCGGTGGCAGCCGTATCACCCGTAACCACTTTTACTTCGATACCCGCATGGCGGCACTCCTGCACGGCAGCAGGAACATCCGGACGGATAGGATCGGCAATGGCTGCAATGGCCTGCAACTGAAGATCGTTGGCATCGAGAAGTGCTACCACTTCGGCAGTAGAGGTTCTGGATGTTCTCATGATAGAAGTTTCTATCTTCTTATAGGCGAACGCCAGGGTTCTCATTGCCTTATGCTGCCACTCATCGAGTTCTTCGGCTGACTGTCTCTGCATTCTATCTTCGATGATGCATTTCTTCATCACGATTTCAGGCGCACCCTTTACGAAGAGATAGGTCTCGCCATCTACTTCTGCCAAGGTTGCCATCATCTTTCTCTCGGTAGAGAAAGGCAACTGCTTGAGCACGTTCACCTGCCTGCGGAGTTCTTCATAATCCTTGCCCTGGGCATCGAGCCAGAGCAGGAGAGCCGACTCGGTAGGATTTCCAATAGGTTTGCCGTCATTCAACTCGGCTGTAGAGTTGAGGGCGATGGCAGTATCGAGCAGCGCCTCATCGCCCTGCTTGAGTTCCAGGGCACTCACCTGCATCTTGTTCTGGGTAAGCGTACCGGTTTTATCGGTACAGATCACGGTAACGGCACCCATGGTTTCGCAGGCATGGAGCTTGCGCACCAGATTGTTCGACTTCAGCATTCTTCGCATGTTGAGTGCCAGGGAAAGGGTAATCGCCATCGGCAATCCCTCCGGCACCGCCATCACAATCAGGGTAACAGCCATCATGAAGTATTTCAGCACGATTTCTGCCATATAGAAATAATCCTTGCCGCCCCATGCCGGGTTGGTGAGGATATCGTGAATCAGGAAGATGAAGAAGGCTGCCACAGATACCACGGAGCCTACCTTGGAAATCATCTTTGCCAACTTATCGAGCTGCATGTGAAGCGGTGTCTCCACCGAAGTCTGTTCGGTAGATTTCTTCGCCACCTTACCAATCTCGGTAGCATCGCCCACGGAAGTAACCACGAACTCGCCCCTGCCATTCATCACCATGGTAGAACGGAGGATGACATTGCGAGGATAGGCTCCATCGCCACCGCCCTCCAGAGATTTCTCAGTAACGGGTTCGCCCGTCAGGGTAGATTCATTCATCTGCAGGTCGTTGCAGACGATGAGTTCGCCATCGGCAGGCACCTCGTCGCCCACTTCCACGAGTACCACATCTCCCACCACCACATCGTGGCGTGGAATTTCCATCACCTTACCATTGCGGCGCACCTTTACCGGCTGCTCTTCGCTGAGTGCCGTAAGCAGATTAAACTTCTTAGCCGCATCGCGCTCAAAGTAGAAGCCCACGGTTGTAGCAAGGAAAACTGCCACGAAGATACCGATGGTCTCCATGAAATTCTTTTCGATGAAAGCGAGGATAAGGGAAACGAAAGCCGCAACGAGGAGTATCTGGATAATCGGATCGCGATACTTATCCAAATACAGTTTCCATAATGAGGTACGTTGAGGAGGGGTGAGCACGTTTTTGCCATGCAGTTCCCTGCTCTGTTTTACTTGTTCGTCGGTAAGACCGATTCTTTTGTTTTTGTCTATGTCCATTTCTGAATAGAAATTCTTTTCTTTTTGTACGATTAATAAGTACATACGCACGTGTGCGCACATAAATTTGGTGCAAAGATACGGTATTTTTCTGATTCTAAGAAAATTTTTAAGATTTTATTTGGTTATTTGCCTAAAATCTAGTATCTTTGCACTCGAATTTGATAAAAATTCAATGGACTTGTAGCTCAGTTGGTTAGAGCAACAGACTCATAATCTGGAGGTCCTAGGTTCAAGCCCTAGCTGGTCCACATTGAAAATCAAGCAGTTAAGCAGAAATCGCTTAACTGCTTTTTTCGTTTTCAAATATCCTTATTAGAACACACCCTATTGCTTCATTTCCTATAAAACTTTATAGTCTTTATTCTTGTCTTGCCAGAATAAATTTCCACCAGATACACACCAGCAGGCAAACTCTGTAAACTGCTAAAGCTATTTGTCGAAAGTTTACGATTGCCATACAAATCCCTAACTATAAAATGCCTGTCATCTAACTGCAGGTTATTTATTCCGGCAACATTGCCATATGGAGGTAGCTCTAAAGTATATACATCCTTACCATATTTGTTCTCTGCCGAAATATCTATCCAAGCATAATAAGGAGCAGTGATATTTTCAGATTTAACATGAGCATAAAACGGCTCTTTGATTATCTGACTTGACATACCACCGCCATATTCCTCTTCTACACTGATAAACAATTCATCGCTACCAACATATTCAACATCATAATACACATCATAAGAATCGTACTTTGGCATATTACTAACGATTTTTACCACCTTTACACTTTTGATTCTAGGCTTTAATTCCAGAGTCAAATTATAAACACAAGATATTTTCTGTCCTCTCACCTCTCCCTCTAAAACTATCTTGGCATCAATATCACCATTGATATTGATATGATACTTACTGGCATCATCTATTTGTGGGATAGAGAAATCTTTCGTGTCACTTTTTTGAATGACAACATTCTCTTTCCCATCACTCGATGGCAAGATATACTTCCAACATATATGATCCAGATACGCAGCATCAGCACCACCGATATAAAAATCATGTCCTGTGTAGGAAGATACCAAGCCCGTACTATCCATATCTCTCCCTATAATTTCTACATCTTCTTTTCCCTCAACAGCAACTGATGATACCAGCAAAAGCACCAACAAAAATACTTTTTTTATAGTTCTCCCCTTCATGACTTTATTATTTAAATAATTTCCACAACACTATAAACTCTATATTTTCACAAGCAGCTGAACAACCTAAAGTTACTCAGAATATTGCCACATCAGTAAATTCACTTATCCTAGTGTTGCTAAAAAACAGTAAAATACTGAATGACATGGCAAAAGTACAAATAAAATCTGAAAAGTTCACTCCTTTAGGAGTTTTTTTTTCAATCATAGAGTTTTTTCTCTTTTCTTCTGTTTTTATTGTTTTATCCCAAAATAAATTGTATCTTTGCAAGCGTATTTAAAACATATTGCAATTTACAATCTATCTATATCAGATATAGATGTATCAAATAACATGTAGAGAAATGAATAAGATTTTTAAACTCATCTTCGTGCTCTGCTGCTTCTGCGGCATTGCACAGGCTCAGCCTCAACGACCTAAGCTCGTTGTAGGCATCGTAATCGACCAGATGCGATGGGATTACCTCTATCGCTACTACGCCCGCTACGGCGAAGGCGGATTCAAGAGAATGCTCGGCGAAGGATTCAGCGTGGAAAACTGCAAGATTCCTTATATCCCTTCGGTTACAGCTATCGGACACTCTTCTATCTGGACCGGTTCCGTGCCTTCTATCCACGGAATCGCCGGAAATAACTTCGTGAAGGATGGAAAGGTTGTGTACTGTACTGCTGATGATACCGTGAGCCCTGTGGGCTCTGATAGCAAGGCGGGCAAGATGTCGCCTCGCAACCTGTGGGTAACTACCATCGGCGATGAACTCCGTCTGGCTACCAACAACCGCTCTAAGGTGGTGGGCGTGGCCTTGAAAGACAGAGCTTCCATCCTCCCTGCCGGTCATCACGCCAATGGCGCTTACTGGTTTGATGATAAATCGGGCAAGTTCATCACCAGCACCTTCTATATGGAAAAGTTGCCAGAGTGGGTGAACAAGTTCAACAAGCAGAAACTGCCTAACAAGTATCTTTCCAAGAAATGGGAGACGCTCTACCCTATCGATTCCTATAAGGAGAGCACCAGCGATGACAACAACTATGAGAACGGCATCGCTGAGGGCGAGAAGGCGGTATTGCCACTCGACTTGCCTGCCTTATACAAGAAGCATGGCTACAAGATTCTCCGCAACACCCCATTCGGCTGCAACCTGACCTTCGATATTGCCAAGGCTGCCATCGAGGGCGAGAACCTGGGTAGAAACACAGATACCGACCTGCTGACCATCAGCTGCTCCAGCACCGATTACATCGGTCATCAGGTGGGCGTGAACGCCATAGAAACAGAGGATTGCTATCTCCGACTTGATAAGGCGTTGGCGGATTTCTTCGCTTATCTCGACCAGACCGTGGGCAAGGGGAATTATCTCACCTTCCTCACCGCCGACCATGGAGGCGTAAACAACGCCACCTTCCTACAGGACCAACGAATCCCTGCCGGCATCTGGAACAAAAAGGGATTGGTAGAAGAGCTGAATCAGATTCTGAAAGCTAAGTTCAATACCGATAAGGACCTCGTGAAGACCATCATGAACTACCAGGTGTTCTTCAACACAGATATCATCGAAGAACTCGGTTTGGATTACGCAGCCATCAAGCAGGCAGTGGTAGATAGATTGAAGAAAGACAAGGATGTGCACTATGCCTTCGACATGGAGAAGACCTCCACAGAGAGCATTCCTGCAGAGCTGAAGTTCCGTGCCATCAACGGTTACAACCGTGAGCGCAGCGGAGGTGTTCAGATTGTACTGAAACCAGGTCACTACGATTATTACAGCAGCAAGGGAACCACCCACGGAGCATGGAATCCATACGATATCCATATTCCTTGCCTGTTTATGGGTTGGGGCATCCAGCACGGCGAGAGCGCCCAGCCTCACTATATGACGGATATTGCCGCTACCGTATGTGCCCTGCTTCATATTCAAGCACCTAACGGCTGCATCGGCACACCGATATTCTAAACAAAACAAAGGCTAGGTTTCCCAGAATCGGGAACCTAGCCTTTATTATTTATTTCCTCTTCAAAAGAGAAACTCTTTTATTCTTTCATGCAGATTGTATTCTTCATGCATAATTATATTCTTTCATGCATGATTTTCCTAATCATCATTCATGATTTCCATATATTCCTCGTAGGAAATATATCTGCCACCCATCGACTTGAGATGCGGGGTTTCCAACTGGCAATCTATCATCTTGCCTCCATGCTCCTGCAGATAACGGGCCAGGAAAATGAGGGCTATCTTAGAGCCTGATGGAACCTTGGAAAACATACTCTCACCGACGAAAACCTTGCCGATGGTAACACCATAAAGTCCACCCACCAGTTCACCGGTCTCATTATCCCATACTTCCACGCTTGCCGCAAAGCCCTGCTCATGAAGGGCGGTGAATGCCTGAATGATGTTTTCACCCAACCAGGCACCCTCTTCCTCGTAGCGGCCATTGGTCTTGCTGCAGGCACGAATCACAGCATCGAAATCTTCGTTGATTCCCACGCTGTATCGGTTCTTTCTCAGCAGGGTTCTCATGGAATGACTGACGTGGATTTCGTCTGGGAAGATGACGAAGCGCTTCATCGGACAGAACCAGAGAATCTCCGGCTGGTCGCGAAAGCTATACCAGGGAAAGATGCCGTTGCTGTAAGCCAGCAGCAGGCGGTCGATGCTCAAGTCGCCACCTATCGCAAAACATCCGTCTTCATCACCATAATGCGGATCGGGAAAATAAATCTCTTCCGCATTTTCATCTATCTGTAATATCATTGCTTCCTAATAATTAACCACCAGTTCCTTACCATCGAAATCTACGCTGCCCTTGCCTGCCTTCTTGAGCTTGCCGAAGAGCAGCGCCTTCATCAGGATTGGCTTCAGGCGGTTGCCGATGACACGGTCCATCTCGCGGGCACCATATTCCTTGGTGAAGCCCCACTCCAGAATCTTCTCTCTTGCCGCATCGGTAAGCGTAATAGAAACTCCCTTTGCTGCCAACTTTGCATCGAGCTGACGAAGCTTCTTGGCAAGAATCAGTTCTGCCATGTGCTTATCCATATCGTTGAACACCACAGTGTCGGAAAGTCGGTTGATGAACTCTGGCTTGAAAGTCTTCTTTACCTGAGCCAACATTGCCTCGCCACGGGTTACATTACCACCGAAACCTACACTTGCCTGGGATGCATACTGCGCTCCGGCATTGGAAGTCATCACGAGGATTACGTTTCGGAAGTCTGCCTTCTGACCCTTGTTATCGGTCAATCGGGCATAGTCCATCACCTGCAGCAGGATGTTGTAGATGTCGCTATGCGCCTTCTCAATCTCGTCGAGCAGGAGCACGCAGTTTGGGGTCTTGCGGATGGCATCGGTCAGAAGACCGCCATCTTCATAACCCACGTATCCGGCAGGAGAACCGATGAGTTTAGCCACGGTATGCTTCTCGGTGTATTCACTCATATCGAAGCGCACCAGCTCGATGCCGAGTTCCTTAGCCAGCACACGGACCACCTCGGTTTTACCTACGCCCGTAGGACCCACGAAGAGCAGCGAAGCCATCGGCTTGTCATCATCCACCAGTCCAGCCTTCGCCATCATCACAGCCTCAACCACCTTATCCACAGCCTTGTCCTGACCGTAGATCTTGTCGAGTATGCGCTGGCGGAGCGTAGCCAGGGAATCATTGTTTTCATCCTTGATGGCAGCCGCATCTATCTTGCAGACCTTGGTAAGAATCTGCTGGATAATCGCCTTGGTAACGTAGGAACGCTGGCGATATTCCACAGGATGCACCTCCAGATAAGCACCCGCCTCATCCATCAGGTCGATGGCCTTGTCAGGCAGGCAGCGGTTGCTGATGTATTTGGCACTGGCACGAACGGCATACTCCAGGGCATCCTTGCGATAAGTTACGTTGTGGAACTTATTATATTTATACTGCAGCCCCTCCAGTATCTTGATAGCCTCCTCCTCGGTAGGTTCCTTGATGTCAATCTGCTGGAAGCGGCGCACGATGCCCTTGCTCTGAGCCATGTAGCGGTTGAACTCCTCGTAGGTGGTAGAGCCGATGAATCGGATGTCGCCAGCCTCCAGATACTGCTTCAGCATATTGGAAGCATCCGGTCCACCATCAGAGCCACGGCCTGCACCTATCATATTATGAATCTCATCAATATAGATGATGGTATTGCCTTCCTTGGCGGCTCCCTCCATCACCATCTTGATACGCTTTTCGAAATCGCCACGATACTGGGCGCCGGCAAGCATCTGTCCCATGTCCATGCCATAGATGCGTGCTCCCTTGAGACGATCAGGCACCTGATTCTCGTTGATGAGTTTGGCAAGACCATAAACCAGGGCGGTTTTACCTACGCCCGGTTCGCCGATGTGAAGCGGATTGTTTTTTTCTGCACGACAGAGCACCTGGATGGTTCTATCCAGTTCCTGCTCTCTGCCGATGAGCGGATTGTGCTCCTCCACCTGATCAGAGATACAGGTAACCAACTGGTGCCAATCCTGAGGCTGTCGGCTTCTTCCCTCCTCTTCGTCATCATCATAATCGTTATCATAGTCATCCTCATCGTAGCCATCACCCATCATCAGGGTTTCATCACCTGGTTCATTTTCCAGCGGATAATAGCTATCCACACTCGCCAGGAATTCGCCCTGACGGTCGCCCACGTTCTTGCACAACAGGTAAGCGGCTTCTGAGTTCTGCAAGCCAAACATCGCCTGCACGAAATGAGGCACATTCACGAGTTTTCTATCAGCGGCAGCAGCCAAGGCGCATGCCGTTCCAAACATGGTCTTGAAGAGCGACGAAGGCTCCGGCAGATACTTGATGTTTTCAGGCACACGCTCCTGCTTGGCGAGCCATCCCACCAAGTCTTCGTGCATCTTGAGACTATCCACGCCCTCCTCCTGCAAAGCCTGGCAGAAGGCATACTGGCGGAGCAATGACAGGAGCATGTGCTCCGGCATCACGAACTCGTGGTCGAAGAATCGGGCCTGCCTCATGGCATCGTCCATCAAGACACTCATATATCGGGTTAATCCCATACTGTCCATTCTATTCTTTTCCTTTCTTTATTCGGGATTTAAAACTTGAATCGGGGGTTTTGAAAAGCCCCCTATCATTCTGGCATATAAGTGAGCTTCAGCGGATATTTCTGCGTACGGGCTTTCTCCATCGCTTTTTCCACTTTGCTCTTGGCAATGTCGTAGCTGTAGGTGCCCACCACGGCTTTTTCTTCGTGATGAACCTTGAGCATGATAGCTTCAGCCTCAGCCTGCGACTTGAAGAAGATGGTTTCGAGGATATCCACCACGAAATCCATCGGTGTGAAGTCATCGTTGAACATCATCACCACGTAACGCCCCGGCTCCTTGAGCCTGGTTTTCTGGCGTTCACGAATTGCAGTCTGTTCTTGAGCCATATTTTAATTATTACTTTGTATAAGCATTGGTAATCTCTACGACATAGACATCGTGGAATCCGCCCTTGGCACCATACCACTGCAGCAGGTCCTTATCGAGGAACTTTTCTGCCGTCATATTGTCCTTATAGAGTTTGCGGCATTCCAGGGTGAGTCGTGACTGTTCAAAGGCGATGCTGCCGTTATCGGTTTCCACAGGAGTCAATCCTGTTTCCTTTGCCTTATCGAAATCACGTCCGCTCTTGGATCCGCAGAAGTTATATATCTTTCGAGCCTCCTCGCTATGTCCGAGGAAAGAGAGGGTCATGAATTCATTCTCCTCGATGATGCCGTGGGTGTAGCGTTCCGGACGGATAAATACCACAGCCACCGACTTGTTCCATAGCCAGCCCAGGCAGCCCCAGGAAGCGGTCATCATATTGAACTTATCCTTGTTGCCGGCACAAACCAGCATCCACTCTTTGCCAATAGTCTCGAAGACATTATCATTCAGTTTTTTTACGTTGATTTTCTCCATTTTATCTTTTCCTTTCTCTGTATATTTTAATTAATGAAATATTGCAGCATTCAACAAAAGCCATGCCAATTCATCGCCTAACACTGCATATCACCTGCAAAGATACAAGAATAATCTGAAAAAGCGAATGTTTCTATCAGAAAATATCGAAATCGCAGAAAATATTAGTAGGGTATCAAGATAGCATCAGGTAGAAGAGTGGCGAAAAGTAATTGCAAAAACCTACAAAAACAAATTAAAAGCGGAAAAGTTTTGCATTCATGAAAAAAATCTCCATTTTCTGATACAACTTAGCGAAATTATCACTATCTTTGCAACCGTAACCCTTGCAGAAAGCCCCCAAAGGGCAGGAGGTCGGGGCGACATATACATATTAAGGCGTAACTGTACGCTTTGGTTTTGACGTGTTAGAACTTCGCAACTTCAAACAGAATGTCAAGAACAAAGCAACGGGGACGCCCTACAGGGTGTATTATATACAGCCCTCTTTGGCTTCGAGCAATATGCTCGTTGGTAGAGAGGAGGAATTATATACACATCTACGTGGGGCTTTCAGCGTTGCTCGTTTCGACATTCTGGGCAATGCGAAGGCCTTAACACGTGGAACGAGCGACAGGACTGGCTCCACGTTTTTCTATGCTATATGAGAGAACTTAAAAATAAACTGCCAATTCTGGAGTCGTTGGCTTATCAAGGAGCACCATGTGTAAAATGACCATATCATTCCAAAAAGACTTCAATCAAGAAGACTACTTATTCATAAATGGCATTCATGTATCAAAAGCTATGTGGAAACAACAAGACGTTCCCATATACAGATATATGGACGCTGAATATTTACTGAGTTTGTTGGATTCCAAGAAATTATACATCAATAACCGTCAGAAGTTTGAAGATTTAAACGAACACGGATGGAAACTAGGACTAAAAGGCTCTTTTCCTCCAATTCCACAGGAAAAGAATAAGCAAAAACAGAAAGCATTGGACGAAGAATCCTATGCCAAATGGGCATCGGCCTATTCTTGCTGCATTTCATGTTGGACACGTGCCATTGGTAATAACACAGGTTGTTACTCAGAGAATTATCTTATGTGGAAAAATTATACTTCTAAGTATGGCATAAGAATAACAACAACCAATAAGAATTTAGTTAATTGTATAGACAACCATTTTAAAAAAGACATTATACTAGATAATGTAGCGTACTCTGAAGATGAGATACGTTCCTTTCACACAAAGGATATGATTTTCACCAAAAGAGCATTCTACAAAGATGAACGAGAGATTCGTTTGTGTCTATTAGATAACAGCAGTTATTATCTATTGGAGATTAATCCAGAAATTTTAATCAAAGAGATTATATTCTCTCCATTTATGCCAAAAGAAATCAGAGCAGTACTTCAAAGCCATTTAGAGAACAAATACGAATGGCTCAAAGGAAAGATTTTCTGTTCACAAATTTGCACCAAGAATAATATATTTTAATTATCAAATAATACAAAATTATGAAGAATAAGATAAAATACATTTGTACAATAATCATAGTGCTCCTTTCATTTGCACAACAAATGAAAGCTCAACATAATACCGACATTAACATTGACGAAATAATGAGAAAAGCAGAGTATGGGGATGCTGTTTCTCAATACCAACTAGCTGCATTCTATCACAATGGGTATGGTATCAAAGAAGATCAAAAGCTAGCTTATTTCTGGGGATTAAAAGCTGCAAAACAAGATTTAGCACAAGCTCAATATTTAGTAGGATACCTATATGCTAACGGACAAGGCGTCACCAAAAATCTTGCTAATGCTATTATTTGGTGGAAGAAATGCGCTAATCATGAGAATGATACAGAATTGATGAAACACGATGATTTCAAATCTTGTATTGCAAATGCGCAATACTTTCTTGGGTATTGTTATCGCAATGGGGAAGAAGTAGAAAAAGATCCCAGCGAAGCATTCGCATGGATGAACAAAGCTGCAAAAAATGGTAATATTGATGCAATGTGGAATGTTGGTTTTTTATATCACGGTGGAATTGGTGTTAGTAAAGATTTATCAAAAGCATATGACTTTTTACAAAAAGCAGCAGAAAAAGGTTCTTCGAATGGAGCATTTTATCTTGGAGTTATGTATCTAGATGGAGAGTTCGTCAAAAAAGATGAAGTTAAAGCTTTCTATTGGACCCAAAAGGCTGCAGAGTCAGGTTTCACAACAGCAGAGCTAATGCTTGGTTCTTTATATTACAAACAAGGCGTTGGCACAAAGCAGGACTATAAAAAAGCAAACGAATGGCTTACAAAAGCTGCAAATAAAGGTGTACCACAAGCATTATGTGACTTAGGATGGTCATATTATTTAGGACAAGGAGTGTCAAAAAACTATCCAGAAGCACTTCGTCTATTCTCCAAAGCTACAGAAAAAAACTATCTAGATGGTTACAATGGAATTGCATATTGCAAATTCTATGGATTTGGCACGAAAAAAAACGAAGATGAAGCTATAAGTTTAATAGATAAAGCTATAGAACTAAGTAACAATGACAATAGATTCTTAGATACAAAAGGAGAATTTTATTGTAAGTTAGGTTATATTGACAAAGCTAAAGAAATATACGACCAAATTGTCAACAATGACTCCACATATTACAACAGCACATCAAATTCTTATCTAGCTAGCTTTTTTAAAAATCAGCAACATATCGATACTGATGACAACATACCTTGCACTACAACTAATAGCAAAAATGTATTTGCCGTTATTATCGCAAATGAAAAATATCAAAGTGAGAAAGCCGTACTGTATGCAAATCGTGATGGAAAAATCTTTTCAGAATACTGCAATAAGACATTAGGTATTCCTGAAAAGAACATACATTTTATATCTAATGCGACTCTGAATAATATAAAACATGAGATAAAATGGCTTCAAGATGTAATCAATGCATACAATGGAGATTCACGTATTATATTCTACTATGCAGGTCATGGTATTCCAGACGAAAAGAATAAAAGTACTTACCTGCTTCCAGTTGATGGCTATGGTTCTGATGTAACAACAGGATATGCCTTAGAAGACTTATATAAATCGTTGGGAAGTCAGCCTTCAAAATCGGTGACGGTATTTCTCGATGCATGCTTCAGCGGTGCAAACCGTGATGGAAGCATGTTAGCTTCGGCTCGCGGTATTGCCATAAAGGTAAAATCTAGCAGTCCAACAGGCAATATGGTAGTATTCACAGCCGCACAAGGAGATGAAACCGCCTACCCATACAAAGAGCGAAGTCATGGTCTCTTCACTTACTATCTTTTGAAGAAGCTTCAAGAAACAAAAGGCAATGTTACTTTAGGCGAGCTTGGCGACTACATACAAACACAAGTAAAACGCCAATCTGTAGTAACGAATGGCAAACTACAATCACCAGCAATTCTCACAGCACCAAAGCTTGGGAATAATTGGAAAAATTGGAAACTGAAATAAAGCTATTTTGTTTCAGGTTCGCCTATCTAGAGTTATTTACACAATAACGAAAATGGGCGTTTTTTTACCCATATCTACGTTTTTTTATGAGATATGGGTAAAAAATCGCCCATTTTTACAATTATTCACTAAACAGATCATCTGCCACAACCTCGCTCTGCACCCTATTCCAATAGGCATTATGCACTACCCCATAGGTGGTAACCATCGTAAGATGAATCGCCTTGCGATGAGAAACGGAAGCACCAAAGCGGGAGAGCTTGTGACGAAGAACTGCATCGTAATCCTTATCTATCACAAACTCATTCTGTGAGAACTTCATCTCGCAGATATTGACCGTATTATCGGCTCGCTCTATCAGCATATCAATCTGCGCTCCTGCACCATAAACCGGATCATCTTTCACCTGCCAGGAATACGTATTGGTAACAACGCCCGAAATGCCAAGCGCCTGCTTGATTTGAGGAATATGCTGGAAACATACCCGCTCGAAAGCCAAGCCGCACCACGAATACCGGAGAGGCGAAGTATAATTGTGAGACCAGAACGAAGGATCATCAGTTTTGTTCTCCTGCATGAACTTCAGGAAGAACAAAGAGAAATTATCCATCAGGCGATAGATGGCATTATATTTCCTGGCACCATAGGCATTGGTACGGACGATAAAGCCACAATGCTCCAAATCTTCCAAGATTCGGGAAAGATTGCCATTATCCGCAATTCCCAGACCAGACACAATCTCCTCTCTACGCATTCCGCCTAACTTCTTCCCCAAGATACTCACCACATCTATATATTTATCAGAATTACGGAAGAGAGAATCATACAACTCCCTGAACTCATAATGCAAAAGCCCCTGAGGTGCAAAGAAAAGAGAATCTATATTCTGTGCCAAGCTCCTGCCCTTCTGCATCAAAGACCAATAATAGGGAACACCACCCATCACCATATAGGCTTCCAGCAAATCATATCGAGAATAAGCCAAGCCCATAGCCTCGCTATATTCCTCACACTCGTGAAGGGTGAAAGGCTCCAGGAATATCTGATAGTTCACACGATTATGAAGTCCGCCATGATTCCTGAAGATCTTATTGATAATCCAGGATGTGGCAGAACCGCAAATAATGAGCAGGATGTCGTCTCGCATGGCAGCCCATCCATTCCAGAAGAACTCCAAAGCCGTGACAAACTTAGACCTAGGCGTATCCATCCAAGGCATTTCGTCGATGAAAACAACTTTCTTCTTCGCTGATGACTGGCGAATAAGCTCCTTCAACATATCGAAAGCCTCCAGCCAATGCTTGGGGGTAGAAGGCGCAACATATCCTGCGTTCTCTAAAGAAGAACGCCAACCATACAGTTGCTCTTGCAAAGACCCATTAGCAAGACCGGAATGAGAAAAAGTAAACTTATCCTTAAACGTCTGTTTGATGAGATAAGTCTTTCCCACACGTCTTCTTCCATACAACGCAACGAATTTTGAGTCATCGGAATTATAAGCTTCCAGCAACTCAGCCTGCTGTTTCTTTCTGCCTATCAACATATTATAATCCTCCCTAATTGATGATTCTACTTATTAAACTAGGGGCAAAGATAATAAAAACAATCGGTATAATTGGCGGAAAATACATTTTTTAACCCACATTCCGCCAAGTATACGCTTATAATTGGCGAAAAACGCCTTTTTAACCCCTTTTTCCGCCAAGTATAGCAAGCCAACCGCTCTTGATTTAAATTAAATCTTTACATGCAGGATAAAATAAATCACATTTTGCTTTGCCATTTCGAGGAAAGGTAGTACCTTTGCACCCCGAATGCCGAAAACCGTGCAGGCTTGCGGCTTCGAATTATTAATCATTTATAAACATTTTATTTAATGTACAAAACAATTTTCAACAAGCGCAACAGCTTGAAGTTCAACCGATTCTCTAACAAGAATTACTCACTCTTCGCAGTTTTGGGAAGAGAGGTACTTGTTGGTGCACTCAGCGTTGCTACCCTGAGCCATGCTAAGGCTGCAGGCGTTAGCACAGAGGGAGCCAAGGTTGATTCTACCCTCTACAAGGGCGGAAAGGCTTACGAGCTAGATGCGGTGAGCGTTACCGGATCTCGTGCGCCGATGACTGTAGAGCAGTCACCTAAGATTGTGTCTGTCATTACCCGCGACGATATTCATCGTGCGGCTGCGCAGACTATCAACGATGTATTGAAATTAGCTACCGGCGTGGATGTCCGTCAGCGTGGTGGCTTTGGTGTTCAGACGGATATCTCCATCAATGGTGGAACCTTCGACCAGATTACCATTCTCTTGAATGGTGTCAACATTTCCAATCCACAGACTGGTCACAATGCTTCTGATTTTCCTGTAGCTCTTGCCGACATCGACCACATCGAAGTGCTCGAGGGGGCAGCATCGCGCGTATTCGGAACTTCAGCCTTTAATGGTGCCATCAATATCGTGACCAAGAAGGCAAAGAATGATGGAGTATCTGCAAGTGTAGAAGGCGGAAGCTTTGGAAGTTTCGGAGCACAGGGACGTGTGCAGACGGCTTTTGAGACAGGCAAGTGGACTCATGCTTATTCTGTAAGCGGAGGCTACAAGCGCTCGGATGGTGGCACAGACAACAGCGACTTCGAGAAGGGACAGGGCTACGGCAATCTCTCGCTCTCTTACGACCAGCGTTTCGACATCATCGCCCAGCTGGGTATTGCTACCCAGAGCTACGGTGCCAATACTTTCTACAGCGCCAAAAACAACAACCAATATGAGAAGACAGATCACGGTATGGCTTCTCTCAATCTGAGTCTGCACAACCAGGAGAAGACCTGGGAGATTGCGCCTCAATTCTATTATAACAAATTCAAGGATCACTATCAGTTGATTCGTGGTATGGCTGGAGCCAAGGCGGGCGAGAACTATCACGACCTCGATGTTTATGGTGGAGGTCTGAATGCCAACGTGGCTTGGGCTTTGGGTAAGACCGCAGTGGGTTTCGACATCAGTAAGGAGTGCATCTACTCTACTGCATTGGGCGAGGAACTCGCAGAGAAAGACTATAAGGACATCTCGGGTTCCGACCGTCAATATACCCGAAAGGGTGAGCGCACCAACACCAACATCATGCTGGAGCACAACTTCATCTTCGGCGGCTTCACCTTGTCGGCTGGTGTCTTGGCTAACAAGAACACCGGTTTGGACAACGACTTCCGCTTCTATCCTGGTGTGGATATGAGTTATCGTCCTAACAACAACTGGAAGTTCTACGCATCCTGGAACAAGGCTCTGAGAATGCCTACCTACACCGACTTATATATAAGTAATGTGGTGCAGCAGGGCGACATCACCCTAAACCCGGAGAAGAACTCAACCTTCAAGGTGGGAACCCAGTATCGCCAGACTGGTTTTGCCGCAACCGTAAGCGGATTCTACGCACACGGCACCAACATGATTGACTGGGTTCAGACTTCCGTGACCGAACAGAATGTCAGCAAGTATCATGTAATGAACATCGGAAAGCTCAACAACATGGGCTACAACGTAGATGCTACTATCTACATGAGAGAGTTGGTACCAAACAGTTTCATTACCCGCATCAAGTTGGGTTATGCTTACATCTATCAGGATCATAAGACCGAGACCAACATCCTGAAATCACTCTATGCATTGGAGTATCTGAAGCACAAGGCAGTATTCGGTCTGGATCATCAGATCTGGAACAAGCTTTCAGCATCGTGGAGCGTAAGATGGCAACAGAGAATGAATGGCTATCATCCATACACCAAGGTGGATTGCAAGCTGATGTGGGATGAGAAGAAATACAATATCTTCGTGAAAGCCGACAACATCACTTGCCACCGCTATTACGACCTCACAGCCGTTAAGCAGCCAGGTTTGTGGATTATGGCAGGAGCCAGCGTAAATCTCGGCTGGTAATATAAAACAAAAAAGTCTTCAAGCCAAAATGGCTTGAAGACTTTTTCCGTTTATTCCGGTTTCTGATATTTTCCATTCACTTTAATCGGTTCGAGATGGATTCCCACATGGGTATCTGCGCCGAAGTGCTGCTTCAGTTTTGTTTCGATATGAGTAGCATGCTCATGAGCCTCATAAAGCGAAAGAGAGCCCGGCATGCGGATGTGCATCTCTACCGCAATCTTGTTTCCGATGCGACGGGTACGCAGGTTATGAATCTCTCCTACTCCCTGCTCTTCATTTGCAATCTTCAGGATTTCATCTTCCTCCGTTTCCGGAAGACTGGCATCCGTCAGTTCTTTCACAGACTGCATCACCAGTCCCCAGGCAGCCTTGATGATGAAGGCACTCACGATGATGGCTGCAAGCGGATCGAGCACCGCCCATTTTTCTCCCAGGATGATGGCGCCACCAATACCGAACATCGTTCCGATACTCGATAAAGCATCGCTACGATGATGCCAGGCATTTGCCACTACAGCCTCGGAATGATATTTTCTTCCGGCTTTAACCGTAAACTGATAAGCCCACTCCTTCATCACGATACTTACGATGGCTGCAATCAAGGCTACAACGCCCGGCTGCTGGAGTGTCTCGCCGCAGATGGCACGATAGGTCTTGGTTACGCCCGAATAGCAGATCATCACACCCACCACGAAGAGCGAAATGCCGATGATGGCTGTGGCAAGCGTCTCGTATTTGCCATGCCCATAATCATGGTCCTTATCCTTCGGCTTATTGCCCAGTTTTACGAATACCAATACCACCACATCTGTGGCGAAATCGGTGAGCGAATGAATTGCATCCGCTATCATGGCTGCAGAATGTCCGAGGATACCAGCAGCAAACTTCAGTACGAGCAGCACCACATTGATGATGCTTCCCGCTATCGTCACCTTATATACTTCCTTTACTCTATCCGCATCAACGGAATGATTCTTTTTCGTTTCTGCGGGCATCTCTTGCTCGTTATTTATTCTCTCATTCTTATCCATACCATAAAATATAACAGAAGTCCTTTGCTTCCTCAATAATGTTTTTGTATAACCAAATTCCTGTCTTTCATGAATTGAGCGGCAAAAGTACATCTTTTTTCTGAAATCGGATAAAAAGAGAGATTAAAAAAGTATAACGAATAGGGAATAATGTGATAGCGAAGAGATAAAAGCATGGAATTCGACAAATCACCGAACTTAAAATATCAAGCCGTAACCGTTAATTCTGCGAAAGAAAACTGCGGAAATCCGCAAAAATCTTTCCTGTTATGATTGTAAATATAGAGACTAATATCTACCTTTGCTACGTATAGACGATAGTTTTATAAAGTATGTGATAACAGGCGACCTCATCAAGAAATACCAAAACGATGACGGCATCGTATTTATGGACGTATTTGATTTCTTGTTGGATAAAGATTCTATATGAAAACTTAAAAAATAAAAAGGAGGGTGTGTCATAAGTTAATGACACACCCTCTTTTCTAAATATCAGTCTAATTGCTTAAACTCAAAATCAAACTTGCTGCAACAACTCTTCTTGTAGTCGAACTGGTACATACGCATTACAGAAAGAAAATTTTCAATCTAATCTTTGCCAATTATGGCTACTATTAATCTTATTTACAGCACGTGGACATTTTACACCTCTGTTAGGAGCTTTCGCTTTTACTTGTGCCCCACACCTACTGCATCTCCACGTATGAATACCATCACGACCTGTATTTGCACGGATATTCTTATTTACACTTCTATCAAAAGCCGCCTGCATCTGCTTTACCTGTTTATCCGTTATCACCCACTCTTTATTTTGTTTAGGTGCTTCCTTCTTGGCTTTATAAGAAGTTACAGTAGTACCTAATTCAGCATTTATATCATTGACGTTATCTTCAAATAAATCACGTACAGCCTTTGCAAAGTTTTCACTTAGACAATCTTCCCGCAGTTCTACATACCTCTTCCCCATATATAAACGTGCTGGATTTTCTTCATTTCTAATAGTACCCGAAGCTGTCAACCGTAAAATTGTTGACAACGTAGCCATATCAGCATTTTCTAGCCCAAAATCGTTCAAACATCTTGTATACTTTACTAAATATTCTCCAGACTGTGACAAATAAAACAAATGACTATGTCCAAACAAGTAAACCAAATTAGTTCCATCTCCAGTTAAAACAATTACACCTTCACTATACCACCCATCGTCTTCGGAATATTCAAATTCAACAAACCTCTGATGGATATCTTTGATTTTTAAATTAACGAAACTACTATCTGAACCCACCTTAAGAAAAGCAGTTCCATTATCAAAATACAAATTTCCAGATTGGCATTGACTAAAATCTACTTCTCTTAAATCAGAGTGAAGATAAACGTCTAAAACACGAACTTCAGATTTTGTTGATTTATATTCACTTCCATTATCATTTATTACTATATCAGTACTACTATTTACTTTTAAATATCGCGGCATATCCCCACCACGATAAAAATAAATAGAACCATCTATCTCCATGGCAACGCTTGACATCACCATTGTAAGAACTAACAACAAAATAGAAAAAACACGTTTCATTACACAAAAAACTTTAATAATCAATTTAATCTAATCTTCCCCAAACATGTTGCCCGCCTTCAGGACAATTACCCGTATGAGGGATATCGTTTGTTTGTATTTGCACACCACAATGTTGACATTGATAAACATAAGAAGAACCAGCAACTGCTATTTTTATCCAACTATGAAATGTCCAATATGATTTTGTAAAGAAATCACATACAGAACTTTTTGGTTTTTCTTCTGCTTTAACAACTCTACCACAATTTTGACAATTCCAATAATACATAGGATGTAATGCAGATTCTATCTTTGCGATATAGGCAGGAAGCTCTGGGGTGCCAAAAACAGAGACTGGTATTGAATATGCCTCACCAATTGTTATTTTATCATCTACACCAAGTATCTCACTATCGTCGGCTATCTGCATATTAAACTCACATTTCTCAAAGACCAGCTTTTCTGACAAGCTATACAAGCCCAAATTATTTCCCTTATCGTGGAAATGAAGGTTAAAACCTTTTTCATTTTTCTTCACTGTAACGACTTCATTCAGGCTGGTGTAAATTTCTCCTGGTCTATCAAAAAAGAAGATTATGCTTGATTTACCATCAAAATAATAAGCACAATATTGATTAGGACACACGATATCTTTAAATGCAATTATCTTCAATGGCCATATTTCATAAGAAGGTTCAATAGTCATCGTATTAGTTGCAGTATCTGCCTGTACCAAACATTTTAAAGAGCTTTCATTCTCACCAAAATCAATACTGTCATTACCTGCAGCATCTCCATTATAAAGACCAAAATCAAAACTTTTTAAATTGCCTAAAGGATAATGTCTTAGAGAATCAACTAAGTCATCAACAACAATATTCTTATTATCAATGTATACAATATAATGCTCCTTTCCTGAAGGATCATCAGACTTACCAAGAATATATTTACCCTCTTGCTGGTATTGTAAAGCCTTCTCATACACCATTTCAGGATAATTCTTCATACAAGAAGAAAAAAGCAGGCTCATTAATAGTATCACCAAAAAATGTTTCATATACAATTATTTTTTAAAGTTATTAATTTGGGGGACAAAGATAGTTATTCTATTTGAAACTATCAAGTCCATAATGGTTCATAAGCGAAATTTCTTGATTTCGGCTTAACAAAAGTAGTAAAAAGCGTTCTGTTTCATTGGTATATTATCATTTTGCCAGGTGTTCCCGAGACTTGGCGGGTTAAGATTTCAGTTTCGGCAAAATAAAAAAGCGTGGGAACTTACCCGTCACTCGTCCCACGGATTGAGGCCTTCGCATTGCCCTGCATTGTTGAACGAGCAACGTCGAAGCCCACGCCGATATGTATACACTTATCCCTATACGGATATAAGACCTACCGCCTTGACGCAATAAGCCATACCAGTAAAGGGATGTGAATTAACACATCCCGAGAGCACCTACCGTTGCTATGTTCTGACAATGCATGAAGTTTGCGAAGTTTCAATCCGTCAAGAACAAAGCGCTAAGTATGCGCCTTTTCCATTATGTCGTGATCCTTACTCAGAATCATCGGCAAATATACGAATAATGTTTGAAAGAACAAAATTTTTTAGCAAAAAATCCTCATTGAGGGATAAAAATCATCAAATTCCTCCCTTTCTGAGGGATTTTCCTGTATTTAACCACGCTATGCGAAATTTTTATTGTACTTTTGCACCCGTGCTTGGAAAAGCAACAAATAAAACTGAAGAGTAAACGATATGGCAGAAAAGAATAGCATACCCCAATTCGTGAATAGCGAATCTATTATGTCGGATAGCAACTATGTGAAGTGGCTCTCCGATTTGAAAGGTCGTATTCGCATCGCCCAACTCAAAGCGGCTATCAAAGTCAATGAAGAGTTGCACAAGCTTTATTGGAGCTTGGGAGAAGACATTTGTAACAAGCAAAAGCTATATAAGTGGGGCACTAATTTTATAAAACAGCTTAGTTTGGACTTGCGTTCTGCATTTCCAAATGTAGAAGGTTTTTCTTGGTCAAATCTTTATAAAATACGCAAGTGGTATCTCTTCTATTCTTCGCAAAATGAATTTTTGTACCAAGCTGGTACAAAATTAGAAACCTTAGAAAGTACTAGCGTTCCTATGCCTGCGATTTTGCTTCGTGTACCCTGGAGGCATCAGGCTGTCATTGTCTCGAAATGAAAGAGCAATCCGCAAAGAATTCCACTAGCAATAACAACGATTAAGAAAGCATAAACAGAATATGGTTTTAAATTACATTTGGATAGCATTTTTCGTGATTGCGTTCATCTTCGCACTCATCGGATTGGCAATGGGAGATACGACTATCTTCCAGAAGATTGTAGATTCCACCTTCGATTCTTCCAAGAATGCCTTCGAGATTTCTCTCGGACTGACGGGCGTGCTCGCTCTCTGGCTTGGCATCATGAAGATTGGAGAGAAGGCGGGAGTAGTGAATGTGTTGGCCCGAGCACTCAGCCCGGTCTTCACCCGTCTCTTCCCCGATATTCCGAAGAACCATCCGGTGATGGGAAGCATCTTCATGAATATCGCTTCGAATATGCTGGGACTCGATAATGCGGCAACACCAACAGGATTGAAGGCGATGCAGCAGATGCAGGAGCTCAACACGAAAAAGGATACGGCAACGAACCCGATGATCATGTTCCTGGTTCTGAACACATCAGGACTCACCATCATCCCTACCACCATCCTCGCCTTCCGTGCCTCCTATGGTGCAGCCCAGCCTACGGATGTCTTCATCCCTATCCTGATGGCTACGCTCGTGGCTACGCTTGCCGGAATCATCATCACTTCGCTCTGGCAGCGCATCAACATCCTGCAGCCGGTATTGCTCGCTACTCTGTTGGGAATGTGCGCCTTCGTAGGCATCATCATCTGGGGATTCGGACAGATGGACAAGGATACGATGAATACAGTTACTACCCTGGCTTCGAATATGATTCTCCTGGGCATCATCCTCTGCTTCATCCTGGCTGGTTTCTGGAAGAAGGTGAATGTTTATGATGCATTTATCGAGGGAGCGAAGGAAGGTTTTACCACTGCGGTGAAGATTATCCCTTATCTTGTAGCGATTCTCGTGGGCATCGGCGTATTCCGTGCTTCGGGAGCGATGGATATGGTGATTCAAGGCATTTCGTGGTCGGTAGAACAATGCGGCTTGAATGCCGATTTCGTAGGCGCCCTGCCTACCGCCATCATGAAACCGCTATCGGGAAGTGGTGCACGAGGCATGATGCTGGAGGCGATGAAGAACTATGGTCCTGATTCGTTTGTGGGCAGATTGAGCTGCATCTTCCAGGGTTCCACCGACACCACCTTCTATATATTGGCAGTATATTTCGGAAGCGTAAGCATCAGGAATACCCGTCACGCCGTAGCTTGCGGCCTGCTCGCCGATTTGGCAGGAGTCATCGCAGCAATCGCTATTGCATATTTATTCTTCGGATAAGAGTCTCCCACAGATTTCACAGATTTACACAGATAATCTTTGAATGACGGCGCAAGCCCAATTTAACATTTAACACTTAACATTCAACATTAAGAAAGATAATGGCAAGTTTAAAATCACTCGCAAAGGATACCGCCATCTATGGTTTGAGCAGTATCATCGGCAGATTCCTCAACTATCTGCTTGTACCACTCTATACGGCTAAGATCAGCGCCGCCAGTGGTGGTTATGGTGTCATCACCAACATGTACGCCTATACGGCGTTACTCCTCGTTATCCTGACCTACGGAATGGAGACCACCTTCTTCCGTTTTGTCAACAAGGAGGGAGAAAACTCAGAAAAGGTTTATCACACGGTATTGAGCATGGTGGGATTCTCTTCCCTACTCTTCATCGCCCTGGTATTCCTCTTCATCACGCCTTTGAGCGATGCGATGGGCTACGCCGACCATCCGGCTTATGTATGGACCATGTTCGTAACCGTGGCTATTGATGCCTTCCAGTGCATTCCGTTCGCTTACCTCAGATACAAGAAGCGCCCATTGAAGTTTGCTGCCTTCAAGTTGCTCTTCATCGGTCTGAACATTGCGCTCAACCTAGTTTACTACGTCATCATGGATGGTCACGATGTGGGTTATGCTTTCTACATCAACCTGGTTTGTACCGCCTCCATCACCTTCTGTTTCTACAAGGAACTGAAGGAAGGATTCATGGGCGAGAAATGCTCCTGGAGCGAATGTAAGGTGCTCGTCAGGAAGATGATGGGCTACAGTTGGCCAATCCTCGTACTCGGTATTGCCGGTATTCTGAACCAGACAGCCGATAAGATTCTCTTCCCTTACATCTATGAGAAGGGCGATGCGCATGCGCAGCTCGGAATCTACGGAGCAGCCAGCAAGATTGCGATGATCATGGCGATGATTACCCAGGCTTTCCGCTATGCTTACGAGCCGTTCGTTTTCGGCAAGGCGAAGGATAAGGACAACCGACAGACTTACGCTTCGGCGATGAAGTATTTCGTCATCTTCACCCTCTTGGCTTTCCTGGTGGTGGTAGGCTATCTGGATGTATTGCGCCACATCATAGGTCGCGACTACTGGGATGGTTTGAAGGTAGTGCCTATCGTAATGGCTGCCGAAATCATGATGGGAGTATATTTCAACCTCAGTTTCTGGTACAAGCTCATCGACAAGACCATCTGGGGAGCTTACTTCTCGGGCATCGGTTGTGCGGTATTGATTGCCATCAACGTTATCTTCGTACCTATCTATGGTTACATTGCCTGTGCCTGGGCTGGTTTCGCAGGATATGGAACGGCGATGCTTCTCTCCTACTTCGTGGGTCAGAAGAAGTATCCTATCAACTATCCGGTGAAGGAAATTATGATTTATGTGGTTCTCGCCCTCATCCTCTTCGCAGGAATGACCGAGGCAAACAGATACTTCTCCAGTGGAATTGCCTGCCTCATCAACACGGTGCTCATCCTCATCTTCGCCGCCTATCTCGTGAAGAAGGATTTCCCATTGAAGAGTCTGCCGGTGGTGGGTAAGTTCTTTAGAAAGTAAAGCATCTTATGAAATTATAAGAGCTGAAACAAGAAGTTATAAGAACTGAAATGATGAGGAATCAACTCATAAACAGATTAAGTGTGAACGATATTTATTCTCTTTGCCTTCAGACGCAAGGCAAAGAGAATAATTGTTTAAAGGAAGAGCTTTACCAGCTCACCTTTGATGAAAACGACCGTGTATCGTTCAATGCGCTTTGGGCTTTAACCCATTTCGATGAAGCCAACAACCCGTGGCTCTTTCAGAAGCATGACGAACTGATAGATAGAGTTCTCGTAGAGAAGAATGAGACCAAGCGCCGCCTGATGCTCCATCTTCTTCTCCGTCAGCCTTTCGAGGAAGAATCACTCCGCTCCGATTTCATCGATTTCTGCATTGCCAAGATTACCGCCTGTTCCCAACCCTACGCCATCCGCTGCTACTGCATGAAGCTTGCCTACGAGCAGATGAAATACTATCCCGAACTTCTCGAAGAGTTAAGAATGGCATTGGATATGCTGGAGCAAGAGGTTCTATCACCAGGAATGTTATCAGCAAAAAGGCAAATTATGAAGAAAATCAAGCGAAGCCTTGGAAAATTCGGGAAATAGTCGTAACTTTGCAAAGTTAAATATCAAGCATTACATCTATGAATAAAGATAATATCAACGAGTTCGCATCCTTCGACGAGTATCTTCGACAAGGAGAGCCTTCGCAGAAGGAAAGTGCCGAGAACTGGAAGACGGCTATCGGATTGCAGGCTGTAGATGGGCTGCAACCGTCGGCGTATCTCATAGATGTGGCTAAGCGAAACATCGAAGGAAAAATCACTCTGGATGAAACTAGAAAACTGATTGACTCTTACTATCAGAGCAAGACGGTCCGTACACCTAAGGATGAAGACGAGGAAGAGGCAGATAAGGTTTCGGCCAACATCGCGAAGATTCTCGCCAGCAAGACCTTTGCCTTCAATACCAACGGATATGTTTCCCTGCATCGAAGAATATTCGAGGGAGTATTCAAGCACGCAGGAGAAATCCGACAGTATGATATTTCCAAGAAAGAATGGGTGCTCGAAGGAGATTCCGTAAACTACCTGAATTGGGAAGACTTGCGAAGAGCCTTGGATTGGGATATTGAACAGGAGAAGAACTTCTCATATAAAGGTCTGACGGATGATGAGAAGATTGAGCATATTGCCAAATTCATTTCAGGCATCTGGCAAATCCATGCTTTCAGAGAGGGAAACACCCGAACCACGGCAATTTTCACCATTCAATATCTCCGTTCGTTAGGATATGAAGTGAACAACGAAATGTTTGCCAAGCATTCCTGGTATTTCCGCAATGCCCTGGTTCGTGCCAATTATCGCAATATCAATAAAGATATAGAGTACTCTCCTATCTACCTTGTTCGTTTCTTCAGAAACTTGCTGCTAGGCGAAAGTTGGGTTCTCAAAAACAGATACTTGCATATAGATCCTACAGATGAATGGAAGGTACAGCCAAGACTTGCTACCCCCCAAGTACCCCACACGCCTCATCAAAAGGTGGACAGAAAAGGTGGACAGAAAACAGAAAAGGTAGGCAGAAAAGGTGGACAGAAAACCAAAGAGTCTATCCTTTCCCTTATCGCATCCGACCCATTTGTCACCACCAATGAGATGAGTAAACGATTGAAAATCAACCGAAGTGCCATCTCTAAACATATAAAGAAACTGAAAGAAGATCACATAATAGAACGAATAGGACCAGACAAGGGAGGGAAATGGCTCATCAAGAAATAAGAAACACCTTTTTTATGGCGCAAAGATAGCACTAATTTTTTCACTTATACAAGAAAAACTCGCTACTTTTGCAATCTTTTTCATGTATAAGTGAAAAATATTGTGTTTTTATCGAATATTTCTAGTATAAGTGAAAGAAATAACTCTAAAAAGGAAACTTTGATGGAATTTTTTGCTTTTTTCTGTTCTACTTGATGTTATCTCGCAGAAAAATCGTAACTTTGCAAATCATATAACAACAACACAAAGAATAAAATGAAGAAAAAAGCAACGGTCCTTATCGCCTCTATCATGGAGTTCTGCGGAATCAACACCGCTCACGCTGACGAGGGAATGTGGACAATTTACAACTTGCCAAACGCTGTGTATGAGATGATGCAGCGCGAAGGCTTCAGTATGACTTACGACCAGCTCTACAACGGCGAGAACGCCTTGAAGAATGCTGTGGTTAACTTCTCTGGCTATTGCTCAGGCGTAGTCGTTTCTCCAGACGGTTTGGTATTTACCAACCACCATTGCGGTTTCGAGGCTATCAGAAGCCACTCTACCGTGGAGCACGACTATATGCTCAACGGTTTCTTTGCTAAATCTTACGCAGAGGAATTGCCTAACGAGAATATGTTCGTCAGCTTTATGGTTGAACAGAAGGATGTAACCGATAAGGTGATGAGCCTCGGATACGAGAAACTCGACAACAAGAAGCGCGATGAACTCATCGATTCTCTGGAGAACGAGATGACTAAAGAGGCTAAGAAGAACGATTCTACCCTCCATATCACCGTTCAGCCATTCTACGAGGGCAACAAATGGTACGCTACTACTTACCGCGACTTCACCGACCTGCGTCTGGTTTTCACTGTACCAAAGTCTATGGGTAAGTTTGGTGGCGATACAGACAACTGGATGTGGCCTCGCCAGACCTGCGACTTCTCTGTATTCCGCATCTATGCCGACCCTAAGACCAATGGTCCTGCTGCCTACAGCAAGGATAATGTGCCTTATCATCCAAAGCGTTGGGCACAGGTTTCTCTCCAGGGTTACAAGGATGGTGACTATGCGATGACCATGGGTTACCCAGGCAGCACAGAGCGCTATCTTTCAAGCTACGGAATCCAGACCATGCGCGATGCAGAGAATGCTCCTCGTGCCCAGGTTCGTGGCGTAAAGCAGGAGGTAATGCAGAAGCACATGCGTGCCGACGAGGCTGTCCGCATCAAGTACGACAGCAAGTACGCCAGCTCTTCCAACTACTGGAAGAATGCCATCGGTATGAACAAGTGTATCGACTCTATCGGCATCGTGAATCTGAAGCGTGAGTACGAAACCCGTCTCCGTGCTTGGCAGGATACAGCCAAGGCAGCCAACGACCTCGCCCACAAGGTAGATTTCGACAAACTCGCCAAGCTCTACAAAGAGAGCGCAGACGTGAAATACGCCTGGACCAACTTCGCTGAATCTTTCACAAGAAGAAGCAACATCGAGTTCTCTACCCGTGCCATCAAGCTCCAGACCAACATGGAGGTAAAGGGTCCAGAGAAGAACAAGAAGAAGCAGTATCATGAGTTTGAAGATAACTCTGCAGAATGGGATATGGCGCTCGATAAGGAAGTGCTCGCTACCCTCTTGAAGAACTACAAGGAGCACGTAGATGCCAAGTGGTTGCCTAAGTTCTACAAGACCATCGACGCTGAGTTTGGCGGCAATTACGCCAAGTATGTGGATTATCTCTGGGAGAAGTCGCTCATCATGAAGAAGGGTGCCAAGCTCTACTTCAACAAGAAGGGATATGAGAAGGATCCAGGCGTAAGCTTCGGTATGGATCTGAACGATGTATTTGCAGATTTCGCTGCTCAGATGGGCAGCATTAACGACAGTATCGCCGAGCAGGAGAAGTATCTCTGTGCTGCCAAGCTCCGTATGGAGGAAGACATGCCTCACTACAGCGACGCCAACTTCACCATGCGATTGAGCTATGGTCAGGTAGGCGGTTTCGACCTCGGTGGCAAGCCATCAGGCTATTATACCACAGCCGAGAGCCTCGTTGAGAAGATGAAGCAGGGCGATAAGGTAATCGATTACTACGCTGAGCCTATCATGCACGAGCTTCTCTCTGAGAAGGATTTCGGCAAGTATCAGGATAAGACGACTGGCAAGATGCAGCTCTGCTTCCTCACCAACAACGATATTACCGGTGGTAACTCTGGTAGCCCTATGTTCAATGGTAAGGGTGAGTTGATTGGTCTTGCCTTCGATGGCAACTGGGACAGCCTCAGCTCTGACATCAACTTCGACAAGCGCCTGGCTCGCTGCATCGGTGTAGATATTCGCTATGTGCTCTACCTGATGGATAAGTGGGGACACGCAGACCGCCTCTTGAAGGAGATTAATGCGAAGTAAATCCTATCTCTGAATCAACAGAGATGATATAAAGGTTTATCCTGGGATAAAGATTAGTCTCAGGATGATATAAAAAGAGCGGAAAATCAGCTGTTAACTGTTAACCTGTTAACTTCTGACTTTCCGCTCTTACTTTTTCTTATAGGTTCGCAACTAATATTGCGAGATATTATTCAGCTCCTTCAATGAAACCTGACGAGGCTTCTCGGCGAGTTTCTTTTTCAATTCATCCACCGTTATTTCTGCAGATGGATTGAAATCGGCAGAGCGCATATAATCAATTACACTCTGATAGAAAGCCTTGCCTTCCGGATATTTGGCAGCCTTTTCCAAATCACTCATGCAGACGAGAAGCTTTCCGGCTCCCACCTTCCATTCCATCACCAAACCCAACTTATGATTCCGCTCGATATTATCTATCACCTGAACTACCGGGCGATAATCCTTGGCGAAGTTGTCAAGCACCAGCGGATGCGATTCCTTAATTACCGGGAACCATTGCCAGTTGGTGTGCATCTCCGTTGGGAATCCCTTGAATATCGGATGTTCCGGATTCGTCAGAATGCCCAGAGTTCCTGGAGAAACCTTCTTTTTGTTGTTCTCACAGATGGTCTTGAACATGCGATAGTTCCAGTAATCGGTCTGGAAGAGTCCGCCCACCGTATAAGGAGTAGCGTTATCTGCCTGCAAAACCGAATTATCTGCCTGCGATAACGTATCATCGGCAGCCACGAAATGGCTGGAAGCCGTAGGCATCCAAAGCACCTTTCCGCCATTTTCCAAGACTTTCACTACTTCCTGGTTCAAATCCTTGGCTATGATGACGCCCTTCTTTTCCAAAGCCTTCTTAGGATAAACCCAAAGTTCGTAGGAGTTTCTCGCCTCTGTTCCTTCTATGTTTAATGTAAGAAGCAGCTTGGTAGGTTTCTGTACGTGGAAAACACCATTCAGTTCACCCACATCCACCAAACCTTCATCGTATGAAAAGATGTTCAATACTCCCTCATCCTCAGCCATCAAGTCGCCCACATTCTTTCTCACTTCACCATCCTTGGTGCTGAAAGTTCCATCATCCATACAGAACAATCCGTTCTCGGCAGCCAGATGCCATTTCAGTTTCTTGCCCTTCAGCGAAGAACCGCCATAGTTGGCAACCTTAACCTTAGCCTGAATCTTCTCGCCATCCTCGAAGCAGAACTTCTTCATTACCAACAGAGGAACCACAGGCGAACACCACTGGCGCCATTCCTCGGGCGTAGTGATTCCCTTGCTCTCCATAAACGCATCCAAGATGCCTACGAAAGCACTTCCCTGACCGGGATAATCCTGAATATCGAGTAGTTGGAAGCCCGCCATATTCCGGGTCCTCAAATCCATCTCTATATCGGCTTTATAGAGTTTCACGCTCCATAAACCCGAAGCCTTGTGGAAATCATCTGCCTGCGAGAGCATTCCGGCTGCAGCCAGCCTGCGGCGGAACACTTCAAAGTTATAAGGATGAAGCACTCCGGTGTATTTCTTCATCTCCCGATAATCAGGATAGGTCTGAAACTGGCCTGTTTCGTGAGAGATGATAGGGATTCCGACCTTATCGCAAGCCTCATCAAAATTCATCGTAGAATTAGGATGGAAATGATTGATCATTCCTCCATCGTAGGCATCGGCAAACGAGAAGGAACCACGGGTATGGGTATTGTATTTGCCCCATCCCTCGCCTCCGATACGGCAAGTGGTGAAGTAATCCATTCCTTCTTTTATTCCCTGATAACCGAGATAGTAATTGCTGCCGAAGGTATAGTATTTATCGGGCGCAATCTTGCGGAAATCATCCACAAACTCCTTCATCTTGTCGATGTCGCCCCAGAGTTCATTACCCAGTGCCATCATTCTGAAAGATGGATGATGACCGTATTCTCTGAGGATGTTCTCGCCTTCTTGATGCAGGAACGCCATCAGCCTTTCATCCTTCTTATCAAAAGAGCCCCAGAAAGGAAGCTCCGGCTGAAGATAGATTCCCAGACTGTCCGCTGCCACGAAAGCCGCCTCCGGTGGACACCAGGAATGAAAGCGCACATGGTTGATTCCATACTCCTTGCAGGTTCCGAGATACTTCATCCAGCCTTCCACGCTCATCTCCACATGTCCCGTCAGCGGCCATACAGCCGCATCGTGCTTGCCACGGAGGAATATCCTATGACCATTGGCGTAGAAGTGAGCGCCCTCAATATGGAAATCCCTGGCGAAATCAGGCATCTGAAGGGCGGAAGGAGAAGCTACAGAACGGCTTGAGATTGCTCCTGCCAGTGTTTCTGTCGATTTGCAATCGGTAGAAGAGGCAAGCTGGAGTTCTATCCTTCCGATAATTCCATTCCAGTTGGTCTGCGTATCTTCCGTATAAGCATGGCTGGAACCGTAAACCTGATCAGGCACACCTCTTCCATTATCCACCACGATTTCCAGGAGATGCTTGCCCGGCTTCACCTTCTTTGGTAGAAGATAGCGCTGGGGAGTAGAGATGAAGTTGCAGGAATCCACCAGTTCTCCATCCACATACACCCATGTCGGTCGGGTACGCTCCAGGAAGAGTTCTACCGGCTTCTTCTTCCAATCCTTCGGGATATTGATGGTTCTGGAATATCTTGCAGCTCCTTTATAGGCATAGAGCCTCGTAAGATGCGTTGTTTCCATCGTATCTTTCGGAGCGAATCCCAGATGGTTCGTGTCGATGGTGCCTGGGAGGATGGCGTGCTTCACCTCACCCTGCGAGGCACGCTTATTCTTGGCAAAAGCACTACCGCTCTTTCCCAACTCTACATTCCATTCACCAACGAGCGAAATGCTCTGTGCTTGCAAGCCCAGACTTACCAGTCCCAGACAAGCGATAAGAATAGTTTTCTTCATTAACTTATAATTGTCTAATAGTTCATACCAAAAGCCCAGAGTGGAATAACATTACCCATGCCTGTCTCTATATCATCCTTCACAACATATCCCTCTTTAGCCTCAGAAATCTGCTTCTGACCTTTCTTTTTACCTCCAATCTCAAAAGTCTTGTCTTCTATCTGGAAATCAGAGATTGGAGAATTGAAGACAGCATGATTCACACGCATCTGATTAAAAAAGAAAGTCTCTCGCTGATTGCCAATATCAGGCATCGAAGAAGAGAGTGCAAAGGAGAGGTTGGTATTATCAAGATACACCTTTTCTACTTTGCCCAAACCACGCACTCCTCCTATGGACTCGTGAAGTTGGGCTATCAAACCTGCACGCTCCATCAGTTCGAAGTAATCGGGCAGATTATTGCGATCCACCTTGATAGTTGTAGCAATGGTACTCATGTTTGGCTTGAAAGGCACACTATCAGCTATTACCTGCATCAGTTCCTTCAGTTTTCTAGACACCATCACCGTATAATTGGCATATTGTGGAATATCCGTCTCCAAAGTCATACTCACCACTTGATTCAGTCGCATCCTATAGCCCTCATCCTTTGAAAAAGGATAGTAACCCTTGCGCAGATATTCATGAAATAATGCCAACGGATGCTCTATCTCCTCCGGCAATACTACCTCATTATTTACGATTTGTTCCAATGTAGAGACAGGAATGTCTATGCCCTTTTCCATACCGATGTATTCACGAAAAGACAAGCCTTGCATCGTAAAGACCAGTACTCGTCTACTTAAATCTGCTGTACCTTTATAAATATCAAGCACAGAAGAACCGGTAAATACCACTTGCAAGGTTGGCAGATTATCGTATATCATCTTAAGTTCTGTAGCCCATCCCTTATATTTATGTATTTCATCGATAAAAAGATGCTTGCCTCCAAGTTGGCTAAACTTCATTGCAGTTTCAAAGAGAGTATGATTAGCGAAATAGATAGATTCCGCACTCACATAGAGTGTGTCTTTCATCTGAAGATTCAATTTGATATACTGCAAAAGGAGTGTTGTCTTGCCGACTCCACGAGGTCCAACAAGGGCCGTCATCCGATTCGACCAAGGAATCTGATGATACATATATCGTAGGTATCGAGTATCGGTACGCTTGATAAGATTGTCTGAAAGTTGCTTCAATAATTCCATATTTCTTGCCTTATTTGATGTTTACGGCTGCAAATATACAAAAATTGCGGTAAAAACACCGCAATTTACCAAAGAAATTGCTGTATTTTTACCGCAAAATATGGATATTGCATCAAAACATCCCTTTGATGCAGGCTTTCATCTTATTATAAATCGCTGCCTAAACTACTTCTTTTTAGGTCTGCGGCGAGCCCAACCTTCTTCCTCGAAGTTTGGCTCCTCGCCCTTGAACTTCACGTTGTCGTTGTTCTGGAAGAACTGGCGCCAATCGCCTGTATCCTCCTGGCTGCGTGATTTTCTTCCGCCACGAGATTCGCCACGGCTTCCACGTCCTCCCTTTCCACGAGCATCACGAGAGTCTCTTGCATCTTCAGAAGAACCTCTGCGACCACGAGCTTCTGAACTGCGACCTCCTCTTTCAGAAGAACGGCCGCCACGACTCTCAGAATCGCGTCCGCCACGGGCTGCTCTGCCATGACCTTCCTCATCAGCATCGTTACATCTCACGGTTCTGCCCTTATACTCAGTACCGTTCAATGCCTTCATCACGCGCTTCGCATCCTCCTCAGGCACCTCGATGTAGGCAAACTTACTCAGCAGGTCGATGTGACCCACCTCCTGGCGACCCTTCACGTGCTTGTTCAGATACTGCATGATTTCGCCCGGATAGAAACCATCCGCCTTACCCAGGTTGATGAACAGTCTCTTGAAACCAGCCTCAGTCTCATGCTTTCTGCGGCCATTGGAAACCTTGCCACGGCCTTCGCCACGATTTCCACGACCCTCACCGCCACGGGAACCCTTGCCGGTTTCCGGCTTGATGATCTCAGGAGCGTTCTTATAGTAATCGAGGAACTTACCGAAGGTGATGGTTACCATCTTCTTGATGATGTCCTCCTTGTCGATGTACTCAAACTGGCGGTTGATTTCTGCCATGTATGGTTCAATCTGATCCTCGTCCACATCGGTCTTCATGATGTCGTCCATGGTCTTGAAGAGCTGCTTCTTGCAGATTTCCTCTGGGGTTGGCAAAACGCCATCCACGAAGTCCTTGCCAATCTGCTTCTCTATCTGGCGAACCTTGAACTTCTCTCTGGTATGGATGATGGAGATGGATGTTCCCTTCTTTCCGGCACGACCCGTACGGCCGCTTCGGTGGGTGTAACTTGCCACATCATCAGGCAAACCGTAGTTGATAACGTGAGTCAGATCATCTACGTCCAGACCACGGGCAGCCACATCAGTAGCCACCAGGAACTGAACGGTATGGTTGCGGAACTTCTGCATAGTGAGGTCACGCTGCTGCTGACTCAAGTCGCCGTGCAGCGCCTCTGCATTATAACCATCCTTAATCAGCTTATCTGCAATATCCTGAGTCTCCAGCTTGGTGCGGCAGAAGATAATCGCAAAGATGCGTGGATAGAAATCCACCACGCGCTTCAGGGCGAGATACTTGTCCTTGGCATTTACCAGATAGTAGATGTGGTTTACATGCTCAGCACCCTCGTTGCGCGAACCTACCACGATTTCCTTGTGGTCGTGCAGATAGTTGAGGGCAATCTTCTCGATGTCCTTGCTCATGGTAGCCGAGAAGAGCAGGGTGTTTCTATCCTCTGGAACGTTCTCAAAGATGGCATTGATGCTCTCAGAGAAGCCCATGTTGAGCATCTCGTCAGCCTCATCAAGCACCACATTGTTCACGTTCTCCAACAGAGCCACGCCACGATTAATCAAATCGAGCAGACGGCCAGGGGTAGCCACGATAATCTGCACACCATGCTTCAGGGTGCGAATCTGGCTTCCGATGTCGGTACCGCCATAAACAGCGGCAATATGCAAACCGTCGATGTACTTGGCAAAACTGTTCAAATCGTCTGCTATCTGGAGACAGAGCTCACGTGTAGGACTGAGGATGATAGCCTGTGTCTGCTTGCTGCTGGCATCAGTTTTCTGGATAACCGGAATACCGTAAGATGCAGTCTTACCCGTACCAGTCTGCGCCAACGCAATCACGTCGTTCTTATTACCAAGCAAATATGGGATAACTTCTTCCTGAACTGGCATTGGATTTTCAAATCCAAGCTCTTCGATGGCACGGCGAATCTCCTCGCTCACGCCCAATTCTTCAAATGTCTTCAAATCTTTTTAACCTTAATTCATTATAATCAAAATGGAAGGCCGAATTCACCCTCCCAGCCATGAATTAGGGTGCAAAATCCTTCCGAAACGCTTGCGGCAATCCTACGCTTTTATTAAGATTGCCTAAATTCGGGTGCAAAGATACGAAAAAAATGCGAGTTTCTTGCATTTTTTGCGCAGAAATCATTATCTTTGCATTATCTTTACAGATAAATCGGGCGACATTCTATGCCGAACGACTAACAATTGATAATAACAAACAATGAGAATAACGACCCTCGCACCTATACGATGCATCCGTTATAACCTCGAAACAACAAAGAATCAAACGATATGAAGAAGGTAATTTTCACCCAAGAGTGGATGGCAATGCATCCATACGAGAAGCCAAACGACGTTGACCAGTACTACACAGAACTTGCCAACGAAATATATCACGCCCTTGACGAGGCATGCTTCACCCACCAGTTTCCAAACGTGGAGGAAGCCAAGCAGCTTGCACTCAGCATCGCCGGCTACTTCGAGGACATCATCTCAGGCACCTGCATCTGGAAGACCTTTACTGCCGAATGCAAGAAGCGCTACGGCTCCTACATCCCTTTCTATGAGAACGAGGACGATTTCATCCAGAATACCCTGAACGAAAATATGCCTCCATACGACCCGGACGAAATCAACTTTGCCGACATCAAGTTCCTCTGCTGGCATCATTATCAGCAGAGCAGTCATGTGCAGGGAGCCGTGCCTTTCCTCTTCAGCACCATAGAGCTGGCTGCAAAGCTTGCCTACAATGTGCTCGACAAGGAGTATGAAACGGCACCAGAGAACGACCGCCTCTATGAGTTCCTCTGCGAACTGCCTACCGATGAGGATAAGTTCTATGAATATCGCGATGCACTGGCCTGGTTCCATTATGGCTGCTACTTCAACGTGGGCAACCGCTTCCGCCTTCAGATGGAGCTGGAGCGCCTCGCCCACTCTCCACAGGGCTTCAACGACATCATCGCCTACTCTATCCAGATAGAACAAACGATGAACAGCCGCAACAACCTGCTTGCCCTCACCTCTGCCGAATGGCTTGCCAAGGTGAGCGAACATCATCCTGCCCACAAGCTCTGGACAGACATCGACTACAAGAGTACCCGTGCCTTCAAGATGATCAAGGAGGATGATAACTTCTTCTATCTGAAAGATGTATATGATGCTTCGGAAGAGACTTCAAAGGATGATGCAGATGAGGAGAATCTGCTCAGAGTACGCAAGGATTCAACCAACATCGAGGATGCGAGCGCATTCCTCAGCGGCGAACAGCTGATAGTTACCAACCTCTTCTACTTCGGTGGTGACTGGTGGCAGACGGGTGCCTTGCTGAACCCTCCTTACGAGGAGAACAAGGAGCAGATTGAGGCAGAGAAAGACCGCCTGAACCACAAGCAGCCTATCCACGATTACAACCTGCTCAAGGCGAAAGATTTCGGGGATAAGTTCATCTTCCTGGAGGATGTCAAGACCCTGAAGGAGTTCTTGCAGGAGGTAGGCATCGAATTACCTGCCAACATCAAGTTCCCTCCAAAATACGAGAAGGGAATCATCGTTTGCGGAAGTCCATATACGGGCATCAACATCTGTTTCGGTATGGCTCATTGCATTGCAGCTCCTGAGAATCCATATTACAACGCTGAGCGTGCAGAAGTTGATGCTTTCAACATCATCAGCGGCAACGGTCGCCCATTCCCTTACGAGATTGTGTGCAAGCTGATAGACAACAACATGTTGCCTGATGCCAACCTCTTCACCAGCCGATACGTAAAGGAGGCAGGCTTGAAGATTACCCAGGCAAACCTCCAGTTCCTTGCCGATTACTATCTGATGGGCAGAAAGGACAAGGATCTGTCGCCAGCAGAATTGTGGTAAAATCATATTGAAAAGAGCGGAAAAACAACTGTTAACTGTTAACTTTGTTAACCCCCGGTTGTTCTTCCGCTCTTTTTTATTTTTAGTAATTTCTCAGTTAGTTATTCCAAAATCACTAATTTAAAATTTGCTTACACTTGATTAACCAAGCCGCACTTCATAATGTAACAGCCGTTAAATTAATGTGCGTTAAATAAACAGTGCAAAGATACAATATTTGTCGTCAAATTCCCCAAATCTCGAAAAAAACATACTTTTGGGGGATTTAAAGGCAAAAAGTTAAGATATAAGACAAATTAGAAATCAAAAAGGGCACGATTACTCGTGCCCAAAAGAATTCTTTACCTACTGATCTGATAAGAGGGAGTTAGCAGGCTTCACTCCCAATGATGATTGATCTAATAATTCTTTCCTCTCTGAGTGTTCTAGAATATCCAAAGAGGGAAAGGCAAACTTTCGCTTAAAGATTGACGTTGATGTGCACGCGTACACAGCAAAGCACAAATAACAAAAACATGGTATCCCACATACTTGCTAAAATTTTTAATTAATTTACTCATCTACAAAATTACTTGAATCTATCATTATATTGCGTTCGTTAGCCAAAGCTATTGAACAGCAACTTTCTTCACACTACCATCGCTATACTTCACGATGTTCAAGCCCTTGGTTGGAGTAGCCAATCGCTGACCATTTACTGAATAGCGAGAGAGTTCCTTGGCATCGGTAGAGGTTGTTACCTTATCAATGCCAGTAGGATCGTATTCTACAATATTTCCAAAATCGCCCCATACGTCAGCAAGGAAATAGTCCTGCTCTGTGCCTTGTGGTACATACAAAGTACATTTACTGACATCAGCCTTATTAAACGCTTTGCCTGCAGAAATCGGAGTTGACCAGCTAACATGTACAGACTGTAAGGATGAGCAATTTTTGAAAGCATACTCACCTAAAGAGTTTACGCTAGAAGGTATAGTCAAACTAGTTAAATAACTACAGTTAGAGAAGGCATATTTGCCAATTTTAGTAACACCATCAGGTATGGTTAAACTCGTTAATCCGCTACAGCCATAGAATGCGCTACTGCCTATCGTGGTAATACCTGCAGGAAGGTTTAAACTCGTTAATCTGCTACAGTTCTTGAATGCGCTTTCGCCTATCCTTTTAATATTAGCAGGAAGGGTTAAACTCGTTAATCCGGTACAGTCTCTGAATGCGTTCTTGTCTATTTGGGTAACTCCATTAGGTATGGTTATACTCGTTAATCCGCTACAGCCATAGAATGCATCATCGCCTATTGAGGTAATACCAGCAGGAAGGGTTAAACTCGTTAATCCGCTACAACCTTCGAATGCGCTACCGCCTATTGTGGTAATACCAGCAGGAAGGGTTAAACTCGTTAATCCGCTACAGCCATAGAATGCATCATCGCCTATTGAGGTAATACCAGCAGGAAGGGTTAAACTCGTTAATCCGCTACAGGAAGAGAATGCGTAAGAGCTTATCTCGGTAATACCAGCAGGAAGGGTTAAACTCGTTAATCCGCTACAGCCCTTGAATGCGCTACTGCCTATCTCGGTAATACCATCAGGAAGGGTTAAACTCGTTAATCCGCTACAATATTCGAATGCCTCATCGCCTATCTCGGTAATACCAGCAGGAAGGGTTAAACTCGTTAATCCGCTACAGCCCTTGAATGCGCACTTGCCTATTACATCATTAGAAGTATAACAATTTTTATAATAATAAACATCATTTTCATAATAATAATACTTATTATAATAATAACCACCTTCTACAATCTTTGCCTCGGACAAATCTAATACAGAGAGTTTTCCTTCAGTAGATTTACCATCATAACCACTTCCAGCCATCTCACGGATAAAACACCAATCAGTACCATTAACTTCACCAACAATCTTCAACTTGGTAATCAGATTCTTCTTACTACTTCCAATCTTGTCTGGTAAAGTACCTGCCTTATCCAACTTGATGGTGATTTGCCTTGTAATCAAGTCGTCATCAGCAGCTTGGATTGATAAACAACCAAGCAACATAAATACCGCAGTTAAAAACAGCCCTTTAAACGTAAATGTTCTCATAAATTTTAATTTTATATTCTTTCTCCTATTATAATATTATAATACTTGTTAGCCCAGTTACTATAGGCTCTCCTTCATCACCTTTGCTTAATTCGCAATTGCAGGTAAAAAAGAAGTTGTCTTCTAGAACTCCATCCTCCTTTTCAATACCCAATTTAACACGACCACTTACATTCCAATGTGAGTCGGTCTCAGAAGGTAGTTGGATACTTCCCGGTTCTAAAATTGCACTCTTTACCTTTAACCCTTTCGCATTCCCCAAGAATGAAATTGAAGAAACATGTGTACGGACATAGTCAGCTATCGCTTTCATTTTATCCGCTTTAACATCAAATGATAACTTTGGTCGTACCATAATCGTACTTTTTAATGTGAAACAATCTGTTAACTACACAACAAAAAGAAAGCGTGAACTTGCCCGTTGCTCGCTTCATGAACAGAGGCCCTGGCAAGCCCATCTTATCGAAACGAACAACATCGAAGCCCACGCCGATATGATACACTTATCCCTATACAGAATTGGACACCCTACTTGCGGAGGGTGCCACATCAGTACAGAGATGTGGATATACACATCCCGAGAGCATCTACCGTTGCATAGTCTTTGATAAGATTCTGAAACTGCCAGGTTTCTGTTCATCAAGAACTAAGCGCATAGTAAACGCACTTTAATATTATGTATGATACCTCTACCCTCCCAAGTCCTCGTCTCAGCCATCTACCCTCTTGAAAAGGAAGAAAAGCATCAACTCGGCGTGAGCGAACGGGTATCTGCGTGCAAAGGTAATGAAAATAATCGGAAAGTCGTATCATTTCCGATTATTTTTTTCAAGAAACATAAAGATTCTGTTGTGTGAAGGCACACAAACAGCCACAAAAGCCCTTTATCTATTCTACTTTGAACAAATCATCCAGCACCACCTCGTTCTGAATGTTTTGCCAACCAGCATTATGCTCTACACCATACGAAGTTATCATTGTTAAATGGAGAGTCTTCTTCGTTCCTGTAGCTTGCCTGAACAACTCCCTGCGCTTGATTAACCAAGCCGCATAATCGGGAATAATGGAATAAGTACACAAGTAAAAATACAAAAGTCTACTACGCTAACCCCTTAAAAAATGGCGTTAGCGTAGTAGACTTTTGATATTTAAGAGAAGAAGGTACAGAAAAACAGCTGTTAACTGTTAACTCTGTTAACCCCTATTTCAGATTCTTATTCAGAAACTCCAGCATTTTCTCCTGCGCCTTCAAACCGCAGGAATGAGGAATATCCCAAAGCTCGGTATCCAGCAGATTATCAGTTCCCTGACTCTTCCAAACCTTGTGCATTTCGCTGAAAGCATCTTCTACACCAGGCACGGGGAAGAGCTTGTCTTTTGTGCCATTGATGAAGAGCATCGGCTTCGGACAGGCGAGGGAGGCGATGTGAGGATAGTCGAGATATTGCCTCAACCCCGGGATGCAATTCGCAAAACCGCCATTCTCCTTTCTTCCGAATCTCCGGGTAAGCTGCGCGTCCGTAGTAATCATCCAGCAGATAGAAGCACCCGCCTTGATTCTATCCGATAAGGCAGAGAGCATCCACGAGCGATAGGCTCCCATCGAACACCCCACGCATCCGATACGCTTCGCATCTACCATCGGCAGCGAAGCCAGGAACTCGGTGCTGGCGATATCATCGTAAGTCATGAAGGCAGAGAGGTCTCTACCCAGCATCATCATATTGCCGGCTATCAGGTCGTATTTGTTTCTATCCACGCCTTCCTTCCGGCCTCGTTCTCCCCACATCGGAGCATCTGCCGAAAAGACCACGTAACCATGTTTCGCCAGATAATCGCCCACGTACTGATTATCATAAAGCTGCTTTGCCCACGCATCCGCATCATCCAAGATTTCCTGACAGAGTGCCTGCTTCGTAGGGGAATCTTTTTCTTCCGGAGTAAAGAAAGGGCGAACCATCTTCTCCTTTCCGATAAAGAGATGAGCGCCATGATCATGAAGCGCATTGACTGTTGGGAACGGGCCCTTGCCATCCGGAATCAGGAGATAAGCCGTAATTCGGGAATAGGCGTTGATATTAAAGGCGATTTTCTGCGCCTTATATCCGTCTCTCTGTTCCTCGCCCAATACTTCCATATTCCAAGCCGCAGCCGCTTTCGGAGGCGTCATCATGCATTCAAACACCTTCGCTCTTGTCGCCTTCTTCCATTTTTTGAAGTTCTTAATCGGACTGTTTCCCCAAGCCATCGGATACGTCAGTTCCTTCTTCAGCGTTTCTACATAGGTAGGAATCTCTCCCTGCCATTCATACTTCTCCCGCTTCTGAAACTTCGGCTTCGAAGGGGTTTGTGCAAGCGATACAGAGGTCTGAGCAAGCGATACAGAGGTCTGAGCAAGCGCAACCGACGCCTGCAACAATGCAATAATACTATATGTGATAATCCTTTTCATTCTATCTTTCTGTTTATAATTTTGTTGATAAGAAATCTATCTTCCTGTTTATAAGATTAGTTATAGTTTGCAAAATTAAGAAATTATCCGCAAAAAGAGTCCAATAATCTCGAAATTTTTGCGTACCTTTGCCTAAACATCTATAAATAACGGATAAAACATTATCAAATAGAAGATAAAATATCAATAAACAACAGATAAAACATCATCAAATAGAAAAATAAAGACATGAAAATAGCAGTTTTTTGTTCAGCAAATAAGAATATCGACCCCGACTTCTTCACGATGACTGAAGAGATGGGAAAGTGGATGGCTGAGAACGGCCACGACCTGGTTTTCGGCGGCTGCAACTCTGGTCTGATGGATTGCATCGGCAAGGCAGTGAAGGCGAATGGCGGCAGAACCATCGGTGTGGTTCCTACGCTTGTAGAGCGAGGAGGCAGAACCTTCCCTGACCTCGACATCGAGATTCCGTGTGATAATCTCAGCGACCGCAAGGACCTGATGCTTGCCCAGAGCGACATCTTCGTAGCCCTTCCTGGCGGCATCGGCACCCTGGATGAAATCTTCACCATCGCCGCCGCCCACACCATCGGCTACCACCACAAGATGGTGATTCTCTACAACATGAAAGGCTTCTGGAACTCCACTATTGCTCTTTTGGACGATATGGCAGAGAAAAGCATGATTCGTGGCAATTGGCGAGATGTGATTGAAGTGGCGGATAACCTGGAAGAGTTAAAGGTGATAGTTGAAAATTCCCATTAATATGATTTTTCGGCAAACTTGCACATTTCTCATAGCAAAAAGTGGCAAACTTGCACATTTTTGATATTAAGGAAGGAATAGAAGCCTATAAACGAAACACTCAGAAACAAAAGAAAGAGCGGAAAAACAACTGTTAACTCTGTTAACCCCAGTTGTTCTTCCGCCCTTGATATTTTCTTCAAGACCATCTATCCCTTATTTTCTTTCCCCAAAAGGAAATCGGAGAGGCTCATCATCAGAATGCCTTCTTCATTATAACCCGAACGATACCTATCCCCTACGATTATCAGTTTGCGGAAGCCATCGTTTACATTCAAAAGAGAAGCCTGCTCCTGATCTACCTTCTCCTTATCTGGCAAGGCGTAAGCCGACTGGATATAGAGGCGTTCATCATGACGGTTCACCACGAAATCTATCTCAAGATTCCTACGCTGCAGCTTGCCATTCTCATCCCGCTTGAAGCTCTCCACTGACCCCACATCCACAGTATAACCCTGCTTCCGCAACTCGTTATAAACCACGTTTTCCATGATATGAGTGTATTCTATCTGTCGGAAATCTACCACGGCATTTCTAATACCGATGTCCTCGAAATAATACTTGGTACCAGTACCAATATATTTGCGCCCCTTCACATCATAGCGCAAAGCCTCGCTGATGATGAAGGAATCCTGCAGGTTCTCCAGATACCTGCCAATGGTTTTAGTACCGATTTCCACTCCTCCAACAGATTTGAACGTATTAGAAATTCTCTGCACATTTGTACAGGAACCAATCGTAGAAGCCAGAAGGCGCACCAACTCGCGCATTCCATCAGAATTCTTCAGGCGATTACGCTCCAAAACATCCTTCAGATAAACCGTCTCGTAAATCTCACGAAGATAACTCTGTTTCGCTTCAGGAGTTTCCATCTGCGCCACAGCAGGCAATCCACCATAAAGATAATAGGTTTCCAGGGCTTGACGCTCCTCTCCTCCTACCACTTCATAATATTCAGAAAAACTCAGTGGATGAATTCGGATTTCCCAACCTCGACCACGAAACTCAGTTATCACATCCTTCGATAAGAATCGGGCATTGGAACCAGTAACATACACTTCGGCATTCTCTACATGGAGATAAGAGTTGAGCACATCCTCAAACTCCTTCACCATCTGTACCTCATCAAGAAGAATGTAATACCTATCCTTATCTTTCATCAAAGCATCGATATGCTCCAGCAAAGCATCAGGATCACGGAGTTTCTTGTTTCTACGGTCTTCAAGATTTACTTGTATGATATGATCTTCCGCAACACCTCTTTCAAGCAAATGCTTGCGGAAGATGTTGAACAAAAAAAAGGATTTACCACAACGGCGAATGCCGGTGATAATCTTTATCATCCCATTGCCTTCTGCCGAAATGAGTTCTTTCAAGTATGCTTTACGTTCAAAATACATAGTTTTATGACGTTTTTTTGTGTCAAGACACGGTTTTCAGTCGCAAATATACGCTTTTTACACAACTTCACCAAGTTTTATCGTAATTTACACGAAATATTTAAAGGTATTTAAACAAAGAAAGAGCGGAAAAACAACTGTTAACTCTGTTAACCCCAGCTGTTCTTCCGCCCTTAAACTTTTATTCCGCCAGCAGCTTCTCAGCCATCGCCTTACCCAGAGCCTCGCACTGCGCCTTTACCTCTGGAGTAATCGCCTGCTTCATATCTACCGGCTCGCCCACAGGCTCATAGTGGAGCTTGGTTTCGTTCCACTCCTGAATCTTAGCCACAGCCTTGCTTGCCCAGCAATGAGAACCATACCAGCCAAGAAGGTGGTTCTTGACGTCCTTATTGGCAAGCTCAGAGAGGAGGACCTCCATCTCGTGATAAAGACCGGCATTGTAGGTTGGAGCACCCACGATGAGACCCTTATAGCGGAAGATGTCGCGCAGGATGTAGCTGTGGTGAGTCTTCGAGATATTATACATCACGATGTTCTTCACGCCAGCCTTGCTTGCTGCACGGGCGATGATTTCGGCCATACGCTCGGTGTTGCCGTACATGGTGCCGTAGCAGATAACCAAGCCCGGCTCCGTCTCGTACTTCGACATCTTATCATACATGCCGATAACCTTCTCAATATGCTCGTGCCAAACCGGACCATGGGTTGAGCAGATGTAATCCAGCTCCACGCCAGCCAACTTCTTCAACGCATTCTGAACAGGGATTCCATACTTACCCACAATGTTTGAGTAGTAGCGAACCATCTCCAGCCAGAAAGTCTCGCAGTTGATTTCCGTATCGATGATTCCGCCGTTCAGCGCACCGAAGCAGCCGAACGCATCGCCCGAGAAGAGCACCTTGTTCTTTGCATCGAGGGTTACCATCGTCTCTGGCCAGTGAACCATAGGGATGAGAACGAAGCTCAGCTCATGGTTTCCGAGTGACAGGGTTTCGCCATTCTTCACCTCTACCACGTCATCAGTTACGCCATAGAAGCCTTCCAGCATTCCCAAGGTCTTCTTGTTACCCACAATCTTGATGTTAGGGTAATATTTCTTGATGAGGGCGATGGAGCCGCTGTGGTCAGGTTCCATGTGGTTGATGATGAGGTAATCGATTTCGCGGTCGCCAATCACCTCGTGAATGTTCTCCAGGAACTGGGTGAAGAAATCTACCTCTACAGTATCTACCAGCGCTACCTTCTCATCGTCAATGATATAAGAGTTGTAGCTCACTCCGTTAGGCAAAGGCCAGAGGCCCTCGAAACGATGCTTGTTGCGGTCGTTAACGCCTACGTAATAAATCTTGTTTGTAATCTCAGTCATAATCTATATATTTTTATAATTCCTTCTTCTTTTCTTCTCCAAATTCCTTGGAAACATAATTGTAGATGTCCTTGCAGCATTCGGTGGAGAACTCCTGGGCACTCTTCAGGAGGCTATCCCATTGTGCCTCAGATAATCCACGGTCGATATCCTCGCGGGTGATTCCATCCTTAATCAGTCCGAATACGAAGCCGGCATTGAAGTTATCGCCTGCTCCGATGGTGCTCACCGGCTTCATCTTCTCCGAAGGATAACTCTTGGCAAAGCCGTTCTCGGCTCTCACCTCCACAGGCTCAGCGCCCTGGGTGCAGATAAACTTCTTGCAGTAGAAACTGATTTCGGCATTATACACCTTATCCGCATCCGGCTTCTTGTAGAGGATTCCGAAGTCCTCGTGACTGCCACGCACAAAATCGGCGTGCTCCAGGTTCTCTATCAGATTAGGCGTAATCTTCATGATCTCATTCTGATGAGAAGCACGGAAGTTGATGTCGTAATAGAGGATGGCACCGTGATTCTTGGCGTACTCCAGGAAACCGGCCACCTGAGGACGAACCACCGGATTCAGGGCGAAGAACGAACCGAAAAGCACGATGTCGCCAGGATTGATTTCGGGAGTGGCAAACTCCAGCTGGTCGTGGGGATGGTCCTTGTAGAAGATGTAGTCGGCATTGTTGTTCTCGTCGAGGAACGCCAGCGAGAGCGGCGACTTCGATTCCGGAAAGATGCTCACATTGTCGGCATTCACCCCATTATCTCTCAGAAACTGAATCACATACTCACCAATACGGTCGTTGCCCGCCTCGCTGATAAACGAAGCGTTCACGCCCGAACGTCCCAACGAGATGACTGCATTGAACGATGAGCCACCCGGTACTGCCTCTATCGGCTTGCCGTTCTTGAAGATGATGTCAAGCACGGTCTCTCCTATTCCTATAACCTTACGCATTGTTTTATGTCTCTATTATATTTTTTTGGGGACAAAGATAAGTCTTTTTGGCGATAATGCAAAATAAATGCTCAATATTTTGGATAAATTACATTTTCAATGTAACTTTGCACCTTGAAATGAAATACAATACTTATACATTAGACAACGGACTCCGCATCATCCACCTGCCATCAGATAGCCAGGTGGTGTATTGCGGCTATCAGATAAATGCCGGCACCCGCAACGAGGAGCCGGGCGAGGAGGGTTTGGCTCACTTCTGCGAGCACGTCACCTTCAAGGGCACCGAGCGCAGAAAAGCGTGGCACATACTCAACTGCTTGGAGAGTGTGGGCGGCGACCTGAATGCCTACACCAACAAGGAGGGCACGGTGTATTACTCCGCCATCCTGAAGGAGCACATCGCAAGGGCCGTGGACCTGCTTTCCGACATCGTCTTCCACTCGGTTTATCCGCAGGCGGAGATAGACAAGGAGGTGGAGGTAATCTGCGATGAGATAGAGAGCTATAATGATTCGCCTGCCGAACTGATATATGATGAGTTTGAGAATATCCTCTTCAAGGGTTCGCCGCTGGGGCATAATATTCTGGGCACAGCCGAGCAGGTTCGGGCTTTCAAGACGGAGGATGCGCTGAGGTTCACGCAGAAGCTTTACCGGCCGGATAATGCGATATTCTTCGCATACGGGGATATTGATTTCAAGAAACTGGTGAAGCTTATCGGGAAGGCGCTCACAGATGATAGTTCGGGCAAGCTTGCTGAGAAGGGTTGTCACGCAGATTTCGCAGATGACGCAGATTTCTCGGGAGAAACGGGAGACACGGGATTCGCGGGGGCACGGGATTCTGAGATTACGCAGATGTCGCAGGCTCCGCAGATGACGCAGATTTCTAGGGGAGCGATGGATTCTCAGGGAGCGATAGATTCGATGGGGTCGATGGATCCGATGGGTTCGCCTGCCGGGCAAACGATTGTGATGCAGAAGAATACCCATCAGGCTCATGTGATGATTGGAACCCGGGCTTACGATGTGAACGATGACCGCCGAATGCCGCTCTATCTGCTTAATAATATGCTGGGCGGACCTGGCATGAACGCCAAACTGAACCTCGCCCTCAGAGAGCATAACGGACTGGTTTACACCGTAGAAAGCACGATGGTTTCCTATGGCGACACGGGCACCTGGAGCATCTATTTCGGCTGCGATGAGCACGATGTGAAGCGCTGCCTCCGCCTGGTTCGCAAGGAACTGGATAAGTTCATGCAGAAGCCATTGAGCGATGCGCAGCTCAAGGCTGCCAAGAAACAGATAAAGGGTCAGATAGGCGTGGCTTGCGACAACCGCGAGAACTTCGCCCTCGACTTCGGCAAGAGCTTCCTGCATTATGGCTGGGAGAAAAACGTTGACCGCCTCTACGAGCAGGTGGATGAGATTACCGCCGCCCAGATTCAAGCCGTGGCTCAGGAACTGTTTGATAAAGACAGGCTCACCACCCTGATTTTCAAGTAGTTCTTGAAAGACAGAAGGCAATGCCCCACACGCCCTGAAAGGGCAAAAGCTTTAAAATACATTTTTAATAACTAACTTTTATACATTATGATGAAAAAAATCATGTTATCAATCTGCCTCCTCTGCGCCTGCACTACCTTACAGGCTCAAGGACGGAAGCACACAACTTTCTTTGATCAGAGAGCTACGCTCTTTGAAGTTCTCCCAACCAGCAAGAAGGACATCATCTTCCTGGGCAACAGCATCACCAACGGAGGTGAATGGGCGGAACTGCTCGGCAACCCACACGTCAAGAATCGAGGAATCAGCGGCGATAGAGCCGATACCATGCTCGACCGCCTCCACGTCATCACCAAGGGCAAGCCAGCCAAGATTTTCCTCTTGATCGGCATTAACGACCTCGCCGGAGGCCGCAGCGTCGAGGACATCGCCAAGGACATCGATGAGATTGCCGAGCGAATCAAGAACGAATCTCCTTCTACCCGACTCTATCTGCAGAGCGTTCTGCCGCTGAACCCAAAGTTCAACATGTTTGTTGACCACATGAACCGCAAGAAGGATGTTCCTGCCCTCAATGCCCTGATCAAGGACATCGCCAACCGCCGCGGCTTGACCTACATCGACCTCTTCTCTGAGTTCGTGGCTCCTGGAACCCAGGACATGAACCCAGATTATACCAACGATGGCTTGCATCTGCTCGGAAAAGGCTACCAGAACTGGGTTAGAATCCTGAAGCCATATCTTGGGAAATAAATTCAAAAGAGATAGATTTACCTACATATCAATAAGTTACGTAATTTCTTCTATGTGGTAAATCTCAAAATCATCCTCGAATAGGGGTATAAACAAAGAAAATCGGGCTGTTAACTGTTAACCTGTTAACCGCCCGATTCCTTTTTATATAATGTATGTCTGATTTTTTGTTGTTAAACGAAAAAAGGAGCATCATCCGCTCCTCATCCGGAAAGCCCCATTGGCTCCCCTCCTACATTCTGGAAGCCCCTTTGGCTTCCTGCTTTGCTTCAATTACTGTTTTTGAACTTTTAATGTTCTTTACTTTTAAATACCTGAACTTCTTAAAGTCTCTGAACTTCATAAAGTTCATTACCTCGTTGGCTTTTACTTAAGCGAGCTTGTTGCTTGCTGCGCCAACTGTTGCAGCGAATGCTACTACTGCTGCGAATGCAATTCCTAATACTAACATAACTTTTCCTTTCTTTACTTTAAATTAAACATTATCCTTTATATTAACAATCTTTCAACGTTACCCTGCTTCTCCAATCTTTCACCTTATCCAATACCTTCGTTTACCTTATCTAATACCTTCGTTATCCTTACTCTAACAATCTTTCTTCCTTATAACCAATACTTTATGTTACCTGAACTAACAATCTTTTATCCTTCTTTCTTAATTCCGGTGCAAAGATACAAACTTTTGTGTTCGCACACAAATGTTTTAGAAGAAAAGTTTCAGAAACCCCCGATTTCTTGATAAAGGTCAAGTACCTTTACATTCTCGTTACGAAATCAGGAGGGTGTGTCAAAAGTCCAAGACACACCCTCTTTTTTTGTTGCTTCATCGTTTTTCTTCATCGGATTACGCTGAGTTAACGGAACATTCTTGCTTCACGGATTACGCACGGAATTTAAACGGATTTGGCCTTACGGCCATTGGGCTAGCGCATTCGCATTCCAGCTTTAGGGGGTATCGCCACGACCGCCAGGTCGAGTTTCCGTTTAAAATCCGTGAGTAATCCGAGGAAGGCGGTTAAAGTTCCGTTTATTCTGCGTAATCCGATGAATAATGACACACCCTCCTAATCTATTCTACGCTGCCATTCCCGGAGTTCCATAATGCCCATACTTGCCTATGAACTTAGCCGTCTTCGAGAAGGTGCCATCCTCGTTCTTCACGATGAAGCCACGCTTCTTCCAGTTGCACAGCAAGATGGCAAGCTTCGTCTTCGTGCCGTGAATCTGACACACACGCTGAATCTCCACCTTATCAAACGTATCGTGAACAAAGAGCAGAAGATTGCTCACACCCGTAGCATGATAAACCATACGACTGTCGGCATCTATCGCCTCCTGCATCTGATTGCCGAAGAAACGCATCTTGCACCATAAATCATACTTCACGCTCCACTCTATGAAATCCTCTATCGGCTTCTCCCACTTCTCGCCGTTAGCCAGATAAAGCACCATCGCACGGCGGAAACCATTCGCCAAACCACGCTTGGCAAACTCGGCGTATGGCTTGTTGTAAGCCAGCTGAGCCGTCTCCATAATCTCATTCTCCAGTCGCTCGATGAGCAGTCGCGCCTTCTTGCAATCCTTGAAACCGCTGGTGCCGTTGAGATGATGAATGTAAGGAGCCAACTGCGCCTTGAACAGGGCATCATACTCGCCTACCACCGGACGCGGAGCGAAATCGGGACGGATGATAGTGGCTAGCGACAAGCGGCTCACGGCACCATCAGCCACCTCTCTTACCGAGAAGAACTTCTGGGTAACGGCGATGGTGCTCGAAGCATTCCAGTTGAAACGGGTCTTCACCTGCGCCGTAACGCTCTTTACGCCCACACGCTCCTGGCCATCCAGCGAGCAATCCCAGCAGCAGCGAATCAGCTGACTAGGGTCGTTGAACTTCTTGAGCATATCCACCTCGTCCATCTTGCAGTAGAGGAAGCCGTCGCCAGCCTTCTGCACATCGTCGAGACGCTGAATGTAGGCGGCACGGGTAAGGTCGGGCGAAACGATGCGGATGCAGATATCCTCCGGGCGCACCGGCTTTTTCTTGTTGTCGCCCATGGTGCTCACCTCGTCCTTCCAGTCCTGCTCCTTCTGGCGGTTCACCTTATCCATCTGCACCAGGTCGTCGATGATGCAGTCGATAGGACCGTTCACCAGCGATTTGCCCGAAGACATCGCTGCCACCAGCAGATTCATCATCGCCGGCTCGTGCACCTGGTTATCGGTGTATCTGAAGCTTACGCCCTTGAGGTGGGCGGCAAGCGGTGGGAACACCGCCATCGCTACGGCTGGCTTGAAATCGGCAGGCACCTTGCTGGTGAGCAGCTTCACGAGCTTAGGCAGCTTGACAGGCATCTGAGGGGGAACATCGGCGTAGATTCCCGCCTTCTCGGTGGCTTGCTGAGCCAGATAATTCTTGCGGGCAAATTCTATCGCCACCTTCACCTTTTCTGGCATTACGGCAGATTGAGCCACCTTGCAAGCACTGTCCACGGTAGCAAAAGCCTTCTGCTCGTCCTCGCCATAGATAAGGATTACCTGCTTGATCCATTCGGGGTCGTTGTTGCAGATGTAACGCAGATAAAGCGCCTCTCTGTAGATGAAGTTGTTGCGATTGCCCGTAGCCGGATCAGGACCTATCTGCGCCGCCAGCTCCTTCACAATCACCTCGTAAGGAATGCCCTCGTAGGTCTGTTCATACTGCACAGTATTGGCTGCCTTTCTCGCCTTCTCCTCCTCGCTCTCTATCGGCTGGAAATCTACGGTTGGAGCGGCAGAAGATGATGATGATGAAGAAATATCCAGCGGACGGCCGTCGATATCCAATCCTCTCTTTCTATAAGCCTCACGATATTCTGCCACGGCCTCCTCGTCCAGGCGCTTGTACCAGTCGTCGGCTGTATAGATCTGGCTGGTTGCATCGGTGATGAAGATGATGCGCTCGGGAGTTACGCAGCTAGGGTCTTCGGTGGCATGGATGAGCTTGCAGAAGGCACTCTGCGCCTCGGCGATGGTCATTCCCACCGGGATACGGATATCGATGTGCGCCTTGTTGCGAGCCGAACGTTCCACGTGAAGCACTTTTCCCTTCCAAAGCTCGATGTCATCGGCAGAGAAAATCTTCTCACGGAAGAGCTTCTCCTCTGCATCATCAAACATCCCATTCAACAGCAGGGCATTCTTCACCGCCGTCTCTACCTCCTCCGGGTTATCGATATCAACGGTGGTTTGGAAGGTGAAGGATTCCGGGTCAATGGTTTTCTGGGCACGATGGTCGTCGATGAAATGGAAGTAGTGAGGCGAGCGGAACGGCAACTGCTTCTTCAGGAAGCCCACCTGCTTATCCAGCTGCTTGTAGGCCTCGCCCGCCTTCATCTCCTCCTGCTGGGCAGTGAGGTCGCGAATCTGCCCTACGAGCTGGGCGAGCCAAGGCTGCTTGGTAAGCTCGGTGTAGTAATCGAGGAGGAAAGTAGAAATCTTACCCATGTTCGCATTGCGATTAGGGTTCATGGCGACGAGACGGCTGCTCATCTGCTTGCACTCATCAAAAGAAAGATTGTTTTTTACCATTTGAATATTATTTTATGTTAAACAATGACTGGAATACTGAAAACCAGCCACTTCTCTTCCGAAAAGCGATGCAAAGATAAACAAAAAAAAAGCCGTTTACAAGTTTTTTCTGGAATAAAAAAGCAGGGGTATAAGGAGGGGTATAAAAAGGTATAAAAGTATAAACAAAGGGTATAAGAGGGGTATAAGCGGGGATATATTAATACCCCGCTAACTACCATCTCTCGCCATCATCTCGTCATCTTTCATGGTGTTCGAGGTTGGCACTTTCTTATCCACCAATTTCGGCAAGATTTCCCTCAAGTTCACATTCTCCGAACAGGCTGTTTCTCCCAAAATCTTCTTGAAAGTATTCACAATATCGCAATAACGATTGAATCTTTCTAAGCTTATCGAGCCCAACCCACCTGAATCAAGTTTCCACCATTCCAGAGCCGCATATTCGAAAGGTGCAGATTTCACCTGCGCAAGATCCTTCCATTTGCAGAGCGGAGCACGCTCCGTATTCTCCGGAGGTAGTTTTTCATACAGGTGGGCCAGATGTTTACAGAAGGCTGTAGGAGCTCCCATATCGAATAGCCCCCACCCGTTTAAGAGTCGGAACACAGGGAACCAGTCGGATTGCTTTTTCACCAGCAATTCAGGACAGCCGTTTTTCTTATAAACCGCTATCTTCGGAATTATCAAATCAACCAATCGCATGAATTTCTCTTTCTTCACTTCGTTCGAAGGCTTGGCACCCACCGCCTTCATCGCCTTCAGCGATGCCACATCGCCGTGTTTCCCCCACTGCTTCACATCATTCACCCTGCCGCTCTTAATCATCAGAATGATGCCCGAAAGCAGGGGAATCATCATCTTTCTGGGCACTCGCTTGTAGAACACCTGGCGCAGGAAATCCACGGGGTCGGCCTTGAACACACGATAAAGGTTAAAGGGGAATGCCCCCAGCTGGTGCTCTATCTCGTCTATCTGGTCCTCATAATCGTAAGCCCCGTTTGGCTTCCCCTTGATAGCTATCGGCGTATCTATGAAAAAGCTCTTCGCCGCACTCTCTCGATATTTCGAACTGGTGATGAATCCCATCTCCGTGAGCAGAACGGCTCTGAGTTTCTGCAGTTCATCATCCTTTATCTGTCCCAGTTTCTTGAGCAGTCGGTTGCGCGCCTGGGTCATTTCTCTCGAATAATCACTTCGCTGGTTTTCCAGGAAGGCTACCAGTCGCTCTCTTGCCTCTTGCAGGTCTTTATCGAGTTCTTCCTGCAGCATCGCCATCATCTCTCCATCCTGCTCTTCAGCCTGCCCGTTCACCCCAGCATTCTTTCCTGCCAGTTGCTTCTGAATTTTGATAATGCGGTTGATTACGCCTTCCAGCATCAAGGTAGAATCGCTAAATCTAACCAGTTTATCGATGGTGTAGATAGGTCCGGTGTAGCGCCAGTCTTCATACATTCTGTCGTCGTAAATTTTGATGCGTGCCTGTTCTATTTCCTCATCGGTAGCATCTACCAGTGCTTTTACTTCGAGATAAAGCCCGGTTTTACCGTTTTCTTCCTTGCTGTCGCAAGCCATGCATCGGGTGCGCAGGCTGCTATCTCCCGATGCGATGATGGCAGCTCTTACATCCTCGGCTTCGAGTGCCGAGACAAAGCCTATAGACTTCTGCCCTTCGTAAGCCTTTACGGCTAGCAAATCAAAGGGATTGGCATCATCGGGCACTAAACAGAGGGTTTTGCCCACAGCTTCCTTGGCATACTGTACCTCGCAATTTTTCACATCATTGTGAGTGAGTCCTACTATGTGGAATTTCAGAATCTTCATAGTTGTTTATTTTATGCTGTTATAAGTTATTGTGCAGTTAGAACTGCACCATGCAGTTTTCACTGTCGTTTCTAAGTTTGCCACAAAAGTACTGTTTTTCGAGGAGACCACCAAGCATTCTCTCTAAAAACTGCAAAAATACGAGCTTAAAAAAGATACTGATGATAAGAGAGGGAAAGGGAAAGGGAAAGGAAAAGGAAAAGGGAAAAGAAAAGGGAAAGAGAAGAAAACAGAAAGACAAGGGGGTTAACAGGGTTAACAGTTAACAGCTGTTTTTTCTACCTCCCCCTTGCGTACCTTATTATATTTAAATATATATATACTTATTTTTATATATGTGTGGGAGGTGGAGTATGCATTTTTGGGGTGTTAACTGTTAACCTGTTAACTCTACCTGGTTGATGAGGGAGGAAAATGGGAACGGGAGATGAGGGCTAAACAGGCTTTAATAAGGGCCTAAGCAAGGGCTCAAATAAGGGCTTTAACGGGTCATAAATGAAGACCAAGGATGGTCATAAATGATACCTAAGGCCGGTCATCATTTATCGCTAGAAAAAGGACAAGAAAGGCTCAAGCTATGACTTCCCAGGCAGAAAGCTATGAGTTATGGGATAGGAAACTATGAGTTAGGTTTTTTAACATAAAGCTCTAAAGCAGCCAAAGGAGAATAAAAGAGGTTGGAACGTAAACAGTTGGGAATGAGTAGATTTGCACAAAGTTGCCAAATCGGCATAAAGCAAGCGAGTGAGGAATATTGAAGTAGTTCAGTTACTAAATCGTGAGCCACAGTTACCTATGCAAAGCAGGTAACAATGCGGAAAGGCAACTTTGTGCATCAACGGATTTTATTGCACTGATTCTCAATGATTTGCGTATCAAGGAACGCTTACAAAATGATTATATTTGCACACTCAAAATGTAAGCGTTATGAAAATAGAAAAATTCAAGGTGTTGCTCTACCTAAAAAAGAGCGGAATGGACAAGAATGGAAAAGCTCCCATCATGGGACGCATCACGGTGAACAGGACTATGGCGCAGTTCTCCTGCAAGTTGTCTTGCACTCCATCGCTTTGGAATCCTCGTGCCAGCCGATTGGAGGGCAAGAGCAAGGAAGCCGTGGAAACCAACAAGGACATCGGGCAGTTGTTGCTTTCCATCCAAAAGGCTTTCGATATGCTTGTGGAAAAGAGAACGGACTTCGAGGCTAAGGATGTCAAGGAGGCTTTGCAGGGCAGCGTCAAGACACAGACCACCCTTCTCTCCTTCGTGGACGAGCATATCAGTGAACTCAGCACCCATGAGGGCATCGATATGTCGAAGAGCAGTGTCTGGACTTACAGAAAGATTCGCAAGAATCTCGCTGAGTTCATCGGGGAGAAGTATAGGTTGACTGATTTTGCTTTCGGACAGCTGACCGAGCCTTTCATCAGTGATTTTCACCATTACTTGCTTGACGAGAAAGGCTTTTCATCAGGAACCATCACCATCTATGTGTCGCTCTTCAAGAAGATGTGCCGCATCGCCTTTGAGCGAGGCTTGTGCAAGAACCTGCTGTTCGCCCATTATCGGGTTGGCACTCCAAGGGTTACGACACCCAAGGCTCTCAGCATGTCTGATTTCATAAAAATCCGTGATGCGGAACTGCCCGAAGACAAGCCGAAACTATCCGTTAGCCGTGACATGTTTCTTTTCGCCTGCTATGCAGGAACAGCCTTCATAGACACCGTTTCCATCACGAAAGCCAATGTCAAGGTGTTGGAGGATGGCGACAAATGGCTCATCTATAACCGCAAGAAGACCGGAACACTTGCCAGGGTGAAACTCCTGCCCGAGGCGTTGGAGCTGATGGCGAAATACGAGGACGGGGCAAGAGATACCCTTTTCCCATTGCTGAGCACGAATCGTGTTCGTATCGACCTCATCACCATCTGCAAGTTGGCGGAAACGAGCAAGACCTATTCCTACCATTCGGGACGACACTCGTTCGCCAGCCTCATTACGCTGGAGGCTGGTGTGCCGATGGAGACCATCTGCAAGATGCTCGGTCACAAGGATGTGAAGATGACGCAGCGGTATGCGAGAGTAACCCAAAAGAAGCTGTTTGAGGACATGGACAAGTTCATCGCTGCAACCGAGAAGGACTTCGTTCTCGCATTATGAACAAGGCTTTCAACTTTTCTTTTTACAGTTTCAACTACATTATTATATTATAAGGACAACAACTATGAGCAGAAGTACATTTTCAATTTTGCCTTACATCAACAGACAGAAGGTGAAGGCAGACGGAACAGCCAACATACTTTGCCGCATCACCGTTGACGGCAAAAGTGCAGCCATTTCCACAGGCATATCCTGTACCCCACAGGAGTGGAACGCCAAGAAGGGAGAGGTACGGAACGCAAGGGACAACGGACGATTGGCAAGTTTCCTTGCTGAGGTCAAGGATAAATACAACTCACTTCTTACCACCAACGGCATCATCACCGTGGAAATGCTGAAGGCTGTGTTGAAGGACAAGGACACGACAGGAAGGTTCTTGCTGAACTTTGGTGATACCATCGTGGAATGGTATCGAACCTCAAAAGCCAGACAAACCTTTCTGCACAAGCGGACATGGCAGAAGAACCTGAGAGCCTTTGTCCATTCATTGGATAAGGACGACATCGCCTTTGAGGACATAGACGAGAATTTCGGGGAGGAATACAAGCTATTCCTGAAACGAGACCAGGGACGTATCGACAGCTACGTGAACCATTGCCTTCTCTGGCTGAACATGTTGATGTACAAGGCAGTGGACAGGAGCATTATCCGCTTCAATCCCATAGCCAAGATAGGGTATGAGAAGAAGGCAGCCCCGAAGATGACCCATATCAGCAAGGCAGACTTCATCAAGATGCTCTCTACCCCGATGGCTGACGAGCGAACGGAGCTTGCACGCAGATGTTTCATTTTTGCCTCGCTCACCTCCTTATCCTATATAGATGTAAAGAAACTGTACCCTCACCATATCAGTGAGAACTCCGATGGCAGGAAGTTCATCCGCAAGGAAAGAGAGAAGACAGGCGTGGAGTTCTTCGTGCCGCTCCATCCGATAGCCGAGAAGATTCTTTCGCTCTACAATACCACGGACGACAGCAAGCCTGTTTTCCCACTGGGTGAGAAGAAAGACATCTATCTTGATGTGCATACCCTTGGAATGGTGCTTGGCATAAGTAATAAGTTGGGATTCCACGCCAGCCGCCATACATTCGGAGTCTTGATGCTCAACGAGGACATTCCCATCGGCAGCATAGCCAAGATGATGGGACACGCAGACATTACAAGCACACAGGTCTATGCGCAGGTGACGGAGCAGAAGATTTCAAATGACATGGATAAGCTTATTGCCAAGCGAGAAAGGAACAGATTATCGAACGAAAAAACTATTGGAAAATGAACAGAGGAGTTATAACTATCAGCGAGAGCGGAACGGTATCCATGCCGACCGATACTGTATGGATGACCATGCAGGAGATTGCCGACATGTATAATATATTCGGCTGTTATGTGCGCAAGGCAGTCAAGGCTGTATTCAAGGACGGCATTCTGAAAGAGCAGGGTGTACGCCGTCATGTCAGGAAGAACGACCGCATCAGCTATGATGTGTATAGCCTTGAACTCGTCATTGCGGTAGCCTTCCGTATTGACAGCATTGAGAGCAGAGCCTTTCGGGAGTTCATCATGCAGTCCGTCATCGGCAGGAAGACAAGCCACACTAAACTGGTCTGTATCTTTACAGAGAACACAATGGCATAGACCTGCCATAAAGCAACGTTCCTTGGAGGCTTTGCGCCTCCAGCCACTTGGGCGAACCACCGCAGTGTTTTAGCATAGTATTAGATTTTATACAGACCATACGGAGAACACCCGGCAAACACGACCAACTCGGTATAGCCAATAAAACGAGGCGACAACCTATAACAACCACGCTCGGTAAGTTATACGTTGTCGCCTTGTTCATTTCACCCCACTCATCAAGGACATGTATTTCTCCTACAAGCCCTTCATTCTGTACGCCTCACGATAGTTAGCCATCAGAATCTTCTGAATGTCGGACTCGCGGTAAAGTATCTTTCCGCCAAGCTGGATATACGGGATGACACCGTTGTTTCGGTAGTCCTGCAGGGTTCTTCGGCTCAGTTGCAGCCTGGCACAAAGCTCCTTGTCCGTCATGAAGCGCTCACCGCCAAGCATGGGGCGGTAGTTCATCACGGCACGTTCAAAATTGTCAACCATTCGGTTGAGGTGGTTCACGATGTGGTTCATCCACTCGCTGTTTCTTGTCATTACTTCATTGCTCATAGTTGTCTCGTTTTATTGTTGATACTTACGTTACTCGGTTTACTTGCTGCATTGGATAAAGTGGCTGTTGTATATTGACAGCCTAACCTGTGCGCTTGCGAAAGCGCATGTCCTTTTTCCTGTCCTCCACTACTGCTACGATAGCCATCACGTCCTCCGGCTTGTAGTAGGTCTTGTGGCTGATTTGCGTATAAGCCAAAGTTCCGTTGTCCCGAAGCGTCTGCACTGTCCGTGGGCAGATGTTGAGCGTCTGACACACGTCCTGCGTGTCGAGCCACTTGTTCATGGTCTTGTCCTCACTGCGCTCACGGATTCTGTCCATGCGCTTCACGAAGTTCTCCAACTGGGCATCAAGATAGTTGAATGCCTCTTCCTCGAATACGATGAATCCCATACTTTTCTTTTTTCTAAGTTAATACTATGTTATATGTCGCAAAGCTCCACGCATATGCAGTGCTCCACGTTTGTGAGTGCAAAGATAAGGCACGGCAATCTAAAAACAAGCGTTTTCAATTTCTGTGGCAGTATGTTGCCGGGGTTTGCCGACTTCAACGCCAAAAACAACAAGAAAAACTTGCACGACTGCAACGAATACATGAACAATGATGAGTTGAGAAATACGTTGAAGTTCTCACAACTATCTCGGTATGCAAATAAGCAAGCCACAACTAAATTGCCACGTTACACCCAATCAGTTGCATGGCTGCACTCAGTACACTTACTTTGCACCCGACAATCGGTCAATGGTGCAAACCGTGACCACTATACTAACAAATAAAACAGCATAAGCTATGGCAAGAACAAAAGAAACGAAAATGTTTCCTGAACAGCAGGAGAAAATGACACAGGAGGTGATGGCTTCGCTTCACCCATCCACTTATGGTAAAGACTATGCCCAAAAACATAGCTCTTTCTTTGAAGAGGTGGAGAACTCCGATTTAGAAGTTGTGACAGAGAATGTGGCTGCAACAACCTCCAACATGGAGGACGAGCTTACGAACGAGGTTCAATCGCCACCGAATCCGCAGAAGCGCATCAGTGGCAAGCAGCGCAAGGCGACATTAGAGGAGTATCAGCAGACCTTCCTCCAAGTTCCAAGGATTGACGACCGCAAGCCAGTCTTCGTCAGTTCCGATGTACGAGACCGTCTTGATCGTGTCGTCCGCATCCTCGGAGGAAGGCGCATGAGCGTATCGGGCATCATCGAGAACATCGTGCGCCACCACCTAAGCCTTTATGAAGAGGACTTCGAGGCTTGGCGCAAATTGTGAGAATTAAGGTCTGCGACCTTGGACGTGGATAGCTGAAAGGCAGTAGTTCCAACTAACGTGTTATGAGAGGGAGCGAGGTTATGTTTTGGGAACCCCAAAACGCCTCGCTCCACCATAAGGGCGGAGGAATTTTGCTCCCAACGGTCGCAGAAAGTGAGTGTACAAACTATAAACAGTGTATCGAATGACAAGCATACAGGAACAGGACAAGAGAAAGGGCGGAAGACCGCCCACGGGCAGGGTTCGCAAGCTGTCGAAGTCTGTCACGGTAAAGTTCTCGAAGCCAAGCTACGAGGCTCTGAGGCTGAGGGCGAGAAAAGCCAACCGCAAGTTGGCGGAGTACATCCGTGAGTCCGCCTTGAATGGCGAGGTGGTCAGCGGACACAACGCAGAGACGGTAGCCATCGCCAAGAACCTCATTGGCATGGCGAACAACCTCAACCAACTTACCAAGCTGTCGCATCAGAGAGGTTTCCATGAAACCCATGTATATGTGGTGGACTTGTTGAGAAGATTGAAAGAAATCCTTGGCGAGTATCGCCAAGCAAGTTATAAACCGAAGCCAAGCAGTATGGGCAGAAAGGAGGATACCACATGATAGGCAAGCTAAAGAAAGGTGCATCCTTTGGTGATTGCGTCCGCTATGTGACAGGCAAGGACGAGGCGAAAATCCTTGCTTCCGATGGTGTTTTGCTCGGCACGAATGCCGAGATAGTACAAAGTTTTGAGCTGCAAAGACAGCTAAATCCAAGGATTAAGAAGCCTGTGGGACACATTGCATTGAGCTTCAAGCCAGAGGACAAGCCACGTTTAACGGATGAATTCATGGCTAAGATAGCCCTTGAATACATGCAGATGATGGGTATCAACGATACCCAATTCATCATCGTAAGGCATCACAACACCGACAATCCACATTGTCATATCGTGTATAACCGCATCAATAACGAGGGCAAGCTCATATCAGACAGGAATGATTACAGGCGTAATGAGCAAGTGACCAAGGCTCTTAAATCCAAGTATGGATTTACCTACGGAACGGACAAGAGCAATACTAATACTCGCAAGTTACGCAATGCTGAGCGAGCCAAATATGAGATTCACAATGCTGTAAAGAGCGCATTGAGAATGGCAGATAGCTGGGACGAGTTCAAAAGTGAACTTGCAAAACGAGGTGTTCACTTAGAGTTTGTCTATAAGGATAAGGAGCAAACCAAGGTTCAAGGCATCCGTTTCTGCAAGGATGGATATAGCTTCAAGGGTACGCAGATTAGCCGAGAATACAGCTTTGTCAGGTTGGATGCAAGACTTGGCACAGAGTATAATCGTGTATCGCCAAGAGCCGAATCTATGCAGGGAGGACAACTAAGTTGTCACCAAGTAGAACAGACTCAACCAACGGCAGAACATACCCAAGACCCTTGGAGTGGTATTTCTTCCATCGGCTTGTTCGCTCCGTCTAATGCCCAAACTTATGAGCCATTCCCAGAGGATGAATCCGCCAAGAAGAAAAAGAGAAAACGCAGAAAGGGCTTCAGCCTTTGATGCAAGTTACAAACTTAAAATTAGAATCGAACATGAAAGAAGAACTATTGGAAGCCATCTATGGCACAGTTGAGAGATTGGAGCAGAAAGTCGATGAACTTTCTGCCTCCACAAAGAACGCAGGAGCGGAAACCGTTCCTGCAAGTAATGACATAACCAAGTTGGATAAGTCAATCAATGCGATGTTTATCAAAGAAGAGGAAGTCAGAGGTAAAATATCCAAATTAAGAGATGCCATTGTCGTTTTTGCTGACCTTATTAAGGTTGAACTTGGCAAAAATAAGCAGCGAAGCAAATTCTTGGTTGATGCAGTCAAGCAGATGAGACAAGAGAATGATGTTTCCTCGAAGGCATTGCAGGCCAAACTTGAAGTGATGAACAAATCACCTCAAAAGAAGGTTGTAACCCATCGCTTTGAGCCTACATCAAAGAAAGTTCTTCTTTTCATTGGTAGCTTGGCTCTGTCTCTTGTCCTCTCCATTTGGGGCAATCTCACCCAATGGCGAGAGCACCAAGATTGGGAGGAGGCAGACTTGAAATATAGGGCATTGAAGATGGTGCTTCCATCTAACGATCCGAACATTCGCTACATCGAAAAACATTTCAATGTCCAACGAGACGAAGACATAATTGATAAATTAAGAACCCAAGTTGATGTGTATGAAGATTCCGTCTATCACTACCACAAAATGGTTGAGATAGCATCATATAAAGATAGTATAGCAAGACAACTTATTGATGAATCAAATAGGATAAAAATGCAGATAAACAGTAAGAAAAGTAAATGAAAACGTAATTTTTGTATTATTATGCAAAGTGTAAGCATATACAACATTGTTTAACGTAATTTAAATATTCTCCTAAAATTATGTTGTTTCAAAAAGCCTTTATATCTTTGCACCTGGAATACAAAATGAGGCAAATAATTGCAGTTTGCTTTCGTTAGTATAAATGTTTGACCACATTTACGAAAAAGTATATTTGATTAAAAAGTTGTATTATGAGAAAGCTTATCATGACAATAGCCGTGTGTTTCTGGGCAATGTCCCAGATGATGGCGCAAAACATTTCAGGAAAGATTGTAGATGCCAAGGGAGAGCCTTTGGCATTTGCAAATGTAGTGCTACTAAACCGTCAAGATTCAACATTCGTCAATGGGGCTGTGAGTGGAGAGAATGGGTGTTTTTCTATCGACTCCCCTTGCAGCGTTGGAATCCTCAAGGTAACTTCTGTAGGCTATAAGACAATCTTCAAGGACTGCAAAGGTGAGAATGTGGGAGTTATCAAGATGGAAGAAGACAGCAAGATGCTCGATGAAGTCGTGATAAAATCATCTTTGCCGAAGACCGTTTTGAAAAATGGGGGAATGATGACTACTATTGTTGGTTCTGTCCTTGAAAAGGCAGGAACAATGGAGCATCTGCTCGACCGCATACCTAACGTATCTGCACAAAATGGCAATATCAAGGTGTTTGGACGTGGCGAGCCTATAATATATATCAATGGACGACAGATGAGAGACAGAAGCGAACTCGACCGTTTGAGTTCGGACAACATCAAGTCGGTTGAAGTAATATCCAACCCAGGTGCTCGTTATGCTGCAAGCACTAAGGCGGTTATACGTATCAATACGAAAAAAAGAACAAAAGATGGATTCGGATTTGAAACGAGGACATTTGGGAAAAATGATGAAAACTCAAGAATTGGTGGATATGAGCAACTGAACATAAACTATCAGAAGAAAGGTCTTGAGACATTCACTGTCTTGAAGATTAAAGACGCTGAAAGTTCAATCAAGCAAGATCTCGTTCAAAACACCTATGTTGACAATGTTTGGCATCAACGCAATGATATTAAGGGTAGCATAAGAAACAGGCAATTATATTGCGGACTAGGAGTTAACTATCAGATAAGCAATAATAGTTTTATAGGTGCAAGTTTCAACTTCAACCGCATGTTCAATAAAGCTGTAAGCAATATAGCGACAACCATATATAAAGATTATGCCTTCACGGAAGAATCCGCAAGTGACATAGCAAAACCAGGCAACATGAGCCTTGCAAGTAGTAACGTTTATTATATGGGGAAAATAGGCATCGTGGACATAAATTTTAATACCGATTGGCTTTGGGACAAAGATTTCTCCAAAGTAAATACCCTTGAAAGGTACCAAGAGTATGGAGGCGATTGGCAGGATAAAGCTGTACATACAAAAACAAATACCAAGAATGAGCTTTTTGCTTCCAAGCTGACATTGACTTTGCCATTTTGGAAAGGACAACTTTCTTTCGGAGGAGAATACTCTAATACTAACCGTAACAGTTCGTATGATGTTCAGCCTATGGGATTATTGGACAAACAGGATAACAGAATCAAGGAGGGCATGGCCTCTGTGTTTTGTGATTATACACGGAAATTCGGGCAATTGAGAGTCCTTGCGGGAATAAGGTATGAGAATACGGATTTTAATTATTATGAAGAAGGAAAAAGAATCCCCGAACAAAGTAAGAGGTATGGGAATCTCCTTCCTTCATTATCATTATCCCTTCCGGTAGGAAAAACCCAAATGCAATTAAGCTATGGAGCTACAATAAAGCGTCCTTCATATTATGATATGCGGTCAGGAATAGGGTATGATAATCGTTATACTTATGAATCAGGAAACCCCTTCCTTGTCTCGGAAATAAGCCGTAACATTAATTATATGGTGTCTTACAAATGGCTTATGGCTGAGGGCATTTATACTCATGTATCTGATCCAATTGTGATGTTAACTCAGTCGTACAAGGACAATCCTAATATAGCGTTAATACAAAATGTGAATTGGAAACCATATAATCGTATCGGGGCTTCGCTTTCCGCAAGTCCCAAATTTGGAATATGGCATCCCTCTTTGCGTTTCCATTTCTTCAAGCAATGGTTTGACATGGAAACTCATGGAGGGCACGGTCTTGACAATCCAAAGATTACGGTGCGTTTTGATAATACTATAGATACTAAGTTCTGTACAATCTCCCTGCTGCTAACAGCGCAGACTAAGGGTGACGATGAAACTTCTTATATGTACCGTAATTATTTCAACTCGAATTTATCAATATATAAATCGTTTCTGAAAGGAAAAATGGTAGTGTTCTTTTATGCTAATGATTTGCTCGGTACAGGGAATATGCATAGTAAAATGTACTCCGGAAGTATGCGAGAAATAATTCATCATGATTACTCAATAAGTGAATATTCTCTAACTATCCGATATAGATTTAATGTGGCAAAAAAGAAGTATAAAGGTACAGGAGCAGGTCAAAGCCAGAAGGATAGAATGTAATTCTACGATGTTCTTTAAAATGAGAAAAATAACAATTATACATCAACATGACTCCATGCAATGCAGGTGTTTGTACCATACAAGTATTTGTATCTTTTCGATGAGTCAAGGTCGGCTCATGTATCTTTCGAGGGCAACGCTAATGCATCTTATAACTGCGACATCATGAGCCATAATGCCAAGCTCATACATAGGGAAGATGGTAACTATTTTATGGCTATAGCCACTGTGAGCACACAGGGACAAAATACTCCTATACTGCAAAAGTATATGAAAGCTTATGTGAGAATCATCGTCAGCAACAGAACGTTGTGGTAGCAGGTATTTGGATAGTCTATGTCCGAATACCTGCTGTTTGTTTTTGGATGCATATTGTGTTGGTAAGCATCAGATTTTACGCAAAAGTTCTAATTTCCATAAAATTCCTCTTGTAAATCATTGGATATTTAGAAAAATATCGTATCTTTGTCCCCGAATTAAGGCGTTCTTTGCATATTGCAAAATACAGAAACGAGCAGAAGTCCGCTCGTTTCCATATTGTTACCTATATAATATAGGCAAACGCCCAACTTCTTGATTTTCAATCAAAGTCCAATTTAGAGCGAGTTAGTTTTATTAACGTTACATTTTCATCATTTTCCCGGACAAGTTCTCAATAGAAGAACGAATAATTGTTTTTTTACGCATTGAAGTGGATTCTTTAACGCATTGAAATGGTTTTCCGTATTTTTTTTGTACCTTTGCGCCCGGATATTAACTATTATTTTTTAGTATAAACAGATAAAACGTATGAATTCAAAATCAGTAGCAAAATTAGCAGCATGCGCCTCAGCGACGCTATTGTTGTGGGTAAGCCTGACGAGTTTCTCGCCTGCAGTTACCAAAAACGCCGAAAGTTTCACCGAAAGTAATGCCGAAGGTTTTACGGAAGGTAATACCGAAAGAAATACTATCGGTACTCTTTCTGAATTAAACCAGATTGAATACGAGAAGCATCTCCTGCCTTCCAACAGCATCAGCGCCGGATGCGGATATTCATGGCTCAGCAACGAAATTCTTACGGCTAACGGCAAAAGCCTGAACAGAACGCCTACGGGCTTCGACGTTACCCTGGAATACGCCCATCTGTGGAATCTGTGGAAGCAGCCGAACGCCTACCGCCGTCCTTTTTATATGGGCTTCTCCATCAATGCTGTGGGCAGCAGAACCAAGGTGGGAATCCCTACTGGCTTCGGCAACGATGCCAACGATGTGATCATGAACTATTTCGTGGGTGCGGGTTACAAAATGGCCTACAAGACGAATAAGCACTTCATCTGGAATATGGTGCTGAGCCTTGGCTACGCCTGCACTGACGATGATTTCAACACCATGGATGGCTTTGGTGTCTATGCGGAAATGGGATGCGAATACTTGCTCAGCAAGCACTGGTCGGCTGGCGTGAGTTTTGGCGGTATTAGCACCTCTTATAAGCAGCCGGCAGGATGGGACGGCAAATATAGATTCGGCATCGATCACAATGGCTTACGCGCAAAGCTGGGGTACTATTTCTAAGTTAACAGCAAATTCAGGCACTTTTTCTGGGGATTTGCTACCACAAAATAGCGCAAAAAGGTGGATTTTTAACTAAACAGGGGGTAAATTCTGTTTTTTATGTGGAAAAATAATAGAATTTACACCACAAAAAGGCAAACTTTACGAAAAGAAGACACAAAAAGTTTGTACCTTTGCATCAGTTAAAACAAAAAGACGTTGTGAAACGTTTTATCATCATCTTTTACTTATACAAATAAATTATGAAAAAAACGAGTTTCCATGGGGATGGGAGCTCGTTTTTTCGTTTTTTAAGTTCCATTGCACCCAAGATATTAACTATAATTCAAGTAATAAATAAATGAATAACTGAGCTTTTTAAAGGCAGCGAGGCGATACTCTACCTTATTATTATAGGTAGAATATCGCCTCGTTTCCTTCGTTGAAGAGAAGATCTAGGATGCTCATGTTGGGCTGGAAACCAAATTTCTGCTCATACACCTGATAATAGCGCTTCGATTCGAATTCGGCATCAGGGAGCGGTTTCTTGGGGCGAATGGCTTCGCGGAAATCCTTGATACTTTCAACTTTATGCTTAGTAAAGCTGTTGAATTCTTCACTCTTCACTTTTCGTTCTTCGCTCTGAATATACTCGTTGGTGATTGAAATCTTGGGACGGATATCCAGAAGTTCTATCATCTTCTCTGTAATCTCCATGTTGAAATCGAAGAGGAACTCGTATTTCTTCTCGTAGAAGGGGCGGATGTCGTCCTGGTAATACTCGAAGAAGGGGCTCTCGCCGTAGGCGGAGAGGAGCGCATTCCAGTGAACATGGCGCCAGTTGGCGTGGTCGGAGATGCGGATGTCTTTCATCGCCAGCGATGTGTTGTGGTTCGTGGGGATGGTGAGGGCGAGGGGGCCGTTGGTGGTGGGGATGAGCATGCGGTTGCGATAAGTTTGCTTGATAAAGCTCTCGTGGCGCTCTATCAGGCACTCGTCGTAGCGGTTCAGCTTCTGATACCACTGAATGGGGCCGAAATAGGTGGAGGATAATAATGCTTTCAAATTCTTATTCTTATGTATTTATTAATTCTTACTCAAGTTTCGCATGTAAGCTCCACACGCCCTGAAAGGGCAGAAGCTCTTAGCCCAGGGCATCGCCCTGGGTAATTACGGACACAAACTTGTCGCCCTGTAAGGGCAAAAGCTTGGTACATTGCCCAGTATTTTAAAGTTTTTGCCCTTACAGGGCGCCTTGCTGATTGCCATTATACCCAGGGCGATGCCCTGGGCTAGGAGCTTTTGGGCCTTCAGCCCGTTCTTGAACCACATACGAAAGTTCAGTTAATAACGTGTTTATTCTCAAAATAGCTTATAGGCTTTGCCTATCATCTGATGCTTGTGAACCAGCTGCTCACCGGCAGGCGTCTTTAGGAGATAGAAGCGGCAATCCTTGCAGCCGCAGCGCTTGCAGCACTCCATGGGGATGATGTAGCTCGCCTTGCCGATGCAGAGGGTATCGCCAGGGAGCTTCTCTATCCGCCCTATGAAATATTCTACGATTACTCGCTTGCGGCGATGGTTGAAACCCTGGCTGCTGCTCTGGTTGAAGCCCTGGTTGCGGAGCGGAAGGGCCACGGAATCGGCATAAACCACTATCTCGCCACGATTGAAAAAATCGCAGTCAATCCTATTCACTATCACCCGGTTGCCCTCTTCCAAATGCGGAGGGAGACCCCCGGCGGGCACCGTGAAGACAGTGAATGCATAGGTTCGCACCGCCCATACCAGGAGCAGCGACAAGCCTAAAGCTATTAGGAATTTAACTGCGATTTTCAATCTATCTTTCTATTACTTGATGTTATCTACGAAGTTGAACAGGCGATTCCAGCGGATGCCTGAGAAGCCCGGATGGTCAGGACTGTGGCTCCACCAGATGAAGATTGGCTTGCCAACAATGTGATCCTCTGGCACGAAGCCCCAGTAGCGGCTATCGGCTGAGTTGTGGCGGTTGTCGCCCATCATCCAGTAGTAGTCGAGCTTGAAGGTGTAGCTCTTCGCCAACTTGCCGTTGATGAAGATGTTGCCCTGGCTGTCTACCTTGAGGTCGTTGCCCTCGTAAACCTTGATGCAGCGCTCATATACTGGCAGGTTCTTCAGCGTCAGAGCGATGCTCTTACCCTTCTTCGGAATCCAGATAGGACCGTAGTTATCGCATGTCCAGCCGGTGTAGGCGTTGAGCGGATAGAGGTCGCCGTATCTCGCATCGGTGTTGATAGAGATGCTCTCTACAAGGTTCTTGTTCGCCTTCAGAGCCATGTAAGCCTTCTTGGTGAGTGGAATCACGCCGCTCTGATTATACATCAGCAGGTCTTCGTTGGTGATTCCCAGCTCATCGGCAAGCTCGATAGGGAACTCGCCCTTGAGCTTCATCTTGTAGGTATATTGCACATTATCAGGCTCCTTGTTTGCCTTTCCGTTCAGATAAACGATGCGGTTCTTGATCTGCAGGGTCTGACCAGGCAAGCCCACGCAGCGCTTTACGTAGTTCTCGCGACGGTCGGTAGGACGGCTGATGATGTCACCATATTCGCCCGGCATGCTGGCGATGTAGTTGCGTCCGGCAGCATACACCTTTTCGAAGTAGTGGCGCTGCTGCAAAGGGTTCAGCACGCGCACATCCTGCTGCTGTCCGTTCTGCTCCAGGAGCTGGTCACCGATAGAGTAAACCATCTGATAGTAATCATTCGCCTGATAGCGCTCCTCGTTGCAGAGGGTGTCGCCGGCAGGATAGTTGAACACCACGATGTCGTTGAGCTTCACGTTGCCCAAGCCTTTTACTCGGCGGTAATCCCAGTGAGGCCACTCCACGTAGCTCTTCACGTTGACCAGCGGCAGGGTGTGCTGGGTCAGAGGCATGGTGAGCGGGGTTTCAGGAATGCGAGGGCCATAGCTTACCTTGCTCACAAAGAGATAGTCGCCCGTGAGGAGACTCTTTTCGAGAGAAGATGACGGAATCACATAGTTCTGGAAGAAGAAGAGGTTGATGAAATATACTGCCACGAGGGCGAATACGAGGGCATCAACCCAGCTCATGATGAAGCGCACGGGGCCTTCTTCATCCTTCCACCACTGCCAGTGAATCTTCTTGGTGATGTAAACGTCGAAGATGAACGGAACCACGATGAGTCCCAGCCAGCTCTCAACCCATATCAGGAAGAGGAGGTAGAGGGCGAGAACCACTGCGAACTTCGCCCACTGCACCTTCATATTGAGGTTTTGTTTCTGTTTATCAATCATATTTATTAGAACTTAAATAAATCTGATGTAGTGAGCAAACCTGAATGGTTGGCTGTGAACTCTGCTGCGAGAACGGCTCCAAGGGCGAAGCCCTTGCGTGAGTGGGCACTGTGCTCGATGGTAATCATATCAGCATCTGAATCATACATCACGGCGTGGATTCCAGGAACCTCGCCATCGCGTACGCAGTTGATAACCAAATCTTCGTCGGTGATGTTAGCATCGCCCTCATCGTGATGGCCATCCTCTGTCCAGTAGGTTACGCCACGCTTCCAATCCTTCTTTCTATCGATGTTGTCGATGATTTCCTCGGCCAGTGTGATGGCTGTGCCTGATGGCGCATCGAGCTTGTGTACGTGGTGGGTTTCCTGCATGCATACGGAGTACTGTGGGAATCCGTTCATGATCTTTGCCAGATAGCGGTTTACGGCAGAGAAGATGGCCACACCGATGCTGAAGTTAGACGCCCAGAAGAGGGTCTGCTTGCCGTCGGCGCAGAGCTTCTCCACGTCTTCCTTATGGTCTTTCATCCAACCGGTGGAACCTGAAACCACCTTCACGTTGTGAGAGAAAGCCTTCAGATAGTTGCCGTAGGCGGCAGTAGGGTTAGTAAACTCGATGGCAACATCGGCAGAGCAGAACTCCGGACTGTCGATATCCTCAGGGTTATTCACGTCAATCTTACATACGATTTCGTGGCCACGCTGCAGGGCGATCTCCTCGATCATGTGTCCCATCTTTCCGTAGCCGATCAAAGCTATTTTCATCTTTATCTAAATTTTATTTGTTTTTTACTCATTTCTTATGCAAAAATACACATTTTTCTTCGAAAAACCTTGAAAAATACGGGTTATTATTATAATAAATAGAAAATTTTGGTTATTTTTGCAGTGATTTAGGGCTTTTAGCCTCATTTAGTAACTAAAATGGAGAAAATGATGAGCAAATACATATTCGAGACAAAGATGGAAGTGAGGGATTACGAGTGCGATATTGAGGGCATTGTGAACAACGCCAACTATCTGCACTACCTAGAGCATACCCGCCATCTCTTTCTGAAGGAGTGCGGCCTCAGCTTTGCCGAAATGCACAACAAGGGCGTGGATGCTGTGGTGGCGAGAATGAACCTGCAGTACAAGGTTCCGCTGCAATGCGATGATGAGTTCTTCTCGCGCCTGTGGCTGGAGAAGCAGGGCGTGAGATATGTCTTCCATCAGGACATCTTCCGTGCCAGCGATGAGAAGCTCTGCCTGAAGGCCACCGTTGAGCTGGTTTGCCTGATTAACGGAAGGCTGGGCAACAGCGAGGATTACGACAAGGCATTCGAGAAATACCTTGGGGGGAGTTGATAGTTGAGAGTTAATAGTTAACAGGTTAACAGCTGATTTTTCAATACCCCTTCCGCATACGAGCTTCCGAACTTGCGTTCCGAAAGAGGCATTCCTATAAACCCTATAAAGCCGAAACAACATGGAACAACTACTTCACTATGTGTGGAAGCACAAACTCTTCCCACTCTCCCCTCTTTCCACCACCGACCATAGGCAGGTGGAAGTCATCGACCCCGGATTGCACAACCGCAATGCAGGGCCCGATTTCTTCAACGCTAAAATCAAGATTAACGGTACGCTGTGGGTGGGCAACGTGGAGATTCACGACAAGGCGAGCGACTGGTATCTTCATGCCCACGACAAGGATGAGAGATACGACAACGTGATTCTGCACGTCTGCGGCACCATCGATACGGAAGCCCGGAACTCGAAGGGTGCCCTGCTGGTTCAGATGCAGCTCGATATTCCGAATCATGTGCTGAAGCACTATCAGGAGCTGCTCACCATCGACCAGTATCCTCCTTGCTATCAGATTATTCCATCGCTCTCGAAACTCACCGTGCATTCGTGGATGAGTGCCCTGCAAACCGAGCGCCTTTCGCAGAAGACGGAGGCGATAGAGGAGCGTGTGCGCCGCTGCAACGGCGACTGGGAGAATGCTTACTTCGTGACTCTGGCCAGAAACTATGGTTTCGGAATCAATGGCGATGCCTTTGAGCAGTGGGCGCTGAAACTGCCTCTGAGGGCGGTGGATCATCACAGAGATGACCTCTTCCAGATAGAGGCTATCTTCATGGGGCAAGCGGGATTGCTGGAGCTGAACACCATTCCCGAAAGATATCAGAAAGACGCCCTGAACGACGGGTATTTTGCGAGATTGAGAAATGAGTATCTTTATCTCTCGCACAAGTTCTCGCTGCAGCCGATGGATTACAAGCTGTGGCGTTTTCTGAGACTTCGCCCGCAGAACTTCCCGCATATCCGCATTTCGCAGCTGGCGAATCTTTATTATAACCGCCGTGCGGGATTAAGCCAGCTGCTGGAGGCTTCTACGGTGAAGGAGGCAAAGAAGGTGCTTGCCACCAGCGTTACGGGGTATTGGGAAACTCATTATACCTTCGGAAGCACGAGCATCCGCAACGAGAAGCACCTCTCTCCTTTCTCGCTGAACCTGCTTATCATCAACACCGTGGTTCCTATTCTCTTTGCTTACGGAAGACACCGGGGTGAGGAGAAATACTGCGACCGTGCCTTCGATTTCCTGGAGGAGCTGAAGGCTGAGAATAACCATATAGTAAGGATGTGGCAGCAGTGCGGATTGGAAGTGGAGAACGCCGGGGATAGCCAGGCGCTTATCCAGCTGAAGAAGGAATACTGCGACAAGAAGGAATGCTTGAGGTGCAGGATTGGATATGAATACTTGAAAAGATAAAGACTCAAGTTTCGCATGTAAGCTCCATACGCCCTGAAAGGGCAGAAGCTCCTAGCCCAGGGCATCGCCCTGGGTAATTACGGACACAAACTTGTCGCCCTGTAAGGGCAAAAGCTTTAAAATACTGGGCAATATACAAAGCTTTTGCCCTTTCAGGGCGCCTTGCTGATTGCCATTATCCCCAGGGCGATGCCCTGGGCTAGGAGCTTTTGGGCCTTCAGCCCGTTCTTGAACCACATGCGAAAGTTCAGTAAAAGATTATAAAAGATAAAAGATTATAAAAGATAAAAATAGAAGATTATGGCAGACCAACAGGAAATATTAAATACTATCCTCCTAACAAGGCTGAATTATTTCAGCCTTGCAGGAATGCTGGAGCTATATAGAAAGGTGGGCTCCGCCACGCTCATCCTTGAGCATAAGAACGACCTGAGAGACATCCTGCCCGATGCCTCGGATAAACTCGTGAACGCTATCCAAAACTGCGACGAGGCTCGAAAACGGGCCGAGGTAGAACTGGAGTACGACATAAGATATGGTATCGAACCGATAACGATGAACGATGACCGCTATCCGCAGCGACTCAAGGATTGCAATGATGCGCCACTCATGCTCTTCTACAAAGGCAACGCTAATCTCAACCAGCAGCGCATTATCAATATCGTGGGCACACGCCACTGCACTCCTTACGGCGAGGACCTCATCCGCCGCTTCGTCTCCGACTTGAAGCAGCTCTCACCTCGTGTGCTCATCGTGAGCGGCTTAGCCTATGGCGTGGATATCGTGGCTCATCGCCAGGCACTCGCCTGCGGCTACGAAACCATAGGCGTACTGGCTCATGGTCTCGATGACCTCTACCCACGCCAGCACCGGGAAACGGCTGCCAGAATGATAGAGCAAGGCGGTTTGCTCACCGAATTCCTCACCCAAACAAATGCAGATAAAATCAACTTCGTGCGCCGCAACCGCATCGTGGCAGGAATGTCGGATGCCTGCATCCTGATAGAGAGCGCCGCCCATGGCGGCGGACTCATCACCTGCGAAATTTCCCAAGCCTACGGCAGGGATGTTTTTACCTTTCCTGGCCGTATCGGGGACGCATATAGCGAGGGGTGCAACAATCTGATAAGAAACAACGGGGCAGGTCTCATCACCAGTGCCGCCGACTTCATCAAGGATATGGGATGGCAGGATGATGCTACGCTGATGCGAGCCAAGCAGCAAGGCATCGAGCGCAGCCTCTTCCCGGAGTTATCGCCCGAGGAGCAACTCATCGTAGATGTCCTCTCCAAGACCAACAACCTGCAAGTGAATCTCATCTCCGTAAAGACGAATATCGACATTTCTCGCCTCACTTCCCTCCTCTTCACATTGGAGATGAAGGGAGTCATCAAGACCTTTGCAGGAGGAATGTATCATCTTTTAAAGTGAATCAAAGGAGGAGTTAAGGAGTTAAAGGGAGTTAAGGAGTTAAGACAACAGTTATGAGATTCTCATGTTTTTTTGTATATCATGGCAATTTCTCATAAAAAAAGTGTAACTTTGCAGCCGAAATTTTGGAGAAGGAATATCAAGGATTATCATTTTCGAAGCATTTGTCTTAACTCCTTTAACTCCTTAACTCCTTTAACTCCTCATAAAACGATGAAAATAGGTAATATAGAATTTGGGCCTCAGCCCCTCTTCCTCGCTCCGATGGAAGACGTAACGGATATTGGCTTTCGCATGCTCTGCAAGCGATTCGGAGCAGCCATGGTTTATACTGAGTTCGTATCGGCAGAAGCCTTGGTGCGAAGCATCAAGAGCACAGTCAGCAAGCTTACGATAAGCGATGAGGAGCGCCCTGTGGGCATTCAGATTTACGGCAGAACCACCGAGGATATGGTGGAAGCTGCCAAGATTGTGGAACAGGCGAAGCCGGATGTGATTGATATTAACTTCGGCTGCCCGGTGAAGAAGGTTGCCGGAAAGGGTGCGGGAGCCGGAATGCTCCGGAATATTCCGCTGATGCTGGATATTACAAGAGAAGTGGTGAAGGCGGTAAACGTGCCCGTAACCGTGAAAACCCGATTGGGTTGGGATTGCGAGAACCTCATCATCACCGAGCTTGCCGAGCAGTTGCAGGATTGCGGAATCCAGGCGCTCACCATCCACGGCAGAACCCGAAGCCAGATGTACACGGGTGAAGCCGACTGGAGCCTCATCGGCGAGGTGAAGAACAACCCCCGCATCCATATTCCTATCATCGGCAATGGCGATATTACGACCCCGGAGGAAGCCAAGCTTGCTTTTGAGCGTTACGGCGTAGATGCAGTGATGATTGGCAGAGCCACTTTTGGAAGACCATGGATTTTCAAGGAAATACGTGATTATCTGGATAATACGGGTGCAGCCCCACTCACCGTAGATGAGAAGATTGACCTTCTGGAGGAGCAGCTTCGCATCAACGTGGAGCGCATCGACGAGTACAGAGGCATTCTCCACACCCGTCGCCACCTTGCCGCCTCCCCTATCTTCAAAGGCATTCCTGATTTCCGCCAGACGAGAATCGCCATGCTGAGAGCCACTACCGTGGAGGAACTGAAAGAAATATTGAAAGAATGCCGGGAGAGAATCAAGGCGATAGAATAAGCATAAAGGGAGACTCCAAGCTTCAACGTTGGAATCTCCCTTTTAATATTGTTTGTTTAGCACTATACATTGTAAAGACTTAGCCCCTACAGCTGTTATTCGCAAGGTCTGATATAAAAATGAACATTTGAAGGTTCAGGAAGGCCTATTTGATTAGGATACTCTTTCCATTCGATTTTTTCCACCATAAAACTAACTATCGAACCTTTTTTAAGAGAGTGAGGCCATGCATTCTCGTCAAACCAGCATGAAGACATTGACAAGACAAGAGTTTCCCAGTCATTAAATTTATCAAGACTAAAACCATTCTCTATTCGAAAATACACCTTAGCTTCATCAATAGATCTTACCTCTGCAACCACTTTTTCTTGTGTTTGCCAAACATAGCTTTTATCTATAACCTCAGCTAATTCATCTTCGTCCTTATGGCATCCAGTTAATGCAAATATGCCAAAGACAACCATTATTATGAATAATATTTTCTTATACATAGCTTTTATTTTTAACCAACATTCTAAAATTAACTGCCAACCTGTAACAAAGTTAACAGGTTAACAGTTAACAGCTGTTTTTTCTATACTTCCCCCTTTAAAACAGGGGGCTTTACTTCTTCAATATAGAAGCACCTTCGAGCAGGGCGAGCGCCTTGTTCTCGTTCTCCTCCATGATTTCGCGCTCACCCGGACCTTTGTCGTTAATTCCGCAGAGGTGCAGGATGCCGTGGATGATGACACGGTGAAGCTCATCATCGTAGGTCTTGCCAAACTGCTCGGCATTGGTGCGCACGGTATCGAGCGAAATCACGATATCGCCGTTAATCACATCATCCTCATCATAATCGAAGGTGATGACATCGGTATAGTAATCATGACCCAGATACTCGTTGTTCACTTCGAGAATCTTCTCGTCATCTACAAACATATAGCCTATCTCTCCCACCTTGCGGCCATGAGAGGCAGCCACCTTGCGAATCCAGGCACTGGTATCGCGCTTCTTGATCTTCGGCATTTTCACGCCATCTACATTGTATGTTATCATACGCTTCTTCCTCCTGTTTTTATTTTATTTTTGGTAAAAATTCATCTACTTCTCTTCCGAAGAACCTCAGTTCCCTGACCAGCGTTGAGCTGATGCTACTGTATCTTGGGTCAGAAAACAGCAGGATGGTTTCTACGCCGCCCAACTGCCTGTTGATATCCGCCTGCTCTCGCTCGTACTCGAAATCCTTGGCTGAGCGGACGCCGCGAACCAGGAACCTGGCTCCCAGGCGATGCGCCAGGTCGATGGTGAGGTCATCATAGGCAACCACCTCCAGGCGATAACCCTTGGATGCATCCTCCGCATCTACCAGCTCAGCACATTCCTTCGGGAAAACCTTTCTGATATCTTCTACACGCTTCGAGATTTCCTCGCTGGCGTGCTTCAGCTTGCTCATCGCCACTGCAATCACGAGCTTGTCGAACATGGGCAAGGCACGCTCGGCGATGTTCTGATGTCCTATCGTAAATGGGTCGAATGTACCCGTAAATATCCCTATTCTCATCAATCTCTAATCATTAATCACTAATAACTAATCACTAATAACTACTCATTATTCAAACAGGTCGCCCTGCATGATGTTGCTGCCATACGGATTCCTGCCCAGATGCTCATAGGCAAGCTTGGTGGCCATTCTGCCTCGTGGCGTGCGCTTGATGAAGCCTTCCATGATGAGGAATGGCTCGTAAACCTCCTCTACGGTGCCGCCATCTTCGCCGATAGCCGTGGCAATGGTGCTTACGCCCACCGGACCTCCACGGAACTTGTCGATGATGGTGGTGAGAATCTTGTTGTCTATCTCGTCCAAGCCATACTGGTCGATATTCAGCGCCTTGAGCGCCACCTGGGCTATCTCGAAGGTGATGGTTCCGTTGCCCTTCACCTGGGCGAAATCCCTGACTCTTCTGAGCAGCGAGTTGGCAATACGAGGGGTTCCACGCGAGCGGCGGGAGATTTCTACTGCCGCCTCATCTTCTATAGGCACCTGCAGGAGCATGGCACTTCGCTTGATAATCTTCTGAAGCGTCTCAGGGTCGTAGTATTCCAGATGCAGATTGATTCCGAAACGGGCACGGAGCGGAGCCGTGAGAAGACCGCTGCGAGTGGTGGCTCCCACGAGGGTAAACGGATTCAGATCTATCTGGATGCTGCGTGCCGAAGGACCCTTGTCTATCATGATGTCGATGCGGTAATCCTCCATCGCCGAATAGAGATACTCCTCTACCACTGGCGAGAGGCGGTGAATCTCGTCGATGAAAAGCACGTCGTTAGGCTCCAGGGAGGTAAGGATACCTGCCAGGTCGCCCGGCTTATCGAGCACAGGGCCTGATGTAATCTTGAAGCCCACGCCCAGTTCGTTGGCGATGATGTTACTCAATGTGGTCTTACCCAATCCCGGAGGACCGTGCAAGAGGGTATGGTCGAGCGGTTCGCCACGATACTTGGCAGCCTCTACGAAGACTTCGAGATTATCCACCACGCCATTCTGTCCGCTGAAGTCGGAGAACTTCAGTGGGCGCAGTGCTTTCTCGAATTCCTTTTCGGCAGGCGAAACCGTCTGTTGTCTTATATCAAAATCTTCGTTCATTCTATGACTATTATCGATAATATGGTGCAAAGTTACACATTTGTTGCGGAATTAAAGAAGAAAAGCCTAATTATTTTGCTTGTATTTTTGCTTGTGATTTTGCACAATCCAAAAAGATTCGTGCAGAATTGCAAGCGTTATCTATTAAAAATGTTATAATTTATCATTTTCTTGGCAAATAATTTGTTTATTCGATAGAAAAGATGTACTTTTGTACTCGATATTGAAAGAGAGGAAAGGAAAGAGAGGAAAGAAAGAGAGACAATAAATAACAATAAATAAGAGAGGAACAGAAAGAAACAGAGAGAAATATTGAGAATAGAAAAAAATATAGAGAAATATCAGGATTTTTTAAAAGAATAGAATTATGCTTAGATTTTTTCAAGGGCTCAGCCGTTGGCTGGCCAATTACACATCTATTTTTGTAATAGGTGTAGCAGTATTTACATTCTTCTTCCCACATACCTTCGACTGGGTGCGCGGAACTACCCAAACCGTGATTCTCGGTATCATCATGCTCACCATGGGCTTGACCCTGACCACCAACGACTTCAAGATTCTGGCTCAGCGCCCGCTGGATGTGTTCATCGGTGCCTGCGCCCAGTTCATCATCATGCCGGGCGTGGCTTATACCCTGGTGCATGTGTGGCATCTTGACCCAGCCCTGTCGCTCGGCATCCTGCTGGTGGGTTGCTGCCCCGGCGGCGTATCGAGCAACATCATGAGTTATCTGTGTCATGGTGACGTGGCTTTTTCTGTGGGAATGACCTGTGCCTCTACGATTCTTGCGCCAGTGATGACTCCGCTGCTGATGAAGATTACGGCAGGCGAGATTATCCATGTAGATGCTGTGGGAATGTTCATCAATATTCTGATAGTCACGATTATTCCTGTGGCCATCGGCTGCGCCTTGAATTATATCTATGGCAAGAAGGATTGCTTCCCTACCATCCAGAGTCTGATGCCGGGCATCAGCGTAACGTGTCTGGCGATCATCGTAGGAGGCGTGATTTCTACGGTTCACGATGATTTGGTGGCTCGTGGCTTATCGCTTTTCCTCTGGACTTTTGCCGTGGTTTTCTGCCACAACACCCTGGGTTATCTTCTGGGCTGGCTTGCCGGAAAGCTGGCGGGCTTCAATACTGCCAAGAAGCGTACCATCAGTATTGAGGTGGGAATGCAGAATGCCGGTCTTGCCACGGTTCTTGCTGGCAATTTCTTTGCCGCCCAGCCTCTCGCCGTTTTGCCTTGCGCCATCAGTTGTGCCTGGCACAGTATTTCGGGCACCATCCTTGCAGGAATCTATCTGAAATGGGATCGCATGCATGAGAAGAAGTAAATGAATCCGGAAAGGATTCATGACTTCTTACAGAAGCAAATATTGAGCAGCACGCCCTGAAAGGGCAAAAGCTCCTAGCCCAGGACACCGCCCTGGGTAAACATACAACCAACAAAACGCCCTGTAAGGGCAAAAGCTTCGTATCAGAAAGCTTTTGCCCTTACAGGGCGTATTGGATTGAGTTCCCCTACTTCCCTGTAGTCAGCAGCTTCACGGCACGCTGAACTATCTCGTTGGTCTCGTTCCAAACCTGGAAGTACTGGCTCATATCCCAAATATCTCTTGCCACAAGTGCCTTCAGCTGCACGGCCAGATATTTCTTCGTCTGGGCAAGTTCAGCCTCATCCTTCGGCTCTATCTTCTCCTTCTTGCCCTCGGCGATAATCGCTTCGATGAGCGAAGAAGGAACCTCGTAAGTTGCCAGGAACTTATTGAAATCCTTATACTGATTCTTCAAATCCTTGCGGTGTGCATCGATGAACTTCAGGCTCTGGTTGATGACGATGCTCTTGGCTGCCAACTGGCGATGCATCTTGGTGTATTTCGTTGTGTCCAACGGCACGAAGTAATCGGGCATGATTCCGCCGCCACCATAAACCACACGATGCTTGCGCAATGTGTAATACTTCAGGCTGTCAGAAAGATGGATGCTGTCCTGATTGGTGAACTCGCCGTGCTTGTATCGCTTGTCGAGATCCATCGCATAATCCAGTCTATCACCTTTCTTATATGGCTTCTGGATGCATCTGCCGCTAGGCGTATAATAATGGGCGATGGTGAGGCGAATCTCGCTGCCATCATCGAAGGTGAGCGGACGCTGCACCAATCCCTTGCCGAAGGTTCTGCGACCTACCACTACGCCACGGTCCTGATCCTGGATAGCTCCGGAAACAATCTCGGCGGCAGAAGCGGTAAACTCGTTGGTGAGCACCACCACCTTGCCCTTGCGCCATCTGCCGTTAGCCTGCGCCTTGTACTCCTGGCGTGGAGCCGCACGACCGCTGGTATAAACGATGAGATCTCCCTTTTCCAGGAACTCGTTGGCTATCTGAGCCGCCGTCTGAAGATAGCCGCCGCCATTATCCTCCAGGTCGAAAATCAGGTCTTTCATACCCTTCTTCTTCAGCGAATCCATCGCCATGGTCACCTCCTTATGGCTGGTCAAGCCGAAGCTTCCCAATCGGATGTAGCCGATGCCCGGGCGAATCATGTAAGCCGCATCCATCGTGGTTACAGGAATCTTGTCGCGCTTCACCTTGAAGGTGAGCTTATCCTTGATGCCACGGCGCACGATGGTAAGATTCACTGTGGTTCCCTTAGGACCGCGGAGGCGCTTCATGATTTCCTCCTTGCTCATCTTCACGCCCGAAATGGCAGTATCGTTTACGGCAACAATGCGGTCGCCGGCAATGATGCCCACCTTCTCGGAAGGACCGTTGGTAACCGGCTGGATAACGAGCAGGGAGTCATCTACCATATTAAACTGAACGCCGATGCCGTCGAAACTTCCGTTCAGCGGTTCGTTCATCGCCTTGGTTTCCTTGGCTGTGGTGTAGGAAGAATGAGGGTCGAGCTTTTCGAGCATGCCTCTGATGGCATCCTCCACGAGCTTGTTCTCATCCACACTATCCACATAGAGGTTGGTGATGGCGATTTCCGCCCTGCCCAACTTCTCTATCGGGCTGTTCTTGCCCATCTTGATACGCAGCTGGGCACTGGCAGAAGTTACTGCCAGGAACGCCAGGAGCGCTATAAATAGATATTTCTTCATTTACTTTGAACTTATTGTTTAGAAAAGAGAGAATCCTTCAAGAGTTAACAGGTAACAGTTAAAGGTTAACAGTTAACAGCGCTTTTTTCAATGGTTACCCCTTGAAAGCACTTGAATTCTTCACTCTTCGTTCTTCACTCTTCACTTAATCCAGCGGTGCTGAGTCTTCCTCTGGAATATCCTCTTCAATCACCAGGTTGTCGATGATGAAATTCTGACGTTCCATCGTATTCTTACCCATGTAGTACTCCAGGAGCTTCTGCACCTGGTCGGTCTTGTGCAGCGTTACCTGCTCCAATCGCATATCCGGACCTATGAAGTGGGCAAACTCTTCTGGCGAAATCTCTCCCAAGCCCTTGAATCGAGTGATTTCCGGGTCAGGACCCAGCGCCTTGATGGCCTGCTGGCGCTCCTCATCGCTGTAGCAGTAATACGTAATGAAGTCGCCCTTCTTCTCCTTAGGTCCCAGTTTGGCATCAGCATCAGCCACCGCCTGCTTGTTCTTGATTTTGGTTCGCTTGTTGCGCACTCGGAACAATGGAGTCTGAAGCACATACACGTGGCCCTTCTTGATGAGGTCGGGGAAGAACTGCAGGAAGAAGGTGATGATGAGCAGGCGGATGTGCATTCCATCTACATCGGCATCGGTAGCCACAATCACCTTATTATATCTCAATCCGTCCAATCCGTCCTCGATATCCAGGGCTGCCTGCAGCAGGTTGAACTCCTCGTTCTCGTAAACCACCTTCTTGGTCAGGCCATAGCAGTTTAACGGCTTGCCTCGCAGCGAGAACACCGCCTGAGTATTCACGTCACGGCTCTTGGTGATGCTTCCGCTGGCAGAATCACCCTCGGTGATGAAGATGGAACTTGCCTCCTTCAGCTCGTTCTTGGCATCGCTGAAGTGGATGCGGCAATCGCGCAGCTTGCGGTTGTGGAGGTTCGCCTTCTTGGCACGCTCACGAGCCAGTTTGGTAACGCCCGCCATCGCCTTGCGCTCACGCTCGCTCTCCTTGATTTTATTCTCCAGAATCTCAGCCACGTCCTTGTGGATATGCAGATAGTTATCCACCTCCTTCTTCAGGAAATCGCCCACATACTTGTTAATGGTTTCGCCGCCATTCGGAGTCATCGTGGTGCTACCCAACTTAATCTTCGTCTGACTCTCGAACACCGGTTCCTCTACGTTCAGGGCGATGGCAGCCACCAGTCCGTTACGGATATCGCCATACTCATACTTGCCAAAGAACTCCTTGATGGTCTTGGCTATATGCTCCTTGAAGGCACTCTGATGGGTTCCGCCCTGGGTGGTGTGCTGGCCGTTCACGAAAGAATAGTATTCCTCGCCATACTGGTTGGTATGGGTAAAGGCTATCTCGATGTCTTCGCCCTTCATGTGGATAATCTCATAGAGGCCCTCGTTGGTCATATTATCCGTAAGGAGATCCTTCAAACCGTGACGGCTGAGGATGCGGCGGCCATTGTGCATGATGGTAAGACCGGTGTTCAGATAAGTATAGTTGCGGAGCATGGTTTCCACAATGTCGTCGTGGAAGGAATAATTCTTGAAGAGGGTGTTATCAGGCTCAAAATAGATGAAAGTACCATTCTCATCTTCAGTATCCTCGGTAACATCGCTCTGCAGAATACCTTTCTCAAACTTCAGATGGCGCACCTTTCCCTCACGGAACGACTTCACCTCAAAATGAGAGCTGAGGGCGTTCACCGCCTTCACGCCCACTCCGTTCAAGCCCACACTCTTCTTGAACGCCTTGCTATCATACTTACCTCCGGTGTTCAGCACGCTCACCGCCTCGACAAGCTTTCCCTGCGGAATGCCTCGGCCATAGTCGCGCACGCTGACACGCAGATGGTCTTCGATGTCGATTTCGATGCGGGTACCGGCGTTCATCTTGAATTCGTCGATGGAGTTATCCACCACCTCCTTCAGGAGCACATAAATACCATCCTCCGGCAAGTTACCATCGCCCAAACGACCGATGTACATACCCGGACGGGTTCGCACATGCTCCATATCGCTCAGATGTCGGATGTTGTCGTCGGTATAAGCCACCGGCTGCTGCTCCTGCTGTTGCTGCTCCTGCGGGGCATTCAATTCGTTATTATCTTCTGACATAGAATCCTCCTAGTTATAAAATTTAGGAGGAGTTAAGGAGCTATGATTCAAAACCATCTGTCTTAACTCCCTAACTCCTTGACTCCTTGTTTGTTTAATTATCTTATTGATTACTATTCAATAATCTTCTTGATTACTATTTGATAATCTTCTTGTAGCATTTTCTGCGCTTGTGCATCACTGGGGTCAAAGCTCCCCACTGTCCCTGCACGCCGGCATTGGTTTCCAGCTCTACCTGGGTTTCCCCCCATTCAATGCCGTACTTCTGGTACCAAGGAATCAGGTCGGCAAAGAGAAGCGCATTGGCACCCTTGGCACGATATTCTGGGAGAATACCGATAAGGAGGAGGTCAACGATGTTAGTCTTGTGCTGCTTGATGGCTCTCAACACGTGGAACCAGCCGAAAGGCAGCAATCTGCCACGGCGGCACTTTCTCAGGGCATGAGCCAACGACGGCATGGTGATTCCCACACCGATGAGCTTATGCTCTCCGTCCGTCCAATCCTCGATGCAGGTGATGAGGTTGAAGTCGAGGAAACCGAGATACGACTTGATAAGCTGGTCTATCTGCTTCTGCGAGAGTTCGGAATATCCATAGAGATCCTTGTAGGTATCGTTGATGAGATCAAAGATTTTCTGACCCATTCCGCCCTGGAAGATATCCTTCTTGGTAAGCTTGCGCACATGCAGATTGTAACGTTTCTCTATCATCATCGCAATCTTGGCGTACTTCTCAGGCACCTCATCCGGCACCATGATCTTAAACTCCACGTATTTGTTATCCACCTCAAAACCCTCCAGGGCCTCGATGTGCTCCGGATAGTAAGCGTAATTATAGATGGTAGGCATGGTGCCGAGCTGGTCGAATCCCCAGACGAGCATTCCCTCAGGGTCCATATCGGTAAATCCAAGCGGACCTACCACATCCTCCATGCCTTTCTCGCGGCCATATTTCTCAACGGCATCCAGAAGAGCCTTCGAAACCTCACGGTCGTCGATGAAGTCAATCCATCCGAAGCGGACGGATTTCTTTCCCCACTTGTTGTTTGCCTTATGGTTGATGATAGCAGCAACGCGACCTGCCAGCTTTCCATCCTTATAGGCAAGATAATACTCTGCCTCGCAGAACTCGAACGCAGCGTTCTTATCCTTGCTCAGGGTATTCATTTCGTCGCTGAAAAGATTAGGCACATCGTATTCGTTGCCTTCGTAGAGGTCGTAGTGGAAGTCGATGAACGTCTTCAAATCCTTCTTGCTTTCGACCTTTTTAATTTCAATTAATGACATGATTTCAAACTAGTTTGCAATATTATAGGATGCAAAAATAGCAATATTTCGCCAAACGACCAAATATTGCTATCTTTATTTTCAGTTTTTTAGATATTTAGCACATTGAAAGACAAAGGTGTACCTCCTAATTTTGTGTGAGAAGCTCCAAGATACACCTTTACAGTCATATAGTTTTTTTGCTTTCTTACTAGAAGAATACCACTCTTTTCGTAATCTTTTTCATATTTTGTTAAATTGAAAATTTTATATTATGCAATATTAAAATGCAAATAACTATAATTGTTATTATTACAAATGGTAGGGCAAAAAGTAAAGCGGGGATAAAATCCCATGCCACGATGTACCAATATGAGTTCATTGGAGCCATAATGGAAATGCCTCCAAGACACATGCATGTAAATGTGTTTACAGGCTCTTTTTCCGGATGAATCCTTTGCCCACAATGAGTACAGCTTACATAATAAGATGTACCATGCCAAAAGTATTTGCTTACAATACTAAATGGTATTTGACCTCCACATGTAGGACATTTCGCTTGACAAATCTTTCTGTACCAATTCTTAAAATCCATATTCTTCATTTTTTTAGTTTTTGATTCTGGGTGCAAAATTACTGTTTTTTTTCAATAGAAATGTTTGGTGATTGTTAGATTTATGTTAGATTTTAAATAATATGGATGAAAAATGTGGCATTTAAATATAAAATGTGTAATTTTGCACTTAGAAATATCTAAAAGAAATGAAACAGAAGAATAATAAATATGTAATAATAGCTATCGTTGGATTATCCGCAGCGTTTATGATGCAAATGCTGTGGATAGTTGGTGGCTTCCAGTATACTATATCTAAAATAAAATCAGATGTGAATGAAAAACTGGAGCAGGCGTTATTCACCGAGGCTGAACAGAGGGCTTGTTTGTATCTGAAAAGTATATCTGTATCTCCTTCTAATTCCGATAAGCCAGATATTACATATTTTGAAACAGAGCTCAATAAGGAAACAAAATCTAATATATCTTTACCTAAACTGAAAGCTATTTTAGATAAAAGTTTACCATCTGATTACTCCATTATATTATATAATAATGGTAAGGAGCATTATTATGGTGGTGATAATAGAGCTATTCAACTATCTGTAAAGTCTGCTGTTTTCTATACAAGAACGGACCAATCGCAAGCTATTCAGATTGAGTTAACCAATCCTTATTCTATTTTTTTTGAGGAATTAGGTCTTTTGGCACTTGCTTCTTTCCTGATGCTAACCATAACTTTACTATGTATATTCAAGCAAGTTGGTATTATCCGCTGGCAGCAAAATAATGCAAAGATGAAGAAGATAATGACCTATTCCATGATTCATGACATCAAGACTCCGCTCTCTACGATTCGTTTGGGATTGGGGGCTTTGGATCATGAGCGGATAGCCAATGACTCTGAGAAAAGAACCAAGTATCTACAAGTAATCAGCACGGAGACACAACATGCTTATAGCTTGATAAATAGGATATTAACCATATCCAAGTCGCAGGCTGGAAAACTGGAGCTCAAGAAAGTACAGGTAGACATGACAAGCATGCTCTCAAAAATGGAAGAAAACTTCAGGGTGAACAGATTGAAGAATGTATCCTTTGAGAATCATATTAATTGTCAATATGCTTTTGCCGACGAGGAGTATCTTAAGGAAATATTCTATAACTTGATAGACAACTCTATCAAGTATTCTGATGGGGATGTCACGATTCGTATTTCTACAGATAAGGTAGACAAGGGCGTATCCATCCGAGTAAGGGATAATGGCATCGGAATCAGCAAAGCTGACCAAAAGGTGATTTTCGATAAGTATGAGCGTGCGTCAGCCGCCAAGCGCACCTTCAAGAAAAATGGTGCGCCTGGTTTCGGACTGGGATTAACCTATGTATTCCAAGTGATAGATGCTCATGAAGGCATGATAGGAGTAGAGAGTGAACTGGGCAGATATACCGAATTCTCTATATTCCTACCCGACCAGAAGACGGATAGTCTCGATGCTAACGAGCGGGTCTGATTTCAAGACCTTTCTGAGTTTTGTGATAATAGCTGATGTTGCCTTCTTAACATAACGATAACATTCCTTAATTGCTGCTAGTTGCAATTTTCTTGTTCAGATTGGAAGGGTCATAAAATTGAAGCTTCTTCATCTCTACTTGTATTGTTGGTGATAGAGACGGCAATCTATTTTCTGAAATAAAGCCTTCTATTGATTGAGCTGCTTCCTGGGGTTGTAGTTTTTTGCCTGCCTCTTTCTTCTTATCATCTACATATTCTTGTTCTGTAATAAATAGTTCTGTTACAACATGAATGAGCTGTTTACGAGAATCCTTCTTGTGCCAATAGTTGTAGCTTTGATCCGTTTTCTGACTGAGCAAATTCTTGAAAGAATAGTAATTCTCATCGCTTAATCTATAAGCTTCCATGAAATAATCACTTTTCATTTCTTGCGTAAAGCCAAAAATGTTATGCGTTAGCTTGTCGTATGTTGGTATCATATTCATTTCTATCATACAGCTTTTGTTGATAGAATCAGTTGTCACTCTACCTAGTATTTGGCTTGTCTTTTTGATATAGCCAACATTAGCCGAATCTTGAATAGCATACTTCTTACGGCATTCCTCTATGAATGTCTTTCCTTCTGGCCAAGGTCGAAATGTAGCTTGGTCGCTAAGCATAAAGGCTCTTTTCTTATCCTTGCTGATAAGCTCTTCATTTCTAAGATGTCTGCTACTATACATTCTTATATCTACTTTTTCATTCTTTAGGTTGATATAGTATTCCACAATGCCATCCACATAATATTTGAGTACAGAGTCATTGTGCTGATAGCTACGATAATATCCTTTAAGTCTCACAAACTTGGGACGCTGGCTACTAATCGTAACATCCTGAAGTTTTATTTGCCCTAATGCTTGGAGGGGTAAAAAGAGTAATAAAAAATACAAATATTTCATATTTATGAAGTTTAATTATAGTATAGGATGGGAATCAGAGCCTAGAACTTTTATGTTTATTTTAGCAATTTCCCATAAATGTTTCGATACTCTTCTTCTGTTAATTGTTTCATTGTTTTTACGTTTTATGTAAATCTGGGTGCAAAAGTACTGGTTTTTCTGTAATAGAAATGTTAGGCAATTGTTAGATTTATGTTAGATTTTTATTAATATGGCTAAAAATGTGGTGTTTTAAGATAAAATGTGTAATTTTGCAGGCATGAAAACAAAGAATTATATATATATTTCTATAATAGGTGTCTTATTCATAATAGTTTTGCAAACTATATGGATGTGTAAGACATATCTATATGCCGAAGCACGAGTAAGTGAGAAAATAGATGAAATTTTAGTGAAGTCTATGTTTCAAGAGGTATATAGTAGGTTTAAGTATGTACCTACAGGAACACAGATAGCAGGTGCTCCTGATACTTCTTACCCTAAGTTTCATGGCATAGAATATGTAGAAGAAGGTGTATTTAAGGCTTCACACAAAGGTGTTGACTTTTCTTTTTTAAGCAAATGCATTAGTGACAATTTAAAGATAGAAGGTTGGAACTATAGTTTTGCAATATATCAGATTTGTGGTAATAAGTTAAAACTTTTGAAAGAAACAGAAAAGAAGCCTTATGTTGTATATAACAAAATTTCATCACATGATGTACCTATTAGAATTGATGGCTCTAGGAGAATACAAATCACATTGTTTAATCCAACTGATTTATTGTTTGAACAATTAGGTTTAGTTTTAATAAGTAGTCTTTTGGCTGGTATTTTGATTTCATTGTGCATTGCAAAATTGCTTGGAGTTATCCGCTGGCAGCAGAATAATGCCAAGATGAAGAAGATAATGACCTATTCCATGATTCATGACATTAAGACTCCGCTCTCTACGATTCGTTTGGGATTGGGGGCCTTGGATCATGAGAAGATAGTTAACGACCCAGAGAAAAGAACCAAGTATCTGCAAGTAATCAGCACGGAGACACAGCATGCTTATAGCTTGATAAATAGGATATTAACCATATCCAAGTCGCAGGCTGGAAAACTGGAGCTCAAGAAAGTACAGGTAAACATGACAAGTATGCTCTCAAAAATGGAAGAAAACTTCAAGGTGAACAGATTGAAGAATGTATCCTTTGAGAATTATATTAATTGTCAATATGCTTTTGCCGACGAGGAGTATCTTAAGGAAATATTCTATAACTTGATAGACAACTCTATCAAGTATTCTGACGGGGATGTCACGATTCGTATTTCTACAGATAAGGTAGATAAGGGCGTATCCATCCGAGTAAAGGATAATGGCATCGGAATCAGCAAGGCTGACCAAAAGGTGATTTTCGATAAGTATGAGCGTGCGTCTGCAGCCAAGCGCACCTTCAAGAAAAAAGGTGCGCCTGGTTTCGGACTGGGATTGACCTATGTGTTCCAAGTGATAGATGCTCATGAAGGCATGATAGGAATAGAGAGTGAACTGGGCAAATATACCGAATTCTCTATATTCCTACCCGACCAGAAGACGAGTTCTGGAGGAGGCGATGAAGAGCTAGCAACTCTCTGCCAGCTTGAAACCGATGCCTCGGATAGTCTCGATGCTGACGAGAGGGTCTGATTTCAAGACCTTTCTGAGTTTTGTGATAACAGTATCAAGACAGCGGGAAATGAAAAAGTCTTTCTCCGCAGTATTCCAGATACGCTCTTGTATGGCTTCACGTTTCACTATCTCATTCTTGTTTTTGGCAAGAATTTCCAGTATCTTGGCATCTCTGGCTGTCAAGGTATAGCTGATGTTGCCTTCTTCATCCTTGATGCAGGCATGTTCTGGGTCCAATATATGCTTTCCAATCTTGATGCAAGAAGACACATTTCTGCTCTTCTGCCCATTCTTCAGGCGAAGAAGGCTCTGGATATGCGCATCAAGTTCTTCGGGAACAAAGGGCTTTTTGATGTAATTGTTAGCACCTGCAGCATATCCCTCCTCTAGTTTTTTAGGAGAAGTGAGATTGGTGGTGAAGAGAATGAGCGTATCGCCATCCGTCTCTCTGATGTGTTTTACCATCTCTATGCCGTTCATAATAGGCATGTCTATATCCGAGATGATAACATCTGGCTTGAATTCCTCCCAAGCCTTGATACCATCTTTTCCATTGCTGGCTGTCATTACCTCATAACCTCCAACTATATCTTCCAACGTGCTTTTTTCAATAAAAGCTAGGTTCGTATCATCTTCAACTAATAGCAACTTTATCATGTCATTAATGTTTATCTATTTTTTGTTTGCAAAGATACATCTTTTTCTGAAAATATTGCGATTATCTTCTCTTATTAACATAACGATAACATTCCTTAATTGCTGCTAGTTGCAATATCTTCCAAGAACATCAAAAAGGTTACTTCACCAGATGCTTCTTAATCCACTCCATCTGCTTGCGATTGGTGTCGGTGGTTGTCCAATGCTCGTTGATTGGTGTAAGCAACGATTCCTTCTCGCATTTCAGGGTATTCCACACAGCGTAGCTGGTGGTTGGAGGGCAGGTTACATCGTTATAACCCCAAGTAAGATAAGTGGGAGCCTTCACGTAACGGGCAAAGTTCACCACATCATAATAAGCCATCGTGTTGAGACAGTCCTTGTTCTTCAATATCTCATGATATTTATTGAAGTGAGGATATCCGCCCGTTCTTCCCTTCTCTGCATAACCAGCCATATCGCTGAGCGCAGGATGATTAGCCACACACTGGGTTACTCTGCTATCCAAGCCTGCTGCGACAATCGCCAAGGCTCCCCCCTGACTGCCGCCCTGCACAGCTACATTCTTTCCATCCCATTCGGGAAGAGAGGTCAGGAAGTCGATGCAGCGCACTAATCCCTGATAAACATGCTTCATATAATAGCGGTTCTTATCTTCCAATCCATTGGCAAGATAACCGCCGTTTGCATCATTGAATCCCTTACTTATCTCCTGGAAGGTTTCGGCAGAAAGACGTGGGTCGAGGCCATGGATTTCTATCTCGAAGCGGATAAATCCGTTCTCAGCATAATACTTATTGCGCAGGGGTTCCTTGATGGTCTTGATGCCGGCTCCCGGAGGGGTGAGAACCACGGGATGGCTGCCCCGGCTGGCATTCTTGGGATAGAAGAGATAGCCATACATCGCATGTCCCATCTTATCTATCTGAAGTTTTACGAGATAGCAATCTATCTTATCTGTACAATATTCCTTGGCGAGTTCCTTGGTGTAACTCAAGGGAACATTCTTCAGTTCATCCTTCGCCTTCTGCCAGAATGCATCAAAATCCTTAGGTTCCTGGGTATAAGGCTGAATCTTATCCACCGAGAACCCCACTTTTACATGATGCTGATAGGTTTTGCCATCGAGCTTATAGAATAATCTCAAATCTCGGAAGCCCGGAGTCTTTCGGGTACCGATGTTCAGGATGGCGCGCCCGTTCTTCAGCTTAAAGCTTCCCTGCTTGTCAGCCTTCAGCATGTCATCGCCAATTTCATAGTTCACCTCGCCGTCACGGGGTATTCCATACATGTAGAAGCTTACTTCCACCATGGCCTGCTCTCCTGTGCGATAGAGCCAGTCGGCATGGTCGGGCACGGTAAGCCAAAGATAATCACTGCGATAGGGATAGTTCTCCGCCTTCACACTTAACACACTCGTCATGTTCATCGCCAGGAAGAACAGGAGCGACAGATAGATAGTTTTTAATTTGTTCATTGCTGTATAGTTTGCTTTATTTTTTATAATTGATGGTATGTTTTATTTGCCTTTTCTCGCGGACTTTGAATTCGACTTGGCAGGCTTAGACTTCGATTTATCAGATTCCGATTTCGACTTGCCGGACTTGGACTTGGCAGGCTTCAAACCACATTCTTTAAAGAACAAAGCATCAGCATCACGCTCATCGTCCTCCTCCTCATCATCCAGCCAATCCCCATCATCCGACCAATTATCAAAACCAAACAAATCATCATTAAAATCATTGGCTTCGCCTTCCGCAAACTCATTCAAAACTTCCTTAAACTCAGCAAACATAATGATTCTATCAGTTGTTCCCTTGGTAAGCAACTTGGTTACACCCTTGATGCCATCCTCGATTTCCACTGGCGGCACACGATAATTCTTGTAGATGTTCTTGATCATAGGCAGCAATTCCACCGCCTTGATTTGAGCAAGAGATTTCACTATCCAATCCATTGCCATGGCTGGCATTGTGAAATCGATACATGATTTCAGCACATCTGTAACCCATGTCAGAACCTGCAGGCGACAGGAAGGATTCTCCACAGCCATCTGTACCACGGCATTGAAAACCGTAGGATAAACTTCAGGCATAAATCCATCCGTATTCATCATTTCCTTCAGTTCCTCAAGATGCCCCACGCCTACGTGAGCCAATATCAGAGTGGTGACTTCTTCGTACCCACTGTAATAGAACTCATAGAAACTTTGATTTTGCTTCAAGGTTTCGAGGATTACGTCGAAAAGACCTGTTAGCTTGAAATCATCAACAAGCTGGAAACCTGCTATAATAGGCAAGCCACTGGTCTCCACGTCTTCATCGAAATCATGAGTCAATCCATCGGCAAGAATGAACATAAAGAAATTGCGCATTGCATCTTCCTGTTCCTGCTGCGAGAGGGAAACCATCGCCTTATGAACCACTTCATACGCCGCAAGAATTTCGCTTGGCATGAAGGCTTTTAATAAGTGCTGAAGATATTCTGCCAAAGGCTTTACTTGCTGGGTATAGTCAGGGCGCTGATAAGTATAAACCGACTCCTGCATCTCACCCAGACTTCTACCCGACGATGCAAAATTTTCGAGATCAGCCATCAGCATCATCTTCTCTTCGGGCGACATTCCGTTCAGCATTTCGGTTAGTGCATCCAAAACAGGATTGCCGCTACTTTTTCCTTTTTTCTTTTTTGCCATTATTTTTTTGTTTTTTATTTTATGAGTTCATTTTGATTTTTAATAACTCGGCATTATACCATGCCTTGGCTCTTGCATCAAACTCCTTGCGAGCCGCACTGCCAGGCTCACCATATTTCTCTCGAAGATGATCTTCGAAAGTACGTAGTTTAGCTAATTTTTCTTCGTTAAACTTAACCATAAGCCCTTTCGTTTATTTCTGTATTCCATGCTGCAAAAATAAGAAAAATATTAGTTACTTCCAAATATTCTGGAAGGAATTTGTTACTTTCTTGCTCTTTTAGTATAATAATATGTGTTGATGCAGGCAAGCGACTTCTCAAAAAAGAGAAAAGTGGTTATTTCCACAAAGGAAACAACCACTTATTCTTATATTATTCTTGTTCTTATACTCTAACTTCTACTTCACCATTTCTTTTCTCACGCTTCCATCGCTATACTTCACGATGTTCAAGCCCTTGGTTGGAGCTGTCAAGCGCTGGCCATTGGCAGAATAGCGAGAGATTTCCTTGGCATCAGAAGTCATAACCGTATCAGTAATACCTGCATCAACTTCTGCAACTACAATATGCTTGGTTATCTGCGGAGAAGTCTCCCAATGTTCATCTCCATACTGGAATGTTGTTATGTCAGTTTCTCCTACAGCTTTGCAATAAAGATAAAACTTACCATCTTCCTTTTTTACGTCAACCACCTTATTATCATAGTTCACATACCACATTTCCCTACCTGTATTTACACTCGCTGTCAACTCAACCTTATCACCTACATGGAGATTGGACAAGTCTTGTTCCCAAGTAACTTCCTGTTTACCAGGTTTCACTTCATAATGATAGGTTATTTCGACAGTAAATTCCTTCTCGCCCTTGAATGTACCGACAAGGCGTACTGAATCTTCACCAACTTCACCGTTTAAGACATAATCCTTTGTCAAAGAAACCAATTCATAGCCAGGGATATTGCTCGTAAATGTTACTGTAGGAACCTTTCCTGTATAATAAATAGTTTCTTTGTCAGCTTTTATCATTGATAGCAGTTGTCCTCGATTTGTTCCCCAACCTTGTTTTCTGTAACTTTTTGTATTAGGAACATAAAACATACAATCCTTTCCTACTTCAAAAGAACCTTTTGGAGCATTCGTCGCTACACAAATTACTTGCTTCAAAGGAGAAGAGCCAACCCAAATACCAATATCAGTAACATTAGCAGGTATAAACAAAGACTGAAGACCAGTCTCATAGAAAGCACATTTTCCTGCAGTTTCCAACGATTCAGGCAAATCCAAAGCTTTCAAATTTGAACATCCTCTAAATGCCGCTTCACCAATTCGCTTGACGGACTTTCCAAATTTTACGTTTTCCAATGTCTTTACACCAAAGAACAACATTCCTGGCACATATTCCACTTTATCGCCAAATATGACATTTTCAACAGGTGCTTGACAACTTTCATACTGATGATACAAATCTTCCTTTACTTCCTTATGATTAATTGCATTCCATTCTAAAGTCTTCAATTTCGAACAACCCGTGAACAGATAATCAAAGTTCATACTTTGTAATCCTTCACCAACAACAACCTTTTCCAGATTGTCACAATAACTAATGGCTATGCGACCAATTGTTTTCACGCTATTAGGAATAACAAATTGCTTTATTCCATCACATTCGCCAAAAGCACTTTCACCAATACTCTCAACCGACTCCGGCAACTTGATTTCCGCTAATCCTGTACATTGATAAAGGAAATAATTAGGAATAACCCGCACTTTATCACCAATTGAAATCTTATAAAGTGACTTAGAGAATCTGCACCTATCATTATTGACTGAATCCGCATTCCAAACTACTTCGCCTAGAGAAGAACAACCATCAAATACATTCTCGCCTATACGGTCCATGCTATGAGGAATCGTTACTTTTACAAGTAGCTTATTATTTTGAAAAGCGGAAGCAGTAATACTTTTTGTTCCTTCAGGGAATTCAAACGAAATAGGTTCAGCAGTTTGCGTATCTTGACTATACTGATAGGCTGCATGGTCAAGATATATCATTTTATCTAATTCCTGAGCTCCTAACCAAGAGGTTCCCCTAAAAGCATTTGCACCAACATACTCTATTGTACCAGAAGTTTTTACTGTCGCAAGACTTCCACGACCTGCAAAAATATAAGCAGGAACGGATTTCACCTTATCACCAAAATATACTTCTCTAATAGGGCAATAGCCAAACACTTCATAGTTAGAATAACTTACAACATCTGCATCACAATCAATAGCATTCCAATTGATTTTCTCTATTTTGGTATTAGTAAAAGAATTCGCTGCCAAAAACTTCATGTTTGTAGGAACGGTAAGTTCTGTAATACCAGAACAACCACAAAAAGTAGCACCATAATCGCTATAATTTGTCCATGCATCACCAATCTGCTCCATAGACTCCGGCAATTCAAGTTTCTTCAATCCTGTACAACCAAAGAACACTCTATTACCTAAACGCTTCACACCTTCCCCAAAAGCAACATCCTCCAGATTGTCATATTCGTAAAAGGCATAGTTACCAACAAACGCAACGCCTCCTTCTATTACAACTCTTTTGATTTTACTCTTCCAAGGATTCCATGAAGGCAACGTTGCATTAGTATTGGTTGGATTAGTAAAATTATTCATTTCGCCTTCTCCACCAATCGTGAGCACACCTTGGTCATCTAAACTCCAATTCACCCCTGTTCCACACACACCTTGTGCCACATTATCTGCCAAGGATGGGATAACAGCCAGAAATAAGGCAACGACTATCAGTTGCAATCTTGCGTTAAAATTTCCCATATTAATTGTTTCTTAGAAAATTTGACTTTGCCACGAATCCTCATTTGGCGATAAAACACACAATTAGCTGACGGCAAAATAAAAAGCGTAGGATTCTACCTGTTACCCATCAAGAACAAGCGTCAAGTAAACGCCTTTATATTATGTCGCGATACCAAGCCCCACCCGCTATCCTTCTCAGCACAAAAACCTCTTAAAAAAAGACTCTCCATGCATCGATACGGCGTGAGCGAGAGTGGTATCGCTTGCAAAGGTAATGAAAAAAATCGATTACTTGTATCTTTTTCATGGATTATTTTTAGCAGTTAGGATAAAAAACTGATGTTTGGGCACACAAAGAAGACTTATTGCGCCCAAACACACCATTCTCTTCGTTTTTAAACTTGAATTCCAAATTGACTTTTCAAAATACTTCGTTGATTTTTGCAACAAGTTCCTCTGGCTTGAAGTCTTCCATCTTAGAAAAGGCAAACTGATGCAAGAACATGATTCAAAACCACAGAATCCAATTATCACCAACGTACTCTATAAGAGCAAGATATTGGAGAGTTGGGGACGTAGAATAGGTACAATGGTCGATGAATGCAAACGTGTAGGCTTGCCTGCTCCAGAATTCAATACTGATGGTAATTTTGTGTGGGTCGTGTTTAAGTATAATAGGAGCAGTGTGGTAAACACCCAACAAGCTACAAAATTTGTTCAGGAGCTGATTTCTGTTGTTAATACCAATGAATATTCAGTAAAAGAAATCATGTCACTCTTGAATTTGAAGGATAGGGTTAATTTCTTGAGGATTTATCTTAATCCAGCTTTGGAGGATGGATTCATTTCTATGAAATATCCTGAGCAGCCAAAGAGTCCAAAGCAAAAATATTTGCTTACAGAAAAAGGCAAGGTATTATTGAAATAGAGAAAGAACAAAGGCTGTGGTGATTTGTTCTACTGCCTTTGTCATTTCTATTTCTGTATCAAGTGCTTCAAATTCTCAAATACGGATATGTGCCTCTATTCTCTTTCCTGTGAAATGGAATATGGGTCTGGTTTCAAGGTTTCCCTTAGTATGTTAAAGAAAATGCGTATCTTCTATGAGGAATGGCAATGCCTTTCAATTGGTTCGCCATTGGCGAACCAATTACAACAGCTTGAAAATAAGACAGAAGAAGGTGTTGAAATAGGAGAAAAAAGTGCAGAGAGACTGTTTCTAGAAGATTCTCACTAGGCTCAGCAGAGCTGCTGAGCCTAGTCAGCAGGTCTGCCCACTGTAGTCAGCAAGTCTGCTGAGCCTAGTGACAACACCCTTTAATCGTACAACTATATACTCTTTAGTTGTACGACTATAAACCCTTTGGTCGTACGACTATAAACCCTTTAATCGTACAACTACGCACCATTTAGTTGTACAGCTTGATTTTCCTCGCCCCCATAACTACAAAAATTTGATGTCGCAAATTGCGACATCAAATTTTCAAACTCTTCCTTTGTCAATAGAAAAAGCGAAAATATAGGCTTCGTTGCCCTACAACAAAGGAGTCATATACAATGGTAAATAGACGATTCCATCTTCTATCTTCAAATCCTTATCGTGAAGGACATAAGGAGTAGCCAACTGTTTGCCATATTTATTGATACACTTGGTAAGAGAGGTAAGCGTGTACTTCTTCCCCGACTTTACTTCTATCGGAGAGATATTATGACGGCTTGTAACCGTAGGCTTAGAAATCAGAAAATCTATCTCCATACGGTCTTCTACTTCCTTGGCAGAAGGCTTACTGAAGAAATAGAGTTTGTGACCAGCAGCCCTCAACATCTGGGCCACAATATTCTCTACCAACATACCTTCATTCACCTCTAGCTTATCAAACATCAATTTCTGATATAGCTCAGTCGTAACAATACCCCTCTCATCAAACGCATGACTTATCAACAACCCAGTATCACCCATATAACACTTCAAAGTTGTTCTCTCTTCATTGAGTTTAAGTCCAATGCTAGGCTCCGTAGAATTATAGCAGCAGTTGATGATTTTAGCATCCGAAAGCCAAAAGAATGCCTCAGAATAATCTCGCATACGGGCCTCCAACTGCAAATCTGCTAGCTTAAACTTTTTCTCATGCTTCTGCAACTGGCCTGGAATCTCATCAAAGATAGCTGCAACTTTTGTCTCCTGATTATCGGCATACTTCCGAATATCATTACGATAAAGCCCCAATATGTCTCGCTTTCTCTCATCTACCTGATCGAAATCACCTGTTTCCACGTAGGTTTGTACAGCCTGTGGCATTCCGCCCACAATCATATATTTACGGAAATAATCCAGTGCCCGACGATGAAAGCCCCCCATAGGTTGCTGCTTAGCAAACTGATTTTGAATATACGGCATCATCATCTCATCGCCCATAGCCCATAAGAATTCCTCAAAATCCATCGGAAACATTTCGATGGCATGTTCCTCGGAAGGCAACATGATGTCTTTCACGTTTTTCTTGATGGAAATAAGCGACCCTGTCTCTATGTAGTCATAGCGACGATCTGCCACAAGATGCTTGATGGCAGCTCTGGCTCTTGGGCAAAACTGTATCTCATCAAAAATTACGAGCGAATGCGCTTCCTCATCTGCATTTTTTCGAGGTGTCAGCTTTTTCTTGCCATACAACTCCAAACTGGCTAGAAGCATATCTATATCATCCATATATAGTTCAAAGAACTCTATAACCTTAGGATTCACCCTGCTAAAATCCACAAGAAGATAAGAGTCATATTCGGTTTGAGCAAACTTCTCAACAATATAACTCTTTCCGATACGTCGTGCGCCCTCTATCAAGAGAGCCACGTTACCTCGCCTATTTTGCTTCCAATCAAGCAGTTGCTGATAAATTTTCCTTTTCATACCATTACAATTTACACATTTTCGAGATTTTCAAAACTGCATTTTTACACATTTTCGAGGTTTTCGAAACTGCTTTTTTACACATTTTCGAGATTTTCAATGTTGCAAATATACACATTTTCGAGAAAATCAAAGGATTTTTCCTGCATTTCTTTAAGTTTTTAACCTTTTAAAACATCATAAAGCCCCAATATTATACCTATTCTAAGCTTTCTCCGTTATTACCAGCACATGGCTTTCGTCACTCAGTGTGGTGGCGAAGATATAGATTTCGCCACCATCCTTCAGTTTCAATCGCTTGCGCAATTCTGCCACGGAAAGAGGGAAATTGCGGGTAGCGATGTTCGCCTTGGTGATTCCGGCAAGATGGTGCTTCAACTCCTTTTTATTAAAGGAGGATACGGCGATGATGCGGAAACTTCTGCCCGGGAAGGCGGCGATAGGCTCACGGCTCACGAAAAGATGACTGTTCTTGGAAAGCATCCTTGCATCATATCGCTCGGAAAGAACACCGAAACAGCCGGCTTTCATCAACGAGGCATTCGGCTCGTAAAGATACAGCATCTCTTCAAGGGGGGATGGGGCTATCTTCACCGAAGAAGACTCCATATCCAACTCGTCGCTGACGAAGCATTGCGCATCATTGACGCAATAAATACGGAGATTTTCGCCCATATTTCGCGCTGACAGCACTAAAAGAAGCTCCTTGCACTCATTGTTCACGGAGATGATATGAACCTCTCTTACGTGGCTTAATTCGCTTATAGCACGGTGCCAGTCGAGCATCGGAGAGAGTTTGATGATAACGTAATCTGCCTTCAAAAGCATCTCTTCTTGCAAAACGGTGACATCGGGTGTGCAATCCTTCAAGGATACCACCTTGTTGCCCGCATCGTCTCTACGGGCGGGATCTATGAAGATTAACTTTAATTCCTTTAACGAATGAAGCACTTCTATTCCATCCTCATTCTTCACGATGGCGTTCTTCAAGCCCAAGCGCTCGAAGTTCTCCTTTGCCGCCTCACAGAGATGAGCCTGACGCTCCACATACATCGAACTCAATCCCAATCGGGAAGCGATGTAAGAGAAATCTACCCCAAAGCCGCCTGTCAGGTCTACAAACTCTATTTCTTCAGAAAAATCTTCCTGACCAGTTTCGTTTTTTACTTCATTAACATTATCTTCTGATTCCGTTAATATCTGTTTCTTTTCAAAAGTGCCTTCATTTTTGGCGAATTCTGAATCAACCGCCCTTTCGCTCACAAATTCGCAAATTTTAGAAAAGTGAGAATCTGAAGCGTTTCCTGCTGCTTTTTCATTTTCTGATGAAGAAACTGGCAAGCCGAGCAGTCTCACTGCCAATTCAGCCTTATAAAGTGCAGTGGATTCTGAGGAGCATTGCTCCATCGAAATATGAGGGGGATAGATGATGCCATCAATGTTCGCCCAACGGGGCAACTTGGCACGAGCCATCTTTCGCCCGCGAATCTGGTCGAGGGCGAAAGGCATATCTACTTCCGGATTCTTGCTTCCGAGAAAAGCCAACTGGCGGACATCCTCATCCTGGTGCTGGCGAATAAAATCTTGTGTTGCCTGGTTCATCATTTCCGTAACTTCACTTTTCTGTAACTTCACTTTTCTGTAACTTCTCTTTTCTGTAACTACTATTCAATAATAAACGCAAAATTACGATATTCTGATGAGAATACAAAATAAATAAGGAAATATCTTACCCAAGATCCTGTTTTAAAGCACCACACACCGCTTTTTGCCTCACTATGGCAAAAGATTGCCCTTGCCAGGGCAATAATTTGCCATCCAAAGGCACAAATCAAAAAGAGAACGAACGAAAATCAAAAAGAACAAAGAAAAATTTAAAAGGGACGAACGAAAAAGCAGAAGCGTATAGAAAGGATTGAGTAAATAGACTACACACTACACTCTTATTCCATAACATCTTGATTATCAACAAATAAAAGGAGTGCAATACTCATCTGCACACTACACTCACACTACACACACACTTCACTCGCTAAAAATTTCAGAAGTGTAGTGTGCCCTTAAAAAGTGAAGAGTGAGTGAAGTGTCAAAGGGCACACTACACTCACTCAACTTCTTATACTTCAACCACTTACCCCCCAAAGAGTGTAGTGTGAAGTAGTTTTGGGAAAATTCTCCCGCACTCAGCAAATCTGCAAGAAAAGCAGAATGAATGCAGAAGAATATTCTGAATCCTTAATCTATGCGATGGATTAGTCAGCCAACTTAGCCTTCAAGAACTCACGGTTCAAGCGGGCGATGTTAGCAATAGACTCGTTCTTAGGACAAACAGCCTCGCAAGCACGAGTGTTTGTACAGTTACCGAATCCGAGCTCATCCATGCGTGCAATCATCTTCTTAGCACGGGTAGCAGCCTCTACACGACCCTGTGGGAGAAGTGCCAACTGGCTAACCTTTGAGCTGACGAAGAGCATGGCAGAACCATTCTTACATGCTGCAACACAAGCACCACAACCGATACATGTAGCGCAATCCATTGCCTCGTCTGCATTCTCCTTAGGAATCAGGATAGCGTTGGCATCCTGAGCCTGACCTGTACGGATGCTGGTGTAACCACCTGCCTGGATGATCTTGTCGAATGCTGAACGGTCAACCATACAGTCCTTGATGATAGGGAAACCAGCAGAACGCCAAGGCTCAACGGTGATAACGTCACCATCGTTGAAACGACGCATGTAGAGCTGACATGTTGTAGCACCACGCTCAGTCTTACCATGAGGTGTACCATTAATATAGAGAGAGCACATACCGCAGATACCCTCGCGGCAGTCGTGGTCGAAGACGAAAGGCTCCTGACCTGACTCGATGAGCTCCTCGTTCAAGATGTCGAGCATCTCGAGGAATGAGGTATCATCTGGGATGTTCTTCATCTCGTGTGTATCGAAGTGACCCTGTGCTGTAGGGCCGTCCTGCTTCCAATACTTAACTGTGAAACTTATATTTCTTGCCATTGTCTTGTTCGCTTTTTAATTCTTGTAATTTCTTGTCTGTACCTTAATTGCCTCATACTCGAGAGGTTCCTTGTTGAGCACTGGAGCAGTTGTATCGTTGCCCTGATACTCCCAGCAACCTACGTAGAAGAAGTTCTCGTCATCACGCTTAGCCTCGCCTTCCTCTGTCTGGTACTCCTCACGGAAGTGACCACCACAGCTCTCGTTGCGGTGCAATGCATCGTAAGCGATCAACTCGCCCATCAAGATGAAGTCACGCAAGTGGATAGCCTTATCCAACTCTACGTTCAAGCCTTCCTTCTTGCCAGGGATGAAGAGGTTCTTGTTGAATTCCTCGCGGAGAGCCTTCATCTTCTTCAAGCCTTCCTCAAGACCTTCCTTGGTACGACCCATACCTACGTGCTCCCAAAGGATGTGACCCAACTCCTTGTGGATAGAATCTACAGAGCGCTTGCCCTGGATACCCATCAGGCGGTCGATTTCCTTCTGAACACCTGCCTCTGCCTCTGCGAACTCTGGGAGATCGGTAGAGAGCTTTGGCCACAATGCCTGGTCGGCCAAGTAGTTCTGGATAGTGTATGGCAATACGAAGTAACCGTCAGCCAAACCCTGCATCAAAGCAGATGCACCCAAACGGTTAGCACCATGGTCAGAGAAGTTACACTCACCAATAGCGAAGAGACCTGGGATAGTGGTCATCAACTCGTAGTCAACCCAGATACCACCCATTGTATAGTGGATAGCAGGGAAGATCATCATTGGGTTGTAGTACTTCACGCCGTTAATCTCGTTAGCCAACTCACCTGGGTTAACGTCGGTAATCTCCTCATACATATCGAAGAGGTTGCCATAACGCTGAAGGATAACGTCGATACCGAGACGGTTGATAGACTCAGAGAAGTCGAGGAATACGGCAAGACCTGTGTTGTTGACACCGAAGCCCTTGTCGCAACGCTCCTTAGCTGCACGAGAAGCCACGTCACGAGGAACCAGGTTACCGAATGCTGGGTAACGGCGCTCCAAGTAGTAGTCGCGGTCTTCCTCAGGAATATCAGAACCCTTCTTTGTACCTGCCTGCAATGCCTTGGCATCCTCAATCTTCTTAGGAACCCAGATACGACCATCGTTACGGAGTGACTCTGACATCAAAGTCAACTTACTCTGGTTTGTACCGTGAACAGGGATACATGTAGGGTGAATCTGAACGTAAGATGGGTTAGCGAAGTCTGCACCCTTGCGGTAGCACTGGATAGCTGCTGTACAGTTACAACCCATAGCGTTTGTAGAAAGGAAGTAAGCGTTACCATAACCACCGGTAGCGATAACTACGGCGTTGGCAGAGAAACGCTCCAACTTACCTGTGATCAAATTCTTGGCGATGATACCACGAGCGTGACCGTCAACGATAACTACATCCTCCATCTCGTAACGGGTGAAGAGCTTTACCTTACCTGCCTCAACCATGCGGCTCAAAGAAGAGTAAGCACCGAGGAGGAGCTGCTGACCTGTCTGACCCTTAGCATAGAATGTACGAGATACCTGAGCACCACCGAAAGAACGGTTAGCCAGCATACCACCGTACTCACGAGCGAAAGGAACGCCCTGAGCTACGCACTGGTCGATGATGTCGTTGCTCACCTCAGCCAAACGGTAAACGTTAGCCTCACGAGCACGGTAGTCACCACCCTTTACTGTATCGTAGAACAGACGGTAAACAGAGTCACCATCATTCTGATAATTCTTAGCTGCATTGATACCACCCTGTGCAGCGATAGAGTGAGCACGACGTGGAGAGTCCTGGATGCAGAAGTTCAAGATGTTGAAGCCCATCTCGCCAAGAGAAGCAGCTGCAGAAGCACCTGCCAAACCTGTACCTACGACGATAACGTCGAGCTTTAACTTATTCTTTGGGTTAACCAAACGCTGGTGAGCCTTATAGTTGGTCCATTTCTCAGCTACTGGTCCTTCAGGTATTCTAGAATTTAATGTTTTTGCCATAATCTTTTTTAATACTTAAATGATTACACGAATTATGCGCAGCACAAAGATGGAGCGCAACCGAAAGCGAATGCCAATACGACAACGATGAAGAGGAGAAGCAGGATGGTAGAGTAAATCATACCAATAGTCTTCCAACGGCAGAACCAAGTCTTACCGTTCCAACCGAGAGTCTGAATAGCACTCCAGAAACCGTGAGTGAGGTGGAACCAAAGAGCTACCAACCAGATGATGTAGAGAACTACGAACACAGGGTTAGCGAAGGTGTCCTGGATGAAAGCGAAGCCGTCTGCTGGGCTGTGACCGAAGCTTGTACCCAAAAGCTCTGCAAACATCATGTTGTACCAGAAGTTGAAGAGGTGAAGCAACAAACCGAGAACGATGATGATACCAAGCACCAACATGTTCTGGCTAGCCCACTCTACCTTCTCTGGCTTTGAAGTTACCTCGTAACGCTGATTTCCGCGAGCACGACGGTTCTGTGCTGTCAGAATGAAAGCGTAAACGATGTGACAAACTGCCAAAGCTGCCAAACCTAATGTTGCAACTACGGCGTACCAGTTAGCACCCAACAACTCGCAGATTGTGTTGTAAGCTTCTCCAGAGAAAAGCGCAACCACATTCATGCAACCGTGGAATGTCAAGAATAGAATAAGTGCGATACCAGTTACTGACATCACTACCTTTCTACCAATAGATGAATTGATTAACCACATAAATGATTGAATTTAAATTATTTAACTGTTTGAAACTATTTAATATTTCCTTCATCAAGTGCCTGCGATACCTACTTTTAGGCATTCTGCAATCCTCATTTTTAGGTATATTTCCGCAAGTCAGCTGCAAAATTACTATATTTTAATGATTTATCAAAGTATTTTTGCTAAAATTTCAATTTAATTTCTTACTTTTGCCGAAAATTAGAAAAAATATAGATTAAATAGAGATTATGAACTTCAATTATGACGTAATCGTTATAGGTGGAGGACACGCCGGATGCGAGGCCGCTGCGGCCGCTGCAAACATGGGTGCCGACACCTGTCTGATAACGATGGACATGAACAAGATTGGTCAGATGAGTTGCAATCCTGCCATCGGAGGAATTGCAAAGGGACAGATTGTACGGGAGATTGACGCACTGGGCGGACAGATGGGTATCGTGACCGACAAAACCGCCATACAGTTTAGAATGCTCAACATCGGTAAGGGACCTGCCGTATGGAGCCCACGTGCCCAATGCGACCGCGGCAAGTTCATCTGGGAATGGAGATCCATCCTCGACCACACCGACCATCTCGACATCTGGCAAGACCAGGCCGACGAACTGCTCGTTGCCAACGGCGAGGCCATCGGCGTGCGCACCATCTGGGGAGCCGAGTTCTACGCCAAGAGCATCATCATCACTGCCGGCACTTTCCTGAACGGACTGATGCACGTGGGAAGAAAGATGGTGGAAGGTGGAAGATGTGCAGAACCAGCCGTGCACCACTTCACCGAGAGCATCACCCGATGGGGAATCACATCGGCAAGAATGAAAACGGGAACACCGGTGCGCATCGACAAGCGAAGCGTTCACTTCGAAGACATGGAGGAGCAGCCGGGCGACATCGACTTCCATCAGTTCTCATACATGGGCAACCATCGTGTGCTGAAGCAACTTCCTTGCTGGACTTGCTACACCAATAATAAAGTACACGAGATTCTGAAAAGCGGGCTCGACGATTCACCTTTATATAATGGTCAGATCCAGAGCACCGGTCCCCGCTACTGCCCGAGCATAGAAACCAAGCTCGTCACCTTCCCCGACAAGCAGCAGCATCCGCTCTTCCTGGAGCCGGAAGGCGAAGATACGAACGAGATGTACCTGAACGGATTTTCTTCGAGCATGCCGATGGACATCCAGCTGAAGGCACTGCACGAAATCCCGGCTCTGAGAGATGCGAAGATCTACCGACCAGGTTACGCCATCGAGTACGATTACTTCGACCCTACCCAACTGAAGCATACGCTGGAGTCGAAAATCATCAAGGGTCTCTTCTTTGCCGGACAGGTGAACGGAACCACCGGTTACGAGGAGGCAGGCGGTCAGGGCACCGTTGCCGGAATCAACGCCGCCCTCCACTGCACGGGCGACAAGACTTTCGAGATGAAACGAGACGAGAGCTACATCGGCGTGCTCATCGATGACCTCACCACAAAGGGCGTGGATGAACCTTACCGAATGTTCACCTCAAGAGCCGAGTATCGCATCCTGCTGAGACAAGACGATGCTGATGCCCGACTCACCGAGAAGGCATACGAGCTGGGCATTGCCAAGCGCGACCGTTACGACTGGTGGTTGGAGAAGAAGGAAGCCATCGAAAGAATCATCGACTTCTGCGCCAACTATCCTATCAAGAAGGAAGAGATCAATCCGAAGCTCGAAGCGCTCGGCACCACTCCGCTGCGTGCCGGCTGCAAGCTCATCGACCTCGTAGCCCGTCCGCATCTGAACCTTCAGAACCTCTCGGAGATTATCCCCGACCTGAAGGCAGCGATGGAAGCACCGGCAAACCGCAAGGAAGAGATTGCAGAGGCGGCGGAAATCAATATGAAGTACAAGGGTTACATCGACCGCGAGCGACTCATCGCCGACAAGATGCACCGTCTGGAGAACATCAGAATCAAGGGAAGATTCAAGTACTCGGAGATTCACGAAATCTCTACCGAGGGACGCCAAAAGCTCGAACGCATCGACCCTGAAACTCTGGCCCAGGCAAGCCGCATTCCGGGCGTTTCGCCAAGCGACATCAACGTGATGCTCGTGCTGATGGGAAGATAAGCCGGAAACATCGGCTGTTTCACCGCAAAAGAGTGCGAAACAAAGGATATCGCAGAATGTTTCACGTGAAACCCACAAAACATAAAACATTTGATATTAAAGAACTTAGATTCTTTTGCATCAAGTAAATTGTGGCTAAAGTAAAACTTCAGCATTTTCGTGGAACAAAAGCGAAGAAAGAAGAAATATAGTATTAATTTTATAGTAAATAAGTAATGAACAATCAGCTATTATTAGACAATCTGCGTTGCATTCCAGATTGGCCTATCAAGGGTGTAAACTTCCGTGACGTGAGTACCCTTTTCAAGAATCCTGCATCTCTCAAGGAGATCTGCGACGAGATGTATGAGATCTACAAAGACAAGGGAATTACCAAGATTGTAGGCATCGAATCTCGCGGTTTTGTAATGTCTTCGGCACTCGCCATTCGCCTCGGAGCAGGCGTAGTTTTGTGCCGCAAGCCAGGTAAGCTGCCATGCAAAACCGTGCAGGCTAGCTACGCCAAAGAGTATGGCATCGACACCATCGAAATCCACGAAGATGCCATCAACGAGAACGACGTAATCCTCCTCCACGACGACCTTCTCGCCACCGGCGGAACCATGAAGGCTGCATGCGATCTGGTGAAAAAATTCCACCCGAAGAAGGTGTATGCCAACTTCATTATCGAGCTCGTAAACGAGAATTTCGAAGGTAGAAAAATCTTCGATGACGACGTAGAAGTATCAACTTTATTGCAGTTGTAATCCCATTTAGCGTTGCAGTTTCACGTGAAACCGCAACGCTATTTTACCCTATTTTTAACCCATAACAAGATGACGAAACAAGAAAATGAGGAGCGATTGGCAAGGCTGAAAAACATAGTTTTGAGCATGCCGGAGAAGCCAGGAAGCTATCAATACTACGACGAAAACCATACGATTATATACGTGGGAAAGGCGAAAAACCTGAAGAGAAGAGTGTCTTCTTACTTCCATAAAGAGGTGGATAGATACAAGACAAAGGTGCTTGTTTCTAAAATTTTCGACATCTCTTATACCGTTGTAAACACCGAGGAAGATGCCCTTTTGCTAGAAAACAGCCTCATAAAAAAGTATAATCCAAGGTATAATGTTTTGCTGAAAGACGGCAAAACCTACCCTTCTATATGCGTTACGAACGAGTATTTTCCCCGCATTTTCAAGACCCGAAACATCAATAAAAAGGTGGGAACTTTCTTCGGTCCTTACCCTCATGTGGGCAGCATGTATGCCGTTCTGGAGGTCATCAAGAAGCTGTATAAACCCCGCACTTGCCGGTTTCCTATCACCAAAGAAGGCGTGGCGGAAGGCAAATACAAGCCCTGTCTGGAGTACCATATTCACAACTGTGGTGCCCCTTGTATCAACAAGCAGAGCTACGAGGAGTACCAGGAAAACATGCGCCAGGCACGTGAAATTCTGAAGGGAAACACCCGCGAAGTGAGCAAATATCTCTATGATTTGATGATGAAAAATGCCGAACTTCTGCGCTTCGAAATAGCCGAAGAATACAAGAAGAAGTACCAGTTGCTGGACGAATTTGAGGCAAAAAGCGAGGTGGTAAGCCATACTATTACCGATGTAGATGTCTTCACCATCGTGAATGATGACGCCATGAAGAATGCTTTCATCAACTATATTCACGTAAAAAACGGCACTATCAACCAGAGCTTCACCTACGAGTATAAGCGCAAGCTGGAGGAGAGCGACGAGGAACTTCTGATTACCGCCATACCGGAAATCAGAGAGCGTTTCCACTCTACTTCGAAAGAGATTATCGTGCCTTTCGAGATGGAATGGAAACTGAAAGATGCCATCTTCTTCGTGCCTCAGAGGGGCGACAAAAAGCACCTTCTGGAGCTCTCGGAAATGAACTGCAAGCAGTATAAATTCGACCGTCTGAAGCAGGCAGAAAAGCTCAATCCGGAGCAGAAACAAACCCGATTGATGAAGGAATTGCAGACGAAACTGAAGCTTCCAAAGATGCCTTACCAGATAGAATGCTTTGATAATTCCAACATATCGGGTACCGATGCCGTAGCTGGTTGTATAGTATATAAAGGTATGAAACCATCAAGAAAGGACTATAGAAAATACAACATCAAGACGGTGGAAGGACCTGATGACTATGCTTCGATGCAGGAGGTGGTAAGACGCCGATACAGTCGCATGATAGAGGAAGAAACTGCCCTGCCAGACCTTATCATCACCGATGGTGGAAAGGGCCAGATGGAGGTGGTAAGAGAGGTGATAGAAGACGAACTGCACCTGGAAATCCCTATCGCAGGCCTTGCCAAGGACGACCGCCATCGCACCAACGAACTCCTCTACGGTTTTCCGCCACAAACCATCGCTCTACCGCCGGAGAGCGAGCTTTTCAAGGTATTGACGCAGATACAGGACGAAGTACACAGATACGCCATCACCTTCCATCGTGACAAGCGCAGCAAGCATGCCCTGCATTCGGAATTAGACGATATCAAAGGCATCGGACCAAAGGCAAAAGAGGCGCTCCTGAGCAAGTTTAAGAGCGTGAAAAAGATAAAAGAAGCATCGCTGGAACAGCTTGCCGAGGTATTAGGCCCTCATAAAGCCGAAATTCTTGCGAAATATTTCGCCGAAAAAGGCGAGAATATGAAATAAAAGTCGTATATTTGCAGTTGAAACTATAAGATAATAATATAATAAACAATATAATAAAGGATTGAACAGAACCCTGAATTCTGCAAAATGCTATTCATAAAGTTCAATGTTCAACATTCAAAGTTCAAAGTAGTAATATGAGAATAGTAATACAGCGTGTCGGCCATGCCTCTGTAACCATTGAAGGAGAAGTGAAATCTGCCATCAAGCAGGGCTATCTGATTCTTCTCGGAGTTGAGGAAAGCGACACTTCAGAAGACGTAGATTGGTTGGTAAGAAAGGTTATCGGCCTTCGTGTTTTCGACGACGAGAATCACGTAATGAACCGCTCCATTATGGATGTAAATGGCGAGATTCTGGTAATCAGCCAGTTCACCCTATTTGCCAGCTACAAGAAGGGAAACCGTCCTAGCTGGCTCAGAGCAGCCAAGCACGAAATCAGCGTTCCGCTCTATGAAGAGTTCTGCAAGAAGCTATCCGATGCACTCGGAAAGCCTGTAGGAACAGGCGAATTTGGTGCCGATATGAAGGTAGAATTGCTGAATGACGGTCCGGTTACCATCATGATGGATACCCATAATAAGGAATAAGAATATAAGAATATGACAATAAAAGAAGCACAGGAAGCAGTAGATAAGTGGATCAAGGAATATGGCGTGCGCTATTTCAGCGAACTTACCAATATGGCTTGTCTCACGGAAGAAGTAGGAGAACTGGCTCGTGTCATCGCCCGAACATACGGCGACCAGAGCTTCAAGAAGGGCGAAAAGCCTAACCTAGGAGAGGAAATGGCTGACGTTCTCTGGGTTCTCATCTGTCTGGCTAACCAAACGGGTATCGATCTTACCGAAGAGCTCCAGAAAAGCATCGACAAGAAGACCCAAAGGGATGCTGAAAGACATAAGAACAACCCGAAATTGAAGGAATAAAACGCCGAAATAATGGAAATAAAACACCGAAATTGAGGAAGTTAAATACCCGAAATTGAGGGAATCATATAAATAACTAAACTTTAATAATTAAAAAAGTAACATTAAGTATGAGCAGTATTAAAGAACAGGTTCTTGCACAGCAGGGACAGTATAGCGAGTCGGACGACAAGTATTTATCTGTATTGAAACAGTATAATTGCGACCTCAACGACGAGGAAATCGCAGCAGAAGTGAAGAAGATTCTCGATGAGAAGGTAGCAGAGAATGAGACTATGGAGGTGAAGAAGTTCCTCTTCGGTAGCATCGAACTTACATCTCTTCATACAGAGGATACAGAGGAAAGCATCCTGAAGATGATTGAAAAGGTAAACCAGTTTGCCCACGATTATCCTGAGCTTCCTCATGTAGCAACCGTATGCACCTACCCTAACTTCGCTGGTCTTATCAGTCAGAGTCTGGAGGTTGATGGCGTAGAAATCGCCGTTGTAAGCGGTAATTTCCCATCTTCTCAGACATTTATCGAGGTAAAGATTGCCGAGACAGCCATGGCTATCAAGGATGGCGCAACAGAGGTTGATATCGTAATGCCTGTAGGCAAGTTCTTCAGCGAGGATTACGAGGGTCTCTGCGACGATATCCAGGAGTTGAAGGAAACCTGCGGCGAGCACAAGATGAAGTGTATCCTGGAAACAGGCGACTTGAAGAACTGCAGCAACATCATGAAGGCTTCTGTTCTTGCCATGTATGCAGGTTCTGATTACATCAAGACTTCTACAGGTAAGGAGAAGGTTTCAGCTACTCGAGAGGCTGCTTACGTGATGTGCCAGGCCATCAAGGCTTACTACGAGAAGACTGGTATTCAGATTGGTTTCAAGCCTGCCGGCGGCATCAATACCGTTCACGACGCAGTGGTTTACTACACCATCGTGAAGGAAGTTTTGGGCGAAAAGTGGCTGACCAACCAGTGGTTGCGCCTCGGCACATCCCGCCTTACCAACCTCCTCTTGAGCGAAATCCTGGGTAAGGAAATCAAGTATTTCTAAAAGGAATAAGTTATAATCAATAGGATACAGAAGCAAAAAGGGTTGATTCTCTCGGAGAATCAACCCTTTTTTATTCATTACGCTTTTCGTTCTATTACGAAATCCAAATACGCCTTCAAGGCATTATATACATCCCTATCCTCCACGTATGTATCGAGGAAATTCATCGCCTCGGCATGGAAATCCCACATACGCTTATCAGCATATTCTATACCGCCATTCTCCTTGGTAAATGACACCAGCTGAGCGATTTCCTCTGGAGAAATCTCACGGGATTTCACCTTTCTCGCCAGCTTCATCATCTCTTCATCGCCCGTTGACTTGAGCGCATAGATAACAGGCAGGGTCAGTTTACCCTCCGTCATATCGTTGCCCGTTGGCTTACCAATCTCCTTGGAATCATAATAATCAAAGATATCATCACGAATCTGGAAAATGATGCCGAGATTCTGGCCAAATCGCTTGGCAGCAGTAACCTCTACGGCAGAAGCATTGGCCGATAACGCACCAATACCTGCACAAGCCTCGAAAAGAGCGGCAGTTTTCTGATTAATTACTTCATAATAAATCTCTTCTGATATTTCTTCATTGCTGATGCTATTCAACTGGAGAATCTCACCATTCGACAAGGTACGGCCCAACTCTGCCAGATAGCGAACAATCTCTTCTGAATGAGAATAAGATACATGAAGAAGAGCGGTTGATAAAATATAGTCGCCCACAAGTACGGCTACCTTATTATTATAGGTAGCATTCACACTAGCCTGTCCACGACGCTCGCCACTCTCATCAACCACATCATCATGAACCAGCGAAGCGGTATGAAGAAGCTCCAAACCAACAGCAGAATGTTGAGTTACGCTAGAAACCTTTCCAAAATTACGAGCCATCAGCAGGATGAGTATAGGGCGCATGCGCTTTCCAGCGCGCTGACGGATGTGGTCGAGCACCTGGGAAAGGAGGCCGTCACTGTGCATCAAAGACTTGTTGAACAAATCTACGAAATCTGCCAAATCTGCCTCAATTGGTTGTTTGATAAGTGATAAATAGTCCATTATTTTCGTTTAAACCTACTTAATTTCTGAAATTTGATACAAAATTAATGAATTATTCGTGAAATATCGCATTTTTTTAGTAATTTTACACCATAAAAATGAATATTATGGATAAATTGTTCCTTTTAGACGCTTATGCGCTCATTTATAGGTCGTATTACGCCTTTATGAAAGCCCCTCGAATCAATTCGAAGGGTCTTAATACTTCATGTGTCATGGGTTTCTGCAATACCCTTAACGAGATACTTACCAAGGAGAAGCCAACCCACATAGCGGTGGCTTTCGACCATGGCAAAACCTTTCGCCATGAGGCTTTTCCTGCTTACAAAGCTCAGCGAGAAGAGACTCCGGAAGACATCAAACTCTCGGTGCCTATCATCAAAAGTATCCTCGAAGCATACCATATTCCCATCCTTCAGGTAGATGGTTTCGAGGCTGATGACATCATCGGAACCGTTGCCTTGAAAGCTGGAGAAAAGGGTATCGAAACCTATATGCTTACTCCTGACAAGGACTATGCGCAGCTGGTTCGTGACAATGTTTTCATGTTCCGACCTCGCCATGGGGGTGGGTACGAAAAACTCGGAGTTGAAGAGATTGAAGAAAAATACAGCATCGCTTCCCCACTCCAGGTCATCGACCTCTTGGCGCTGATGGGTGACTCTGCCGACAACTTCCCTGGCTGTCCAGGCGTTGGAGAGAAAACTGCCATCAAACTGATCGGGGAGTTTGGAAGTGTTGAGGGATTGATTGAGAACTCATCAAAAGTGAAAGGCAAACTTCGCGAAAAGGTAGAAGGTGCCGTGGAAGATATCAAGATGTCGAAGTTCCTGGCTACCATCAGAACCGATGTTCCTGTGGATGTGAAGATGGACGACTTGAAGTTGACTGAGCCAGACAACGCCAAACTAGACGAAATCTTCACCGAACTGGAGTTTAAGTCGTTCGCCAAGCGAGTTCTTAAAAAACCTCAAAAGGTGCAAACAAACCCTACAGGAGAGCTCGATTTATTTGGCGCACAGCCAGCAGATGGGCAGGAAGAGCAAAAAAACACGAGTTTTGAGACCATTAAAACGACTCATCATACATACAAACTCATTGAAACAGAAGAAGATGCACGTAATCTTTATGATTATTTAATTACAAAGAAGATTCTCAGTTTAGATACAGAGACCACTTCTACCTCTGCCATCGATGCAGAATTGGTAGGTTTGAGCTTTGCAGTTGAGGAGAAGGAGGCATTCTACGTAGCAATTCCAGCAAATCGTGAAGAAGCCTTAAAATTCGTAAACATATTCAAACCGCTCTACGAGAACCCTGAAATCCTGAAAGTGGGACAAAACATCAAGTACGATTACGAGGTGTTGATGAACTACGGAGTAGAGATACAGGGAAAGATGTTTGATACAATGCTCGCCCACTACATCATCCAGCCAGAGCTTTATCACAACATGGACTATCTCGCCGAAGTCTTCCTCAACTACCAGACTGTTCACATCGAAGAGCTGATAGGCCCGAAGGGCAAGAACCAGAAGTCGATGCGCGACCTTGCCCCATCTGAAGTTTACGAGTATGCAGCCGAGGATGCCGACATCACATTGAGATTGAAGAATGTGCTCGAACCGAAGCTCAAGGAGATAGAATGCGAGGATCTGTTCTGGAATGTAGAGATGCCATTGGTACCAGTGCTTGCCCACATGGAGATGAATGGTGTGTGCATTGATACAGAAACATTGAAGGAGACATCCAATAATCTTACCAATCGTCTCGCAGAAATCGAACATCATATCTATGAGTTGGCAGGCGAATCTTTCAACATCTCTTCTCCTCGACAAGTAGGAGAAATTCTCTTCGGAAAGATGAAGATTGTGGAAAAGCCGAAGAAAACAAAGACGGGACAGTATGTAACGAGCGAAGAGGTTTTGCAGCAGTTGCGCAGCAAGAGTCCTATCATCGATGAGATATTGAACTACAGAGGATTGAAGAAGCTTCTTGGCACCTATATCGATGCTCTTCCAAAGCTTATCAACCCTCGAACCGGTCATATTCACGCATCGTTCAACCAAGCCATCACAGCCACAGGCCGTCTCTCTTCAAGCGATCCGAACCTGCAGAACATTCCTGTGAGAGATGACGATGGCAAGGAGATAAGAAGATGTTTCATCCCAGAGCCAGGATGTCTATTCTTTTCTGCGGATTACTCACAGATAGAGCTTCGCATCATGGCACACTTGAGCGAAGATGCCAACATGGTAGAGGCATTCCGCGAAGGTTCGGATATCCACGCCGCCACAGCAGCCAAGATCTGGCACGAAGACATCAAGGACGTGACCGATGCCCAGAGAAAGAAGGCAAAGACAGCCAACTTCGGTATCATCTACGGTATCACCACCTTCGGTCTTGCCCAACGCATGAACATCGAAAACAAGGAGGCGAAGCAAATCATAGAAGATTACTTCCGCACCTTCCCAGGCGTTCAGGCCTATATGGAGAAATCGAAGGAGATGGCAAGAGCCAAGGGATACGCCGAAACCCTCTTCCACCGCCGCCGCTATCTGCCGGATATCAACAGCAAGAACGGCACTGTGAGAGGATTCGCCGAGCGCAATGCCATCAATGCCCCTATCCAGGGTTCAGAGGCCGACATCATCAAGGTGGCGATGGTACGCATCTTCAACCGCTTCAGAAAAGAAGGCATCAGGAGCAAGATGATCATTCAGGTGCACGACGAGCTCAACTTCTCCGTCTATCCAGAAGAGAAAGAACAGGTGGAGAAGATTGTGGTAGAAGAAATGCAGAATGCCTACAAGCTCAGCGTGCCACTGGTGGCAGATGCCGGTTGGGGCAAAAACTGGCTTGAAGCGCATTAATTTAATACAAAATAAACACAAAAATGCTGCAAAAGGTATATTTTTTATCCTTTGGCAGCATTTTTTTACGTAAAAGGTTCCTCCTTTCTTATTTTTTTTGTAAATTTGTCGCAAGAATCTATCAGGCAGAGGCATCAAAGAGAAAAAAGGACCTCAATACATCAAGTATACCAGATTCATATTCTCTGCCTTTGGACAGAAAGTAATATAATAATAATGATAAATTTCAAGCTTATGAAACATCTATTTTTCTCAGTAGGTTTGCTTTGCCTCATGGCAGCACCTATCAGTGTATCTGCTCAAGCACAGAGCACTAAGGACTTACTTAAAGAGCGTAAAGAACTTGTAAAGGCATCTAAGGCTGAACTTAACGCAAAGGCAACAAAAGCCGCACAGAAAGAGGCTAAGAAATTGAAGAAGGAAGGTTGGCAAACAGCACCAGGCGCTCTCCCACTGGAGAAGCAGCTCGACAATTCATACCTCATGCAGATGGAGTATGATGAGTCTATGTACCCAAAGTACCTGATGGGCGAGGCCATGAGCATTGGCGAGAACTATGATGGCGCCAAGATGCAGGCCACAGAATTGGCTAAGCAGAACCTGGCTGCACAGATTCAGACAGAGGTTTCAGCTCTCGTAGACAACTCTGTTGCCACACAGCAGCTCGCTATGGAAGAAGCTGTTACCGTGACCAAGAGTATCATGGCCAGCAAGAGCCTCATCGTACAGAGCATCGGTAGAACCATCACCGTGGTAGAGTGCTTCCGCACCTTGAAGAACAAGAACAAGGAGGTGCTGGTACGCATCGCTTACAACGGAGAGATGGCTAAGGCTGCAGCTAAGCAGGCTATCCGCCAGAGCCTCGAAAACGAGAGCAGCGAGCTGCACAAGAAACTTGATAACGTTTTGGGAACAAAATAAGTAGATAATGAAAAAAAAAACATTTGCAATAGCATGGTTGTTAGGATGTACACTCGGCCTCTCTGCACAAGAGGCCGAGACTCCTAAACCCCATGATACAAAAATAAAATTAAGCAATACAGCCGACGGTTTTGCCAACTATTATAGCGGCTACTACTATTACCATGGTGGAGAAATCTTCAACATGCGTAACTACCCTATGTTTGCCGGTAATAAGATCAGCTCACTTCGCATCAATCCTTCAGGCACATCTTACGCCTTCATCGACAACAAGAAAGATAAGAACAGCGTAGATGTATACAGCCTCATCTATAAGGATACAAGACAGGGAAAAGTAGGTACCACTAAGTTGTTCAAACCGCTTGCCATCTGCTATTCTCCAGATGCCAAATTCCTCTATGTGATGGGATCTGACAAGAAGATTCATATCTACACCACCCGCAAGACACAGGAGGTTAAGAACTTCGATGTAAACGAGACAGCATCTCGCCTTGATGCAAGCCCTAACGGATTCTTCCTCATAGCTAGCTCCGCAAACAAGATACAGGTCATCAACATGGAAAACCAGAGCGTGAGAACCACCATCGACCTGAAGGCTGAACTGAAGGACATTGCCTTCTCTTCCAACAGCAAGCAGATGGCTGTACTCACAGCAGATGGAACCTGCGATGTATATGATACCAAGACTTTCAAGGTGAGCAAGCATTTTGATGCTATGGGCATCGCCGAAAAGTGCTACTTCCACCCAGAGAACAAATACCTGGCTATCGTTACCGGTGAACAGCGCGTGGCACTCCTCAACCTGCTCAACGATGATGACCGCCAATATATTGACGCCAAAGATGCCGGCATCAAGTATATCAACTTCACAAAGAATGTGAAGAACGAGTTCTATCTTGTTTATGCCACCAGCAACGGTATCACATTCACCCCTGTGGGCTTCCTCTCTCCTAACCGTCAGGAAAAACTGAAGGATGAGTTGAACAGCCGCATGGACGAGTGGATGAAGCAGATGGACGGTGAGTCGCTCGACGACTACAAGGTACGTGTCAACGAGCAGACCCGACTCAACCAGATGCGCCTCTTCGAGACAGAAATTGCTAACAACATGGCTGAGAATCTGCTGACATCATCAGACGTGAAACTCGGTAACTACAACGCCGACATGAACATGTTGACCCTCGATTTCAACAACATGCCAAGTATTTACCTGACCGTGCCTGCAAGCGAATTGGAAGGCATGGACGTAAGCAACCTGGAATTCACCAACACCAAGTACGGCTTGAACGATAAGGACGAATTCGAGCTTGTCTATACCGAGGTTGTGAACAAGAAGACAGGAAAGAAGTACGTGTTCGACAATACCGAGCGTAAGTCGCTGGCTTTCTTGGAGTCTGACGATAACTTCGTTCCATTCGAGCAGTTGCAAGGTGCCAAGATGGAAGAGCTGAAGCTGGAGGAAATCAAGAACAAGATATTGAAGAACGCCCAGGAGCAGAACGTCATCTCCGACCATACCAAGATTGATGTACACACCAAGGTGGTAAACGGCACAGATGCATCGGGTAAGAACATCTTCAACTATGATGTGGATGTATCTTATACTGTTGACGAGGCTTTCTCTGCAAAGGATGACTTTGCACCAGGCAAATTCAAGGCAGAAGAATCTAACGCCGCACAGGCTATGCTCGCCATTGTGAAGAAGGCTCTCGAAGAAGACTTCTCCAAGTATATGGTAGCAGGGAAGCAGGTGAAGGTGCAGATTACCGGTATGGCTGACGCCTTGCCATTCAGCCGCACGGTGGCATACGACGGCTGCTACGGCGACTTTGACCAGGAGCCAGTTCACAAGAATGGTGAGTTGAGCAATATCACCGTGACCAAGGCTACCGGTATCAGCCAGAACGAGCAGTTGGCTTACTTGCGCGCCATGGGCGTGAAGAACTACATGGAGCAGAACATTCCTGAACTCCAGAAGATGAAAGCCGACTACGACACTTACATTGAGGTTTCTGAGAACAAGGGTGGCGAATACCGCCGCATCGGTGTGAAGTTCACCTTCATCAACGCATTCTAGGATTATTGCCATAAACCATTTTCCAAGAATGGGGTTGAAACCTAATTAAAATGCAATTAATGCATTCTTAATGATATTATACATATTATATAATTATAATGAAGAAAATATTTATTGCAATATCTATATTACTCTTATCGTCGGGCAGCAAACTGGCTGCCCAGACGATAACTGAATCTAATGAGGCGTACAGAGAGTTTGTGCAGATAGCCAACAAGGATGGCGACAAGACTCAGATGTACGACGCACTTTACCGTTGCTATACAGCAACTTATGCCATAGTCACACACTCAGAGAAGACTAGCGCCGAATATACACAGGCGATTTACAACATGAAGAATCTCATCCCATTCCTGCCTAATGCGGCTGCTTACAACAGCAACAACCAAAGCGTGGGAAATGCCATCAAGTTTGCGCGTGCCTACGTAGACGTAGTCAGCTTGCCAGACTTTGCCGATGGGGGATACACTACTCAAAACGCATATTCACAGCTCTCATACTTCGCTGCTGCCAACCTGGTAAACCGCCGACAGTATGAGGAAGCCATACCATATCTGCAAGCCTATCTCCGCTCAGGCGACGAAAAGTATCGCAAGTCGGTATTCATGAACCTGATTAAGGCATGCGCCCAGTCGAACAAATACCAGCTTGCCGTCATCACATTGGAGCAGGCATCAGATAACTATCCTACCGACTATGACATCGTATCGTCGGCAGTGAACCTGTGCATTGACCACAAGGACAATGCCAACCTGCAGAAGTTCGTGGGCAAAGGTCTTGCCCTTCGTCCTGATGATGAAACCCTACTCAATATCCAAGGAAAGCTTTATGAAGAAGGACACAACTTCGAGCAGGCACTGGATATCTACAAGAAACTGCAAGTGGTTCATCCAAAGGCACTTGATGTGTTGAAACATCTCGCCATCAACAACTACAACATTGGTGTACAGAACTACAACAAGACCCTGGAGTTGAAGGAGAAAGATCCACATATCAAGAGTTTGCAGGAAACGTCTAAGGAATACTTCACCTATGCCGTGGGCCATCTCAAGAATATCATCATCAGCGACCCGCTGTCGCTGAAATATACCCAGGCACTCGCCGTGGCATACAACTGTATCGGCGACAAGGAAAACTTCAACATCATCAACAACAAGTTGGCATCATTGGGTGGAGGCAAGATTGAATCAAACTTCATTCCTCAACTCATAGAGTTCAATGGCGAAGTGAAACCATCCATTGCAGCCGTTGCCACACAGCAACAGAGCACAGACAGCGACTCACAGGCCAAAGAAGAAGAAAAGGGAATCCCAGCATATTCAGCATTCGCCATTCCATTCATCGAGAACCGCATCGACAAGTGGCAGCAGAAAGACAGCTACGAAACTCTGGATGAATATCGTGCCCGCATGACCGAAAAGAACCGCGACGCCAAGATTCAGGAGATGCAGAAACTGGCTCAGCAGGAATACATCAGCAAGTATGAATCGAGAGTGAACCTGCGCCATCTGGAATTGAAGCCATACGATGCAGATCACGAAGTGTTCCTGGTAACATCACCAGACGTTGGTGAAATGGTAGTTCCGGTGCCAAGAAGCAACAACGAGGCACGCATCTTCGCTTCCAACTGGAACGGAATGCAGTTTAAGAATCCTAAGTACTTCATTGACAAGGATCATCTGGCACTCGCCCAGCTCACCATCATCACCCCGTCGGGCAAGGAATACCACTACGACAATGCAGCTGCACTCAACTACACAGCCACCAACGTAGAAGTACACTTCGACCCTATCAATGCAGGAATGCTGGCAGCCAATACCAATAATGCCAACAAGCAGACCATACAGCAGCAGAACGTGAAGTTGGGAACATCGGATGTGGATGAGAACATTCCAGAGAATCCTACAACCAACAACAAGACCTTTGCCGTGGTCATCGCCAACCAGAACTACACCAACGTAGCCGGCGTACCATTGGCACTGAACGATGGTCTTGCCTTCTCCAAGTATTGCGAGAAGACGTTGGGAATGCCTGCCGAAAATGTGCGCTACTATGCCGATGCCTCTTACGGAACCATGCTCCGCGCCATCCGTGACATCAAGAACATCGCAAGTGCCTTTAATGGCGACATCAACATCGTGTTCTACTATGCCGGACATGGTATTCCAAACGAGGCAACCAAGGATGCATACCTCCTGCCTACCGACGCCGATGGTACACAGACAGAAGGCTGCTACTCACTCAACAAGCTCTATACAGAGTTAGGCTCAACCAAGGCTAAGGAAATCGTGGTATTCCTCGATGCCTGCTTCAGCGGTTCCAAGCGCGAGGAAGGCATGCTGGCTTCAGCCCGTGGTGTAGCCCTGAAGGCAAAGCAGGAAGACCCTCGTGGCAACATGGTGGTATTCAGTGCTGCATCGGGCGACGAGACCGCCTTTCCATATTCAGCCAAGGGACATGGTCTCTTCACCTACTATCTCCTGAAGAAACTGCAGGAGAGCAAGGGCGATGTGAACCTCGGCGAACTGAGCGACTACATCTCGGAGAATGTGAAGCAGCAGTCGGTGGTTATCAACCGCAAGGTGCAAACCCCAACAGCTACCCCTTCTACCTGGATTGCTACAGGATGGAAAGAGATGACTCTGAAGAAATAGTGACAGGTATAATCATAGCAGATAATATCTAAAATCAGCAATTATGAGACATTATATTTTCTTGATGATATGGATGCTCCTGGGCGTAGCTTCAACTGGCTATGCCCAGAAGACTAAAAAGGTGCATGGCGAGTACATCTACCACGCACCTGAAAACGTCTCTATAGAGCAAGCCAGACAAACGGCATTGAGCCGTGCGCAGATTCAGGCACTGGGCGATGAATTCGGCACCGTGGTGGCACAGCATAATGCCACCTTGATGAACAACACCAATGGTTCTACCCATACCGACTTCACCTCGCTGAGCAGCAGCGACGTAAAGGGAGAATGGCTCGAAACCATCGGTGAGCCCAAGTATGAGATAAGCTATGAGCAAGGTATGCTGGTAGTGAAATGCTCCGTAACCGGCAAGGCACGTGCCATTGTGGCAAAGCAAAACAACTATGTGGCAAAGATTCTCTGCAACGGCATAGAAGACCGCAACGAGGGTGAAAACTTCAAGAGCGGAGATGATCTCTATCTGGCTTACCAGAGTGCCACCAAGGGCTATCTCGCCGTCTATCTGATAGATGACAACAAGAATGCCTATTGCCTGCTGCCTTACCAATCATCGAAAGATGGAAAGGTGGAGGTAGATGCCAATACACGTTACGTATTCTTCAACCAGAAAACGGCTCAGCCGCTGTTTAATTCTTCTGATGTTGATGAATATACCATGACCTGCGATAAGGCATCTGAAACGAATTATATCTACATTATCAGCTCTCCTAATCCTTTTATCAAGGCGATAGATAATGCCGTGGAAGGATTGCCAAGAGAATTGAAGTATGATGATTTCCAGAAATGGCTCTCCAAGAACCGCACAGCCGACAAGGATATGCAGGTGGAGATTAAGACGATTGTCGTAAAGAAATAAGTGGATTTACCGATAAAATTCAGGAATAGGAACAAAATGAAGAAGCCCGGGACATTTGCCCCGGGCTTTTTTATTTTATGATTTCAAGTACGATGAATGCATTACAGTTTTCTGATTACAGATTCCAACTGCTCACCCAATCCGATGGTATAACCCTGAGAAAGGAATACCACTCTATTGAAGGTATCAGAGATGGTGAAGATAGGCAACAGGTTCTTGTTCTGAAGCTTCATGTTTTCTACCATTTCCTTGCGGCAAGAACCATCCTTGTCAATACCGAAAATGATGTTCTTTGGCAAGCCAGGGAACTCAGAGATTCTGAACTTCTTGGCTGAAGCCTCATCCTCGAACAGGAGAACGATAGGACGATTCCACTTATCAAATACCTGTGCCACCTTGGCGATGTCCTTCAAGGCATGGTTGGTTGGCTCCTGTCCTACACCTATCAATCCCATCACGAAGTAACCACGACCTGTCTGGCTCAAGAGACTTACCTCCTGATTGCTTGGCAAGAGGATGAACTTCGACTCAGAATTAAAATTACCCTTCACGGTAATCTCTGTCTCAGAGCTGCGCAAATGCATCTCTACCTTGGTGGTAGCCCCCTGCTTTACATGGAACATCTGCATTTCTGCAAGCACGCCACCATTAGCCAATCTGGTGCCTGATACCAGCGCATAGTCGCCTTCATCCAAGTCAACACCATTCTTAAATGTATTGCTCCAGGTGCATCCTTCCTCAGGATATTCCAGGAGAGATGTTGAACCATCGGCATTGATGCGATGGATGGTGAAGTGGCTGTAGTACTTAGGATCATCCACGGCACCATTATCCGCATATCCCATCACGAACTTGCCCTTGGCAGAAGCCTCCTGCGCAGCATTCTCGAAATCTACATCAATCCACTCACCACCCTTGTGGTTCTTGTATTGAGTCTTCTTGGTCACAGCATCCACCTGAGCCTCGATGCCCAAGCTTCTGGCCACATCCACAAAGAATACCTTGCGGGAACGGTCGTCTGTAAGACGAGAGCGATATACGCCGATAGGAGTCTGAGCTATCTGCAACGCCTTCTTATCAGGATTAATCCTGATGTTCTTCTTCACCCACTCTACCAGGAGACTAGGATTATTCTTGAATGCCACCTGCTTCTTGGCAAATTCCTTCTCGAAGAACTGCTTGAAAGGAGTGATAATCATCTCGTTTTCCACACGTGGTGATAATTCATCGCTCTTGGCATTGAAGTTATCCTCCAGAATAATCATCTGCATATCTCTCAAGTCCTTGGCACTCAAGGTAGAGAGCAAGTTGATAGCTCTATCCAGACGATCCTGATGCTGCACCAGGAAACTGAGGATAACATCGTGATTTCCACTGGATGCTACCAGGAAATCAATCATCTTCTGAGCCTTGGCTGAAATTTTCCCGTTTGCATCCGATGCTGTAAGTTTCTCTCCCTTGGCTGCCAGGAAAGTTACACCATTTCTGGTAATATTCTGCTCCTCTATCAATCCGTTTGCCTTCAGAGTAGCCAGCGCACTCTCCTGATTAAAGAAGGTGGCAAGATAAGCGTGGCGGATAGAATCCTCATAGGCAAAGCGCTCCAGGTTCTTGGCTCTTGCTTCTGGCGAAACCTCAGGAATATTGGCACGCTCTGGAGGAGGAACGATATCGAAAGAATCGCGGAAGAATACTTCCTTCTGCATGGCATCTGCTCCAACCTCGTGGTTCAAGCGAATAACGATGTTCTTATCCTTACCGAAGGATGCCTTGGCAAAGCCATACTTGCCACCCTTGGAAGCCCAGATCATCATGTCGCCCTTACCTGCCGAAAGGAAAGTCTTGCCATCTGCCACGGTATATTTGGTTACCACGGTACAGAACTCCGCATAGTTGTATATCTTGAAATCTACTCTTGCACCATCCACAGGGTTGCCTGCTTCATCTTCGATAGAGAAATCGATGCGGGCAGAAGAACCATAGTTGTCGATGAGATTGATTTCAGTATAGTTAGAGGTGCGGAGCATCACTTCCTCAGGACCATTATAATCGCCGAATGCCTTGGTATGCATCAGCATGGCACGGGAAGCAGGAGCATTAAACCAAGCCAGATTCAACACAGCTTCCGGCTCACAGGCACCGAGGAAATACCAGGTACCATCTGCCCAAGCCTCAACCCAGGCATGGTTGTCGTCGGTATGTGCCCAACGAGGGGTATAAACCTGACGTGCAGGAATACCAATAGCTCGCAAGGCAGCCACGGTGAAAGTACTCTGCTCGCCACATCGTCCGTAAGCCGAACGGATGGTAGAAAGCGGTGCTGAGGTTCTGCCGTCGGAAGGCTGATAAGTTACCAGCTCGTGACACCAGTGGTTCACTTCGAGGATGGCTTCCTTCATTCCCAATCCCTTTACACGCTCCTTCAATTCCTTGAAGAACACCATGCGTGAATTATCCAGGTTCTCATTGTTGATGCGGACAGGCAGAACGAAATGACGGAAGAGCAGCTCTGGTACCTTATTACCCCAAGCCATCTGGTTGCGTGCCTCGAAACTGGTGCGCACATTCTCCAGGAAGAAGCTGGTTGGATAGTCGGTGACATCAGCCACAGGCATGTAAGCATAGAGGAACTGCAAGGCACCCTGCTCGTCGCCAGTAGCTTTCTGCTGCTTAAGCATCTTCTGGTCGTAAAACTGCTTACCTACCAGGTTAACCTTCTGCTTAAAGGCCGTTTCCACCTTCGTGCGATAAGCTGCATCGGTAATGAAATGGTCATTTGCCGCCATCATTGTCTGCCAAGAGGCTAAAAACACAACAGCGAACATTACTAAAAATTTTCTCATTGTTAGTTAGCTTTTTAATTTCTATTACTATAATCCAGTTAATATATTGATATTTCGATTTAAACTTTCTGCAAAAATAATGTTTTTTTTCGAAATAATGGCTATCACAAAAGAAAAAATGTTATCTTTGCAGAAAAATTCGAGAAATCGAGCAAAAAAGAGAAAAGAATTAGAAAGAAATCAAGTAACTAAATGGAAAGAAGAATTAAAGACCATGAACAGAGACGATTTTAAGTTTGAAATATGCGCCAACAGCGTAGAGAGCTGTCTGGCTGCACAGGAAGGCGGTGCCAACCGTGTGGAACTATGCGCAGGCATACCTGAAGGCGGAACTACCCCTTCGTATGGCGAAATAAAAGTGGCGCGCAAGTTATTGAACGAGACCAAGCTCCATGTCATCATCCGCCCTCGTGGTGGTGATTTCCTCTATACTCCATTGGAGATTGAACGCATGGAGGAAGATATCCGCCTTTGCCGGGAACTCGGCGTGGATGGTGTTGTCATCGGATGCCTTACAGAAGATGGCGAAGTGGATATGGAGGCGAATCGCCGACTCGTGGAATTGACAAAAGGTGATAGCGAATTAAAGCCGATGAGTGTAACCTTCCATCGTGCATTCGACCGTGCAGCCAATCCTCAGAAGGCTTTGGAAGATATCATCTCCCTGGGTTGCGACCGCATCCTTACATCGGGTCAGCAGCCAAAGGCTGTAGAAGGTGTAGCTCTTCTTGCAGAACTCAAGAAGATAGCAGCAGGCCGCATCATCCTCCTTGCCGGCTGTGGTGTGAACGAGGATAACATCCGCACCATCTTCGATGCCACCGATATTCACGAATATCACTTCTCGGCAAGAGTAAATGTACCTAGCAAGATGAAGCAGCTCAATACCAATGTTTATATGGGTGCAGAGGGAGCCGATGAAGCCAACTCGCTGGTTACCTCGGCAGAAAGAGTGAAGCAAACCATCGACAACCTTTTGGGCTAAAGTTAGCCAATCTTTTGGGTTAAAGTTTTCCAACCCATAAAAAAGTGTCGCAATCTCTTGAAAACATAGGGATTACGACACTTTTCCAATATGTTATTCACACTAGTCTAGAGTGCGATTTCCACAACCTTATCCATTTCTGTAGGAACCTCACCGAGATTCAAGAGCACACCACCTTCGCACTTCTGAATCTTCACAGGTTTCTTGCTGGCAAAATCGAAAGCCTTCTTCACCTTCTGGTTTCCAAGAGGCAGGAAGAGGCTCTTATCCTTCAGGTTCAGGATATGAACGAAGAGACGATTGCCCTTCTGGGTGGTAACACCCCAATCGTGAGGAGCCACGATGCCGCCACGGGTACCATAGATGGTCTCGCCGTAAGTCTTCATCCACTCTCCCATCTCTGCCAAACGCTCCAAGGCAACAGCAGGAAGCTCACCATCTGGCTGAGGACCGATGTTCATCAGCAGGTTGGCATTCTTGCCAGCTGCATTCACCAGGTAATGAACCAAAGTCTTGGTGGATTTATAATCCTGGTCGGTAATCTTATAACCCCACATGCCGTTCATGGTCTCGCAGGTTTCAAGAGGCAGGCGGCTGATGTCCTGACCCGACAATCCTGCCTTATTCTCTCCAGGAAGGTCGCGCTCGAAAGCCTGAACATCCTCACCCTCGAAAGGAGAAGAGTGATGGTTGTTTACGATCAGGCAGCCTGGCTGCAGGCGATGGATAAGCGCATACTGCTCTGGCAACTGCCAGTCGAAGTTAGGATTTTGATCCTGATCCCACCATCCATCAAACCAGATACATCTCACCTTACCGTAGTTGGTAAGAAGTTCAGTAAGCTGATTGTTCATAAACTGATAGTAGCTCTTCCAGTTACCCTCAGGGTTAGGGCGACCTGTGCCTCTACCCGTTCTTCCCCAAACAGCATCCTCGCGATACCAGTCAATATGAGAGTAATAAAGATGCAAAGCGATGCCCTGCTTGTGGCACTCATCCGCCAATTCCTTCACGATGTCGCGACGGAAAGGAGTAGCATCTACAATATTATAATCAGAATACTTGGTCTTGAACATAGAGAAACCCTCGTGATGGCGAGTGGTGAAGCAGATGTACTTGGCACCCGAAGCCTTGATGGCAGCCACCCATTTGGCTGCATCAAACTTAGAAGGATAGAAACCGCCAGCCAACTTGGCATACTCCTTATAGTTCAAATCCTTGTTGGTCATTGTCCATTCGCCGGTGGCGAGCATGCTGTACAATCCCCAATGCAGGAAGATACCGAACTTATCATCCTGGAACTGCTTTCTAGATTCCAAGTTCTCTGGAGAAGGCTGATAATGCTGAGCCTGTGCCTTGTTTTCCTTGGCAGCATCTTTAGTAACGATAGCGTTAGCCGTCAGGCAAGAGCAACCCAAAGTAAGGATTGCAGCACACAATTGTGACTTAAAATTCATTTTAATTCCCATAATTAAATTGTTACAGTTAGTTATTATGGTGCAAATATACAACTTTTTTTTCAGAGCAAAGAGATAAAATCCGAAAAAGTCTATTTTCAGATAAAAAAAACTCCGTAATGATGGCTCTCCTTTGTCCTTGAAGAAGCATTCTATGTTATAAGACTTTAAATTAGATAATAAAATTGTAATTTTTTCAATTTTATTTGGAGATAAGAAAAAATAGTTGTATCTTTGCAGTAGTTATCAGACGAATAGGCAGAAAAGCCTTCTGATAGAGAGTGAAAGAACAAGATTATTAATATCAAAGAAAGAAAGGAACATTATGAAGAAATATATTTGCGACGTATGTGGTTGGATTTATGATCCAGAAGTAGGAGATCCAGAGGGCGGCATCGCTCCAGGTACAGCATTTGAAGATATCCCGGATGATTGGGTTTGCCCTCTTTGCGGAGTAGGCAAGGAAGACTTTAGCCCGGTAGAGGAATAATAAAGCCTCATAGAGGATTCAAGAACTCCTATCAGAAATAGGAGAAACAAAATTATAGGAGGAACAAATATGACTAAGATTAGAGAAATCTACCGCTGCCAGATTTGTGGCAACGTGGTAGAAGTAGTAAACAAGGGAGCCGTGCTCAGTTGCTGCGGTGAGCCGATGAAGCTCATGAAGGAGAACACCAGCGATGGTGCCAGAGAGAAGCATGTGCCAGTGATAGAACCTATAGAAGGCGGCTATCGTGTAACCGTAGGAAGCGTGGAGCATCCGATGCTTCCAGAGCATTACATCCAGTGGATAGAGTTGCTCACCCCTACCGATGTGCTTCGTCACGAGTTGAAGCCAGGCGAAAAGCCTGAAGCTATCTTCCTGACAAACGCAGAAGCCAAAGATGTTACGGCTCGAGAATACTGCAACCTTCACGGGTTGTGGAAAGGAGTAATCGAAGGATAAATACCATCATGCAATATCATGACGGAAAAGTATCGTCATATATAATAAAAGGTCTCGTTTTATTTTCCCAATACAGGGAATATGATGCGAGACCTTTTATGTTAGAGAAAGAATTCTGTTTCCTTAAGGAAACACCGAGTTTCACTTAAGGGAACATAAATTTTCCCTTAAGGAAACAAAAAAGGGGTATTAGGGGAATAATAAGAAGAAAACGGAAATCATCAATGATGAGGAGAATATGGAATCATATAACACTGGCATTCTTGATGCTTGCCTTAGCTACAACCATCGGCTTCACTTCCTGCTCACAAGATAAAGCAGAGAAAAGCCTCCGGTCCGTCTACTATTGGAGCACAACATGGCAATTGGACAGCAACAAGATAAACTTCATCCGAAAACACCACATTGAGCGACTCTACGTGAGATACTTCGACGTGGTAAAGGATGCAGAAGGGGAAATCATGCCCAACGCCACCCTGCATTTCAATAACCTTGAAGAAGATGGAAACAGAAACAAGAATGGATCTCTGATACCGGAAGACATAGAAATCATCCCCGTAGTCTATATCGTCAACAGTTGCCTGAAAACTCTCCCTAAAGAAGGATTGGAAAACCTAGCCGATAAAATTCTTCTTCGCATCCTTCAGATGAACGAAGCCAATGACATCGAGAATGTGAAAGAGATTCAGATTGACTGCGACTGGACGGCATCAACCCAAAAGGCTTACTTCAATTTTCTCGAAAAACTAAGAGTGAAAGCCAAAGCCAAGCAGATAAAGTTGTCTGCTACCATCCGGTTACACCAGCTCTCTATGACTCCACCCCCTGTGGATAGAGGCATCCTGATGATGTATAATACGGGCGACGTAAAACAGCTAAGTTGCCACAAACCCATACTCGATATGAAGGATGTGGCTCCTTATATCCAGCATCTGGGCAGTTACCCGCTTCCGCTTGCTGCAGCCTATCCGCTCTTCAGTTGGCATATCCTATTCAGAGAAGGAAAATTCGTAGGTATCATGCATGCAGATGATGATTTCCCCGTATTGCCAAGCGACAGCATCGTGATAAGAAAGCCCGAAATGAACGACATTATGGAAGCCGTAAGAAGCATCAATCACCAGAATGAAGACATCAACAACGAGGTCATCCTCTTCGACCTCAACACCGATAATATCAAACGATTTAACTCAGAAGATTATGAAAAGATTTTTAATCATAGGAGTGATGGCAGCAGCATTTAGCCCCCACGCCAACGCCTGCGTTGCCGAATACTCTGATCATAACTACTATATGTTCAGCGTGTTCAATCGCGACCAGACTTCTCCGGCGTATCTCTACGATATCGCCAGCTACTGGCAGAAATATGCCGGCAATACATCCTCCATCAACTTATCTTTCTACAGATGGAACAAGGAGGATATTAAGAAAGTAGCCCAAAGCAAGAAGGATGCAGGAATGCTTTCTTACCTGAAAAACCTGAATGCCTACCTGGATGCCTGCGAGAAACTGAATCCCAATGCCTGGAATTACGCCTCGAAGCAAGAACGACTACAGATACAGCAATCGCTGACCCGACTCAACAATGCCGCCAAAATTTATAAAGGCACCCAACTCAAGAGCCAGTACGCCCTGCTCCGTATGCGTACCAACATGATGAAGGGATTCCACCAGCAGAACATTACCTATTGGAATGCCATCGCCTCCCGACTTCCGAAATCACCATGGCGAGAGGCGATGCGCAACATTTATGCCCGGGCTTTGTGGAAAACGGGACGACACCAGCAGGCACTCGATATCTATGCCGAGCAGGGAGATATGGCCAGCATCAGGGTGCTCGCCCGAAACTATCGCAATCTTGCAGGCATTCAGAGCACTTATCTCAAGAATCCGAACTCGGCTATGCTCACCTATCTGGTACAGGATTTCGTAAACAACTGTCAGCAGACGATAGACAGTCGCTCCAAAAACCAGGTAGACAAGGAGTGGATTGAGGAGATTGGCGCCAAGGTAATCTACCAGAAAGAGGCCCTCAGCTTCATCACTTTCGCCAATAAGGTCATTGCTGAAGGCAAGACGCAGAATCCTTGCCTGTGGCGTTCTGCCACTGCCATGCTCCATTATCTCTATGGATATCAGCAGGAAGCATGGAAGGAGATTAGTGAAGCAGTAGCCCTGGATGGAACACAACGAATGAAGGATAATGCAAGAGCCATCCGCCTTCTGGTTTCTACCCGAAATGCACAGGTAGATAACGATTATCCGCAATATCTGGTTGGCGAATTCAAATGGCTCAACGAAATGGCGAAGGGAGAAAGCCTGAAAAAAGGTGATTTCATCAATCCCGACATTCACTATGTAGAGGTGAAGGAGCGTGTGGCTTACTGCGCCCTGTACAATCGGTTCAAGACGATGGCAGATAAGGCGAAAAAGGAAAACCGGCAGGAAGCCGGCAGAGATTACGAAAGCATGGCCACGGCGATGTATGGCATGATGGATGCCTACATGCGAACCTTCTACAAGGAGCAACAGAATGAAGAATACATCAGCCGCTATCTTTATTCATCAGAATACGCCATTCGTCTCGATTCGCTCTCTGCGCAGCAGCTTGCTGATTACTATCGCTTCATCACATCTTCTCATCAGGATGCCTTCGAGCAATACGTATGCCAGTCGCTCTATCGCAGTGCCGATTTCTTCAAGGATATGATAGGCGCCAAGTATCTTGCCGAGGGTAACTTTGGCGAAGCTGCTCGCTGGCAGAAGGATGTTTCTTTGGATTTCATCAACAACCAGGCCATCAGTTTCTACGCCGAAAAGCGCAGCTACGCTGTGCCTTACTGGTTCAACCACCAGAAAGTAAATGATTCAGATATGTGGAGCATTCAGGGCAGTTATGCCCACCTAAAGGAGAACCCGAAGTGGAAATTCTGCCAGGAGATGAACCAGCTCATCAGCCAATACAATGTGGCTCGCGAGGGCGAAGTCAGAGAAAAACTTGCCTATGAGCTTGCCACCCGTTATTATCAGGCATCCTGCTATGGCGACTGCTGGTATCTTACCCATTATGGCAAGAGCATTGCCGATAGTGCCCGCACAGGCGAAGCCGATTTCGCAGCTATCGCTCAAGACTATCTCAAGATAAGCAAGCAAAGCAGCAATCTCACGCTTCGCTATCATTCGCTCTATGCCCTCTCATCCATCGGCATCGACCCATGGTTTAAGATTACCTATGATGCCAACTGGAAAGAGCAGAAGCTTCTACAACCACAATCCGCTCAATATCAGGCGATGATGGAATGGAGCCAGTTCAGCCATCAGCATCCGGAAATCGTGGATCAATACACCACCCGATGCGATGTATTAAAGCAATTCGAAAAGAATCTCTAAAAAATGCTATCATAAAGGCATCCACGGGGGCTGTGGATGCCTTTTTTAGTTAATTTTCCACGATTTCTTTGTATCTTTCATTTATAATGTGTACCTTTGCACCAAATATTTAAACGTTTAAAGATAAAATGGCATTAAAATGTGGTATTGTAGGCCTCCCAAACGTGGGTAAGTCTACACTGTTCAACTGTCTGTCTAGTGCAAAGGCACAGGCAGCTAACTTCCCTTTCTGTACTATCGAACCAAACTTGGGCGTCATCACCGTACCTGATGAGCGACTCAACAAATTGGCAGAGATTGTTCACCCAGGACGCATCGTCCCAGCTACTTGCGAAATCGTAGATATCGCAGGCCTCGTAAAGGGTGCCAGCAAGGGCGAAGGTCTTGGTAATAAATTCTTGGGAAATATCCGTGAGTGCGATGCAATCATCCACGTAATCCGCTGCTTCGACGATGACAACATCGTTCGCGAGGGTGGCGCCAAGGTTGACCCATTGGAGGATAAGAGCGTCATCGATACAGAGTTGCAGCTCAAAGACCTGGAAACCATCGAATCTCAGCTCGCCAAGCAGCAGAAGACAGCTGCTGCCGGCAACAAGGATGCCAAGCTGATGGTTACCGTTCTGGAGGCTTACAAGGCAGAACTGGAGCAGGGAAAGAACGCACGTAGCGTTACTTTCGAAAGCAAGGAAGAGCAGAAGGTGGCTCACGATCTCTTCCTCCTCACTACCAAGCCAGTACTCTATGTTGCCAATGTTGACGAGGCTTCTGCCAAGACCGGCAACGAATATAGCAAGAAGGTAGAGGAAATCGCCAAGGAAGAAGGTGCTGAGTGCATGGTCATCGCTGCCAAGACTGAGGAAGACATCGCATCGCTCGAAACCTACGAAGACAAGCTGATGTTCCTCGAAGAGCTCGGCCTGGAAGAAAGCGGCGTAAACCGACTCATCAAGAAGGCATACGCCCTGCTGAACCTTGAAACATTCATCACCGCCGGTGAGATGGAGGTAAAGGCATGGACCTATCACAAGGGCTGGAAGGCTCCTCAGTGTGCTGGCGTCATCCACACCGACTTCGAGAAAGGATTCATCCGTGCAGAGGTTATCAAGTATGATGACTATATCAAGTATGGCTCTGAAGCAGCAGTACGCGAGGCTGGTAAGCTCGGCATCGAGGGCAAGGAGTACATCGTGCAGGATGGCGACATCATGCACTTCCGTTTCAACGTATAAACGATTATGACAGCAAATTTGCTAAACTATATCGTATGGGACCCAGACCCAATCCTGGCTCACCTGGGTCCTATCTCCATCCGATATTACGCCACCTGCTGGATGGTGGGTCTGTTATTGGGTTATTTGCTCATGCACCGTCTCTACAAGGAGCAGAAGTTGGGCGAGGATAAGTTTGAACCGCTCTTCATCTACCTCTTCGTCGGCATCCTGGCAGGTGCCCGCCTGGGACACTGCATCTTCTATCAGCCGGAGTATTTCCTCACCCAGTGGGATCACATCATCGAGATGTTCATCCCGATGCATCACATGGCAGATGACAGCTGGAAATTCACGGGCTATGAGGGATTGGCAAGTCATGGAGGCGTTCTGGGACTGTTCGTTGCCATCTGGCTCTACTGCCGCAAGACCAAGGTGGGCGGCTGGACTTTGCTCGACAATATGGGCATCGTTTCAGGCATCACCGCCTGTTTCATCCGCCTGGGCAACCTGATGAACTCAGAAATCATCGGCAAGGTAACCAATGTGCCTTGGGCATTCATCTTCGTCAAGGAAGATCAGTACCCACGCCATCCCGGTCAGCTCTACGAGGCGATAGCCTATCTCTGCTTCTTCCTCCTCATCTTCTTCATCTACAAGAAGAAAGGACCCAAGAGTGTGGGTAGCGGACTCTATTTCGGTCTTTGCCTTACCCTCATCTTCGTCTTCCGCTTCTTCATCGAATACACGAAGGAGATTCAGGTGGCTTTCGAAGCAGGATTGCCAGTAGATATGGGACAGATTCTGAGCCTTCCACTCATCGCCCTTGGCGTATGGAGCATCGCTACCAGCGGCAAGAGAGCGAAGAAGACGGAAAGCAAAGCATAAGATTATCATAAGAATACAGATAGCCAAGGAGAGAAATCTCCCAAGCCATACCAAGGAAAAGTTCCGCTCCGTGAAACGGAACGGAACTTTTTTCAGTTACAAGCAATCATTCATCCTAGTAATAACCAACATATAATGTATGAATAGAAATATCATTATAAGCCTTCTCGCCGCACTTCTCCTAGCAAGTTGCGGATACCAGAAGAAGCCGGAAGCTGCTTCCCCTTCCCGCCAGGGAGCGGGCAAGGACAACCTGCCCCTGAACGCACAGATCATCGGCTCCACCCCTGTCAAGAACCAGGGCAAGAGCGAACTCTGCTGGGCATACGGCATGCTTGCTACCATCGAGAGCGAGCATATCATGAAGGGCGACTCCGTAAACCTATCCGTGGCTTACGTTGCACGAATGATGCTTCAGGAGAAAGCCCTGGAATATTATTTCGCACAAGGCAAGAAACCCATCAGCATGCGAGGCATGGCTTCGATGCTCATACATTATATAGATAAGTATGGCGCACAACCATACGACAGCTATGAAGATCCAAAGGATGTGAACTATAAGATTCTCTGTCGAAAGGTGGAGAAACTCTGCGATGGAGCCATCGCACAGAAGTCGGGCATCGAGAAACTGAAAGATGAGCTCAACAACCTCTTCGACAAGGAAATGGGCTACATGCCTGCCAAGCAGGTACACATGCTCGGTGCCGAATACACCCCATTGGAGTTTGCCCACAGCGTATGCTATCCCGAGGAGTACGTATCACTCACCAGTTTTACCCATCACCCTTACCGCGAGTACTTCGCCCTTGAAGTACCCGACAATGTGATGCACGACCAGTTTCTCAATCTTCCGCTCGACGAGTTGATGCTTCATATTCAGAAAGCCGTGGAGAACGGGCATCCGGTTTGCTGGGAAGGCGACATCAGCGAAGAGGGCTTTACCCATGCCCAGGACAACTATGTGGAGGTTCAGAAGATGGAACTCCCCGTAACCCCAACTTCCCGCCAGAGAGAGTTTGAACAGCTACGCACCACCGACGACCACGTGATGGAAATCATCGGCACTTTCCTGAAAGACAAGAAGCGCTACTACGTATGCCGCAATTCCTGGGGCAGGAACTGGGCAAACCAGGGCAGAATCTATCTTTCTGAAGACTATCTGCGCCTCAAAACCATCGCCGTGTTCATGAGCGAGGCAGCTTTCCTCTACGACCAAAGCCCCAAGCCAGCCCCTCAAAAGCCATATATATAAGGTATAGAAGAGACTGAAATACCCCATATAGCAAAGTATAGAAGAGGGCTGAAACGGGTAGGAAACCAGGAAAAGCCAAAAATGGTTGACATAGGTCAAATATGTGCTTCATAACACTTGTGTGCGCACACACATAGTTGATTTATATCAAAAATAAGGGCTTTTTTGCGATTTTTCCCTCTAAAGATTTGGCTAGTTGCGAAAATCGTCGTACCTTTGCATCGTCATTAAGACAAAAGGTTATTAGGTTTTTAGGTTAAGATTGTTAGTTGTTTAAAAGGTTATTAGTTTAAAGGTAAAAAAAGATTGTTTATTCAAGGACGACAGAAAGAAATTTGTTTAGGTTATTAGGTTTTTAGGTTTAAGATTGTTAGTTGTTTAGTTAGGTTATTAGTTAGTAAGGTAATTTTAAAAAGATTGTTTATTCAAGGACAATAGGATAATGATTCATTAGGTTAAGCGTAACTTAAGGTAAAAAAGACAAATGTATCGGATAACAAAAGATGACGCCTGAGCAGGACAATGACTGCTTCGGGCACTGCAACGGAGGGAAAAAGCTTGTGAAAGCCATCCTCCATTGAGTTATGAAACATTTGGGAATAAAGTATTAAAAGTGCGCAATTTCGAGTGACTCGAAGTTGCGCACTTCTTTTATATACAGAATCTTAAGCCCCATAAACACTTTTACACGCAGCTTTTCTAGCCCAATATGCACTTTTATGGATAGCTTTATAATAATATACACTAAATTATTTTGTTTTACCAACTAAAAATTGTAATTTTGCAGAAGATTATAAGATTAAAAAGAATATGGCAAAACATCCTCTTTGGAACGACGATTACTGGCTCTTGCTTCTCCAACTCTATCAGAAGAAGCCAATGGGCGTAAAGCCACTATACTCTAAGGGTATAGTAGATTTAAGCCTGGAGCTGCACATACAACCTGAGTATTTGCACGAGCAAATGTTCAAGTTGCAACGAGTTACGCCTCGTATCAAACGACTTTGGGATAAGTATGCCGACAATCCTCGACTACTTTCCCACGACATCAGCATCCTGCGCAAGATGAACGGATGCGGAAATGCAAAGGATTTCTTTGCAGGAGTAGAAGTGTGCGAATCGTTTGAGAAAGATTGGGAACCGCTGGCTGAAGAGCCATCGCTCACACCTATCAAACTCATCATCATTCTCGACCTCTACTTCCAGCTCACCCCTATCACCATGGTGCCGGAAACTCCCGAAATCATTGATCTGGGAAAACTGATGAAGATTTCGCCCAAACTGATTGCGGAAGTCATGACTGACTATCAGTACTGTGACCCTTACCTCAACAGGCAGAAAGCGCCAGACAGCAAGGTACTTCAGGCATGCAAAGCTATCTGGCACAGATATGGAAACGGAAATCCGGATAAATTGAATCAGCTTGCCATCAAACTGCAAGAATACTTTAAATAAATAGATATGGCTCAAAAACTCATTCAGACACAGGCACAGAAGCTGCAACAGCTGCAAAGACTCTCCGCCCAGCAAATGCTGCAGGTGAAGCTCTTGGAGATGCCCCTCACCGAACTGGAGGATAGCATCAATGCCGAACTGGACGACAATCCTGCCCTGGAAAGTGAGAACCCTGACGATATGCTCAACGAAAGCTACGACGGAGACTCGCCTCTGGAGCATGATGCAGAAAACAGTAATGACAACAACGAAATGAACGACGATGATGCCTACGAGGCACAGTCGGAGAAAGAAGAGAGAAAAGATGAACTCGACCAGGCGCTGGAAAGCATCGGACAGGATGACCAGATGCCTGATTATAACACGGATAGATACAACAACCAGGACAACGCCGACTATGAGGAAATGGTCTACGGCGACACCACCTCCTTCTACGACAAGCTGAAGGAGCAGATGGACATGCAGAACCTTACCGACAAGGAGAAGGAAATCATGGAATACCTCATCGGTTCGCTCGATGACGACGGCCTGCTGCGCAAAGACCTGGACGGCATCTGCGATGAGCTTGCCATCTATCACAACATGGACGTATCGGAAAAGGAACTGGAACACGTGCTCCACATTCTCCAGACCTTCGATCCTGCCGGTGTAGGCGGCAGAAGTCTTCAGGAATGCCTTCTGCTGCAGGCAAAGCGCCTGCCACGAGGCGTGCTCCGCAAAACGATGGAAGAAGTGTTCAGCGACTACTTCGAGGAGTTCACCAAGAAGCATTGGGACAAGATCAAGACTGGCTTGGAACTCAACGACACCCAGCTTGCCACCCTGCAAGAGGAAATCAAGAAACTGAACCCGAAGCCAGGCGCATCGATGGGCGAAACCGAGGGCAGAAACATGCAGCAGATTACCCCGGATTTCATCGTAGATACCAACGACGACGGCTCCATCACCTTCAGCCTCAACCGAGGCAACATTCCAGAACTAACCGTGTCGCCATCGTTCACCGACATGATCGACACCTACAGGAAGCATAAGGACAAAATGAGCCGCTCCGACAAGGAAGCCCTGCTCTATGCCAAGGAAAAGGTGGATAAGGCGCAGGGATTCATAGAAGCCATCAAGCAGCGCCGCCACACACTCATCGTCACGATGAAAGCCATCATCGACATTCAGCGACAGTTCTTCCTAGATGGAGACGAAGCCGACCTGAAGCCGATGATTCTCAAGGATGTGGCAGACAGAACGGGCCTGGATATCAGCACCATCTCAAGAGTGAGCAACGTGAAGTATGCACAAACCAAGTGGGGCATGTTCCCGCTGAAGTTCTTCTTCACGGATGGCTACACCACCGAGGACGGCGAGGAGATGTCAACCCGCAAAATCAAGATAGCCCTGCAAGAGCTCATCAATCAGGAAGACAAGAAGAAACCGCTGAGCGACGAAGCATTGGCCAAGGCACTGAAGGAGAAGGGATTCCCTATCGCCCGCCGCACCGTAGCAAAATATCGCGAACAATTCAATATCCCAGTTGCACGATTAAGAAAATAAACTCCAGAAAGAGATTCCCGTAAGAAAGAACTCTTCTGAGAAAGAGAGAAAGAATACAGATTACGTTAGATTTATGAAAGAGAAGAATATCATATTGACTGCGCGAATCATGAGCATGGTCTTCACCCCCTTCTATCTGCCGATAGTGGGACTCATAGCCCTGTTCATCTTCAGCTACATGTCGTTGCTGCCGATGACATACAAGTTGGTGATGCTTGCCATGGTTTATTTGCTTACCGTGGTGGCACCCTCGCTGCTTATCCACCTCTACAGACTCTGTCAGGGCTGGACCTCCCACGAGTTGGGAAAGAAGGAGCGCCGCATCGTGCCCTACATCATCTCCATCCTGTGCTATTTCATCTGCTTCTTCTGGATGGAGTATCGCAACACGCCGCGCGTCATCAGCATCATCGTAGTGGTAGCACTCGCCATCCAGATGGCCTGTGCCTTCATCAACGTATGGTGGAAAATCAGCACCCACACGGCAGCCATCGGCGGTGTGGCAGGTTCGCTGGTTTCCTACGCCATCGCCTTCTCTTTCAATCCCCTGTGGTGGCTCTGCCTGGTATTGCTATTGGCAGGCGCCGTGGGAACCTCTCGCATGATCTTGCGACAGCATTCGCTATCCCAGGTGGTCACGGGATTCCTGATAGGCGTATCCTGCGCCATCCTGGTAATATAACATAAGAAGTTTATAACTATAATATAAGAAGAAATGAAACCATTAGTAAGCATTATCATGGGCAGTACAAGCGATCTGCCTGTTATGGAAAAAGCATGTAAGTGGTTGAACGACAACCAGATTCCTTTCGAGGTGAATGCCCTCTCTGCTCATCGTACTCCAGATGCAGTAGAATCATTCGCCAAGGGAGCTAAGGAGCGTGGCGTAAAGGTAATCATCGCCGCTGCCGGTATGGCTGCCGCCCTTCCTGGTGTTATCGCAGCATCTACCCCACTGCCAGTTATCGGTGTACCTATCAAGGGTATGCTCGATGGTCTTGATGCCATGCTCAGCATCATCCAGATGCCTCCTGGCATTCCTGTGGCTACTGTTGGTGTGAATGCGGCTCAGAACGCTGCCATCCTCGCTGCCGAGATGATTGCCCTTGCCGATGAGGAAGTGGCTCAGAAGGTAGAAGCTTGGAAGGCGGGTCTCGGTGCCAAGATAGAGAAGGCCAACAAGGATTTAGCTGAGGTGAAATACGACTTCAAGTGTAATTAATCTAATATATGTGATATGCCCCATTCTTTGGGGCATATTCTATTCTTATACATTATGGTAGATTTATTCAATTATACCCGCCGTGCCTCTTCTGTGGCACATATCGGAGCCATCGATCTGGGTGGCGATAATCCTATCCGCATCCAGTCGATGACCACCACCAACACCAATGATACCGAGGCTTGCGTTCAACAGGCTGAGGAGATTATCAAGGCTGGTGGCGAGCTGGTGCGCTTCACCACTCAGGGTTCCCGTGAGGCAGAGAACATGAAAAACATCAATGCCGGCATCCGTGCCGACGGCTATCAGACTCCGCTCGTAGCCGATGTTCACTTCAATCCTAACGTTGCCGATGTGGCTGCTCTCTATTGTGAGAAAGTACGCGTAAACCCTGGCAACTACGTGGATCCTGCCCGCAAGTTCATCAAGCAGGAATACACTGATGAAGAGTATGCTCACGAACTCAAGAAGATTGAGGAACGCTTCGTGCCTTTCCTCAACATCTGCAAGGAGAACCATACTGCCATCCGCATCGGCGTGAACCACGGTTCCCTCTCCGACCGCATCCGCAACCGCTATGGCGATACCCCTGAGGGCATCGTAGAAAGCTGCCTCGAATTCCTGCGCATCTGCAAGAAGGAGAATTTCCACGATGTGGTTATCAGCATCAAGTCATCCAATACCGTTGTGATGGTCCGCTCTATGCGCCTCCTGGTAGAAGAAATGGAGAAGGAAGGCATGAATTACCCACTCCACCTCGGCGTAACCGAAGCTGGCGAAGGCGAGGATGGCAGAATCAAGAGTGCCGTGGGCATCGGTGCCCTGCTAGCCGATGGCATCGGCGATACCGTTCGTGTAAGCCTCAGCGAGGAGCCTGCTGCAGAGATTCCGGTGGCTCGCCATCTGGTGGATTACATCGGCAAGAAGAAGGGACATCTTCTGATTCCTGCCGCAGCTTGTCCTAGCTTCGACTGGCTGCGCCCTACCCGCCGCGAAACCGTGGCCGTAGGCAATATCGGCGGCAACAACGTTCCGGTGGTTATCAGCAACCGAATCAACGGCGAGAGCACCGTTTGTGAGAACAAGGATGCTACGCCTGATTATATCTATATAGGCGGCAAGATGCCTAAGCAGTTTGTGCCAGGCCAGAGCTACATCGTAGATTACAACGTTTACGAGACGCTGAACAGTAAGCCTGAAACCACAGGTGCCAAGCTCTACCCTATCTTCCCAGCCATGGCAATGCCGCTCATCGCCAGCATCAAGGCAGACGTCAAGTTCCTCACCCTGCAGTTTGGTACTCCAGCCGAGGAATACATCGCCTGCCTGAAGGCTCATCCTGAGGTGGTGGTTATCTGCGTAAGCAATCATCAGAACCGCCTGGGTGACCAGCGTGCATTGGTTCACGAGATGATGAATGCCGGCTTGAAGAACCCTGTGATCTTTGCCGAGATGTACCAGCACAGCAAGGAGGAGAAGAGCGACTTCCAGCTGGAGGCTGCAGCCGATATGGGTGCCCTGATGATTGATGGTTTAACCGATGGTATCTGGCTGATGAACAATGGCGACATCCCTGCCCAGACAGTAGATGAAACCGCTTTCGGCATACTCCAGGCAGCCCGTCTGCGCACCAGCAAGACCGAGTATATCAGTTGTCCTGGTTGTGGCAGAACCCTCTACGATCTTCGTGAAACCATCGCCAAGATTAAAGAGGCAACCAAGCACTTGAAGGGCTTGAAGATTGGTATCATGGGCTGCATCGTGAATGGTCCAGGCGAAATGGCGGATGCCGATTACGGCTACGTAGGCGCCGGTCCTAACCGAGTAAGTCTCTATCGCAAACAGGTTTGCGTAGAAAAGAACATTCCGCAGGAGGTGGCAGTAGAGCATCTGCTCGCCCTCATCGACTCGGACAAGCAATAAAACCGGAAGAAACAAAAACCGGATAAAAAACAAAGCCGGATAAGAAAAAACTAGCCCCACACGCTCTTTTCTCAGCGTGTGGGGCTTTTTGATATGATACTATCCCAGAAAAGAGTAGCCCCAGATGCTTTTCATCATCTTGCGGCAAAGCAAAGAGAAGTTCTGGCAGAGCTTAGGCGACCACTTCGTCATGCCATAGAGTTGTTTCTTCTCCAGAAACATTTCCTCGTCCACATCAACTTCAACAACAAGTTTGATACCGAGATGGCACTCACCCACAACCTTTTTGTAAATGTTGATGAGTTTGCCAACATGGGACCTTCGCAGCAGGGCAGGCTGAAAGCCTGCTTCCATACACCCAAGAATCAGGAAGAAGGAAGATGGATGACCATAGCCGAAATCTTCAAGGTTTTGCAGGAGCAGTATCCAATGCTCATTGCGGACCACAGAACCAAGATCCGTATCGGACAGGCCATGAAATTCCTGAATTGCGAGAGAAAGCGAACCAACAAGGGACCTGCCTATTATCTCTGTTCAAAAATGGCGAAAACATGCTGAAAAGTATGTGGAAAACCTTTATAAAAAGGGTCTTGTCGCAGCAAAGCGTGTAGTGTGGTGCAGTGTGAGTGTAGTGTCAACGCCCACACTACACACAACCAAACTAATTAATAATCAACAATTTAAGTATCACGGAGTGTAGTGTGCAATAGAAATCGACAATTAGTTATCCACGATGTGGAAAACAGTTGTTTATAATTTTGTCGCACCATGCGTCGTTTTGTGCCTGACGATGGCAAAAAGTTGCCCTAGTAGAGGGCAATATTGTGCCGTAACTAGGCAATAAATGAAGCGTCACCTCACACTACAAATGATGCATCCTTTTATTCAAAAAGAAACGTCACCTTATTCAAAAAAGAAATATGAGTAAATTCATTCCTTACCACATCGTATGCCCCATGGCATCATGTACCCGTAGCAACACATGTGTTTATCTGGAGAAATAGCGGCTTAGCCTATTAAGAGCATTTTATTTCAATACCTATATCATTATCCGAATATTACAGATACAGAATATAAAGGATAATTGGCAAGTCAATACTGCTCTCTATAAGGTGACATGGATGAATTGTTTGTTTAAAGAAATAAAAAACTTGCATTTTATTTTGTTATGTGCTAAAATAAATGTAATTTTGCAGCATGAATGGGGTTACACCTTATTAAAATAAAGAAAATATTTCTAAAACGACAAGGATGCAAACCCTCTATCAAGAAGAAAAAGAAATAAAATAATAATATAAAAACAATGGAATACAACTTCAGAGAAATCGAGAAGAAATGGCACCAGAAATGGGTCGAGAACAAGACCTATAAGGTTGTTGAAGATGAAAACAAGAAGAAATTCTATGTGCTCAACATGTTCCCTTATCCATCAGGAGCTGGTTTGCACGTAGGTCACCCACTTGGTTATATCGCGAGCGATATCTATGCACGCTACAAGCGTTTGAACGGATTCAACGTATTGAACCCTATGGGTTACGATGCTTACGGTTTGCCTGCAGAGCAGTATGCTATCCAGACAGGTCAGCACCCAGAGGTTACTACCGTGGCTAACATCAACCGCTACCGCGAGCAGCTCGACAAGATTGGCTTCTGCTTCGATTGGGACCGTGAGGTTCGTACCTGCGACCCTAAGTATTACCATTGGACTCAGTGGGCTTTCCAGAAGATGTTCAACTCATTCTTCTGCAACAGCTGCCAGAAGGCTCAGCCTATCGAAAAGCTCATCAAGCACTTCGAGGAGAAGGGTTCTGCTGACTTGAACGTGGCTCAGAACGAGCAGATTGACTTCACAGCCGAGGAGTGGAACAGCTTCGACGACGTGAAGAAGCAGCAGATTCTGATGAACTACCGCATCGCTTACCTCGGCGAAACGATGGTAAACTGGTGCCCAGGTCTGGGTACTGTGCTTGCCAACGACGAGGTAGTAAACGGCGTAAGTGAGCGTGGCGGTTATCCTGTTATCCAGAAGAAGATGCAGCAGTGGTGTTTGAGAACATCTGCTTACTCTCAGCGTCTGCTCGACGGTTTGGAAACCATCCAGTGGAGCGATAGTATCAAGGAAACCCAGAAGAACTGGATTGGCCGTTCTGAGGGTACAGAGGTAGTATTCTCTGTAAAGGACAGCGACGTGAAGTTCACCATCTTCACTACCCGTGCCGATACCATGTTTGGCGTAACCTTCATGGTTCTGGCTCCAGAGAGCGAGTATGTTCAGCAGGTAACTACTGCCGAGCAGAAGGAAGAGGTAGAGAAGTATCTGGACTACGTGAAGAAGCGCACCGAACTTGACCGTATGGCTAACCACAGCGTAACCGGTGTATTCTCTGGAAGCTACGCCATCAATCCATTCACCGGCGAGGCAATCCCTGTATGGATTTCAGAATATGTATTGGCAGGATATGGTACAGGTGCCATCATGGCTGTGCCAGCTCACGATAGTCGTGACTACGCCTTTGCCAAGCACTTCAACCTGCCTATCATTCCTCTTATCGAGGGTGCTGATGTTTCAGAGGAGAGCTTCGATGCCAAGGAAGGTATCGTAACCAACTCACCTGTAGCAGGCAAGAGCAGTATGGACGGTTTCTCTCTGAACGGACTCACCGTGAAGGAGGCTATCGCAGCTACCAAGAAGTTTGTTACCGAGAAGGGCATCGGTAGAGTAAAGGTAAACTATCGTCTCCGCGACGCCATCTTCTCCCGTCAGCGCTACTGGGGTGAGCCATTCCCTGTATATTACAAGGATGGAATGCCACAGATGGTTCCAGAGGAGTGCCTGCCTCTCGAATTGCCAGAGATTGAGACCTACAAGCCAACAGAGACTGGCGAGCCACCATTGGGCAGAGCCAAGAAGTGGGCTTGGGATGCTGAGAAGAAAGAGGTGGTTGACAAGAGTCTCGTAGATAACAAGACCGTATTCCCACTGGAGCTCAACACCATGCCAGGTTTCGCAGGTTCTTCTGCTTACTATCTGCGCTACATGGATCCTCACAACGATGAGGCACTCGTAGGCAAGAAGGCTGATGAGTACTGGCAGAACGTGGACCTCTACGTAGGTGGTTGCGAGCATGCTACCGGTCACTTGATTTACTCCCGTTTCTGGAACAAGTTCCTCTTCGACCTCGGCGTAAGTTGCAAGGAAGAGCCATTCCAGAAGCTGGTGAACCAGGGTATGATTCAGGGCCGCTCTAACTTCGTTTACCGCATCAACAGCGATGACCACGACAAGGCTCCTGTATTCGTAAGCTTGAACCTGAAGAAGGATTACGACGTAACTCCTATCCACGTAGATGTAAACATCGTAAGCAACGATGTATTGGATATCGAGGCATTCAAGGCTTGGCGCCCTGAGTATCAGAACGCTGAGTTCATCCTGGAGGATGGCAAGTACATCTGCGGATGGGCCATCGAGAAGATGTCTAAGAGTATGTTCAACGTGGTGAATCCAGATATGATTGTAGAGAAGTATGGTGCTGATACCCTGCGTCTCTACGAAATGTTCCTGGGTCCTGTAGAGGCAAGCAAGCCTTGGGATACCAACGGTATCGACGGTTGCCACCGCTTCCTGAAGAAGTTCTGGGGCTTGTTCTATGAAAACCGCTCTGACAACTTCCTTCCATCAGCCGACGAGGCAGCGAAGCCAGAGAGCCTGAAGAGCGTTCACAAGCTCATCAAGAAGGTAAGCGAGGATATTGAGAAGTTCTCTTACAACACTTCTATCTCAGCCTTCATGATTGCCGTGAACGAACTCGGTCAGCAGAAGTGCCGCAACAAGGAACTGCTCACAGACCTCGTCATCCTCATTGCTCCATTCGCTCCACACATCGCAGAAGAGTTGTGGGCAGCACTTGGCGAGCAGGGCAGCGTTTGCGATGCAGCATGGCCAAAGTATGATGAGCAGTATTTGAAGGAGAACGATATGCAGCTCACCATTTCCTTCAACGGTAAAGCTCGTTTCCAGATGACTTTCCCTGTGGATACTCCTAACGAGGAAATCCAGAAGCAGGTATTGGCAGACGAGAAGAGCCAGAAGTACTTGGAAGGATTCAACGTGTTGAAGGTGATCATCGTACCAAAGAAGATCGTCAACGTGGTGTTGAAAAAGTAATTTATTGATAACAAGAAGTTAAGGAGTTAAGGAGTAAAAGGAGTTAAGACAATTGTATATCCTGTCAATAGAAGATATACGAAAACAAAAACTGTTGTCTTAACTTCTTGACTCCCTTTAACTCCTTAACTACTTTTAAAATACGAGGAAAATATTATGCAAATAGCAATCAGTCAATCAATTAAGAATGAGTGCAAGGATTATTTCTACATTACCCTTGGACTCTTGCTTTACACATTTGGATGGACCATCTTTCTGCTTCCATACCAGATAGTAACGGGTGGCGTAACGGGTATCGCAGCCGTGATTTACTACGGCACGGGGATACCTATCTATTTGTCATATTTTCTCATCAATGCCGCCTTGCTGCTTGCCGCACTGAAGATACTGGGATTCAAGTTCATGGTGAAAACCATCTACGCCATCATCATGCTATCCGTGTTCCTGGCTGTGGCGCAAGACTGGATGATAGGTGAAGATGGAAAGATGATACAGGTGCTGGGCGTGGGACAGGACTTCATGTCGCTCGTCATCGGCTGTCTGTTTACGGGATTATCGCTCGCCGTCGTCTTCCTGCACAATGGAAGTACGGGTGGAACGGATATCATCGCCGCCATCGTGAACAAATATCACAACATCTCGCTGGGCCGGGTGCTCATCTTCGTGGATCTCCTCATCGTGGGCAGTTCGTTCTTCGTCTTCAATGCGAAGCCCGACTTTACTACGATAGATGCCGTTAGAAAGGTGGTATTCGGTCTCTGTACGATGGTGATAGAGAACCTGGTACTCGACTATGTGATGAACGCCAAGCGAGAGAGTGTGCAGTTCATGATATTCAGTAAGAAATATCAGGAGATAGCCAACGCCATCGGTACGCAGATGGACCATGGAGTAACCATTCTTGACGGTCATGGCTGGTACACGGGCGACGAGATGAAGGTGCTCTGTATCCTGGCAAAGAAGAACGAGAGCGTTACCATCTTCCGCATCGTCAAGATTATCGACCCGAATGCCTTTGTAAGTCAGAGTGCCGTTATCGGTGTGTATGGCGAGGGATTTGATGAGATGAAAGTGAAAATCAAGGAAAAAGACATTAAGAAACTGAATAGTGATTAATTATTAGTGATTATTTATTATGAAAATAGTTTTTGCAACAAATAACCAGCATAAGCTCCAGGAGATTCGCGACATCCTGGGCAGCGGCTACGAGGTAGTATCGCTGAAGGAGATAGGATGCGATGTGGATATTCCTGAAACAGGCAACACATTGGAAGAAAATGCCTTGCAGAAGGCACAGTATATCTACGACCATTACCACGTAAGTTGCTTTGCCGATGATACCGGTTTGGAGGTAGAGGCACTGGATGGTGCCCCTGGCGTTCATAGTGCCCGCTATGCCGAGGGTACCGACCACGACAGCGAGGCAAACATGGCTAAACTGCTTAGAGAACTGGATGGCAAGGAAAACCGACAGGCTCGCTTTCGCACCGTCATCTGCTACATCGAAAAGCAGGATGTATGTCCTTGCGGCTGCACCAGTATCAAGAAGATTCATCAGTTTGACGGCATCGTGAATGGTCACATCGCCACCGAGAAGCATGGCACCGAAGGCTTCGGCTACGACCCAATCTTCGTACCTGAAGGCTATGATAAGAGCTTTGCCGAGCTGGGTGAGGAAATCAAGAACGGCATCAGCCACAGAGCCAGAGCCGTGGCCAAACTGGCAGAATATTTGAAGGAGAAGTAAGGAAGTAAAGAAAAAGAAGTAGATATAGAAATAGATATGAAACGGCTATATTGTCTATTTATCATCATATTATACCTTGCCATAAGCATCCCATCCTATGCCCAGTTTACGATCAACGGAAAGCATATCATCTATGATAAGCAAAACGACACGTATATGGCTTGCATCCCGGAGGATGCTTTTGGTAAGGATTATGAAGCAATCATCCTGTTGGATATTGCCTCAGATTGGAGCGACCTCAGCATTGATGGCACCCAGATAGCTTACAGCTATACTTTCAAGCAAGTGGAAGGCAACAAGCTTTACTCCATTCATGCCCGAAAAGGTAATAAGGAAATCAATACCAAGATTACCTTCACCTTCTTACCTCTGCTGGTGCTGCAAGGCTCATTCGGCTATGATTACGCCCAAGGAAGCATGTCATTGTATTCTCCTGATGCCACAGAGCCGACTATCTCTTTGATCAAAGCCAAATGGAGAGGAGGTTCCACCAATACGGCGGATAAGCACAAGAGAAACTACAAGATAAAATCTATCAACTTCAAAGGCAAGAGCCAGGACATCTCGCTCCTGGGGATGAGAGAAGACAATAACTGGATTATGGATGCAGGACAAATAGACTTGTTCCGCCTGAGAAACCGCATTGCCACAGAGATTTGGAACGACTTTGCCACCAAGCCATACTATGCCTCGAAGGAGCCTAAGGCCAAGAGTGGCGTAACGGGAAAAGTGGTAGAGGTTATCCTCAACAACGAATATCGCGGCATCTATTCGCTGACCGAAGCCATGGATAGAAAGGAGTTGAAACTCAAGAAATACGATGATAAGAATCAGGAGTTTCACGGCCAGCTTTGGAAGGTAAGTTCGTGGGATAAGGCAACCTTCTGGGACATCGATAAAGACTACGATAACACCCAGGAAACCTGGCATGCATTCGAGACTAAATATCCTGATATAGACGATGTTAATCCTACTGATTACAGTCCGCTTTATGAAGCCATCGACTTTGTGGTTAACAGCAACGACGAGACTTTCAAGAAAGAAGTGGGCGATTACTTCGATATTCCTGTACTCATTGACTATCAGTTGTTCCAGGAAACTCTGAAGCCTGTGGATAATAATGGCAAAAACATGTATTGGGGAATCTATGATGTGGCAGAAAGCCAGAAGCTAACCCTTGCCATCTGGGACTTAGACGCCAGCGTTGGACAAGATTGGCATTGCTCCACTCCGCTTCATCCAGATTATGTATTGCCAAATACAGACCTGGGAGTGAAGGATGGTTTCAACCTTTATCATAGGCTCAGCTCCTTGAATGTAGACAACTACAATGGAAAGGTGGCTAGCAGATATCAGGAATTAAGAAAGACTTATTTCAGCGAAGAAAATCTCATATCCAGATATCAGGGCTATTATGATATGCTGGTGAAAAGTGGCGCGGCCAGCAGAGAAGAATGCAAATGGTCGAAAGACTCAGATATTGGCGGCTATCCCCTTAACTTCAAGTCGGAAATAGAATACATCAAGAATTGGATTATCAACAGATTGAACTATCTGGATACCAACCAATTCCCGATTTCAACCAATATCTCAGAAATCCATCAAAAGGAATCCCTATCCACAAAAACAACCTATAACATGCTGGGACAAAAGGTAGGAGCTTCCTATCAGGGACTTAAGATTAAGAATGGAAAGAAGTTCTATACAACTAAATAAAAAAACAATAAGTAAAGAATAAAGATATGATTAATACCCTTTCGATATTAATCCCTACATATAATAATGTATGCATTGAGCTTGTAAGGAGTTTACAAGCTCAAGCATCATTATTGTCATCTCCATCAGATTTCAAATACGAAATTCTTGTTGCCGACGATGGTTCTACCGATAAGGCAACCATAGAGGGCAACCGCCTCATCAACACCCTTCCCCATTGTCGCTACATAGAAAGAGAAAAGAACGTAGGCAGAGCCGCCATCCGCAACTTTCTGGCACAAGAAGCCCATTATCCATGGCTGCTATTTATCGACAGCGACCTACATGTAGATAATCCACTGTTCATTCAAAACTATTCCCAAGCAGAAGGAGACGTGGTTGTAGGAGGATTGAAAATAGGTGGAAATTCTAGCCAATGGGGCCATAATTTGAGATATAAATATGAAAAAGCCTGTGAAGAAGAACATGATTATCTGCACAGAATGAAAAGTGGAGACAAAGAATTCAGAACTACCAACTTTGTCATAGCCAAAAGCGTTCTGAAAGAATGCCCCTTCGATGAGAACTTCAAGCATTACGGCTATGAAGACGTCTTACTTGGAAAAAGTATTACAGACAAAGGCTATCACATCGTCCATATCGACAATCCGATACTCCTGGATGATTATGAAACGAATTACCAGTTCATCAACAAGACAGAAGAAGCCTGCAGAACGCTCTATGAATTCAGAAAAGAACTTAGGGGATACTCAAAACTCATACACTATGCCGAACTAGCCAAACGACTAAAAATAGCATACCCCTTCATCAGAATTCTTTATCCGGAACTTAGCTTGCAGATAAAAGCACGCCTATTAGGCAATAATCCTAGCGTTTTTTTGTTTAATATATATAAGTTGTTATATTACATGCATCTTAATTTATAAACATAAAATTGTACCAAGAAATGAAACAAAGAATATTCAATATAATGGCAGTTTTTCTCTTCCTTAGCATCACAACTATGGAAGCCAGAATCGGAGACTGGAAAGCCTATATGGCGTATAGCGACGTACAAGAGATAGAAAAAGCCGGAAACCTGATATTTGTTCAGGCTTCCAACAACCTCTATGTCTATAACAAGAACGACCAGAGTATCCAGACTTTCAGCAAGATGGATTACCTAAGCGATTGTAACATCCAGCATATCAGCTACAACAAGGCGAGTAAACGACTTGTTATCTTCTATGGTAACGCCAATATCGACTTGATGAATATCAGTAACTTTGAGGTTACCAATCTTTCTGATTACCATACAGCTTCAACCACAGGAGACAAGACCGTAAACGATATCTACATGTATGGCAAATATGCCTATATAAGCAATGGTTTTGGAATCATAAAAGTGAATATCGCAGATGGCGAAATCAGCGATACTTATAATCTCGGATTCAAGGTAAACTGGTGCGAGATTAAGGATAATTATATCTATGCCTATAGTCAGACTAACGGACAATATCGTGCTCCACTCTCCAAAAACCTGCTCGATAAGAACAACTGGAACAAGGCGGGAGGCTATGTAGCCAAGAAGCAAGAAGACAAAAGCGAATTGAAGCAAGTGGTTGGTACATTGCAACCAGGAGGCCCTAAATACAATTACTTTTGGGGTATGAGATTTGTTAATAATCAGCTCTATACCTGCGGAGGAGGATTCGGACATGAGGTAGATGCTAACCGTCCGGGAACCGTTCAAGTATTAAACGGAAACGATTGGCAAATCTTTGATGACAGTATCCAATCCAAGACAGGAATAACCTACATAGATGTCAACGACGTGGATGTAGATCCCAAAGATCCTAGCCACGTATTTGCTGGTGCGAGAAATGGACTCTATGAATTTAAAGATGGAAAATTCATCAAGTTCTATAATTCAAGCAACAGTTTAATAACTTCCTTCAATAACCAAAGCAAGAACTATCAGATCATCGGTAGCATCAAGTTTGACAAGGAAGGCAACCTCTGGATGGTGAATGACGAAACTCCAAGTTCTGCTCCAGCTCAGCAATCTCTTATCGAATATAGCAAAGACGGAGAATGGATTTCTCACCATCAGGCAGCATTGACAGCTACCAAGGATAATGAAAACAAATCTTTTGCCAGCATGGAATGCCTGACCTTTGACAGTAGAGACCTTCTGTGGTTTGTAAATGCGCATTATACAGCTCCAGCTCTATGCTGCTATCAGCCTTCATCAAAGACTCTGCTTGTTTATAAAAGCTTCATCAACCAAGATGGAACAGACATGGCTCCTACATCGATACAATATGTGACAGAAGATAAAAATCATAACATTTGGGTAGGAACCAACCTCAACACTTTCATGATAGAAAGCAACCAGGTAGGAAAAGAAGATGCAACATTCAGCCAAATTAAGGTGCCACGCAACGATGGAACCAATTATGCTGATTACCTGCTCGAAGGAGTAAGTATTTCGGCTATTGTGATAGATAGTGGAAACCGAAAATGGTTTGGTACCAAAGGAAATGGTGTTTATCTGATTAGTGCAGACAACATCAACCAGATACATCATTTTACCACCGCCAATAGCAAACTGCTATCAGACAATATTGAGTCGATGGCTATCAATGAAAAGACTGGGGAAGTGTTTATAGGCACAGACAAAGGTCTCTGTTCCTATATGAGCGATGCCAGCACCACCAATAGTGATATGACAAAAGACAACGTCTGGGCTTATCCTAACCCAGTAAAGCCAGATTACACGGGACTTATCACCATCACCGGATTATCATTCGATGCAGATGTAAAAATTGTAACAACCAATGGCATCCTTGTAAACCAGGGCAGAAGCAATGGCGGCACCTACACTTGGAACGGCAAGGACCTGAAAGGTGAAAAGGTGGCAAGTGGCATCTATATGGTAGAAACGGCCACAAGCGACGGAAGTAAAGGTACAGTCTGCAAAATAGCAATCGTCAAATAAAACAAGAAAAGAGCATTCATGACCCAAGCAAGGAAACATTGGATAGACTTACTGAGAGGCATCTGCATGCTTGCAATCCTCCTCGACCATACAGAGATTTACTACACAGGCATTAATATCATCGATTACAATGCCTATGTAGTAAATGCTCTCACCATTTTCTTTATGCTTTCAGGCTATCTGGTGTATAAGGAAACAGGCTTTGACATCAGAAAAAAGATGAAATCTATCGCCCAAACCTTATTGCTCCCCTATTTCATCTTTTCTGCCCTCATCTCGCTTCCCAAGAACCTGGTACATGGCAACGAAATCAACATCATGAATATCTGCGAGCAAATCATTCTTGGGAAGGCTTCCTGGTTCATAGCAGCCCTTTGCCTATCCGAAGCAATCTTTACCGTAACAATATGGATAGTTAGAGGAAAAGACCTGGCTTTGTTCTGCGTCGGCATCATGGGATTTGGCTTCTCCATCTACTTATCCCAAGGGCAACATCCTTATCCTTGGCAACTAGACAACAGCATGCAAGCTTTGCTATTTCTCTGGATAGGATACACTTACCACAAATATGAAAAAGCAGCCAATATCATCAATCGCACAGCATACATACCGATATTCTTCCTTCTTCTTATCTGCATCAAAATATATGAATACATGAATGATATCAATATGCTGGTATGGCCGATATCCATCAACAACTATCCGATATTCTTACTGGATATACTCTTATGCAGTGTGCTGATGATACAAATATTTAAAAGACTTCCTCCTTGCAAATGGCTTGAATGGACTGGTTCGCATTCCCTGGTTTACTATTTTCTATGTGGAGGCGTGCCACTCATTACAAGCAGAGTATTCGAAAGGATAGGACTAAGCTATCATGGCAACTATCTATACGTGATAGCAGCATTCATCACCGTATATATAATAACAACCATCCTAACATGGTTCATTTACAGATATTTACCTTTTACAATAGGAAAGAAATATGAAAGAAACAGATAAAATACTCGCTATCATAGCAAGCACATATTGCATCGCCCTGCTTTTATTTTTAGCCATATTTGGCTACACTCCAACCAACGACGGCGATGGCTATATCGAGTTCGCACAGGTTTGCATCCAAAGCAAACAGGCTTACCCATGCCTGCCACTAATCGTAGGACAGCCATTTATCTGGAACATTGGTTCTATCAATCTTACAGCTTTATCACTCTTATGGTTTGGCTCTTTATATCCATTATTGATATTCCTCTGCTTTTTAAAAGCACTGACAGTACTATTGATAGGACAAATAGCTCATAAGCTTTTTTCAGGAAAAGTGGCTATTATAGCAAGCCTCATGTTTGTGCTTTATCCTAATAATATAGGACAAAGCACCACCATCCTCTCTGAAATTCCGATGATATGCTTTGCTTTGGCAGCATTTTATATAGCCATCACGCAAGAAAAATTATTATATCTCTTGTTTGCAGGTCTAACCTTTGGCTTAGCCAATTGGTTCCGACCTGTAGCTATGGTCTATATGGGCACCCTCATCCTCTATTACATCTTCTTTAACAAGAAAAACTGGGTCAAGAAATGTATATCTTTATGTTTGGGATATGTTCTTTTTATCGGAATAGTTGGAATAGAATGCTATCATCGCACCGGATATTTCCTTTACCAGGCAGAATCCTTGTGGTTCAATATGGCAGAAGCCACTTATGAACCTTCTGTAGCACCACAGTATGATACTGATCCTTATCCTAAGGGAACTATCAGATATATTGAGAATATGGATAAAAAGAGCGCCATCGAATGCAATGAAATATGGAAAGAAAGAAGCATAGAATGGTTAAAAGAACATCCTTTACAATATTTGCAAAAAACACCAGGCAGACTCGTTTATATGTACTATAATGATATGGATAATATTCCAGCCTTTTCTCTGCATAAAGATCAGGAAGGAAATAGATTTATCACACTGCCTTACAGAAAGTTGCTTAACGAAATAGGCAGTCTATCCTACTTACAATATATAGGTCTTTTTAATCTGCTATTCTATGTATTTCTGCTACTTCTAGCAGTAAAAGGCTGCTACATATTAATAAAGAAACATGATTATCAAAAGGCATTCATTCCGATGATGATCATCGTCGGAGGATCTATATCTTTGGTATTAGCAGTGCATGGTGAAACCAGATTCAAAGCTCCTTTTATGCCTTTCATTTTCATGATGGCAGCATTTTCCATATCTACATTTAAATTAAATAAAAAAGCATAATAGCTTTGATTTCTCATTATATTTTCGTACTTTTGTAGGCATGAAACTGAGCATTATCATACCCGTTTATCGCACACCAGACACCTTATCCAGATGCCTGGATAGCATTCTGCGACAATCATTCACCGACTACGAGATAATTCTCGTTGACGATGGATCGCCCGACGAATGCCCCTACCTCTGCGATGAATATGCAGCAAGCAATAAAAACATCCAGGTTATACACAAGAAAAACGGAGGACTGAGCGACGCACGCAATGCAGGTATAGAGCGCGCCCAAGGCGAATACATCACCTTTATAGACAGCGATGATGCCATCCGAGAAGATACCCTGATTGTTCTCATGGAAGAGCTGGAAAAATATCCGGATATCGATATCTTGGAATATCCTATCAAGGAAAGAATAGGCAACCCCAATAGGGAAAAAATCCTATCATTCAAGCCTCAGAAATATAACGATGTACTCGACTATTGGCTAGGAGAAAGAGCTTTCGCACACACCTATGCCTGCAACAAAATATTCAAGTGCAACTTATTTCATAACATACAATTTCCGAAAGGAAAAAGCTTTGAAGACGTGTTGACAACTCCTTATCTCATGGGATTAATCCCCGTGGATAAATCTTGGAAAAGTCCTTGCATAAAGGAGATAAATGTCTGTTATACAACGGTAAAACCAACAATAAAAGTTACCGATAAGGGACTGTATCTTTATTATTGGAACAACCAGGGGATCACCGCCAAGGCTAAATATCAGGATTTACTCAACCTATATTTAGGACAGACGCAATCCATGCTCCAGCTATTCGAAAGGATGAAGGGACGAGAAGAAGAAATACTAGCCAAATATCAGTACCCACTGGAAGAGTTTATGACAAGTATTCTCAATGTATTGCTCGACCTTTACGAGGAATCGGGAAAATATGAACCAACTCCACCTCTTATCAACTGGGTGAAATGGCTAAGCCAATACCACCCCATCTCTTCATGGAAATTGAAATTATTAAATATCATAGGTTATCATAGATTATGCAAACTCAACAAACTTATACATCAGATATACAGGCACCATTAGTAAGCTTCATCGTCACAACTTACAATTTGCCAGTAGAATACATCAAAGAATGCCTCGACAGCATTCTTCAGCTCTCGCTGAGTGACAAGGAAAGAGAAATCATCCTAGTAGATGACGGAAGCGACATCTGTCAGCTCAACGAACTGTCAGAATATCTCACCCATATCATCTATCTGCGCCAACCTAACCAGGGAGTAAGCGTGGCACGCAACTATGGAATGATGATGGCTAAAGGAAGATTCATACAGTTTGTAGACGGAGATGATTATCTCATACAATCAGCTTACGAGCACTGCCTTGACATCGTGAGATATCACCAACCAGACATCGTCACCTTTAAATTTTCCAAGGATAATTCTGCTGAAGCTACATACGAACTTCCAATTCCAGTATCTGGCACAGAATACCTGTCAAACAATAATTTGCGTGGAGCTGTCTGGTCATATATTTTCAGACGAAGCATTAAAGGTACCTTGGAATTCACACCAGGTATCGTGTATGGGGAGGACGAGGAATTCACGCCACAACTGTTCTTACGTGCCGAACGCATCTTTAAAACAAATGCCGAGGCTTACTATTATCGGGTAAATACAAATTCTGTAAGTCACCAGCTTAACAAAGAAAAGATAAATCAGAGAATGGACAATAACTTAGAAGTTATTTTGCATCTGCAGAAGTTGCTTGATAAGATTCCTGTAGCCGACCGTCAGGCACTGAGCCGTCGCATAGCTCAACTGTCCATGGATTATCTCTACAACAATATTCGTCTCTATCATTCCTTAATTTCTCTCAATCAAGCTATCAAGACATTGAAGAAACATGGCTTATACCCTCTTCCTGACAAGGATTACACCAAGAAATATACCATGTTCAGAAAAGTTATAAGTACCTATGTAGGCAGAATTGCTCTCTTGTTCTTTATAAAAAAATAAATATTTTTACTATCAAGAAAAGAAGATAAGATATGAAGATACTACTCATGGGAGAATACAGTAATGTGCATGCCACGCTTGCCGAGGGACTTCGCAAGCTAGGGCATCACGTTACCGTGCTCTCCAACGGCGACTTTTGGAAGAATTATCCACGAGATATTGACCTGGTAAGAAAGCCTGGAAAACTGGGCGGAATCATGTATATGATGAAGTTATACACAAATGTGCATAAGTTGAGAGGATACGACATCGTACAACTTATCAACCCGATGTTTCTGGAGCTGAAGGCAGAACGCATCTTCCCTATTTACCAATATCTGAGAAAGCATAACAAGAAGATAATTCTGGGTGGATTCGGAATGGATTACTATTGGGTAAGCGTTTGCTGCAAAGATAAACCTTTGAGATACAGCGATTTCAATATCGGTGATGAATTACGGACCAATGCTGATGCGCTGAAAGAAAGAAAAGACTGGCTGGGAACAGAAAAAGGAAGACTCAACCAGATGATTGCCGAAGATTGCGATGGCATCATAACGGGACTTTATGAATACTGGGCATGTTATCAACATGGTTTTCCACAGAAAACAACGTTTATCCCCTTCCCTATCAAACCGAAGTTGATAACTTCTGGAAATGGCAACTCATATACCAATGCAGAAAACCATCAGGTTATCCCATTGGATATTCCCAAGAAGGTAAAGCTCTTCATCGGAATCAACAAAAGCAGAAGCGAATACAAAGGCACCGATATCATGCTGAAGGCAGCACAAGCCATAGCTAAAAAATATCCAGACAAGACGGAACTCCGGATAGCCGAAAATATTCCTTTTGCTGAATATGTAAAAATGATGAATGGAAGCGATGCTATACTCGATCAGCTCTACAGTTACACGCCATCCATGAATCCGCTGGAGGCGATGGCGAGAGGAATTATCTGCATAGGTGGCGGAGAACCGGAGAATTACGAGATTATACACGAGGATAAGCTACGCCCTATCATTAACGTGCTTCCTAACTACGAAAGTGTTTACCAGGAACTGGAACACCTCGTATTGCACCCAGAGCTTATTCCTTTGCTCAAACAGCAAAGCATAGAATACATCAGCAAGCATCACGACTACATCAAGGTGGCTGAAAGATATGAGGCATTCTATCAAAAACTGCTTATCCGATAAAGGAAAATACAACACCTTAGAAATTTAGTCTTAAGGGGAAATATATTTAGCCTTAAGGAGAAATATATTTAGCCTTAAGGGAAAATAAATTTAGCCTTAAGGGAAAATATATATGAGGATGTATCATGTACTTATGACACATCCTCATGAAATCACCTTATGAAAGCGAAAGCATCTTCTCGATAGGCTTCACAGCATCCTTGGCAATATCCTCTGCCACTTCCACTGTAGGCCAGCCGAACTTCAGGCTATTATAAATCTTCTTCAAAGAGTTCATCTTCATGTACTCGCACTCATTGCAGCTGCAGCCTACTCCACCCTCGCTTACCTCTGGTGGCACAGGATAGAAGATGACGTCAGGGCAATTGCGCTCCAACTCATGCAGGATACCAGCCTCTGTGGCGATGATATACTCCTTGATTTCCGGATGCTCCTGGGCATAATGCAGCATGGTGGCTGTAGAACCCTTCACATCGGCTACGGCAAGCACAGGAGCCTTGCACTCCAGGTGAGCCATCACAACAGCCTCAGGATGCTCCTGCTTCAACTTAACGATGGCCTCTACAGAGAATTTCTCGTGTACATGGCAGCCACCGTTCCAGAGCAGCATATTTCTGCCCGTTACGCTGTTGATATAGTTGCCGAGGTTGTAATCAGGACCAAAGATAATCTTCTCGTCCTGTGGGAAGCTGTCAATCACCTTCTTGGCATTACCGCTGGTCACTACGCAATCGGTAAGCGCCTTCACGGCAGCCGTGGTATTCACATAGCTCACCACCTTGTAACCAGGATGCTCCTCCTTATATTTCTTCAAATCCTCAGCCTTGCAGCTGTCGGCGAGCGAGCAGCCGGCATTCAGGTCAGGGCAGAGCACGGTTTTGTCAGGACTCAGGAGCTTGCAAGTCTCAGCCATGAAGTGCACACCGCACATAACCATCACCTTGGCATCGGTTTCGGCAGCCTTGCGAGCCAGTGCCAAAGAATCACCCACAAAGTCGGCAATATCCTGAATCTCACCAACCGTGTAGTAGTGGGCGAGGATAATCGCATCTTTCTCCTTGCAAAGCTTTCTGATTTCAGCCTTCAAGTCCAAGGTCTCGTCGATAGGTTCATCCACGTAACCTTTCTTTATCCAATCGTTTTTCACCATAACATTAATATTATATTTCTTTATTTCTTATTTTTTAAAAAAGAATATAAGGATGATGATATGACGTGGAAAAGTGGATAAAAAACATCGTAATTATTTGCTTTTTTCATTATCCAAGTCTTGTCTCAGGTTATCAGCATAGGGCTTGGAAATCTTTTTCTTGGCTCTTAATGCTTTAACCTTTTTATCAACATTTCCCCAATTCGCTGCAAAGTTAATAAGTTTATATCTTTTTTCAGTCAAAAACTGCGAAAAAGTTTCTAAAAACTTATTAATAACTCTGTGGATATCCATAATCGCGGGTGTTGGGGTGGGGGGATGTGGATATTCCGCAAGTTATTAAAAAGTTATTAAGAGGGTTTTCCGTACACTTATCCACGTTTTTGTGGATAATCTGAAATGATACTGCTTTTTTAAAGATAATCAGCTGATAATCAATAGGATTCCTGTAAGCATCAACTGTGAATCCATAGTGAAGAAGCAAAAAAGCAGATTTCCCGTGGCTGATAGGCCTCAGGAAATCTGCTTCTTTTATCATTGTTATCTCTTCTTTAAGATTCTATCTAGTTTTTCCACCACCATTTCTGGCGATATATTCTTCATGCAGGCAAAGTCGCCTCGCATACATGGTTTGTTGCCGTAAATGCTGCAAGGACGACAAGGCATGTCGAGCTGTACGGCATTTTCTGGGCTTTGGTGCCATCCCATAAAGCCTGCGTAAGGGTGGGTAGCACCCCAGATGCTCACCACTGGCGTGTTGACAAGCGATGCCAGATGCATATTGCCGCTATCCATGCTCAGCATAACGCGGAGATGACTCATGAGAATCAGCTCGTCTGAGATGCCATGGAGCTTGGCAGATGCATTCACCACCTGCGGGAACTTCTCAGCCCAGGCATCCATCACAGGAGTTTCATCCTGACCGCCGCCAAAAAGGAAGATGTGACTATGTGGATAATGGCTGATAAGTTGCTGGATAACTTTTTCCATCAGAGGTTGTGGATAAATTTTCCCGGCATGTGCCGCAAAAGGAGCTATACCTATCCAAGGAGCTTCTAAGTTGTTGTCATCCAGAGATATAAGATTTCCTTCTTTTGCTTGGAAAACTTCTTGTGGAAGCGTGGATAAGTCGCCTTGTCCCTCACCAAACATGCTTTGGAAATCCAGTTTTACCGGATAACCCAACTGTTCAAAAACATCGGCATAGTTTTGGAAAGATGATGGCTGCTTTACCAGTTTCTTGTTGGTGCTTGCCACGAGCATGCGTTTTCCCTTGCGATGCTTGTCAATGTGTGCCACATTGAAGTTGTCCAGGTTGAAGCGCATGCGAAGATAGCTGGAGCGGAGCACGCTGTGAAGATCGGCTATCGCCGTAAACTGCTTGGCGATGAGTCTGCGATAGAGGGCATTCAGTCCTTTTACACCTTTATACTCACCCTTGAGGTCAGCTTCCATGAATCCGACGTTAGGGGAGAGGTTTTCGAAGAAAGGACGGGCGAATGGACGGCTCAGCACGGTGATTCTCACATGAGGATATTGCTTTGCCAGGGAATATACCACGGGCACAGTCATGGCAACGTCGCCCATGGCTGAGAATCTTATTACGAGAATATGCTCTGTCTTCATACGTCAATTTCTTCTTTATATATATAATAAGGTGTATTTACTTCTGATTGTAGAGTACAGGATTGGTTGATGGATCGTTGTACATCTTCATCTGTCGATACACCTTCATGTACTTTCTTCCTGCCTCGATGTCTTCCAGGAGTTGGTCGATGGCTGTAGAGAGGTCTACCTGCTGTTCGAGCAGCACGTTGAGCTTAGCCTGGCATTTTGCCTTGTGCTCTGCTGATGCCTCAGGGCGATCCACCTGTTCCTTCATGTGATAAATCTTGAGGGCGAGGATGCTCAGGCGGTCTACTGCCCATGCCGGACTCTCGGTGTTGATGCGTGCATCATCCTGCACCTTCACGTCTTTGTAAACCTCACGGAAATAAGAGTCAATCTGCTCCACGAGGTCTGTGCGATCCTGATTACTCTTGTCGATTCGGCGTTTCAATACGAGTGCTTCGGCAGGGTCAATCTGCGGATCACGGATGATATCCTCGAAGTGCCACTGCACGGTATCAATCCAACATTTGAGGTAGAGACGATTCTCGATGGTACCCTCAGCGAAAGGATTATTGATAGGAGTATCAATGTTGTCTTTGATATGATAATCGGCTATCGCCTGATTAAATATCTTATTCGCGTTTTCTGTAAATGTCATGCTGTTTATTATGTTTGATTAAATACAGTTTATTACGTTTGATTAAATACAGTACAAAAGTAACAAAATAATCTCAAATCACCAACAAAAAAGGCAAAAAAGGCAAAAAGTATGCACAACTTAGGGGTATTTGTGCACAGAAAAGTACTTTTTTTGCTAAAATATTTGTTTATATCAAAAAAAAAGTGTTCCTTTGCACCCAGATTTTTAATTAGAAATTGATTTATAAACATTTTAAAAGTTACAATTATGTCAGAAATTGAAAGCAAAGTAAAGGCAATTATCGTTGATAAGCTCGGTGTTGATGAGGCAGAAGTTAAGCCAGAGGCAAGCTTCACAAACGACCTCGGTGCAGACTCTTTGGATACTGTAGAGTTGATTATGGAGTTCGAGAAGGAGTTCTCTATCTCTATCCCAGACGATAAGGCTGAGAAGATTGCTACTGTAGGTGACGCTATCGCTTACATCGAGGAGAACGCTAAGTAATTTAGCAACTAAAATTTTATAAATGGAATTAAAGAGAGTTGTAGTAACAGGTCTTGGTGCTGTAACTCCAGTAGGTAATACTCCTGAGGAAACTTGGGAGAACCTCCTCGCTGGAAAGAGTGGTGCTGCGCCTATTACTCATTTCGATACAACTAATTTCAAGACAAAGTTCGCTTGCGAGGTGAAAGACCTGAACATCAATGAATGGATTGACCGTAAGGAGGCTCGCAAGCTCGACCGTTATACCCAGTTGGCTATGATTGCCGCTATGCAGGGTGTAAAGGATGCGAACATTGATCTTGAAACAGAAGATTTGAACAACGTTGGTGTTGTATTCGGTGTTGGTATCGGTGGTATCAAGACATTCGAGGATGAAGTGTCGTATTTCGCTACTCACGAGGAGAATGGTCCTAAGTTCAATCCATTCTTCATCCCTAAGATGATTGCTGATATCGCATCTGGTCAGATTTCAATCCATTTCGGATTCCACGGACCAAACTATACCACAACATCTGCCTGCGCATCTTCTAGCAATGCATTGGCTGATGCCTTCAACCTGATTCGCTTGGGTAAGGCAAACATCATTGTTAGCGGTGGTGCCGAGGCTGCTATCTGCGCTTGTGGCGTAGGTGGTTTCAATGCCATGCATGCGTTGTCAACACGTAATGATGATCCTGAGCATGCTTCACGTCCATTCAGCGCTAGCCGCGATGGATTTATCATGGGCGAGGGTGCTGGCTGCTTGATTCTTGAGGAGCTGGAGCACGCTAAGGCTCGTGGTGCGAAGATTTATGCTGAGATGGTAGGTGAGGGCGAGAGTGCCGACGCTTATCATATCACAGCTTCTCATCCAGAAGGTCTCGGTGCCAAGCTCGTAATGGAGCGCGCACTTGCTGATGCCAATCTGAAGCCAGAGGACATTGACTACATCAATGTTCACGGTACATCTACTCACGTGGGTGATATCTCTGAGGCTAAGGCTATCAAGGCAGTCTTCGGTGATGCAGCTTACAAGCTCAACATCAGTTCTACCAAGTCAATGACTGGTCACCTCCTCGGTGCTGCTGGTGCAGTAGAGGCTATGGCCTGTGTTCTTAGTGTGAAGAACGACATCGTTCCTCCTACTATCAACCACGAAGAGGGTGACAACGATCCAGAGCTCGATTACAACCTGAACTTCACATTCAACAAAGCTCAGAAGCGTGAGGTTCGTGCAGCATTGAGCAATACTTTCGGATTCGGTGGTCACAACTGCTGTGTAGTATTCAAGAAGTATGCTGAATAATTTTATAGATAGAATAAAGCTCTCTTTCCGCAAGGATAAAGAGCTTTATTTTTCTTTGTACGAAATCCTAGGTTTTTATCCCCACGACATCAGTTATTACAAGATGGCGCTGATGCACAAGAGCATCATGCACCGCAACGCCAAGGGCAAGCCCGTAAACAACGAGCGCCTGGAGTTCTTGGGTGATGCTGTTCTGGATGCCGTGGTGGGCGACATCGTGTACCAGCACTTCCCTGGCAAGCGTGAGGGATTCCTGACCAATACCCGAAGCAAGCTAGTGCAGCGCGACACGCTCAACAAGTTGGCCCAGGAGATGGGCATCAACCAACTCGTATTATCCAATGGTCACAGTTCTTCTCATAACAGTTACATGGGAGGAAATGCTTTCGAGGCGTTGGTTGGAGCTATCTATCTGGACCGCGGTTACGATGCCTGCATGCAATTCATGCAGAAGCGCATCCTGGCAAAAATGATAAACATCGACAAGGTGGCTTACAAGGAGGTTAACTTCAAGAGCAAACTCATCGAATGGAGCCAGAAGAACCGTGTGAAGTTGGACTTCGTGATGCTGGGACAGGAGAAGGATAAGAACGGCAGCCCTGTGTTCACCTATCAGGTGGTGATGGAAGGTGTGAAGGGTGGAGAAGGCAAGGGTTACTCCAAGAAGGAGAGCCAGCAGCTTGCATCTAAGCTCACCCTGGAGCGCTTGCGCAAGGAACCGCAGTATATTGAATCTGTGTTTACTGCCAAGGCCAACCGTACGAAGATGGAAGAGGAACCTGTGGAAGGTGTGCCTTCTACCGAGGTGAAGGAAGATTTCATCATCTCGCAGGAGGCAGAGAAGCAGGAGCCTGAAGTGAAGCACGTGAATGTTTTCAAGGAAGAGGTTTATTCCGAAAAGTCTTCTGCCGTTACAGAGAAGGCCGAGGAGATTGCTATCTCTGAAGAGCAGGTTGCTGTTCAGCAAACAGCCGGTGGAAACGACGAGTTTGACTTGAGCGACATCACGGCAGAGCCAAAGGAGATGACCCGAGAGGACATCATCGCTGCTGCCGAGGCAGCTGCTTTTGCAGAAGAGAGAGAATAGTTTTTATATCTCATAAGATATAACTAAGCTACATTAAAGAGAAATACTCCCATGAGAAGGCATCATTGATGCGGCTCATGGGAGTATTTTTTCTTATTTGTATTAAAAAACAGTAAAAACTTTCTCTATATCAAAAGATTGAATTACTTTTGCATCTACTTTAAAGGTATATATATCTAGATATGAGTTTAACAACGATAGTAAGTAATGTTTTCAAGCCTCGCCAGAAGAGCTTGGAGAAGTATGTACATGATGCAGAGACATTGCAGCATGATGTACTGATGCGCCTTTTGGCATCGGGAAAAAACACCGAGTATGGTGTGAAGCATTTACTCAATACAACAAACAGTTACGAGAAGTTTGCCCAGAATGTGCCGGTCAACACCTACGAGGAATTGAAGGGGGATATCGACCGTATGCGACATGGCGAAAAGGATATCCTTTGGCCGGGACAGGTGAAGTGGTTTGCTAAATCTTCGGGTACCACCAACGACAAGAGTAAGTTTATTCCTGTTTCGCAGGATGGATTGCAGAACATCCATTACAAAGGTGGCTTTGATGCCGTGGCATATTATCTGCGCAATAATCCTAAGAGCAAGATTTTCGATGGCAAGAGCCTGATTCTCGGCGGTAGCCATTCGCCTAACTATAATGTGTCGGGCAGTCTGGTGGGCGACTTGAGTGCCATCCTCATCGAGAATATCAATCCGCTTGCTAACATGGTGCGCGTGCCAAAGAAGGAGACGGCTCTGCTCAGCGACTTCGAGGTGAAGCGCGACCGCATTGCCCATGAAACCCTGAACAAGAACGTGACCAATATCTCGGGTGTTCCTAGCTGGATGCTCAGTGTGTTGGTGCGTGTGATGGAGCTTTCCGGCAAGAAGCATCTGGAGGAAGTGTGGCCAAACCTGGAGGTGTTCTTCCATGGCGGCATCGCCTTTACGCCTTACCGCAAGCAGTATGAGCAACTCATCACTTCTCCTAACATGCACTACATGGAGACCTACAATGCCAGCGAGGGCTTCTTCGGCTTGCAGGACGACCCTACAGACCCTGCCATGTCGCTCATGATAGATTACGACGTGTTCTACGAGTTCATCCCGATGGATGAGTTTGGCTGCGATAACCCTACCGTTGTTCCGCTCTGGGGTGTAGAAGTGGGCAAGAACTATGCCATGGTCATCACCACATCCTGCGGCTTGTGGCGCTATATGATAGGCGATACGGTGCAGTTTACCAGCGTGAACCCATATAAGTTTGTCATCACGGGCCGTACCAAGTACTTTATCAATGCCTTTGGTGAAGAACTGATCATGGATAATGCCGAAAAGGGATTGGCCTATGCTTGCGAGAAGACGGGAGCTCAGGTGGCTGAATATACCGCCGCTCCGGTTTATATGGACAGCAATGCCAAGTGCCGCCACCAGTGGCTCATCGAGTTCTCTCAGGAACCAGCCAGCCTGGATGAGTTCGCCCGGTTGCTCGACCAGAAGTTGCAGGAAATCAACAGCGATTACGAGGCGAAGCGATTCCACGACGTCACCCTGCAGCATCTGGAGATAGTCAAGGCTAAGCCGGGACTCTTCAACGAGTGGCTCAAGAGCAAGGGCAAGCTGGGTGGCCAGCACAAGATTCCTCGCCTGAGCAACAGTCGCAAGAACATAGATGAGATGCTCATCATGAACCAGTAATACCTTTCTCTTCTTTCTGGCAGCAGATAGGAGAGGGGGGATACCTTAGAAATACAGATAATAATGATGAATAAGAACGCTATAAAGAACCTGTTGGTGCATCGGATGAAGGCAAACTCCCTGTTTTTGCCCTTCTATCTGCTGGTCCTCCTGCTGTTGGCTTCCTGTGCCAAGATGGGACAGCCCGATGGCGGATGGTTTGACGAGACTCCTCCCAAGGTGGTAGGAGCCACGCCGGGCGATGGTGCCACGAAAGTGAATCAGAAGAAAATCAATATCTACTTCGATGAGTTCATCAAGCTGGATAATCCTTCTGAGAAGGTGGTGGTGTCGCCTCCGCAGCTGGAAGTGCCTGAAATCAAGGGAGGCGGAAAGCGAATCTCCATTTCGCTCGTCGATTCCCTCAAGCCCAACACCACCTACACCATCGACTTCTCGGATGCCATCAGCGATAACAACGAGGGCAATCCGATGGGAAACTATACCTACAGTTTCTCCACGGGCGAGGTGATTGATACCATGGAGGTGTCGGGATGTGTGCTCGAAGCCGAGAATCTGGAGCCTATCAAGGGCATCCTGGTAGGTTTGTATGCCGACCATGCCGACTCTGCCTTCCGTACTAAGCCGATGCTTCGTGTGAGTCGCACCGATAGCCGTGGCCGCTTCGTCATCAAGGGTGTGGCACCGGGTTCTTATTGCATCTATGCCCTGCAGGATATGGATGGCAACTACATGTTCAATCAGAAGAGCGAGAAGATTGCTTTCTCACACGACATTATCGTGCCATCCAGCAAACCGGATGTAAGGCAGGATACCACCTGGATAGATTCACTCCACATCAAGTCGATTGACCCTGTGAAATATACCCACTTCCTGCCAGACAACATCGTGCTGAAGGCTTTCACAGAGCCGCTTACAGACAGATATTTCCTGAAGGCAGAGCGGCAGAAAGCTAACTGTTTCTCGTTGTTCTTCAGTTATGGAGATTCCATCCTGCCACAGATCAAGGGACTTAACTTCGATGCCCAGGATGCTTTCTTGATAGAAGCATCCGAGAAGAAGGATACGATAACCTATTGGCTCAAGGATACGGCATTGGTGAACCAGGACACTCTGCTCATGGACATCACCTATCGCATGACTGACAGTACGGGAGTGCTGGTCAACAAAACCGATTCCACCCAGGAAATCCTCTCCAAGGAACCATACGCCAAGCGAATGAAGGCTCTGGAGAAGGAACTGGCTGCCTGGACCAAGAAGCAGGAGAAAAAGAAGAAGAAGGGCGAACCATACGATTCGGTGATGCAGGTAAAGCCGCTCGATGTGCAACTGAGCGTGTCATCGCAGCTGGACCCCGACAGGAACATCTTCTTCACCTTCCCAACTCCTCTGGCAAAGGCAGATACTGCCGCCATCCATCTTTATGCCAAGCATGATACCCTCTGGTATCGGGCACCGATGGAATTTCTGCCGGCAGGAAACAGAAGATATGAACTGCGGGGCGAGTGGCGCCCGGATATAGAATACAGTCTGGAGGTGGATTCTGCTGCCTTTGAGGATATCTATGGATTGGCTTCCAAGCCAGTCAAGCAGGGATTCAAGGTCAACTCGCTGGATACCTACGGCACCCTGCTGGTCAACATCACTTCGCTCCACGACCAGCCACTCCTGGTGCAACTTCTTGATTCCCAGGATAAGATGGTGAAGCAGGTGAAGGCGGTGAATGGCGTGGCGGAGTTCTATTATCTGAAACCGCAGAAGTATTACATGCGTCTCATCGTAGATAGAAATGACAATGGCGTGTGGGATACGGGCGATTACGATAAGGACCAGCAAGCCGAAGAGGTGTATTACTATCCGGAAGAGATAGAATGCAAGGCTAAGTGGGACCTTACCGAAAGCTGGGATCCTACGGCTCGTGAACTCTCCCGACAGAAGCCGGGAGCCATCACCAAGCAGAAGCCAGACAAAGAGAAGAAAGTTAAAAACCAGAATGCACAGCGTGCCGCCAAACTCGGCATCCAGTACATTCCTAAAATGTAAGAGGATATGAAGTTACTAAAGTCTGTTATAGTAGCCATGTTGCTACTTTTGGTCAATACCTCTGTATCGGCCCAGTGTACTTTCCGTAATACGGCTTTTAAGTCGGGAGAATTCCTGACTTACAATCTCTATTACAACTGGAAGTTTGTATGGGTAAAGGCGGGCACAGCCAGCATGTCGGTGGTACAGACCACCCACAAGGGCAAGCCAGCCTATCGCGGTTCGCTTGTAACCCGTGGTAATAAGAAGGTGGACGATTTCTTCGTTCTCCGCGATACCCTGCTCTGCTATACAGGCACCGATATGGCTCCTATGTATTTCCGCAAGGGTGCCCGCGAAGGCAAGCGATATACGGTGGATGAGGTTTTCTACAACTATGCGGGCGGCAAGTGCAATGTAAATTTGCATTATCAGAACAAGCACGGCGAGCATAAGTACAAGAAGGCTTCTTACGACGACTGCGTATTCGACATGATGAACATCTTCCTGCGTGCCCGCAGCTTCGATCCAGCCAACTGGAAGAAGGGACACAGCGTAAGATTCCCTATCTGTGATGGTAACGGACGCACTCCTGCGCAGTTGAAGTTTGGCGGCAAGGTAACCGTGAAGGCGGATAATGGCATCAAGTATCGCTGCCTGCGCCTGGAATATATGGAACTGAAGGACGAGAAATGGAAGAAGATAGTTGATTTCTACATCACCGATGATGAGAACCATGTGCCAGTACGTCTCGACATGTTCCTGAAGTTCGGTAGTGCCAAGGCATTCCTGGTGGGTGCCAAGGGAACCCGCAATCCGTTCAGTTCTATCGTGAAGTAAAAATCTCGAAGGTAAATGAAAAGAAATCAGATTTATACAGGTATCATCGTCTTCGTTTGCTGCGTTCTCGTGGCAATAGGAGTTACCTTGCGTCTTCTCAAACATGCGGATAAGCTTCCTGTCAAGGTGCCCGTGCTGGTGAACAGGCAGAAGCCGCAGGTGGCTGATACGTTGAAGAAGAAGCCTGTAGCAAAGCCTGATTTCAGAATATCAGGTACCTTGAAAGATACCGAGGGAAGGGGAGTGGCTGGAGTCATCGTGAGCGATGGATTCAACTGCGTAAAGACCGATTCCCACGGACGATATAAGATGAAGCGAGACAGTTTGGCTCGCTTCATCTATTATTCCGTGCCTGCCGATTGCGAGGTACCTACCCATTCGGCAACCGACCACACGGCTTATTTCTACCAGACTGTATCCAAGAAGAAGAAAATCTATAATTTTACGCTGCGCAGATTGCCTGGCGGCAAGGAGACGAGTTATAAGATGATAGTCATTGGCGATCCTCAGGTTACCAATGCCTACAGCCCTTATTATACTTCTCCGAATGATAATCCCATCAAGAAGAGCGATGTAGAAAGATTCACCACCCAAACCATGGCAGATATCAAACAGACCATCCAGAGTCTTCCTGCCGGAACTCCCGTATATGGATTGAGCATGGGTGATGATGTGCAGTATTATGGCGGCTACAACGCCAAGCTGGAGCGTCAGATACGCCAGGCATTGGGGTCTTCTGAGATGCGCCTCTTCTCCGTTATCGGCAATCACGACCAGGATGGCAAGGCACTCTACCGCCGCAAATGGGAAGAGAATTTCGGTCCTACCGATTTTTCCTTCAATCGTGGTGATGTGCATTACGTCTGTATCAACAACTGCTTTTTCCATCGTGGAATGGCCTATTATTCGCCGGGCGAACTGCGTGAACGCCAGGTGAAATGGCTGAAGCAGGATTTGGCCCTCACGCCAAAGGATATGAAGGTTGTACTCTGCTATCATATCCCGTTTACCTTCGGCAATGCGCCTTTCAGCAAGGCGAAGCCGCTGAGCAATGCCAATGAGCAGGGGCATTATTCCTCTTCCCGTCTCTCGCTGCTGTTATCTCTTTTGAAGCCATTCAAGGGAGGATATGAACTCTTCTGCGGCCATACTCATTTTGCCTGCAACCACGAGATCAATTATCAGGGCGAGGATGTGATGGAGCATTGTCATGCTGCTGCCTGTGGCAATATCTGGCAGTCGAACATCAACATCTGCGGCACCCCGAATGGATATTATGTCTATAGTTTTGTGGGAACCAGCATCAGCAACTGCTATTACAAGGGAACCTTCTGGGATAAGAGCAAGCAGATGACCATCTTCCGTGCCCAGACAGATTTCAACGGCGAGAAATATGCCAAAGACTGGCAGTTGGCAAACAACAGAAATATCCTGGTAGCCAATGTCTTCAATGCCACCAGCCACTGGCGTGTGGTAGCCGTAGAGGATGGCAAGGAATATCTGATGCGCCGCATCAGCAGCAAAGGGCAGGATGCCTTTGCAGCCGGCTATCATCATAAGTATAGCGAGAGTGTATCCTATCGGTTCGTGAGCAAGGGGAATGGTTATCTCATCATGAACCACCTTTATTATTATACTCCTAGGAATCCGAATGCCAGAATCATCATCAAAGCATCCGATCCATACGGAAATACCTATACGGCATCGAGCGACGAGGCGATAACCGAGCCTTTCGCCAACTATGCCCACTATTACGAAAAAGAGTATAAGGAGTATAAGAGTAAGAAAGATAAGATGTTGCGGGATTCTATATCTGGCAGACAGAAAGATTCACTTGCTGCAAAGAAGAAAGATTCTGTAGCAGCACAAAAATAAAAGGCTTGGGAGTTATTGCAACTTCCAAGCCTTTTCTCATTTTATATCATACATTTTTTACTTGTTCAGTTTCCATGTTACACCATCCTTGGTGTCCTTTACCTCGAAGCCGGCTTCAGCCAGGGCATCGCGAATCTGGTCGCTGGTAGCCCAGTCCTTGGCAGCCTTTGCCTTGGCACGGAGGTCGAGAACCATATCTACTACCTTGCCGTAAGCCTCTTCGCGGGCATCATTGTTGGCTCCCTTCTCGCTCTTCAAGCCGAGGAGGTCGAAGGTGAAGAGCTGCATGGTATCTGAAAGTTCCTTCAGGTCTTCGGCAGAGATGTTTGCCTTGTGGTCGAGGGCTGTGTTGATTACGTGGCAAGCCTCGAAGAGATAGCTGATGACAAGCTGAGTCTGGAAGTCATCGTTCATCGCATCGTAGCAGCGCTGGCGCAACTCGCTTACAAACTTCTTCACCTGCTCATCGCTCTGCTTAGCCACAGGCACACGCTCCAAGTCGTTCAAACCGTTCATCAGGCGCTCCAATCCCTTCTGGCTAGCCTTCAAGGCATCATTAGAGAAATCTACTGTGCTGCGGTAGTGAGCCGAGAGGATGAAGAAACGGATGGTCATTGGCGAATAAGCCTGCTCCAAACTGTCGTGATTGCCAGTAAAGAACTGCTCCAAAGTGATGAAGTTGCCAAGACTCTTACCCATCTTCTGACCGTTGATGGTAATCATATTGTTGTGCATCCAGTAATGAACCATCTGGTCGCCCTGAGAAGCCACAGCCTGCGCAATCTCGCACTCATGGTGAGGGAAAATCAAATCCATGCCACCACCGTGAATATCAAAGTGGCTACCCAAGTACTTTCTGCCCATCGCAGTACACTCGCAGTGCCATCCTGGGAATCCATCGCTCCAAGGACTAGGCCAGCGCATGATATGCTCAGGTGAAGCCTTCTTCCAGAGAGCAAAGTCAGCCTGGTTCTTCTTTTCGCCGATACCAGCCAGTTCGCGGCTCTCGTTGATCACGTTCTCCAGGTTACGTCCGGAGAGAATACCGTACTTATGATCCTTGTTATACTTCTCGATGTCGAAGTAGATAGAGCCATTGCTCTCGTAGGCATAGCCATTGTCTAGGATTTCCTGAACCAGTTTCTCCTGTTCGATGATATGGCCTGTGGCATGAGGCTCAATGCTAGGAGGGAGCACGTTCAGCGCCTCCATGGCATCGTGGTAGCGGTTGGTGTAGTACTGCGCAATCTCCATTGGCTCCAACTGCTCCAGGCGAGCCTTCTTCTCAATCTTGTCGTCGCCCTCATCAGCATCGTGCTCCAGGTGGCCCACGTCGGTAATGTTTCTAACGTAGCGAACCTTATAGCCCAGATGCTTGAGATAGCGGAAGAGTATATCGAATGTGATGGCTGGTCGTGCATGACCGAGATGCGGATCGCCATACACGGTAGGGCCACAAACATACATGCCCACGTTAGGAGCGTGGAGCGGAGTGAATCTCTCTTTCGTACGAGTGAGAGTGTTATAGATCAATAATTTCTGTTCCATTTTGTATGAACCTTATTTTTATATTATTTATATTTTGAGTGCAAAGTTAACTCATTTTTCTGATATATCCGACAAATCATTCGCAAAATGTTATTAAATACCTCGAAAATATCAATGGAACAGATCTTCCATGGTCAATTCTCTCTGCATGATGCTGCTATATTTGGCTGCAAATATACAAAAAATACCACTTAAAGCCAAACGAATGGGTAAGAAAGTGGCTCTAAGTAGTAATTTTAACATACTTACAGCCAAAAAGGTATTGCAAGAGTACAACTTTTTTCGAAAGCTTGCGCCGTCTCTTTCTAACAACAAAGATACGGCGAATAGTTGAGAGTAACAAACTTTCGACTATCTTTTTGCATAAAGTAAGCAGTTTCTGTATATCTATTCACTATTCGTAAGTTTTTTGCCTTGTATTTGCATAAAATTATCAAATTATTAGCGTATATCGAAAATAATGTGTAACTTTGCAGCTGCAAACAGTTATCAATTATTTAGCATGCGGCTATCAGTTCCGCTAATGAGTATTAAAAGTAAGTTAGAAAATGGCATATACAAGATTGAGTGCTGCCGAAGCGGCAGCGATGATTAACGATCAAGATACAATCGGATTGAGTGGTTTCACACCAAACGGCGTGCCTAAGGCAACCTTCCGCAAACTCTCCAAGAGAGCCGTGGCTGAGCACGAGGCGGGCAGACCTTTCCAGGTAGGCATCCTCACGGGTGCTTCTACCTCGCAGAGTATCGAAGGTGACATGGCAGCAGCCCATGCCATCAAGTTCCGTGCGCCATTTTCTACCAACAAGGATTTCCGCACCCATACTAATCTCGGTGAAATCGACTACGAGGATATGCATCTCGGCCACATGGCTGAGCGCCTGCGCCGCGGTTTCTATGGCGAAATAGACCTTGCCATCATCGAAGTATCTGATTTGGAGGAAGGCGAAACCACCTGCAAGGCATTCCTTACCTCTGCCGGCGGCATCGTTCCTACCATCGTCCGCCTTGCCAAGAAGGTGCTCATCGAGAAAAATACCTTCCACAGTCCTGCTTCCCGCTATCTGCACGATGTTTATGAGATAGCAGAATGCCCGTTCCGCACACCTATTCCAATTTTGAATGTGGGCGATAGAATAGGCAAGGAGTATGTGGAGATTGATGCACATAAGATTGTGGGTGTGGTGGAATGCAACATCCCGGAGGAGGCGCGTGCCTTCAAGCCTCTCGACCCTGTGACCGAACAGATGGGACATAATGTGGCCGATTTCCTGGTCAGCGACCTGAAGAAGGGGCATATTCCCCCTCAGTTCCTGCCTTTGCAGAGCGGAGTGGGCGTAACTTCCAATGCCGTTCTTGAAGCTTTGGGACAGAATCCTAACGTGCCTGTGTTCAGCGTCTATACCGAGGTGGTTCAGGATGCCGTGGTGAAATACATGCGCGAGGGAAGAATCAAGGATGCATCCTGCTCTTCGCTCACCGTAACCAACGATACATTGAAAGAGGTGTATGATGATATTGATTACTTCAAGAAGCATCTCACCATCCGCCAGAGCGAGATTTCGAACTCTCCAGAGGTGATTCGCCGACTAGGTGTCATCGCCATGAACACCGCCATCGAGTGCGATATCTATGGCAATGAGAACTCCAGCCACATCTGCGGCAGCAAGCTGATGAATGGTATCGGCGGTTCGTGCGATTACGAGCGCAATGGCTACATCTCTATCTTCACCACGCAGAGTACCACCAAGAACGGTTGCATCTCTGCCATCGTTCCGATGTGCAGTCACGTGGACAGCACCGAGCACGATGTGGATGTTATCGTTACCGAACAGGGAGTAGCCGATCTTCGTGGCAAGGGTCCTTTGCGCCGTGCCAAGGAGATTATCGAAAACTGTGCGCATCCGGATTATCGCCCTATGCTCCGTGAGTATCTGAAGTTTGCCGAGAAGGGACACGAGCCACAGAGCATGCGTGCCGCCCTCGCCATGCACGATACCTTCCTGAAGAAGGGTGATATGAGATTGACTGATTTCGGAGAATATCTGAAATAAAGGCTTTAAAAATTTGCTTATATCCAAGTAAAATAGTATTTTTGCCGTGTTGAAAGTTATGTTCATAAGCTTTGAACTTAAGTTCAGAGCCTTTGAACTTATATTCAAAGCCTTTGAACATAGGTTCAAAGCTTATGAACGAAGTTTTCTTCTAGGCTTAGAAACAATTATCTATCGTAATAACATCAATTACTACTAGGAGAGGAAACAATATGGCAAAGTACAAGTGCGGAATTAAATATATATATATATAATCATGGATACTTGTTTAGATCTTATAGCTCTTCAATATACCTGCATGATTGTGATGGGCATGCTTATGTTTTTTGTGTTTGTTTCGCGCTGCTATATAACTTGCCGTAACATGCAGTTTGAGCAGTCGCGTTGGATGATTATTGTGGCATTACTATTGTTTGTCGTACACTACGTGTGTCAGATGCGGTTTGGTTGGCGACAACGGGGAGACGATGTGGGCGTTCTGTTCAATCTGCTGTTTTATTCGCCTTCGGCTATATTGTTGTCGTGGTCGCAGCTCAATATTCTGCGCGCTGGGCATGGACGTTGGAGTTTTATGCGCTATGGTGTTGCAGGGTATGCTCTTATGGTGTTGTGCATAGTAGCGGGTGTTATCTCAAATGGCAGTCTGCATATTGGTACTATGCTTTATGTTGCTGATGCTATTTTTTTCTTTACTTTGTTTTATTATATATGGGCATCGTTTAAGGTTCTTGGTTATGTTCAACATCGGCTCGATAGTGAACTTGGTAATCCTGTAGATGCTTACTTGAGCACTATGCGCATTGGGCTTTTTATGGTGTGTGCTTTTGCTATAATTTCGCCTCTATATATATTGTCGCGGCCGTTACTCTTTGTCTTTGGACCTTTGGGACTGATTTCGCTTTCGCTGTTTATTGTTAGTTTTACGGCACTTGGATTCAGTATGTCCGAGGGGGTAACAGAGATTGTTGCCGAGACTAACGAGGAGATGGCTGCTGCTAAAGTCTTTAGTGAGATAGTGCCTGAGCGTGTTGCCGAAATAGATATGGCAGTAAGCAAATGGCGAAGCGAGGGTGGTTTTAGGGATAGCGACTTGACGTTATCCTCGTTTGCTCGTCGCATAAAGGTTAATCGTGCCGATGTAGTCTCGTATCTAACTTCCATATATGGTAAGAGTTTCCGTACATGGCTTTCGGGTATTCGTGTGGAGGAGGCAAAGGCACTCATTGTAGCACACCCCGAATATAGTAACGAGGTTGTTTCTATGGAGTGCGGTTTCTCATCGCGTGTGTATTTTCAGCGTCTGTTCAAGGAAAGGACAGGTTTGACTCCTGCCGAGTGGCGTCGCCAACGATAATGTGTTGGTTATGTGTATGTTTGCTACTGAGGGTAAGATGTAACTTTTGTACAAAGGTTACATAATGGGCTATGTGTAACCTTTCTTATAGTTACGTCTCTTTTCTACAAGAGTGACACATAAGTGATGTCTTTTGAGGTTTTGATGGTTGATATTTTTATATCTTTGCATAAGGAATTTCAAACATAAACTTTCAAAAACAATTCACAATGAAAAAATCTTATCTTTATTTAATGGCGTGTGCCATGGGTGCTATGTCTTTGACTTCGTGTTCTGAAGATTCTACTCCTGCCGGTGGCGGTGGCGATAGCACAATAGAAGTGCCTTTGGCACAAGTTTCAAAACCTAAGCCTAACCCTTGGCTTGCACAGGAAGAGTATAGTATTACGCACTTCAATTCGGCTCAGACGGATGCCTTCTCGTATGAAGTCAAGGATGGAACTTTCAATATCGATCTTTCCAAGTGTCAGATGACATGGAGCGGTCCCGTGAATTTGATGACACTTGCTTCTACTTCGCCCAAGTATATGTGGGGCATGAGTAGCGATCGCGTGTCGTATCTTGATATCAGCGACGGCAAGCTTGAAAGGGTTGCAGAGGCTGGCTTGCCAGGGATTACAATGAAGACTCAGGAGCAGCTTACAAATATGACTGCTGACTATGCTACTTACGACGAACTTTCTAAGACGATTACCGATATATTGGGCCCAGCGCCACAAATGTCTATGGCTAACGGTAATTATGTCTTGTGCGACAAGGATAACTATGCTTACACCAATGCAGGTCAGGTAATGGTACGTTATCGCCTTGCCAATCCTAATAATCCCAAGGAAGGTATCGTGCTGGATCATCAAATTAGACTTACCGACTTTACCTTCAACTCTTTTACTCTCGTAGGTGCTACTATGACCTATGACGGCCACCTTGTCGTGGCTGCACAGAACGGAATTCTTGTGCTGAATCGTGCTCTTACTACCATCGAGGATTCATACGCTCTTCCATCAGACCAGATTCTCACCAATTCTATCTGTATCGACGAAAATGGCGGTCTTTATGTAGCAAGTAACAGTCGCACACCTGGCGGAAAAGGCCTTATGCAGAAACTTATCTGCAAGGACGGCAAATTCTCTACATCTCCGGCTGATGGTGCATGGCAAGCCTATTACGATGGTGGCCCGAAGGCTCCATGTATCAAACTCGGATATGGCACAGGTTCAACGCCTACACTTATGGGCTTTGGTCAAGACGAGGACAAGTTGGTAGTTATTACCGATGGCTCTAAGCGTATGAAACTGGTGGCTTTCTGGCGTGACGAAATCCCTTCAGGCGCACAGCAAGTGGCAGGGTACGACAAGCGTATAGCCGGAGTGCATGAGGTTACGTGCGGTCTGCCTGCATCAACAGAGTGGATACAGTCTGAGCAGTCAGTTGTAGTAGGTGGCTATGATGCCTTTGTTGTAAACAACATCAATGTTACTGATCAGGAAATAAACGACAAGATTATTGGTGTAATTGCTATTGGTCCTATTGTTAAAGGCCCTCAAGGTACCGAGTGTGTACGTTGGAATACAAAGGAGAACAAGTGGGAGAGTAAGTGGGCGCGCAGCGATGTAAGTTCTGTAAGTATGATTCCTGCCGTAAGTACCAAGTCGGAGATGGTATTTGTATGTGGCTGGAACGATGCTTCGGGCTGGGAAGTTACAGGACTTGACTGGAAGAGTGGTGCCACACGTCATCGCACCATCTTGGGCAAGAGCAATCGGGCCAATGGTGCCTACGCCATCATTCAGTATCTTGCTAATGGCGACCTTTTATTCAACTCTGTTGCCGGACCAATCCGCGTAAAATATTGAGAAAATTTAATCATCATATAACTTTAAGGTTTATTGATATACAAAAATCCCCAGCCTGCTTGAGAAAAGTAGGTTGGGGATTAACGTTTAACCAACAAAGTTCGTTATGAACAGGTGCTACAACTTCAGCAGTTTGGCAAACTCCCAAACCACAATGCCGGCTGTTACGCTGACATTCAGGGAATGCTTGGTACCAAACTGTGGGATTTCCAAGCAACCATCACTCATATCCACAATGTTCTGCTTTACGCCCTTCACCTCGTTGCCGAAGATAACAGCATAACCATTTGGTGTAGAAGTGTCTTGAGAGAAAAGCTTGGCATGCGCCTCCGGCAGGTTCTGAAGTTTGGTGGAACCTTCTACCTGCTCGATGCTATATACAAAGTAGCCCTTCTGCTTCAGCTTCTCTACCGCCTCTTCGGTGGTCTTGAAGTACTCCCAATCTACGCTGTCTTCGCCACCCAATGCCGTCTTGTGGATTTCGGCATTGGGAGGAGTGGCGGTGATACCGCAAAGATACACCGCCTCTACACGGAAGGCATCGCAGGAACGGAACACACTTCCTACATTATATAATGAACGCACATCATCCAGGACTACTATCAGGGGCAGCTTCTCGGCTTCCTTGAATTCCTCCAGGGTGAGGCGGTTCATCTCTATCGTTCTTAATTTACGCATTATAATATACCTTATTATATATCATGTGACCAGAGGCGGTTAAGCCTCTGCCTCCTTGGTCTTGTAAGCCAGGGCGTACATGCGAATCTGCTTGATCATCGCCAGAAGACCGTTGCTGCGGGTAGGACTCAGGTGATCTTTCAAGCCAATCTTCTCTACGAAATAGAGGTCGGCATCCATAATCTCAGTTGGAGTATGACCGCTCAACACACGAATCAGGAGGGCGATGATTCCCTTTACGATGAGGGCATCGCTATCGGCTGTAAACACGAGCTTGCCATCCTCGTAGTCGCACTGCAACCATACGCGGCTCTGGCAGCCGTCGATGAGGTTCTGCTCGTTCTTGTATTTCTCGTCGAGAGGAGCCAACTCGTTGCCCAAGTCGATGAGCATCTGATACTTATCCATCCAGTCGGAGAAGTCCTGGAACTCCTCTACCACTTCATCCTGCAATTCATTAATTGTTGCCATTATTTTATTTCTTTAATTTCGTTTACTGTAATCAACTTATAGAGCTTATCGTTAGGGCGCACCTTATCCGGCACAGGGATAGAAACTCTCCAGCCCTGCTGCGCTGTTTCTACAGGCTTCAGGTCGTAGCGGATTTCATCGGCATTGAGATACATTACGCCGGTGGTGTTACCCGTAATCAGAAGTTTCTCGCCCTTATCAAAGGTAGAAGCCTCTACGGCAACCTCTGCCACGCCCAGCTTGGAGAAGTATTTCATCACCTTGCCCACGAGCACCTTCTTCTCGGTAGCCACAGAACCATAGTGCTTGTTCCACTCGCCGAGGGTCTGCCCCTGGTAGTAACCATCCCAGAAACCACGGTTGAATACGGTGGCAAGTTTTTCATCCCACTCATCCTTTTTCTCTTCGGTAAAGGTACCATCCAGCACGGCGGCTATCGCCTCCTTGTAGCACTTCACTACGGTATATACGTATTCTGGTCCACGGGCACGACCCTCAATCTTGAAGACGCGAACGCCGGCATCCATCATGCGGTCGATGAAGCGGATGGTCTTCAAGTCCTTCGGACTCATTACATACTTGTTGTCTATTTCCAGCTGGTTGCCGGTTTCGTTATCCGTAACGGTATAGCTGCGGCGGCAAATCTGAACGCACTCGCCACGGTTGGCAGAGCGGTTGGCATTGGCGAGGCTCATGTAGCACTTGCCCGATACCGCCATGCACAGGGCGCCATGGCAGAACATCTCGATGCGAATCTGCTTGCCCATAGGGCCGCAGATGTTCTGCTTCTCTATCTGTTCGTGGATGTGCTTCACCTGGTCCATGTTTAATTCACGTGCCAGAACGGAAACATCCGCAAAGCGTGCATAAAACTTCAAAGCCTCTGTGTTTGAGATATTTAACTGTGTGGAAAGATGCACTTCCTCTCCTACTTCATTGCAATAGCTCATCACAGCCACATCGCTGGCGATGACGGCAGAGATGCCCGCCTCCTTGGCAGCATCAATGATTTCCTTCATCGTAGGGATGTCGTTGTCGTAAATCACTGTGTTGACGGTGAGGTAAGTCTTGATGCCATGTTCGTTGCAGGTGGCAGCAATCTCACGCAGGTCGTCGATAGTAAAATGATTGGCAGAATGTGAACGCATGTTCAACTTGCCGATTCCGAAATATACGGAGTCGGCACCAGCCTGGATAGCGGCAGCCAAAGACTCGCGCGAGCCCACAGGTGCCATCACCTCAAATTCGTTTATCTTTGTATTCATGAATGCAAATTTCTATTTTGGGTGCAAAGGTACACATTTTCAGCGAGAAAACACCATGATGCAATCATTATTTTTAGAATGCCTTGGCATGAACGCATTTCATGTTCTTTTCCAGCTGGGCAGTAGAGCTGGCACCTACCAGTACGCTGGTTACGCCTTTCTGGTGCAGAATCCACGCCAGTGCCATCTCGGCGAGGGTTTCTCCTCGTTCGCCGGCTTCTGCATTCCATTGCTTCAACTGCTCCAGGAGTTCTGGAGTCAGGGCGCTGTGCTTCAGGAAGTGCTCCTTTGCCATGCGGCTATCGGCTGGGATGCCGTTGAGATAGCGGTCGGTGAGGAGACCTTGTGCCAAAGGCGAGAAGGAGATGAATCCGATGCCGTTTTCGTGGCAGTAGTCGAGGGTTCCGTTTTCTTGTGGCGCACGGTCGAGCATGTTGAGTCTGTCCTGGAAGATGAGCAGCGGACAGTCGCGCTCCTTCAGATATTGATCGGCGAACTTCAGTGCCTCCAATGGCCATCGGCTGATGCCGAGATAGAGTGCCTTGCCCTGCTTCACGATGTCTACCATTGCCTGGAGGGTTTCCTCGAGTGGGGTATTCGGGTCGTAGCGATGGCTGTAGAAGAGGTCCACATAGTCCAGATTCATGCGCTTGAGGCTCTGGTCGAGGCTCGCCATCAGATACTTGCGAGAGCCCCAGTTGCCGTAAGGACCTTCCCACATATCGTATCCTGCCTTGGTAGAGATGAAGAGTTCGTCGCGATAAGGCAGGAAATCATCCTTCATCAGTCTGCCCATGGTTTCCTCGGCACTTCCGTATGGAGGGCCATAGTTGTTGGCAAGGTCGAAGTGAGTGATTCCGTGGTCGAAGGCATAGTGGGTGATGGCACGGCTTCGCTCGTAAGGATCCACTCCTCCGAAGTTGTGCCAGAATCCCAGACTAATCTTAGGCAGCAAGACTCCGCTCTTGCCGCATCTCTTGTAAAGCGCCTCTGCATCGCCATAGCGATTGGCATCGGCTGTGTAGATTCCTTTTAAGTCCATCTTTATTCCTATTTATTTATGTATGAATATCTTATTCTGCAGCAAAGGTATTGCTTTTTTTTAGAAATGGGTGGAAAGTTGCTCTTAAAAATCTGTAAAAGCTGCACAAATGTAAACCGCCATTTATATCAAATGACGGTTTATATCTATCTTCTTTATCTTACTTTTCTCAGGATGTTCTGTAATTCGTAAACCACCTTTGGGTTGGATTCTGCTACGTTGTCCTGCTCATAGAGATTGTCGGAGATGCGGTAGAGCTGAGGATTAGGATCGTTGCCGGTCTCAATCTTCGGACCCCACTTTATCATCTTCGAACCATCGTTCGGCTCGATGTATTTCCACTCCTTGGTACGGATGGAAAGTACGTGGTTGTTCGACATTTCGGCTACCCATGGACGATGGGTGGTGTCGATGCCGAGCAGATTGCCAAGATGGTTCTTGCTGTCGGGGGCACTGCCCTTAGGGAAGGTGGCACCAATCAGATTGCCGAATGAAGCCATGAAGTCAATCTGTGACATCAGAACATCTGAAGTCTGACCTGCCTTCACATTCTTTGGCCAGCGCACGATGACCGGGATGGCTGTTCCACCCTCGAAGGCACTGTATTTGTTGCCGCGCCAAGGACCCGCTGGCTTGTGGCCATTCAGGAGTTCCTCTGCCTGATCCTGATAACCGTCATCTACTACAGGACCATTGTCGCTGGTAAGCAGAATAATGGTGTTGTCGGCAATGCCCAACTTATCCAGGGTCTCCATAATCTTGCCCACCGACCAGTCGAACTGCACGATGGCGTCTCCACGCATACCCATGCTGCTCTTTCCACGGAAACGCTGGTGTGGGAAACGAGGCACGTGTACATCGTTGGTGGCAAAATAGAGGAAGAAAGGATTGTTGCTGTTCTTCTTGATGAAGTTGATGGCGTGGTTGGTGATGGAATCGGCGATGTTCTCGTCTTTCCATAATGCCTTGCCGCCACCCTTCATATAACCGATTCTGCCAATGCCGTTTACGATAGACATGTTGTGACCATGACTTGACTTCATGTTGTAGAGCAACTCTGGGTTGTTCTTGCCGGTAGGCTCGCCAGGGAAGTTCTTGAAATAGCTTACCTCGATAGGAGCCGATGGGTCGTAGTTAGCCACCTTGCCGTCTTCTATGAATACACAAGGCACACGGTCGGCTGTGGCTGCCATGATGTAATGATGGTCGAAACCGATGTCGGCAAGGGCTGCCGGCAATGGGGCATTCCAGTCTTGCTTGCCTGTTTCTGCACCCAAGCCCAAGTGCCACTTACCGATGGCACAGGTAGAATAGCCTACGCTCTTGAACATATCTGCCATGGTAAACTGGGTAGGCTGGATAATCATGCCTGCATCGCCCGGAGCCACATCGGTGCCCGGCTTGCGCCATGCATACTCACCCGTGAGCAGCGAATAGCGGGATGGGGTACTGGTGGAAGCGATGGCGTGGGCATCGGTGAAGCGAATACCCTGCTTGGCAAGTTTATCTACGTTAGGTGTCTCTACGTTCTTGGCACCATAACATCCCAGGTCGCCGTAGCCGAGGTCATCGGCGAGGATGATGATGACGTTAGGTTTCTGCTGATTGTTGGCTTTCGCCTTCTTGGCGCCCATGGCTGCCGTGCAAACTAGGGGCGACATCAGGGCGATAGTCATATAAGTTTTGTTCATTACGATAATCGTTAGTTATTTTTTAAAACATTCATAATGTTGGCAGGCGGACGCTGGGCGAGGAGCTCCCGTTTCATGAAGTCCATGTAGGGAGCCACATGCGTATAGTACTGATAGTATCCCTGGCAGAGATAGTTCAGGCCCGGCTCTCCATACTTATCTTTCTCGAACCGGTTCTTGGGGCATTCGCCATGGCAGGCGAACTCCATGTCGCACTCCTTGCACTGGCGGGGCAGCGAAGTGTGCTTCAACCGGCTGAAAGCCTGCTGCTTTTCGCCATAAAGCATGTCGATGAGCGACTGCTCCCTGATGTTTCCCAGCTTGTATTCAGGAAATACAAAGTGGTCGCAGGAATATACATCGCCATTGTGTTCCATCACGCCTGCATGACCGCACTCCTTGGAGTAGGCGCAGATGCCTGGCAGCACCCCCATCCAGTTGGCAAGTGTGCAGTCGAAGATTTCCACAAAGGTCTTACCCACATCGTGGCGCACCCAGTCGTCGAAGATGGTGCAGAGGAAGTTGCCCCACTGTTGCGGGGTAACGGAAGCATCTGCAAGCGGAATCTCCCTGTCGTCGGCAAGACTCGCCAGGGTGCGACCGTCTTCATGTTCCGTCAGTCGCTCCACGATAGGGGTAAACTGCAAGTACTGGCAACCGTTGTCTCTGAAGAAATGATAGAACTCCAGCGGATGTTCAGCGTTGTAGGCATTGACCACCGCCATAGCGTTCCATTCCACCCGATGCTTCTTCAGGAGCTGGATGCCCTGCATCACCTTTTCCCAGGAAGGCTTTCCGGCAGGAGTTACGCGATAGTGGTCGTGATACTCCTGTGGACCGTCGATGGAAATGCCTACCAGCCAATGGTTCTGTGCAAAGAACTCGCACCATTCGTCGGTGAGGAGTGTGCCGTTGGTCTGGATAACGTTATCTATCTGTTTGCCGTGGGCGTACTTCTTCTGAAGCGCCAGCGCCTTCTTGTAGAAGTCGATGGAGCGCATCAGCGGCTCACCTCCGTGCCAGGTGAAAAGCACCTGCGGCATGGTTTGTGCCTCGATGTACTCTCGGGTGAATTGCTCCAGCATCTCATCGCTCATCAGATGGCGGTGGGAGTTCTGGTAAAGATTGTTCTTTTCCAGATAATAACAGTATTTGCAAGCCAGGTTGCAATGGGCGCCTGCCGGCTTCAGCATCACATACAGTGGCTTGGCAAATGGGGTTGCTATGTTGTCGTTCATCATATTTTTTCTTTTTAAAACTCAGGCAGCGTTATCTTGAAGTCCTTGCTGTCACTGTGCTCCTTCTGGATGGCAGCCAGCAGATCTTTCACGATTTCAGGATGTTCTGCCGCCACATCGTGGTCTTCGTGAATATCCGAAGCCAGGTTGTAGAGGTGAGGCTTGCCTTTTACTACTACCATCTTCCAGTCGCCCTTTCTCACGCCAATCTGGTCGGTCTCATGAAATTCCCAATAGAGGTATTCGTGGTGCTTCTGCTCGGCATCCTTGCCCAGAAGGGTAGGAGCGATGGAAATACCGTCGAAGCCGTCGCCAGCCAACTTCCTGTTGGTGTAGCGCTTGGCGAAGTTCTTGATTCCGGCAAGGTCGCAGAAGGTTGGCATCAGGTCGTAGAAGGCAAACTGGGTATCGTTTACGCTGCCTGCCTTGATATGCTCTGGCCACCAGGCAATGAATGGGATGCGGATGCCGCCCTCGTAACACTGGCGCTTCAAGCCCTTCAGCTTGCCGTCGCGACCGAAGAACTTCGGGTCGGCACCGCCTTCCTCGTGAGGACCGTTGTCCGAGGTAAAGATGACCACGGTATTCTTGTCGAGGCCCTTCTCCTTCAGTTTGGCGAATACTTCGCCCACATACTGGTCGAGTCGGGTAATCATTCCGGCAAACTGAGCGTGGGTATGAACCACGGCGTTGTATCGGGAACCTTCCTGTCCGCCCCATGTCTTGTCCTCGAAGAATTTCTTCTGATAGTTCTCCAGGATAGAATCCTCTGGCTGAGCCAGTTCGGCATGAGGCAGGGTATAGGTGAGGAATCCCACGAAAGGATGCTGGCTATCCTGCTTGTCAATCCACTCCAAAGCCTTGTCGTGGATGATGCGGGCAGAATACTGCTTGCGCTTGAAGTAGTCCTTGCCGAACATCGGGTACTGGATATTCTGCTCCATGATTTCTCTTACCACAGCCGTATCTCCCTGTGACTTGCTGTAACGGTTCAGGAAGTTGGGATAATAAAGATGTGCCTGGAACTGGCAGATGTAGCCGTAGAATTCATCTATGCCACGCTTGTCGGGAGTAGAGGCAGAACCTTCGTATCCGCCTGCCCATTTTCCGAAGACACCGGTGCGGTAGCCCTTGTCCTTGAGCATTTCCGGAAGAATCTTATGCTGCGGGTCGTAAGGTTCCTGACCCACCACAGAAAAGTCCTCGTTTACTCCATACTTTACCATCGGCACGTTTCTCCAGTATTCCTTGTTGCCTCTTACGTGGGTGTGGCCGGAATGCTGACCGGTCATGATGGTAGCACGCGAAGGGGCTGAAACCGGCGAACCGGCGTATGCTTGGGTGAATCGCATTCCCTCTCTAGCCATCTGGTCGATGTTGGGTGTATGGATGTATGGCTGACCATAGCAAGCCAAATCACCATATCCCATATCATCGCAGAGGATGAAGAGGATATTGGGCTGCTGCACGTTCTGCTTAGCCCACACAAGGGTAGGCAGGCAAATGATGCCTACCCCTGTGAGCCATATTGTTTTGTTTGTCTTCATAAAAAATCTGTTTTGGGGCTTTTTGCCCGTTCTTTAGCCACTTGTTGAAGCTAATTACTCATCTACCTTCAAGTCCTTGCGGTATTTGGCGAGAAGCTTCTTCAATTCTTTTTCTATCTTCTGGGTGCCTGGCTTGCCGTAGATGTTGTTCAACTCGTTAGGGTCAGTCTGGATGTCGTACAACTCCCAGTAGTCGATGTCTGCATCATTGGTGAAGTAGTTGATAGACTTCAGGGCTTTGAAGCAGTTGTTCTCTCTTGTGCCTGGCTGTGCCTGGTACTTGTTCTCTACCACGGCTCTCTCACCACCCTTGCCGTAGAAATGAATCAGCTTGTAGCGCTCGGTGCGCACACCGTCGTGTTTGCGTACCAGGTGATAGGTTGGGTAGTCGTAGTAGTGATAGTACAGGCTCTTGCGCCACTTCTTCACTGGCTGACCGGCAAACAGCGGCTGGAGCGATGTTCCAGGCATGTACTTAGGCTTCTGCAAACCTGCCAGGTCGAGGAAGGTAGGTGCGAAGTCGATGTTCTGAACCATCTGGTTGCATTCGCTCTTTGGCTGGATGTGCTTAGGATAGCTGATGATGAGTGGAGTGTGAAATGACTCCTCGTACATGAATCGCTTGTCGAACCATCCGTGCTCGCCCATGTAGAATCCCTGGTCGGATGTATAGACGATGATGGTGTTGTCTGAGAGATTGTTCTTGTCGAGGTAATCCAGCAGTCTGCCCACGCTCTCATCTACCGATGCGATAACAGCCATGTAGTCGCGGATGTAGTTCTGGTATTTCCATTCTACCAACGCCTTGCCTGTCAGGTTCTTGCTCAGGAACTCACGGTTTCTAGGCATGTAGTAAGCGTCGATGGCTGCACGCTGCTGTGGAGTCATGCGGTTCATTTCGCCCATCAAGCCGTTATAAGAGTCTCTGCCTTCTGGAGTAGAAGGGTCGTACATCTCAGGAACCTTCAGGTCGCGTACCATCTCCATGTATTTGTCGATAGACATCTTCTGGGTAGATGCTGCGGAACCACGGGTCTCGTAATCATCCCAGAAGGTTTCCGGCAATGGGAAGTTCACGTTGCCATACTTGCCTACATACTTGGTGTTAGGCATCCAGAGGCGATGAGGTGCCTTGTGGTGAACCAGTAGACAGAATGGCTTGTTCTTGTCGCGGTTGTTCAGGTACTCGATGGCATGGTCGGTGATGAGGTCGGTGGCGTAACCCATCTCCTGCTTGAAGTTGCCATACTGGCCGGTAGAGGCAAAGGTTGGGTTGTAATACTGACCCTGGTCATCCAATACGCGGTAGTAATCAAAGCCCTTAGGACTGCACGACATGTGCCACTTACCTACCACGGCAGTAGAATATCCGGCACCCTGCAGCAGTTCTGAGAAGAAGGTCTTGGTAGAGTCAATACCCTCAGCCAGCTGGCGCTGTCCGTTCTGGTGGCTATAGAGACCTGTCATCAGGCAGGCACGGCTAGGAGTAGAGAGTGAGTTCTCTACGAAAGCCTGGTTAAACTTCATTCCTCTTTCAGCTAGGCGGTCGATGTTTGGAGTTGGAGCCAATTTGGAGATTGGGCTACCGTATGCGCTGATGGCCTGTATGGCGTGGTCATCGCACATGATGTACAAGATGTTAGGTCGGTCTCCTGCATTCTGAGCGAAGATCGACAGCGGCATTGCCTGTAGGGCAGCCATGGCCAGTAGGGAACGGTTGAATTGATTGGTTTTACTGTTCATCATAATTTTCTTGTTGAATGAATAGTTCTTTATATGAATTAATTAAAGGACATTTTTTGTATAAAAAACATATGCATTATAATACGCCAAAAAGAGGGGGTGCCGTAAGTGGCACACCCTCTTTGAGTTGTTATAGAACATGACTATCTCAGATTTGAAACAGTCTTGTTGGTTAAATTAATAATTGACTAGGTAGTTATCTCTTCAGGTTCGGGTTCTTCTCAACGTCTGTTGTTGGGTAAGGACAGTAAATTCTATCCTCTGTCCAAGAACCAGAAACTGTAACTTGTTCCTTAGCTGTAATGTCCTTACCCTTAGCATCTTTTGCAATAAAGAGAGGAGCATTAGCAACGCGGTAGTCGAAGTTCTTCTTCAACTCGTTCATACGAAGCTCGTCAGAACGGCGTGTAACCATAGAAACCCAGTTGCCGGCAACTTCCCATCCGTGCTCAATGTAGCAAGCCTCAGCCAGCTGCTCTGCATTCATATCAGCAATCTTCACGGTAGTACCATTGCTCAAAGTAACGTTCTCAACATCGTTTACGGCACGGCTGCGAACCTGGCGGAGGCAATCCTTAGCCTTGCCCAAGTCGCCACCAGAGCGAGCTGCGCTCTCAGCATACCAAAGAAGAATCTCAGAGTAACGGATCAGGTTGTGACGACGGTCGTTAACCATACCACCCCAGTTAGGAGCCAGGTAATCATAAGCCTGACGGAGCATGTTGCCGTTCTCGTCTGAGTTAACGGTGAAGATACAGAACATTGGGTGATAAGCTTCAACCTCAGGAGTCTTTCCGTCTTCTTTAAGAGCCCACCAATCTACAGCCTTTGTAATGGTGTTTTTATCCTGGAATGTTACCTTAGGAGCGTAGATAGCATTCTTGCGAGCACCCTCTGGGAATCTCTTCCAGAATGCGATTTCACCCCAAGCGTCACCCCAGCCACCATCGCCGAGACCTTCGAAACGGCAGCAAGAAGAAAGCTGAGAATCATGATCCCACCAGCCTTTGGCATCGTTGTTGATTCCAAGCACGGTCTCCATGTTGTAGTTGTTACCCATAGAGTAAACATCCTTCCACTCTGGGTTCAGGATGAAGCCGTAAGAACCGTTGCCATCAATGACAGACTTAGCCTGCTCTGCTGCGAGCTTGTAGTACTCAGTACCCTTGTTGAGTGGGTAACCTGCCATAGACATGTAAACAGCTGACAATGTAGCCTGTGCAGCCTGCTTGGTTGTCCAGATATCCACACCGAACAAGCGGCTAGGTTCCTTCTCATACTTGGTAGGAAGCTCGTTAACGGCTGCCTTCAAGTCGGAAACAATCAGTTCATATACCTTTTCTACACTTGATGGAGCAACGTCCAACTGAGAAACGTCAGTACCTGTAATCAATGGCACAGGACCGAATACACGTACCAGATAGTAGTAAGCGTATGCACGCCAGAAGTGTGCATTACCCAAAGCCACGTTGATCTTCTCCTGAGCTACAGGCGCATTGCCTGCACTCTCTGTAATCAGGTTAGCTGCCTTGATTACAGAATAGTGCTGGTTCCAGGCATCAGTAACACCCTTGTTGGCACCGTCTGATGCAAAAGCATCGAGCGCAGCACAAGCCTGCTTGTTAGAACCAGGGTTAGCTGTAATATCGTCGCCCTGCCACTGTGGGTACATTGGGTTGGTCCAGCTCTGGGTCTGGTTGATTCTGTCATACAGTGCGTTAACACTTGCTGTCAGGTCATCTTCACTATTGAAGAAGTTGTTTGGGGTCAACTGTCCCTTAGGTTCCTCATCCAGGAAGTCTCCACAAGAAGAAAATGTGAGCAAGGATGCTGCCATGAGACAACCCATATATAATAATTTTTTAGTTCTCATAATTATTCCAGTTTTTAGATGATTGAAGTTAGAAGTTTACACGAACGCCCATTGTGATGGTACGAGGATTAGGGTAAGCACCCATATCCAAACCATTGTCACGGTCAACACCATTGTCACTGAATGATGCACCAGCTGGGTCGATACCCTTATAGCCAGTGATGGTGAAGAGGTTCTGAGCTGAGAGAGAGAGACGGATGTCTGCAATCTTAGTCACGCTGCGTGGGAATGTATAAGCGATGCTGATATTCTCGCAACGGAGGTAATCTGCATTCTCCAACCACTTGTCTGAGTTACCGTATGTCTTGTTCTCTGCGCCTACTGTTGGCATAGTGATTCCGATGTTAGAGAAGTAATCCTTATCGGTTACGAACATAGATGCACCTACCATTGAGTTCATGGCGTAACGTACCATGTTCAAACGCTTTGCACCGAAGGCTGCGTTGAAGAATACGTTGAGATCCCAATTCTTGTAGGTTACGGTGTTGTTCCATCCCAAAGTAACGTCTGGGTTTGAACGACCCAATACGAAGCGATCCTTTGATGCATCAGGATTAGCGGTCTTGGTGCCGTCTGCTGCATAATACATATCAACAAACTGTCCCTTGTCGTTCTTCTCTACACCTGCCCACTTGAAGCCGTAGAATGTACCGATAGCCTCACCTTCCTTGATGATGGTACATGGGTCAACTGTACCTGGAGAAGGGCTGGTACCATAGAGAATAGGAGCATCTGCTGTCAGCTTGGTAACCTCGTTCTTGATGTAGCTGGCATTCAAGGTAGATGACCATGACCAGTCCTTGGTCTGTATAATCTGTGCATTGATGGTTGCATCAAAACCCTTGTTGCTTACCTCACCGGCATTTACCCAGTAAGATGTGCCTCCCAGGTAACCTGGAGCTGATGTAGTCAGGAGGGCATCCTTGGTCTTCTTATTGAAGTAGTCTAAGCTAACGTTCAAACGGTTGCCGAAGAAACCGAAGTCAACACCGAGGTCAAACTGGTGAACCTTCTCCCATGTCAGGTCAGGAGTTGCAAGACCATTTGCCCAATAACCTGTGTAAGACTGGGTTGTACCGTATGTGAAACCAGTTGTACCCAATGAACCGAGAGTTGAATATGGAGTGATATCCTGGTTACCGATGATACCGTAGCTGGCACGGATCTTCATGTACTCTACTGCATTCTTGATAGGCTCCCAGAACTTCTCGTTAGAGATGGTCCAAGCTGCAGCTGCAGATGGGAAGTAACCCCACTTCTTGTTGGTAAAGCGGCTAGAACCATCCGCACGGAAGGTACCAGTCAACATGTAACGGTCGGCATAGTTGTACATCAAACGAGCTACACCAGAGAGCATGGTCCACTTGCTATAGCCGTTGGTTGGTGTCTTGGAAGCAGCATCAGCTACGTTCCAGTAACCCAACTGCTCGTGAGCAATACCTGTACCTGACATACCCATGCGGCGAACCTCGTTAGAGGTAACTTCCCATACACCAGTAGCTGTCAATGCGTGCTCACCCCACTTGTTGTTGTAAGTCAAGTTGTTGGTTGACTGCAGTGCTGTAATGGCAGCATCGTTGTTGCCCATATTGTTACCGGCTGCGTTCACCTTGGTAGATGTGAAGTGGTACCACTTGTAATCGTTGTAGTCGATACCGTTGGTTGTGGTGAATGTCAAGCCCTTGAGAAGGTTGAACTTCAAGTCAACGTGACCAGTAACCATGGTACGCTTGCGGTCGTTGTCACCACCATGAAGAATACCATAAGGGTTGTTCTGGATGTTGTTGTATGGGTCCTTGTTGTAACTACCGTTTGCATCCATCATCTCCATAGTAGGAGAGTAGTTCAAACCTACCCAGATTGGGTTAGACTGGTTCTGGGCGAAACCTGCACCAGAGTTGTCTGTCTGAGCAAGGTTAAGGTCGGCAGTCAATTCCAACCAGTCGAATACTTTATTGTGAATGTTTGCCTTGATTGCGTAACGTCTTGACTTGGTGTCAACGATAACACCCTTCTGGTCCATTACGTTGGCAGAGAAATAAGTCTGAGTCTTCTCATTACCCTGTGAAAAGGCAACCTTATAGTTCTGGGTAATACCTGTCTGGAGCAACTGATCCATCCAGTCGATACCTGGCTTGGTACCGTTCAGATAATCCTGTACTGCACTCTGAGCCACGCCCTTATGGTCAACCAAAGCCTGTGCATACTCCTTGGTACCCATTACCTCAGGTATATTGTAAGCGTTAGAGAAACCGAAGCTGCCGTCGAAAGTTACCTGTGTAACACCAGCCTTACCGCTCTTGGTCTGTACCATTACAACACCATTGGCACCGCGGGCACCATAGATAGCGGTAGAAGAAGCATCCTTCAAAACCTGGATGCTCTGAATATCTTCAGGGCTGATACCTTCGAGACCTGTCTCGCGAACAATACCATCTACTACGTAGAGAGGGTCGTTGCTCTTGTTTACAGAGCTGGCACCACGTACACGAATCTTCATAGATCCACCAGGAACGCCACTTGACATTACCTGCACACCAGACATACGTCCGTTGAGGGCGTCCTCAACACGTGCTACTGGCTGGTCCTTGAAACTCTTGTTGTCCATTACGGCAACAGAACCTGCCAAGTCGGCCTTCTTTACCGTACCGTAACCGATAACTACGGTCTCTTCGAGCATGTTGGAATCATCCTGCAGGGTGATGTTCAATGGAGCACCACTCCATGTGATGGTCTGAGACTTGTAACCTACATAAGTAATAGTGAGTTTAGCACCTTTAGCAATGTTGCTAAGTACGAAGTTACCATCAAGGTCAGTTACTGTACCGCCAGATTTTCCTTCAATTCTGATGGTAGCGCCGATGATAGGTTCACCACTAGCGTCCTTTACAGTACCTGTACATGAGTTTTGCTGCTGTGTAGCTGTAGCAATCATTGAATTGCTCTGAGCTGCCAATGCAGTGACAGTGCTGAGAGGTGACATGGCACCTAAGAGCGCTGCAAAATACAAATTTGCTCTTTTGTTCATAGGTTTGTTGTATTTGTTGTTGTTTATTATTAATTTCTCGTATATTATATATAGTGTTAGTTAGAAAACTATTGCTATATAATCTTATATGAATGTTAGTTAGAATTTAATCCTCGTTCAGGATCTTGTGTCTTGCCATCAGGCAGGCTCCTGTAATGCCGGCGAGTGCCTTCAGGTCGGAGGTGACAATCTGCGAATCCTCATTCATCACGTTGAGCGAGTATTTCTTGATTCCCATGTTCACCGGGAGGGTCAGATAGTCGCCTGTTACCGACATTTCTCCTCCGATGACCAGCATTTCCGGGTTGAAGATATTGATGATTCCAGCCAGCTGCTTGCCCAGTTCGTCAGCGATATGCTGCAGGGTGGCGAGGCTGAGTACATCTTCCTTGGCGATGGCGTCCATGATGTCCTGGAGCGAGAGTTCTTCTTTTCGGTTGAGTACCTTGTCAGAGAGGATGGAAGGCTTGCCCGCCATGATGTTCTCTGTGAGTTTTCTCTTCAGTGCTCTGCCCGAAACTTCGGTTTCTATGCAGCCAATCTTGCCGCAGTGGCAGATGATGTTATTGTTGTAGGCAGTCATGTGGCCAAATTCGCCCGAATAGCCCGACTTGCCGTAATAGAGTTTTCCGTCGATGATGATTCCGATTCCCAGTCCCCAGCACATGTTCACGAAAATCACATCTTTCATTCCCTTGCAGCGTCCCTTGATGAATTCTGCGAAGGCCATGCTTCGCGTATCATTCTCTATGCAGACTGGAAGCTGGATGAGTTCCGTCAGCTTATCTGCCAGGGGTTTATCTAAGAAGGTGAACATGTTGTAGGCACTGCCATCGAAAGGGTTCACGCGTTCAGCCACATTCACGCAGATTTGCAGAATTTCTTCCTTGGAGACGGGAAGACTGGCGATGAAGTCGTTGATGATCTCGCTCAGTCTTTCCAAATTCTCCGGATTGTTCCTGTATTCGTAAGGAACCTTAGTCTTTTCAGTTATCAAATTGCCGCAGAAATCACTGGCGGCAAGTGCCAGACAGTTCATCTCTGGATTCACTCCAACGAAGTATCCGGCATTAGGCATAAGGTCGTAAACCATTGGGATGCGCCCCGGGGAGTTGTCTTTCTTGCCAATCTCCTTGACGAGTCCACCCTTTATCAGTTCATTGAGGGCGTTGGTCGCAGTTGGAAGACTCACTCCAATTCCCTTCGACATTTCCGGTATGGTGGAAGCGCCTTGGGCAATGAAGTATTCCAATAATCGCCGCTGAACTGAAGGCTTATTGTTTAACTTCTTAATATATTTTATTATGTTAGGTTCCATAACTAATATTTTTTATTTGCAAAGATATACTTTTTCCCCATTGGGTGCAAGTTTTTCGTAGTTAATAAAGCTTAAATGCCTAAAAATAGTTTGTTTTGAAGAACTTTTCTATTCCTTTCACATACCTACACCTTATTATATATTATAACCGGAAGCATCAATTCTCTTCAAGTACATGTAAGTATCTGATATAGTGTGTAAAACTACACTTATCAACAGGAAAGAAAGAGAGAATAATTAAAAATGCTTTCGTTTTAGAAATATTAACTATAAAAACATGGCGGTATTTGATAAATCTCGTATCTTTGCAAAATAAAAAATTTTAGTAACCTAGCGGTTGTTAATAAATATCTTTTGAATCAACAATAGACGGTTAAAAATAGAAATATATAAACCTATTAATAGATATAGACAATGAGACTCAATCTTAGTTCACAAATCGTACTGAATAAAGTACCTGTTGAGTTCTACAAGCCTAAGACGACGGTAGAATACTCAGAAATCTCCAGAATGGAGAAGATTCATACAGACATCTTTGCCTCTATGGCAGAAGGTGCCAGTCATGTAGCCGATGGTATTGAAACCGGAATCAAGGCTGCTCAGCATGACGGTAAGTTCTATGTGATGGCGCTGGGCACAGGCTCTTCGCTCAATGCCGTGTATGATGAACTCATCCACCGTTATGAGAACAAGACATTAAGTTTCCGCAATGTGGTGGTATTCAATGCCTACGAATACTATCCTCTTCAGAAAGAAAGTTCCGTTCGCACCATCAACCAGCTGAAGGAGCGTTTCCTCAACCATGTGGATATTGCCGAGCAGAACATCTTCACTCTCGATGGCTTTGTGGCTCAGGAGGCAGTGCAGGATTGTTGCCGCCTTTACGAGCAGCGCATCAAGACCTTTGGCGGATTGGACATTGCCCTCATCGGTATCGGCCGTTCGGGTAATATCGCCGCCAACGAGCCGGGTTCGGGTATTCAGTCGATAACCCGTCTTATCCTCATTGGCAATACTTCTCGCGAAGAGATGGAAAACAGCGAGCAGACCAAGGAGACCCTGCCTCCATGCTCACTCACCATGGGTATTGCCACCTTGCTTTCTGCCAAAGCAATCTACCTTACTGCCTGGGGCGAGGAAAAGGCTGAAATCATGCAGAAGGTGGTAGAGAATTCTATCACAGATTCACTGCCAGCATCTTTCCTCCAGACTCATCCAAATGCCAACGTAGTGCTCGACCTGAGTGCTGCTTCTCATCTTACCCGCATCGAACATCCTTGGCTCGTAACTTCTTGCCAGTGGACTGACAAGCTGGTGCGCTCGGCTTTGGTTTGGCTCTGCCAGAAGATAGGTAAGCCTATCCTGAAGCTTACCAACAAGGATTACAACGAGAACGGATTGAGCGAACTCCTGGCTCTCTATGGTTCTGCCTACAATGCAAACATTAAAATTTTCAATGACTTGCAGCACACCATCACCGGATGGCCAGGCGGAAAACCAAATGCCGACGATACCTATCGTCCTGAGCGCGCCAACCCATTCCCTAAGCGAGTAATCGTATTCTCTCCTCATCCTGATGATGATGTGATTTCGATGGGTGGAACCATCCGCCGACTGGTTCAGCAGAACCACGATGTGCATGTGGCTTACGAAACATCGGGTAATATTGCTGTGGGCGATGAGGAAGTAACAAGATTCATGCACTTCATCAACGGATTCAACCAGATTTTCGCCGATTCAAAGGATAGTGTGATTTCTGATAAATATAAGGAAATCAAGAACTTCTTTGCCAATAAGAAGGAGAGCGACTTTGATACTCGCGATATCTTGACCATCAAGGGATTGATTCGCCGTGGTGAGGCTCGTACAGCCTGCACCTATAATGAGATTCCGCTCGACCATGTACACTTCCTTGATTTGCCATTCTATGAGAGTGGAAAGATTGAGAAGTTGCCGATGACAGAGAAGGACGTAGAGGTGGTAAGAGCCTTGTTGCAGAAGGTAAAGCCTCATCAGATTTATGTGGCTGGCGACCTTGCCGACCCACACGGAACCCACAAGAAATGTACCGATGCTGTTCTGGCAGCCATCGACGAGGAGAAAAAGGCTGGTGCAGAGTGGCTGAAGGACTGCCGCATCTGGATGTATCGTGGTGCTTGGGCAGAGTGGGAGATTGAGAACATCGAGATGTGCGTTCCATTGAGTCCTGAAGAGTTGAGAGCCAAGCGTAACTCTATCCTCAAGCATCAGTCGCAGATGGAGAGTGCTCCATTCCTGGGCAACGACGAACGCCTGTTCTGGCAGCGTGCGGAAGACCGCAACCGTGCCACTGCTTCGCTCTACGACCAGCTGGGATTGGCCTGCTACGAGGCTATGGAGGCTTTCGTGGAATATAAGCCACTCTAAGTATTTATCAATTAGTTAACTAACTTATATTATTCTCTATATAAAATTTATGAAGAAATTCAATCATCTATTTGCTTCGTTGGCAGCATGCACAGCGATGTTGGGAGGAATCTCAACATCGGCTGTGGCTGCTGACATCAATATTATTCCTGTGCCAGTAAAGACTCAGGTTCAGAAGGGTGAGTTCGTGTTGCCACAGAAGGTGACCATCTCTTACCAGACTGCCGACGGCAAGAACATTGCCGAATACATGGCTGATAAGTTGAAGACCGCTACCGGTTATGATGTAACCGTAGGCGGAAAGAAGGGAAACATCTCTATCCAGATTTCTCCTTCTATGAAGATGGCTGAGGAAGGCTACCGCCTCACCGTTACCAACAAGGGTGTAGTCATCAAGGCAAAGACCGGCAAGGGTGCTTTCTATGGAATGCAGAGCTTCATGCAGCTGTTGCCAGCTCAGATTGAGAGCGCTACCAAGGTAAGCGGCGTGAAGTGGGTGGCACAGTGCTGCGACATCCAGGATGCTCCACGCTTCGGCTACCGTGGTTTCCACCTCGATCCATGCCGCCACTTCATCACCGTGGAGAACGTGAAGAAGCAGTTGGACATCATGTCAATGTTCAAGGTGAACACCATGCACTTCCACCTCACTGAGGACCAGGGCTGGCGCATCGAAATCAAGAAGTATCCTAAGCTTACTTCCATCGGCGGCTACCGCACCCAGGGCGACGGTTCTACCTATGGCGGTTTCTACACTCAGGAGGAAATCAAGGACATCGTGGATTATGCAGCCAAGCGTTACATCACCGTGATTCCTGAAATCGACCTTCCTGGTCACATGATGGCAGCCATCTCTGCTTATCCTTACCTTTCATGCAAGGGCGAGCAGTGGACTCCACGAATGGTTTGGGGTGTTGAGGACATCGTGATGTGTCCGGGTAAGGAAGACATGTTCAACTTCCTGGAAGACATCATCCGCGAGGTAGTGCCTCTCTTCCCAGGCAAGTATTTCCACATCGGTGGCGACGAGTGTCCTAAGACCAGCTGGAAGCATTGTCCTACTTGCCAGAAGCGCATCCAGAACGAAGGATTGCAGGCCGACGGCAAGCACTCTGCCGAGGAAAGACTGCAGAGCTACGTAATCAAGCGCATGGAGAAGATGCTCGCTAAGTACGACAGAAAGATTATCGGTTGGGATGAAATCCTCGAAGGCGGATTGAGTCCTGATGCTACCGTGATGTCTTGGCGTGGAACATCGGGCGGTATTTCTGCAGCTTTGCAGAAGCACGATGTCATCATGACTCCAGGTAGCGGCGGCTTGTATCTCGACCACTATCAGGGCGATTACAAGATTGAGCCGGTTACTATTCCTAGTGCTCCTGCTTATCTTTCAAGAACCTATAATTACGAGCCTGTGCCAGATACCATCAAGTCATTGGGCTTGGAGAAGCATATTCTGGGTGTTCAGTGCAACAACTGGTCTGAATACATGTACACCAACGCCAAGATGGAGTATCAGATGTATCCTCGCTCTCTGGCTCTCGCCGAGATTGCATGGTCACCAGCCAAGAAGAAGAACTTCACCGACTTCAGCCGTCGTGTAGATGCTAACAGCGTGCGCCTCGACGAGCACCACGTGCGTTACCACATCCCATTGCCAGAGCAGCCATACGGTTCCTGCGATAAGGTGGTGATTACCAAGGATACAGTGGTTACCTTCCAGACTTCCCGTCCTATGAAGATGGTTTACACCCTGGATGGAACCCTTCCAACTCCAGCTTCTGCCGTTTATTCAGAGCCTATCAAGGTGAGTGGCAACACCATCATCAAGATTGCTACCGTATTGCCTTCTGGCAAGATGAGCAAGATAAGAACCATCGACGTGGAGAAGCAGAACTATGCTCCAGCCGTAAGGGTAAATGGTGCGAAGGCTGGCTTGCAGTTGCGCCGCGTAAAGGGCAACTACCTGAAGGTGGATCAGCTGAACTGGGCTGATGCTGAGTGGACAGACAATGGAACCATCACCAACCTGAACAAGATGAAGGTGAGTCAGCCAGACGATGCTGCTACCTTGCGTGGTGCCAACAACTATGGTGCCGTGGCCGAGGGTTTCATCAATGTTCCTGAGGATGGCGTTTACTATCTTTCTTCCCGCATGGAGCAGGTTTGGATTGACAATAAGCTCGTAATAAACAACGAGGGCGCTGTGAAGGCTGGTACCAACAGCGATAATGCTGTGGCTCTTGCCAAGGGCTTGCACCCAGTGAAGTTCGTTTACCTGTGCAACATCGTAGGCGGCTGGCCATCTTGGTGGAGCAACCTCAACCTCGAAATGCGCAAGGATAATCAGAAGAAGTTCACCGCAGTGGGCGAGTCTCAGTATTTCCACAAATAATTGAATTAAGAAGTTAAAGGAGTTAAGAAGTTAAAGGAGTTAAAGGAGTTAAGACAACAGTCTTTTGGCGTAGTTTTTAACTTCAAGACATTCGTCTTAACTCCTTTAACTTCTTAACTCCTTAACTCCAGAACCTGAATAAGTAATATCAATAACTGATTAGGAATATGAATATCAGAACAATCGCAAACGTATCATTTTGCCTTGCCATGCTCTCGATGAGCAGTGGGGCGTCGGCTCAGAGCGAGTCGCGCTGGCAGAATGTGAACATCAACCAGCAGAACCGAGAGCCTCGTCGTGCGAATTTCTTCGCATTCGAGAGCTTGGATAAGGCTCAGAGTTTCGACAAGAAGAAGTCGGCCAACTACCTTTCCATGGAGGGTATGTGGAAGTTCAACTTCGTGAAGGACCACAACAAGCGTCCGGCGAACTTCTTCGCTCTGAAGTATGATGATTCACAGTGGAAGGATTTCCCTGTGCCGGGATTGTTTGAGCTGAACGGTTATGGCGATGCTACCTATAAGAACATAGGCTATGCCTGGGCCACCCAGTTTGACCCGAATCCGCCATATATCAGCGAGCTCAACAACTATACGGGTTCCTATCGCCGCACCTTCGAACTTCCTAAGGATTGGAAGGGCAAGGATGTGTATTTCCATGTGGGTTCTGCCACCAGCAACCTGACTCTCTGGGTAAACGGCAAGTACGTGGGCTACAGCGAGGATAGCAAGGTGGCTGCCGAATTCAACATCTCGAAGTATCTCAAGCCGGGCAAGAACCTCATTGCCATGCAGGTGATGCGTTGGTGCGATGGTTCTTATTTCGAAGATCAGGACTTCTGGCGCTTCACGGGCATTGCCCGTGAGGTGTATCTCTATGCCCGTCCGAAGCTTCATGCTGCCGACATCCGATTGAACGCTGCCTTGGAAAACAACTACCAGGATGGTGTGTTGAACTATCAGGTTTCCCTGAAGGGAGGAAAGACAGATGTTTCCATCACCCTGTGTGATAAGGATGGCAAGCAGGTAGCCCAGGCCACCGGAGCCCAGGGCATCATCAAGGTGCCTAAGGTGAAGGCTTGGACGGGAGAGACACCTTATTTATATAAGGCCTACATCACCCTGAAGAACAAGCAGGGCGCCGCTGAGGTGATTCCGCAAAAGGTGGGATTCCGCAATGTGGAAATCAAGAACGCACAGCTGCTCGTTAACGGACAGCCTGTGCTGGTGAAGGGTGCCGACCGCCACGAGATGGATCCTGACGGTGGCTACGTGGTGAGCCTGGAGCGCATGATTCAGGACATCAAGATCATGAAGCAGTTGAACATCAACGCCGTTCGCACCAGCCACTATCCTTGCGACCCACGCTGGTACGACCTTTGCGATGAATACGGAATCTACATCACCGCTGAGGCTAACCTCGAATCTCATGGTATGGGATATGAGGAGAAGTCGCTCGCCAAGTTCCCTGAGTACATCGTGCCTCACATCGAGCGCAACGAGGGCAATGTGAAGCCGCTCATCAATCATCCTTCCGTCATCGTATGGAGCTTGGGTAACGAGTGCGGCTACGGCGTCAACTTCGAGAAGGCTTACGACTGGGTGAAGGCGTGCGATCCTACCCGTCCTGCGCAGTATGAGCGTGGCGGATACGACAGCAAGACCGACATCTACTGTCCTATGTACATCGGTTACGAGGAGAGCGAGCGCTATTGCAAGGGCAATGGCACCAAGCCATACATCCAGTGTGAGTATGCTCACGCCATGGGTAACTCTGAGGGTGGATTCAAGGAGTATTGGGATTTAATCCGCAAGTATCCTAAGTACCAGGGCGGTTACATCTGGGACTTCGTTGACCAGGGTCTGCGCGACAAGAGTCCTGTCACCGGCAAGGAAATCTTTACCTATGGTGGCGACTATGGCCGCTATCCGGGCAGCGATTACAACTTCAACTGCAACGGAATCATCGCCCCTAACCGCCGTCTGAACCCTCATGCCTACGAAATCCAGTACTATCTTCAGAATGTATGGATCAAGAACTTCGATGCAGCCAATGGTGCCATCAGCATCTACAACGAGAATTTCTTCAGGAACATCGACGATTTGAAACTCTCGGCTGCCATCTATGCCAACGGCGTGAAGCTATCAACCTTGGAAATTCCAGGTACTAAAGGTATTGCTCCTCAGGCAACCAAGCTCGTGAAGAGCGATGCGTTGAAGACTGCGGTTGCACAGGCTCAGGCTGAACATGCAGGCGAGGAAATCGCCGTAAACTTCGCCTTTGCCAGCGATGGCAGTCAGCCGCTGGTTGACAAGGGGCAGGTGATGGCTCGCCAGCAGTTTGTGGTTAACGCATACAAGTTCGATAAGGTTGATACGCCTGCCCAGGCTGCAGCTCCAGCCAACAAGAAGGCCAAGGTGCAGCAGGCTGGCAATATCGAGGTAGAAGAGACCAACAGTTACGTGAAGGTTTCGGCAGAGAGGATGTCGGTTACCATCGGCAAGAAGACTGGTATGATTGATTACCTCGATGTAGATGGCGAACCGATGTTGAAGTTCCGTGAGAGTATGACTCCAGAGTTCTGGCGTGCTCCTACTGACAACGACTATGGTGCTTCTTTGCAGAAGAAGATGAGAGTTTGGAAGAACCCTCAGATGAATCTGAAGTCGTTCGACAAGAGCGAGAGCAAGGACAGCGTGGTTCTTACCGCCCAGTTCGAAATGCCTGAGGTAAAGGCGCAGCTGATGCTCCGCTACCGCATCAATGCGGCTGGCGAGGTGGCTGTTACCCAACAGATGACAACCGATAAGGAGGCAAAGGTAGCTGATTTGTTCCGCTACGGTATGCAGTTGCAGATGCCTGCGTCATTCTCTAAGTTGGAATACTACGGTAGAGGTCCAGAGGAGAACTACATCGACCGTCACTCTTCAGCTTTCATCGGCAAGTATGAGGCTAACGTGAAGGACGAGTATTATTCATACGTCCGTCCGCAGGAGAGCGGCAACCATACCGACATCCGCTACTTCTCCATCTTCAATCCTGCCACCGGCAAGGGAATCACCTTCGAGGGCTATGCTCCTATGGAGTGCAGCGCCATCTCTTACCTGGTAGAGGATCTGGATGCTGGTATCGAGAAGGAGCATGCCTGGGGTCAGCACAGTGGCGACCTGGTAGAAAAGGGTCTTGTGCAGTTGCACATTCAGCAGCGCCAGTTTGGCTTGGGTTGTATTGACAGCTGGGGTTCTTCGCCAATGGAGAAGTACCGCATGCACTATCAGGACCGCTGCTTCCGCTTCGTGATTAAGGCAAAGAAATAAAAAGAAATAAAGAGAAATAATAGGATTTATGCACTTGTGTGTAATCATGTAATTCATCAGCTAAGTGCTCCGCCTGCAGCAATGCAGGGGAGCACTTTTTTGCATTTTATGGGGGAAAAGTTTAAAAATAGATTAAATCCTTTGTCGGTTCCCCCTTTTTTTCTTATTTTTGCATTTCTAACAAGAATTTAAAAGATAGACAAAGATAATGGCAAACGATAATAAAGGTCTTACGCCGATGATGCGGCAATTCTTCGAGATGAAATCCAAGCATCCCGAGGCATTGCTGCTTTTCCGCTGTGGCGACTTCTACGAAACTTATTGCGAAGATGCTATCGAGGCTTCACGCATCCTGGGCATTACCCTTACCCGCCGAAACAACGGTGGAGCTACGGGCAGCATCGAGATGGCGGGCTTCCCCCATCATGCACTCGATACTTACCTGCCTAAACTCATCAGGGCAGGCAAGCGAGTTGCCGTATGCGACCAGCTGGAAGACCCGAAGAAGAAACGCCAGGAAATAAAGGGCAAGAAGGGATTGAGCCAGATGGACAAGATGGTGAAGCGTGGCATTACCGAACTCGTTACCCCGGGTGTGGCGATGGGCGACAACGTGCTCAACTACAAGGAAAACAACTTCCTGGCTGCCATCCACTTCGGTAAGACTTCCTGCGGCGTAAGCTTCCTCGATATTTCTACCGGTGAATTCCTCACCGGCGAGGGAACCTATGATTATGTAGAGAAACTGATGGGCAACTTCATGCCGAAAGAGGTGCTCTACGACCGTGCCCGAAAGAATGATTTCGAGAAATACTTCGGTACAAAATACTGCACCTTCGAACTCGACGACTGGGTTTTCACTGAGCAGACGGCGATGCAGAAACTCCTGGGACACTTCAAGACCAAGTCGCTGAAAGGCTTCGGCGTGGAGCATCTCAAGAATGGTGTCATTGCCAGCGGTGCCATCATGCAGTATCTGGAGATTACCCAGCATACGCAAATTAACCATATCACGGCGCTTTCGCGCATCGAAGAGGATAAGTTCGTGCGCATGGACCGATTCACCATCCGAAGTCTGGAGCTGGTGGCTCCGATGCAGGACGACGGTCTGTCTCTGCTCAACGTCATCGACCGCACCGTAACGGCAATGGGCGGACGAATGCTCCGCCGCTGGCTGGTGTTCCCATTAAAAGATGTGCGCCCTATCAACGAGCGTCTCGACATCGTGGAGTATTTCTTCAAGGAGCCGGAGTTCCGTCAGCTTCTCGACGACCAGCTTCATCGCATTGGCGACCTGGAGCGTATCATTTCCAAGGTAGCCGTGGGCAGAGTTTCGCCTCGCGAGGTGGTGCAGCTGAAAAATGCACTGGAAGCCATCCAGCCTATCAAGGTGGCTTGCCAGCATGCCAAGAACGACGCCCTAAAGCGCATTGGCGAGCAGCTCAACGTCTGCGAATCCCTGAAGGACCGTATCGCCAGGGAGATTCAGCCCGATCCGCCTCAGCTTATCAACAAGGGCGATGTGATAGCCGATGGCTATAACGCAGAACTCGATGATTTGCGCTCCATCAGTCGCCATGGCAAGGATTATCTTCTGAAGATTCAGGAGCGGGAAATAGAGAAGACGGGCATCAGCAGTCTGAAGGTTGGATATAATAATGTCTTCGGATATTATCTGGAGGTGCGCAACACCTTCAAGGACAAGGTACCTGAGGAGTGGATCCGCAAGCAGACCTTGGCGCAAGCCGAGCGATATATTACCCAGGAACTCAAGGAATACGAGGAGAAGATTCTCGGAGCCGATGAGAAGATTCTGATTCTGGAGGCGCAGCTCTTCAACGAACTGATTGCTGCCATGCAGGAGTATATTCCTCAGATTCAGATCAATGCCAACCTTATCGCCCGCATGGATTGTCTGCTCTCGTTTGCCAAGGCATCAGACGAAAACCACTATGTGCGTCCGGTTATTGACGATTCGCAGGTGCTGGACATCAAGCAGGGCCGCCATCCTGTGATTGAAACCCAGTTGCCGCTGGGCGAGCGATACGTGCCAAATGATGTGTTGCTCGACACCGAGAAGCAGCAGGTGATGATGATTACGGGTCCTAACATGGCTGGTAAATCAGCCTTGCTCCGCCAGACGGCGCTCATCGTGCTGCTGGCCCAGGTGGGCTGCTTTGTTCCTGCCGAGAGTGCAAGGGTGGGTCTGGTTGACAAGATCTTCACCCGTGTGGGAGCCAGCGACAACATCTCGCTGGGCGAATCCACCTTCATGGTAGAGATGACGGAGGCTGCCAACATCCTGAACAATGTGTCGCCCCGTTCGCTGGTGCTCTTCGATGAGTTGGGTCGTGGAACATCCACCTACGATGGCATTTCCATAGCCTGGGCTATCGTGGAGTATCTTCATGAGCACAAGAAGGCGCAGGCTCGCACCCTTTTTGCCACTCATTATCACGAGTTGAACGAGATGGAGAAGAATTTCCCTCGCATCAAGAACTTCAACGTGAGTGTGAAGGAGGTGGATGGCAAGGTTATTTTCCTGCGCAAGCTGGAGCCGGGTGGCAGCGAGCATTCCTTCGGTATTCATGTGGCAGAGATTGCCGGAATGCCGCGCAGCATCGTGAACCGTGCCAACGATATTCTGAAGCAGTTGGAGCAGGACAATGCTGGGGTAGGCGGTGCCGGCAAGCCGAACGTGCAGCATCTGGATGAGCCTAAGGATGGAGTTCAGCTGAGTTTCTTCCAGTTAGACGACCCAGTGTTGAGCCAGATTCGTGATGAGATTCTGGGCCTGGATATCAACAACCTCACCCCGGTAGAGGCATTGAATAAGCTCAACGACATCAAGAAAATCCTGCTGGGCCGATAGGTCTTCATAGATGGCTGGCGCCTGCCATCATTTAAGACCAGCGCTTGCCATCATTTAACCATTAGTATAGGTTAATAATCACAAAAAGTTACCCTAAGGTAAGTTACCTTTGGGTAACTTTTTGTATATTTGCAGGTGGTAAGAAATAAATAAAGCAGGTAAAACGAATTTAATAAGAAGAATATGGCAGTGTTTCAATCTCCTTTTCAGTTTGGTACATTGGCTACCGAAGAGAATTTTATCGACCGAACGGAAGACAGGGCTTTGCTCAAGCAACTCCTGGCTTCCCATATCAACGTGATGCTCATTTCTCCACGTCGATGGGGAAAATCGTTGCTTGTCAAGAAGGCGATGACGGAACTGAGTGTGGAAGATAAGGAGGTAAGAATCTGCTATATAGATGCTTTCAGTATTGGCTCGGAAGCTGAATTCTATCGCACTTTTGCCAGTCAGGTCATAGCCTGTGCTTCTTCCAAGTTTGTGCCGCAAGAAAGAGATAAGATGGCAATTCTCCAATTGCCGGAGTTGCTGGCGAAGGAAAAGGGAATCAGGATTATTGTGTGCATAGATGAATTCCAGCAGTTGGCTAATCTCCCGGAATATAAGGATATGGAGGGCAAGATGCGCTCAGTATGGCAACAGCAGCAGTTGACCTCTTATTGCCTTTATGGCAGCAAGCGCAATATGATGCTCAACATCTTCAACAATTCTAACAGTCCGTTCTATCGTTTCGGACAGGTTATTTTCATGCAAAAGATAGCCAAGGAGCATTGGATTCCTTTTATCTTATCATCTTTTGAGAAGACCGGCAAGCGAATTTCAGAATCTTTTGCCAGCAGGATTTGCGATGTGGTGGAGTGTCATTCCTGGTATCTGCAGCAGTTGTGCTATTTTATTTGGAGCTTTACGGTTTCTGAGGTGACGGAAGAAGTGTTCTCTCTTGGTCTCAAGCAGGTATTGAACATCAATACCCCGATGTTTCAGAACGATACGGAAAATCTCAGTTCTACCCAGATAGAGATGCTCAAGGCGATAGCTGATGGTGAGCAGCATTTCTCATCACAAGCTGTGAAGCAGGTGTATAATCTGGGTAATCCCAATACGATAGTTAAGAACAAGAAGATTCTTCAGAACAAGGATATCATAGAGAAGCAAAAGGCTGATTTCGTATTTGTAGATCCGATTTATCGTCTTTGGTTTAAGGAAGAGTATTGTTAATTTGTGTATTTTTGTTGCTAATTAAAAATAAGATAAATATGAAAACAAGATTATTGATAGCTTTTATAATGCTTTTTTGTGTGAATCATGCATTTTCACGAATCATTATTTCTAACAATAATGGGAAAATGGAATGTTTGGATGGAATTCCAGTTCTAAAAAATGAGAGTTATAGCTGTATTTACACCTATGGTCATGTTGGTTTATGGCGTATTGCCGTAACTCAAAGAGATGGGAGTGAGAGCAGAACAAAAACTCCTATAGAAGGTTTGGGTTTTTCCTTTGCGGTCTCTGAGATTCCTAAAAGGCTCTTCACGCATGCAAAGAGAATAAATATCGGTGTGAAAACCTATTTTAAGGGATGGGTATTATGCAAGGATGGTGGCACTCAAGATTCTTTGGAAGTATATTTTGATTTGTTGCCATCTAAACCTATAATAAAAAAGGCTTCTTTAGAATATTCTTCTTTTGATAAGCAATACTTGGATTTTGTTGATAATTATTTGGATTGTGTTATTCATTCGGAGAATTGTGATTATCTTGAGATGTATGTTGATGGTGACAGGAGTTGGATGTGGCCTGATTGGAATAGTAATTTTACAATTAGTTATTCTTACAAAATGAAGGCTGATAGCCTTGGGGAAGATTTATATCATATAAAGGAAGAATTAGGGTATGACTGGGATTTTCCGATGCTTATATGGGCATATAATGCTTATGGTTCATCACAACCTAGTGATACATTGACTATAGAGCCATATATTCCAGAAGACATACTTAAATATATAAAAGAATTTAAATTTGAAGATACTGGAGTAAAAGTACCCCAGCAGGCTGACAGAGAAGTGATTGTGGCTGGAAATACAATTCGGAGCCCTTTGGAATGGAAACAACTTCAGGTGTTTGGAATGGATGGTAAATGTTATTATCACTCCGCTAAGTATCAGCCAACAGTAAAGCTTCCTATTTCATTGAATGGAGTTTATATAATGAGAATATTACTTTCTGATAATAATAAAATAGTAAAGAAAATAAAATTATGATTTGCAAAAAGTTACCCTAAGGTAAATTACCTTTGGGTAACTTTTTGTATTTTATCATGCTTTATTCTTCATCATCCTTATTGTCTGCCACAACCTGCGGACCTCTTACCTTATCCTTCAGGCTCAGACCTTTCTTGATTTCTATGTTCACACCATCACTCAATCCGGTGGTTACCTGTTTGCGGTCGTATGTCTTCTTCTCGCCGCTGCCCTTTACGATATAGACAAAGGTGCTGTCGCCGCTGAACTCGATGGCACTCTCCGGCACGGTAATCACGTGGTTAGCCTTTGCCAATACTATCTCGGCATTGGCGCTGTAGCCGGAACGGATCTTGCCGCCCTTTACTGAGCGGACGGCTGCCTTTACCTCAAACTGATTGGCACCATTGTTCTCTACAGCCTTTGGTGAAATGTACTCCAGGTCGGCATCAAACTTCAGGTCCTGCATCGCTCCGATGGTAATCTTCATCGGCATTCCTACTACCAGGTTGCCCACCTCGGTTTCGTCGATGTTGCCTCGGAAGATGAGGTCGTTCATGTTTGCTACACTGGCGATGGTGGTTCCGTCATTGAAGGTGTTGGCAAGAATCACGGAGTTACCCACCTTGACAGGAATATCTAGGATAATTCCCGAAATGGTAGAACGGATGAGGGTGGAAGAGGCGCTGGCGTTGCTCTTGGAAACACCATCACGAACCACTTCGAGCGCATCCAGGGCGGCAACCTTCTCCTCCTTCGCCTGCTGCAACGACTGTTTTACCTTATCAAACTCATCGGCGCTGACCAGCTGCTTCTTGTAGAGCTGTTCCTCGCGACCATAGTTTACCTGTGCCTGCTTCAGGTTAATCTCGGCAAGGCGCACACGAGCCTGCGCCGAACTGAGCTGTCCCATATCCGGAATCACCTTTACCTTGGCGATTACCTCGCCTGCCTGCACGAAATCGCCTGCCTGCTTGCAGATTTCGGTGATGATACCGCTAATCTGAGGCTTTACGTTCACCTCGTTGCGAGGCTCTATCTTACCCGTAATCACCGTGGTTTTCAACACATCGCCCATCTTTGGGGTAAACTCGGTATATTCCACAGGCTTAGGCTGTGATTTCTCATAAAGGAACACGAAGGTTCCGATGAAAATCAAGGCGACTATCGCCGCAACTATCAACTTTGAATACTTTTTCATATCTTTTATATCTTATTTTTCTTTTATTCGTCTCTCATTGCATCTACCGGTTTGATGCTCATGGCTCGCCAGGCTGGGGCAAGTCCGGCTAGACCGCCGAGGATGCAGATGAGGATGGCTGAGGAGATGGCTGTCCAGAAATCTACCTGGAAGTGGGCGGTGAGAATGCCATCCGTGGTGTTCGCCATCTCCAGCATCTGCAGGATGGCTACTCCGAAGATGATGCCGCTCATGCCTGCCACCAGGGTGAGGAGAATACTCTCTGAGATGATTTGCGAGAGAATCATCTTCGGCGTGGCTCCGATGGCTCGGCGAATGCCTATCTCGGTGGTTCGCTCCTTCACCGTTACCATCATGATGTTGGAAACTCCGATGGCGCCGGCGAGAAGGGTGCCGATACCTACCAGCCAGATGAGGAAGTTGACGCCCTTAAACAGGTTGTCGAGCATCTGGAAGAGCACCTCCGTATTGAACACCATGATTCCCTTTTCGTCTGAAGGGTCGATGTTGTGAGCCCTGGCTATGGTTTCACGCATTCGCTGGGCGATGCTGCTCATCACTACGCCCGGCTTACCGGTGGTGGCGATGATGTCGATGGCGGTTCCGCGGTTGTAGGCGGTGCGGAGCACGGTTTGCGGAATGGTGATGGTTTCGTCGGCTCTACCGCCGAAGTTCACGCCATTTCCCGAGCGGTAATCTACACCCACCACCGTGTAATAGGTGGAATCCACTCGCACGCTCTTGCCGCACGGGTCGCCTCCGCCGGGGAAGAGGGTCTTGTAAATCTGTTTGCCGATGACGCAAACCTTGCGCTGGCGGCGCACATCCATCTCGTTGATGTATCTGCCGTAAAACATTTTAGGCACGGAAACCTGGGCGTAGTCGGGATTCACGCCCTGTGTGCTGCCGCTGAATTTCTTGTCGCCAAACACCACCGACTTGTTGCCTCCGAAGAGCAGCGGGGTGATGACATCGAGTTCGGGCACCCTGTGGCGCAGTCGCTCCAGGTCTTTCTCTTCCATCTGCCAGGAGCGCCCCTTGTTGAATCCCTTGTAGGGCTTGGTGGTGTTCTGCGCCCAGATGATGGCGGTGTTGGTAGCGAAGCCTGCGAAGTTGTTCTGCAGTATCTCTTTCAGTCCCTGACCGCCACCCATCAGGGCGATGAGCATAAACACGCCCCAGAACACGCCGAAGCCCGTAAGCAGACTGCGGCTCTTGTTCCTCGTGATGGTGTCGAGTATTTCTTTATATGTATCTAAATCTAATCGCATAGCCTAGTCTATATTTATGGTCTATATATATAATAAGGTGTAAGCCCCATTAATCACTAATCATTAATCACTACTCCGCTCTCAGCGCCTCTATCGGTCGGATTCTTGCAGCCTTGATGGCTGGGATGAGTCCGGCGATGGTGCCTGCGATGACGATGGCGATGGTAGCACCGATGCAGGTGCCGAGGCCCACCGTAGGGTTCACAAACATGGCGGCTTTAAACAGTCCGGTATCTACGGTGGTGTGACCGATGGTTGCGTCCATGATTTCGTTTGCTGCCACACCGCAGACCATTCCGATGTAGCCGAAGAATGAGGTGATGATGATGCTCTCGGTGATGATGAGTTTCAATATCGACCAAGGTTTGGCGCCGATGGCTTTTCTTACGCCAAACTCTCGGGTTCGCTCCTTCACGGTGATGAGCATGATGTTGCTTACGCCCACGATGCCGCTCAGCAGGGTGAACAGACCCACTATCCAGAGTGCCGTCTGCATGATGGCGATTCCCTGGTTCATCTGGATATTGTCCATGTATCGGTTCCAGAGCCAGATGGTGCGGTCGTCATCAGGTGCTGCCTGGTGGTTATTGTTGATGCTGGCACGATAGTTCTTCTCAAACTGCTCGTTATCCTCCTGGGTCTTCAGGTTCTTGATGGTGAACTCCAGACTTCCTGCATCATCGCCCTTGGCATAGATGGTCTTGATGGTGGAGTAGGCAATGAAGGCATCGGTATTGTTGCGCGATTCATCATCCTTGTAGATTCCTACCACCTGGAAGTTGAGGTTGCTGATCTTTACGTTCTTGCCCACTAGCGAACGGTAGTCTTTGCAGAGTTCCTTGGCCTGGCTTCGGCTCAGCACCACATTCTTGCGCTGGTCCTTCATATCGATTTCGTTGATGAATCGTCCGGCAATCATCTCCGTCTTGTCGATTTTGGGATGTGTAGGAGCCACACCCACTAACGACTGGCTTGCCACATAATTATCGCCGTAGCTGATGTTCACGTTATACTGTTCCAATCTTCCACCCACATCATCCACGTACTGGCCGTAGGTCTGGTTGCTGATGAGGATGTCCCTGTCGTTGAGCGTGATGCTTCTGCCTTCCTTCAGTCCCTTGTAAGCCTTGGAGGTTTCGCCCGGGAATACTCGCATGGAGTTGGCAAGGAATCGGGTGCTTTGCTGCAACTGGGCATTAATCAGTCCGTTGCCGGCGCCCAGCAGGAATATCAGCATGAAGATTCCCCAGGCAACGGCAAATCCCGTGAGCGAAGTGCGGAGCTTGTTGCGCTTCGACGTGCTCCATATTTCTTTGATTAATTCTCTCATTATTTTTAGTTAATAATTAATAGTTGATAGTTTATAGAGGGCTGGCGCCATCAGCAGTTCTGCCCTATTAACTATAAACTATAAACTTCTTACTTCACGTAGTCTTTCGATACGAGATGATGGTCTCTGTTGTCTTCGATGCTTCCGATGAGTCCGTCCTTGATATGGATAACCTTATCGGTCTCGTTGGCTACACCGCTTTCGTGGGTTACCACCACGATGGTCATTCCCTCTTTCTGGTGCAGTTCTTTCAGCAGGTCCATCACTTCCACGCTCGTTTTGGAGTCAAGGGCTCCGGTAGGCTCATCGGCAAGGATGATTTCGGGTTTGGTGATGAGGGCACGGGCGATGGCTACACGCTGCTTCTGTCCTCCCGACATCTCGTTGGGATAATGGTTGGCCCATTGCTTCAAGCCCAGTTTGTCGAGATATTCCATCGCCAGTTCGTGGCGCTTCTTGCGGCTCACGCCCTGGTAGAAGAGTGGAAGCTCCACGTTTTCCACTGCCGTCTTGAACGAGATGAGGTTGAACGACTGGAAGATGAAGCCAATCATCTTGTTGCGGTATTCGGCAGCACGGGTTTCCGAGAGGTCTTTGATGAGCACATCATTGAGTCGGTATTCGCCCGTATCGTAGTTGTCGAGAATACCCAATATATTTAATAAGGTGGATTTTCCCGAGCCGGAAGCACCCATGATGCTGACGAACTCGCCACGTTCGATGTCGAGGTCGATGCCCTTTAGCACATGGAGTGGCTGAGCACCCTGATAGGTCTTGTTGACGTCTTTTAGATGAATTAATGACATATTACTTTCGTTTTATGGATATCAATTTAAACCATTAGACGCTTGCAACTTTCAGAAAGTTGCAAGCGTAACTCTTTTTTTAAAACGTTATTACATACACCTTATTATATATAAGGCAAAAACAGAAGCTATAAATATATATTTGAGGATGAATAGTGTCATCATATCTTTATCTTTTTGAGATTCTTCTCCAACTCTTCCTTCACTTCGTCGATGGAGATGTCGAGAAGCTGCATTTGTCGGGCGAGTTCCGGGAGTCTTTCTTTCATAAACTCCTTTTTGCGGGTTTTCTTAATCTGCTTCTTGGCTCCTGCGGAAACAAAGTAGCCCAGACCTCGCTTATTGTAGATGATCTCGTCGGTGGCAAGCAGGTCGTATGCCTTCACGGTTGTGTTGGCATTTACCTCCAGCAGCACGGCGTATTCCCTGACGCTCGGTATTCGTTCGTCTTCCTTGTACTTGCCCGCCAGGATTTCATCGCTCAATCGCTCGGCTATCTGTACGTATATTGCTTTATCGTTACTGAAATTCATAATCTTCAAATTTTAATTCTTAGATGTTGAGCTTTCGCATGTATGCTCCACACGCCCTGAAAGGGCAGAAGCTCCTAGCCCAGGGCATCGCCCTGGGTTTTAAAGGACGCTAGCCTGTCGCCCTGTAAGGGCAAAAGCTTCAAAGCCCCCGGCAATTTACAAAGCTTTTGCCCTTACAGGGCGCTTTGCAATAATTACTATTATACCCAGGGCGATGCCCTGGGCTAGGGGCTTTTGGGCCTTCAGCCCGTTCTTGAACCACATGCGAAAGTACTGTTAGATGTTTATCCACTTGTTGCAGATTACCTGCATGCGGGTGAAGAGCTTGTAGGATGCCCAGAGGCTGAAGGCTGCCAAAGCAAGGAAAACGACCGACCAGAAGATGGCGATGCAGAGAGAAGTGCCCGGATTATCATGGTTAAGATGGGTGTAGAAATCGAAAGCTCCCCAATCTTCGAGCTTGCTGCCGCAATAACCTACAATCATGTAAATGATAATACCTGATACGGCTGTCAGGATGATAGGCTGTTTGCGGAAGAAGGTGCCGCCTAGCAGAGTGAAGGAGTAAATCATGATGAGAAAGCTCCATCCAACCAGAGCTGCTTCTATTTTACATTGCCCCGCTAAGATACAGATAGGATTGTCACCGGTATTGGTTGCGGCTTCGTATATTTGTCTTAGAGAACTTCCGATGATGCTTGCATGGTAACCGGGAGTCATGAAGAAGCTCAATACAAACTGCACGAAGTCGGCTATAAGTGTTGCAATCAGCATCACGAGAATACTGCCTACACTCATCATCAGGAAACGAGCTGCATATTTCTCCAGATTGTTGGCTGGCAACATCAGAAAGTTCTCTCGTTGCAGCTTGGTCTTCGTATTGCTAAAGATGTTGCAGGCAGATACAAAGAAAAACGCTATTAAAATAGTGGCAAGGAATCCTGTCATGCTATCTTCGTAGTAATTACCCAAATCTCCTCCTACAATGTAATGGCTATGAGGGAAGGTATAAAGCATGGAAATGGAAAGCATGATGATGCCGATAGCCAATCCTGCGATACTGCAGAAATAGCTTTTCCTGTTGGTAAGCAAATCCCAACGTAGCACCATTCCGAATCTATGTAAATCAAAAGTCTTGTTCATAATCGTCGTTATTTAAAATGATTTTATATTTTTCCTAATTTTCCGCCTATCACTGCATTGAAGAGCAATTCCAGGTTCATCTGTGTTTCCTGCTCACCCTCCTGTCGCTTGCAGATGGCGGCATTGCCCTGCAGGGTTGGCTCGGCGTAGAGCACGGTGTCGTCCATTTCCTGTGGGTTGCGATATTCGAAGGTGTATTTCTCGCAGATATCCGAAACCGATGCATCGAGCAGGAGCTGGCTCTGGTTCATGATGATGATGTGGTCGAGCAACGACTCTACATCGTGCACCTGATGGGTAGAGATGATGAGGGTGCGGTCTTCCGTCATGTTGTTGGCGATGACCTTACGGAACTGGCTCTTCGATGGGATGTCGAGACCATTGGTTGGCTCGTCCATCAGAAGAAAGCGGGTACCCGTGGCGAGTGCGAAACTCATGAATACCTTCTTCTTCTGTCCCATCGAGAGTTCGTTCAACTTGAGAGAGAGTGGTAAATCAAAATCTTTGAGGCAACGATCCAGCACTTCCTGCGAGAAGTTAGGATAGAACTCCTGGTTCATCTTCACGTAGGTGGCAAGGGAAACGTTGGGCAGTTCAAACTCCTCGGGCACCATGAAGATGTCCTTCAGCATCTCGGCTTTGCGATCTTGTGCCGAAATGCCATCCACGAGAACGGTACCTTGTTGCTGGCGGAGCAATCCGCTGATGAGGTAGAGCAGGGTGCTCTTGCCTGTACCGTTCTTACCAAGCAAGCCATAAATGTTGTTCTCCTTGAGTTCCAAAGAGAAATCTCTAAATACAAGGTGCTTGCTACCTGGGTATCTGAAATCAATGTCTTTAATCTGTATCATAATCGTTAATGTTTGAGTGTACTACTTCAATAGAACACTGCAAAGGTATACTTTTCTGCAATAAGTTCCAAACTTTTGGGTAATTATTTTCATACTTTAACGTAATGTTAACATTATCACCTTATTATAAAAAGCAAAGGCATCGAAAAGCCTTCACTTTTCGATGCCTTTATGCTTGCTTAAATGTATTTCATCAGAATATCCCAAACGGCGATGATGTGGCAGATGCTACCTGCCAAAACAAAGAAATGGAACACGGAATGCATGTATTTCTTCTTGTTGATGCTGTAGAACACGGCTCCCGTGATGTAGCACACGCCCTCGGCGATGATCCAAGCCACCGTGGTGGTAGATACGGAATCTATCAGTGGCTTGAAAGCCACGAGCACCGACAGTCCCATGCCCACAAAGCAGGTGGTCTCCAGGTTGCTGTGGTCCTTGAGCCGGGTAAAACTCATGATGGTTCCGGCGATGGCGCACGCCCAGATAAAGATGAAGAGGCTCCAGCCCCAGTAGCCTTGGTCGCGCAGCGCAATCAGGGTGATAGGGGAGTAGGAACCCGCAATGTGCCAGTAGATGGCGGCGTGGTCCCACTTTCGCAGTCGCTCCTTCCATTTGCTCCAGGCTGAGATGGCGTGATAAACCGTGGATGCGATGTACGACATCAGCATACCGAATAAGTAGAGGATGATTCCTGCCGTGGCCCATCCGTTGTGCATGGTAAAGCACCAATACAGGAAGATGGCCCCCACGACAACGCCCATCAGGATGCCTCCTGCGTGCGACCAGGAGTTCCAGAGTTCCTCTTTATGACTGAAATGTATTTTGAGTTTCATATACTTTTCTTTTAAAATTTCTGCAAAGATACGAAATGTTTTCGGCATTTTATCCCCTTTTCCGATACTTTTAGAGGTCTTAGAGTGAAAAAAACTTAAAAAATGATAGAAAATGATACGGCGTATCGGATAAAGTGTTACTTTTGCACTCAACAATTTAAACGTAGTAAACCAAAATGCAACAATTGGTAAACTGAGCGGCGTGATGTCGCATCTACTAAACAAAGATTTTCAAATACATCATATTAATCATTGTTGAATCACATTCATCATTTTGATACGATATCTCGTATTCTAATCTTTATACCCTAAGTAATAGTACAAATTGAATTCTTATAATACAAACCTGGAATAGAACAAAAGAAAGAATGAGTAAACAATAATATAAATATTTTAAACCAGAAACAAATGAAACAAAATTTACTTAAGACAATGCTCGTAATGGCTGGCATCGTTGCTGGCTCTATGGGGGGGGTGGGCAGACACAGTAGTGCTCAATCCAACGCAGACAACTGTGATTCATGGAAATGATAAGAATGATAATACATTGGAATCCAAGGTGTATTATGATGTAAATGCGACAACATGGTCTTGCTCGTTTGCAAAAATTAGTGGTGGTGCTTTTACTAATGCAGTAAAAGACTGGGGTGGTACACCCGTTGTTTTAACAAAGTTCGATGCTTCTTCAAATTTGAAAGGAAAGAATTTGAAGAGTGCAACTTTGACCTTTACTTCACAGTGTACAGTTGTAGGCAAGAACTCTAATGTACAAGTAGCAGAGGTAGGTACGGGATGGGATGCAACAACTGCTACATGGGCTACAGTTAATACCAAAGAGATTTTGCATCCTGTATGTCTGAATGGTGCTGGAGTAAATGTTAATACAACTGCTAAAAAGGTTACGCTTGATGTGACAACTGCTCTTTTGGACAATTCTGACAATGCAATTGGTTTCGCTTTTTATACAGCTTCAGGCCGTGAGCAGGCAATATCTGGAATAACATTAACTGTTGAGACTGCTGAAGAGAAACTTAAGATTATATCTTATGATGTCAATTTAGTGGATGAGAATAATAAGGTTCTAAAGAAAGTATTCTCTAATGATAAATTGGTCGCAGAAACCAAGGTTGATTATGCATATCCTAAGTATTTGACTGACGAAAATGGTAAGGTAACTTATGTTTGTGATGCAAATACTTTTAGCGATTCTGTTTCTCCTGTAGAATCTGGAACTACAGAAATAAAGTATTCAGCATACAAGGGTACTGCTTATTTTGTTGAGGCAGAGAATGCTATAAATAAAGCAAAGATGGAAAGTGCCAACTATTCTTCTGGTGCAGCAATGAGAGGTTTCAATACAAATATGAATTTGTTTACAATTCCAGAAACTGGAGTTTATCGTTTGTCTTATGCCGTTTGCAATTACAATGTGCGTAAAGATTGTCAGTTTATAGTTTCTGTTGATGATAAAGAAATTGCAACTAAAGATGTTAATTGGTCTGTAAATAAGATTGCAAGTACTACAATAACAGAAGATGCAATGGCGTTTGATAAGAATGCTGTTATCAAGGCAAAAGGTTCTAATGGTAATCTTATCTTAGATTATATCCTCTTGGAGAAAGTTACTAGCGAAGACGTTGCAGTATCAGCCGTGAAGTTCGCAACTTACGTTCCAACCTGCAATGTTGTAGCTCCAGCTGATGTGAAGGTTTATACAGCAAGGGTAAATGAGGCTAAGAGTGCAGTTGTATTGACAGAAGTTCCTGCTAGTTCTGTAATCGCAAAGGGTACTCCTGTATTGGTAGGTGCTGAGGCTGGTTCTTATAACTTCGCTGCATCTACAGGAGAGGCAACAGTTGTTGATGGTAATGATTTGAAGGCTGCTACTGCTGATACAAAGGGTGATGGTGCTACTATCTATGCTTTGGTAGAGCAGAATGGTGAGGCTGTATTCGCTCCTTTGAAGAAAGGCGTTCCTGTAAGTTTGGGTCACGCTTATCTCGAGTTGCCAGCAGCTAGCGCTACAAGATTCTACTCAATCCAGTTTGGTGGCGAGACAACAGGCATCAACGAGGTGAATGCAGCTGCTAAGGCAGATGGCGCTTATTACACACTCCAGGGTGTGAAGACAAGCAAGGCTGCTAAGGGCATTTACATCCACAACGGTAAGAAAGTGGTTATCAAGTAATGATTCATTAATAAATTAATAATAAGTATTTATAATAATATCAATAAATAGAAACAAAATGAAAAAGTATATTCAGCCAGAAATTAATGTAATGGAGATGGAGTTGGATTCTCAGCTTTGCCAGTCTTCACTTGAAATTACCCAGGAACCAGTAGATAAGACTCCTCTCGCACCATCACGTCCTCGCTTCAGCATCTGGGAATCTGAGGACGACGTAGAGGAGTAATCAGAAATGATAGATTATCATCTATGAATAAGGGTGTGGTGAAAGCCACACCTCCCAAACACCCCGAATCAAGATTTCTTCTTGGTTCGGGGTTATTTGATTGACAGGAAAAATCTTGATAGATAAAATACCCCAAAATCAGCATTAAGCATGGGAAAATTTTCCCTTAAGGAAACTTCAAGTTTCAGTTAAGGAGACGTAGATTTTCCCTTAAGGAAACAAACGGTTTCACTTAAAAAAGCATTTGAAACACTTTTGGCGTGTTTTTGAGGCCATTTCTTAGCCCTTATCAGTAGCCTTGATAGTGGTGTGTGTTCGTGCACACCTCATGCTATATAATATAATAAGGTGTAATGCAGAAAATAAAGCTTTGAAATGTTTCTGAATGTTAAAATCGAAAGAAAAATGAAAGTTTTTCCTCAAAACATTTGGCAGTTTCGGAAATACTTAGTACTTTTGCACTCGCTTTTGAGAAATACGCTTTCTCTAAGCAACTAAAGAAAGAGTTCTTTGAAAGATTTTACATAAACAGACAAGTAGTACAAGAAGCGGTTAACTTCTTAGAAATAAGAAAGTTGACTGGGTAAAAGAAACGAACCGTCAAGCAATTGACAAGTCAGGTTTACTAAGCTTCAATAAACGAAAAGGATATTCGTCCTAAGTACAGACAACAAACACCGAGTTACTTCTTCGGAAGTGACGACGTAAAAATGATATTTTACAATGGAGAGTTTGATCCTGGCTCAGGATGAACGCTAGCTACAGGCTTAACACATGCAAGTCGAGGGGAAACGATAGAGAAAGCTTGCTTTCTCTAGGCGTCGACCGGCGCACGGGTGAGTAACGCGTATCCAACCTGCCCATCACTTGGGGATAACCTTGCGAAAGTAAGACTAATACCCAATGATATCTCTAGAAGACATCTGAAAGAGATTAAAGATTTATCGGTGATGGATGGGGATGCGTCTGATTAGCTTGTTGGCGGGGTAACGGCCCACCAAGGCGACGATCAGTAGGGGTTCTGAGAGGAAGGTCCCCCACATTGGAACTGAGACACGGTCCAAACTCCTACGGGAGGCAGCAGTGAGGAATATTGGTCAATGGACGAGAGTCTGAACCAGCCAAGTAGCGTGCAGGATGACGGCCCTATGGGTTGTAAACTGCTTTTGTAAGGGAATAAAGTGAGTCTCGTGAGACTTTTTGCATGTACCTTATGAATAAGGACCGGCTAATTCCGTGCCAGCAGCCGCGGTAATACGGAAGGTCCGGGCGTTATCCGGATTTATTGGGTTTAAAGGGAGCGTAGGCCGGAGATTAAGCGTGTTGTGAAATGTAGACGCTCAACGTCTGCACTGCAGCGCGAACTGGTTTCCTTGAGTACGCACAAAGTGGGCGGAATTCGTGGTGTAGCGGTGAAATGCTTAGATATCACGAAGAACTCCGATTGCGAAGGCAGCTCACTGGAGCGCAACTGACGCTGAAGCTCGAAAGTGCGGGTATCGAACAGGATTAGATACCCTGGTAGTCCGCACGGTAAACGATGGATGCCCGCTGTTGGTCTGAATAGGTCAGCGGCCAAGCGAAAGCATTAAGCATCCCACCTGGGGAGTACGCCGGCAACGGTGAAACTCAAAGGAATTGACGGGGGCCCGCACAAGCGGAGGAACATGTGGTTTAATTCGATGATACGCGAGGAACCTTACCCGGGCTTGAATTGCAGAGGAAGGATTTGGAGACAATGACGCCCTTCGGGGTCTCTGTGAAGGTGCTGCATGGTTGTCGTCAGCTCGTGCCGTGAGGTGTCGGCTTAAGTGCCATAACGAGCGCAACCCCTCTCCTTAGTTGCCATCAGGTCACGCTGGGCACTCTGGGGACACTGCCACCGTAAGGTGTGAGGAAGGTGGGGATGACGTCAAATCAGCACGGCCCTTACGTCCGGGGCTACACACGTGTTACAATGGCAGGTACAGAGAGATGGTGTTCTGCAAAGCGCATCTAATCCTTAAAGCCTGTCTCAGTTCGGACTGGGGTCTGCAACCCGACCCCACGAAGCTGGATTCGCTAGTAATCGCGCATCAGCCATGGCGCGGTGAATACGTTCCCGGGCCTTGTACACACCGCCCGTCAAGCCATGAAAGCCGGGGGCGCCTAAAGTCCGTGACCGTAAGGAGCGGCCTAGGGCGAAACTGGTAATTGGGGCTAAGTCGTAACAAGGTAGCCGTACCGGAAGGTGCGGCTGGAACACCTCCTTTCTGGAGAGACGAATATGTTTAGTGATTAGTGATTAATTATTATTGATTATCTCTTCACTTATATTTATTGAGATAGTGACTGATTAAAGTTCGCTTCTCTTCTTGTACGCACCATCTGTTTAATTAAATACAGGAGACTGAGAGAATTAATAATTAATAACTAATAATTAATAGTTTGGCTCAAGCAAAATGGTTCAACTCCACAATCTCCACCATGCCTTTTAAGGCAAGAAGATCTTTGACATATTGACACAAGCAAAACTGTAAGTAATGAACTTTAGTTCAGACTAAAGTGAATCAAATCGCAAGATGAGATTTCACAAGTTAGAATACAGCTGAAAGTATGAGCTACTTATTCGTTATTCGGAAACGAGTAACAAGAATACAGTCGTAAAGAAAGTAAGAAAGGGCGTATGGCGGATGCCTAGGCTCACGGAGGCGATGAAGGACGTGATAAGCTGCGATAAGCTTCGGGTAGGTGCAAATAACCTTTGATCCGGAGATTTCCGAATGGGACAACCTAGCCGTCTGAAGGACGGTTACTAGCACTCATGTGTTAGAGCTAACGCAGGGAACTGAAACATCTTAGTACCTGCAGGAAGAGAAAATAAATAATGATTCCCCTAGTAGTGGCGAGCGAACGGGGAACAGCCCAAACCAGTGGCGTCGCAAGGCGTGGCTGGGGTTGTAGGACCGCGACATTGTATTGAAATGGTGAGTGGAAGTATCTGGAAAGTTACATCACAGAAGGTGATAATCCTGTACACGAAGCCAAATCAAGCATAGCGGTATCCTGAGTAACGCGGGACACGAGGAATCCTGCGCGAATCTGCCGGGACCATCCGGTAAGGCTAAATACTCCCGTGAGACCGATAGCGAACGAGTACTGTGAAGGAAAGGTGAAAAGAACCCCGAGCAGGGGAGTGAAATAGTTCCTGAAACCATGCGCCTACAAGCGGTCGGAGCATCTTACGATGTGACGGCGTGCCTTTTGCATAATGATCCTACGAGTTACCGTCACTGGCGAGGTTGAGTGTCACGAGACACGTAGCCGCAGTGAAAGCGAGCCTGAAGAGGGCGCACAGTCAGTGGGGGTAGACGCGAAACCAAGTGATCTACACTTGGCCAGGATGAAGTCCCGGTAACACGGGATGGAGGTCCGCACCAATAAGCGTTGAAAAGCTTCTGGATGAGCCGAGTGTAGGAGTGAAAGGCCAATCAAACTTGGAGATAGCTCGTACTCCCCGAAAGGCATTTAGGTGCCGCGTCGGATGGTCACCGTGAGAGGTAGAGCGACCGATAGGACAAGAGGGCTTCACCGCCTATCGAGTCCTGACGAACTCCGAATGCTCACGGTTTGCAGTCCGGCAGTAAGGGGGCGGGTGCTAAGGTCCGTCCCCGAGAGGAGAAGAATCCAGACCGCCGTCTAAGGTCCCGGAGTTCTGCCTGAGTTAGTCTAACGAAGTCTGGTCCCTATGACAGCTAGGATGTTGGCTTGGAAGCAGCCATTCATTCAAAGAGTGCGTAACAGCTCACTAGTCGAGGGTCCGGGCATGGATAATAATCGGGTATAAGGCAGACACCGAAGGCGCGGGATAGCAATCATAAAAGTATCGGTAGGGGAGCATACTCACAGCGTCGAATGGTGTACGTAAGTTATCCTGGAGCGGTGAGTAAAGCAAATGTAGGAATAAGTAACGATAAGGAGGGTTAGATTCCCTCCCGCTGTAAGACCAAGGTTTCCCGGGCAATGCCAATCAGCCCGGGGTCAGTCGGGTCCTAAGTCTAAGCCGAACGGCGATGGCGATGGCAGAGACGGTTAATATTCCGTCACTGCCGCATGGGGCGACGTGGAGACGGAGCAGTGAAACTGCCGCGGGGCGACGGAAGTCCCCGTTGAAGAGTGTAGGTGTTGAGGATGGCAGGCAAATCCACCATCCGAGCTGAACTTGATAGTATGGAGTCTTCTTCGGAAGAATCCAATAGTGTGGGTAATCATACTCCCGAGAAAATCCGCTAAGCTTAACCCATGCGGCACCCGTACCGCAAACGGACACACGTGGTCGGGTAGAACATACTAAGGCGTTGAGAGATTCATGGTTAAGGAACTAGGCAAATTGACCCTGTAACTTCGGGATAAAGGGTCCTCGTGAATAGCGAGGCGCAGAGAATAGGTCCAGGCAACTGTTTAACAAAAACACAGGGCTGTGCAAACTCGAAAGATGACGTATACAGCCTGACACCTGCCCGGTGCCGGAAGGTTAAGAGGAGATGTCACACTTATGTGGAAGCATTGAATTGAAGCCCCGGTAAACGGCGGCCGTAACTATAACGGTCCTAAGGTAGCGAAATTCCTTGTCGGGTAAGTTCCGACCTGCACGAATGGTGTAATGATCCGGACGCTGTCTCAACCATGAGCTCAGTGAAATTGTAGTATCGGTGAAGATGCCGATTACCCGCGATGGGACGAAAAGACCCCGTGAACCTTTACTACAGCTTAGCATTGACCTTGGTCATCCGATGTGTAGGATAGGCCGGAGGCTTTGAAGCGGGAGCGCCAGCTTTCGTGGAGCCATCCTTGAAATACGGCCCTTTGGCTGTCTGAGGTCTAACGCGTGATACGCGGACACTGCTTGGTGGGTAGTTTGACTGGGGTGGTCGCCTCCAAAAGCGTAACGGAGGCTTCCAAAGGTGCCCTCGGGTCGATTGGTAACCGACCTCAAAGAGTGCAATGGCATAAGGGCGCTTGACTGGGAGGCAGACATGCCGAGCAGGCAGGAAACTGGGGCATAGTGATCCGGCGGATGTGTATGGAAACTCCGTCGCTCAAAGGATAAAAGGTACTCCGGGGATAACAGGCTGATCCCCCCCAAGAGCTCATATCGACGGGGTGGTTTGGCACCTCGATGTCGGCTCGTCACATCCTGGGGCTGGAGAAGGTCCCAAGGGTTGGGCTGTTCGCCCATTAAAGTGGCACGCGAGCTGGGTTCAGAACGTCGTGAGACAGTTCGGTCTCTATCTATCGTGGGCGTGGGAGTTTTGAGTGGTGCCGTCACTAGTACGAGAGGACCGTGATGGACAGACCTCCGGTTTACCAGTTGTGCCGCCAGGCGCACCGCTGGGTATCTGAGTCTGGATTGGATAAGCGCTGAAAGCATCTAAGTGCGAAGCCAGCCGCAAGATGAGAGCTCCATTGAGGGTCGTCAAAGACGATGACGTTGATAGGATGCAGGTGTAAAGACAGCGATGTCAAAGCCGAGCATTACTAATTGCCCGAACACTTTCTTTTGAAAGTTCATAGTTTCAACTGTATTTTCAGTTCATTATGTTGTTTTGCTTGTGTGCAAATACGTCATACCCCATTATCAGGTGGTTATTGCGGTGAGGTCCCACCTCTTCCCATTCCGAACAGAGAAGTTAAGCTCACTTGCGCCGATGGTACTGCAATGCAATGCGGGAGAGTAGGTAGCCGCCTTCTTTTATCAGGAAGCCTCGATTACGAAAGTAGTCGGGGCTTTTTTTTGTCACGCAGATTTCGCAGATGACGCAGATTTTTTCTTTGCAGCTTTTCCTTTCTTCCCACAGATTTCACAGATGTGCACAGATTTTAGACCTGCTCGGTCTGGGATGACGCAGATTCTTTGCTGCTCATAAAAAATTGGAAAAACACTTAGTTGAGGCAAAAATAACCCATTTTAGGCCTTTAAATGTTAAAATACGGTTAAAATCTAAAGTTTTTTGTGGAAATGTTTGGTGGGTTCGAATTTTTGTTGTACTTTTGCACTCGCTTTTGAGAAATCGCTTCTCTTAGCAAACATAAAGAAAGAGTTCTTTGAAAGATTTTACATAAACAGACAAGTAGTACAAGAAGCGGTTAACTTCTTAGAAATAAGAAAGTTGACTGGGTAAAAGAAACGAACCGTCAAGAAATTGACAAGTCAGGTTTACTAAGCTTCAATAAACGAAAAGGATATTCGTCCTAAGTACAGACAACAAACACCGATTGCTTCAGCAATGAGGCAAGAAGTAAAAATGATATTTTACAATGGAGAGTTTGATCCTGGCTCAGGATGAACGCTAGCTACAGGCTTAACACATGCAAGTCGAGGGGAAACGATAGAGAAAGCTTGCTTTTTCTAGGCGTCGACCGGCGCACGGGTGAGTAACGCGTATCCAACCTGCCCATCACTTGGGGATAACCTTGCGAAAGTAAGACTAATACCCAATGACGTCTCTAGAAGACATCTGAAAGAGATTAAAGATTTATCGGTGATGGATGGGGATGCGTCTGATTAGCTTGTTGGCGGGGTAACGGCCCACCAAGGCGACGATCAGTAGGGGTTCTGAGAGGAAGGTCCCCCACATTGGAACTGAGACACGGTCCAAACTCCTACGGGAGGCAGCAGTGAGGAATATTGGTCAATGGACGAGAGTCTGAACCAGCCAAGTAGCGTGCAGGATGACGGCCCTATGGGTTGTAAACTGCTTTTATAAGGGAATAAAGTGAGTCTCGTGAGACTTTTTGCATGTACCTTATGAATAAGGACCGGCTAATTCCGTGCCAGCAGCCGCGGTAATACGGAAGGTCCGGGCGTTATCCGGATTTATTGGGTTTAAAGGGAGCGTAGGCCGGAGATTAAGCGTGTTGTGAAATGTAGACGCTCAACGTCTGCACTGCAGCGCGAACTGGTTTCCTTGAGTACGCACAAAGTGGGCGGAATTCGTGGTGTAGCGGTGAAATGCTTAGATATCACGAAGAACTCCGATTGCGAAGGCAGCTCACTGGAGCGCAACTGACGCTGAAGCTCGAAAGTGCGGGTATCGAACAGGATTAGATACCCTGGTAGTCCGCACGGTAAACGATGGATGCCCGCTGTTGGTCTGAATAGGTCAGCGGCCAAGCGAAAGCATTAAGCATCCCACCTGGGGAGTACGCCGGCAACGGTGAAACTCAAAGGAATTGACGGGGGCCCGCACAAGCGGAGGAACATGTGGTTTAATTCGATGATACGCGAGGAACCTTACCCGGGCTTGAATTGCAGAGGAAGGATTTGGAGACAATGACGCCCTTCGGGGCCTCTGTGAAGGTGCTGCATGGTTGTCGTCAGCTCGTGCCGTGAGGTGTCGGCTTAAGTGCCATAACGAGCGCAACCCCTCTCCTTAGTTGCCATCAGGTCACGCTGGGCACTCTGGGGACACTGCCACCGTAAGGTGTGAGGAAGGTGGGGATGACGTCAAATCAGCACGGCCCTTACGTCCGGGGCTACACACGTGTTACAATGGCAGGTACAGAGAGATGGTGTTCTGCA
>NZ_CP146520.1:0-602500 GCF_051861805.1 Segatella copri | reverse complement strand
TGGCATCTTTAGAGCGCTTGTAGTAGCAGCTGATAGGTTTACCCTTCTCGTCGATATCGAAATGCAGTTCCTCTCGGTCGAACTTCACGGCACCGTTCTTGAATCTAGCGGCACGAAGTTTCTTTGCCAGTCTGTCAAGGGTGATGAGCTGTAGAGCGTTCTCACCCTGGTATGGATGCTCCTTGGTTTCTGCCGGAGCTGGTTCGCCGGTTCCATCCACTACGCCATTGGCTTCGAGGAGTTCCTGTACCTCTTCATATTTATAGCGTCGGTCGCTCTCGATGACGGTGTGCACGATGCGGTAGTTCTTCACCTCGGCATTGTTGTCGAGTTCGAAGATGACGCTATATGCCAGCTTCTCCTCGTTAGGACGAAGTGAACAGATGAAGTTGCAGAGACGCTCTGGAAGCATCGGGATTGTGCGATCTACGAGATAGACAGAAGTGGCACGCTTCACGGCTTCCTTGTCGATGATGCTGCCCTCCGTGACGTAGTGCGAAACATCTGCGATGTGAACACCCACCTGCCAGTTGCCATTCTCCAATCTCTGGATGCTCAAGGCATCGTCGAAGTCCTTGGCATCCTTCGGGTCGATGGTGCAGGTGAACACTTTGCGGAAGTCTTCACGTTCCTTGTAATCCTGTTCGGTGATTTCGCCCGAAATCTTGTTGGCAGCATCCTCAACGTTCTTCGGATACTTGTAAGGCAGACCATACTGTGCGAGGATGGAGTTCATCTCCACATCGTTGTCGCCCTTTTGGCCGAGGATGTCCACCACCTCACCGATAGGACTCTTGTTTTCTCCGTCTGGCCATTCGATGATGCGAACCACCGCCTTGTCGTCGGTTTTTCCGCCCTTCACCTTTCTTCTAGGAATGATGATGTTGTGGGCGAATACGTCGCTCGGTGTAACGAGGTAAGCCAGATCCTTATCCACTTTCAGTCGTCCCACGAACGTATCCTTGGCACGTTCCAGGATTTTGTTGACCTGCGCCTCCTTGATGTGGTTCTTTCGGCGTGCGAGGAAGGTGAATTCCACACGGTCGCCGTTGAGCGCTCCCATCGAGTTACGTTCGGAAACGAAGATAGGATTCTCCTCGCCATCCGGGATGACGGAGTTCTTACCGTTTGCCTTTCTTACAAACTTGCCTTCCATCACCTGGACACTCTGGTTCAGTCTGTAAGAGTTGTCACTTACCTTAGCCAGATAGTCATCCCATGCCATTTCCTCCATGATGTCGATAGCCAGCATCTTGAGCGGATGCGTAGTGAGATGGAGGGAACGGAATATTTCTTTAAAGCTGAGCGTTTCGCCCGGCCTTTGGGCAAAGAATTCCTGCAGAATCTCGGTGAGCTGCGCCTTGTTCATTCTCTTGCCGCCTTTTTTACCTTTTCCCATAATGATGTCTGTTATATGACTGTTAATAGTTTTATAAGGCAAAGAAACAAAAAAAAATGGAGACTACAAAGTTTATTGGCAACTTTTTTTGTTTTTTATCAAATATGTAACATTATCGGCTGCAAAATCCGCCTTTTTCTCCTTTTTTCAGAGTAGAAGAAGCGTAGAGGAAAGGTGTATGCTTCTTCTTTTCTACAGCGATGTTTCTGCTTTTTTGGGGGATTGGAAACGCCTTTGATGTTACAATGCTGTTACAATTTGAAATATCCGTCACAGATATTTCGTAATCAGCGGATTTCTTATTATATTTGCAACCGAAACGTAACAAACATTTCCACAAATACAATTAATTATGGATACAAGTCAATATCTTGTGATTTTTTTTCAGATTCTCGGTTCTCTGGCGTTGCTCATCTATGGTATGAAGGTGATGAGTGAGGCCTTGCAGAAGATGGCAGGATCTCAGTTGCGCCACATTTTAGGAGCGATGACTACCAACCGGTTTACGGGAATGCTTACCGGTACCTTTATTACCTGTGCCGTTCAGAGTTCCTCTGCAACCACCGTCATGACGGTTTCTTTCGTGAATGCGGGTTTGCTCACCTTGGCGCAGGCCATTTCCGTGATTATGGGTGCCAACATCGGTACCACCTTTACGGCATGGATTATGTCGCTGGGTTATAATGTAGATTTAACCATTGTCGTGTTCCCGGCGTTCTTCCTCGGCATCATGCTGATATATAGCAAGAAGCGCCGTTATTTCGGAGATTTCCTCTTTGGTATCGCCTTCCTCTTCTTCTCGCTCGTATTGTTGAGCAGTGCGGGTAAGGCACTCGACCTGGAGCATAATCCGGCAGTTATCGACTTCTTCGGTTCCTTCGATACGAAGAGCCATTTCACCATCGTGGTCTTCCTGCTGATAGGTACGCTTATCACCTGCATCGTGCAGAGTTCGGCAGCGGTGATGGCGATTACCATCCTGCTTTGTTCTACGGGCGTACTCCCTATCTATCTGGGCATTGCCCTGGTGATGGGTGAGAACATCGGAACCACAGCCACTGCCAATCTTGCAGCCTTGGGTGCCAATGCACAGGCCCGCCGTGCAGCCTTGGCGCATCTGGTGTTCAATGTGTTTGGTGTAATCTGGGTTCTCTGCCTGTTCTATCCTTTCGTAGATTTCGTTTGCTCTATTGTGGGTTATGATCCTAATGGCAGCATGTCGGCAGCCCAGAAGGCTACTCTGTTGCCTATCGTTCTGGCGATGTTCCACACCTGCTTCAATGTCTGCAACACGGGCGTGCTCATCTGGTTTATCCCGCAGTTGGAAAAGGTGGTTTGCCAGCTTATCAAGCCTAAGGCTGACAAGGAGGATGAGGATTTCCGCCTGCGCTTTATCCAGTCGGGTATCATGAAGACACCGGAGCTTTCGGTCTTCGAGGCACAGAAGGAGATTGGCAGTTTCGGCGAGCGCATCCACCGTATGTTCAGTATGGTGAACGAGTTGCTGGATACCCAGGATGCCAAGACTTTCGATAAGCTATATGAGCGCATCGAGAAGTACGAGGGTATTTCCGATAATATGGAGATAGAGATAGCCAAGTATCTCGACCAGGTGAGCGATGCTCATCTCAGCGATGATACCAAGGCGAAGATCCGTTCGATGTTGCGTGCTATTTCTGAGATAGAGAGTATTGGTGACAGCTGCTACAATCTTGCCCGCACCATCAAGCGCAAGGGAGAGAACAAGGAAGAGTTCACGGCAAAGCAGAATGAGAATATCCATCAGATGTTTAAGCTGGTAGATGAGTCATTGACTCAGATGAACTATATGTTTGCCCACGATCGCCAGACTATCAACATGAACCATACCTATAATATTGAGACGGAAATCAACAACTTCCGTACGCAGTTGAGAAACCAGAATCTGGACGATGTGGATAACCATCTCTACACTTACGGCGTAGGCACCCTGTATATGGATATCATTCAGGAGTGCGAGAAGCTCGGCGACTACGTGGTAAACGTAGCCGAGGCACGTATGGGAACGAGAGCATCGGCATAATCGGCATTTCGATATAATACAAAAAAGCCAAAAGGCAATAAAAGCAGAAGAGGAGACATCGGTTGATGCCTCCTCTTTCAGTTTTTATGCTTTGATAATTTCTAGATTTTTTCCAATTCTATTTATTTCTCTAGTATTTCAGTCAGTTCCTTCATGCCGGCAGAAGCCCCCTTCATGATGTGTTGAATCTTGTAGTATCCATTGGTGTTCACGGCACCTGGGTCTATCAGATAGATAGGGATATGAGGCTTGGTGTATGAAATCAGGCCTGCGGCAGGATACACATTGAGTGAGGTGCCGATGATGACGAAGATGTCGGCTTGCTGCACCGCTTCGGCAGCAGGTTCTATCATCGGAACGCTCTCGCCGAAGAAGACGATGAACGGGCGCAGCAAACTGCCATCGCCAGCCTTGGTGCCAGGTTCCACCTCGCAGTCATCTTCTGGCAATTCCTTCACGTAGCGATAGTCGTAAGGGTCGCGTGAAGAGCATACCTTAGAGAGTTCTCCATGCAGATGGATCACGTTCTTGGAGCCCGCCTTCTCGTGCAGGTTATCCACGTTCTGCGTAATCACCGTCACGTCGAAATCCTTCTCCAGTTCCTTGATAAGCAGATGTCCCTCGTTGGGTTGAGCGGCATAGAGCTTATGGCGCAACATATTGTAGAAGTTAGTCACTAGGGTAGGGTCAGCCTCCCATCCCTCATGGGTTGCTATCTGTTCCACAGGATAGTTTTCCCACAATCCATCATTGCCACGGAAAGTTTTGAAACCACTCTCCACAGACATACCAGCGCCGGTTAAAAATACGAGTTTCTTCATCTTATCACGTTTTATTTATTCATATTTTCTTAATCTTTCTATTAAGAATGCACAAATTTACAATTTTTTCTTTAAATAGCATCGTTTTCAGCAAGAAAAATGTTATCTTTGCACTCGTTTTAAGGACAATAAGTATAAAATATAGAATATTAAACAAAGTTATAAGATAAATTTATGGATAAAGTAAGTTATGCTTTAGGCATTGGCATCGGTCGCCAGTTGGCTTCTATGGGTGCAGAGAGTTTGAACATTGATGATTTTGCACAGGCTGTAAAGGATGCGATTGCCGGTAAGCTCCAGCTTGATGAGCAGGAGGCTCAGGAGTTGGTACAGAACTTCTTCGCAGAGCAGGAGGCTAAGGCTCAGGCTGCCGCTGCCGAGAAGGGTAAGGTTGCCAAGGAGGCTGGTGAGAAGTTCCTTGCCGAGAACGGCAAGAAGGATGGTATCATCACTACTAAGAGCGGTTTGCAGTATCAGATTTTGCGCGAGGGTAACGGTAAAGCTCCTAAGGCTACCGACCAGGTGGAGTGCCACTACGAGGGTACACTCATCGATGGTACTAAGTTTGATAGCTCATACGACCGTGGTCAGACAGCTACCTTCCCATTGAACCAGGTAATCGCTGGTTGGACAGAGGGCCTTCAGTTGATGACCGAGGGTGCGAAGTATCGTTTCTTCATCCCTTATCAGTTGGGTTACGGCGAGCGTGGTGCAGGTGCATCTATCCCTCCATTCTCAGCATTGATTTTCGATGTAGAGCTCGTTGCTGTGAAGTAATTCTCACGGATGAGACGTATATAATATAGACGCATATATAAGAGAACAAAGAATATAAACATAACAGAAAAGATGAAAAAATTATTTTTCGGAGCCCTCGTGGCTTGTGTTGCCGCTACATTCGTAGCATGTGGCAATTCTACTCCAAAGGCAGATCTCAAGAACGATGTTGATACAATGAGCTATGCCATGGGTATGTCTCAGACTCAGGGTCTGAAGGAGTTTATGGTAGAGCGCATGGGCGTGGATACCGCTTACATGGATGATTTTATCAAGGGTCTTAACGACGGTGCCAACGCTGGTGACGACAAGAAGAAGGCTGCTTACTACGCAGGTATCCAGATTGGTCAGCAGATTTCTAACCAGATGGTTAAGGGTATCAACCACGAGGTTTTCGGCGACGACTCAACCAAGACTATCTCTTTGAAGAACTTCATGGCAGGTTTCATCACCGGTACTACTGGCAAGAAAGGCTTGATGACCGTAGAGCAGGCTGCTCAGGTGGCTCAGGCTAAGATGATGGCCATCAAGGCTAAGAACATGGAGAAGGAATATGGTCCTAACAAGGCGGCTGGTGAGAAGTTCCTCGCTGCCAACAAGAAGAAGCCAGGAGTGGTAACTCTTCCTTCAGGTGTTCAGTATAAGGTAATCAAGGAGGGTAACGGCCCTATGCCAAAGGATACATCTATGGTAAAGGTTAACTACGAGGGTAAGACTATCGACGGTAAGGTATTCGATTCATCTTTCAAGCGTGGTCAGGCTGTAGATCTCCGTGCTAACCAGGTTATCAAGGGTTGGACCGAGGCTTTGGTTCACATGCCGGCAGGTTCTGTTTGGGAGGTTTACATCCCTCAGCAGTTGGCTTACGGTGAGCGCGAGCAGGGTCAGATCAAGCCATTCTCAGTATTGATCTTCAAGATTGAGTTGATTTCTGTAGGTGGCAAGTAATTTTTGTGTGAACTCATTTTGAGTAGAGGACTTATAAAAAATGAAGAAATATCTAATGACAGCACTCGTCCTCGTGGCGAGTGCTTCTTTGTTTACTGTTAGTGCAGCAAAGAAGAAAAAGAATGTAAAGAAGGTAACTCCTGTGGTTCTTGCCACAGAGAGCGATTCGTTGAGTTATGCAGCTGGTGTTCATGCCACACGTGGCTTGATTCCATTCATCCAGCAGAGTTATCAGGTAGATACTGCTTACATGGCAGATTTCATCCGCGGTTACGAGGAGGCTATCGCCAAGGCTAATACTCCTCAGGGCACTGCCTACATCGTGGGTATGCAGATTGCGCAGATGGTGAACCAGCGCATCCTGCCTGGAACCCGTGAGGAATTGAAGAGTGCCAAGGATTCTATCGATGCAGCGATGTTCAGCCGTGGTTTCGTGGCAGCTCTTGCCAATGATACTACCCTCTTCACAGAGAAGAAGGCAGGCGAGTTCAAGACTCAGATCTTGGCGGGCGCTGGCGAGAAGTTCCTTGCCGAGAATGCCAAGAAGCCTGGTGTAAAGGTGTTGCCTAGCGGATTGCAGTATAAGGTGATCAAGGCTGGCCAGGGCGAGGTGCCTAAGGCTACCGATGAGGTGGAGGTTATCTACGAGGGCCGTCTCATTGATGGTACCGTATTCGATGCAACATCCAAGCATGGCGGTGCCAAGACCGATAAGTTCCGTGCCGGCAATCTGATCAAGGGTTGGACCGAGGCGCTCACTACCATGCCTGTAGGCAGCAAGTGGCAGCTCTACATCCCTTACAAGTTGGCTTACGGCGAGCGTCAGGCAGGTCAGATTCCTCCATACTCTACTTTGGTCTTCGACCTGGAGCTTGTCAGCATCGTTAAGCCTGAGGTTAAGGCTGAGCCTGCTGGCGAGTTGAAGGAAAATGTAGCCGTAGGAGCAGAGAAGAAGGTGGCAAAAGCATCAGCTAAGTCTGCTGCCAAGAAAGCTGGCTCTAAGAAGAGAAAGTAATGGTCTTTTAGAAGAGAAAAACTGATTTTTTGGTTAAAATCAGTATAAAAAACAACAAAATGCACGGATATTGCAAAATATTCGTGCATTTTGTTGTCTGTTTCGATAGTTTTTATTAATTTTGCTATCTGGTATAGAAATACCTTGAAATAGCAAACATAATAATAGAAAAAGAAATGGAAAAAATAGACAATCTTGACAGAAAGATTCTCGGCATCCTTTCAAAGAATGCCCGTATTCCTTTTAAGGACGTAGCCGCTGAATGCGGAGTTTCTCGTGCTGCCATCCATCAGCGTGTACAGCACTTGATGGAGGATGGTTTCATCACAGGTAGCGGTTTCGATGTAAACCCTAAGAGCCTGGGTTATTCCACCTGCACATACGTGGGACTTAACCTGGAACGTGGTAATATGTATAAGAAGGTGGTAGAAAGACTGCAGAATATTCCTGAGATTGTGGAGTGCCACTTCACAACCGGTTCTTACACCATGCTTCTCAAACTGTATGCCCGCGACAACGAGCAGCTCATGGACCTGCTCAACAACAAGCTCCAGGCTATCCCAGGCGTAGTTTCTACCGAAACTCTCATCTCGCTTGAGCAGAGTATCAAGCGTGAGGTGCCTGTTCTTTTGGAGGAAGAGTAATTTTTTTGTATTTAGAAATAAACAAATGGAAACATTTGACTTGGAGTCGCATCTCAAGGGTGCGTACTCTTCTTTTCCCGAAGCGAAGCGTCAGCCCCTGATTGGCATCTCTGCCAACTATGAAGGCATTGATGCTACGCTTCGCGACCGTTATTACAAGCAGGTGATTGCGGCGGGCGGAACGCCTGTCATCATTCCCCCTGTTGCCGACAGTTCAGTCATCGTCAATACCCTGGAGCATCTGGATGGTCTCATCCTCACCGGTGGCGGCGACCATAACCCGCTGTGGATGGGCGAAGAGCCTTCGCCTCGTCTTCATAACATCAACCAGGAGCGTGATGCGGCAGAATTGATGCTCACCCGTCTGGCGTTCAACCGTCAGATTCCGATGCTCGGCATTTGCCGCGGCATCCAGACCTTGGCCATTGCCCTGGGCGGAAAGGTGTATCAGGACATCAAGCAGCAGGTGAAGCACAGTCAGGATGCCGACCGTTCGGAACCTACCCACAGTGTTGAAATCAAGAAAGATTCCACCTTATATAATATATATGAGGTAGAGAAGATTTTCGTCAACTCGTTCCACCATCAGGCGGTGAGCGAGCCGGGCAAGCACATGCGCATCATCGCCAAATCTACCGATGGCATCATCGAGGCGATAGAGAGCAGCGAGTATAAGCAGATTCTCGGTGTGCAGTGGCATCCGGAATGGCTCGGCGAGGATGGCGGAAAGCTTTTCCTGTGGCTTGTAAACCAGGCGAATAATTTCTATGCAGCCAAGCAGTTGCATAAGCGCATTCTTACCCTCGATACCCATTGCGATACGCCGATGTTCTTCCCGCAGGGCATCAAGTTCGACCATCGTGATTCCCGTATCCTTGTGGATTTGCATAAGATGACCGACGGCCATCAGGATGCCACCACCATGGTGGCCTATCTGCCGCAGCCTAAGATAGGCGAGAGCTTCAGCAGCAAGGTGGCTTTCGATGTGCAGGGACCGGCGCAGTATGCCGACCTCATCTTCGACAAGATAGAGGAGATAGTGAGCAAGAACAGCCAGTATCTCAGCATCGCCCGCACGCCTACCGATCTCTACAGCGATAAGCGAAAGGGCAGAAAGAGCATCATGCTGGGCATAGAAAACGGTCTAGCCCTGGAGCATGACCTGAGCAACGTGAAGCATTTTGCCCAGCGCGGCATCGTCTATATCACCCTCTGTCACAATGGCGACAACGACATCTGCGACAGTGCCCGTGGCTGCAACACCCACAATGGCGTGAGCAGTTTCGGAGCCAAGGTGATTCAGGAGATGAACCGCCATGGCATCATGGTAGATTTGAGTCATGCCGGCGAGAAGAGCTTCTACGATGCGCTCGAAATCAGTCAGACCCCTATTGTGTGCAGCCATAGCAGCAGCCGTGCGCTCTGCGATGTTCCCCGCAACCTGACGGATGACCAGATGCGTGCCCTGGCGGCTCGTGGCGGTGTGGCGCATACCACGCTCTACCACGGATTCCTGCGCAAGGAGGGAGGAGCAGACATCATGGATGCCATCGCCCACCTGGAGCATGCCATCGACGTGATGGGCATCGACCACGTAGGTCTCGGTACCGATTTCGATGGAGATGGAGGCATCCGCGGACTTGCCGACTCTTCTGAACTCATCAACTTCACCCTCCAGCTGCTGCGCCGCAAGTACAGCGAGCAGGACATCGCCAAGATTTGGGGAGGTAACTGGCTCAGAGTGATGACGCAGGTGCAGAACTTTGGAAAGTGAAGAACGAAGAGTGAAGAATTCGATAGTTATTAAGTAATCATAAAGTTCAAAGTTCAAATCTGAAAGTTCAAAGTAAATACGATGACGAAGAAAATGAAGATAATTTTGGGCTTGGTGGTGGCTGCCGGAGTGGTGGCTGGTACCATCAGCTATAAGAATGCGAACAGTTCGAGTTCGCCTGAGGTTCAGGAGGTAGAGGAAGCCGAGAAGCTGAATCCCGTAGGTCCTGCCTTCAATGCCGATTCGGCGCTGGCTTATTGCCAGGTGCAATGCGATTTCGGTCCTCGTGTGATGAACAGCGAGGCGCACGATAAGTGTGGCGAATGGATTGTGAGCAAATTCAAGCAGTTTGGATGCGAGGTAGAGACCCAGAAGGCCGACCTGAAGGGCTATGATGGCACGATATTGAAGAATACCAATATCATCGCCCACTATAACCCGAAGGCGCAGACCCGCATCCTGCTCTGTGCCCATTGGGACAGTCGTCCTTGGGCTGATAATGATCCCGACAGTACCAATTGGCGCAAGCCTGTGCTGGCTGCCAACGATGGTGCCAGCGGTGTGGCCGTGATGCTTGAGCTGGCCCGCCAGTTGCAGGTAGACAAGAAGTTGAATCCGAATATCGGTGTTGATTTCGTATGTTTCGATACGGAAGACTGGGGCACGCCTCAGTGGGCTGATGTTCAGGATGATGGTGACTCTTGGGCACTGGGTGCCCAGTATTGGAGTGAGAACAAGCCGGATAGTTACAATCCTCGTTACGGCATTCTTCTCGATATGGTAGGCGGTCAGGGTGCCAAGTTCTACCGCGAGGGCATGTCGATGCAGTATGCCGGTGGCATTGTGAAGAAGGTTTGGGCTGCAGCCCGCCAGGTTGGTTACGGCAGTTATTTCCCTAAGAGTGATGGTGGTATGATTACCGACGACCACATCCCTGTGAACCAGAAGGCGAAGATTCCAACCATCGATGTGATAGCATATTACCCAGATTGCCAGCAGAGCAGTTTCGGTCCTACCTGGCATACGGTAATCGATGACATGGCTCATTTGGATAAGAATGTATTGAAGGCAGTGGGTCAGACCATGATTCAGGTGCTTTATACGGAGGAATAAAAAAAAGAATGTCCCTAGAGAAAGCTGTTTTTCTCTAGGGACATTTCTTTTTATATCTGTCCAGATTCCACCTGTTTCACCACTCTTTCCGTCAGTCTATCCACTCCGTTCGGATCGTACTTCTTGTTGAGGCTGGCACCGAAGAGGGCGGCGAAGGCCTGGTAGAAGCCGGCACGGATAGGACCCAGGAAGGCTTGGATAAGATGATAGGAAGAAGAGTTGCATTCACGATACACCAGCTTGATGCAGAGCTTGCCCTGTGCATAGGTTAGCTTCTTCATTCTTGGTGTGTATCGCTGCTTGATGTCCTTCTCCACCAGTTTCATGTGGGCATCCTTCGCCTTCTTGTTGGGAAGGGTCTCCAGATAGTCGCCCGTCTCGATGATAATCTTTCTCACCTCCTTGGCTATCGGCAACACCTTCTTGATGTTATACACCAGTCGGTTGTAGGCCATTCTTTCCTTGGCGTTTTTGAACACAGGCTGTGGATAAACATACACGTTGTTCACCTGCACGTATTGAATGCTGTCTTTATCCAGCAGCACCTTTCCCACCTTCACCATCGGTTCTAAGGTAGGAGTATCCATATCCACCTCCCTGTCTTCAGGGTTGTCGCCATCGGTTTGCGCCATTGTCTGCAGGCTGATGCAGAAGAGCATCGCCAGCAGGAATAATATTTTCTGTTTCATGAAATCCATCTTAATTATCCATTTGTCTTATATATAATAAGGTGTAAGCCCCTCTATCTTGCTAATCACGCCGCAAAATTACAGATTATTTCTCATTTAGAGAAAGATTCTTTCCTTTTTCTTACTTATTTTCAGAAAAACATGGTAACTTTGGGGAAATTTAATAATCGTTTGCCTATAGATGAAACGTTGGCAGCCCATAACCCAATTCTTGTTGAAACTGTTTCTGGTAGGCAGTTCCCTGCTATTCCATGCCTTTTCGGGAAGCGCACAGTCGTGGCAGCAGCTACTTTCTGAACTTTCGGAAACCGAGGATTTCGAGCATACTTCCTGGGAGGATTACGAGGAAGATTTGGAGGAATGGGCGCAGCATCCGATAAACCTGAATGCGGCTACCCGCGAGGAGATGGAGCGTTTGCCCTTTCTTACCCCTTCGCAGGTGGAAGATATCCAGGCTTACGTTTATCGCTATGGCGGAATGAAAAGCATGATGGAACTCACCCTGATTCCGAGCATCAGCTGGTATCAGCGACAGCTGATGGAGCATTTCTTCTATGTAGATGCTGACCAGAAGAAGTCTGATTTCCCCAGTATCAGGAATATCATCAAATATGGAAAGCATGAGGCGATGGGCATGCTGAAGGTGCCTTTCTACGAAAGAAAGGGCGATGCCAATGGCTATATGGGCTATAAATACAAGCATTGGTTGCGCTATCAGTTCAGGTATGGCGACTATGTAAAGCTGGGCGTTGTGGGGTCGCAGGATGCGGGCGAACCCTTTGGCACCGGCAAGAACAACCTGGGCTATGATTTCTACTCCTTCTATCTGCAAGTAAAGAAACTGGGGCGCTGGAAGAACATCACCCTGGGCAGATACCGCCTGCACGAAGGCTTGGGACTGATACTCAACAACGATTTCAGCTTCGGCAAACTCTCGGTGCTTTCCTCCCTGGGAAGCGCCACCAACCGCATCCGGGTTCATTCCTCCCGGTCTTCTGCCAATTATCTGCAGGGAGCAGCTGCCACCTATACCTTGTTGAAAGGTCTCGACCTGACCGCTTTCTTCTCTTATCGCAAGATAGATGCCACGCTCTCCGACAAGGGCGGCATCCAGACCATCCAGAAGACCGGACTGCATCGCACCCTGAAGGAAATCGCGAAGCAGAACATCGCCTCCAATACTCTGATGGGCGGAAACATCAACTATCGCAACCAGGGCTGGCATATCGGGGCAACAGGCTTCTATACCTCTTTCTCCCTTCCGCTTACGCCCGACCAGTCGCAGCTGTATAAGCGATTTGCCCCCCAGGGCTATAACTTCTGGAATGCGAGTGTGGATTATGGCTACGTTTCCCACCGCTGGACCATCGCAGGCGAAATGGCGACGGGCAATTGTGGAGCCATCGCCACCCTCAATGCCGCCTCCTATCTCTTTTCCGACCATTTCTCTCTGCTTGCCTTGCATCGGTTCTATTCCGCCCGCTATTACTCGCTTTTCAGCAACAGCTTTTCTGAGGGGAGCGATGTGCAGGATGAGAATGGAGCCTATCTGGGCTTTACGTGGGTTCCGGCTCATCGCTGGAGCATCACCGGCTATAGCGACTTTGCCTATTTCGTGTGGCCCAAGTATCATACCAAGCAGAGCACGCAATGCTGGGACCATCTGCTCAATATCCTCTATCAGCCCAATAAAAGATGGATGCTGGGCACCCGATTGCGCTATAAGGAGAAGGCGGGAACCACCACCGGGCGATGGCGCCTTTATGCCACCTTTGCTGATGAAAACTGGAGTGCCAAGACGAGTGTGGATTATACGATGAGCAAGGAGATGGGCGAGAAGTCAAGCCAGAAAGATGCAGATGGTGCGAACCCCAGCCAGGGATATCTGCTGAACGAGAACCTGAGTTATTGCTGGCATTGGCTGAGGCTATCGGGCAGTTTTTCTTATTTCCATACGCAGGATTTCAGCAGTCGCATCTATGTCTACGAACCCGGCCTGCTTTATCAGATGAGTTTCAGCAGCTTCTATGGCGAGGGCATCCGCTGTGCCCTGGTGGCCCGTTCGGAAATAGGCAAGCATCTGCTGGTTATCGCCAAACTGGGCACTACCCGCTATTTCGACCGGAGCCATATTTCCACCGGATTACAGGAGATAGCGGCCTCACATCAAACCGATTTGGAGATACAGATGAAATGGAAGTGGTGAAGTTTCTGCGAATTCAGTATTCCTTAGCTATCTTCTTCAATGTCATCATCTGTCCAAAACGGTAGAATGGATTCTCTGCGATAGAACCATATTAGAATGGTATTTTGTTCATATACTTAAAGTCTTGATTCTCTACAAAATTATACCCAAAGGTATTATACCCTAGGGTATAATTTATGAAACTTTATGTTTTTATCAGACGAAGAATCGCTGTTTCTGCAAAAAAAGATGGCTTTAAACAACATTGTTTTAAACAACCTTGTTTAATTTGTTTTTTTTTGCTATCTTTGCAGAAGAAAAGCTGCACTCGGCAATTTGAAAGCAAGCTTTCATTGCGCTCGTTTGCATTTTCTTTGCAGAAGAAAAGCTGTATAGTATAAAATAAGGTAGTGATTATGAGAAAAAGTAAAGAAGCTCCGTTTGTGTTCGGTGTTCGTGTGGAGGGAGATTCCTTTACCGACCGTAGAGAGGAAACAGAACGCCTGAAGGCGAACTTTACGTATGGAGTGAATACGATTTTGATTTCACCTCGTCGTATGGGTAAGACTTCATTGGTGGATAAGGTGTGTTCGCTTGTAGAGAGCGAAGACATCAGGATAGCTCGTATAGATGCCTTCGGCTGTCGCTCTGAGAATGATTTTATCAATGCTTTTGCCACGGCCGTGGTTCGGGCTACTTCTTCAAAATGGGAAGAATGGATGGAGAATGCCAAGGTGTTCTTAAGCCGTTTTGTTCCGAAAATCAGTATAGGACAAGATCCTTTGACTGATTTTTCTTTGGCATTGGAGTATAATGCAGGTAACAATACAACAGAAGAGGTTTTGAGACTTCCGGAAATGATAGCTCGGTCTAAAGGTTGTCATATCGTAGTCTGCATCGATGAATTTCAGCAGATAGGCGATTTCCCTGATTCATTGACCTTCCAGAAGAAGCTCCGTAGCGTATGGCAATTACAGAGCCATGTATCTTACTGCCTTTATGGAAGCAAGAAACACATGATGGAACAGATGTTCCAGAATGCCAGTTACCCATTCTATCGCTTTGGTGATTTCTTCTATCTGAATAAGATTAGCGAGAAAGACTGGGTGGAGTATATCTGTCAACGTTTCGAATCTACTGGCAAGCATATCTCAGAAGAGTTGGCTCGTGAAATCTGTCAGGTAACAGACCGATATTCTTCTTATGTACAGCAGTTGGCATGGTTTGTATGGTTGCGAGTGCAAGATGATTCTGTAGCTACAGAAGAGGACTTGAAATATGGAATAGACCGGTTGCTGGATGCCTGCGAGCCTTTGTTTATCCAGCAGACAGAAGACCTTTCTGCCTATCAGATGAATTTCCTGCATGCCATTACCAATGGAGTACATACTGGTTTCACGCAGACGGCAATATTGGAAACCTATCGCCTAGGTACTGCTGCCAATGTAACTCGCCTTAAGAAGTCCTTGATGGTGAAAGATCTGATTACGATACCTGCCCCTAAACATTTGGAAATGAGTGACCCCATTTTAGCATTGTGGCTCAAGAGAAGAGTTTGGAAGGAATCATAAAAGAATTTCAAGGTATCGGAAAATTCAGAAACAAGATAGTCTTTAAATAATTTGGCGTTTTTGATAGTTTTTCGTAATTTTGCAACCTATATAGATTAAGTATCGTGAAAGAGGAAGAAATAATGAAAATATTAATAGTAATTCCTTGCTACAACGAGGAAGAAGTGCTGCCGAAAACCCTGGAGGTGCTTGGCAATCTGATAAAAAACATCAAGAAAGAGACTGACGCCGACACGGGATTGCTCCTTGTTGACGACGGAAGTCGTGACCATACCTGGCAGATGATTTCGGATGCTGCCAAGGAGCACAGGTATGTGCATGGCATCAAGTTATCCCATAACCGCGGCCATCAGAATGCGCTCTGGGCAGGAATGGAGGCGGCTGTGGATCATTGCGATGCGATGGTAAGCATCGATGCCGACCTGCAGGACGATGAGAATGTAATCATAGACATGGTGCGCCAGGTGCAGGAAGGCAAGGATATCATCTACGGTGTGCGCAAGGAGCGCAAGACCGATACCTTCTTCAAGCGATTCACCGCCCAGGCTTTCTATAAGCTGATGCAGAGTGTGGATAAGGAGACGGTTTACAATCATGCCGATTTCCGCATGATGACCAACCGAACTCTGAAGGCTCTGATGCAGTATCCCGAGCGCAATCTCTTTCTCAGATCCATCGTCCGCCAGTTGGGCTTCCGTGAGGGATTCGTCTATTACGATCGTAAGGCACGCGAGGCAGGTGAGAGCAAGTATCCGCTCACCAAGATGCTGAGCTTCAGTATCGATGGCATCACTTCTTTCTCCGTGGCACCTTTGAGGTTTATCACCTTCCTGGGTCTGGCGATGACTTTAGTAGCCTTCATCATGATTATCTTTGCCTTGGTGGAGCATTTCCAGGGCAAGACCATCCAGGGCTGGACCTCCCTGCTCGTTTCCATGTGGTTTATCGGTGGCATCATCACCACGGGTGTAGGCATCACGGGCGTTTATATCGGCAAGATTTATACCGAGGTGAAGCGCCGCCCTCGATACTTTATCGAAGAAAGGATATAAAGGGCTGGCTTAAAGAATCGGATTACAATAGAAAGTTTATGAGAACCTTTATTCTGATAGGCTCTCATAAACTGTCATCAGGTCGTGGCTCAGTTTCTCGTCCGAGAAATTGAGCGCATATTTTTTTCCTTCGCTTATCATGTGCTGCCTTAGGGGTTCATCCGTGCAGGTGCGTAAGATGGCATCAGCCATGCCTTTCGCATCATCAGGATTCACATAGATGCTGTTTGGCCCGCCAGCCTCTTCCAGGCACGAACCGGTGCATCCGATGGCAGGAACTCCGCTGCTGATGGCTTCTAGCAGCGGGATGCCGAAGCCTTCTATTCTGGAAGGATAGGCAAAGGTGGATGCCCATTTGTAGAATGATGGCAGGTCGGCATAAGGCACCTGATGATAAAAATGAAACAGATAATCTATGCCCTGTGCCTTCAGGAAATCCTGTATCTGGTCAACATAGACCGTGCGGCGACCCACGGCTACCACATGAATGGCTGCTGCATCCTGATTCTGTGCCTGATTCTGATTTCCTTGACTTCCTTGACTTTCCAAGCTTCCCTGATTTCCCTGACTTCTGTTTCTTCTGTTCAGTTCTGCCATGGCTTTCGCCACCAGCATCAGGTTCTTTCGCTCCTCGATGCTTCCCACATAGAGTACAAACTTATCGGGAAGCTGGTATCTTGCCTTTACTTCCTGCAGCTTTCCTTCTTCTATTTCCTGTGAAAAAACTGGGTCGCAGCCCTGGTAAACCACGTCTATCTTGCTTTCCGGAGTATGGTAATAGTGCATGATTTCCTGCTTGGTATATTCACTGACGGCTATCACGCGGTCTGCACACCGGCAGGCACGGCGGAACTTGAAGTTGTATATCTGCCGGTCTATCCAATGATAGTATTGGGGAGTATGGATAAAGATGAGGTCGTGAATGGTGACGATGTATTTGCATCCCTTGCCGCCAGCCTTCATCTTTCGCTGCTCGGGAGTTCCGATGTTGAGCGGAAGCTCGTTGCTCAAGCCATGGAAGATTTGGATGCCGTCCTTTTGTATATCTTTTGTGATACCCCAAACTCTCCAGAGCGAGCGGATCCTGCTCCATATTCCTTGGGGCGGAAAATGGAGAAACAGGTGCTTGAGTGTTGGTATCTCCTGGAGATAGGGCATGCGATGAGGCTTGGGAGTATATAAATGATACTGATTGCCGGCGAATTTCTCCGACAAAATCCTGATGACAAACCTGCTGTAGTTGCCTAATCCCGTGCGGTTTTGTGCCGCTCTTTTAGCATCGAATCCTATGTTCATCTTTTTGTTTTTTCTTTAATTATTGGGACAAAGGTATATTAAAAAACTGATTTCTCAAAATAAATATGGATTTATTTGCTAATTACGTGGAATTTGCGTAATTTTGCCCCCTAAATAAAGTAATCATAACAAGACAGATAGAATGGATAGTACAAAAATGGAGAATTGCCAGTGGCTGGCAGGTATCAGGCGCTTTTTCGGTCGCCCTTTCTTTAGCGACCCTCGCACCCTGCTGGGACTCTGGTTGATTCTGGGTGTGGTGTCTGCATTGACTAAAATCCACAAGTGTAATAACTTCTTAATATTCAAGTATGTTTTTTGGCATGCTTGGGAGCAGACATCATTGTATGCCCAGTATCCTTCGGAGTTTTTCGATTCGAACCACTATGGTCCGTTCTTCAGCATCATCATTGCTCCTTTTGCCGTGCTGCCCCATCCGTTGGGTTTGCTGTTCTGGCATGTACTGATGACGCTGGCCCTGTTTGTTGCCATCCGTAAGCTGCCGTTGCGTCAGGGCAAGCAGATATTCTGCTATTGGTTCTGTGCCCATGAGTTGCTCACGGCATTGTTTATGAGCCAGTTTAACATCATCATTGCCGCCATCATCATCGCTTCGTTCTATTGCGTAGAGAAAGAAAAGGATATTACGGCAGCCTGCTTCATCATGATAGGAACCTTCGTGAAGCTGTATGGCATCGTGGGGCTGGCATTCTTTTTCTTTTCCAAGCACAAGGTGAAGTTTGTGGCTGCACTGATAGGATGGGCAGCCCTGTTCTTTGTCCTGCCTATGGCGATAACCAGTCCAGAGTATATCATCGACCAGTATAAGGAGTGGCACGTCAGCCTTACGGGCAAGAATATGGAGAATATGTTCAGTTGTGCTCAGAACCAGTCCTTGCTCGGTTTGGTGCGCAAGATTTCTCATGTTGCCACTTATTCCGACCTTTGGCTGATAGTTCCGGGCATATTGGCGTTCTGTTATCCTTATCTGCGTATCAGGCAGTATGGCAACATCGCCTTCCGCTATGCTTTCCTGGCATCGGTATTGATGTTTGTTGTCCTGTTTAGTACGGGCAGCGAATCAAGCACTTACATCATCGCTCTCCTGGGCGTAGCAATCTGGTATATCACGGCTCCATGGAAGCGTAGCCGCTGGGATATTGCCCTGATGGTGTTTGCCTTTATCCTGACGAGCATGTCGCCATCCGATCTTTTCCCTGCGTTTATTCGCAAGAACTATGTGCAGCCTTACGCCCTGAAGGCATTGCCTTGCGTGCTGATATGGTTTAAGCTCATCTACGAGATGTCTACCAAGGATTATGCAGAAAGGAAGATAGAAAAGTAGAAGGGAATAGGCTGAAAAGGAAGATTGAAAAATAGAAAAGAACAAAGATAAAAATAGAAAAGAACAAAGATAAAAGATAAAAATAGAAATAGAAATAGGAAAGATGAAACTGAAGAGAAACTTGTTTTCAGCGCCTTTGTGCTTCGTCATCAATATGGTGCTGGTTTATGTGGTGTATGAGATATGCCGCCTGGTTTTCCTGGCGACCAACTGGAGTGTGTTTTCCGAAGCGATGACATGGGGCGCCTTTGGCGAGATGCTTCATGGCGGCTGGTATTTTGATACCTCTGCCATTCTCTATACCAATGCTCTGTATGCGCTTTTGATGCTTTTCCCTATCCATTACAAGGAGCGGAACTGGTATCAGAAGATGGCGAAGTGGGTGTTCGTAATCTGCAATTCCATCTGCATTATAGCAAATCTGGTGGATTGTGTTTATTTTAAATACACCACGCGCCGTACCACGGTTACCGTGTTCTCTGAGTTTAGAAACGAGAAGAATCTGGGTGGAATCTTTGGTGTTGAGATTCTCAACCATTGGTATCTGGTGCTGATTGGCATCATCCTGATAGCAGGCTTGTGGTTTCTTTATCGCATGCCAAAGGGCAAGTTACCAGTTGAGGCTTCCCGTCCTTATCAGCCAAAGAGATTGTTGACTTATTATGGCGTTCATCTTCTTTGTCTGGCGGTGTTCGTACCTTTCTGCGTAGCAGGTATGCGTGGAGGTTTCACCACGGCAGTTCGCCCTATCACCATCAGCAATGCCAATCAGTATGTAAACCGTCCGCAGGAGGCTGCCATCGTGCTGAATACTCCGTTCTCCATCATCCGTACCATCGACAAGCCAGTCTTCGTAGTACCGGATTACTATACGGAGAAGCAGCTCAATGCCATCTATTCTCCTATCCATACCCCTTCTGATACGCTCGTGAAGCGCAAGAAGAATGTGGTGGTCATCATCATCGAGAGCTTTGGCCGTGAGTATATCGGCGGCTTCAACAAGTGGCTGGAAAACGGCAAATACAAGGGATATACTCCTTTTGTCGATTCCCTGATGCAGCATAGTGCCACCTATCTTTATTCCTACTGCAATGGTAGAAAGAGTATCGACGGCATGCCTAGTATCCTTTCCAGCATCCCGATGTTTGTGGAGCCGTTCTTCCTTACCCCGGCATCCATGAACAATGTGAGTGGCTTGGCTGGCGAATTGAAGAAGAAAGGCTATTATTCAGCCTTCTTCCATGGAGCAGAGAATGGTTCCATGGGATTCCAGGCATTCGCCCGCACCACGGGATTCACCGATTATTTCGGTCGTACAGAATACAATGCCGACAAGCGATTTGGTGGCGACAAGGACTTTGATGGCACCTGGGCCATCTGGGATGAGCCTTTCATGCAGTTCTATGCCACGAAGATGGGCGAGATGAAGCAGCCGTTTATGACAGCACTCTTCACTGCCTCTTCGCATCATCCGTATGTAATCCCAGAACAGTATAAGAAAGTATTCCCAGAAGAGGGTATCGTCATCCATAAGTGCATCCGTTATACAGACAATGCCTTGCGTAAGTTCTTCGCCAAGGCGAAGACGATGCCTTGGTACAAGAATACCCTCTTTGTGATAACTTCCGACCATACCAACCTGAGCGACCATGCTTATTATCAGACCGATTTGGGTGGTTTCTGTTCGCCAATCATCTTCTTCGACCCTAGCGGCGAGTTCAAGCCGGGCATGCGTGATGCCATTGCCCAGCAGATAGACATCATGCCTACGGTATTGAGCTATCTGGGTTATGACAAGAAGTATGTGGGCTTCGGCATCGACCTGCTTACCACGCCAGCCAAGGATACTTGGGCGGTGAACTATAACAATGGTTTCTATCAGTATGTAAAGGGCGATTATCTCTTGCAGTGGGATGGTCAGCAGACCAAGGCACTCTATCGTTTCCGCACCGACCTGCTGCTGGAGAATAATGTTGCCGACAAGGAACCTGCCGTTCGCAAAGCCATGGAGCGCGAGGTGAAGGCCATTATCCAGTCGTATATGGAGAGAATGACGAAGAACGAACTGGTGGTTGGCAATCAGTCACAACAGTAGAATCTTAGGTAGCCCCCCAGAAAGATAAACGTAAAGTATCAATAGCCAAAGAGACATGAACAATAACAAGATATCTGTAGTTATCAATACATACAACGCATCAAAGTTCCTGGCGAGAGTCCTAGACTCCGTCAAGGACTTTGATGAGATAGTCATCTGTGATATGGAAAGCATGGACGACACGCTTGAGATAGCCCAGCGTTATGGGTGCAAGATAGTAACATTCAAGAAAAAAGGAGTTTCTATAGTAGAACCGGCACGCCAGTTTGCGATAGATGCAGCCTCCCATCCTTGGGTCTTGGTTGTGGATGCTGATGAGCTTGTCACGCCGGCGCTTCATGATTATCTCTATGCGAAGATAGCTGAGGCTCAGTGTCCGGACGGCATCAGTATCCCGAGAAAGAATTACTTCATGGGTCGCTTTATGCACAGCAGCTATCCCGACTACATTCTGCGCTTCTTCAGAAAGGACAAGACCCATTGGCCGCCGGTAATCCATACATCGCCGGTAGTAGATGGTGTTGTATATCGGGTTCCCCGCAACTGGGAAGAGCTGGCCTTCGAGCATCTTGCCAACGACAGCATTGCCGACATCATGCGCAAGAACAACACCTATAGCGACTATGAGGTAGAGCGCCGGAAGGACAAGCAATATGGTGTTGGTAAACTATTCTTGCGTCCAGTGTTTCGTATGTTTAAGGCTTATATTCTAAAAGGTGGGTGGCGTGATGGTGTGCCTGGGCTTGTTTATGCCTTGTTGATGGGTACGTACCAAATGTTGATTGTTGCAAAAGTGATAGAAAAAAATAAAAATCAGTATAATGGAGTCTGAAAATATAATTAAAAGATCGCAATCGATTATAAATCAAAAATCTTGTAAGTATATACCTGATGTAAGTATAATAGTTCCTATATATAATGTAGAGAAATATTTAAGACGCTGTATTGATAGCATCTTGTCTCAAACTTTTATTAGTTTTGAATTGCTCTTGATAGATGATGGAAGTACTGATGCTTCAGGAGCTATTTGTGATGAGTATGCTCTGATGGATAGGCGTATCCATGTTACTCACCAGATAAATAGGGGAGTTAGTGCGGCTCGTAATGTTGGATTGGATAAAAGTGTAGGTAAGTATGTATGCTTCGTTGATTCTGATGATTGGGTAACTTCCGATTATTTGGCCACACTTATGGAGCAAGTGCAGGGATTTGATGTTCTCTTTTTTGGCTTTTTTCTTAGATATAATGATGAAAGTTCTATGAGTTTATCATTGAGAAGGCAATGTGCTGTTAATGAAATAGAAAAAGAACAATTAATGTTGTCTTTGTGTAAGAATGATACAGGCTATAATGTTTTGGGTTATGCTTTCGATAAAATTTTTAGGAGAAATTTAATTGAAAAGTATAATTTGCGTTTTGATGAGAATATTTGTTTGGGAGAAGATGAAATCTTTGCTCTGGCATATTGTCTTAAGGCGCAATATTTAAAAGTAATACCTGATGTCCTTTATTATTATTCGCCAAGGGTAGGTGGATTGGCAAGTCAAAAGGAATCATATAAATCTTGCTACTCTAAATATAAGGCTCTAGTTGATAATATTATAGATATGGGGTCAAGTGAAATGTTGGAAATGTGGCATAAACGAGCTTATCATACGCTACAGGATGTGGCTAAAACACAAAAATATAATTTATTGTTTTACCTTTGGTTTCAACTGCGAGCTTTTTGGTATAGAATAAATTATAATCTTCATTAGATTCTGCAGATGATAGAATTGTAAAACTTTGCCTTTGATTGATGCTCTTATTTGTCAAAGGCAAAGTTTTTAAAAGAGTTTATCTGTTATCTGAGATATTTATCTATACCGTTCTCACACCAGGACAGGTGTTCTTTCTTAACTTTTTCGAGTTCCGTGAAATGGCGTTGCTCATTGTCTCTTGATGCTTCTTTGTGGTAGAGGTGATATACGGCGCCACCCATTTTCAAAGCTTTCTTCTTGACTCCTGCGAAGTGAAGGCGGAATGCGATTTCTCCATCTTCATGTCCCCATTGCATGAGGTCTTCATTATAGCCATTTACTTTGATGAGGTCTTCTTTCCAAAAGGCCATGTTGCAGCCGCGGAGATGGTCTATCTTCTTGGCGTATCTCAAGGCCATATAATGGCGTAAGAATTTGGAGCGGAAACTGTTGAGCAGAAAACTTGTTGGCATGTTCCAGATATTCAGCTTGAAATTCTTTGATGCCATGATGCGATGGGTTACTTCGGGAGAAAGCTTAACTCTACTTCCGCATACGAAATAATTTTTCTCTGCAAGCTCCAGATGGTCGCTCACGAAATGTGATGACAGTACCACGTCTCCATCTACTTGCAGGATATAGTCGCCTGTGATTTGGGCTATGGCCATATTCAAAATGATTGTTTTGCGAAAGCCTTTATCCTCATGCCATACATGCTTGATAGGGATGGTTGTTTCTTTCCTTAATTTGTCTATTAAATCCTTTGTGTCTTGTGTGGAACCATCGTCTGCAATGACTATCTCATCTGGAAGTATGGTCTGTGCAAACATGCTTCTTATCGAAAGTTCCAGGGCTTCCGGCCAATTGTATGTAGATACAAGGATACTAACTTTTATTTTTTTCATAATGGATGTTTTATTTAATTTATTGACTTGTAGAATGAAAAGAATTCATCAGGAATCTCTTTCTTGTAGGTGAGTTTATGCATAAAAGATTTTTCTTTGATTTTTGCTAACTCTTGTTGGTTGTTTGGTGTTCCTGACAAAATGAATTTCATCAAAGCTTGCGTCTCTTTCTCAGAAACAACAGGCATTTTCTGAAAATCTTCTCTTGCTTTAGAGTCTGAAGTAATGAGAGCCTTGAACATCAGATGGAGTTGAAAGTAATGTAGTAGTTTCTTTTCATGAAGCCACATCGTATTCATTAGCAAACACCATGCTTGCATTATATAGTTGTTTGGTTTAGCATGCATAAAACAACTTTGTATTTGTGTAAAAGCAAACTCCCCATACGCATGATACATGAATAGTGGTTGCTTATCCATCCATTCGGGGGTAGATTGGGTTAATAGGCAAGTTGCATCTATCCAATAACCTCCATATCTTGCTAAGAGATTGATACGTAAAATATCAGAAAACTGTGTATTGCTGATATTTCCCTTTCTCCATTTCTCAATGATGGTTGTTGGCAAGGTCAAATAGTCTGCAAAGTTTTCTGCCGTAATGATGATTCTCTTTTGGTTGCTCTTCTTGTATTTTTCTACAGAGTTCAAGCACATTTTTACCAAGTCTGGAGCTTGCTCTATGCCTTGCAGCCAACATTGCCAAATATATTCGATATTTTCATTTGCGCTTTTTTCAATAGGCAAATGGTGATAGTCATTTTTCAATGGCATCACATATTTGCGCAGGAAATATCGTTCCACTCTCTTGTCGTTGAGTGGATTAAGTGCATATCTTACTTTGTGCCTTAAAGATTTGTTAGGAATGACAGCAGAGCAGATAGTGCAGAACAGTTTTCTAAATGCTAGCCAAACATGGTTCATATCTATTCTATCTTATGTTACGGAATAATTGATTGAATTTATCAAATGAGTTTAAGGAGATTTTATCCTCCTTGTTTTCTATCCATAGGAGCGGAAGATCATGATACATGGCGGCTACCAGAGAGAATGTACTTGGAGCACCTATCAGATAATCACATTCCGAAAGCAGGCATAGGTCATCTTCTTGACCGCCCTGTGGAAATACGATGGTGGCACCTTTTAGCTGATCCCGATAGAATGACTTGTCAAGGGCAGGATCGTTGCTGCAGATATACACCGTCAACTGCTTATCTGGAAACAGCGACTGGAACTGCTGAATGTAATCTTGGTATACATCATCTTCAAAATAGTATTTCCCATTATGCCATGTCTTGTAGTCACCTCGGCGAATATGCACACCAAGCCTAATCTCATCAATCTTCTTTTTGCCCATGAAGGCCTGGGTTTTATCCAGAACAGGCTTGTCGAAGGAAAAGAGGTCTATGATTTCTGCTTTATACTTGATGAAGAGTTCGTAGAAACGGACACACCAGCCTTTTATCAGAACATGTTTATGACGGGCTACAATAGCAGCATCTCTTTCAATAGCCTCTTCGGCTATGTCGTTGAAATCCACGGTTGTTATCAGTCCCCATTTGGCTGCATACTTAGCCAATGCGTATGTGGCAAAGTTGTGCCAACGGGTGTGGCATATCTTGAAATACTGGTATTTATAGCAGAAACGCATGGATACGCTCTTCCTGCCATGCTCACGTGCCCAGGCGTAAACATGACCATATTGCAGGATATTGTTGCACATGCGTCCCTTGTCTGTTGCGAAAATCATATTTCTTTAATATAGATGTTATATTTTACTGGATATTATTATTCTGTTCTCATCTTATGTGTCACTGGGTCTACAATCTTCAGCCATTGCTCACGGGTTCGCTTCCAGCGGTTGTGAGTCCAGAGCCAGAAGGCTGGTTGGCGTTGGATGGATTTCTCCAGGGCTCGGAAATACATCTCGGTAATCTCGAATTCCTTGCATTCCTTTGGCTTGTCTGTCAGAAGCTTGAATTCACCCTTGTAGTAGCCTCGCTTTACCCGTTGCATATCAAGGTAATATACGGCAAAGTTGGCTTTTACGGCTATCTTCTCCGTTCCTGTCAATACTGGGGTGTCGTGGTGCAGAAAGTCTGTCCAGTAATGGATGTTGTTCCAGAACGGCACCTGGTCGGCGATGAAACCGATAACTATCTGTTTGCCTTCCTGGCGCATCTTTACGATTTTTCTCAGGGTTTCTGCCATAGGGATGCTGATGGAACCCAGGCGGTTGCGGAGATACAGGAAGAGTTTGTCGAAGGCGGGATTCTCCAGCACATGGTAAATCTGTCCGAAGGTGATGTCATCGCCAGCCCAGAGAGGCAGGGAGGTAACCCATTCCCAGTTGCAGTAATGTCCCAGATATATAGCGCACGACTGGCCTTTCTGGCATGATTCTCTTACTTTCTCTGCACCGATGAACTGCATGCGTTTCATCACCTGCTTCTTGCTCATCGTGAAGAGCTTGATGGTTTCTACGATATAGTCGCAGAACCAGGAGTAGAATTCCTTCTCTATCTTGATGCGCTCTGCCTCGCTTTTTTCAGGGAAAGAGTCGAAGAGATGTTTTCTTACCAGTGGGCGGCGGTATTTTACCACATAATAAATAAGGTAAAATAAGCCATCGCTGAGAATGTAGAGCACTCTCAGCGGCAGCAGAGACATCAAGTACCAAATGCAGAATACACTGCCATATAATATCTTCTTCATCATTTCTTCTTTCTGTAAGAATGCAAATTCAACATTCAACAAATTCTTTCTTATCCTACACCTGCTGCATGTCATGCAGCTTGCGGTAGTAACCGTTCTTGGCTATCAGATCCTCGTGGGTGCCTCGCTCCACGATTCTTCCCTCGTGCAGTACGCAGATTTCGTCGGCATTCTTGATGGTACTCAGGCGGTGGGCCACAGCCACGGTGGTACGGGTCTTCATCAATCTCTCCAGGGCATCCTGTACCAGGCGCTCGCTCTCTGTATCAAGAGCTGATGTTGCCTCGTCGAGAATGAGGATAGGAGGATTCTTGAGGATGGCACGGGCTATGCTCACACGCTGGCGCTGACCGCCGGAGAGTCTGCCGCCACGGTCGCCGATATTGGTATCGAATCCGTGCTCCGATTTGGTGATGAACTCGTAGGCATTGGCTATCTTAGCAGCATTGGCAATTTCCTCGTCGGTAGCATCTGTCTTGCCGAAGCGGATGTTGTCCTTGAAGCTGGCGTTGAAGAGGATAGCCTCCTGGTTCACATTACCTATCAGCTGGCGGAGGTCGTGCACGGCAAGGTCTTTCACGTTGATGCCGTCGATGAGCACCTCGCCCTCCTGTACATCGTAGTAACGGGGAATCAGGTCGAGCATTGTACTCTTTCCGCTACCGCTCTGTCCCACCAGTGCGATGGTCTTTCCCTTAGGAATCACCAGGTTGATATCCTTCAATACATAAACCAGCTCATCGTTCTGATGATCAGTATAGGCGAAGGAAACGTGGCGGAACTCTATCTGATGCTCGAAGCTGCTGATATGTTCAGGGTTCTCCTTGTCCTTGATTTCGATCTTGGCTTTCAGAATCTTGTCGATACGTGCCATGGAGGCGAGACCCTTAGGAATATTGTAGCTCGCCTTGGAGAATTCCTTCAGCGGGTTGATGATGCTGTAGAGCATCACGAGGTAGAAGATGATGGTAGGACCGTCTATTCTGCCGTAATCCAGAACCAGGATGCCGCCAAACCATAATACTACCACGATGAGGATGGTTCCCAGAAACTCACTCATCGGGTGTGCCATCTGCTGACGGATGTTCACGCGCATGATGTTGTCGCGATAACTGCTATTCACCTGGTTGAAGCGCCAGTTCATCTTACCTTCAGCACAGAAAGCCTTGATGATGCGCAATCCGCCCAAGGTCTCCTCTACCATACTCATCGTATCGCTCCAGAGACCTTGTGCCTCTGCACTCTGCGCCTTCAGTTTTCTACCCACATATCCCATGAACCAGCCGAATGGTGGCACAAAGAGGATGGTGAAGAGGGTGAGCTGCCAGCTGATGCAGATGAGCGTGATGAAATAGAAGAGAATCAGGATAGGATTCTTGAAAAGCATATCGAGCGACGACATGATGCTGTTCTCCACTTCCTGCACATCACCGCTCATTCGGGCGATGATATCTCCCTTGCGCTCCTCGCTGAAGAAACCCAGCGAAAGCGAGGTAATCTTCTGGTAGAGCTGGTTGCGGATATCGCGAACAATACCTGTACGGATAGGGATGATGGTGGCTGAAGACAGAAAATAGGCTCCCGTCTTGAGGAAAGTCATGAAGGCTAGGAACAAGCCGATAACCAGGAGAGCCAGCGATGCACTGTGCGCCACGATGAACTCCTGGATGTAATAATACAGGTTGTTGGTTGCCACTTCCTTGATGCTGCCCAGCGTTCCGTCCCATTCCATATAGTCGTTGGCACGGATGCCGCCATCTACCTGGAAGAGAATCTGCAGGATAGGAATCAAGGCTGCAAACGAAAATATGTTCAATACCGCAGACAGGATATTGAACAGAACAGAAAGCCCCAGATACTTCTTGTATGGAGGGACGAATCGGCGTAAGATTTGCAAAAATTCCTTCATAGGTGCAAATATAGTGTTTTTAAGGAAGACCGCCAAACTTTTGGCGGTCTTTCTTGACTTTTATTCTGTTTTTTCTTATAGGAGAGTCGTTTTGACTCTGTTTTTTCTTTTTCTGGGAGTATTTGGGTATATTTTCACTTCTTTTTCTAAAGAAGCATCCTTACTCTTTTAGAGGGAGCATCCTTACTCCTTCACTTCTTCTCCGAAGAGGGTAGCAGAGGTAGAACCGGTGATGCGGACCTTTACGAACTCTCCGATGTGGTGGTTGCCCTTGTCGATGACTACCGCCTTGTTCTGCTCGGTACGGCCCATCATCTGCTCACGGCTGCGCTTACTGAAGTTCTCGATGAGGATGGTGAATTCCTTGCCCTCGTCCTTCTTGTTCTGCTCGGCACTCACCTCGGTCTGCAGCTTGATCAGCTCGTTGAGGCGGGCTATCTTGGTTTCCTCAGAAACGTTGTCTGGCAGATGCTTGGCAGCGTAGGTGCCAGGGCGCTCTGAATACTTGAACATGAAGGCGCTGTCGAAGCCTACTTCCTTCACCAGCGAGAGGGTTTCCTGATGGTCTTCCTCTGTCTCGTCGTGATAACCCACGAAGATGTCGGTGGTGATGCCGCAGCCTGGGATGATGCGCTTGATGTCAGCGATGTGCTGCAGATACTCCTCACGGGTGTATTTGCGGTTCATCAGCTTCAGTATCTTGTTACTTCCGCTCTGGGCTGGGAAGTGGATGTGCTTGCAGAGGTTTGGCTCCTCGGCGATGGCCTGCAGGATGTCCTCGGTCATATCTTCCGGGTTAGAGGTGGTGAAGCGTACACGCATGTCTGGCACTGCCTGGGCTACCATGTGGAGGAGTTCGGCGAAGGAAAGACTGCCTTCCTCGCGCTTGCCCGATGGCGAGAGACCATAGCTGTTTACGTTCTGTCCCAGCAGGGTAACCTCCTTGAAACCACGGTCGTGCAGGTCGCGCACCTCACGCAGGATGCTCTCGGCATCGCGGCTGCGCTCACGTCCACGGGTATAAGGCACGATGCAGTAGTGGCAGAAGTTGTTGCAACCACGCATGATGCTTACGAAACCGCTCACTCTGTTGCCACCGATGCGCTGAGGCACGATGTCACGGTAGGTCTCGGTCTTTGAAAGTTCTATGTTGATGGCGTTGGTACCCATCTCGCACTGCGCAATCAAATCCGGCAGGTTGAGATAGCTGTCTGGTCCACAGACCAGGTTGGCATAGTGGTTCTGGATGAGGTCATCCTTCACGCGCTCAGCCATGCAGCCCAATACGCCGAGAATCACCTTTCTTCCCTTCTTCTGCTCAGCATGCAGGGTGTCGAGGCGATGGTAAATCTTGTTCTCCGCATTCTCACGAATGCTGCAGGTGTTCAGGAAGATGGCATCAGCCTCTTCTTCCTTCTCGCAAATTTCGTAGCCTGCCATCTGCATCACAGAGGCAACTACCTCGCTGTCTGCCACGTTCATCTGGCAGCCATAGGTCTCAATAAACAGTTTCTTCATTGTTCTAGATGAATTCTAATTTATATATTAATGTATAACTATGATTTCTTTTTTAGCATCCCCGATGCCGTCATCATTTACATCATTTCATGTTCTTCGATGCTGCCATCAGCAGGAAGTAGAATACCACGGCAGAGATCCATCCGGCGATGGCATCGATGAGATAATGTGCCTGGATATACACGGTGGCCATGCACAGGAAGATGTAGAATGGCAGCATGGTGAAGAGCAGCTTGCGGTTTCTGCTGTGCCAGGCAAGGAGCATGCAGATGGTGCTTACGCCCACGTGCGAACTCGGAAAGGCGGCGGTAGGTCGCTCTCCGGCTTCCTTGGCGTCCTCCACCAGCTGGTAGAAGATTCCGTCGGTATATCCCGGGGTAGGCAGACAGTTGGTATGGGTGTTGAAGTAATCGCCCAGTGCTGGGAAGATGCCCTTGGCTATATCCTGCACACCCACGGCATCAAAGTAGAACGTAGGTCCCACCACCGGCACGTAGATGTAGATGAGATAGTAGAGGAAGAAGCTGGCGAGCAGCACAAAGCTAGCTCTTTCTGCCTCGTAGTATCTGCAGAAGAAATAGTAGAGCACCACTGCTGCTATCATCGGATAATACATGAAGTAGCCCATCGACATCAGCTCGCTCACCACCGCCCACGGCAACGCCTTGGCAAAGAGCAGGGCTGGCTGGCATCCAAAGAGGTCCTGTTCCCATCCTGCGAAGATATGGTCCAGGTTGGGGAACATGCGGTTGATCTCGTAAGTGTCTGGATACCACCAGGCAAGCAGGGCAATTTGTGCCATGATGCGCACCATCTTCGTTATCCTGCATGGAATCATGCGGTATACGCCCCAGAGGGCGAGGGTGATGACTAGAATTCTCAATCGTCCCCAAAGCATCGATTCCGGGTTCACCACCTTGGTAAAGGCGAAGAGCATGGTAATCACGGTGATGGCCATATAGCCCAACATCGCCCATTCCAGTGGCAGGAGTCCCTTCTTTGGGTTCTTGTCTATCTTAAAATAATCTTTTATCATTAATCAATGTTTATAGTTTTTACAGCCATCCGTTATCCTTATACCATTTGATGGCGATTTTCACGCCTCTTCTCAATGGATAGTGGGGATGATAGCCCAGCTCGTCCATGGCTGGCTCGATGTCACATCGCCAGTTGCGCTGCTTCAGGATGTTATACTTGTCGTTGTTCAGTGCCGACATCTTTCCGGTCATTCTTCCCAGGTATTCGCCCACGAAGGTTACGATGCGCAATACCCAGATAGGCGCCTTGATGCGCAGCATCCATGGATTGCCCAATTCCTTCTGAATCAGGTTGCTGAAGGTTTCCGACTGGTATACCTCGCCATCGCTGAGGAAGTATTTCCTGCCGTTCATACCGTGGTCCAGAGCCAGGAACACAGCCTGCACCACATCCTGAACATACACAAAGGTGATGTCCTGACGCTTGAATCCTACGGCGAAATCCACGTGCTGCCTGATGCTCTGAGCCATGAGGAAATAGTCTTTTTCTCGGGGCCCGTATACGCCGGTAGGGCGCAGGATGATATAAGGGAAGTTGTTGCCGATGCTGTCCAGATAGCGTTCTGCGGCAAGCTTGCTCTTGCCGTATGCCGTATTGGGCTTAGGCACATCGTTCTCACTGATTTCCTGATAAGGCTGGTCCTCACGGATGGCTCCGAAGATGCTGAGCGAACTGACGAATACAAATCGCTTGATGGGCATTCCCAGGTGCAGGATGGCATTCACCAGGTGCTTGGTGCCCTCGGTGTTCACCTTATAGAAATCCTCTGCATGCAGGCACTTGGTGGCACCGGCTGCATGCACTATATAGTCGAACTCGTGCGGGGCGAGTTCCTTCTCCAACTCTTCCTCTGAAGAAAGATTGAGATTGATGAAATGGATGCGATCGTCTTGCAGATATTTTCTGGAACTGCTGGGGCGTACTGCCGCCCAGGTCTCCATGCCTTGTCTTAAGGCTTCTTCCACGATGTAACTGCCGATGAATCCCGACGCACCCGTTACTAGAATCTTCATTAATTAATTATGTAAAATTGCAATTTCGCTGCAAAATTACAACAAAAAAATGAGTTATCATGCATGTTTTGCCGAAATATGACGAAAATATTTAATTTCTTTGTCGTATTTGTATAAAAATGTAGTATCTTTGCAGTATGGAACAAATTTCGGGATTCTATTTCCCTCTTTCTGGTCAGACTTCCTCCGATTTCTCGGAAATGGAGGAAATCTCGGTTGGTGGCTTTAATGTCCTCATTCGTGCCAAGCGTGATGGCAAATGGTGGGTGTTGAAGGCGCTGGCTCCCGATGTACGCCATAACGAAGTGTTCCGAAGTCTGTTGCATAAGGAGTATGATATCCTTTCCAAGATTCAGCATCCGGGCGTGGTTTACGTGGAGGGCATCGAAGAGGTGGATGGCTACGGAGAATGCCTGGTGCAGGAATGGATTGATGGCGTTACTCTGGATGAATGGCTCAGCACGCCGCATACCCGGTCGCAGCGCAGGCAGGTGGCTCACCAGCTGCTCGAAGTGATGGAGTATGTGCATAGCCAGCAGGTGGTGCATCGCGACCTGAAACTCTCGAACATCATGGTTACGCGCAGCGGAAGCGTGGTGAAGGTGATTGACTTCGGATTGTCGGATGCCGATTACTATGCCATATTGAAGTCGCCTGCGGGCACCGAGGGATATATCTCGCCCGAACAGCAGCGGGGTGGACCCACCGATGTGCGCAACGACATCTACAGTCTGGGCATCATCCTGGATAAGTTGCAGCTCGGCTTGTCCTGCAGACTTTCCATCGGGCGCTGTCTCTGTCCCCTCGAAGCTCGCTATTCTAATGTAGCTGCCCTGCGTCATCACATTCTGTTTCTCCACCGTTCCCTGCTAGCACTTTGGATAGTTCTGGGGGTGCTGCTGGTGGGCATCGCCGGAGGTGCTATATATAATAAGGTGAACCAGCCCGAAACCATCTATGATGTGGTATCCCAGTTTAAGGTGGGCAACTTTCTGTGTACTTCCTGGGGCGGCGGTGTTGTTTCGCTGAAGGCCATTAACCAGAAGGATTCCTGCATCGAGGTTCCCAAGTCGGTGACTTATCAGGGCATGACCTATAAGGTGGATGAGATTGAGAAGGAAGCCTTTGCCCATCATCAGGTGTTGAAACGTCTGGTGTTCCCGGATACCCGCCTTCATCTGATGCGTGACATCGTTACCGGAAGTCCTCATCTGGAGGAGATTATCTTCCGCAGCAATCAGCCGCCGGTCATAGGCAATGCCATCTGGAAAACCAAAATCACGGATGTGTTTGAGGCTCCTTGCTTTGAAAAGGTAAAGCTGATGGTTCCCAAGGGTAGCCTCGCTGTTTATCGCGATTCCCCTTGGGGCAGGTTCCGGCATATTGAGGAATATGAATAAGATAAGACGGAAAATATAAAAGCCAAAAGGCGCCCACCCAGGTGAGCGCCTTTTGGCTTTTATATCATTTCTTTTTAGTACCACACTTCAATCTGTGGCGACTCTTTTGCGTAACTTGGCATGCATCTGCCTATTCTTGCGCCAATATAGGTTGGGTCGCAGATATAGTAGGTCTTGCCCTTGTATTCGTAAGATGTGCCGTTTGCCACTGGCTGGTTGAAAGCCACGGCAGTACATTCATGACCAGGGAACTGGATGAGATGTACATCAAGGCCCAGAATCTCGTGCACCAGATAGGCGTAGAAGATGGCGCGGTCTTCGCAGTCGCACAGCGGATAATAGAGCGTCTCCTCAAAGTAGAAGTACTTCTCGCGCTTAAACTGCTCATCGTCTGTGGCGTATGGGAAACCCTTCTGTATGAATCTCAGAATTCGGTTGGCTGCATCCTGTTCGTCCAAACCTGCCACCTGGGTGCGGATTTGCTCCACCACTTCGTTGCGGAACTTCTTGTCTACCACGCTGGAAGCCACGGTAGGAATATCTATCACCGGATATTCATCGAGCATCGGCATGATGCCTGTAGGCACTTCGCCCTTCAGAGTGATGCCCGCCGCCTCGTAGCTGAATGGCTTGGTGCCGCTTCCTATCACGGTCTTTCCGGTGAATCTCAGCTCCATGTCCTTACCCAGTTCTGCATCCTTAGGCAGGTCGCAGGTGCGGAAAGCGCCGCTGTCGTCGATGTTCGGATAGATATAGTACTTCTTGCCGTCGATGTTGATGTATGATTTCTCAAACACGTGCTCGGCGTAAGGCACGAGCATCGCCACCTGGTGGTCGTTCATACCCAATCGGATGTTGTAGCCGCAGTTCACCAGAACATACTGTGCCGCCACAATCTTTTCGTTCTGGCTGGCGTTCGGCATCACGGCGTTGATGTATTTCTCTACGAGCATGGCAGAAGCCCAGTCGCTGAGTCCCATCTTGCGCGATTCCGTGGCGAAAGCCTGGGTCACCTCCTTGAGGTCTGATTTCTTTAGGCTTTTCCAGTAAGCCACCACGTCGTTGGTAGAGGCGATGTCCTTCTTTGCCAGCAATATGGCCTTCTGGAACTGGATGTTCTCTCCGTAGTAATCCACGTCGATGGTCTGCTTGCTCACTGGCACCTTCACATGTCCGATATTCGGCAGTGCCGGCATAACTGGGATGGCAGATACGGCTGGCATCAGCGGGAGTTCGATGCCCGAACCGGTGTATTCGATGTCAGGAATATCCGGCTTCACCTCCGGCAGCTTCGGCTTGTTTACTGGGTCAACGCCTGGACGGATGGTAGGTGCCTTCGGATTCTTCTTGCTGGTAGGCACCTTTGCCAGTGGGTCGGTAGGCAGTGCCGGCACCTTGGTAAGGTCTGGCTTCTTGTTGATTTCGCCCAATCCACCTTCAGGGATATCGATGCCCGAACCGGTGTAGTCGATATCTGGAATATCCGGCTTCACCTCCGGCAGCTTCGGCTTGTTCACAGGGTCGATGGTAGGGCGCACCTTAGGTGCAATCGGACTCACCGGCATCTTAGGCTTCACGGTCACCGGCTTTTCCGGCTGCTTAGGCTCCGTATAAGTAGGTGGAGTCTTTGGCTTAGGAACCTGCGATCGTATATCTCCCTTAAATTTCTTATACTCTTTCCACACACCTTGCATGTACTTATCGTAGTCGGTAAGTATGGTGTTGCGGAACTTGTTGTAGTCGTCCATCATGCCTTGTCTTGCCTGCTGGAACTGCTTCACGAAGTCATCGTTCTGCGCAAAGGATGGTGTTGCCTGTAAGCCAAGCAACAGTATCATGCTGAGTGTAGGATATATTCTTTTCATAAGCTCTTTTTTATGTTGTACACTATTATAAAGATAGATATCTGTTGCAAAGATACTATTTTTTTCTTTATAGTCAAACAAAATTCATAAAAAAAGCTCTCCACCCCATTATTTTTTTGGGATAGAGAGCCTGACAGTATAGTTCTTAGAAGTTACCTGGCCCGATAATACCCCAATCTCTATTCGAACGTGGCAGGTTCGAATTGATGTTCGGGTTGCGGTCTGGCTGCCAGGTTCTTACCTTGATGGATGGATTCTCAGGGTCGTTGAAATCCACCATCAGGAACAGGTAGCCATGATCGCCATAGTTGGATGAATAGTAATCCTGTTTAATCTGGATGCCGTAGGTCTCGCCTCCGGCGCCCATCTTCACCACGTCGTTGTCGGCAAAGCGGATATTGATAAACTGGTTGCTCTGGAAGCACATCTTCAGCTTTCTCAGATACTCGCTCTTGGTCTGACGGGTATATTTTATCAGTGGCTTGTTGTCGCCGAAGGTTGATGCCTGATCCTCCATGCTGAGTCTTGGATTCCTCTTGATCACATGACCCGTGATGATGGTGGCATTGTCGTCGAACACGCTCTCCAGATAGTCGAGTCGCTTCAGGGCGAAGGCGGTCTTGTAGTTCTCCAGGAAGGTGGCTATCACCATCTTGGCATAGTCGCTCCAGGCACCCACACCCTTGTCGAAGATGTCGGTCTTCGCCTGGCTGCCCAGTCCGAATGCCACGCATTCTATCTTCCTATCCTCGCCGAAGGTGAAGGTTACGTCTTCCACGAACTTGCGCTTGTTGTTCCTGAAGGAGAATGCCATCGGTATGCTGCGGCACACCACGCGCTTGCCCATTGTGTAGAACGAGAACTGCGGGTTGCCCAGCAGTCGTGCCTGTCCGTAGTTGAGCAGCTTCTTGTACATCTCCAGTCCGTCGGCAGAGAAGCAGTCGTTTACGCTGTCATATTGCCGGGTCTTGATGGCGTTCACCACGCGGTTCATGATTCCGGCGAGCTGTTTCTCGTCGTTCACCTTGCTCAGCGTTTCCAGGTTGGCAGCCGATTCCGTCTTCACCGATTTCTCGAATTCTTTCCTGGCTTCGCTGGATACCGCCGATTTCTTGTCGAGGTTGCTGATGTATACGGATGCGTTCTTGAATGGTGTGCCCTTGAAGAGCTGCATCACGCTTTCCAGCTCCTTGTCTATCTGGCACTGGTCGGCGTATTCATATTCGTATTTCAGCTGCAGGCTGTTCACGTCAACGCCTGGGCGCAGTTCCACGATTCCCATTCCGTCTTTGGCACTGTAGAGGTTGCTCCAGGTCTGACCGTCGAAGTAGGTGTAGTCGATGCTGGTCACCGGTTCGCCCTTGTATTTGATGAAGAGATTGATGTCGTTGCCGTCTTTGCTGGCTATTTGGGTAGATAGATTACTCATGATCTCTTCTATCTGTTGTGGAATCCAGGTTACGAGCAGTCGCTGTTCGCCGTCGATGTCCATCTTCACGCTGTTGGGATACTGCAGACTTCTTACCATGGCGAAAGCCCAGTAGTAGTTGCGCAGGGCGTCGTCAATCTTCGCCTTTTCCTCGGCTCTCATTGCCGACCTCACATAGTCGAACACCTTTTCCTTGCGTTCGTTGAAGATCTTGATCACCTCGCTGCTCTTGATGTATCTCAGCACATGGGTCTGTGGCGCATTGCTGATAACGAGGTTGTTGGTATTGGTGAGGGTAGCCTGAGCATAGCTGTTCATCACCGAAGTCACCGCCGTCTTCGAATCGAATCCGCTGTTGGTGTTCAGTTCTTCTTCGTTAATCTGGAAGGAGTTGGAAACATGGAGCGAAATCTTGCTGATCAGGTCGTTGAGTGCAGCCTGGTCGGCAGAGGAATAGGTGTCACCCCATCCTTCTCCGCAGATGTAGCTCGCATCGTTTTTCAGTTCTTCCGCCTTCTGCTCTGCCTTCAGTTCTGCTTTCTGTGCCGCCTTTTTCTCGCTGGCACTCTGTGCGCAGCAGGGGATAGGGAGGCAAGTAATCAGTGCGAAGGCAAGGAGCATTTTCAGTAGTCTGTGCATAGGTTACTCTGGCTTGAATCCTTCCTTTACGAATTTGCTGACGAGACTTGCGTATTTCTGTGCGGCAGCCGATTCCTTAGCCGCATTCTCCAGGGCAGCCAGGCGTGCCTTGGTAGCCGCATCCTGGTTTACGATGAAGAAGCTCTGCATCTCGTAGGTGCCGTCGCCCAGGTCGTGAATCATGCTGAAACTCTCCTGCATCTCACCCTTGATTTCCTTTTCCACCAGGGTCTGGTAGGCTGCATAGAAGTTGTCTTTCTCCAGACTGTCGCTGGCGGCGATGTCGCTCACGATTCTTGCCTGTATGTTGCTGCCAGCCTGACGTGCATAGGTGTTGCAGGCATTGTTGATGGCTGTCTGATGACCGATATTCTTTGATTTGAACTTAGAGGCGATGCCTACGATTTCGAAGGCATTGTCTCCGCCCTTGGCGAGTTTGTCGTAATGGGAGAGCAGCGCAACTTCCAGGGAACGTGAAGAGGCATAGATTTGCCATTTCTCTTTCTTGAATTGCTTCATCTTCACCTTGTACTCTTTCTTGAGCTGTTTCTCCAAGATTGAATTCTGTGCTTGTGCTGTGGTGCAGTTCAAGGTCAGTGCCAGGGCTGCCACCATCATGATCATAATCTTTCTCATAATTATACCAATTTTTATTCTATTATCACTTGTTTTTTATTTTCCCTTAAGGCTAAAAATAATTAGCCTTAAGGGTAAATATATTTAGCCTTAAGGGAAAATTTTCCTGTGGTTCTGGATGTATATCTTTCCCTTCACCATCTGTTTCACTTCCCTGCCGCTCAAATCGTAGATTCGGCGGTCGGCTGGTTGCTTTCTGTCATCTGCCGTCGGGGCGATGATGCCGTTCTCCACATCATCCTGTCCCGGATTCTGTGGCTCGCCCGGAGCATCCGGGTCGTAGACGAAGTGGGCGGTAAGCGTGGTGTGGGCTTCCGGCATCAGGAAGTTGAAACCTGCCTCTTCGCTTACCAGACTGTCGCCTTCGTACCAACCTTCAAAGCGGAACCCCTGACTGGCATAGGCTTGCAGCCATACCTCCTGTCCTGCCTCTGTCTTCTCGCCGCTGGTTCTGTTGAACGAGCAACTGCCTTCCTTGTTGGTGTTCAGGTAGAGGCGGTAGGGGTTCGAGGTGACTGGCTCATCGGGCGGAAGAGGGTCATAGCCGAACACAGCCACAAACTTCACGTTCTTCGCCTCCATCTTGTAGGTGAACTCCTGGTCGGTGGTATATTCCTTGCCATCCTTCAGCCAGTACTTGAAGTAGTAGTTGCTGTTGGATGAGGAGGTTCTTATCTGTACCTCCTCGTCCTCGAAGTATTCGCCGCTTCCCGAAGTATAACCATACTCCGCTTCCACGTTCACCTTATATCTCAGATAGGGTTCGGGTGGAGCAGGAGGGTCGAAATCGGGGGTGGTTGCCCCAAGCTGACCGCTGCCCACAAGGAGCAGCAGCCATGCCAGGATATGATATCTTAATAGTCTATTCATGATCATTCGATTTTCTGACTATACCTTATTATATATATAACCTGCTGAGGCTTTACTTCACCATCACCTTGGTGCTCATGCCGTTCACCTTGACGATGTAGACACCGGCTGACAGGCGGAGTATTCCGTCGCTGTTGCTTGAAGCCACCTGGGCACCATTGAGGTTATAAACATCTACGTTCTTGCCGTTGCAGCCATTAATCTGGATGCCCTCTTCGGTAGGCAGAATGTTCACGCCAGTCTTCTTCACTACGTCGGCGATGCTGGTTACGCTGCTGTTTGGTGTCAGCAGGAATCGCTTGTTGAAGGTTCCTGCCTCGCTGGTAAACTCATAGTCGCCGTTGGTGAGGTCGATGGTGATACCTGCCACGTTATCCTTCAGCAACATTGGCTGGTCCATGCGTACTGCCGAGATGGTAAAGGTGCCAGACTTCTTGGCGGTGAAGCCGAGCTGAACGCTACCCATAGGACGCTCGTTGATGGCAAACTTGGTACCCTTGCCTTCCACGCTGTAGAGCTGAGGAGCCTGGGTCAGAGTCATGAACTTGGCTGCATCGCAATCCATTTCGTAGTTGCGGCTCTTCTTGTCGTTGAATACCACACGGGTCTTGTCGCTGAGTGAACCGTCGCTTACGTTCAGGTTGATGATCATACGGCTAGGAACGAATCCACGAGCCAGTCTTCTAGCCTTGGTTTCCTGCGCTCTGATTTCGCTACCGGTCTTGGTGAGTCGGTCTTCAGCCTTGAACTCGATGGTGCTTGAAGCGGTAGGCTTCTGTACGAAGAATGCCTGGAATGGATGCAGGGTGTAGTCATCGTCGCCAGGGCGTACAGCCTCGTAAGAGTTTCCGTTCCAAACGGTGATAGGCGCCTCGTAGCCGAGGTCGTTCACGTTGTAGTAGCTGGTCTGAGGGTTACCGATGAAGTTCCAGCTTGCATCGAAGTTGTTGCCAGAAGGGAACACATCGAGTTCCTTCATGATGTTGTTGGCATCGAGTTGTCCGAACTTCTCCTTGGTTACCTTGAGGGTGAGTGTTCCAGCCTTGTTGGTCTGGAAGATATAACCCTTGCCCTGTTTGAGCCATTCCTCGTTATCTGGCAGATTAACCCATCCGCCGCTGCCTTGGTCGGCACGGATAGAGCCGTCGTACATCTTCCATTTATATTCTCCCGGAGCCTTAGTATCAGAGAGTTTGATATCGAATGGGAAGCTGAAGAAGTACCATTTGTTATCAGAAACAGAGATGTCGAATCTCATTTTCTTGGCGTTGAGGTTGCCGTCGGTGATGAGGGTTCCTGAGTTTCCTTTATCTCCGTCGCCCTTGATGGTTACGTCGCCAGCCTCCTGGTTATCTTTTCCATCCACCTTCAATCCTCCGTCTTCCTTGATATCGATATCTGGTGTTCCGTCGAATCGCTTGTCTTCGAGTGTAAACTCCTTGTCGAGATAGAAGTATTTATAAGGTTCATTAAACTCATGTATCTCCTTAAACTGGCTCCACTGCGTATTGAGATAATAGTTATCCACGCTCTGGGTTGGGACGTAGAGGGCGATGTTTGAGAAGTTACTGAATGTGCCTTGACTAATAGAGATAGGGAGTACGGTGTAAGCGTAAACCTTCTCAAGGTTGCAGCCAGAGAATGCTCCATCATCTATCTTTTCCAGGGTACTAGGTACTCGTAGTTCTTTCAAATTATGATTGTATGCAAAAGCATAATCACCTATATATGTAAGACCAGGTAGACTGACGCTATCAAGTCTACATTCATTAAATGCATTACGTTTAATTATTTTTACGGATGATGGTATGCTTACGGAACTTAAACTTGATTGGAAGAAACAATTATCTGGAATAATCTCAAGTGCTTCAGGGAGGATAATATTTTGTATTTTATTACACCAAGCGAAACACCATTCCCCTAATTTCGATCCGATGGGTAGATTGATATTAGCTATATCGCTCGAATTAAAAGCTCGTTCTTCGATTTCTATATTTTGTTTTTCTTGAAAGATAACATCTCTTACGCTGCAAGAATTAAAAGCATTATCTCCGATTTTTTTTATACTTTTAGGAATCTTAATGCTGATAAGATGCTTTACACCATTAAAAGCATTGGCGCCAAGAACACTGTCTTCGCTGCAACATCCTTCGTAATATTCGTAAGGATTAGCCACAATATCAGCATCTGACAAATCAAGATGATGCAGATTATCCATCTTGTTACGGAACAACATAATGTCATAGCCATTAATCGTACCGCTAACCTTCAGCGAAACGATATTATTCAAGTTATTTTTATCTAATTGTTGCAACAAACCAGGTGCATTGTCCTGGGCTGTCGTTTTGACATCATAATCCAATTTTGTTCCAATAGCAAAGATTTGACCAGCAAAATCTTTCCAAACATCAGCTGTTTTATAAGCATTGAGTGCTTCTTCTGGAACCAATACTACTGCATTTCGTTCGAAAGAACTGCCAAGTGATGGTACTTTTGTAGCGTTGATAGTGATATAGTTTATTCCAGGAAAAGCATTATTTCCGATAGAGCTAATAGTTGCAGGAATAGTTATGCTATCTATATTGCAACCTTCGAATGCTGAGCTACCGATGGTGTTTATATTCCCTAAATCAACACTTTTCAGATTGTTGCAATTTTTAAAAGTATTATCAGCAATATCTTGTACCGACGCAGGAATAACCACGTTAGTAAGTCCTGTTCCTTCGAATGCTGAGCTACCGATGGTATTTATATTCCCTAAATCAACACTTTTCAGATTGTTGCAATTTTTAAAAGCATTACCACCAATGGAGTTTATATTCCCTAAATCAACACTTTTCAGATTGTTGCAATTTTTAAAAGTATTACTAGCAATATTTCTTACCGACGCAGGAATAACCACGCTAGTAAGTCCTGTACCTTCGAATGCCGAGTAACCAATGGAGTTTATATTCCCTAAATCAACACTTTTCAGATTGTTGCAATTTTTAAAAGCATCACCAGCAATATCTTTTACCGACGCAGGAATAACCACGCTAGTAAGTCCTGTACCTTCGAATGCTGATTCACCAATGGAGTTTATATTCCCTAAATCAACACTTTTCAGATTGTTGCAATTTTTAAAAGTATTATCCTCAATATCTTTTACCGACGCAGGAATAACCACGCTAGTAAGTCCTGTACCTTCGAATGCTGATCTTCCAATTGATGTAATATTTGAAAAATCAAAACTAGTAAGCGCAGAGCACCCTGAGAAAAAACATACAGGAATTTCTGTTAATGTTTTGGGAAGAATAACAGTCTTTAAACTTGTACATCCATTAAAGGTTCCTCCGTACCCAGTAGCTATAGAGAAAAATATACAATTTTGCAAGTCTATGGATTGTAATGAACTACAACCTCCAAATGCGCCGTCTCCTATTTCTGTAACGCTAGATGTCTCTCCTAAAGACTTTAGTTTAGGGCAATTTTGAAAAGATACTTTTTCAATAGTTTTGCAAACCTTTAGTATTACAGATTCAAGATTTTTACAACCATTAAAGCCATGTACAAATTTACAACCACTTAAATCTATTGTTGTAAGATTTGTATGTTCAAAGGCTGAGTTACGACATTTTTTTATATACTGTGAATTTATGACTTCCTTTAAATTAGAACAACTTTCAAATGCTCCATCTATGATAATAGAGTCTTTTGGAAGTGTTACTTTTGTGATAGTTGAATTTTGAAAAGTATTATAAAGCTTATCTACAGTATAAGCAGTTTCTCCATCATATACTTTTTCTGGCACAACAACTTCTGCCCCATAATTTGAGGCACCAGTAAGTGTTGCGTAATCTTTATAAGTTGCAGTTTCTTCATCATATTCTGAGGTAGTACTGCATGTCCATGTCACGCCATTCTCATCCGTATAATCGAATGCGAAGCCATGCAATATGAAGCAGAAAAGCATCAGTGTTAATGTAAAAAATCGTTTCATATTTCTTTGTTTAATTAATTTTGTTTTTTATTCTTAATTGTATTTCTCCAGTGCCATTTCCCGTCCCCAAAGGGGGCGAATGTGAATAACCGCTGGTGGAATGACCGAAGGGAATGGAACCTGCGGATAGCAGTCACACTCTCTCCAAGCGTCCCCGGAGGGGGCGAACAGGAGCAAGAAAGGATGTGCTCGATGAAGTCGAAGTATTCTTATGTCATAAGCCATTCATTTTATTAAGTTATTTTTATTATCATTCGCCAGTTCATAGGCTTTTCGCCTAATATTACCTTTTCGCCGGCAAAGGTACGAAAAAAAAACGAAAGTGGATTGGTTCAATTTGGTTCAATTTCATTTTCCATCAAAAAAAGAGGATGTGGTTTGTGCCACACCCTCTTTTTTCATCGTTTAAATCCCAGATAATCGGGATGGACTATCATTTGATAGCTATCTTCTTCTGGTTTACAATATACACTCCGGAAGGCAGAGACTCTATGCTTTCTGTTTCTCCGGCTGCAATCTTCACGGTCTTGATGAGCATGCCCTTCGTAGAGAAGATGTTCACCCATCTCGTGATGTCGCTGTGGATATAGAGCGTCTTGCCTACTGACCATGCTTCCAGGCCCGCTACCTGCTTCATCGGAATCGACTCGATGGCTGTGGTTGTCTCGTCGAAGACGGCCAGACAACGGGATGCCGTGGTGGTTACATTCTGGATATACGCCTGGAACGGATGCACCACAAAGGCATCACTTACGAAGACACTGCCCGGCTTGTAATCCTGGTACGCCTCCCCAACATTCAATGCATACACACCATCCTGCTGCGACAACTGCTCGAAGTTGCTGACGAAATCCTTCTGACCATTGCTCTCCACCTCGTTGCGGGTCACCGCAATGGTGGCGTTTTCGGCAGAGAAGGTAACCTTGCCAGCCAGGATGTATTCATCAGAATAATACTCCGAGTTAGGCATACAGATAATGTATGGCTTGTATGCCTGGATATCGGCAGCACGGGTAAAGGTGGCTGCACCCTGACTCAAATCGTAGAGCCAGAATGGCTTCGCCTCGCCCGTCGGCAAGCCCTTGGCAAATGGCGCTATCTTGCCATTGGTCTCGTGCGTCATCTCCTGAACATCGAATGGAAGGGAAATCGTCTCGTTGCCCTCGCTGGTTCCTATCACCGTGGCCTGCTGGAAGTTACGGGTATACGTAATCTTCTTTGCCACGAAGGCTGAAGGACAGAAGAAGGCACCGTCGGATGCTTCTCCATCGGCGATGTCGCTCAGCGTAATCGACTCGGCTACGCCCGCAGCTACCACGTTCTTCAGGGTGGCAGGTGCATAACTCTTGGCATTTACATACAAGAGGAGGTTTGGATTGTTGATGCCATCCAATACCTCGGCGGCGATGTTGATGTTAGCATTCCAGGTTACTGCAGCCAACTTCCTGTTGTTGCTGAACAGCTGCTTGCCGCAGGCGGTGAGCGATGCAGGCAGACTGACGGTCTTCAGATTCATGTTGGCGAATGCCTGGTCTGCCAGAGTGTTATCGCCTACGGCCTTTCCGCCTTCGGTGCTGCCCTTGATGTTCGCCTTCGCCAGATCCAGATGCTGCAGCTTCTCGAAGGAAGCAATCAGGGCGATGTCCTCGGCGTTGAGGCTGCCCACTACCTGGAGCGTGTTGTCCGCAGGTTCGCCGTTGCACCATTCCATCGCCTTCGCCAGATTGCCCGCCTCGGTGAGACTTGCCGTCTTGCCGTTGTAGCAATAGGCAGGAGTATAGGATGCCACCTTCGATGGGTTGAGCCACTGTTTCATGGCGATAGCCTTCACGGTGCAGAGGGTATCTATCTGGATGCCATTCTCTGCGTCGTAGCGCAAGGAAGCATCGCTTGGTTCGGTGCCGTCGGTGGTGTAGTAGATGGCTGCATCCTCGGTAGGCACGTCGAGTTTCACGATTCTTCCGTTATAGGAAGCCTCCTTCACAGGCTCGCAGGCGAAATAGTCAGGCACATAGGTCATCACCTCCGAACTGTTGAAGCCCTCTGCCGTTACCATCGCCTTCACTGGACGGTTGTCGGTCAGCGTCAACGCATCGGTATAGATGGTAGAGCTGCTGGTTGGGGTAGAACCGCCAATCTCATAATGAATCACGGCTCCTGCCATGTTGCTGCTGATGGTAAGCTTGCCATCGGCGAAGGTGCAGGTAGGCTCAGATGCCTTGAAGTAATCCACCGTATAACTGTTTACCACGGAAACCAGCAGTCCGTCCTTCACGGCAATCGCCTTGTAGGTGGCGTTGCGGTTGAGGCTGATAGGACCCGTATATTTCTGGCTCTTCACGGTAGGTGTCGTGCCGTCGCTGGTGTAGTAAATCTCCGCCCCCTCTGTTTCCGAAGCGATGGTCAGCAGGTTGTTGGATACGTTGAAGGTAGGAACCTTGCAGACGTATGGACTGAAGATGGCTACATCCGAAGTGTTGAAGTCCTTGGCAAAGGCGATAGCCTTCACGGTCATGTTCTCCGTCACCTCGATAGGTTCCGTATAGATAGGAGAAGACTCCGAAGGTTCCTTGTCCTCGCCAATCTCATAGTGGATAACCGCACCTGGGGTGCTGCACGAAATCACCAGTTTATCATCTACGATGCTCATCACCGGAGCTGCTGCCTGCATGTCGCTGATTACGAAGGTAGCCGTGGCAGAAGTGATATGTCCGTCCATCGCTGTCAGCGCCTTGATGGTTCCATTGTGCTGGATATCAATCGCCTTGTCATACTTCTGGCTCTGGATGGTAGGCTCCGTTCCGTCTGTGGTGTAGTAGATGCTGGCACCCGCTGTGGCGGTAGAAAGCTCCAGCTTGTTGCCGGTGCGCTTGAAGGTTGGCACGGCACAGATCAGGTTATCCACATTCAGTTGATAAGTGGTAACCGGCGAGTCGTGGTAATTGTTGCGCAGGGCTATCGCCTTCACGGTGCAGTTCTTCATCAGCTCCACCGGACCGGTGTAGAGATTGCTCTTGCTGGTAGGCTCTGTTCCGTCCAGCGTATAGTAAATCTTGGCATCGGCGGTAGGGGTGGTGATGCTGATGTGCAGATTGCTGTAGCTGATGGTTGGCGCTGCCACGGCATAGCTGTCTATCTGATAGGTGGCGATATAGGAGTCGGCACAGTCCTTGCCGATGGCTATCGCCTTGACGGTGGCGTTGTGGTCGAGCTTGAATGCCTCTTTGTAGAGCTTGCTTTGGGCATTAGGCTCTGTTCCGTCGAGGGTATAGTATACCTTGGCATTGGCATCGGTGCAGGAGATGCTCAGCATCTCGTCCTTGTAGTTGATGATCGGCGTAGGCATTGCATTCTGCTTGTCAGAGAGGCGCAGACTGGTATTGCTGCCCAGGTTGTAAACCACGGCGTAGTAGGTGCCCGTATTGAAATAGGTGGCCTTGCCCTGCTGGGTATCTGTTTCGCTGAAGCGCTGCATCTCGGTTCCGTCCTCGTTGTAGAGGGCTATCCTGCTCGCCTTGGAAGATACCAGATAGTAGGTGTTCGCCTTGTCGATGGTGAACTTCACGGCATGGAAGTCGCCCCTGCCTATCTTGTCGAGACTGATGCTGCTGTATGGCTTCAGCTCCACCGCCTGCCTGTTGATGTTGTCGGCAATCACGGTATCCTTGTGTAGGATGTTGCTCCACTGACGGTTGCTTCCCTGAAACTGCATGCTGAAGTTGAGTTCGCTTTTTCGGCTCATCTTCACGGTGCTGCTAGCCTTGTCGATGGAGAACTTTCCGTCTTCCACCTTGGCAAACTCGGTAGGGGCAGGGATGTCGAAGAGGGTGTTGGTGAAGCTGATTTCCTTCAGGTTGTCGAGCTTCACGTTTGTCACCGACTCGTTGAATCCGTATTTATATCCGATGAGGCTTGCCTCTGCCTCCGGAGTTGTATCTGGCTTTTCCGATGGGGCGATGTAGAACTTGTAGCTGTAGTATTTGTAGCTGCAGTCCTTCGCCTTCATGCGGATGTTGAGTGTATGGAGTCCTGGTGCATAGCCGGCGATGTCTATCTCGTTAGAGAGATTGCCTGTAGCCGTCTGGGCAGTCTTGGCGTTCTGGATGTCGTTGTCAATCCAGTAGGTATAGTTGCCCTGCAGGGTGTCGGCTGTTGCAGCATGCGTCATGCATCCGAGGAGTGCTGTTGTAAATAATGTCTTCCACATAATCTTTTATTTTGCGGTTACTTTTGCGTTCACTTTTACTTTGGTCTTGGTGTCGTCCCAGTTTACCGATGCATTGGTTATCTGCGGACGGTTGGTTGGAGCAAGCAGGGTGGCTGCATCGCTGATGTTGCTCGGAATGCTGCCGCCGAAGATGCCCACCACGGTGCCGTCGGTGCCCAGATAACTGCTGGCTGCCAGTTGCTCTTTGGTGAACTTGCAGGTAAACGGAATCGTAGTTCCTAAAAGTGACTCTTTGATGAGGATGCAGTCCTGCAGGGCATACACCTGGTCGGTGGCGTTGTAGAGCGAATTGGTTACCACGCTGGTTCCGTTGCCCGGGTTGCCGTTGAAGTCGGTGTTGCTGATGCTTCCGATAATGGAGTTGGTTATCAGTGAGTTGTCGGCTCCGCAGAGGTTCTTGATGTAGCAGTGGTTGGCACGGACGTTGTCGCAGTCGCCCAGGTTGATAAGCTCACTGTTGTAGAAGGATGCCTTGGCTGGTGTGCGCAGGGAAGTCATGTAGGAAACCAGGCATCGGCGGCATTCGATGTCTACCGCAGCAATGTCGGCATGGCTGGTTCTGAATTCCAGGATGCGGCTCTTCTGCAGGGTGAGTTTCACGGGATGGGCGAGGGTATAGTAGGTGCCGTCTTCCATCTCGTTGTAGAACTCGATGCGCAGTCCGTTGCTGGAGGTGGCATTGAGGTTCTCCAGGTTCACCTTCAGCGAATCCTTGCCCGGAGACTTGATTTCGATGCAGTCGCTGCTGTTCTGGCAGTTGATGTAGGATGCATCGGCGCCGATGATGGAGATGCTTTTGCTGATGGTAAACTTGCTGGCGTAGTTGCCGTTAGCCAACAGCAGGGTGTCGCCTTCGGCAGCCTGTTCGATGGCCTTTGCCATCTCGCCCGGCGCAAAGGAGCGGGCGATGACGCCTTGGTGCTGCAGGAAGATTCTGCCCTCGTCGGCTGTTGTGGCTGCATGGCTTACTGTAGCTGTCAGCATCATGCCACAGATGCAGAGGAATTTATAGAGTCTGTTCATCATTTTATGTCGAGATTAAACATGAGTTTATGATTGGAACTGTTGATGTCGAGCACCGGATTCTGAAGCTGGGGTGCTTCGAGGGTGAGCGAATAAGGAGTGGTTCCTCCCAGGGCACCCATCACGGTGTTGTCGTTTCCGATGCATCCCTTCGAGGTCAGCGTCTCGGTGGTCCAGCGGCAGGCGCCGGTGGTATCGAGAATCTCATCGTTAGAGAGCAGGGCGAAACTGTCGGTCTGCTTGCAGATCTTAAACGGATTGTAGGCTTCCGATGTCTTGCGGATCAGCACGTTGGTCAGGGTTACGGCTGGGTCGAAATAGCGGGTCTCTCCTTCCACCGCCTTCAGGTGGTCGATGATGGAGTTGCTGATGTCGCCCTTGAAACTGTTCATGTATTCGTCGCCGTCGTCGCCGCTTCCTCCCAGTTCGTAGATGTTGCAGTGGTTCAGACTGATGTGCAGGTTGTCGGAATCAACGATGCCGAAGTTGCAGCTGTTGATGAGACAGTTTTCTGCACGGAAAGCCTTCAGTTCTGTGCTCCATCCGTTGATACTCAGGTTCAGCTTGCTGGATTTCAGCTGTGTATCGTCGATGCTGGCATTGATGCTGAGCAGCACATAGCTCTTCTGGATATCCAGTTTGGCGAGACTTTGTCCGATGGCAAGGTTCGACTTGATGCCGTAGAGATGGCATTCCTTCCTGGCATCCGTGATGTCGATGGCGAGGGCACCGATGTAGGTATCTTCTCCTTCGCCCACGATGCAGACGCTCTTGCTGATGGTAATCGGTTTGGCACCGTAGTAGATTTCCTTGCCGTTGCTCATCGCCTGGAAACCGTAGTTGCCGTTGGTGAGGAAGAGGGTGTCGCCATCTACACTTGCCTCCACCGCCTCTTTCAGTTTGTCGGCGGCAAAGAGACTCACGGCTCCCTGGTGGTGAAGGAAGATGCGCTCGTTGCCTGTTGGCTTGCCCGGCATGTTGGCAGCATGAAGCTGACTTCCCGAAAACTGGAAGCCGCAGAGCTGGATGCCCAACAGACAGGCTATCATGAATAATACATATCTATTTTTCATATTTCAGTTTCTTTCGTTAGATGATTTATATCTCTGGAGTCTCATGGTCACCCTCGCTTGGTGTCTGACCCTCGGTCTTGAAGGTGGTCACCGGGCTGTATTCGATGCCGAGCGGACCGCGGGTATAGAAGCGGAGATAATAGGTGGTAGCCGACTTCAGGTTGCTCAGCTTGGTAGCGATGCTGCCCTGGCTTGTCGGTGCCGTTCCCACCTTGACGCTCAGGGTGTTGCGGTCGTCTTCGCTGATTACAGGCTCCTTGTTTACATAAGAGTAAACCACGCCGTATTCCTGCACCTCGAACATCGCCGAGAAACTGCTGGCCACGGTAGCCTCATATCGGGTGATGCCGCTCTTCTGCACCTTGCCGAAGGTTGTGGCATCTGCAGCCACCTGGTTCACGGTGATGATTTCCTTGCCCTCCTTGCCATAGTTCACCACGATGGTAGCCTGGCGAGGCAGCAGACTCTTGTTGTCATCCAGGGTCAGGGTGAAGGTGCCGTTCTCTGTTCCGTCGGTAGCGCTCAGGTGAATCCATTCAGCCTCCGTTTCCACGCTCCAGGTGGTGTTGGCAGTTACCTTGATTTCCTGACTGGCATTCTTGGCAGCAAGACTCACCTCGTTGGCAGAGAGGGTAGCCTTGGCAGCCGCCTGGTTCAGGGTCACCGTCTTCTTCTCGGTTCCGTATGTCAGGGTGATGATAGCCTGGCGTTCCTCCAGCGAGGTATTGTCGTCCAGGGTCACGGTGAAGGATCCGTTGGCAGTGCCGCTGCTTGTGCTTACGTGTGCCCAGGTAACATCCGAGCTTACGCCCCAAGCCGTGTTGGCAGTAACCTGAATCTCTTGTGATGCATTGCGGGCAGGCAAGTCTACCCTCGAAGGTGAAACCGTTACATTGAAGTCGATCTTCGTAGAAGCATAGACATCCTCTTCCTCCTTCTCGGTGCACGACTGCATGGTGCCAGCCAGAGCCATCAGGATGGCGAATGCCATGCTCTTGCTATATAGTAGTTTCTTCATATATACCTATTTTAATATATTAAGTTTAGAAATTCACGAGGATGCCGGCATGGGCATAGAAACCGCCTTCGGCAAATCCGCCCACATCAGCCACCGATTTATAGGTGCCGCTCTTCTTGTTTGGGATGGCATACTCCGGATTGAGGAGGATGCAGAGATGAGACACGGGGGCGATGAGCAGTTTGGCACCGATGGTGAAGGAGCCGCAAGAGGTTCCGTCGGCATATTTGCCGTCGCTCTTAAGCATCTGGGTGAGATAGCCTATCTGTGGAGTGATGCCCACACGCATGCTCAATGGGAACTGGTAGCCCAGTTTCACGGCGAAGCTGTTGAGCTTGTAGGTGTCTATCTCCTGCTGCACGTTGGTTTCCTTGGAATACCAGTAAACCTCGTCGCTGCTTCCCAGTCCCATGGTGTAGGAAGCCTGAAGGTCGAAGTTGGAGATGTTGAGGCCGATGGTTCCCGTTACGCCCATCGTGCTTCCGCCGTAGGTGAAGGCAACGCCGGCATAGATGCCAGTCTTCTTCAGATAGGTGATTGGCTTGAGCTTGATGGTATCGTTGATTTCGGCATCACGCAAAACGTTGTAGGTCTTGGTGAGCGGACGGTAGCCTTCGTGTCTGTAGGTGATTTCGTTGGTTCCGATAGGCAGTTTGGCGAAACCGTTCTCCGAGAGAAGCTTGATGTCGTTGTAGATGCCCACCACCTTCGGACTGCTTACCACGAAGAGGGAACCGGTGTATGGGATAGGGGCTTTCACCTCGATGGTCTTGTCTTTCTTGGCTTCCACCTCGAAGGATGTGGTCTGGTTCTCGCAGTTCTTCTTGCGGGTTTCCACCACGTAGGTGCCGTATTTCAGACGCTGGTACCAGGAACCCGTTCCCACCTTCTTGCCGTCGAAGTAGATGTCGGCTCCGTCGGCTACGGTCAGGTTCACGGTTCCGTAGAGCAGGTCTTCATCCTGCATCTGCAGCTTCAATGATTTCGGACTTTCTTTAGTGATGTTCACGTTGCTGTCATAGTACATGTTGCCGTTTCGGGCTGTGATGTGGTGGATGCCGTAAGAGAGGTAGACGGTCTGTGGGGTCTTTCCTATCTTCTCATCGTCCACGGTGATGGTAGCACCAGCCACCGAAGCTTCCAGGGCAACATCCATACCTTCCAGGGTAAGCTTCATGGTGTAGGTTCTTGCTGCCTTGATTTCCGATGGATAGTAATACTCGCAGGCACCGTACTTAGGATGTCGGATGGTAATCTTCTGTGCACGCTCCGGCACATAAACCCACCATTGTCCCGTCTTGTGCTGGGTGGTTACAATACCATAACTTCCGCCGTCGAAGGCGAGGTTGTCAAGATTGGTCTCAATCTTGAGCAGGGCTGCCGTCCTGCCGTTGTTGTCTTTCTTTTGTGTGCCCTTGAGGTTGGCTGTCTGGTCATACTGGTCATACTTGAAGTTTCTGATCACCAGGTTGTTCTGTGCCGACACAGCTATCGCCGCAAAAGCCAGGATACAAAAGAGTAAAAGTTTTCTCTTCATATTAACAAGTTTAGTTTATTATCATTTGCAGAAAATTCACCGCCAGGTTACCTGGCGATGAATTTCTTATGGTTTCTGATATAGACCTTGCCCTTCTGGAGCTGGGCAGCGCTCGTTCCGTCCAACTGGTAAATGCGGTTGGAGCAGGCTGATGGGCTTAGGGTAACTTCATCGATGCCGCTGCTGTTGTCTACGTTGCCCTGTCCCGTTCCGCCCGGGTCACTCGGACTGCTCGGACTGTATACGATGTGTGCCCTGAGCGTAACGTTTTGCTTAGGCATCTCGTATTGAAAGTCTTGGTCTGTGCTGATCAGCTCATCTCCCAGGTACCATCCCTTGAAGATGTACCCCGAACTGAGATATGCCGACAGCCAGACGAAGCTTCCCGCTTCTACCTTTTCGCCACTGGTGCGGTTGAAGGAGCAGTTGCCCTCATCGTCTGTGGTCAGATAGAGGCGGTATCGGTTCATGGGCTGAGGTTCCGACGGACTCACCGGCTTGTAGTCGTAAACCGCCTCGAACTTGACGTTCCATTCTTCCACCTTATATATAAAGGAGGATTCCTCTGAGTATTTCACTCCGTTCTTCAGCCAGTAGGCAAACTGATAGTTCTCGTTGTTGGCAGAAGTACTGATGTAGGCTTCGTCTCCCCAGTTGTAGGTTCCGCCTCCCGATGTATATCCGTATTCCGAATACGCCACCTCCACCTTGTATTTCATCATCGGGTCGGGTGGGTTTACGGGATTGAAGTCGTCGTCTGGCAGAGCTGCCATCAGCATGGTGCTGCTCAGGAAGAGCAGCAGCCATGTGGTGACGCTATGGATGATGATTCTTTTCATAGGCTCGAAATTTATTTCCGTTGATCATTCTGCGTATGATTACTTCACCATCACCTTGGTTGAAAGGTTGTCTATCTTTACGATGTATACTCCCTTCATCAGGTTGAGCATGCCGTCGAAGGTGCGCGATGCGAGCATGGTGCCGTCGGCAGCATAGATGGTAACCTTCTTGCCGTTCACGCCGTTGAGGTTGATACCTGCATCGGTTGGCATGATGTTGATACCGGTCTTCTTCACGATGTCGGCGATGCCTGTGGTGCCTCTGCTAGGAACGAGAACGAAACGGTTTTCGAAGGTTCCGGCGTTGGAAGGAAACTGGTAGTCGCCTTCTGTCAGGTCGTAAGTCGCACCTGTCTGATTGTCCTGCAGGAGCATAGGCTGGTCCATTCTCTTGGCAGAGATGGTGAAGTTGCCTGCTTTCTTGGCAGCGAAACCGAGTTTCACGCTACCCATTGGTCGCTCGTTGATGGCGAGGTTGCCTGCCTTTGCCTCGATGGTATAGAACTGAGGGGCATCGTTGATGGCAGCAAACTTGGCTGCATCGCAATCCAGCTCGTAAGCCTGGCTCTTCTTGTCGTTGAATACCACGCGGGTCTTGTCGGTATGGTTGCCGTCGCTCAGGGTGAGGTTGATGAGCAGACGCTCTGGGTTGATGCCACGACCGATTCTTCTGGCGCGTGCATTGTTCTGCTTGTTGATGCTCTCACTCTTGGTGATACGGTCTTCAGCCTTGAACTCGATGTTGCTTACATCCACTGGCTTCTGTACGAAGAATGCCTGGAATGGCTGGAGGGCAAACTCGTCGTCGCCTGGGCGCACAGCCTCGTAGGAATTTCCGTTCCAATAGGTGATAGGAGCGTCGTAGCCGAGGGAAGCTGCATCCATGTAACTGATCTGTGGGTTACCGATGAAGTTCCAGCTTGCGTTCTGCTCGTCGGCAGATGGATAGCTGCTCAAATCCTTCACGATGTTGTTGGCATCCAGTTTTCCGAACTTCTCCTTGGTTACTCTCAGGGTGAGGTTACCGCTCTGAGCTGTCTGGAAGATATAGCCTACGCCCTGCTTGAGGGTCGTTTCGTCGCTAGCCAGGTCAACCCATCCGCCTGTACCCTGGTCGGCACGGAGAGAACCGTTGTATTTGCGGAACACGTATTTGCCTGGTGTCTTGATGTCAGCGAGGTTGATATCGAATGGGAAGCTGAAGAAATACCATTGGTTGGCATTGACAGTGATGTCGAATCTCAGTTTCTTGGCATCCAGGTTTCCGTCTGTAATCAGTGTTCCGGCAGAGCTGTTGCCATCTCCCTTAACGGTTACTTCGCCTGCGTTCTGGTTATCCTTTCCGTTTACGGTAAGAGCACCATTGTTCTTGATGTCGATATCTGGCGTACCTTCGAATCTCTTTTCGAGTGTAAACTCGTTGTCGAGATAGATATAGGTATAAGGCTCATCAAACTCCTTGATTTCCTTAAACTGTCCCCACTGTGTGCTCCAGTAGTAGTTGTCGTAGCTCTGGGTTGGCACATAGAGTGTAGTAGCCTTGAAGTTAGTAAATGTATTCTGGTCGATATTGATCGGCAAGACTGTGTAGGTGTATACCTTGGTCAAGTTGCTGCAGTTTTCGAATGCATTGTTGCCGATACGCTCCAGGGTGCTAGGAAGCTTTACTTCTGTCAGGTTGCTGCAACCAGAGAAGGTGTTTTCAGAGATGCTTGTAAGACCTGGAAGATTGATGCTGCTAAGACTAATACAGCAGTAGAAGGCATTAGCCTCAATGCGTTTCAATGAAGGTGGAAATTGAACCGATGACAGATTGTAGCAGAATTCGAAAGCGTGTTCGCCAATTGTTTCAACTTCATTAGGAAGGATAATGTCCTTAAGCTGGTTGCAGTAATTAAATGCATAACTTCCAATATGCTTCAGATTCTTTGGCAATGTGATTTCTTGCAAAGAATTACATTGGTAAAAAGCTTTTCCTCCAATCTTCTCGCAATTGTGGAATATGATTTCTTCAAGATTGGTGCAATTTCCAAAGGCTCCACCATCCTTATTCCAATTCCAGTCTGCAGTATCGCCTACGCAAATCAGATTCTCTGGCATTTCAACAGAACGCAACTGTCTGCAGTTGTTAAAAGCCAGATCGATATACTTCACGCTTTTGGGCAACTTGACAGTCATCAGTTTGTCGAGATCGGCAAAAGAATGAGGACCCAGAATGTCATCTTGGGTACTATATCCCGTATAATAATTGTATGTATTGCTCTTAACATCAGCATCTGCCAAGTCCAAATAATGGAGATTATCCATCTTGTTACGCATAACCATGATGTCGTAACTATTGATAGAACCCTTTACTTTAAGGGTCACCACGCTTCTAAGATTCTTTTCTCCAATCGCTTTCTGAAGTCCTGAAGTGCTAGCTTGTGCTGTAGCCTCTACATCGTAGTTAAACTGAGTACCCATTGGGAAGATTCTTTCGCTCATTGTGTTCCAAACATCAGCTGCCTGATAAGCAGCGAGTGATTCCTTTGGTACAATGATTAATACGTTTTTGCCCAAGGCTAAGGTATCAGATTCTGCCGTAGTTCCAGGATTGCGGTCTAAAGCAGGTACATTTTTTGCATACAACGTCAATGTAGTATTTCCGTTGAAGCACTTGTATCCTAACGATTTAATTGTATTAGGAATAGATGCGGATTCCAAGCGGGAGCAGCTAGCAAATGCATTCATACCAATTGATTGGCAAACAGGGATGTCAATAGACTTTAATTGCGAACATGTCCTAAATGCGCCTTCTTGAATTGTTGTACATAGAGGCAGGGACAAAGTTTCGATGCCTATACCCTCAAAAGCATAAGCAGGAATCGTTGTGAAATTCTCAATTCCTTTTATCGTTTTAAGGTTTGAGCAACCCCTAAAAACACTCTCAGCCAAAGATGAGCATGACGACAAATCAACTTCTGTCAAATTGGTACAATTATTGAAGGCACCATATCCTAAGAGATTGCATTTTGAAAGGTTTATATTGGAAAGTTTTGCACAATTGCTGAAAGCGTTCTCTCCAACAAAGGTGCTATTTGATAAGTCGATGGTAGTTAAATTAGTACAACCCGAGAATGCGTTTCCTTGGATAGAACTTAGCAAAGCTGTGTTCCCGACGGATGTCAAGCTTTGGCATCCATTGAAAGCACTACCTCCAATCGAAGTACAATTGCTTAAATCGATACTTTTAAGGTTTGTGCATCCGCTAAATGTATCATCGTTTATTTTGTTTATCTGTTTTGAAAGTTTTACTTCCTCAAGCTTTGAACAATCTGCAAATGCTTCTTCTCCTAAAGAGGTACAATTACTAATGTCTATAGACTTCAATGATGAGCAAGATTGGAAAGCTCCATACATTATTGTTGTACAACTTGAAAGATCGCCTACTGATTGTAAATTGTTACAATTAGTAAATGCTTGTGATTCAATAGTTATGCATTTTTTTAGGTTGACGGATTGCAGGTTGTAGCAGTTTGCGAAAGTAGCATTTCCTATTGTTTCACAATTACTTAAATCAATACTCTTCAAGGATCTGCATTCATTAAAAGTGCGAGAGCAATACAGAATTTGATCTGTATTTACAACTTCGGAAAGAAGTGTGCATCCTTCGAAGGTGCTAGATAATGATGTTACAGATTTAGGCAAAGTAACCTTTTTCAGAGTTTGGTTATTGCAGAAAATACTGCCAATTTGTGTGATGGTATAGTCTTTTTCTTCATATTTGACAACTCCAGGTACTGTAACTTCTTCCCCATAGTTACTGGCACCATTGATATACACATAGGTGCTGTCCTTCCATGAACCATCGGGCATAGCTAAACTAGTGTAGTTCAAACTACATTCCCAATTCACTCCATTCTCGTCTGTATACGTGAAGGAGGTAGATTGCGCAAATCCTTGCAGCACTCCTATACAGAACATGACTGATAAAAGTAAAAGTCGTTTCATACGCTTTGTTTTAAGTTATTGAATTTTTTATTATTTACTATCATTTCCTTCGTCTTTCACCTTAAAAAAGGTGAAGAGGCCTTATCGGTTGCAAAGGTAATAATAATATTCGAAACAAAGTTGGTTCATTTTGGTTCAATTTCATTTTGCATCAAAAAAACTTTGTTTCATCATTTAATATGCTCCCCAAGCCCTCCAGCTTTTCTCCTGTTCGCCCCCTTTGGGGACGACCCAATTCCACTTTTGGAAGAGTTAGATTGATGCTTCAAAAAAGGCTTCATTTCATCCTTTTTTGCCTCTAATCCCAAAAATCATATAGAATTTTGGGATTACAATCCCAAAAATCAGTATAAATTTTGGGATTAGGATATTTTGCCGCACTATCGCAAGTAGTTTCCTTCCGTCCCCAAAGGGGGTGAACAGGAGCAACACTGGATGTGGTTCGCCACTTTGTACCCACGAACATGAGTACTTATGCCCGGGAACATGAGCAACCATGCCCGGGAACACGGGTGCTTTTAACCGACAATCCCGGTTAAAAGTGCCCAAAGTTCCGGGCAAAGTTGGGCAAAGCCTCGGGGGACATTCCTTGATGCTTGAAATGAGTTTTCTTAATACTAAATACGAGCTTTTCTGATGCTTGAAATGTGTCTTTTCCTACTACAAAGTTGGTTCATTTTGATTCATTTTCACCTGGTTGCAAAAAAAAGTGGGAGAAAATGAGGAATGAATGGGAAATAATGTGTATCTTTGTCGCCGTAAATGGCTTATTTGTATAAACCGGACTAGAAAAAAGAAAGTGATATGGTAGAACATTTCAATCAAGAAGATTTCGAACGACTCAAACACGAGGTGGAAACATTGGTGGGAAGAACCATCATGTCACCAAAGGATTTTGAGTTCCTCACCTGTCAGATTCAGGGATACACCAACGAGACCATCTCCGTGAGTACCCTGAAACGTATGTGGGGATATGTAGTAACATCCTGCAAACCAAGCGTATATAACCTCAATCTCCTCTCCCGTATGGTGGGATATCCCGATTGGGAATCGTTTGTAGCAGGAAAGAATACTGTCTCTTCGAGCCGATTCTTCGTGAAAAGCAAGCTCGTGGCGGAAGCACTCAACCTGGGGGAACAGGTGAAGGTGAAATGGAACCCGGGAAGACTTCTCGTGATAGAATACTGTGGCGATGACCGCTTCGAGGTGATGGAAAGCGTGAACAGTAAGTTGTCGGTGGGCGATACCTTCGTGTGCCATCAGTTTGTTGCCGATGAGCCTCTCTATCTCTCCAATCTGCATCATCCCGGCATCCCGCTCTGCAATTATGTGGCAGGACAGAACGGAGGCATCAAATGGAGCCTTGAAGAAAAGGAAAATGCAATACAGGAGGATGCACGTGTAGAAGAATAGAATGTAAAAGTATAGATGATGAAAAAAGCGAAGGGCATGGAGATCACGTTTGTGAACTTCATGCCCTTTAAACTATAAAACTGTTAACTCTTAACTATATTCAAGCCCTGTTAACTATAAACTCTTAACTATCAAATCAAGCTTCATGCTGTCTTACACCCATTCGTGCCTCCACTACGTTCACCACGTAGTCGCCGAGCTTCTCGCACTCCTGGATGATGTCCATATACATCGTACCGATGGCGTAGGTGTAGAGATGGTTGTTTACATCGTTGATGTTCTGGCTCTTCAACTGGTTGCGATAGTTGTTGATCTCGTTCTCAATGTTGAAAGAGAGGTTGGCATCGTTATCTCCCTTATGGCCTACGAGAGTGATGTTCATCTGGGTGAGGGCATTATCCGTAAGCTCCATCATCTGGTGCATGTGCTCATACTGAGAAGGAATGAAATCTTCCTTGCCACGGATGCGGCGGTTCAGGGTGCGGGCGATGTTGAAACAGCTGTCACCGATACTCTCAATCTCTGAAATCTCACGCAGCATGGCGCGAATCTTCGCCTTCGTCTCGTCAGAAAGATGAGAATCACTCACCTGGTCGAGATACTTCGCAATCTCAATCTCCATGTTGTCGGAGATGCCTTCATACTTCTCGATGCGGGTATAGAGCTTGATAAACTTATCGTCGTTGGTCTCGCCCAGGAGTTCCTTCACCATGCCGAACATACGCTGGATGCGCTCTGCGAAACAGTGAATCTCCTTCTGAGCCTCCAATACAGAGATTTCCGGAGTCTTCATGATACCGCTCTGGATGAAGCGCAGACGGAAATCGTCCTCGTCTGCATTCTTCTTTGGACGGATAATCTTGCATACCAACTTCTCTATCTGAGGGATAAACCAAACCAGGATAAAGGTGTTGGAGAGGTTGAACGTGGTATGGAAGGCGGCTAGCACAAACGACAGCTTGGCTGCATTGGCAACGAAATGAGGATCGTTCTTCTCCATCATATCGTCGAAACCTACCCAACCGCAAACCAGATGGATGAACGGACGGAACACGCAGAGTATCCAGAGTACACCGAAGACGTTGAACACCATGTGCGCCATCGCCGCTCTTCGTGCCTGGGTGTTGGCGGTGAGTGCTGCCACATTAGATGTGACCGTGGTTCCGATATTCTCACCCATCACAAGCGCAATACCCTGATAGATAGGCAATACGCCAGTGGAGCAGAGAATCATCGTAATTGCCATGACGGCTGCCGAACTCTGCACGCACATGGTCAGGACACTACCAATGAGCAGGAAGGTGATGGTGGTCTGGAAACTGTGGGGATCGAAACTTGCAAAGAAATCGAGAACTGGCTGGTTATGAGCCAGATCCATGTCGATGCCGGTTTGGCGAAGCGTACCCAAGCCTAGGAACATAAAGGATATACCGAAGATGAAGTCGCCGATAATCTTGCGCTTCTTACTATAGATGAGGATGATGGCGATGAAGAACGCCGGCCATACAAAATCCGTGATGTTGAACGAGAAACCCGCACTCATGATCCAGGCGGTGAGTGTGGTTCCAATGTTGGCGCCCATGATGACGGAAATCGCCTGGGCAAGGGTAAGGAGACCGGCATTGACGAATGATACGGTCATCACCGTCGTAGCTGTAGAAGACTGCACCGCAGCGGTGATGAGCGTACCCGAGAGGATGCCCGTCAAACGATTGGTGGTCATAGTTCCTAACACATGGCGGAGCTGTGGTCCTGCCATCTTCTGCAAACTGTCGCTCATGGTCTTCATACCAAACATAAGTAAGGCGAGTGCTCCAATAAGCCTAAAAAATATCCAAATCGACATATTATAACTTAATTAATGTTGCAAGTTCACCAAGTTCACGATTTTTTTTCGTAACTTTACGCTCTGTAAGCCTAGTCCGCGGTATTGCGGGCAGGCATTGCCTAAGAAGAGTCTTCAGTAGGGCTTCAAAAGGCAATAGATTAGTATAACATTGTAACATGATTTTAACGCCAATGAAACAAATGATTCAAATCCGTTGCAAAAATAATAAAAAAACTCAGAAAGTCGAAATCGGGAGCACACTTTTTGATGTTTTTTCTGCATTTGACCTCAAAATGACCCACGGACCGGTGTCTGCAAGGGTAAATAATAAGGTTGAAGGCATGCATTATCGTGTTTATAACTCCAAGGATGTTGAGTTTCTTGATATGGCCTCCGCCTCCGGTTCGCGCGCCTACACCCGCACCCTCTTCTTCGTGCTGTGCAAGGCGGTGCAGGATATCTATCCCAACACGGATGTGGTGATTGATATCCCCGTATCCAACGGTTTCTATGTGGATATCCGTCTGGGGCGCCCGGTAGTGGAAGAGGATGTGAACATCCTCCGTCGCCGCATGCAGGAAATCATCGATGCCAAGATGCCGATACGCCGATACATGGTGCCTACCGAGGATGCCATCGCCCTGTTTCAGGAAAAGGGAGATGTGGAAAAAGTGAAACTGCTCAAGACATCGGGCTCTATTTATACTACCTATTATAAAATAGGTGATTATGTGGATTATTACTACGGCACGCTGCTCACCAATACCTCGCAGCTCTATCTCTTCGGGCTGGAGAAATATTATGATGGCATGCTTCTGCGCATTCCTTCGCTCAAGAACCCAGATGTGCTGGGCGAAATGACCCGACAGGACAAGATGTTTGAGATATTCAAGGAGCATCATCGCTGGCAGAGTATCCTGGGCATCAGAACCATAGGTGATTTTAACCAGGCGATAGATGCCAATCATGCTACCGATATCATCAATATCAGCGAGGCGCTGCAGGAGAAGAAAATTGCCAAGATTGCTGAGGAGATAGCCAGCCGCAAGGGGGTGAAACTGGTACTGCTGGCAGGTCCTTCTTCTTCGGGCAAGACCACTTCGTGCAAGCGCCTGAGCATACAGCTTGCCGTAAACGGATTGAAACCGCTCCAGATTTCGCTCGATGATTATTTCGTAGATAGGGAGAAAACGCCGAAGGATGCTTCGGGCGAATATGATTATGAGAGCATTTATGCCCTGGATCTCGACCTGATCAACGAGCAGTTCAACGCCCTCTTCCGTGGTGAGGAGGTGGAATTGCCAAAGTATGATTTCCAGAGCGGAAAGAGTAAAAAGAGCGGCAACAAGCTGAAGATGAACGATAACAATGTGCTGGTGGTAGAGGGCATTCACGCATTGAACCCAGAGCTGACGGCCCACATCCCGCAGGAGCAGATATTCAGAGTATATGCTTCGGCGTTGACCACGATTCTTCTGGATAATCACAATTATATCCCGACAACAGACAACCGTTTGCTCCGCCGCATCATCCGCGATTACAAGTATCGAGGTGTCTCTGCCCAGGAAACCATTCATCGCTGGCCTTCGGTAAGGGCGGGTGAGAACAAGTGGATATTCCCGTTCCAGGAGAATGCCGATGCGATGCTCAATACGGCGATGCTTTATGAACTGGCTGTAATCAAGATGCAGGCAGAGCCGCTGCTGCAGCAGGTTCCGGAGAATTGTGAGGAATATGCTGAGGCTTACCGGTTGCTTAAGTTCCTGAAATACTTCAAGGGTATACCTTATAATAATCTGCCGCCTACTTCGCTTCTGCGAGAGTTCCTGGGAGGCAGCTCGTTCCATTATTAAAGGGTAGCTTATCAAAAAAGTCCAAAGATAGTTTTCAAACCAGATTTCTTTCTTTGGACTTTTTCTTTAAAGACTATGGCTCTATTATTTGGTATTGTAATTTGATGTTTGGCTTATCCTCTCTGTCGATAAGATATGCGACATTCCATCTTTGCATCACATTTGTAAAGTTCTGTTCTATATGGATGGATAGAATTTTGCAATTTTCTGTTGACGCCAAGGAACTCTCTAGTTTGGCTATCCCATGTGTTGATTCTCCTTGTATGTAGATTAGCCTGTATTTTAGAAAGTTCACTTCTGGTAGTTCTATTTTTGTGTCAGGTTTTGCGCTACTTACACAATTCTTGAAATACTTTTCAAAGTCATCTTTCGTATTTATGGTAAGGATCTGATTGTCTGGAGTCTCTATCATCACATCGGTAGGAATCTCATACTTTCTATATGACGCAGTATTTTCATCGTTGTTAGAACAACTTGCCATTAATGTTAAAATGCAGCTTAATATTGCTGATATTATTGTACTTCTCATAATCTTTTTCATACGTTTGACATTTTTGTTAATAATTAAATTATGGGTGCAAATATACAAGATTAATTTAAAACGAACTTTGTCTTATGTAACAAAAACTTTTCCTATTTTATCGTCTGTGCGCTTGACGATACGATTTTTGTTCTAAAAGAGCGCATTTATAATAATCTGCCGCCTACTTCGCTTCTGCGAGAGTTCCTGGGCGGCAGTTCGTTCCATTATTAAAAAGATGGAGTGTAGTGTTCCTCTTTTTCTTTTCTTCATAGATTTTCTTCATCGGATTACGCTGAGTTAACGGAACATTCTTGCTCCACGGATTACGCACGGAATTTAAACGGATTTGGCCTTACGGCCATTGGGCTAGCGCCGTATAGGCTGGCTTTTTCCAGCTTTAGGGGGTATCGCCACGACCGTCAGGTCGAGTTTCCGTTTAAAATCCGTGAGTAATCTGATGAAGGCGGTTAAGGTTCCGTTTATTCTGCGTAATCCGATGAATAATGACTCACCCTCTTTTACAGTTTGTTGCCGTAGCAGAGGTCTCCGGCGTCGCCGAATCCTGGTACGATGTATTTATGTTCGTTCAATCCCTCGTCGATAGAAGCGCACCAGATGGTGGTCTTATCCTCTGGGAAAGTCTTCTTTACGTGCTCGATGCCTTCTGGCGAAGCGAGGACGCAAGCCACGTGGATGTGCTTAGGATTGCCCTTGGTAAGGAATGCCTTCATACCCATTTCCATGCTGATGCCGGTGGCAAGCATAGGGTCGGCGATGATGAGCGTCTTGTCGGTGAGGTCTGGAGTAGCCAGATACTCAATGTGAACGCCAATCTCGGTATGTTCCTTGTTGGTATATTCGCGATAAGCACTAACGAAGGCATTGCCCGAATGGTCGAAGATGTTCAGGAAACCCTCGTGGAAAGGCAGACCGGCACGGAAGATGGTACCGATGACAATCTTATCGGTTGGAAGATTGACCTGTGCCACGCCCAGCGGGGTGGTCACCTCTTTAGATTGGTAATTGAGGGTCTTTGAAATCTCAAAAGCCTCATACTCGCCGATTCTCTTGATGTTGTTGCGGAAGAGGAGTCGGTTCTTTTGATAGTCGCAGTCACGCATCTCTGCCAGGTATCTGTTGATGATGCTGTTATGCTCGCTCAGATTGATAATCTCCATAGCTGTAATATTTTAATTTCTCGTTATATCTTAAAAACTTGCTTGTTTATTGCTAAATTTCTGCAAAGATACGATTTAATGCGGAAACTACAAAATGTTTTTCTGTTTTTTTTCGGGGAGCATCAAAAGCCTCCTTCTCCTCTTTATATATATGGCGTATATTCTCTCTTGTATATGGCGTATATTCTCCTTTTATATATAAATAGGTGGAAAGCAAAGCACATATAGAAGCAGATTAGCCGGAATATTTGCAAAGTCAATATGGCAAATTATAGATGAATTGGCTGATTTTTGATTCTTTAACCTAAAAAGATTTTAAAAAGCAAGAATATTATCTAAGAATCTTTGCTATAAAACATATTTTTCGTACCTTTGCGGCGGTTTTGGGAGAATGATGGTTTCTTCTATCAACCAAGGTAAAGAGAAATTATTCACAACTTAAATACATTTAAAATAAAATGGCAAAGTTTGATAAGTCAGTTTTGGCAAAGTACGGAATCACAGGTACAACTGAGGTTCTCTACAATCCTTCTTATGAGGTATTGTTCAATGAGGAGACTAAGGAAGGTCTCGAGGGTTTTGAGGTTGGTCAGGAGACTGAGCTCGGTGCAGTTAACGTAATGACTGGTATTTACACAGGTCGTTCTCCTAAAGACAAGTTCATCGTTGACGATGCTACATCTCACGACACTGTATGGTGGGATTCTGAGGAGTATCACAACGATAACCACAAGGCTACTCCAGAGGCTTGGAATGCCGTTAAGGAGATCGCTAAGAAGGAGCTTTCTAACAAGAAGTTGTTCGTAGTAGATGGTTTCTGCGGTACACACAAGGATACACGTATGAAGGTACGTTTCATCGTTGAGGTAGCATGGCAGGCACACTTCGTAACAAATATGTTCATCCGTCCTCAGAACGAGGCTGAGTTCGATCAGGAGCCAGACTTCATCGTTTACAATGCTTCTAAGGCAAAGGTTGAGAACTGGAAGGAGTTGGGTCTCCACTCAGAGACAGCCGTTGTATTCAACGTAACTTCTAAGGAGCAGGTTATCATCAACACATGGTATGGTGGTGAGATGAAGAAGGGTATGTTCTCTATGATGAACTACTTCTTGCCATTGAAGGGTATGGCTTCTATGCACTGCTCTGCCAACACAGATATGAACGGTGAGAATACAGCTATCTTCTTCGGTCTTTCTGGTACAGGTAAGACTACATTGTCAACAGACCCTAAGCGTAAGTTGATCGGTGACGATGAGCACGGATGGGACGACGAGGGTGTGTTCAACTTCGAAGGTGGTTGCTACGCTAAGGTTATCAACCTCGACAAGGAGTCTGAGCCAGATATCTACGGTGCTATCACACGTGACGCTCTCCTCGAGAACGTAACTGTAGCTAAGGATGGTAAGATTGACTTCGCAGATAAGACTGTTACCGAGAATACTCGTGTATCTTACCCTATCTACCACATCAAGAACATCCAGCGTCCATTCTCTCAGGGTCCAGCTGCTAAGCAGGTTATCTTCCTCTCAGCAGATGCATTCGGTGTATTGCCACCAGTATCTATCTTGAACGCTGAGCAGACTAAGTATTACTTCCTCTCTGGCTTCACAGCTAAGTTGGCTGGTACAGAGCGCGGTATCACCGAGCCTACTCCAACATTCTCTGCTTGCTTCGGTCAGGCATTCTTGGAGTTGCACCCAACTAAGTACGCTGAGGAGTTGGTAAAGAAGATGCAGAAGTCTGGTGCTAAGGCATACTTGGTTAACACAGGTTGGAACGGTACAGGCAAGCGTATCTCTATCCGCGATACACGTGGTATCATCGACGCTATCCTCGACCACTCAATCGACGCAGCTCCTACAAAGACTATCCCATTCTTCAACTTCGTAGTTCCTACACAGTTGGAAGGCGTAGATCCTAAGATCCTCGATCCTCGTGATACATACGCTGATGCTTCTCAGTGGGAGGAGAAGGCTAAGGATTTGGCTGCTCGCTTCATCAAGAACTTCAAGAAGTATGAGACAAACGAGGCTGGTAAGGCTCTCGTTGCTGCTGGTCCACAGCTCTAATTCGACAATTCGAATTCATGCTAAATATGGAATCCCGTTTCTCGCAAGAGAAGCGGGATTTCTTCGTCTATGATTTTCCCGTTTTTCCCCGATTTCATGTCTTTTCCTAGCTCTTAATCACTAAAAAATATAAAAAAAGCCCCTAAAATGAATAATTTGCATAATAATAAGGTGAAAAGGGCGGATTTTTGAAGAATTCTCCGTAAATTTGCAGCTAAAAAGAAAAATTGAATAGAATGAAAAGGAAGTTTTTTGCTTTCATAGCACTGATTACAGCTACTTTCTCGCTCTCATCTTGCTTGAGCAGCGATGATACAACTGTGGAATATACATACGATACGGCCATCACCAGCTTCTCGCTCGGTAACCTCGACAGATATGCTAAGACTGCTGCCGGAAAGGATACCCTGCTCAAGTCGAACGTGACGGGCTCCAGCTATAAATTTTATATAGATCAGACCACCCGTCAGATCTATAATGCGGATTCCTTGCCAGCCGGTACAAGGACAGCTGCCGTGTTGGCTACCATCACCAGCAAGAACAGCAGTCCGGTGATCCTGATGCATGCTAAACAACCAGAGAATCTTGATTCGGCTGCCTATTATTCTAGCACCGACTCCATCGATTTCTCGCAGCCACGCAAGATCCGTGTATACAACAATGCCTTCTCTGCATACACCACATACACCGTGACCGTGACCGTGCATCAGGAGAAGCCATACGATTTCAACTGGCAGGCGAAGGGAGCACAGGCAGCTTTGGCTGCCCTCCAGGATGTGAAGGTACTCGCCCTGGGCGACCACATCTATGCCTTCGGTAAGACTGCCGAGGGTATGAAGATATACCAGACTTCTTATACAGACGGTACTGCGTGGACAGAGGTTACCCCTAACCAGGCTTTCGCAGCTGATGACTATCAGAATGCCGTGATGATGGATGGCAATATCTTCCTCCTTTCAGGCGGTAAGGTTTATCTTTCTGCCGATGCTGCTACCTGGCAGCAGGTGGGAGGGAACAGCGAACTCAAGCAGTTGGTTGGTGCCAGCAGCAAGTATCTCTATGCCTTCACGGCTACAGGCATTTCCGTATCCAAGAATAAGGGAGCCACCTGGACAGCCCAGAAGATAGATGAAGACTATAGGCGCCTGCCAACCCAGAACCTGAGCATGAGCGTTTCGGGCATCGCTTCGGTGAAGAATGCCGAGAACGTACTCCTTCTGGGAACCCGTGATTCCAGCTACGGCGATACCATCGCTACCACCTGGACTCATGTGGCTGATTATGCAAGGAATGCTCCTGAGTATGCCTGGAACTATATGGATGTGGATGCCAACCAGGCTAAGAACATGCTGCCGATGATGAGCGAGGTGATTACCTGCGCTGCCGATACCGGCTATGTGGCCTTGGGAAGCAACGGCAACTGGTATAAGAGCAAGGACAACGGACTGACCTGGGCGGTGGATTCGCTCATCACCCTGCCAGCAGAGTTCAAGGCAAATACCGGCCGCTTCGGTTTCTGCCGCGACAACAACCACTTCTACTGGGTAATCCGCAACGGTTACGTATGGAAGGGACGCTATAACATCGATGGCTGGCGCAAGGACTAAGCCATCCCGCGTTTGGCAAAGCATTAACAAGACATTATATATAATAAGGTATAGGAAATGAAAATCAGCTTGCGCAACTTCCTGTTGCTGCTGTGCCTCTTGTTCCAGATGCAATGGGCAAGGGCGCAGGACGATCCGCAATATCGCATGGAGATAGGTGCGGGCGTAGGTATGGTGGCTTATGAAGGCGACCTGAACGGCAACATCTTTGCCAACCAGCAGCCGATGGGAGCCTTCGTGGGCAGATATAATTTCGACCCATACAAGGACTTGCGGATCAACCTGGCGTTCGGCAAACTGAAAGGATCCACCGACAAGGTGGAAACCTACTATCCCGACTATCAGGAAGCACCTTACTCTTTCAGCAACACGCTGGTGGACATGAGTCTGGTGTTTGAGTATAACTTCTGGCCTTACGGCACAGGCAGGGACTACCGCGGAGCCAAAAGGCTGGTGCCCTTCGTGTTTGGCGGCTTGGGAGCCACCTTTGTGAAGGGAGACGGGAAGAATGTATTCACCGCCAACGTGCCCCTGGGCATCGGCGCCAAATATAAGGTGACAGACAGGCTGAACATCGGCGTGGACTGGACCATCCATTTCTCGCTGAACGACGAACTGGACGGGGTGAAAGACCCCTATCTCATCAAGAGCAGCGGAGCCTTCAAGAACACCGACTGCTACTCGATGCTTCAGTTATCGCTCACTTACAGTTTCAGCGAAAGATGTAAAACTTGTAATAAGGAAGATTAAGAACTCGTAAATAAAGAAGAATAATATATGAACAACTTGGATATGAACAGAATTCCTGAGCACATCGCCATTATCATGGATGGCAATGGACGCTGGGCTACTGAAAGAGGTAAGGACCGCAGCTACGGCCATCAGGCTGGAGTTGACGCAGTGCGTTGCATCACATCAGAGTGTACTCGCCTCGGCGTGAAGTATCTCACCCTCTATACCTTCTCTACAGAGAACTGGAATCGTCCTGCCGACGAGATCTCGGCTCTGATGGGATTGGTGCTCACTTCACTGGAGGATGAAATTTTCATGAAGAACAACGTGCGTTTCCGTGTAATCGGCGATATGAAGCGTCTGCCACAGGCTGTGCAGGATAAGTTGCAGGAAACCATGGACCATACCGCCAAGAACGACGCCATGACCATGGTGGTGGCACTGAGCTACAGCTCACGCTGGGAAATCATGAAGGCGATGAAGGAAACCGTGAAGGAAGCCATGGAGAAGGGCGCCAGCTATGAGGAAGTGGAGAAAATGCTGACCGAGGAGAACTTCGAGCAGCACCTGGAGACCAACTTCATGCCAGACCCAGACCTGCTGATCCGTACGGGCGGTGAGTTGCGCATCAGCAACTATCTGCTTTGGCAGATTGCCTATTCGGAGCTTTACTTCTGTGACACATATTGGCCAGACTTCAACGAGGAGTGTCTGCACAAGGCTATAGAGAGCTTCCAGACCCGCCAGCGCCGCTACGGAAAGACCGAGGCACAGGTAGAGGCAGAGGAGGAAAGCAAGTAACATCTCCACGATGATAGGTAAGCAAAGAAGATAAGTTATAGATACTATATATATAATAAGGTATATAAATGAACAAGTTTAGAAAGATTTTCATCCTGCTGCTGGGCGTTATGGCGAGTGTGCAGATGCTGGCACAAGATAAAATCGTTAATCCCGACATCTCGTATGCCGGAACACCCCGTACGCTGACCATCGGCGGTATCAACGTTTCGGGTGTGGAAGGATACGAGGACTACGTGCTCACGGGTATCTCCGGACTCTCGGTGGGTGATGAAATAGAAGTTCCTGGCGATGCCATCACCAGTGCTGTGAAGCGTTATTGGAAGCATGGCCTCTTCTCGAAGGTTGCTATCGCTGCCGACTCCATCGTAGGCGAGAAACTCTATCTGCACATCTATCTGGCTGTGCGCCCTCGTATCTCGAACATCAACTATGTGGGCTTGAAGAAGAGTGAACGTGAGGATATGGAGCAGAAGCTGGGTATGGTGAAGGGTACACAGGTGACCCCTAACATGCTCGACCGTGCCAAGATTCTCGCCAAGAAGTATTTCGACGACAAGGGATTCAAGAATGCCGATATCCAGATTAACCAGCGCGACGACGTGGCTAACAAGGGACAGGTGATTCTGGATGTCATCGTGGACAAGAAACAGAAGATCAAGGTTCATCAGATTACCATCGACGGTAACGAGAAACTCTCTGACCGCAAGATCAAGGGTGGATTCTTCTCGAAGGGTGCCTTTGCCAAGACCCACGAGGCTGGCAAGTTTGCCACCTTCTTCAAGTCGAAGAAGTTTACTCCTGAGCGCTGGAAGGAAGATAAGCAGAAACTCATCGAAAAATACTATGAGTATGGTTATCGCGACGCCCAGATTCTGGAGGATAGCATCAGCAACTTCGACGAGAAGCATGTGAACGTATATATCAAGGTGGACGAAGGCAAGCAGTACTTCGTGCGCAACATCAACTGGGTGGGCAACACCGTATATCAGACCGACAGGCTCAACTATCTGTTGGGTATGAAGAAGGGTGATGTTTATAACCAGAAGATTCTGCACAAGCGATTGAACGAAGACGATGATGCGGTGGCGAACCTCTACTACAACAACGGTTACGTGTTCTCCAGCATCAATCCTGCCGAAATCAACATCGACGGTGATTCCATTGACTTGGAGATGCGCGTAACAGAGGGACCTCAGGCTTACCTGAGCCACGTACGTATCAACGGTAACACCCGTCTTTATGAGAATGTGGTGCGCCGTGAGCTCCGTACAAAGCCAGGCGACCTCTTCTCTAAGGAGGCGCTGATGCGTTCGGCTCGTGAGTTGGCTTCTATGGGACACTTCGACCCAGAAAAAGTAAGTCCAGACGTGAAGCCTAACTACGAGGACGGAACCGTGGATGTAAACTGGAACCTGGAGCAGAAGAGTAACGACCAGATAGAGTTCTCGCTCGGTTGGGGTCAGACGGGTGTCATCGGACGTGTGGGCTTGAAGCTCAACAACTTCTCTATGGCAAACCTCTTCAATAAGAATAAGGAGCATCGTGGTATCATGCCTATCGGTGATGGTGAGGTGCTGAGCATCGGTGCACAGACCAACGGTACCTACTACCAGAGCTATAACGTAAGCTACTCTACCAACTGGTTTGGCGGCAAGCGTCCTATCCAGTTTAGTGTGGGTGCCTACTACAGCAAGAGTACCGACGTGTCAAGCAACTACTACAACAGTGCCTACATGAACAACTACATGAGTTACATGTATGGCTACGGTTCTGGTTACTACAATAACTACGAGAATTATTACGATCCGGATAAGTACATCCAGATGGTGGGTGTGAGCCTCGGTTGGGGTAAGCGCCTCCGCTGGCCAGATGATTACTTCACCCTGTCGGTGCAGTTGGCTTACCAGCGCTACATGATGAGAAACTGGAGCTACATGCTGATGACCAACGGTAATGCGAACAACTTGAACTTGACCATCGCATTGAACCGTACATCAACCGACAACCAGCTCTTCCCACGTCGTGGTTCTGAGTTCGAGGCAAGCGTGAACCTCACTCCACCATGGAGTGCGTTCGACAACAAGGACTATAAGAACCTTGCCAACAACGCCAACTCTCCAACCTACTCTGAGGAGCAGCAGGAGAAGTATCGCTGGATTGAGTACCACAAGTGGAAGTTCAAGGCAAAGACCTATACCGCATTGACCAGCGGTCAGAAGTGTCTGGTCTTGATGACCCGCGTAGAGCTCGGTCTGCTCGGTGCTTACAACAAATACAAGAAGAGTCCATTCGAGACCTACTATGTGGGTGGTGACGGTATGAGCGGTTACTCATCATACTATGGTGAGGAGACCATCGGACTCCGTGGTTATGAGAACGGTTCCGTATCTTATACCCGCAACACCGGTTACTATGCTTATGCCTACGACCGTTTCTCACTGGAGTTGCGTTATCCATTCCTGCTGGGCAATACCACTATCTATGGTTTGACCTTCGTAGAGGCTGGTAATGCGTGGTATGACACCAAGGACTTCAACCCATTCAGCATGAAGCGCAGTGCTGGTGTAGGTGTGCGTATCTTCCTGCCGATGGTAGGTTTGATGGGTATCGACTGGGCTTACGGTTTCGACAAGGTATGGAACGGCAGCCAGTATAAGAAGGGTGGAAGCCAGTTCCACTTCATCTTGGGTCAGGAATTCTAAAAACGGATTTTATGAAGAAAATAGTATTGATGCTGATGATGGCTGTAGCAGCCATCTCAGCACATGCACAGAAATATGCATTGGTAGATATGGAGTACATCCTGAAGAATGTACCCGCCTACGAGCGTGCCAACGAACAGTTGAACCAGGTGAGCCGCAAGTGGCAGGCCGAGGTAGAGGCCATCAACCTGGAGGCAAGTACCCTGTATAAGAACTATCAGAACGAGGTGGTCTTCCTCTCTCAGGAGCAGAAGAAAGCCAAGCAGGATGCCATCATGCAGAAAGAGAAGGAAGCCAGCGACCTGAAGAAGAAATACTTCGGAGCCGAGGGCGACCTCTACAAGATGCGCGAGGCACTGATGGGACCTATTCAGGAGGAGATATACAACGCAGTGAAGGAAATCTCCGACCTACGCGGCTACTCGCTTGTTATCGACAGAGCCAGCAACAATGGAATCATCTTCGGATCGCCAAAAATAGACATCAGCAACGAAGTATTGCAGAAATTAGGCTATTCTAACAAGTAATAAATGTTATTCAAGCAAATAATTTAGGTTATTTCGAGAAATAATTGTATATTTGCAGCCGAAAAGAAAGGGCGCGGCTCTAAACAGAGCTCTTTACGAACAAAGAATAATAATTAAAAAAGAATAAAACAGAAATGAAAAAGCTTATTTTAATGTTGATGCTTTGTGCACCAATGACAATGATGGCTCAGAAGTTTGGCAAGGTTAACACCCAGCAGATTATGCAGTCTTTGCCTGACGTAGCTAAGGCTAATGGTGAGATGGAAGCTCTCCAGAAGCAGAAGGAGAACGAACTGAAATCTATGCAGGATGAGTTGCAGCGCAAGGCTGACGAGTTCCAGAAGGGTGCAAGCACCATGAACGCTACTGCCAAGAAGCAGAAGGAAACTGAGCTCCAGACTCTGCAGCAGAAGATTCAGCAGGCTTACCAGGACGGTCAGCAGGAGTTGCAGAAGAAGAGCAGCGAGCTGATGCAGCCTATCATCGCCAAGGTGCGTGCAGCTATCGAGGCTGTGGGCAAGGCTGGCAACTATACATACATCATGGAGGATGGCACTGCTATCTATACTGGTGCCAACGTGGTGGATGTAACCAAGGAAGTACAGTCTAAGATTAAGTAATCCAACGTAAGTATTACGATAATGAAGCTAAGGGCAGGCACAAGTGCCTGCCCTTATTTATCATCTAGCACATCTATTCACAAAAATAATCAAATAAGGTATCACGCATTATGAAAAAGAATCTCTTATTTTTGGCTTTCGCTCTTGTTGCCCTCTCGGCTTCTGCACAGCAGAGCCAGGCAGGGGAAACACAACCGGCTGCCGTGGCTGCACAGCCAGCATGGCGTTTTGGCTACTTCAGCTTTGAGCAGGTTTTTCATACCATGCCTGGTTACGCCATAGCCAAGCATAATATGGACGAACTGCGCACAAAGTATGATGAAGAGACCAAGCGCGTGGAGAATGAGTTTAACAGCAAGTACGAGGAGTTTCTCGATGGCCAGCGCTCTTATGCCAAGACAATCCTGGAAAAGCGACAGGCTGAACTGCGTGAACTGATGGAGAAGAACATCGCCTTCAAGGCTGAGGCTAACCGACTCCTGAAGCAGGCTGAGGACGAGGCTTTCGCTCCGCTCAAGGCAAAGGTGAACGAGGAGGCTCAGAAGATAGGTAAGGAGAAGGGATTCGCCTTCATCCTCAATACCGACAACAATGCCGCTCCTTATCTCAATGCCGAGATGGGCGAGGATATTACAGCTGCGCTGGAGGAGAAACTGAAATGATGCTGCCTTCCAATCCCGGACCTATCGGAATCTTTGATTCCGGATATGGCGGCCTCACCATCCTGCATGGTCTGCGCCAGATGTTGCCACAGTATGACTACATGTACCTGGGCGACAACGCCCGTGCGCCTTACGGATCGCGCTCGTTCGAGGTGGTGTATAAGTTTACCCGCCAGGCTGTGCTGAAGCTTTTTTCCATGGGATGCCATCTGGTTATCCTGGGTTGCAATACGGCTTCGGCTAAGGCGCTGCGCTCTATTCAGCAGAGAGACATCCCGGAACTGGACCCTGACCGCCGCGTGCTGGGCATCATCCGTCCTACCGCCGAGGTGATAGGTACGCTGACCAAGAGTCGCCACGTGGGCATCCTTGCCACCGAGGGAACCATCAAGAGCGAGAGCTACAAGATGGAGATAGGAAAGCTGTGGCCTGATATCCAGGTAAGCGGAGTGGCTTGTCCGCTCTGGGCTGCAATCGTAGAGGCAAACGAGGCAGACAGCCCTGGTGCTGATTATTTCGTGAAGAAGCGCATTGACCAGCTGATGCGCATGGATGAGGACATCGATACCATCATCCTGGGTTGCACCCATTATCCACTGCTCATGAGCAGCATCGTGAAGAATCTTCCCGATGGCGTGAGAGTGGTACCACAGGGACAGTATGTGGCAAACAGCCTGAAGGATTACCTGAAGCGACATCCTAAGATGGAGCAGATGATAACCCACAATGGCACATGCCAGTATCTGACAACGGAAAGTGAGGAAAAGTTCAAGGAGTCGGCGCTGATATTCCTGCATGAGCAGGTGGACGTGACGCACGTGGACCTTGAATAGTTGATAATTTATAGTTAATAGTTTATAGTTATGCAAGAAACAAGACAAAACCGTATATCAAGACTTCTCCAGAAGGAGTTGAGTCTTATCTTCCAGTCACAGACCCGCATGATGCACGGCGTGATGGTAAGTGTAACCAAGGTAAGAGTGAGTCCAGACCTCAGCATCTGCACCGCTTACCTCAGTGTGTTCCCATCTGAGAAGGGTGAGGAGATTCTGAAGAACATCAATGCCAACGAGAAGACCATCCGCTTCGACTTGGGCAGAAAGGTGAGAAACCAGCTGCGCATCATTCCAGAGCTCCGCTTCTTCCTGGACGACAGCCTGGATTACCTGGAGCACATCGACGAACTCTTGAAAAAGTAAAAGGGTAAAAAGACAAATGAATTTTCCATTCTTTATAGCCCGCAGGTATCTCTTTTCCAAGAAGAGTACGCACGTCATCAACGTCATCAGTTCTGTTTCGGTGATTGGTGTGGCGGTGGCTACGATGGCGCTGGTCATCGTATTGAGCGTGTTCAACGGCTTTCACGACCTGGTGGCATCGCTCTTTACCAGTTTCGACCCGCAGCTCAAGGTGATGCCGGTGGAGGGAAAGACGGTGCCTGCCGACGACCCGATACTGACGAAGATACGCCAGTTGCCACAAGTGGACGTGGCTACGGAAACCGTAGAGGACCAGGCACTGGCTATCTATGCCGACCGACAGACAATGGTGAAGATCAAGGGCGTGGATGATAACTTTGCAGAGTTATCGCATATCAACGATATTCTTTATGGCGATGGAAGCTTCTCGCTCCGTGCAGCCAACCTGCAATATGGCACGGTGGGCATCCGTCTGGCTCAGACGCTGGGCATCGGGGCAAGATGGGATGGCTTCCTGAAGATTTATGCGCCTAAGAAGGAAGGACAGCTCGACATGATGAGCCCGGGCGACGGCTTCGTGGCCGATTCGCTGGTATCGCCGGGTGTGCTCTTCGCCGTGAAGCAGTCGAAATACGACCAGAATTACATCATCACCTCCATCTCCTTTGCCCGCAACCTCTTTGACCAGCAGGGCATGCTCTCCGACCTGGAAATCAGATTGAAGGAGGGCAGCGACCTGCAGGCGGTGAAGGCTGAGATGCAGCAGATAGCAGGCAACAAATACAAGGTGCTTGATAGGTTCGAGCAGCAGGAGGATACGTTCAAGATTATGCAGATAGAGAAACTGATGGCGTATATCTTCCTGACCTTTATCCTGGTGGTGGCATGTTTCAACATCATCGGTTCGCTCTCGATGCTGATCATCGACAAGAAGAACGATGTTGTGACGTTGAGAAATCTGGGTGCCAACGATAAGCAGATAACGCATGTCTTCCTTTTTGAGGGAAGAATGATAGCCGTGATAGGTGCCGTGATAGGCATCGGACTGGGCTTGCTGCTCTGCTGGCTGCAGCAGCAGTATGGCTTTGTGAGATTGGGCGATTCTGAAGGTTCGTTTATCGTTGATGCCTATCCGGTGAGCGTTCACTATACGGATGTGGCAATCATCTTCGTAACGGTCATCGCCGTAGGCTGGCTTTCAGTCTGGTATCCGGTAAGGGCGTTGAGCAAAAGGCTTTTGAGTTAGTACTGAACTTTCTTTTATCAAGGAGTTAAAGGAGTTAAGGAGTTAAAGGAGTTAAGACGTATGTCTTATTGGTTTAAAATACATGCCAAAAGACTGTTATCTTAACTCCTTAACTCCTTAACTCCTTTTTTATTTCTTTCTGATGAGTGTCAAACCATCGCGCAGCGGCAGAATCACCACTTCCACGCGAGGGTCTTGGGCTATCATGTCGTTGAAGGCACGGATGCCCTTGGTCTGCTGGTCGCGGTCGTATGCCGGGTCGATGACGTGTCCGTCCCACAGGGTGTTATCCGCCAGGATGTATCCTCCCGGGTTCAGGATGTCCATCACCATCTCGTAAGTCTCGATGTAGGTGCGCTTGTCGCCATCCACGAAAGCCAGGTCGAACATCACACCCAGTTTGGGCGCTTCAACGTTGGCATCGCCGATGCGGAAATCAATCTTGTCGGCAACATCCGAACCTTCAATCCAGGGACGGGTGAAATCCTCCATCTCGTCGTTGATTTCGAAGGTGTAGAGCTTGCCACCCTCCTGCAATCCCTGGGCAAGGCAGATGGCGCTGTAGCCACTGAAGGTGCCCACCTCAAGAATATTCTTGGGGCGGACCATCTGCACCAGCATCTTGAGCAGTCGGCCCTGGATGTGCCCGCTCGCCATACGTCCGTGGATGGTATGGATGTTGGTGGCACGATAGAGACGGTAGAGATAATCACCCTCCGGCTCGATATGCTGGCAGATATATTTGTCGATAAGTTCTGTCTCTGTCATCTTACTCCCCGTTTTCCTTCTGTGCTAAGATTCCGGCGATGGCAAGGTCGTAAGACGCCAGACCAAAGCCGCAGATTACTCCGAGGCAGGCGCAGGAGATGTAAGAATGATGGCGGAACTCCTCACGCTTGTGTACATTCGAGATGTGAACCTCTACGCAAGGGCACTTCAGGCTGCGGATGCAATCCTGCAGGGCAATGCTGGTATGGGTGTAGGCACCGGCGTTGAGCACCACGCCATCGTAGGAGAAGCCCACTTCCTGCAACTTGTTGATGAGCTCGCCCTCGATGTTACTCTGGTAATACTCAATCTCCACATCAGGATACTTAGCCTTCAGCTTAGGCAGGTAGCTCTCGAAGGAGTTGCTGCCGTAAATGCCTGGTTCGCGGACGCCCAGGAGGTTCAAATTAGGACCATTAATAATCTGTATCTTCATAATCACATGATTTTTTAAGTCTGTATCGTTTATTTTTTGTATCTTTGCAGATGCAATGGGCTGGCTGATATCAGCTAACCTGAATGCAAAGGTAATAATAAAATTGGAAACAGACAAGAAAATAGAAAAGAAAATAGATAAGAAAATGGCTAATGACATCATCAAGAACTATATGAGATACCTCAAGCTGGAGCGAAACTATTCGCTCAACACGCTGGAGGCGTACCGGCACGACCTGGATTATCTGATGGAATATGCCAGGAACAACGACAAGGGGGTGCTGGAAATGAAACTGGAAGACCTGGAGAACTTTTCGGCGAGTCTGCACGACAAGGGCATCTCGGCAACTTCGCATGCCCGTGTATTGTGCGGCGTGCGTTCCTTCTACCGTTACCTGGTGATTGATGATTATCTGAAGGATGACCCTACGGAGCTCTTGCCATCGCCACAGATAGGAGAACATCTGCCGGAATATCTCTCGGTGGAGGAGGTGGATATGCTGGAGTCTGCCATCGACCTCTCGAAATGGGAGGGACAGCGCAACAAGGCTATCATCGAAACCCTGTTTTCCTGCGGATTGCGCGTGTCGGAACTGGTGACCCTGAAAATCAGTCAGGTTTATGAGGAGGAGAAGTTTATCCGGGTGATGGGAAAAGGCAAGAAGGAGAGGCTGGTTCCCATCTCGGAAAAGGCGCTGAAGGAAATCAACCTGTGGTATATCGACCGCAACCTGATGAAGATTAAACCCGGCGAGGAAGACTACGTCTTCTTGAACCGCCGAGGTGCCCATCTCACCCGCCACATGATTCTCATCATGATCAAGAATGCGGCTCAGGATGCAGGCATCAAGAAGACCATCTCGCCCCATACCCTGCGCCACAGTTTCGCCACCGCCCTGCTCAAGGGAGGAGCCGACCTGAGGGTGATTCAGGCACTGCTGGGACACGAGGATATCGGCACCACGGAAATTTATACCCACATAGAAACTTCCGACCTGAGGGAGGCCATCCTCTACCATCATCCACGCAATATCAAGTATCGGGAAAAGCATTCAGGGGGCAATCTGCCGTAAATGGTAGAATATTCGGGGATTTACGCTCTATTTTTCAGTGGAAAATGGCAGAATCTGAAAAAAAATGTGTAACTTTGCAGCCGCAAAATAAAGAACAGGAAATATTAATAGAAAATTAAAGGAAAATATGGCATATTTGTTTTCATCAGAATCAGTTTCTGAAGGACATCCAGATAAGGTGGCTGACCAGATTTCAGACGCCTTGCTTGACCAGTTCCTGGCTTACGATGATCACGCTCACTGCGCCATCGAGAGCTTCTGTACTACGGGTCAGGTAGTAATCATGGGCGAGGTTCGCTCTAACGTTTATGTGGATTTGCAGACCATCGCCCGCAAGACCATCAAGAAGATCGGTTATACCAAGAGCGAATATCAGTTTGACGGCGACTCTTGTGGTGTGCTCACCGCCATCCACGAGCAGAGCGACGACATCAACCGCGGTGTGAGCCGTGAGGAGGATGAGAACCAGGGCGCAGGCGACCAGGGTATGATGTTCGGTTACGCAACCAACGAAACCGCTAATTTCATGCCTGTATCACTCGACTTGGCTCAGCTCATCATGCGTGTGCTTGCCGACATCCGCAAGGAGGGCAAGGTGATGACTTATCTCCGTCCAGACTCTAAGAGTCAGGTAACCATCGAGTACTCAGACGACAATATTCCACAGCGCATCGATACCATCGTGGTTTCTACCCAGCACGATGACTTCATCAAGAAGGCTAACGGCGAGGATGACGACGAGGCTATGCTGGCTAAGATTCGTGAGGATGTGCTCAACATCCTGATTCCACGTGTGAAGACTCACCTGAGCGACAAGGTGCTGGCTCTCTTCAACGACGACATCAAGTACTTCGTAAACCCAACAGGCAAGTTCGTGATTGGTGGTCCTCACGGAGATACCGGTTTGACAGGCCGTAAGATTATCGTAGATACCTACGGTGGCAAGGGTGCCCATGGTGGTGGTGCCTTCTCGGGTAAGGACTCAAGTAAGGTAGACCGTTCTGCAGCCTACGCAGCCCGCTATATCGCTAAGAACATGGTGGCAGCCGGTGTTGCCGACGAGATGCTGGTACAGGTAAGTTACGCTATCGGCGTGGCAGAGCCAGTAAGCATCTATGTAAACACCTACGGCAGAAGTCATGTGAACATGACCGACAGTGAAATCGCCAAGAAGATTGCCGAGATGTTCGATCTCCGTCCAAAGGCCATCGAGCGCCAGCTGAAGTTGCGCCAGCCAATGTACTTCGAGACAGCCGCCTACGGCCACATGGGTCGTAAGAACGAGGTAGTGGAGAAGACCTTCACCAGCCGTTACCACGAGGCAAAGACCATGAAGGTGGAACTCTTTACCTGGGAAAAGCTCGACAAGGTGGATGAGATCAAGAAGGTTTTCGGACTTTAAGGAACGAACAAAATAAGAGAGACCGGATTGAAGGATTCGGGTATTAAAGAATGGTGCAGCAAGCAGATTCGATACATACAGAAGTAGATGCTGAGGCTGGGTCGCAGCAGCAGAACTACAAGCAAAACCATAGCAGCCAACTCACGCCTAAGCAGGTGCTGAGTTGGCTGCCTAAGAATGCGACCCCTGCCCAACAAGATTCGATGATCAGGGCGCATATCAAACCCAGTGAGATTCACTGGAGCGAGATGCCTGACACCTTGCACCTGCCTGGACATGAGGCGGGCAAGAGTTTCAGAGATGTGAGTTTGCCACAATACTACCGTGAGTCGTTCTTCTCGAAAGACTCGCTCTTCCATCCAGAGCTGAAGGGTGGACGACTGGGAGTGGCGGGCGACCCTGTGCCTTATACGGTGGCAGGTGATAACTTCATCACCTCGCTGCTGCTCCTGTGCTTTGTGCTGGCATGCATTGCATTCTCCAAGTCGAAGCACTTCATCATCCGCCAGGCAAAGGCTTTCTTCCGCACGCAGCGCGAGGGAACCACCGTTATCACGGAAACCAGTTCAGAGGTGCGCTTCCAGCTGTTCTTCGTGGTGCAGACCTGTCTTCTGGTGGCCATCGGATACTTCATCTACTCGAAGGTATCCATCGGAGATACATTCATCATCGAACAGAATCTGGTAATCAGCATCTATGCCGGTTGCGTGATGGGCTACTTCCTGCTGAAGGCATTTCTCTATTCCTTGGCGGGTTGGGTGTTCTTTGACAAGAAAAAAAATGAACAGTGGCTGAAGGCGTACCTCTTCCTGTTATCGTGCGAGGGTGTGTTGTTGTTCCCGGCAGTTATGCTGCTGTCTTACTTCGACTTATCGCTCCAAGTGGCGGTGACATACGCCCTGATAGTGCTAGTATTGGTTAAAATGTTGTCGTTTTATAAGAGTTACCTCATCTTTTTTAAGAGAAATGGCATCTTTTTGCAAATATTTTTGTACTTTTGTGCTCTCGAAGTAGTACCATTGTTTGCCCTTTGGGGTGGACTCGTATTAATCAGTCATTATTTGAAAATAAACTTTTAAGACAAGATGATTAAAAAAATTTTAGTTTCTCAGCCAAAACCAGCCAGTGAGAAATCTCCTTACTTCGATATCGAGAAGGAGTATGGCGTAGAATGTGTGTTCCGTCCATTCTTCAAAGTTGAGGGACTTACAGCGAAAGAATTCCGTCAGCAGAAGATTAATCTGCTCGACTATACTGCAGTCGTTTTTACATCTCGCCATGCAGTGGACAATTACTTCAAGTTGGCCAAGGAAATGCGTATCACCATTCCTGAAGACATGAAGTATTTCTGTGTAATTGAGACTATTGCACTCTATATTCAAAAATACGTGCAGTATCGCAAGCGCAAGGTATTCTTCGGAGATACTGGCAAGATAGACGGATTGATGGCACAGATGACTCGCCATAAGAACGAGAAATATCTGGTTCCATTGAGCAGCGTACATAATGACGACGTTCAGAATCTGCTCGACGAGAAGAAGTTGAACCACACCGAGTGCGTGATGTATCGCACCGTGAGCAACGACTTCACAGAGGAAGAAGTCAAGAACTTCGATTATGACATGATGATTTTCTTCAGCCCTACTGGTGTCAAGGCTTTGAAGAAGAACTTCCCTACCTTCAAGCAGGGTGAAATCGCACTGGGTGCTTTCGGTCCTGCCACGGTGAAGACCGTAGAGGAGGAAGGCCTTCGCATCGACCTGGAGGCTCCAACCAAGGAGTTCCCATCCATGACGGGAGCGCTGAAGGATTATCTGAAGCGAAATAACAAGAAATAAGCTAGGCCGCTTGAAAAAGCGGCTAAGCGAACAAATAAGTAACGAAGCAAAGCTATATGTTGACAGAAAATGATAACACTTTCGGAAAGAGAGAGCATCTGTGCCGGAAAACGCTCATAGACCAGCTCTTTTCCGGGAAAGCCCGTGCCCTGACGGCATGGCCCCTGAAGATGGTGTATCTGCTTGTTGACAAGAAGGAACAGGAGAGTGCACCCGTGGAGCTGATGGCGAGCGTTTCGAAAAGGTTCTTCAAGAGAGCCGTGAAGCGCAACAGGGTGAAACGACAGATACGCGAGGCTTACCGCACCCAGAAACATGGACTGCTGGAGCACATGGCGCAGATGCCCGACAAGCAACTGCTGCTTGCCGTAATCTGGCAAGACGGAAAACTGCACGACTCTGATGAGATTGATGCCAAGATGCAGAAAAACCTGCAACGATTAGTGGAACGACTATCTGACGATAGTGGAACAACTCTTTAGTGGAACGGCTATGAGTAATCTTCGCATCTTATGGAAATGGGTAAAGAAAGTGCTCGCCTGGGTACTCTTGCTGCCCATCCGCTTCTATCAGGTATGCATCACTCCCTATACACCGCCTTCGTGTCGCTTTCAGCCTACTTGTTCTGAATATGCCAGACAGGCTATCCTGAAGCATGGACCCTTCAAGGGACTGGCTTTGGCCGTGTGGCGCATCTTGAGGTGCAATCCTTGGGGTGGTTCGGGCTATGATCCCGTGCCGTAAGTTTCCGACTGTATCGTTGGGCCCCATATACATATTATATAATATATAAAGAAATCACATTCGATGGCAAAAAATTTTGTTGAAGAATTGAAATGGCGTGGTATGCTGGCACAGATTATGCCAGGTACTGAGGAATATCTCAACACCCACATGGTGTCAGCCTATCTCGGAACCGACCCTACTGCAGACTCTCTGCACATCGGTCACCTTTGCGGTATCATGATGTTGCGCCACTTGCAGCGTTGTGGTCATAAGCCTTATCTCCTCGTCGGCGGTGCCACAGGTATGATCGGCGACCCTTCTGGCAAGAGCCAGGAGCGTAATCTTCTCGATTCAGAGACTCTCTATCATAACCAGGAAGCTATCAAGAAGCAGGTATCTAAGTTCCTCGACTTCGATGGCAATGAGCCTAACAAGGCGGAGTTGGTGAACAACTACGACTGGATGAAGGACTTCACCTTCCTCGATTTCGCTCGTGTGGTTGGTAAGCACATCACTGTAAACTATATGATGGCGAAGGATAGCGTGCAGAAGCGCTTGAACGGTGAGGCTCGCGACGGTTTGTCTTTCACTGAGTTCACCTATCAGTTGCTCCAGGGCTACGACTTCCTCTATCAGTATGAGAAGTATGGCGTGCGCCTCCAGTTGGGTGGTAACGACCAGTGGGGTAACATGACTACCGGTACTGAGCTGATTCACCGCACATTGGGTAACGACGCAGAGTGCTTCTGCCTCACTTGTCCTTTGATTACCAAGGCAGACGGCAAGAAGTTCGGTAAGACAGAGAGCGGTAACATCTGGTTGGATCGCAACCGCACCACACCTTACGCTTTCTACCAGTTCTGGTTGAACGTAAGCGATGACGATGCAGAGAAGTACATCAAGATCTTCACCGACCTCGATAAGGAGACTATCGATGCCCTCGTAGAAGAGCACAAGCAGGATCCAGGTCGCCGTGTACTCCAGAAGCGTCTGGCTGAGGAGGTTACCGTGATGGTTCACTCTCAGGAGGATTTGGATATGGCTATTGCAGCCAGCAACATCCTTTTCGGTAAGGCTACCAAGGAGAACTTGGCACAGCTCGATGAGGCTACCTTGAACGATGTATTCGCCAATGTTCCTCACTACGACCTCGACAAGAACCTGCTCGGTGGAACTGCTGTAGATCTCTTCAATCAGGAGGGTATGCAGATTTTCCCAAGCAAGAGCGAGATGCGCAAGCTCGTTAAGGGTGGTGGCGTTTCTCTCAACAAGGAGAAACTCGCTGCTTTCGACCAGGTAATCACTGCTGATGACCTGATTGATGGCAAGTATCTTTTGGTTCAGAAAGGTAAGAAGAACTACTTCTTGATTACCGTTAAGTAATCGTTAAAAGTATTGAAAATATTTGGTAGTGGAGAAAAAATCCACTACCTTTGCAGCTGATTTGATTGTCCTATGGTGTAATGGTAGCACTACAGTTTTTGGTTCTGTCAGTGGTGGTTCGAATCCGCCTGGGACAACAGGTCATAAAATAACCCTTCAAGTCTTTGCGGATTTGGAGGGTTATTTTGTTATATAAGAGTTTAGTTTAGGTAGAGAAAGTTTATGCAAGAGATAGACTTGATATTTCAGCAGTATTATCGTCCGCTATGTCTTTATGCCACTCATTATCTGCATGATATCGATGAGGCTGAAGACGTGGTGCAGGATTGTTTTGTGAAATTGATAAGTAGAAGCATCATGCCGGAAAACATCAAGGCTTTCTTATATACCTCTGTGCGCAATGCCTGCATCGACCGGATGCGCCGCCAGTCTCCGATAGATACGGAGATTTCTCCTTCTGACTTGAGCGGCACAATTTCTGATGACCAGGTACAGGAAAGTTCTTTCCGGGAGGCAGAACTGTGGACGGCTATCGAGCTATTACCCGAACGATGCAGGGAAATCTTCCTGATGAGCAAGCGTGATGGTATGACTTATCGGGAGATAGCCGAAGAACTCAACCTGTCGGAAAAGACCGTAGAACATCAGATTTCCAAGGCTTTAAAGACCTTACGAGGCAAGAAAGATGATTTTCTTGCAGATTTTTTCTATATTTTACCTTTCATCCATGGGGGTATTCTGTAATTCTTGCGTTATAGCAATAAAATAATGAATAAAAGTACAGTTATGAAAGGTAAAGAGATTATTTTTGCGCTCTCAATTCTAACCTTGCCAGCTCCAACGTTGGCAGGTACGCCGAAGATGATGGTGGAGGCAGAGACTTCTACCACCATCCGTCAGCAGATGGATTGGCTGCACCGCACCAGGAAAATCAACTTCGTCTATGATTCATCGCTTGATGGGGAATTGAACATCAAGTATCATGGACCCGACATCCAGCATCTTTCGGTGAAGAAGGCACTGAAGGCACTTTTCGAGAAAACTCATATTCTATATACTATCAATGCGAACTATGTGATATTGAAGCGAAAACCCGTACAACAGATATCATCGTCTTACACGAATATAGATCACAAAGTTCAGCAGGTTCAGCGTCGCCACACTCTCAGCGGATATGTCCGTGATGAGAGTGGCGAATCGCTGATTAATGCCACCATCTATGATCTGACGGATGGCATCGGTACAACCACCAATGAATATGGTTTCTTTTCGCTTACCCTGCCTGAAGGCGAGCATCAGCTCCGCTTTTCGTATGTGGGCTATGCCGACAAGGTAGAGAAGCTGAATCTCTCGAAAGATATGCATCATAATATGGCGCTCCGGGTAGATGGTAAACTGCCTGAGGTGGTGGTAGATGGCGACTTGAACTCTCCGCTTCTTACTACGCAAACCGGCAAGCGCTCCTTTTCGAACAAGGATATCAAGACAGAGTTTGCTCTGATGTCTTCACCGGATGTGGTGAAGACCCTGCAGCGTGTGAGTGGAGTGGCAGAAGGACAGGAGTTGGCAAGCGGACTCTATGTGCATGGCGGCAATGGCGATGAGAATCTTTTTTTGATTGATGGTACTCCGCTTTATAATACGAATCATGCGCTGGGTCTTTTCTCCAGTTTCAATGCTGATGTGGTGAAGAACGTGGATTTCTACAAGAGCGGCTTTCCTGCACGATACGGTGGAAGATTGTCTTCGGTGGTGGATGTACGTACCGCCGATGGAAACATGAATCAGTTTCATGGCGCCTATCGCATCGGACTGCTCGATGCCAGTGTGCAGTTTGAGGGACCTATCCAGAAAGGCAAGACCTCTTATAATATAGGTATGCGCCGTTCCTGGCAGGATCTGCTGTCCCGTCCCTTGACCAAGGCTTTCTCTGAGCCAGACGAGAAACTTTCGATAGGTTATTACTTCATGGACTTGAATGCCAAGGTAACCCATCGTTTCAACGACCGTTCGAAAATAGACTTGAGTCTCTATCACGGAAAAGACAGTTGGGACGTGAAGGATGATATGGATGATAGCAAGAGGGATGGGTACCATGAAGGTGATTCATATAATAAGGAATTAACGAAGGCGCAACTCAACTGGGGAAACTTCAATGTGGCTTTGAACTGGAATTATCTGTTTTCACCGAAGCTCTTTGCTAACTTCACGGCTGTATATTCCCATAACCGTTCCAAACTTTATTCCCTGGATGATGACAGGGAAATCTATCCACAAACCAAGAATGAAAGGGTGTGGAATCATTTGGAGCATGGCTATACTTCTACTATTTATGATGCCGGATATCGCACGGCATTCGATTACCGTCCGAATCCCCGTCATCATATCCGTTTCGGTCATGACTACACGATGCATCTCTTCCGTCCACAGACAGTGATGCAGCTTGACTATATGGGAGGTGGAAGTGGTGCTGAGATGGATACCATCCGTGTGAATAGTACCAATAGGCATGTGTCTCATGAATGGGCGGCGTATGCGGAGGATGAAATCTATCTCAGTGATAAATGGAGCCTGGATGCTGGCTTCCATCTGGGATTGTTTCATATCAGCAACAAGAACTTTTTCAATATCGACCCTCGCTTCGCCCTGAAATACCAGTGGAGCCATGCGGTATCGCTGAAGACTTCTTTCACGCAGATGACTCAGTATGTGCATAAGATATCCAACAGTTATCTGGATTTGCCTACTGATTATTGGGTGCCAACCACCAAGGACTTGAAGCCGATGCGTTCTTATCAGATAGCGGCTGGCATCTATGCGCAGCCTAACCGCCACTGGATCTTATCGCTCGAAGGCTATTACAAGCTCTCGAAGCATCTTCTGCAATACAGCAGTTGGCTGGGAATCGAACCTCCGGCAGAGAATTGGGATAGTCAGGTGATGGATGGCAAGGGATTGTTCTATGGTTTGGAGGCAGATGCCACTTATCGTAACAATCACCTGACCTTGAGCGGTTCCTATACGCTTTCCTGGAACAAGCGGAAGTATGATGAGTTCTATCAGGACTGGTATTACGACAAGTATGACAATCGCCATAAGTTGAATCTTTCCTTGAGATATGATTTCAACAGGAAGGTGAGTTGCTATGCGGTGTGGAGTTATCATTCCGGCAATCATGCCACCGTGCCAACGCAGATAGCGGCACTGCCTGGTTTGCCGGAAGGCGGCAATCGATATCCTGGCAGTTGGTGGAAATCGGCATCATTTGTCTATGCCATCCCCAACAACCTGACCTTGCCGGCTTATCATCGTCTGGACTTGGGTTTTGATTTCCATCATGTTACCAAGCATGGGCATGAGCGCATCTGGAACTTGAGCATCTACAATGCATATTGTCACCTGAACTCGATGTATGTCAAGGTGGATTACGATGAGGAAACAAAGCAGTTTACGGCAAAGAACAGGGGATTTGTCCCAATCATTCCTTCGTTCAGCTATACCATCAAGTTCTAATGAATAGCATGGTGAATAGTAGATGTAGATTTTATGTAAAGATAAAAAGAGATAAAAATGAAAACAATGATATATAGGGCATTTAGCTTCATGCTTTTTTGCCTGACGTTGGTTTCCTGCAAAGATGATTTTGATATTCAAAAGCTGCAGGATCATCCCCGACTGGTGGTTTATTGCTTTCCTACCGAAGGTGATACTACGCTCGTCAGTGTAGCTAAGAGTCTGCCTGTAGCATCAGTAAAGGGGAATGTTGACATCTTATCCCGCGAAAAGGTAGATGTACATATTATATATAAGGTGAATGGGGTGGAGCAAACGGTGAAACGTATCGCAAACGAGGAAGAGGCTCAACTCTTTACCCGAAGCACGAATCCCGATGTGCTTTCGCAACTGGTAGGTCAGTATTATGTGGTAGGCAAGCAGAAAGATGGCGACAAAATCAGTATTCAGGTTTCTGCACCGGATTTCTCATCTGTTTCAGCTTCTACTTATATCCCAGAGAAGGTAGGAGTGGAGTTGGGCGATGTTAAATTGGAAATGAAATCATCGGATGGTTATAACTCGATAACCATTGATAGGGTAGAAGCTATTTTCCATGATAATCCTTCTTCGGAAGATTATTATTCGGTGAAGCTCAGATTACTGAATCGAGAAATGAACCGTGATCTGGGGCTGTTGACAGACAATGAACCCTTGTTGAACAAGAAGTCGAAGTTGGATGATGATTTCGGTATGGATGATTATGAGTATTTTGGTAATGCCTACATCTTCAATGACCGTACGATAAATGGCAAGACCTATACACTTCACCTGGATACCTACTCTTATTCATATCGTCAGTCATTTTATATTTTTTCTTATGTAGTAGATTTATACAAGGTAACTCCTGAATATTATCGGTTTCTCAAGAGTATCAATGATGCACAGAGCAACAGTTGGGCTGATGTGGGCTTGATGCAGGTTACGCCTACCTATTCTAATGTAAAAGGAGGCTTCGGAGTGGTGGCTGGCTACAATATAAGTTCTGTTTCGAAGTTCTTCAGCTCTTCTGATTCCGAAGATAATGGAGGAATATATACCAAATAAAAAAGGTGAGGAGTATGAAAAGAAGTCTTTTAATCATTTTAGGTGCCTTGTGCTTTGCCATTGCCGGCAAGGCACAGGGTTCTGATGTTTCTGTTCAAAAGAAGAATACGGATTATAGTTTTTTGAATGATACCGTGGAAGCGGTGAAGGATTCTATGACTTTTGAACAGCGTGTGGAGATGATCAATCGCATGAAGCTAAAGCAGGATACCAAACTGCTGCGCTATGTGGCAGGTATTACGGGCGGACTTTGTGATGCCAATGAAAGTAGCTACATGGTTGAGTTGACATTTGCCTATTATCCCTTGACCTATGTCGGTGTTTCCTGTGGAATAGAATGGAACGACAACCACGGGGATAGACCCTTGATAGAACGTTATGAGGATGATGAATATGATCCGAAGAGGGTGATTAAAATCAACCTGACACCAGGTTTGGCTTTTCGTACTCCAACCTTGTGGTTGAGCAAGCGTCGTACTGCGGGCTTGATGCTGTATTGCGAGCCGGGACTCTGCATCACGCCATTTTATAATGATATAGTATCTTTTACCGAAATCAAAGATGCACAAGGTGTGGGGCATCCTGCATCTTATACAGATGAACTTTATGGCAATATAACTATCCGAACCGTCAGTAATCATGGCGGAAAATGGCTGGCTTGGCGCATCAAGTCGGCTTTGACCTTCCGTTCGGGCGACGTGTTTCTGTCTTTGGGATGGCTGACAAGTGACTTCAATATCGAAAATGGCAGAAACAATATCCGTTATACGAAGGGTAAGCGATATAATGGCATCGAGAAGTATAAGCATACCAATACGCTCTTTGCATCTATTACAGGACAATTTTAAACGAAGAAAGGGATTCTATGATGAAGATCAACAAGAATGAACAGGATTTTGTGCTGAAGTATTTTCAGCCGGGCAAGCTGGATACCAGGAAGGCCTTGCAGAAGGTGAAGGCTCGGGTTTGCATTGCTGATGAAGAGGTTTCGCATGCTGCAACTGTATCTTTACGCATGCGTCGCATCCGCTGGATAGCTGTGGCTGCATCTATTCTGGTGCTTTTCACCATAGGAGCCTATACGCTTTTGCAGCCAAAGACGGTGGCACTTTCTGCCGAATCAGAAGTAGTGGCGTATCATCTGCCTGATGGAACGAAGGTATCGTTGATGCCTCATTCTTCTCTTTCCTATCAGGAAGATGATTGCAGAAAGGTGGAGATGAAGGGCTGCATCTATTATCAGGTGAAGCATGATGAACAGCATCCTTTCGATGTAGTGGGAGAGCATGGACATGTAAGGGTGCTCGGTACCCAGTTTATGGTGGATGAAAGAACGGATGCCCCCGAAGTGATGGTAACCGGCGGAAAGGTGCTTTTCACGGCTCGTCATTCTGCTGAAGGCGTCTTCCTGACCAAGGGCAAGCGAGCCCGTTTGCTGAAAGGGGCTGCCCAGCCTGAGTTGTTGGCGGATTATGATATCAACGATGTGGCATGGGCTACGCATCGCCTGCATTTCGACAATACTCCATTATCCGAAGTATTGGAGGAACTTTCTAAATTGTCAGGCATGAGATATACGGCTTCTGATGAGAACAAGCGTCTGACGGGTGATTTTGATGTGGATTCCATCCCGCAGGTCATCCAAGTGATAGAAGAAACACTGGGTGTCCAGATACGATAAAAGTTGAATCAAGCATCGCAAAAAGCATCACAATAAGGGACTAACTTATGAAAAGAAGTCAATAAAATGAGAAAATAAGTAAAAAGGCTGCATCTTTCGTATTGAATTAGAGCGAGATTCAAAATAATTTTGTATCTTTGCCATCGTAACAAATCAAACAATTGATTAAAATATAAAAGTATGGACTTTAACAAACTATTCTCATTGGAGGGTAAGGTTGCCCTCGTGACAGGTGCCGCATACGGTATCGGTTTCGCTATTGCTGAGGCTTATGCCAAGGCGGGTGCTAAAATTGCTTTCAACTGCCGCAGCCAGCATCACATGGATCAGGCACTTGCAGATTACAAGGCAAAGGGTATTGATGCCAAGGGTTATATCTGTGATGTAACAGATGAGGAGCAGGTGAAGAATATGGTTGCTGACATCGAGAAGGAACTCGGTGTTATCGACATTCTGGTAAACAATGCTGGTATCATCAAGCGCATTCCTATGACAGAAATGTCGGTTGATGACTTCAAGCAGGTGATCGACATCGACCTCACTGCACCATTCATCGTATCTAAGGCTGTTATCCCAGGTATGATCAAGAAGGGTCATGGTAAGATTATCAACATCTGCTCTATGATGAGCGAGTTGGGTCGTGAAACTGTTTCTGCATACGCAGCAGCCAAGGGCGGCTTGAAGATGTTGACACGTAACATCTGCTCAGAGTATGGTGAGTACAACATCCAGTGCAACGGACTGGGCCCTGGTTATATTGCAACCCCACAGACAGCCCCTCTTCGTGAGCGTCAGGCTGATGGTAGTCGTCACCCATTCGACAGCTTCATCTGTGCAAAGACTCCAGCTGGTCGCTGGTTGGATCCAGAGGAGTTGGAAGGTCCTGCTGTGTTCCTGGCATCAGATGCCTCTAACGCAGTGAATGGTCACATCCTCTATGTAGATGGTGGTATCTTGGCTTACATCGGCAAGCAGCCTAAATAAGCGAAGCTTTCTATGATATACAATAATAGGGCAATCCATGAGGGTTGCCCTATTATTTTAAGAAATAATCTTTACGATTATTTGTTGAGTGCGTCTGCAAGTTCAGCGCCAGCCTTAAACTTGGCAACCTTCTTGGCAGCAATCTGAATCTTCTCCTTAGTAGCAGGGTTGATACCCTCGCGAGCAGGACGCTCGTTAACGCTGAAAGTGCCGAAGCCTACCAACTGGATTTTGTCACCTGCAATGAGAGCATCCTTCAATGCGTTTGTAGTTGCATTGAGAGCAGCCTTAGCCTGATCCTTTGTGATGCCTGCACTAGCTGCAATCTTGTCGATCAATTCTGTCTTATTCATAATTTTACGTTATAAAATGATTAGTAATTTTGTCTTGTTATCTTTTTTGCTTACAAATATAGCTTTTTCCTTTGAAAGTTCAAATAAAAAAAGCAGAAAAGTGATGAAAATAGTGAAATTTTATTGTAATCTACTCATTTTTTGGTGATTTCACGGATATTTTTAGTAATTTTGCCACGAAATTATAAATTTTATAGTGATTATTAATAATAAAGAAAGAAAATCGTTATGCGCAATATACCGATAGTTACAAAGAACTTGTTGATAGTGAATGTTGTTGCCTTCTTGGTATGCTATTTGTTTGGCAAAGATGCTTCTGGCAATTTTATGCTCAATGATATATTGGGACTTCACTTCTTTATGGCATCCGACTTCCACGTGTACCAGTTGATTACCTATATGTTTATGCATGGAGGTTTTGAACACATCATATTCAATATGTTTGCCCTCTGGATGTTTGGTTGTGTGGTAGAAAGGGTATGGGGAGCCAAGAAGTTCCTTTTTTATTACATAGCTTGTGGCGTGGGCGCAGGACTCTTTCAGGAAGCTGCGCAGTATGTCAGCTATCTGTATAATGACTTCTCTGCCTATCAGTTTATCGTGGATGCCAATGGCGCCCGCCTGCCGATGGGGGATTATCTTAATTTGTGGACCACGGTGGGTGCCTCGGGTGCCATCTATGCCATTCTGCTTGCCTTCGGCATGATTTATCCGAATGAGCGTATCTTCATCTTCCCATTGCCGGTACCTATCAAGGCGAAGTATTTCGTGATTGGCTATGCGGCCATCGAACTCTTCTCGGCATTGGCTACCCGTGGTGACGGCGTGGCTCATATTGCCCACCTGGGAGGTATGGTCTTCGGTTTCTTCATGATCCGCTACTGGCGCAAGCAGATGGAGGGTGGTTATCACAATTCATCTACCCAAGATGCCTTCGACAAGGTGAGAAACATGTTTGGTGGTCGTAATAAGTATACCAAGCAGCGTTTCGACTATACCCGAAATGAGAATTATACTACTGATTTCCAGCCTACCGACCAGGATGAGCAGCGCAAGAAGGCAAATCAGGTAGAGATAGACCGGATATTGGATAAAATTAGAAAGAGCGGCTACGACAGTCTCTCTAAAGAAGAGAAGCAGACGCTTTTCGATCAGAGTAATAAGTAAGAAGATATGCTTGACGGATTGAAAGATTTTACGGTGAAGATGATAGCGGGAGCCAATGTGGCTACCATTGTCTTCATGCTATTGGTGGGATATTCGGATTTGTTGAATCCGGCAAAGTTTCCTGCATTTACCAATGCAGGCTTGCTGTTTCCCATCTTTCTCGTCATCAATTTGGGGTTCCTGGTCTTTTGGCTTGTCTTCCGTTCCAAGTACGCCCTGATACCAGTACTTGGATTTCTGGTGGCTTTTGTGCCTGTGCGCCAATACATGCCTATCAATATGAAGGGAGATGCGCCTGAGGGAAGTATCAAGGTGTTGTCGTATAATACCTGGAACTTCGGCAACCAGACAGAGGATGATGAAGGGCATAACATCTGCCTGCAGTATATCCAGGAACAGGATGCCGATATCGTGTGCCTGCAGGAAGCCATGCCCAATTGGAAGAATCAGCAGCAGATAGACAGTATCTTGAAGCCGATGTATGCCTATCAGGATACGACCATCCATCCCAAGGGTGGCAACTGCCTGATGCTGCTCAGCAAGTATCCGATTCTTTCCAAGGAGTTGATTCCATACGAATCGACGGGAAATATGAGTGTGGCTTATCGCCTGAAGATAAAGGGAAAGGTGGTGCTTGTCATCAACAATCATCTGGAAACAACCGGATTGAGCCTGGAAGACCGCAGGCAGTTTAAAAACCTGGTGGTTGGAAAGCTTCAGGTGGATACAGCCGAGGAAACCTCAAAGCTCCTGGTGGTGAAGTTGGCTGAGGCAACCCGCAAGCGTGCTCCCGAGGCCGAGGCTGTGGCGGAGTATGTAAAGCATCATAAGAGTATGAGTACCATTCTCTGTGGTGACTTCAATGATGGACCTATCTCGTACGCCCACCGCACGATAGCGAAGAATCTGACAGATTGCTACATTGCCAGCGGAAACGGCCCTGGCATCAGCTATCATCATGGAGGATTTTTTGTACGTATAGACAACATCATGTGCTCTGATGATTGGGACCCATACGAATGCTATGTAGATAACAAAATAGCGGTTTCAGACCACTATCCCATCATCTGCAAGCTAAAAATGCGCCCTAAACATCAAAAATAGTGCAAATTATTCTTATTTACGAAAAAAAATGCGTATTTTTGCACGTCATTATGTGTGTATTGACGTTTTTACTTAACTGTGAATAAAATAAATTAATAACAATAAATAGAAATGCAAAACAAAGGAATTGTAATTTGTGTAGCCGTCTTACTGACACTCGCAAGTATCTTCTATTTGTCATTCTCGTTCGCCACACGTTACTATGACGGCGAGGCTGCAAAGTTGAAAGACCCTATCGCGCAGCAGGATTATAAGGATTCTGTGAAGTACTTAGGTGTTTATTCATACCAGAACTGCTTGGAAACTCAGATTGGTCTCGGACTTGACCTTAAGGGCGGTATGAATGTAATTCTTGAGATTTCTGTGCCTGATGTAATTGAAAACCTTGCCGATCACAAGACCGACGCTGGTTTTACCAATGCAATGAAGGAAGCTAGAGCTCAGGAAGAAGCTAACGGTGGTGACTTCGTGTCACTTTTCATTAACGCTTATCACAAGAGCGCACCAGGTCATAAACTCGCTGAAGTGTTCGCTACCCAGCAGTTGCAGGGTAAGGTTTCTCCTCAGAGCAGCGACGCAGAGGTAGAGAAGGCTATCCGCGCTTCTGTACAGGATGCCATCGACAACTCTTTCAACGTTGTCCGCACCCGTATCGATAAGTTCGGTGTTGTTCAGCCTAACATCCAGAAACTGGAAGGTCAGCAGGGCCGTATCATGGTAGAAATGCCAGGTATCAGCCAGCCAGAGCGTATGCGTAAGATGCTCCAGGGTAGTGCTAACCTTGAGTTCTGGGAGACATACAACTCAGAGGAAATCGCTCCTTATCTCCAGCAGCTCGATACTCATATCGCTAATGGTGACAACGGTGAGGCGAAGAATGATTCTGTAGCTGCAGATTCTGCTGCCGCTAAGAAGGAAGTTGCCAAGGCTGAGCCTAAGAAGGCTGAGACTAAGTTCTCTATCAAGAAGAAGGATGATGCTGCCAGCAAGGTAGGCGAGGATGCTCAGAACGCTGCAGCTATCAAGGCTCACCCACTGTTGGCTCGCTTGCAGCTCGGTGGTGGTTTGAGCACAGTGGGTTATGCTAGTGTTCGCGATACTGCTGCCATCAACAAGATTATCTACTCTGCTGTGGCTAAGCGCGTATTGCCATCAGACTTGCGCCTGCTTTGGAGTGCTAAGCCTGCTGATAACCTGAAGGCTAAGAATATCTTCGAACTTCACGCCTTGAAGGTGACTACCACTACTGGTCGTGCTCCACTGGAGGGTGATGTGATTACAGATGCTAAGGACGAGTTCGACCAGATGGGTTCTCCTGTTGTTAGCATGAAGATGAATACAGAGGGTGCCCGTAAGTGGGCTCAGATGACCAAGGCCAACGTGGGTAAGGCTATCGCTATCGTTCTGGATGGCGTTGTTTACTCTGCTCCTCGTGTAAACGGTGAGATTGACGGTGGTAGCTCTCAGATTTCTGGTAACTTCACTATCGAGGATACCAAGGACTTGGCTAACACATTGAAGTCTGGTCGTATGCCAGCTCCTGCACGTATCGTTCAGGAGGAGGTTGTAGGTCCTACCCTCGGTGCTCAGTCTATCCAGATGGGTATTGTTTCATTCGTTGTTGCCTTCGTACTCCTGATGGTTTACATGGTAATGATGTACAATATGATTCCTGGTATGATGGCTAACCTGGCATTGCTCGTCAACGTATTCTTCACGCTGGGTATCCTGACGTCCTTCCAAGCAGCCCTGACGTTGCCAGGTCTCGCCGGTATGGTCTTGTCTCTGGGTACTGCCGTGGATGCCAACGTGCTTATCTATGAGCGTATCAAGGAGGAGCTTCGCTCCGGAAAGGGTATGAAGCAGGCGGTAGCTGCCGGTTATGGCAATGCTTTCTCTGCTATCTTCGACTCTAACTTGACTTCTTTGATTACAGGTGTTATCCTGTTGACTACTGGTACTGGTCCTATCCGTGGTTTCGCTACTACCTGGATCATCGGTATCGTTGTTTCATTCTTCACAGCTGTGTTCCTCACACGTCTGGTTTACGACTATAAGTTGAACCACGACAAGTGGATGCACTGCAAGTTTGATACTCCTATCTCTCACAACCTGATGCAGGGCAAGAAGTACAAGTTCATGTCAATGTACAAGACTACCTTCACCGTAGCTATCGTAGCTGCAGTGGTATTCATCGGTAGCTTCGTAGTTCGTGGCTTGAGCAAGAGTATCGACTTCACTGGTGGTCGTAACTATGTAGTACAGTTCGAGAACCCTGTAGAGCCTGAGCAGATCCGTACTGTTCTTGGCGATGCTTTCGTCAATGCAGACGGCACCAAGGCAACTACTGGCGCTATCGCTATCGGTACAGACGGTAAGACTATCCGTGTTTCTACCAACTATATGATTGAGAGCAACAGTCCAACTGTTGACGATGAGGCTGAGACTATCCTCTATAACGCCTTGAAGAAGGCTAACCTGGTATCTCAGAAGAGTGTTGAGGCATTCAAGAACCCAGACGTTCGTCAGGGTGGTTCTATCATCAGTAGTACAAAGGTAGGTCCTTCAGTGGCTAAGGATATCACTATGGGTGCTATCTATAGTGTGCTCTTCGCCTTGATTGCTATCTTCCTCTACATCCTGATACGTTTCCGCAACGTAGCCTTCTCTGTAGGTTCTACAGTAGCTTTGGCATTCGATGCCTTGACTGTTATCGGTTTCTACTCACTCCTGTGGGGTCTCGTTCCATTCTCATTGGAGATTGACCAGACCTTCATCGGTGCCATCCTGACCGTGGTAGGTTACTCTATCAACGATAAGGTGGTAGTATTCGACCGTATCCGTGAGAACTTGAAGTTGCATCCTAAGGGCGACCGTCAGAAGCTCTTCAATGCATCTATCAATGAGACATTGGCTCGTACCATCAATACATCTACATCTACATTGCTCGTGTTGCTCTGTATCTTCATCCTCGGTGGTGACAGCATCCGTAGCTTCTCATTCGCAATGATCCTGGGTGTTGTATTTGGTACATTGTCATCTATCTTCATTGCATCTCCAATGGCTTACATCGTTCTGGGTCGCAAGATCAAGGAGGAGCCAGCTGAGGAGGCAGCCGTAGCTGAAGTAAAGTAAAATAAGGAAATTATCCTATTTCTATCCAGTGGAAGCTGGATGGAAATAGATAATAGAGACTATAAAACGATAAAAGGTCGCTTCCTGATTAAACAGGAGCGACCTTTTATTTTTGCGTGATCCCACCGAGAATCGAACTCGGATCAAAGGTTTAGGAAACCTCCGTTCTATCCATTAAACTATGGGACCAAAGCAAACTGACTGCAAAGATACATCAAATCATTGACATTACAAAATAATTGGCTATGTTTTTAACCCTCATCTTATCAAGTTTCCTCACTTTTATGGAATTAAACTGCGAAAACCTCTTTGATACGAGGCATGATTCGCTCAAAAACGACTTGGAGTTCCTGCCAGATGGCAGCTATAGGTGGACACCTTACCGCTATTGGGCAAAGTTGAATCACCTGGGGCAGGAGATAGTGGCGCAGTCTAATCCTATCCCCGATTTCGTGGCGATGTGTGAGGTGGAGAACGATAGTGTGATGTTTGACCTCACCCGGCGTTCTTTGCTCAGGAACGCAGGATATGAGTATGTGATGACTTCTTCGCCCGATGAGCGTGGCATTGATGTAGCCTTGTTGTATCAGCCCGCCTCTTTTTCCCTACTTCATTCCCATTCCATCCGCATCAAGCCCCTGCCCGATACCCGTCCTACGAGAGATATTCTCTATGCTTCGGGATTGATTATCACGGGCGATACCTTGCATGTCTTCGTGGTTCATGCGCCGAGCCGTAGGGGTGGTGAGCTGGCTTCCCGTCCTTATCGCCTGCATGTGGCTAGCCAATTGGCAGAGGCAGTGGATTCTGTCTATGCCATTTCCAGGGATGCAAAGATTATCATCGCCGGCGATTTCAATGATTATGCCGACTCGCCAGCCTTGCAGTATTTCTATGAGCACCACCTTATTAATATATCAGCTGATGCGAAGGGCAGTCATGGAGCCAAGGCTACGTATCGCTGGCATGGAGAATGGCGCAGTTTGGATCAGATATTATGCAGTCCATCCTTGGCAGCGAGAAAGCAGAGCAGTGTGATAGGCGACCTGCCATTCCTTCTGGAGGATGACGAGAAGTATGGTGGCAAGAAGCCTTATCGCACCTATCTTGGTCCTAGATACCTTGGTGGTTATAGCGACCATCTGCCGCTGGTCGTGCAATTCAGTAGCCATTAAAAAAGTGATTTTGACTACTCTTTTTGGCAATAAATGCTTATCTGTGGAGTACAGAGTAGTAAATACATAGCTTTAATGAAATGTTAAATCTTGGAAAAGTGTAGGAAAAAACACGTTTTTATCTTGGAAAAGTGTAAGAAAATGCTTAATTTTGCCTTGGAAAAATGTAAGAAACTGGGCGTTTTTGCCTTGGAAAAGTGTAAATTATAGAATGTAAACGTATGATAGATAGGAAGATAGATGCATTTTTGAATGATTTTTTCAAGAACGTCAAGAAAGCTTTGCTCGTAACAGGAGCTCGACAGATAGGTAAAACCTATTCCATAAGAGAATCGGCTAAGCGCAATTTTGATTATTTCGTAGAGATCAACTTCATTACTTCGCCAGAGGCTGTAGGCATATTCCACGGTGCCAAAGATGTAAAGGATATGCTCTTTCGCTTGTCGGCTTTTGTGGACAAACCTCTTGTAAAGGGTAAGACTCTGATATTCTTTGATGAAGTTCAAGTATACCCAGAAGTGGTAACCCTTATCAAGTTTTTGGTAGATGAGGGTAGCTATCGTTATGTCTTGAGCGGCTCTCTCTTGGGGGTGGAGCTTAATAATCTCCGCTCTGAACCTGTGGGATATATGGATGTGAAGGAAATGTATCCTTTGGATATTGAAGAGTTCTATCATGCCGTAGGTATGGCAGACCATGTCATAGCGAAGCTTCGCCAGTGTTGGCAAGATAAAGTGCCGGTAGATGAGTTTGTACATCGCCGTTTGATGCAGGCTTTTCGCTTGTATCTTGTAATTGGCGGTATGCCGCATGCGGTACAGACTTATTTGGATACCAATAATTTGCAAGATGTATTGGCTGTTCAGAAGAGCATACTTCAAGAGTATAAACGTGACATCATGAAATACAAGAGGGATGACAGCTCTCAGAAGCTCTATATAGATGAGGTGTTTCAGTTGATTCCTTCAGAATTGAATGCCAAGAATAAGCGTTTCATTCTGAAGAGCCTCAATGAAAAGGCTCGTTTTGCCTCTTACGAGAATAGTTTTCTTTGGCTTCGTGATGCAGGCGTGGCTCTTCCTACATATAATGTAGAGGAGCCCAAACTGCCTTTGTTGCTAGCCAAAACCAGAAATCTTTTTAAACTCTTCCAAAGCGATGTGGGCTTGCTGACGAGTCAGTTTGCCGATGGTATCCAGCTGAAATTGTTGGGGGATAATCAAGCTATCAATTATGGCGCTATCTATGAGAATGTTGTGGCGCAAGAGCTAAAGGCTCATGGTTATGACCTTTATTATTATAATAGTAAGCGCTTGGGAGAGCTGGATTTTGTAGTGGAATACCATGGCAATGTCTTGCCTATAGAGGTAAAGTCGGGTAAGGATTATGAGCGTCATAATGCCTTGTCTAATGTCATGTCATCAGCAGAATATGCACTTCCAGAGGCTTTGGTGCTTTGTAATGGCAATGTAAGTGTTGATGGCAAGGTGGTGTATATGCCTATCTATATGTTGATGTTTTTGGAGAAGGAGCAAGCAGTGAACGTAACCTACAAGCTCGACCTGTCAGATTTGTAGTATTTATAATCGTAATAAATGAAATAAAAGCTAAAAATATTTGCTTATATCCAAGTAAAATTGTATCTTTGCCGTGGAGAAAGTTATGTTCATAAGCCTTGAACTTAAGTTCAGAGCCTTTGAACTTATATTCAAAGCCTTTGAACATAGGTTCAAGGCTTATGAACGAAGTTTTCTTCTAGGATTAGAAACAATTATCAATCGTAATAACATCAATTACTATTAGGAGAGGAAACAATATGGCAAAGTACAAGTTGCAGGAATTGCCTGATTTCAATAATGATGGCAAGCGTAAGGTTTATCCCAAGATAGTGCCCAATCGTACACTATCTCGCAAGGAGTTTATCGAGAAGATGCAAGGTTATCATCGTGGCATTTCGGCAAGTACCACGGAAGCCGTGCTGACGGATGTGGAAGATATGCTGGTTGAGATGCTCTCCATGGGCTATAATGTGAATCTGGAGGGTCTCGGTACCTTCTCTCTGTCCTTGGGTTTCGAGGATGACAAGCCTACGGAGATGCAGGGCGATGACGACAAGATGACCTATCGCAAGGTAGGTGTAAGAGATATCAACTTCAAGGCTTCTCCCGATTTCATCAAGGCTGTGAAGCAGGAAACCGACCGCGATCTGGAGCGGGATATGGGTGGTGTGAAGCTGATATTGAAAAAGAAATATACCCGGGAGGAGCGCATCGCCCGAGCCCTGGATGTCATCGATGAGAATGGCTTCATCGGTCTTACCGACTATGCCTACATCAACAACCTGAGCCGCACCGCCGCCTCTTTGGAGTTGAAGGAGATAGATAGCGACCAGGAAGCCCCCATCCGCTCTGTGGGTCAGCACAGTCACAAGGTTTGGGTGAGGAGAAAAAAATAAGATAAAGCGTGATTTCTCATCTTTTTTCTTTGGTAGTTAGGAAATTATAAGCATCGCCAAAGACAGCCTTGGTGCCATTCTGTTTAAAATAGCCAATTAGATTTCACATTCAATTTAAATAATCAGCAAAATTCTTGGCTGTTTAAAATAAAAGTTGTAGCTTTGCATTTGGAATAATAAAAAGTAAAATAATATGGAGACTGCTGTTTTTAATCCAGTTCAGCAACATCTTTTGAAGATGTTTGCTTTTGATGGCTCAGAAGCTAGACTTGCAGAAGTGAAAACTGTTTTGACAGATTACTTCCGCAAGAAAGCTGATGCATGTTTGGATGCACTTTGGGATTCAGGCAAACTTGATCAAGCTAAATTGAATGAACTGCGTAATCAAGATTTGCATACATTGCTGAAATAGTGATATGGAGAGGATAGTTTATCACTATATATTTTGATTTTAACTTGATTCAGAAAGATCCTGATGACAACAAATTTGTGGATTGTGCCATAACGGCAGGTGCTAGATATATTGTCACAGAGGATCATCACTATGATGTAGTAAAATGGAAAGACTTTCCGGGAATAGACGTGATAGGCTTAGATGATTTTCTATTACGCCTAAATACAATAAGCCCTAACAGTATTGGCTAATAATTCTATATAGAAAGGCACAGACAATATCTATGATACTATCCACCACACAACCATATTATCCACCCTACGGTGTATATTGCGATAAAGGGGCTATACACCCTTTTGTCGAGGTGTATAGACCCTTGGAACAACCGCGAAGTATGGGTTGATAAATATTGCCAAACTCTTTATTCTCCCGCTTGGCTTAGGAGCTATTTTATTCAGTAATCAGTTTTACTTGATTCCTCAGTCCATTATCAGCTATAGCTTTTCTTAGCAAATTAATAGTATTTTGATTGCAACCGATTGCTTTAATTTCCTTTAAATTAGGGCATCCATAGAATAAAAGGTGGCTGTGACACCACTAAATTGACAGCCACTGAAATCAATTGACTGTAAATTTTCTTTATCGCCTATAGGCTCTGCATACTGCCCATTGGAGCTTTCCAAAGATGCTCCCCCATATTCTGTTTCTTCATCTGCTATGGCTGCGCTTTCTTCTTCCTCCTTATCCAAGAGTTCCTCGGTAGGAACATAATTGTAGCCCAATGCCACGAAACTCAGGTTGAAGAAAAGAATTGAGAGCAAAGCCAACGGTCCTATTATATATAATAAGGTGGTAGAGAGGATGACGAAAGGCATGGTAAGGGCAGAGAAGAACAGGGCGAAGACACTGGCTCGGGCATATCGCACGTAGGGCAGCATGTCGCCACCAGTCATCAGCTCTAACATTTTCTTGCGTTTCCGCATCTCAATCATAATCATATAGATGCAATACGCTACGTTTGTGCCGAACAATACGAGCATCGCATAGAGCCAGTTGCCAATGTTAAGACTTCCGCTATTGCTGTAGCCTATGCAGAAAGCTGCTATGATGGCGGCATAAATGCAAGCGCAGACGATGTTCATCTTCCGGCGGTTGGCATGGGTCGCCTCAATGTTGTATATGCCCATGGCGATAGTGGTGATGCATGGGGTATAGACAAGAATGTTGAAAATAGCTCCCAAGTCATCGCTTTTCGCACGAAAACCCAAGAGCATCTGCAAGAGATATTGTATGGCAAGTCCCGTCATACCTGCAAGTATCAGCCAACGTGACCACTCATAGCGTCGGTTGGTCCACTTCATGTGCAGGTGGGTGATGCCGAGGATAAGGGCATTGATGAGCATGAAGATGAAACATGCGAACTGGAGAAGATATAATGAGTCCATATTATTTCCTATTTTGCTTTTATATTTTATAGATTATTATACATATTTAGAAGGCAGGGAGCCGTATTCTTCTTTGAAGAACTTGGCGAATTGCTTGGGCGACATGCCTACCTTGTAGGCTACTTCGCTCACATTGAGTCCTCCTTGGCGAACCAAAGTGAGACCATGACGCAACCTGATGATGCGCATAAATTCTAATGGCGATCTGCCAGATATAGCCATCAGTTTCTTGTAAAGGGCACTGCGGCTCATGCACATGGCTTCGCCAAAGGCTTCTACAGTGAAGTCTGTGTCTGCAAGATGGGCCTCTACTATCTTGGTGGCTTTGTCTATGAGTTCGCCGTCCAGTTGGCTTACGATGACTTCGGAGGTCTTCATGTCTGGTTGGCGGAATTTGTCTTCTGCCTGTTTCATCCACTCAAATAGTTTGGCTATCCTCATTTTCAGGATTTCTACATTGAATGGCTTGGTGATGTAGTCATCGGCTCCCTCTTGATATCCGCTCAGGATATGCTCGTCGGCTGCCTTAGCCGTGAGCATGATGACGGGCATGTGAGAGTAGTTGACGTCCGTTTTGATGGCATGGCATAATTGCATACCGTCCATTTCGGGCATCATCAAGTCGGTAATCACCATGTTGGCTTCGTGGGCTTGTAGCCATTCCAGTGCCTCACGTCCATTGGCAGCACCGGCTACCTGATAGTTTTCAGACAGGCAGTTGATGACAAAGTCGCGCAAGTCGTCATTGTCTTCTACCACAAGTATTTGTTTCTTGACTTCTGGGCTGCTTGAAGCCTTGTCTGGCATGGCTGCCTTTGTCGCATGCATCTCCTCAACTGTGGCTGTCGGTAAGGCTATTTCAAAGACGGAACCTTGTGGCTGATTGTCGCTTACGGAGATTTCTCCCCTCATCAGGTCGATGTATTCTTTGACGATGTGCAGGCCTATTCCACTTCCGGTGTAGGCTCCGTCTTCTGCATGATGCTCTTGATAGAACCGATGGAATATCTTGTTCTTGTCCTTGATGCCGATGCCCGTGTCGGCTACTCTGATGATGATGCGATTGTCCTGTTGCGCTAGCTGGAGCTGCACGCTTCCTTGGCGTGGGGTAAACTTGATGGCATTGGACAGCAAGTTTGCCACGATGCGTTTCAGCTTAGGCTTGTCAAAGGAGCATTCTATTCCCTCTTCGCATCCCTTGATGCTTAGCTTCACCTCTTTCTTCTCTGCCATATATATATAAGGTGTACTTACTTGCATCAGGAATTGTCCCATATCGCCCATGGAGAGCTCCAGTTTCTCCATCTGATTGTCCAGTCTTCTGAAGTCGATGAGTTGGTTAACATCGTTTAGGAGAGATTTGGCATTGCGATACACCATCTCCAGTGATTTCCTGGCTTCGCGGAACCGATCATCTGCCAAGAGTTGTTCTATCGGTGAGATGATGAGTGACAATGGGGTGCGAATATCGTGCCCGATGTTGGTGAGAAATCTCATCTTGGCTTCGTCTATCTCCTGCTGATACTTTCGTTCGCGCAGCATTTGCTGCAGGGCTAGCTTTTCTCTCTGTCTGCGGCGAACGATGATGAACGCACCCCATATTCCGCCCAGGATCAGTAGAATGTAAATCAGCCAAGCCCAAGGGGAGAGATAGAAAGGAGGCTGAATGACGAGACTTATCTTGGCGATGCTTTCTTCATCATTATACCCGCCGATGGTTTTCACTTGCAGGGTGTATTTGCCCGCAGACAGATGGGAGATGTTGATTCTGTTGCTTTCGATGGCTATCCATTCGCCCTCCGTACCTAGCCTGTAGGCAAATCGGGTGGGGGCAGCATGGCGATAGTTGAGGCTGGATACGGTGAGCGTGAAGTCATCGTCATGGTTCAGCGTTATCTGGCCTGCGCAGCTGATGTTGCTTTTCAGAATGTCTCTTCCTTCCATGCCTGGTGTTATCTCCGTATTGCCCACGAAGAGATTGGTGAATATGATGCGGCTTGGGGAGACACTCTCGAAGAGTTCGGCAGGGGTGATGCGCACCACTTTGCCGTTGGCACCAGCTAGCACTTCTCCATTGTCCAGGCAGCACAAGGCGTTCTTGCTAAAGCGCACTTCGCCCAGTCCGTCTTCTTCCACAAAACGGCTGATGCGGAAATGGTAAGCGCCTTTTTCATTGGTCGATACATTGACGCATATCAGAGCCTCATTGGTAGTGATCCATACGTTGCCCTGCTTGTCGCTGGTCATAGCCAAGACTTGGCTTAGTCCTTCTTCTTTGCCAAAGTTGTGCAGCAGCTGGAAGTGGGCATCATAGATTCTGGTCTCATTGTTGCTTGCCACCCAGAGTAGTCCTCTTGGGTCTATGCAGATGGAGTTGAACTTTGTGCGCAGGAAGTAGTCAGGGGCTTCATCCTTGCCTTTCACATTTTCCAGTTTGCCTTGGTTGCTGACGTAGTAAAGCCCAGTGCCGGTTGCCACGTAAATGCGGTTGTCCTTGGGGCTATATTTCATGTCGGTGATGGCATCGGTTTGCAGGATGGAGTTGTGGTAATTATAGTTCTTGAGCTGCTGATGGGGTGTAAGAAGCCACAGTCCGTTTCTCAGCGAACCTATCCAGAGGTTCCCCTTTCTGTCTTTGATGGCATGTCTCACGTAGAGGAGTGCTGGCACTTTTGGCAAGATGCGCTCTATCTGTCCCATGGAAGTCATGTGATAGAGTCCGCCTCCATAGGTGCCGAGATACATGTTGCCGTCGGATGTTGGGGTGCCTCCTATTACGAGATTTGAAGCCAATGGACTGTTGTTCATATTATATAGCTGTTTTACGTGCCCCTCATAGTTCACGCTCGTCAGTCCTGTTCCGTCATATCCTATCCATATAGTGCCCTTGGCATCTTGTGAGATAAAGCCCACGTCTTCGCCGAAAGGCGTATTGATGATGTCAAATCTGATGCCGCCAAGTCTAGCTACGGCTAATCCCGTCTTTGATGATCCCACCCAGAGCAAGCCGTTGTCTATGAGCAAGGAGCTGACATGATTGGATGGCAGGGAAAAGCTATCGCCCTTGTGATGGGAGATTTCTTCGGTGGTTCCATTGGTTCTTCTCACCAGCAAACCATTGCTGTTGGTGCCCCACCATAGATTTCCCTCCTTGTCTTCTGTCATGGCAAGGACATTCAGATTACTTATTTTCTCAGCGGGCGAGAAAGTATGGAGCGTTTCCTGAGGCTTCAGGCGGAACACCCCCATGATGTAATTGCCAAAGAACCATAGCTGGCTATGCGAATCAATGTACATCAACATCCATTCACTATGGGAGGCAGGAAGTTGGGAGATGAGGTGGTAGAAGCCGGAAACGGGAGCTATACGGAATACTTTGCCGCTTGGTGTCAGGGCATAAGCTCTTTCGTCTCTACATGCCACTCGCATCACCTTTTCTGGCATGTTGATAGTGTATATTCTGTGTTCGGCACATCGATAATAGGTTATCTTTTTGCCGTCAATGCACCATAGGTTTTTGTCAGCGTCAACAAATACCTTCATGTGGTTGCCTGTTGGGATGCCTTTTTGCTTGAGCAGGGAAGTGGCTGTAGGGGTTATCTGGTCCCGCATCCTGTCGTAAAGAAAGAGGGAGCCATCGTATGTGGTTATCCACATCTGCCCAGTCTGGTCTTCTTCCAGTCGTCTGATGTTTAGTTCCACACTTCCGTCTTCCTTTCTGATATCATATAGCCGGTGGTTGAAGCCATCGTAGCGTGACAATCCATTGGGCGTGGCTATCCACATAAATCCATCTTTGTCTTTCAGCATGGCCGAAACATAGTTGTCGGGCAATCCACTTCTGCTGTCGATTGTCCGGAAATGATATTGTGCGAAAATTGGCAGAGAGAGGCTTAGCCATCCTACCAGCAAAAAGATAATCTTACATGTTCTCATGTGGCAAAGTTATGCAAATTATTTGGTATAGCCAAATTTTAGATAAGTAAAAAGCTATCAGCTACTTCCTAAATGTGTATTTCGACTTCCCAAATGTTTCAGAACCCATTTGGGAAGTCTTCGGAAACATCTGAAGCCCCTCTGTTTCTGCATTATTTCTTAATTTTGCCACCGATAAACAACTCAATCGAGCATTTAACAAGAAATTAATCATTTAAAAGAAAACAAGATGAAAAAGTTAATCACATTATGGCTTCTTTCCCTCTTGCTAGTGGGAATGAATGCCACGGCAGCCACCGTTAAAGTGCGTACCACTTTATGGACGGGTACGAAGGCGTTGGGTGCCTCGTGGGGAGACTATGTGCAGCTGGCGGCTGAAAAATTCGCCCAAGCACAAGATGGCAACTCCATTGCCATCAGTTACGAAACTCCTGAATCTGGTAATTCGCAGATGGCACTCAAGACAATGGCGACAGGTTGGCCTAAGCTTACTGGCACCGACTTCATGACTCTCACTGCTGCTACCACTAGCGAGCAAACTATCCAGGTAACCGCTACTATGCTCACTGAGCTGCAAGCTACCGGACTCGTTGTGGGTGGATGCAACTACACTGTGAACAAGATAGACCTGATAAAAGATGTGGAGACCAGCGATGTGGAAAAGGGCAATCCTGTAACCAACGTTTGGACTGGCAACCAGCCTATCAGCTGGACCGGCACTAAGAGTTGGCAAACTCTTAAAGCCGACCTCTTTTCCAATGCCAAGGTAGGCAACAAACTGCGTTTCAGCTATTCCAACCTGGCATCTGGAGCACAGGGTCATATCAATAGCAGCAGCTGGAAGGACATCACTGATGCCACAGAATACATCAATCTCAGCTCCAGCTACTATGAATATACCATTACCGAAGCGATGCTTCAGGAACTTCAGGCAAATGGTTGCATCGTGAATGGTGTAGGCTATACTTTGACATCTGTTGATATCATCGACCCTACACAGATACCAAGCATCGAATGTAATGTAGAAAAGACCAATATCAAGTGCTGGGAGAAGAACGAAACCCCAGTCATCACTTTGCATCTTCAGAACTTGGAGAGTAAGGAGCAGACTGTTACTGCTACTGTAAAACTTCGTACAGATGCTTATGTGGATTATAAGACCTATACTGCTTCTGCCACCATCCCATCTGGCGAAAAAGCGGATGCTGTAGTAAATATCACCGACCTCAAGCCAGGCTTCTACCATGCCGTGGTTTTAGCAAATTATGGTGAGGTAGCTGATTTCAATATCGGTTATGATCCAACAAGCATCTCCTCGCCTGCTGATGCTCAGGCAGACTTCAAGGAATTCTGGGACAAGGCAAAAAGCGATTTGGCAAAGATAGAGCCTAACTATAAGCTCACCAAGATAGAGGAGAAATCTACCTCTAAACGCAATGTGTATCTCGTAGAGATGAACTCTATTGACGATGGCGACGGCAACCCTGTAACCATTCGTGGCTATTATGCCGAGCCAGTGGCTGCAGGTACTTATCCAGTCATCATTACCCAGAATGGTTATGATAGCGATGTTACAATACCAGCTCTTAACTTCTGCCCTAATGGCGATAGCAACCCAGGATGGATAGAACTGAACTTGTCGGTTCGTGGACAGGTTATCAACAATCGTGAGCCTAACACCAACAAGTATGGCGACTGGTTTGCCTATAACTTTGGCAAACGTGACTCTTATTATTATCGTGGCGCCTACATGGACGTAGTGCGCAGCATCGATTTCATCGCTTCTCGTGATAAGGCGCAGAAGGACAATATCTTTATGATGGGCGGTAGCCAGGGCGGCGCACTTACCATTGCTGGTGCAGCTCTTGACAATCGTCTGAATGCCATCGCTCCAGCTATCCAGTTTATGGGCGACTTCCCTGATTACTTCAAGGTTGGCGCATGGCCAGCATCTGTGGCAAAGAAGCAGCAAGAGAGTCTCAACTTGAGTGATGATGACATGTATAAGATGTTGTCTTACTTCGATACCAAGAATCTGGCTCCATATATCACTTGTCCTGTGCTCACCTGCATGGGCTTGCAAGACCCAGTGTGCCCACCACACACCAACTTCGCACCTTATAATAATCTCACCGTGACCGATAAGCAATATATCGTCAATGGCGAGTTGAAGCATCAGACAGCTACCACTTGGTATAACGACTGCCTGACATTCTTCAAGAATCATATCAAGAGCAGCGAGGTGGAGGGAGAGACGGTAGATGTACCCCTCAACATCTGGAGTGGAAATCTGAGTATAGACTCATGGAATGTCTGGCAGCAGTTGCCTGCAACCAAGTTTAGCATGGCAGCCGTAGGCGACGAACTGAAGATAACAGTGCCATCATTGGTAGAAGGTGCTACTTCTCATCAGTTGATGCTCCAAAATGGTTCATGGACTACATTAGCTGGTACTGAGACTCAGACTATCACCGCAGCACCTTATACTTATAAGGTAACTATTACCGATGAAATGCTCACTGCCCTTAATGATAAGGGTATGATTGTAAAGGGTATCGGTTTTAACCTGAGCAGCGTAGACTTGGTTCACAAAGTGAAGAAAGGCGACAACGAGAACAAGGGCAATGCCGTAACCAATGTATGGAATGGTAATCCAGTAGCTATTAGCTGGACTACAGATAATAATCACTCTGAGCTCATTAAAGCCGAAAAGTTTGCAGATGCCAAGGCTGGTGATAAGGTTCGTGTATCCTATAGCAATCTGGGCGTAGCCACTGCCACAGGCCGTATCTTGGCAGGTTGGACCGCTTTCTCTGGTTTGAAGAATATAACTTTCAATGGTGGAAGTTATTATGAGTATACGCTCACCGATGATATGCTTACAGCCATTAATAAGAGTGGACTCCGCATCAGTGGCAATGCTTATACGTTGACCAGTGTTGATATTATCGACCCTGCCAAGGAATATACTATCATCTCTCAATATGATGAGGCTGACATCAAGGCATGGGAACCTGGTGAGTCTCCTAAGCTCGGTATGACCATCACCAATATCGAGTCCGTTCCTGTTACCACCACTTATAAGGTAACCATCCTTCGTGACATGGTAGATGATGACACTCAGACTCACAGCGTATATCAGACCTATCAGCAGGAGGTAACACTCGCAGCTGGCGAAACCAAGCATGTGGATATCCTCTTTGATAAGCTTACTGCGGCTGGCTTCTATAAGTTGACAGCCAATGTCAATAACAATGATGTATGTTCTTATAATATCGGTTATAACCCAACGGGCATCGTATCAGAATCTACAGCTCCAAAGGATTTTTGGACTTATTGGAACAATGCCAAGAAGGATTTGGCAAGTGTAAACGCAGACATTAAACTAGAGGAACTTGCTGACAAAAGCTCTTCTAAACGCAAGATTTATCTTGTTACAATGAAGTCGGCACCTGATACTAAGGGTGGCAATCCTGTAACGATTCGTGGCTACTATGCAGAGCCAGTGGCTGAAGGCAAGTATCCTACACTGCTCCACTTCCAGGGTACTGATGGTGGCAGCGGCACACCATGGTGTCCTAATGCTGATGACAATGAGGACTACTGTGAGTTTGTACTCTCTGTAAGAGGTCAGATGCTCAACAACCGTGAGCCAAACCTCGCCGACAATGTATATGGACGTGACGAAAAGACAGGTAAGACCGATTATTACTCTTATGGATGGGGTGACAAGGAGAAGCATTATTATCGTGGTGCTTATCTGGATTGTGTGAGAGCCGTGGATTTCTTGAAGGCTCAAGGCAAGGTAGATGTGAATAACATCTTTGCCGTAGGCGGAAGCCAGGGCGGCTGCTTTACATACGTGGCAGCAGGACTCACAGGTGCATTCAAGGCTATCGCTCCTTCCATCACAGGTCATGCCGACTTTGTGGATGGTATGAAGATTGTAAACTGGCCTCGTGTCAACTTCCTTGCAGCTAAGGAAAAGCTTGGTATGACGGATGATGAGATGAACGAATTCAATGCTTACTATGACGTGATGAACTTTGCCAGTCATGTGAACTGTCCTACCATCACTTCATTCAGTTTGCAAGATACCACAGACCCTGCTCATACCAATGTGGCACCATTCAATTTGCTCATCAATGTAAAGAGTGAGGACAAGCAGTATATCATCAATCCATTCTTGGGTCATGCCACTGCATCTGATTGGGGAACTAAATATCTTGAGTTCTTCAAGAAGTACACTAACGATAATGCCCCTGCTGGTAGCGAAACAGCCGTGGTTACCTCTGCAAAGTATGCCACATTCGTACCAACAAGCAATGTTGTAGTGCCAGAAGAAGGTGTGAAAGTATATACCGCAAAGGTTAATGGTAGCAAAGTACAACTTTCACCAGTAGAGGCTGGTACTGTGCTCGGTGCAAACGAGGGCTTTGTTATCGCAGCCGATGCTGATAGTTATGATTTCATCGTAACTCCTCGCACTGCTGCATCACTTACTAACGAACTGAAGGCTGCTACCACAGAGGTGGTAGCCGACGGTTCCCAGTATATCTTGGCACAGAGAAACAACATGGTGGGCTTCGCTAAGGCAAAAGCTAACACCACTATCGCCAAGGGCAAGGCTTATTTGAAGGTGAACGATCTGAGTAATGCGAGAGCATTCTATTCTATCGATGGTTCAACCACAGGTATCAGTGGCATCACCAATGCTGCTCAAGCAGATAATACCATCTACTTTAGCATTTCTGGTATGAAGACAACAAAGCCTCAGAAAGGCATTTACATTCATAACGGAAAGAAGGTGGTGCTGAAATAAATAGTTATAACCCAATAAATAAAAGAAAAGATGAAGAAACAATATATGAAGCCCATGATGATGGTGCAGGAAATTGAGCAAACTGTGCTCTTGGCTGGTTCTTATGGTTCTAACCAAGATGGATTCAGCGATGACTTGGATGATACTCCAGTCGATGGACCTTCAGCCCTGTCTAGGGACTTTGGTTTTAAGAACTGTTGGGATGACTGATGAACAGGTGAAGTTTAGTAGGTTATTTTTAGTATAGATTGTTTACTTTAGTTAGTAAAAAAGTTGAGGGTGTGTCACGTGATGTGACACACCCTCTTATTGTTTTTTATAGCTTATGAGTTCTAGCTATTTTCTGTAACGGTGAATTTGTTGATTATCCATAGATAACCTTACCGTTCTCATCCTCATAAGGAGTTATATCCTTAGCATACTGGTTCATGGCACGGAGGCTCATACCCATTGATGAGAAACCACCATCGTGGAAGAGGTTCTGCATAGTCACCTTGCGGGTGAAATCAGAGAACATCATCACGCAGTAGTTAGCGCAATCCTCAGCCACAGCGTTTCCGAGTGGAGACATCTTGTCGGCGAAGTCCATCATGTTCTCAATGTCCTTGATACCCTTACCTGCTGTTGTAGCTGTAGGGCTCTGAGAGATGGTATTGATGCGGACGTGCTTCTCACGGCCATAGATGTAACCGAAGCTACGTGCGATGCTCTCGAGCATGCTCTTGGCATCAGCCATATCGTTATAGCCGAAGAATGTACGCTGAGATGCTACGTATGTGAGGGCTACTACAGAACCCCACTCGTTGATGGCATCCAACTTCTTGGCAACCTGCAACATCTTGTGGAAAGAGATAGCAGAGATATCCAATGTCTTGTTCAGGAAGTTGTAGTCGAGGTCATCGTATGTACGATGCTTACGAACGTTAGGGCTCATGGCTACAGAGTGGAGAACGAAGTCGATCTTGCCACCGAGCTTCTCCTGAGCCTCAGTGAATACCTTTTCCAAGTCTTCAACGCTAGTCGCATCAGCTGCGATGATAGGAGCGTTGATCTGTTCAGCGAGCTTATCCAGCGTACCCATACGCAAAGCCATAGCTGTATTACTAAGTGCGATAGTAGCACCCTCTTCAGCAGCCTTTACAGCTACTTTCCAAGCGATTGATTCCTCATTGAGTGCACCGAAGATGATGCCACGCTTGCCTTTTAACAAATTGTGAGTCATTGTTATCTTAATACTTTTGTTAATACTAACGGCATGTTTTGATAAACATGCCGTTGAATTCGTGCGCAAAATTACGAAAAATGTGCAATATACGCAAGTTTTTCGCCAAAAAACTCTCGTAAACGTTTTCTTTTTTATGATATATCAACAAATATGGTCGTTTTTTCCTTCTACTGAGGGTGTTTATATGCAATATTTCAACGTGTTTTCAGTTTATATAGATATAAACAAAGAACGAGATATTGACAAATATTGAGGTATAAACAATTACTGAAAGATGAAAAAGAATATTGTAATATGGATGATGCTGTTGCTTGCTTCCGTAGGAGCGATGGCACAGGAAGTGGAGAATCCTGTAGGAAAATTCTCTGTGATTCCCCGTGTAGGTGTTGCTTTGTCTAATTGGAGTAATAACTCGATTTATGTCAGCGATGCTTTGGACGGTGAAATCAAGTCGAAGAATCAGGCTGGCTTTATGGCTGGTGCAGATGTGGAATATCGTGCTACAGAGTATGTAGGGGTGTCTTTGGGAGCCTATTATGCTCGCTTGGGCTACCGTTTCGCTGATTATGAAACCGTAGAGAATACTGTAGGGAATGCTGATAAGAAACAATATTGGGGCATCAAGAACCATCATGCTGATATTGATTACATCCAGGTTCCCTTGATGCTCAAGGGCTATGTAACCCGTCAGTTGGTGGCAATGGTGGGCATACAGGCTGGTTTCCGTTGCGGAGATGCCAAATACTCTTGGGAGGAGACTTCTTTGGAGAAGGACAAGGATGGTTCTACCTATTATAAAGATACGAAGACAGTAGAGGGAACCCTTGTTGCCAAGAGTACGAATATCTCTATTCCGGTAGGTGTTTCGTATGAGTATATGAATGTCATCCTTGATGCACGATACAACATCGGTTTGACAAATATGCTGAATATTTCGGGATTTGACAGTCCAAAGAATAACTTCTTTACTTTCACGGTAGGTTATCGCTTTACTCTTTAGATAAGAAAGATAAGGTAGATGGGAAAGATAAGGTGGATGCAGGAATCTCTGTTCAGAGATCTTGCATCCACCTTTTATTATCTACTATTGTTTTTCTACGAGATGATTCGTGTCATTCGTCTGATTTATCCAACCTGACTTCCTGGCTTAACCTTGCCAAGGAGAGAAGTTACGTTCAATGAGCCGTCGAAGTTGACTGCAGAGAGAATCATACCCTGGCTCTCGATGCCCATCATCTTGCGAGGAGCAAAGTTGGCTACGAACAATACGTCCTTGCCGATCAGCTGCTCTGGCTCGTAGTAGGCTGCAATACCAGAACAGATAGTGCGCTCTACGCCAGAACCATCATCGATAGTGAACTTCAGAAGTTTCTTAGACTTCTTCACCTTCTCGCAGTTCAGGATGTGACCTACGCGGATATCGAGTTTTTCGAAATCATCGAAGCTAACCTCTGGCTTGATAGGAGCAGCCTGATAAGAAGCCTCCTCGTTAGCCTTCTTGGTATCAGCGAGCTTCTGGAGCTGTCTTTCGATAACCTCATCCTCAATCTTCTCGAAGAGCAATTCAGGCTCACCGAGCTGGGTACCAGCCTTGAGCAAATCTGTGCTGCCGAGCTGAGTCCACTCGAAGTTAGGCATATTGATCATCTTGCGGAGCTTCTCAGAAGAGAATGGCAAGAATGGCTCGAAGGCGATGGCAAGGTTGGCAACCAACTGGAGGGAGATGTTCAAGATTGTCTCCACACGCTTAGGATCGGTCTTCCAAACCTTCCAAGGCTCACACTCTGTGATGTATCGGTTACCGATACGAGCCAGGTTCATAGCTTCCTTCTGAGCCTCACGGAACTTGAATACGTTGAGATACTGCTCTACTTTCTCCTTCACGTCCTTGAACTCGGCAATAGCCTTCTCATCTACCTCCTGCAATTCACCGCAGGCAGGAACTACGCCGCCCCAATACTTCTTGGTGAGCTGGAGGGCACGGTTTACGAAGTTACCGTAAACGGCAACCAACTCAGAGTTGTTGCGCTCCTGGAAATCCTTCCAGGTAAAGTTGTTGTCCTTGGTCTCAGGCGCATTGGCTGTCAATACATAGCGCAATACATCCTGCTTGCCTGGCAAATCTACGAGATACTCGTGCAACCATACAGCCCAGTTGCGGGATGTTGAAATCTTATCATCCTCCAGGTTCAGGAACTCGTTGGCTGGTACGTTGTCTGGCAAGATATAGTCGCCGTGAGCCTTCAGCATGGTAGGGAAGATGATGCAGTGGAACACGATATTGTCCTTACCGATGAAGTGAACAAGACGTGTTTCTGGATCCTGCCACCACTTCTGCCATGTTCCCCACTTTTCTGGATGAGCATCGCAAAGCTCCTTGGTGTTTGAGATGTAGCCGATAGGTGCATCGAACCAAACGTAGAGCACCTTGCCTTCTGCACCCTCTACTGGAACAGGAATACCCCAATCCAAGTCGCGGGTCATGGCACGTGGCTGAAGATCCATATCCAACCAGCTCTTGCACTGACCATAAACATTGGTACGCCACTCCTTGTGACCTTCCAGGATCCACTTCTTCAACCAATCCTGATACTTGTTCAATGGAAGATACCAGTTCTTGGTAGGCTTCTTGACAAGACCATGACCAGGATTGTTCTTGTTGGTAGGGTTGATAAGTTCTTCAGGAGAGAGGGTAGCACCACATTTCTCGCACTGGTCGCCATAAGCACCTTCAGCACCGCAGCGAGGGCAAGTACCCACGATGTTACGGTCGGTAAGGAATTCGCCTGTTACCTCGTCGCAGAACTGCTCCTCTACCTTTTCCTCCAATACGCCCTTATCGTAGAGTGTGCGGAAGAAATCAGAAGCAAACTTATTGTGAGTTGGTGAAGTGGTACGGCTGTAAACATCAAAAGAGATACCGAAATCCTCGAAACTCTTCTTGATGAGGTTGTGATAGCGGTCGACTACCTCCTGTACGGTGATACCTTCCTTCTTGGCACGGATGGTTACTGGTACACCATGCTCGTCGCTACCGCCGATGAAAACAACGTCTTGCTTCTTGAGACGGAGATAGCGAACATAGATATCGGCTGGCACGTAAACACCTGCCAGGTGACCGATATGAACACCACCGTTGGCATAAGGCAATGCTGCGGTAACGGTGGTACGTTTGAAATTCTTTTGTTCCATATTAGCTAATATATTTTTGTTATTTGGCTGCAAAATTACAAAAAAATGTTGGAAATTCGGTATATTTTCTGCCCTTTTTCTATTCTATTATATAATAAGGTGTAAAATGAAGGGGTAGAAAAGAAAAATGTTACGGGGTAGAAAACAAAAATGGCCCTAAGCTTGACGCTTAAGACCATTTTTATGTAGCCACTACCAAGGTGGTTACATATAAGAAGGTGGATGTTACATGATGTTCATGTAGGCGATAACTGCCAACTCAGCAACGAGGATAACGAAACCAACTTTCTTAACCAATTTTGTTACTTTGAAAATGCAATCCATAATTCTTAATCGTTTTAATGTTTACTATTATATTCAATTCTAAGCAACGTTGTGACAACGTTTGTTTTACGAGTGCAAAGGTACTTGTTTTTCTACTATTTGTGGGGTATATTTTCTCTAAATGGGGTATAAATTGTTTTTTAATTGCATTTTTATAATAGAATTTACTCCTTTTGAATAGAATTTACCACCTATTGTAACTTGTTTGTAGTCTGATTTTTGTTGCTGATTTGTTTCTATGTTTGCTGTTTGTAGCCAGTTGATGGTCTGCTTAGGGGGAAAAATTAAAGCCTTAGCAGTTACTTTTCAGATAACTGCTAAGGCCTTTCCTTTATCATTTACTATTGATGGTAATCTTTGTTCTGTATTAACTTTAATCCCAAGAGGATACTTGTTTGATATGACCTATCTTATTTGTTATTGGATAGCCATATAAGCAATTACAGCCAACTCGGCGAGAAGTATTCCAAATCCCACCTTCTTTATAATACTTGTAATTTTATAAATGCAATCCATAATCTTTAATTTTTAATGTTTGACATTTGTGACAATTGCTTGTCTTTCTAACTCTGATGCAAAGGTAGCACTATTTTGTCGACTTTGGGGGGATATTTTGTTGATTTAGGGGACGAATGTTGTTTTTTAGGTGGATAAAAAACAGATTTTACCCCTTATGCCCCAAAATGTACCATTTTGCTGTATGATATTGTTGTCGTCTGTACCTTTGTCTTTTTTGTTGGAATTGCATTTTTTGTGAGAAAAGGTGGATTATCAGTAAAAAACAGAAGATTTTCTGTTTTGTGTCTACAGATGTCCCCTTTCTGCCCAGTCGCCTCTGTCGAGTGTACGGTAGCCGATGGCTTCTGCAAGATGAAAAGGCTCAACGCGTTCGCTTCCGGCAAGGTCGGCAATGGTGCGAGCCACTTTCAGAATGCGGTTGTAGGCACGGGCCGACAGGGAGAGCTTCTCCATCGCCATGCGCAGGAGGTTGATGCCTTCTTCGTCTGGTTCAGCAAACTGGTGAATCATTCGCTCTGTCATCTGCGCATTGCAGTGGATGCCTTTGAATTCCTGGAATCTGGCTGCTTGAATTTCCCTTGCCTTGATGACGCGTTCGCGAATTTTGGCACTAGGTTCACCTGGAGCGGCGGTTGAGATGTCCTTGAAAGGGACAGGACTTATTTCGCATTGGATATCTATTCGGTCGAGCAACGGACCCGATATCTTGTTCATGTATCTTTGAATCTGACCCGGTGTACAGACACAGCGGTGGGTTGGATCACCATAGTAACCGCATGGACATGGGTTCATGCTTGCTACAAACATAAAGGAGCAAGGGTAGTCGATGGTGTATTTGGCTCTGCTGATGCTGATGTGTCGGTCTTCCAGCGGTTGGCGCAACACTTCCAGCGTAGTCTTGTTGAATTCCGGGAGTTCGTCACAAAAGAGCACGCCATTGTGGGCGAGCGATATTTCGCCAGGCTGTGGAGAGGTGCCACCTCCCACCAGTGCTACTTGTGAGATGGTGTGGTGGGGGGCTCTGAACGGGCGCTGGGCAATGAGAGATACATTCTTGCTCAGCTTGCCCGCTATGGAGTGTATCTGCGTTGTTTCAAGACTCTCTGAAAGGGTGAGTGGGGGAAGGATGGATGGCAATCTCTTTGCCATCATGGATTTGCCTGATCCCGGAGGACCTACCATGATGAGGTTGTGTCCGCCTGCGGCAGCCACTTCCAGGGCACGCTTCACGTTTTCCTGGCCTCTTACGTCAGCATAGTCATAGTCACAATGAATCTGGTTTTCGTAGAATTCCTTTCTCGTATCTACGAATGTAGGCTCAGGGGCAGAACGGTCGCTTAGGAATTGGATGACATCGAAGAGTGTTTTCATGCCATACACTTCCAGGTTATTGACCACGGCTGCTTCTCTGGCGTTCTGTTCGGGTACAATCAGTCCTTTATAATGTTCTGCCCGGGCTCTGATAGCGATGGGGAGGGCTCCCTTGATGGGCTGCAGCGTGCCGTCCAGGCTCAGTTCGCCCACCATCATGTATTCCTTGAGGTGATCCTCTGGGATATTGCCATTGGCTCCCATAATGCCGATGGCTAATGGGAGGTCAAAGCTGCTGCCTTCCTTTCGGAGATTGGCTGGAGCAAGATTGATGGTGATGTCGGCTATCGGAAATTTGAAGCCGCTGTAAAGAAGGGCTGCAGCGATGCGGTCACGGCTTTCCCTGACCGCCTCGTCGCCTAAGCCCGTAAGGTGGTATTGAACGCCTCGGTTGAGGCTTACTTCTACTGTGACAGTCGTGACTTCCAGGCCGTTGACTGCTGCGCAATAAGTTTTTACTAGCATATACGCCTCCTCTTTTATAAGTTAGACATATGGCTCGCGGTGTTATTTGAGCAGTTGGTCTAACTTATTGTAGAGTTCTTGCTTTTTTAGGCCTCGGGCGATGATTTTTCCGTTTTGTATGATGATGTTGTCGGGAAGTGAAGTCATTCCCAACTTCTTCAGGTTCTTGTCTTCAAGCATTTCGCCATTGCATACGACAGGCCATGTGATGGAGTCGTTCTTCAGGGTGCTCTGGCAGTAGCTTTTCGCACCATCCAGGCAGAATCCCATCAGTTTGAGCTTTCCTTGCGATTGACGCTGGCGACTTTTCAGGTCTCTCTGCATGCTTTGACTGTCATAGTTAAATGTAGACCAAGTATAGATGACTGCCACCGGAGCACTGCTCATCTCAGTGCTGGAAACCAGTTTGCCATTGATGTCATAAGCTGTGAAAACGGGTAGTTTTGCGCCTACGCCGGCATCTTTCATCCTATTCACCTGCTGCTTCAGCTTAGCCAACTGTGTGTTCTTAGGCTGCTCTTTCTCGCAGATAGACAGGAGAGAGAGCGCCTTCTTGTAGTCAGGTTTGATGTTTGCGATGAAATATTTCTTAATCAGATACAGGCAGACCACCGAGCTGGCATTGTCTTTGATGAATGTTTCTGCCTGTGCACTTTCCTGAGGAGGCGTGTTGCCAAGGATTGATTTGCGGAATTTGGTCATTAATTCATTGTCTTTGGTGCCTTTAATCTCCATTTCCTTCAGGTGAGAAGCGTCACCTTTCAGCTCTACAGATTCTCCTGATTCTGCAAAGATAGGCTGCTCAGAGAAGTTTGGGAATACAATCATGAGGGTATGGCTTTCCGTGCAAGGCATTTCATAACTGAAACGGCCACCAACAACCTTGATAGTATCGACGCCGTCGATGCCACCATCTGTGCTGTAAACGTAAAATTCGCCTTGATTCATGTTTAAAAATTTGCCCTCAAGTTTAAAGTGACCACTGCTGACACCACATGATGTAAGCGCGATAATGAAAATAAGAGATATGATATAAGCAAATTTTTTCATAATGAAAAATTTTAAGGGAGGGTGAGTGCCGCGAGCGGGACTCGAACCCGCACAACCATTTCTGGTCAAGGGATTTTAAGTCCCTCGTGTCTACCAATTCCACCATTGCGGCATGGTAAACGTAAGAGCTAGAGCGGAAAACGGGACTCGGACCCGCGACCCCAACCTTGGCAAGGTTGTGCTCTACCAACTGAGCTATTTCCGCATTTCTTAATTGCGAGTGCAAAGGTAGTATAATTTCTTGAATCCACCAAATGTGTTTACATATTTTAAGAAAAATGCCGCATTTTTTCTTTGTAATGGGCGGATTTTCTAGGAATATCGCATGAAAATCCTTTAATTTCCTACTGTAATCACACTTCCGATGACACCGGAGTAAGTTACTCGGTATTGCATCAGCGGCTTGTCTTCCTTGGTTTTTCCTCCACTTGTCACAGTTCCGTTCTCCAAACTATATACTCTTTTGCATTTGTTGCAGATGACCGACTGTCTGTTTCCGGTCCATTCCAGCGGATAGTTGGTTCCGCCATATTGCAGGATGCAGTTGAGGCATTGTCTGTCCCAAGCCACGTATCCGTTAAAATTGGATAGGCCCATGATGAAGCCGTTCTTCGTGGCATCCTTCAGGTCGTTTCCCGCTCCCAGATAGCTGTAGTTGGCATAATTCTCCTTGGTTGTAGAGAGAACGATGGTCTCGGTCTTGTTCTTTCCGTCGTTGAGGGTGGAGTAGAGGTTCCATGCTCCGTTCACCTTCTTGGCGCTTACCATCGTATAGGTTCCTGCTCCCTGAAGTGCATTCTCGATGGTGCTGCCGGGGTGATAGATGGTTCTGAAGATGAATTGGCAGGGATAGCGTGTACTGATGCTGTTGTCGGCATTGCATGATGACAGGATGCTTCCGCCCAGCAGAATAGCTGCTGCCGGAAGGCACAAACAAAGCAAGAGCATAGCTTGGTTGACTATGCTCTTCACCTTATTATATATATGTACCTTATTTATTATATACATTTCTTCTTCAGTTTGATTACTTTGATGGCATCAGATGATACACGCCTGCTTACTTCAGTAAGTCTTTCTCGGCATTCTCCATGCGCTCGAAGTGGAACTCTGAGAGCGTTTTCTCCATCAGTTCCTGAATCTTGTCGTTGCAGAGGTTGCCGATGCTTCCCTCATGCGTATGGTGAATATCCTTGTTTGGCTTGAATTCGCCCGCTTCGATTTCCAGTCCCACCTTCTTGTAGGCATCACGGAAAGGCATGCCGTTGGCGGCAAGCTGGTTCACCTCTTCTACGGAGAACATTGGGTCGTAGCGAGGATCGTCGAGGATGTGCTCGTTCACCTCCATCTTGTTGATGATGTAAGCTGCCATCTGTAGGCAGTCTTTCAACTCATCGAAGGCAGGAAGGAACACTTCCTTGATAATCTGAAGGTCGCGGAAGTAACCCACAGGCAGGTTGTTCATGATGAGCATCACCTGCTGAGGCAAGCTCTGCAGCTTGTTGCTCTTGGCGCGAATCAGCTCGAATACGTCTGGGTTCTTCTTGTGAGGCATGATGCTGGAACCGGTGGTGCACTCCTTAGGCAACTTCACGAAGCCGAAGTTCTGGCAGTTGAACATGCAGGCGTCGAAAGCCATCTTTGCCAGTGTTCCTGCCACGGTAGCCATGGCGAAAGCCACGTTGCGTTCCATCTTTCCTCTGCCCATCTGTGCATAGACCACATTATAGTCCATACTGTCGAAGCCGAGAAGCTCGGTGGTCAAGGTGCGGTTCAGTGGGAATGAACTTCCATAACCGGCTGCGCTACCCAATGGGTTGCGGTTGGTCATGCGGTAAGCTGCCTGGAGGAAAAGCATGTCGTCGGCAAGTCCCTCAGCATAAGCACCAAACCAGAGTCCGAACGATGAAGGCATTGCCACCTGCAGGTGGGTGTAGCCCGGCATTAATACGTCCTTGTACTGATTACTCTTCTGAATCAGCTCGTCGAAGAGAATCTTCACGGCATCCACAATCTCCTTCAACTCATGACGGGTGAAGAGCTTGAGGTCTACCAGTACCTGGTCGTTGCGAGATCTTCCCGAATGAATCTTTTTGCCCATGTCGCCCAGTTTCTGGGTGAGCATCAGTTCTACTTGGGAATGAACATCCTCCACGCCGTCTTCGATAACGAACTCGCCCTTGTCGGCGGTGGCGTAGATATTCTTCAATTCTGCGAGGAGCTGGGTAAGCTCATCCTTCTCCAGGAGTCCGATGCTTTCGAGCATGGTGATGTGTGCCATACTTCCCAGCACGTCGTACTTGGCGAGATAGAGGTCGAGCTCGCGGTCGCGGCCTACGGTGAATCGTTCTATTTCCTTGTTTACTTCAAAGTTCTTTTCCCAAAGTTTATGTGCCATAATTGTATCTTTTTATTAATCCTGATATGGAATCATCGCCAGGGCGTCTGCAATCTTCTCGATGCCTTCCTGCAATGGTTTCTTCACCATACCCTTGATAAACATGTTGAGCTCTGCCTTGATGGTGAGCTTCATCTTGCATGAGAATTCTCCTGTAGGGAGCAGCTGAATCCAGAAGTTGAACGGGATAGGGCTGTTCTCTGTCTCGAATTTGATGGTTTTAGGAAAATCTCTGTCGATGATGCGCATCTTCAGGTCGCCCACCATTGGGGCGTTGATCGTGATGCTGTCGCTGTCGAATCTCAGGTCCTTGAGTTTCTCCATTTCCTTTCTCTTGTCCTCAGGAATCTGGTCTTTCACCTGCTCGAAGCGGTCCTTGAGCACCTGCAGGTTGTTGAGGTCGCTCAAAGTGTTAAAAACAGATTCCTGCTTGTGAGGAATCTGTTTGATATTACTTTCGAATGTACTTGTACTCATTATTGATGGGTCAAAAATTACTTCTTCCAGTTAGCTGGGTCCTTGCGCCACTCGTGGAGCAACTCTACGTCTTCCTGCTTGATGTAGCCTGTTTCCAAAGCCTCTGCCACTACGTGCTCGTAGTCAGTCAAAGTAACCAACTTCACGTTAGCGTCTGCGAATGCCTTCTCTGCTACAGGGAAACCGTATGTGTAGCTAGCTACCATACCTACAATCTCGTTGCCGTTCTTGCGGAGAGCCTCCACTGCCTTGAGTGAGCTGCCGCCGGTAGAAATCAAGTCTTCTACTACAACAACCTTAGCCTTAGGGTCGAGCTCTCCTTCGATGAGGTTCTGCATACCGTGATCCTTTGGTTTAGAACGAACGTAAACGAAAGGCAAGTGCAACTCGTCGGCTACCAATGCACCCTGTGCGATGGCACCTGTAGCAACACCAGCTACAGCGTCAGCCTCTGGGAACTGCTCCAGAATGGCGTGTACGAGTTCGAGCTTCACATAGTTGCGGAGTTCTGGGAAAGACAATGTCTTGCGGTTGTCGCAATAGAATGGTGACTTCCAACCAGAAGCCCATGTGAATGGATCGTTAGGCTGCAATTTGATAGCCTTAACCTTCAATAACTTAGATGCGAATTCTTTCTTCAGTTTGTCCATAATTCTATAAGGATTAAATAATTATAATTTATATCTGCAAAGGTACGACAAAAAAATGATTAATCATCATAAATGGCTTATTAATTATAGATTTTTAATCGTGTGTCCATCCGATGGTGGTGATGCTGAATTTCATCTTGCCCGCCTTGAGCAGTTCTTCGCAGCAGGATACGAGGGTGGCGCCTGTGGTGCAGACGTCGTCGATGATGAGTAGATGCTTTCCGGCAAGATTGGTGATGGGGTGCTTGCCTTGGGTGTCGTGATAGAATGCTGATGTCTGGAACACGTGCTTTACGTTTTCCTGTCTTTCAGATCTGCTTTTGTGGGTCTGACTTTCTGTAAACACAGTTCGCCTGATGGCATCCGTGATGATGGGGAGTCCCGTTTTTTCCTGTATTCCCCTGGCTATCTCCTCGCTCTGGTTGTAGCCTCGCTCCTGTTGTCTTTTCCTGGTAATGGGAATGGGGATGATGGCGTCGATGCCTTCAAAGAAGTTGACTTCCAGTCCCTTGCTTCCGATGAGCCTACCCAGATAGGTGCCGATATCGGGACGATGGTGATATTTCAGCTGGTAGATGGCATTGCTGGTCTTGGAGTGGCTGCTGTAGTAGATGAGTGCGGCGCACCGCTCGATGGGGATGCGCCCCCAAAACATCTTTGCCATCTCGTTTTCGTAGGGGTCGCTCCAGGTCATGGTGAGGGGGAGGTGCTTGAGGCAATTTATGCAAAGCATCTCTTCCGAACCCAGCAGTCTGTTGTCGCAGACGGGACAATAGCGGGGCAGGAGCAGGTTGATGATTTTCCCTAAAATACTGAGTCGCATCCTTCTATCAAGTCTTCTTCTTTTAATTTGTCGATGCACTTGTGGATGACTTCCATGCTGTAGCCTCTTCCCAGGGCAAAGCGGATGAGTTTCATCGAACGCTCGTAGTCGTTCTTCGCCTTGATGCTCTTGTATTTGCTTTTCAAGAGGGGGAGGAGGGTTTCCATATACATGTCGTCCTCGATTTCCCCGAAGATGGGGTCGGAGATTTCCTTCGGGATATGCTTCATCCAGAGGGCCTGCTCCACCTTGCGGCGGCCCCATTTGTTGTACTTTATCTTGTCGTTGATGAAAAATCGGGCAAAGCGTTCATCGTCGATGAACTTCTTCTGGGTCAGGAATTCCATGTTTCGGGCGATGGCATCCTCGGGCAGTTCCCACTTCTTCATCTTGTCGATCATCTCCTGCGAGCAATGTTCGGCTTGTGTGCAGAGGGTGGTGAGCTTCAGCAGAGCCTGCTGCTCTGTCATCGGCTTCTTGGGGCGCTTGGGCTTGTTGTAATATTCCATAATGCATTTAATTTTATTTTATTTCTTTGCTTTCATCATTCTCTTCTTTCCGAAAGCATCTTCTTTGGTTTCAATATCCTTGAAGCCAAGACTTTGCAGCATTTCCCTGGTCTCCTTTTCGTAGATAGGATTGATTTCGAAGTATAATGCTCCTTCGGGTTTGAGAGCAGATGATGCATATTCTGCGATGGCACGATAGAACTTCAGCGGATCTTCATCAGGAACGAAGAGGGCGATGCTCGGTTCGTGCTCCAGCACATTCTTTTCCATATCTGCTTTCTCCTTTTCGCAGATGTAGGGAGGATTGCTCACGATGACATTCCAGCCTTTAGAAAGAGATGATTCTGATTTTGTTGCTTCAGATATCTCTGCTGCTTCCTCTGCTTCCTCTGCTTTCGGCAACATCAAGGCATCCTGATACTCTATTCTAACATTCCCGGTCTTCAGCATTTCCACATTCCCCTGTGCAATGCGGAGGGCATCTTCCGAAATATCCCATCCCGTAACTTCAGAATTTGGAATGGTCAATCCTAAAGTGATGGCGATGCAGCCGGATCCTGTGCAAATATCAAGAATCTGCTTCGTGTCATCTGCCTCCAGAGATGAAACATCCTCCTCTATCCATTGGCAGAGTTCTGCTGTTTCGGGTCTTGGAATCAGTACGCCCGGCTCCACATGAAAGGTTCTCCCGGCAAAGTCGGCTTCGCCCAAAACATACTGCACCGGCTCGCCATTTTGTAGTCTTGTGATAATTTCTTCCAGATTTCTTTCTTCGTCTGAAGATAATTCATTAACTTTGCCGCAGATTATGTCGGTCAGAGTCATTCCGTACTCCACATCAAGCACGGTGCGGACGATAGCCTGCGCTTCGCCAGCATCATAGAGTGGGGTGAGGGATTGCCAAAACTCTTGGTACGTTTTCATCTTGATATTGCTTATTGCTATTTGATTTGAGAGCAAAGATACGACATTTTATCGAAAGTGAGTAAAAAAATAAAAGAAAAGTTGATTATGGAACAAAATAAAGTATCTTTTCTGGATCCGAAGACGGGAGAGCCGCTCTCTCAGCAGGAGATTGATGAAATGTTCATGCGCCGCTGCCTGCAGTTGGCGAAGAACGGCAGACAGAATGCGAAGCCTAATCCTATGGTGGGCGCCGTCATCGTGAGCAGCGAGGGCAGAATCATAGGCGAAGGCTATCATGTGCGTTGTGGCGAGGGCCATGCCGAGGTGAATGCCTTTGCATCGGTTAAGCCTGAGGATGAGCATCTTTTAAAGGATGCCACCATCTATGTAAGTCTCGAACCCTGTTCGCATTATGGCAAGACGCCTCCTTGCGCCGACCTTATCGTAAGAAAAGGTGTGAAGAGATGCGTCTGTGGCTGCGTGGATCCTTTTGCCAAGGTGCAGGGGCGTGGCATCCAGAAGATTCGTGAGGCTGGCATTGAAGTAACGGTGGGGGTTCTGGAGGCGGAATGCCTCGAACTGAACAAGCGTTTCATCACCTTCAATACTCATCAACGACCATACGTCATCCTGAAATGGGCGCAGACGGCGAATGGCTTTCTGGATAATAATTTTCAGGGCATGGCGATTTCTACGCCATTCACCAAGATGCTTTCGCACAAGCTCCGTGCCGAGAACGATGCCATCCTGGTGGGTAGAATCACCGATGAACGTGACCACAGCCAGCTCAACGTAAGAGACTGGAGCGGCAAGGACCCGATACGACTGGTCATCGACCGCCATCATCCTTGTTTCGAGGGCTTGGACTTCTCCAAGGGTAAGGAAGAGGTGTTGAAGCAGATGATGCAGTACTTATATAATAATAAGGTGCAGTCGCTGATAGTAGAAGGTGGCGCCATCACCCATCAGGCTTTCCTCGATGCCGGATTATGGGATGAAATCAGGGTAGAAACATCTTTATCCACATCTGTGGGAAACGTGGTAACTGCCGGAACAGCAGCACCAAAGCTTCCTCATAACATCCGGTTAATCAGCCATGAGGCGTATGATAATAATATTATAAATAATTACGAACGAGTATGAGCAATAGATTTACATCGCGCCTGAGCGATAACGACGATTTCAAGCGAGACGAGTTGATTCGCAAGATAGAGCATGCCGTGGAGCACATGACGCTCGCTGAGCTGGAAGCCTTGTCGTATGACATGTTTACCAAGGGCTACATCCAGGATTACTAAACATTCAAACATAAGACAAAATATAAAAAAGGTGGGTGCTACAACAATTCGTGTAACACCCACCTTTTTTATATCTTATTCTTTTTCCTTATTTCGCCATCGGAGTGAAGCGCAAGGTGAACTCATGAGCTCCTGTCGGAGTCATGTACTGTGGCAGACAAGAGTCACCACCACAGCTGCGGTTACCGATGCCACGCTGCCAGAAATCGAAGTGAGCGAAAATCTGGTTAGAACGTACCAGGTCGTAAGGATGCTTGCCACCATAGAATACGTCGTAGTTGAACTGGGCATCATCGAAGTGAGACAACGAGAAGGCTACCATGCCCTCGGTGGTAATCTGCAACTTCGTGCTGTTGTTGTCCAATGTCAACTGGCGCAGGCCCTGGCGGTCGCCCATGGTCTGAGGAGCACTCTGCTCTTCAAACATGCCATCCACGGTGGTCTTGTACAAACCTAACAGCGAACCTCTCTGACGGTCGATGTAGTTGCTCCAAGGACCCTTGGCATAATACTCCACATTCTCGAAACCAGGAGCAAACTGCATGGCAATACCAATTTTTCGGGTTTCCTCAGAAGAATTGTTGGTAGTTACCTTCATATCCACGGTTCCGTTAGGATAGATGATGTAAGCAATCTGGTGAGTATCCTTACCGTTGGTAACGGCAGTTTCCACAACCACGTTCTTGCCCTGCTTCTTAGGAGCCTTCACCATCATCTTTTTGCCGGTGAGTGCACCCTCTTCCTTATTCTCGTTCTCGGCAACACCACCTGTAGCACCCAGGTTCACGTTGTCGTTGGCGATGCGGCGGAAACCGTTGAAGTCAGGACCTGCATTAGGCTGAACGAGCTGAGTATTGCGATAAGTCCAGTTGGCGATGGTACCATCCTCTGCGAATGTGATGCTGAAGTTGTTGCCGGTAATGGTGTTATCCTTCACCTTCAGCTTGCCCTTCTCCTGGATAGCTGGCAAAGTACCATGATCTTTCTGTACGAAGGTAGGGTCGGCAACAGATGTGCCTGCTACATTCTCTGCAGAAAGCTTGAACTGCTGCTGAGCCATCATATAACCCTGCTTGCTCCATGAAGTAGCCTTCTTCAGGATGAGGCTGAAGGTGATGACGTATTCTGCCTTATCATCTACAGCGGTGGTGTATGGGATGTTGATATCGCAGGTCTTGCCTGGCAATACAGATGGGATAGCCACCTGGTTCTTCTCTACAGATACACCATTGCGGAGTACCTCGTAGCTCAGATTATAGACATCAGCCAGGTTGGTGAATGCGCACTTGTTCTTCAGGGTGAGCACGCGGCTGTAGAAAGACTCGAAGTTCACATCTCTGTAAACATACTTCACCTCGGTGAGCTTAGCTGTCCACTCTCTGCCTGGAGTAATGATACCGTTGCTCATGAAGTCGCCCTGGAATCCTCTGTAACCGTTGTTCATCTTGGTATAGTCGTAACCGGATGTGTAGTAGTGGAGTCCGGTTTTAGGATCCTTCAGAGGAAGTCCCTTGCGGATGCGGCGTGTATCGTAAATACCCTGGTCAACCCAGTCCCAGATGCAGCCACCGGTGATACCGGTACTTGCCTCGATGAGGTCCCAGTATTCCTGCAGGTTACCCACAGCCTGACCCATGGCATGAGCATACTCACAGATAAAGTAAGGCTTGTTGTTGAGGCCATCCATCTGCTTCTTCACAACCTCGATTCTTGGATACATGTCTGAACCGAAGTCTGAGTACTTGGCACCGTGATTGTAGCCCTCGTAGTGAACCCAAGCATCGCGACCAGGCAAAAGCTCCTTCACCTTATCGTAGGTAGCCTGGAAGTTGTCGCCACCGCCTGACTCGTTACCGAGCGACCAGAATACCACGCTAGGATGGTTGCGGTCTCTCAATACCATGCGTTCTGTGCGGTCAACATAAGCAGCACGCCAGGTAGGGTTGTTAGAGAGTGAGTGGTTGTTGTGGCACTCCACGTCAGCCTCGTTCATGCAGTACAATCCGTAGTAGTCGAACATGGCATACATCTTAGCCTGACGAGGATAGTGACTGGTACGAACGGTGTTCACATTGGCCTGCTTCATCAGGATTACATCGCGAAGCATGGTTTTCACGTCGATGGCGTGGCCATAGAGTGGGTGAATATCCTGGGTGTTGACACCCTTGAAGAATACTCGCTTGCCGTTTACATAAACCAGTTTGCCCTTGATGGCAACATCTCTGAAACCGTATTTGGTAGAGAATACCATCTCTTCCTTGTCGCCTGCCTTCTGGCGGACGATAACGGTATAGAGGTTAGGCTGCTCTGAGGTCCAAGCCTTCAGACCAGTCAGGTTGTCGATGGTAAGGCGGCAGTTTTTCTCGCCGTCCTTGGCAGTCATGGCAACCTGTGCCGACTGCTTGCCAACAGATTTTCCCTGAGGGTCGAGGAGTTCAATCTCCAGCGTCTTCTCAGATTTCTCCTTGGCAGCGTTATTGATAGTCAGGTCAACATTCAGGTTGCCTGATGCATAATCGCTGTTCAGGGCAGATGTGATGTAATGATCTGCTACGAAAGTCTTTGGAGTGGCTACGAGATAAACATCGCGGTGGATACCACCCAGGTGCCACATATCCTGTCCCTCCAGATAAGAGCCGTCGCTCCAGCGGTAAACACGGACCGATACGTTGTTGTCGCCCTTGCGGACCAGGTTGGTGACATCGAATTCAGCATCGGTATTGGCACCCTGTGAATAGCCGGCATACTTACCGTTTACCCAAACCACGATGGCGCTGCAGGCACCGTCGAAGTGCAGGAACACACGCTTGCCTGTTTCCCAACCTTCAGGTAGATTGAAGTTACGGCGATAAGAACCTACCGGATTCTTGTCGAAGTTATCCTTGAAGGCAGTGATGAATGGCGGTTTGTTCTCGAAAGGATAGCCCACATTATTATATACAGGCACATCATATCCTGCCATTTCCCAGTTCAGAGGCACCTGGAGTTCCTTCCAGGAAGAAACGTCTGCGTTGTCAGCCCAGAAGTCATCCTTCTCAGGCTTGCCCTGTTTCCAGTCGGCAGTATAGTGGAACTTCCACTTGCCGTTGAGCAACAGATAGTTGGCACGTTTAGGTGTGAGCCATGGAAATTTGTAGTAATCGTCCTGCTGCATGGAAACAGTAGAAGAATATGGCACGAAAGTAGCATGGGCTTTTTCTTTGCGATCCTCAAACTTAGTCTCGTCTTCTACCCATTTGTCTGTAAACGGACAAACGTCAACCTTTGCCTCAACCACTTTCTTCACCTTTTTCTTGGTGTGTCTAGGTTGTGCAACAGCTGATGCGCTGAAGAGGAAGGTCAGTGCAACCGCAGCTCCCCAAAATAAATGTTTTTGTTTCATTGTCTAGTTGAATTATTAATAATTACAAGTTAGCTAGTTACGAATCTATTTAGATTTGGTGCAAAATTACGATTAATTCTTGAAACTTCCAAATAATTACCTAACTTTCGTGTGCTAATGGAGTTAAAAAACTGAAAAGTGTTGTGTGCTATTCTTTTCTATGAGCCTTATTTTGCTGATAGGGTACTGAAAATGCCATTTCGCGCAAAATAGTAACAGGCTATTCTGCGCAAAATGGGGTAAAAAACTACTTCGTGCGAAATAGTGAAATTTTAGAAGAAGAATCTTATCCTTTTCTTCCGAAATCTGCAGGTATCTCGCCCCACTTCTTTGTTTCCCATTTAAAGATAGGCACGGTGATGGGGTGGGTGCGGAGCCAATTTTCGGCACGGGCGATGACCTGATAGAGCTGCTCGGTTTGAGGAGTGCGCTCCAGCTTGGTCTTGCATTGCTTCTTGTTTACCCAGAGCTGGGCATTCACGCTGTCGCTATAGATTACCTTGTCTGTGATGCCTCGTTGGGCCATCAAGGCTAGGGCGTGGACGATGGCAAGGAACTCGCCGATGTTGTTGGTGCCGTGGATAGGACCATAGTGGAAAACCTGCTCACCAGTCTGGAGATCAATGCATTGGTATTCCATCGGACCCGGATTGCCGGAACAGGCAGCATCCACAGCCCAGGCATTCGCCTTTACCTCGTTGGGCAAAGGCAACACGGTATCGTTTCTCCATGAAGGAGGATTTACGGGCATCTTATTCATTTTTTTTCTATTCTTTTATTTTCTGTTGATTATTGTTTTAGAATCCTATCCTCTATAAAAACGAAATGAGCAATCCCCAGAGTCTGGCTCTGGGGGTGCTCATTATTTGTCAATAGTCAATATTCAATTGTAGGTTATTATATCTTATGTAAATATTACATTCTTTCTGGAACCTCGATACCGAGCAGAGCCATACCATTCTTCAGAATCTTGGCAACATTGGCTGCAAGAACCAGACGAGTGGTCTTCTCTGCCTCGCTCTCAGCATTCAGGATGCTGTAGTCGTGGTAGAACTGGTTGAACTCCTTGGTCAGCTCGTAGCAGTAGTTAGCAATGCCGCCAGGGTTATAGTTGTTGCCGGCATCGGCTACGGCTGTAGCGAAGTCGTTCATCTTCTGGATGAGGTCGATTTCCTTCTCGTTGATAGGAGCATCTGCGCCCAATTCTGCAGGAATCTCGATGCCCTCGGCTGCTGCCTTGCGCATGATGCTGCGGATACGAGCGTAGGTGTACTGGATGAAAGGACCTGTATTGCCGTTGAAGTCGATACTCTCTTCTGGGTTGAAGAGCATGTTCTTGCGGGCATCTACCTTGAGGATGAAGTACTTCAACGCTCCGAGACCCACGATGCGTGAAATCTCCTGGCGCTCTTCCTCGCTCATGTCCTTGAACTTGCCAAGCTCATCGCTTGTCTGGCGAGCATCCTTGATCATCTCTGCCATCAAGTCATCAGCATCTACTACGGTTCCCTCGCGGCTCTTCATCTTTCCGTTAGGCAACTCTACCATTCCGTAAGAGAAGTGAACCAAGTCCTTACCCCACTTGAAGCCGAGGCGGTCGAGCAGGATAGAGAGCACCTGGAAGTGGTAGTTCTGCTCGTTACCTACTACGTAGATCATCTTGTCGATAGGGAAGTCCTTGAAGCGGAGGTCGGCAGTACCGATGTCCTGAGTCATGTAAACAGAGGTGCCGTCAGAACGGAGCAGGAGCTTCTGGTCGAGACCCTCGTTGGTGAGGTCTGCCCATACAGAGTTATCGTCCTTGCGGAAGAAGAGACCTTTTTCCAATCCTTCCTCTACCTTCTTCTTACCCTCGAGGTAAGTGTTTGACTCATAATATATCTTGTCGAAACCTACACCCATCATCTTATAGGTCTCGTCAAAGCCTGCGTAAACCCAGCTGTTCATCTTCTGCCAGAGGGCGCGAACTTCAGGGTCGTTGTTCTCCCATTTTACGAGCATTTCGTGAGCCTCCTTGATCAATGGAGCCTCTGCCTTGGCTTTCTCTGTGGCAGCTTCTTCTTCCATGCCCTCCTTCATGTACTGAGCCTTGAGCTCTGCGATTTCCTCACGATAGTGCTTGTCGAAGGCTACATAGTAGTCGCCGATGAGGTGGTCGCCCTTCTTGCCGGAAGTTTCAGGAGTTTCGCCATTGCCCCATTTGAGCCAAGCGAGCATAGACTTGCAGATGTGGATACCACGGTCGTTAACGATGTTTGTCTTGATTACCTTGTTGCCGTTGGCCTCCATAATCTGGGCCAATGACCAACCGAGCAGGTTGTTGCGCACATGACCGAGGTGGAGAGGCTTGTTGGTGTTAGGAGAAGAGTACTCAATCATGACGAGTGGGCTATTCTCAGTAACAGGCTTCTCGCCGAACTTAGGGTCAGCGTTGATGGTGTTCAGGAGTCCTACCCAAGCGGCAGGAGCGATAGAAAGGTTGAGGAAACCCTTCACCACATTGAAGTCTGCGATGACGTTGGCGCAGTTCTTCTTCAAGTACTCACCGATTTCCTGAGCAGTATCCTCAGGCTTTTTCTTCGACATTTTGAGGAATGGGAATACGACGAGGGTAAGGTTACCTTCGAAATTACTCTTGGTCTTCTGCAGGGCTACCATCTTCTCAGGTACGTCCTGACCATAAAGCTCCTTCACCGCCGCGATGACAGAGCTGATGATTTCGTTTTCTATCTTCATTATTTAAATATCTATTTTACCGGTAAAAATTTCTTTTTGTCTTTATTTTGCTGAAGCTTTGCAAACTTTTTATTCTGCTGAAGCTTTGCGAAAGAGGGATTTGCAAGTTCCCTCCTCCTCTTTGCGGTTGCAAATTTACAAATAAAAATTGAATTAGGCAAAGAAAAGTTTGCATATTCTTGTTTTTTTTATTACTTTTGCAACAAAAATGAAGACTAAAGCCTCTTTTGTCTTGTATTCCACCCAAAATAGAGAAATCTGTGGCGGATTCAATTAAACAAAGAGAGAATAATCTTAAGAACAATTAAACTCAGAAACAATAAACTTAGGAACAAATAAACTAAAGAACATGAAATTGCATTTTTTGTTGGCTGCTTTATTAGCAGCAAATTCCTTCTCTGCTTCAGCTCAGCAGGTGAAGGAAAAGTTGAATCGTGCACCTGTGGCTGTCAAGACCAGCCAGGGTATTCTGGTTTCCTGGCGTTCGCTTACTTCGGATGCCAAGAATCTGGCCTTTGATGTGTATCGCAATGGCAAGAAGGTGGCTTCTGCCGTTTCGGATGTAACCAGCTATCTGGATGCCAATGGCAAGCCGGGCGATACGTATCGCATCGTGTCTTCGGCAGGTGAAGCGAGTGAGGCTACTGCCTGGAACAACATGTTTACCACCTTCGATGTGAAGCGCCCTGCCAGCATCAAGAGCGGAAACACCACCGGAAGATACCGTCCGGATGACATGGCGGTGGGCGACCTGGATGGCGACGGAAACTATGAACTGATTCTGAAATGGATGCCTGATAACCAGCGTGATAGTGGAAAGGATGGCTATGCTTCGCCGGTCATCATCAGCGCTTATCGCATGGATGGCACTCCGCTGTGGGAGAAGAACATCAACCTGGGTCTCAACGTCCGTTCGGGCAACCATACCACGCAGATGGTGGTTTATGATTTCGATGGCGACGGAAAGGCTGAGCTGATCTGCAAGACGGCCAATGGTTCTACCGATGGCAAGGGAAAGTATGTAACCGAGGCTGGTGATGCCAAAATCCAGGCGGTGGATAATTCCAAGACCTATCTTAACAGCAAGGGTCGTGTAACCGACGGCGAGGAATTCCTTACCGTATTCAAGGGTGAAACGGGCGAGGCAATGCACACTATCTGGTATTCGCCAAGCCGTTCGGGAGAAGACTTCCCTTCTTCGGCAACAGATAATTCTGCTTTCTTCGGCGATAGTAACTGCAATCGTTCGGAGCGTTTCAATGCCTGTGCTGCTTATCTTGACGGCATGGACAAGTTGCCTTCGGCTGTATTCCAGCGTGGATATTACAAGAACTGTTTCCTGTGGGCTGTGGATTGGAATGGCAAGGAACTTTCTACCCGTTGGCTCCATAAAGGTTTGAGTAATAAGTGGGAAGTGGTGGATGCCAAGGGCAAGGTGCTCAGTTCGGGAACGGGAAATTCCAGTTTCGGACAGGGTGTGCACGGCATTTCCGTGGGCGATGTGAACAACGATGGCTTTGATGATATCTGTATTGGTGCGGCTACCATCGGTCATGATGGTAAGTTGCTCTGTGCCACAGGAAAAGGTCATGGCGATGCTATCCATCTGACCGATCTTTGTCCCGACCGTCCAGGTCTGGAGGTGATGATGCCTCACGAAGAAAAAGAGGGCGGTTATGGCTGGGATGTACACGATGCCACCACCGGAGAGTTTCTTTGCGTAGCCACGGGCGATAGAGACAACGGACGCGGACTGGCGGCAGATTTCGTGCCAGCCAACAGAGGATTCGAGTTCTGGTCGAGCACGGATGCTGATGTGCGTGATTGCGCTACCGGCAATACGGTGATTGCCGGCAAAAAACCTGATACCAACTTCAGAATCTATTGGACGGGCGATCCGTACGACCAGACTTTCGACGGCCGCTATAGCACCACGACGGGTGGTTATTCTCCACGCATCCAAAACTATAATACGGCAAGAAAGAGCATCGTCACCTTCCAGAATTTCTACGAATACGGCAATCCATCGGCATGCAATTCCACCAAGGCTACTCCATGTCTGCAGGCTGACCTGCTGGGCGACTGGCGCGAGGAGCTGATTATGTTCCAGCATGAGGACGATTATACTTCGCCAACTTGCAAGATCATGATTTTCTCCACTCCGGAGCCTACTAAATACAAGGTGCCTTGCTTGATGGAAGACCATGTTTATCGCATGGGCGTAGTATGGCAGAACTCATCTTACAACCAGCCGCCTCATCTGGGTTATTATCTCCCGGATTACCTGGGGGTAGATGGAAAAACCTACGTTACCCAGACCGTTAGCCATGCTCCTGAAAAGGTGGCAGCAGAGAAGCCTACCAATGGTATGGAAGAGATGAAGGCTCCAGCCGAAGACAAGGCAATCATCAAGGGTACCTGCTATACGGCAGGCGAGAAGGGTGAGATAACTGCCTCTTCATCTAATGGTTACATCAAGATGAGAACCAACAACAATGGTGAAACCATCACCTTCTCCGTAAATGCTGGTTATCGCATCACGGGCATCAATGTGGAGGGCTACAGCAACAATACCTCTACCACAGCCGACCGCTCTATCTATCTTACGGGCGTTTATGTGGATGGAAGCGAAAGCTCTATCTTGGCAAATCAGGTAACTTTGCCTGGTGGTACCGCCGGCCAGAGCCCTGTAACCATCGACCTTAAGGATTTTGCTGCAACCCAGAGCATCAAGTTAGCGTTCGACAACTCTAACATCACGAGCGGCGATGTGGATGCCAAGGGTAAGAACAAGCAGATATTTGCCAGAGTAACCTTTACCTACGAGCAGATAACCAACGGAATCAGGGTGGTTCACACAGCCGTGGTGAAGGATGGCAAGATTTACAACATGCTGGGTCAGCAGGTTGAGCAGATGAAGGCTGGTCAGATGTATATCTGTAATGGCAAGAAGTTTATCGCCAGATAAACACGAAAGCAGGATTCTGCATAAATAGGATCCAGTATCGAAATATGATTCAATATCCTAGCAGGATTCTCTATACAAAAAGGAGCAAAGACGAATCGGTAAAACCGATAAGTCTTTGCTCCTTTTTCTATACTTAAAGATGGATATTACTCTTGTTTATAGATGGATATTACTTTTGTAATTTACAATCCTCGGCATGTAATTTATCCTTCGAGTATGATTTCAGCCACGTCTTCTGGTGAATTCCAAAGGATTCCATCCTGCAGTTCGTCATCGGTAAAACCGTTGAGTGCCTCTTGGGCTTCCTTAGGAGTGATGGCAGGAGTGCCGTCCTCATTCTTTGCGTCGAGCAGGCATTGTAAGATAGCCGCTCTGTATTCTTCTATTGTCATCATTCGCTTTGTTGTAAAGTTTAATGTGTTATTTTATATTTTCTGTTCTAAGTTTGCGGAGATTCTGGCTTTGCCATCTTGCGTATCCGCCATTCATGTTGGTGGAAAGTCTTTGTATCTAATAATGCTTTTGTCGTAATGACAATGCAAAAATAAACAATTATCCACAAATAGCCATAATTATTTTGCTAAAAAAATAAAAAAACCTCAACATATAGTGGATTGTACTATATGTTAAGGACTTTTATGCTATTGCTAGTAAATGTATGTTTTACTTCAAAACTTTAGCCAAGAAATCGCTGGCGATATGAGCGGCTTGCTCTTCCTGACCGCCGAATCCGTGGTCGGCATCGGTCATCAAGTGCCATTCGCTCTTCTTGTTCAGATAGTGGAAACGCTGACCATAGGTGTAAGGCACTACTCGGTCGGCATCGCCATGCAGGATGCACTCGGCTCCGTGGTAGTTCTTGGCCGTCTCGTAGATAGGCAGAGTGGTGGCTGTGCGGATATAGTTGCCACCCAGGGCCTTGCCGTCCCACATCTCTATCTTGGCTGGAGGATTCTTGGGGTCGTACATCTTGCCGAATGTATTGCCACGCAGGGCATCGTCACGGAGCACGGCGGCAGGGGCAAGGAGCACCACGGCTTGTATCTTCTTGATATCCTTGTCAGCTTGTGCGACTAGCTGTCCGCTGGTCATGGCTGTAACCACGCCACCTTGTGAGTGGCCGCCCATCGCAATCTTGCTCACCCAAGGCAGCGAGGAGGCATAGCGCAAGATGCACTTGGCATCTTCTATCTCATTCAGTACGGTCATATCCTCAAATTTTCCCTCGCTCTTGCCATGGCCATTGAAGTCGAATCTGATCACGGCAATGCCTTTCTTGTTGAGGCTGTCTACGAGGCAGTCGAAGAGTCTTCCCTCCTTATTGCCGCCAAATCCATGGCAGAGCACGAGGAGCGGAGTCTTCTTGCCTGCCTTCGCTTTGGCATTTGCTTGGCTTCCGTTGTCATTGGCTGCATCATTGTCTGGACGCTGGATGACTACATCGAGTTTGCCATGGTCGCCCTGCACGGTGGTATGCTCGGTTGAGGCTGCTGCGCCGAGTGAGAACAGGGCGCAAGCGGTAAAGATAATTGTTTTTAGATTCTTCATATTGTATGTTATTATTTTATTTTGTAAGTTTCGCTTGCAAAAGTACATAAAAGCCTTGAAATCACCAAAAGTTTTTGTTTCATCTTCTTTATCATATATTTCATTCCATCCGGAATGTTACATGATAGCCTGCCACATTGTGCTCGGCAAGGGAGAGATTGATGGATTGCATCATCAGCATCTGGCGGGAGATGGAGAGGCCGATGCCCGAACCTGATGGCTTGGTGGAGAAGAAGGGGATGAACATCTCCTTTGCCACATCGGCAGGGATGGGGTCGCCATTGTTGCTGAAATAGATGCCTGAGAATTGTGAACTCTCGATGCTCTCTGGATGTTTGTGGAAGCTTCGAATATCGATGGCTGAGGCGTGAGCCTCGATGGCATTCTTGGTCAGATTGATAAATACCTGGCGCAGCATGTTCTTGTCGGCAGACCAGGTGGCATCTTCGGGGATATGGATGTGCCATTCTATCTGAGGATAGAGCGGCTTGATGCCTTCCACGAAATCTTTGAGTGGAATGTTCTCGATGACAGGATTTTGTAGCTGGGTGAGCTTGCGGTAGCTGTCCACAAAACTGGTGAGCGATTTGCTGGTATCTCGAATGGCTCGGATGCCTTCCTCATAGGACGAACCTTGGATGTCGGGATTGCTAAGATAGGCTTGGCAGATGCTGGAGATGGGGGCGGTGGCATTCATAATCTCATGGGTGAGCACACGGGTTAGCCTTTGCCAAGATTCCACCTCATGCTGCGCCACCAGTCTGCCGATGTCGTTCTCCATGTCGTTGAGGGCTTGCTGCAAGGCTCGTTCTCCAAAGAGTAATCCCTTGGTGGATAGGCGGAAGGAGTAATCGCCATTGCGAATAGCCTCTTGCATCAAGAAGGCACGGCTCTTCAGGTTGCGCTGGTGACGCAAGAAGAGATAGATGATACCTCCTATGACGAGGAGTATGATACCTATTATATATATGTGGAAAATGGTGTTCATATCAGATGTTTATAATCATGAATGATTGTAATAAAGAATTATCGCTTGAGCTTGGCATAAAGCGTTTGGCGAGTGATGCCGAGCATTTCGGCTGCACGCGAGATGTTGCCGTGGCATTTATCCACGACCTTCCGGATGTAATCGTTCTCGAAATTTTCCAAGGTTGCCACTTCCGTGTTGTTGTCGATGGCATCCTTGAGCACCCTTATCAGTTCGTCATTATCCCAGGGCTTGGTGACGAAATCGGCGGCTCCGCTTTTCAATCCCTTGATGGCTAGCTGCACGTCGGCAAAGGCGGTGATGAGCACCACGGGGATGTGGGCATGGAGTCGGCGGAAGGTGCGGAGCCAGAGTAAACCGTCCTGTCCGCTGTTTACGCCGAGCGAGAAGTTCATGTCGAGCAGGATCAGATCTACCTGCTCCTGTTGCAGCAACGTGGGGGCGGTATCGGGGCGAGACAGGGTGAGAATCCGTTCGAACGTATTGCTCAGACAGATTTTCAGCGCCGTGAGTATCGACGGATTATCGTCGATGACAAGAAGGGTTCCATATTTCATATCTTTATTTTTTTTTGCAAAAGTACGCTTTTTTTCCGAAACGACAAATAAAACCGGGATTGTTGTGTGATAATCATACAATAGAGTGTATGAATTTCATACAATCCGCCTTCCGGGCTGCCGGAAATCTTGGCAGAAAACGGGAGAAGCCGTAACTTTGCAGCAGCTAATGAAAACAGGGAGATGGTATTCTTCCTTTATCGTTTGATTTTAGTGAAACAAAAAATAAATGAGTATATGATGAAAAGTTATGTGAAATTCTTATCACGCAACAAGCTTTATGCCACCATAGAGGCCTTGGGTCTCTCGGTGGCACTGGCTTTTGTGCTGATTCTCGTTTCCTACGCTACTGCAGAGTATCGTGTGGGAACGAATCAGAAACTGGCGAAGGAGCTCTATGTTGCAGGTTCCGGCGATTATCTCGGAATGACCTGGGGCATAGCCAAGGAGTTCTTTCCTTCCATCCCGGAAATCAAGGGATGGACAAGATTTGGTGAATATTATGCTCCGCAGGGAGCCATGATAGATGGACAGTATTATGAGGCAAAATATCTGGCTATCGACCCGAACTTTTCCCAGTTTATGGGTTACAAATGCCGTGGTTGTGCGCCAGATCATCTCCTTTCGGATGCTCATCAGGCAATGGTTTCGGAATCTTTTGCCAAGAAAGCCTTCGGCAACGCCAATCCTATCGGCCGTACCATCCAATGCGGTAAGCTGCAACTCAAGGTGGTGGGAATCATGGAGGATTTCGACCGTGAGGACCTTCTTAACCCATACGATATTTTCGTGTCGATGAAACTGATAGAAGCTGAGGCTCAGCCGATGAATCAGTTTGGCTCCTGCACTACGGTGGCGCGACTGGCAAAGGAAGCCGACCCCGAAAAGGTGAGACAGACCTTGCTCGGCAAATACATAAACTACTGGAAGGAGTGGAAAAAGGAATCAGGTGGAGCCGACTTCATGTGGGGCTGCCAGTTTGTGAGATGGGACCAGATTCATTTTGCGGATGATGATGTCGAGATTTTCAAGCATGGAAATCGTTCTCTCGTGAATATCCTCCTGGTCGTGGCGCTGATTCTGCTGCTTTCTGCCTTGTTCAACTACATCAATCTTACGGTGGCTCAGATTGGCAACCGTGCGAAGGAGATGGCTACCCGAAGACTGCTGGGCGAATCGGTAGGGGGCGTGATGCTTCGCTATCTCAAGGAGTCGGCGCTCTTCACGGCAGTCTGCTTCCTGTTGGGCTTGTTGATTTCCTGGGCATTTATCCCGTTGTTCAATTCTATGTTGGATACGAAAATCGACCTGTTCCATTCCTTCGACCTTCTGTGGTTCCTGCCGTTGGCTTACGTCATCATCTCCATCTTTGCGGGAATCCTTCCTGCCATCGTGGTTTCTCGTTTCAATCCGATAGATGTGGTGAAGGGAACCATCCGCATGCGCAGCAAGATGTGGTTCAGCAAGATATTTATCGTAGCCCAGAACGTCATCAGTATCACGCTGGTAGTGATGGCGATAACGATGATGCTCCAGATGAAGCATCTTGCCGATTTGCCGTTGGGTTATCAGACGAAGGATATTGTTTCCATCATTTCTTCCTTGGATGGTTCGCCGGAGAAGATGTCTATTCTCAAAAACCGTCTGAAAGCGCTTCCAGAGGTGGAAGAGGCAACTTACGGCAACGCCAATCCTATCAGAAGCTGGGGAAATGGCGTGCATGATGACAATGAAAAACTGATAGGAATGCTCCGTATATTCATGGTAGATTCCACGGCGATGAAGATGCTGGGAGTCAGGGTGATTGAGCAGTATTGCGAGCCAGCCTATGGAAAGATTTGGGTAACGGAAGATGCGAAGCGTGCCTATGGCGTTTCTGCCCACAAGCCTTGGTTCGGAATGAGAATGAAGGATGGAAAGCATGAATACGAGGTGTGTGGCGTGATTGCCGATTACCATAGTGGAGATGCGCTGAGCGAGAATGAAAAAACGGAGCATAATGCCATTGGAGTCGTTACCCCGCAGCAGCGTGGATGGACAGTTCTGGTGAAAACCCGTAGCGATCATGCCCAGGCGCTGCAGGCTATCCGGAGTACCTGCAAGCAGGTGGCTAAGGAACTGATGGGAGTTCCTGCGGAAATGCAGGTGGAGTATATGGATGATACTTTGAAGAATAACCTCAAGGACAAGCATAATATGATGGTGCTCATCATCACCTTCATGAGCATCTCTATCCTGATTTCTGCCTTGGGGCTCTTCGGAATGTCGGTTTATTACGGCAACCAGCAGAAGCGGCAGATTGCCCTGCGCAAGGTGATGGGCGCTTCGATTGGGGATGCGGCTTGGCAACTGGCTAAGAGATTCCTTGTCAGTTCGCTGGTGGCTGTGGTCATCGCCATCCCTATCTGCGTGAAGCTGATGCAGACTTATCTCATGGATTTCGTCCATCGCATCTCCTTCCCTTGGTGGGTGTTGCTGGCTGGCGCCGTCTTTACCTTATTGATAGCCTTTGTTTCGGTTATCGGCTGCACCCTGCGTACGGCGATGTCGAATCCGATAGACAGCATCAAGGCTGAATAATGAGTCATAAACTTAAAAAAGATTTCTAACGATGATACGAACAGAGAATTTAACTAGAATATTCCGCACGGAAGAGGTGGAAACCATCGCCCTGAACGGCGTAAACATAGAAGTAGAGGATGGTGAGTTTATCGCTATCATGGGGCCTTCGGGATGCGGCAAGTCAACCTTGCTGAACATCCTGGGCTTGCTGGATAGTCCTACGGAGGGCAAGTATTGGTTGAATAACGAGGAAGTGGGCCATCTGAAGGAGCGTGAGCGCACCGCCTATCGCAAGGGTCGCATCGGCTTCGTGTTCCAGAACTTCAACCTTATCGACGAACTTACCGTTGAGGAGAATGTGGATTTGCAGCTGAAATACCTCGGAGTGGGGAAGGCGGAGCGCAAGGAGCGTGTGCTCGAAATTCTGAGAAAGGTGAAGCTGAGCCATCGTGCCAAGCATTATCCTCATCAGCTTTCGGGCGGTCAGCAGCAGAGGGTTGCCATCGCCCGTGCCGTGGTGGGCAAGCCTAGCATCATCCTTGCCGATGAGCCTACGGGTAACCTCGATTCCAAGAATGGTATGGAGGTGATGCAGTTGCTCAGCGAGCTGAACGAGGAGGGAACCACCATCGTGATGGTGACGCACTCCAAGCACGATGCTACCTACGCCAGTCGCATCATCAATCTGTTTGATGGACAAGTGGTGGATGCGATGAATGATCAGCTTTAAGCTTTGGTTTCGATTGATTAGCTTTAAGCTGCGGTTTCTGTCCAACAATTAGACGGTGGTGTCTAATTGTTGGACAGTTTGTTTAATGAGAGTTTTTATTTAATGGTTTGATTATCAGGAGAAATGCTGTTTTGGCATGGCTCTTGCCCTTATCATGCCAAAATGAAGAAGATTATGAAAAGAATAGGAATATTGATAGGATGGTTGGTCTGGGCGGCTAGTGCCTCGGCACAGAGCTGGAGCCTTGACGACTGCATGAAATACGCCGTGGAGCACGCCACGGAGGTGAAGCGGGAGGTGGTTAACGCCCGCCAGCGCAAGCAGGATTACCAGCATGCTGTGGCAGGATTCCTGCCTACCGTTACGGGCGGCGTGCAGGGACAGTACGCCTGGGGACGAAACATCGACCCGGAAACCAATACTTATAATAATGTAACGACATTCAACAACTATTATCAGCTTTATGCCGAACTGAATGTCTTCGATGGTTTCGCCACCATCAACGCCTTGAAGCAGGCTAAGCTGAGCCGGGATTATTCTGCCACGGCGATGCAGAAGATTCAGGACGATAGAGCCATCGACGTGATGCAGAAATATGTGGATGCTGCCTATGCTGAGGCAAGCATTCAGATAGCAAGCGAGAAACTGAACGAAAGCAAGCGGATGCTGGCTAAGATGAAGCGACTGTATGAACTGGGCGAGAAAGGGCGCCCGGATGTGGTACAGATGGAATCGCAGGTGGCGGAAGATGAATACAATCTTACGCATCAGGAGAATGTGGCAAAGCAGAGTCTGCTCGCCTTGAAATCGGCGATGAATTTTCCTGTGGATGAAGAGCTGAAAATTCTGATTAATGAGGAGCAGAATTTGAAGTTAACGTCTGATAATAAAGAGGTTCCTGAATCTGGAGTAAACTACGAAACCGTTTACCAGGGCTTTCAGAATATTTCTCCCGATTTGAAATCGGCAGAGTACGAAGTGGAGCGGGCACGGTATGATTATAAGATAGCAAAAGGCAGATTGCTGCCATCACTCTCTCTCGGTGGCGGCATTTCTACCAACTATTATAAGAATCTCTCTCAGAAAGGGCAATACGATGGGTTTGCCTCGCAGTTTCGCAACAACCAGGGCGAATACCTCGCGTTGACCCTTTCCATACCTATTTATAATAGCGACCATTGGCACAGCGTGAAGAAGGCACGCAACGACTGGCAACTGGCACAGGTGAACCTGGAGGAAACCAGGCGCAAGCTTCACGACCAGATAGCCCAGGCGGTGATGGATGCAGAGGGTTACGCCAAGGAGTTGCATCAGATGCAGAAGAAGGTAGCCTCCGATTCGCTCGCCTATCACATGTCGAGCCGCAAGTTTGAGGAAGGAATGCTTTCCACCTTCGATCTTCATACCGTAGCCCAGACGCTTCTGGAAAGCAGGGTCAAGGAACTCCAGATGCAGTTGCTGCTCATTATCAAACAGAGGCTGGTTGCTTATTATCAGGGGGAAAATTTAATTAAATAACAGAACTTTCGCAAGTGGTTCAGGTACGGGCTGAAGGCCCAAAAGCTCCTAGTCCAGGGTAACACCCTGGGTATAATAGCAATCAGCAAGGCGCCCTGAAAGGGCAAAAGCTTTGTATATTGCCTGGAATTTTAAAGCTTTTGCCCTTACAGGGCGACAGGCTTGCGGCCATGATTACCCAGGGTGTTACCCTGGGCTAGGAGCTTCTGCCCTTTCAGGGCGTGTGGAGTGCTCTTGCAAACTTGAATACATAAAATTATGGACATAAAAATAGAAAAGAAAAAATATCTCGTGCCTCGCAAGTATTGGGAATGGATTAGCGGAGGAGCGGTTTTGATCGCAGTCCTCATTTGGTTGGGATTGAGCAATTTCTCTTCCACCCTGAAGGTGGACAGGAAGGGATTGAGCATCGGAACCGTGGAGAAGGCGCAGTTCAACGATTATGTTTCGGTGGATGGACAGGTGGTTCCTATCTCCGTGGTACAGATCAGTTCCGAAGAAGGCGGTATTGTTCTGGAGAAAGTGGTGGATGAAGGTGCCCACGTAAACAAGGGTGATGTGATCGTGAAACTGAGCAATTCGAATCTCGACCTGGAGATTCTGAATGCCGAAAGCGAACTTGCCGAAAAGCAGGACATGCTTCGCAACACCCAGATTTCGATGGAGCAGGACCGTCTAAACAATAGCAACGAGGAACTGTCGCTTTCGCAGGATGTCATTACCAAGCGCCGTTCCTATCAGCATCAGGAGGCGTTGCACAAGGAAGAACTCAATTCGCGCGAGGAGTATCTGAAGGCAAAGGAAGATTACGACCTTGCCGTCAAGAAGCATGCGCTCATCAGCAAGCGATTGAAGAAGGATGCACAGCTCCGCCGTTCGCAGATGGAGCAGATGGGTGATAATCTGGAAGCCATGCAGAAGAATGTGCAGCTGGTTCGCCAGCGCAAGGAGAAACTGAACATCCGCAGCACCATATCGGGTGAAATCGGTTTGCTCGATGTGGAACTGGGACAGAGCATTCAGGCAGGACAGAAGATTGGCGTCATCAACGACCTCAGCGATTTCAAGGTGCAGGCGCAGGTGGATGAGCATTACATCGACCGGGTAAAACCGGGACTTACAGCCACTTTCGACCAGAACGGCAAGCATTATCTCCTGCAGGTTCGCAAGGTTTATCCCGAGGTAAGAGACGGTAGGTTCCGCATCGACTTCATCTTCAAAGGTGTTCGCCCTGGCAACATCCGAACCGGTCAGACTTATTATGTAGATTTGCAACTCGGTCAGTCGAAGCAGGCAATAATTATCCCTAAAGGCACGTTTTATAGTGTAACGGGCGGTCAATGGATTTTTGTTTTAGACAAGAGTGGCAAGAAGGCTTATCGCCGAAAGATAACCATTGGCCGCCAGAATCCTCAGTATTATGAGGTGATTGAGGGCTTGGAGCCGGGCGAACAAGTCATCGTTAGCGGCTATGAAGCCTATAAGGATAATGATGTATTAGTTTTTAATTAGTAGTGATTAGTTAGTAATGATTAGTTAGTAGTGATTAGTGATAAATTGGGCTAACACCCTTGAAACAGGATATTTGATATGAATCATATTATTAACGCATTCAAGAATCTGCCTCGAAGAGGTCAGCACAACTTCGTGAAGATCTTGTGTCTGGCGCTCGGATTGGCAATCAGTTCGGTAATTATTGCCGAGATTTATTTCGAGCAGACTTACGATACGTATTTCCCAGGATGGGAAAGGACGTATCAGATTTCAGAAGTGGGAACGATGCCGGGAGACGATGGCAATAAGTCTTTCAATTTCGCCCAAACCTCAGGAGCTACAGCTCCGGGCATCAAACAGTATGCTCCATTTGTGGAGGCTGCTACACGACTTGTTTTTATTGGAGATTTCCAATGTAATATGGAAGACCAAAATGCAATCTCTTGTAAAATAGCATTGGCGGATAGCTGTTTTTTTGATGTCTTTCCCCAAAAGGTAACGATTGGCAAGGCAAAAGAAGTCCTTTCTCGTCCATTCTATTGCATGATAGACTCAGAGACAGCGGCGAAGATGGGCGGCAATGTCGTGGGTAAGCATTTCACGATGGCAAGTTATCCTGGACATACCTTTACTATCGGAGGTGTATTTGAGAGTTTCCCATGGGGATCCTCTTGGCATTCTCTTCAAGTGTTGGTGTCATTGGGTAGTATCGGGGATATGTTTGGTTATGATGGAAGGCAGCAATGGACTGGAAATGATTGTTATCAGTCTTTTATCCGATTGTCAAAAGGGCATAAGCCAAGTGAACTTCATCCATATATCAACAAGATGAAGCAAGACCACTTCCCGTTGAAAGAATGGAAGAAAGCGGGTATTTCATTAGATTACGACTTTACCGTTCTCAGCGAAATGTACACGCAAAGCCCTTACATCAAGAAGATGGGATGGATCATGGGTATCATCGCTTTTGTATTGCTTTTCACTTCCGTGATGAATTACCTGCTCATCATCGTGGGTAATCTCGTAACGCGTTCTCGTGAGATGGCTGTGCGTAAATGTTATGGAGCGGAACCCAAGAACATCCATGCCATTGTCTTCTCCGAGGCGTTGGTACATGTTGGCTTGTCGATTATTCTTGCAGCTATTTTAGTATTTCTCAGCAAGGGAACGGTAGAGAATTTCCTTTCAGCCCCAGTTAGTGTCTTGGTGCTCAATCGAGGTTGCTGGATATTGGTAGCAATTTGTCTCTTAGTGCTTTTAGTGGGTGGGTGGATGCCTGGTTGGCTTTACTGCAAGATACCTGTAGCGATTGCTTTCAGGGGGTATAGTGAGAACCGTAAGAAATGGAAGCTCATCTTGCTGGGTGTTCAGTTTATCATTTCGGGGCTATTGTTCAGCTTGCTCTTTGTGGTCAATAATCAATATAATATGATGGTAAACTTGAATCCTGGTTACAAGTATGATAAGGTGGCATTCGTTTTTGTAGAAGGACTAGAGAAAGACCAACGAGCGCAATGTCTATCGGAAATTAAGCGAATGCCTGATGTCAATATGGTGGCATCTTGCTATAGTGTTCCTTTGCAAAGTTATAGCTTTAATGGTAATAATCTTTCTTTGCCTGGCGACAAGCGTACTATCCAAATCATTCATGATGCAGGTGGAGTGGATGACAATTACTTCAAGATGATGGACGTTGAGTTTGTAGAAGGATCTTTCTTCACAGAGCGTAATGATAGTTCTCGACAAATTATCATTGACGAGAACTTGGCTAACAAGCTCGTAAAACTTGGACATTGGAAAGATGGAGCCGTAGGTAAGAGGGTTTGGGTATCTTCTCATTGTGATGAGGATGAAACGATGACGATTTGTGGCGTGGTCAAGAATGTGAGGTATGGAACGATTAGCACGTCGAATGCTGATACGAACGCTACTCCTTTTGTCTATTTCTATGGTCGGGCTAATCGGTGTATGCTCGTCAAGTTTAATGACTTGACGGAAAAGAGTCTCTCTGACTTAAAGAACGAGGTGCAGTCGCTGTATCCGAATAATGAAGTGACCGTTTATGATTATGAATCCGAGTTCAAGGCACAGTATGCTTCCCAGCTCAATTTCCGCAACGGAATCCTGGTTGCCGGCATCATCACGATGATCATCGCCCTCTTCGGATTGGTGGGTTATACGAGTGATGAGGTGAACCGCCGCCGCAAGGAGATTGCAATCAGAAAGGTGAACGGAGCGAAGGTGAAGGATATTCTTCGCATCTTCCTGAAGGACATTATGAAGATTGCCTTGCCTTGCATCATCGTGGGAGATTTGGGGGCTTGGCTGATAGCCAGACAATGGCTCATGTCGTTCAGCGAGAAGATTACGATGACGCCTTTGCTGTTTATCGGCGTTACCATCATCTTGCTCGTCATCATTGGGCTTTCCGTCATCATCAACTGCTACAAGGTGGCGAATAGTAATCCGGTGAAGTATCTCAAGGATGAATAAAATAATCGGGAGTTAAGGAGTTAAGGAGTCAAGGAGTTAAGACAATAGTCTTTTTCCCTATATTCCTAACTTTTTGCAAGATAAGCATTTCTTTAACTCTTTAATTTCTTTCACTTCAAAAATAACAATAAAATGATAAAAATAGAGAATCTTTGCAAGTCATTCCGCACAGAAGATGTGGAGACGATTGCTTTAAATAACGTATCTTTCACAGTAGAAGACGGCGAGTTTGTTGCTATCATGGGACCATCCGGTTGCGGCAAATCCACCTTGCTCAACATCCTCGGTTTGCTCGACAACCCTACATCGGGAAAATATTTCCTGGGTAATCACGAGGTGGCAAACCTGAAGGAGAAGGAGCGTACGGATGTGAGAAAGGGAGAAATCGGTTTTGTGTTCCAGAGCTTCAACCTGATAGATGAATTGAATGTAGAGGAGAACATCGAGCTTCCTCTTACCTACCTCAACATTCCGAAGGCGGAGCGCAAGGCAAAGGTGCAGGCGATTATGAAGCGAATGGCCATCAGCCATCGTGCCAAGCACTTCCCTCACCAGCTTTCGGGTGGTCAGCAACAGCGAGTAGCCATTGCCCGTGCCGTGGTCTTTGGTCCGAAGCTCATCCTTGCCGATGAGCCTACGGGTAACCTCGATTCCAAGAATGGTGCCGAGGTGATGCATCTGCTTACTGAGCTGAACCACGAGGGCACCACCATCGTCATGGTGACGCATAATGAGCATGATGCCAAGATAGCCCATCGCACCATCCGCTTGTTTGATGGACAGATTGTGGAGGCAGAGGGCAATCAGCTTTAGTGCTTCTGTTTCTTTTGAGGGGTACCCTATGCTTTGTTAGAAGAGGAATGTCATAAATCGCTTGGTGTTAGCCTCTTTCTGCTTCAGCTCTTCCTCCATCCTCTGTATTGCCATCTTGAAAAAGAAGCGGACGAGGTGCTCGTCGGTTGCTTCTGTGCGAATCATACGAAGGGCAGAAATATATTCCTGGCGAGCTTCGGATGGGATGATGAGAAGAGGTTGATTCAATCTTAAGAGAATGTAGTTGCTGATGAGTCGTCCTGTTCTTCCATTCCCATCACGGAAGGGATGGAGATATTCGTAGAAACCATGGAAGCGAGCGGCAAGAATCATGGGATGAACGGCTGCTGAAACAATGGCTTTTTCTGTTGATTCCAACAGCTTGGGAACTCTGGCGATGAGTTCTTCGTGGTCGCCAAATACCGTATCGCCTGCAGCCATGTCCGTGGTGGTGTATTCGCCCGGAATAGCTTCTGGGGAACGATAGGAAAGCGTATGGCTGGTAACCCGCCTGTTGATTTCTTTCAGAAGATTCTCGTCGAGTGGATGCTGCGTGTTTTGCATCATGTACTCGAAGGCTTCGAAGTGATCAAGCATTTCGAAAGCCTCGAAGAGAGTCTTTCCGGCAGGAATCATCCCCAGGCCTTTCTCCTTCAGTTCCCGGGTATCATCTACGGAGAATGAGTTGCCTTCAATGGCGCACGAATGGGTAGAGAAGAGTACTTCGTTATATTTGATGTACTCTTCTCTATCCATTTTATTGATGATAAGGGTTTGATATTTGCGTCTCAAATCCTCGTATTCCTTGATTTCCTTTTCGAATGCCATAATCTTCTGTATTTGTGGGGACAAAGATACGATTTTTATGGATAAGCACCAAACTTTTCTAGTAAAAATGTGTTTATGTTATGGGATGATGATGCGGAAGGTGGTGATTCCCTGTGCCTTGTCCTGATGGAGCGAGAGGCTGCCACCGCTTACTCGCATAATCTGGCGGGAGAGGGAGAGACCGATTCCGCTTCCTTCCGGCTTCGTGGTGAAGAACGGGATGAAAATGTGGGAGGCTACATCTTCGGGGATGAGACCGGCGTTGTTGCTCACGTCGATGATGATGGATTCCTGGGCATTGGCGTAGGCTTGGAGACGGATAAATGATAATTTTTCCTTTTCCCTGAAAGCTTCTACGGCATTCTTCAGAAGGTTCGTTACCACGTGAGAGAGGAGGCTTTCGTCGGCGTAAACCAGCAAATCCTTGGGAGTAACAGAAATCTCTACTTCGTGGTTGCAGAGCATCGCCATTCTTTCTAGGAATGGTTCCACATAGAAGAGAGCAGGCTGAGGCTGGGGAACATGGGTGAAGCGGCGATAGTTATTGACGAAAGCCAACAGTTCTGTTCCTGTTTTGTGGATGGTTTCCAAGCCTTGCTTCAAGTCTTTATCCTCTGTAACTCGGGTAAGCAGAGTTTCGCTCAACGAAGTAACCGGCGTGATGGTATTCATGATTTCATGGGTCAGCACACGAATCAGTTTGATCCAAGAATCCACCTCCTGATTGCTCAGCTCGTGGCTCACGTCGCTCAGGGCGATGATGCGCACGTGCTTGTCTTTCAGCATGGCTTGCGTCTCATGCTTTGCCAAGTGTTCATCCTTCAGTTTCCCTTTTACCTGGTTCATGTGGGTAAGCACATCCGTATCGAGCAACCGGAGGGCAGCCTGGTTGTGTTGCAGGATGTTGTCGTGGCCATCCACCACCAGGATGCCCGTATCCACCGCATTCAGAATCTGCTCATAATATTTCTCCCGATCCATCTGCTCCTCTCTCGTATGTTGTAGGAAGAGCTTGATTCGGTTGAGGGATTGATGCAGAATCTTATCCTCCTTAAACCTCTTCTCCGTAGGAAAACTGAAGGAGAAATCCCCATTATCTATCGCATCAAAAAGGAAGGTTACCTTCTTGATGTTGCGGCGATAGTGGCGGTAGAGGCGAATGTAACCTACTACAGCCACGAGCAAAAGCACGATAATTATAATTAGTTTATAATCCATATCGCTTAATCTTATTATAAAGCGTTTGGCGGGAAATACCTAACCTTGCAGCTACTACCGACAGGTTTCCTTCACATTCCCTGATGGTTTTCTCTATCATTCGGCTCTCCATCTCGTCGAGCGTCTGAACCTCTTCCAGGGGCTTCTCTTTTCTCTGCTGGTTCCCGCCGTCAATATCTTCGGCAGAAATCATTCCGCCGTCAGATAGAATCACGGCTTTCTCGATGGCGTGCTGAAGTTCACGGATGTTGCCATACCATGGCAAACTGGTAAGTTTTTTCTCAGCTTCTTCCGAAAGACGGAGATTCTTATTATATAAATCACCATATTGACGAAGGAATCTTTCTGCCAATGGAACGATGTCTGATTTTCTCTGTCTCAGGGCAGGCAATTCCAAATGGATGGTGTTGATGCGATAGAGCAGATCCTCTCTGAATTCGCCATCGTTTACCATCTGCTGCAGATTGCGGTTGGTGGCGCAAACCAGTCGCACGTTGATGGGAATCTGCGTACTTCCGCCCACTCTTACGATGCTTCTGCGTTGCAGGGCGGTAAGGAGTTTTGCCTGAAGGCTGTAGGATAAGTTTCCTATCTCATCCAGGAAGATGGTGCTGCCGTCGGCAAGCTCAAACTTGCCCGGTTTATCCACCTTGGCATCGGTAAAAGCGCCCTTCACATGACCGAAGAGTTCGCTCTCGAAAAGGGTTTCCGTAATGGCTCCCATATCCACAGGCAACATCTTTTTCCCACATCTTGTGGATAAACGGTGTATTTCGTTGGCTAATACCTCTTTACCCGTTCCGTTTTCGCCCGTAATGAGGATGTTTGCATCGGTTGCGGCAACTTTTTCCACAATGCTTCTCAAATTGTTCATAACTTCGCTATCTCCCCAAAACATAGCATTTTGTGCATCTTTTCCACAAAGTTTTCCACCTTTTTTGCCAATAGCGTTATCCACAGCCTTATTCTTATCCCTAGCCTCTATCAGCGTGCGGATCATCTTCTCGTTTTCAAAAGGCTTCACGATGAAGTCGGCGGCACCTTCCTTGATGCCTGTTACGGCAAGTTGGATGTCGGCATAGGCGGTAAAGAGCACCACCTCGGTTTTCGGGCTGAGGCTCTTGATTTCTCTGAGCCAGTACAGTCCCTCGTTTCCCGAATTGATTCCGCTGGAGAAGTTCATGTCGAGCAGCACCACGTCGGGATGCTCCTCTCTCAGCTTGGCTGGGATGGAGTTAGGGTTGGCGATGGTGATGATGCCATCGAATATGGGTTCCAGCAGCATCCTTACCGTAGTAAGAATGTTGCGGTTGTCATCAACAATCAATATCGTTCCTTGTTTCTTAATCATGGTTGCAAAGTTACGAAATATCATCGAAAAGCGGTCATTATTGTCTAATTATTAGACGAAAAAATGCCGATAGTGGCGCCAAAAGTTACTTTTTCTGTAGTTTTGGGCACCCTATCGGCATTTATTTATTCCAAATTCTGATTCCTGATGAGGAATTGCTTATTCTAAAAGGGGGAATTACAGTTCTATCGGAACCACTACTTTGATACTGAAGTTGCGCCCCATGTTGTAAACGCCTCTTCTGCCCGTAACCGTGTTTTCCGCCAGATACTTCAGACGGCTCAGGTGGTTCTGGTAAGCACGGTTGGTAATATTCTCGCCCGAAAGATAGAGCGAGAGAAGGCGCTTGCCGTGAAGCTTCACGTCGGTACCGGCATACATATTTAATAAGGTGTAGGATGGCGTGGCGGTCTCCGTATCGTTGGCTGCGAAATAATGGCTCTGGCGAAGATTGCAATCCATCTGCAGCTTGACGAAGAGATGGTCGAAAGTCCTGCCGTTGCAGACAAACTCATATCTTACATCCGAAATCCAACGGGGAGCTGGGGTGAATGGCAGATACTTAGATTCGGATGGCTGATGCAATTGCACGGAGTTGACATACGAGAAAGTGTTGCCGAAGTGCAGACGCTCTACTGGATGGATGTCGATGCTCGCCTCACCACCCAGAATGCGGGCGTCGCCCGAAGTAAACTGATAGGCAGGCGTGTCGTCGATGAGGATAGGCTGATTGTTCTCATCTGCCAACTTCTCGCTATAGATGTAATGGTTAATGCGATTGGCAAACAGCGAGAGTTCTGCCGAAATAATAGACGAAGAATAGTCCAAACCGAGGTCGAATTGCCAGCTGTTCTCAGGCTTCAGACCGGTATTTCCCAATTCGTATCGCTGGGTTCCCTCGTGCACACCATTCGATGATAATTCGCTGATGTTTGGAGCACGGAATCCTCTTGCCAGGTTCAGCTTCAGATTGAAATCAGGCAGGATTTCGTAAGCCAAGCCGATGCTTCCGGTTACTCCCTCAAAGCTTCGCTTAAAGGCCTGGAAGCGGAAAGAATCATTCAATTCAGAACCATTTGATTCAGAACCATTCAAGACAAATCCATTCCAATCTGAACTATGCGAATCTGTATCATCTTCTTCTCTTAAAGCTTCGCTGTGCAGGTGGCGATGATCGTATCTGATTCCGCCGCTCAGATTCAGCTTGCCTATTTTCTTGCTCACCGTGGCAAACACGCCATAATCGAAGAGATGATAGGCTGGAATCAGAAATTCAGAACCTTTATTAATCGACTGCTGCCACATGCCGTTGATGCCTGTAGAGAACTTCCATCCATTCATTTCCGGCGAGAGATAATGCAGGTCGTAATTCATGGTATGGAGCATGAAGTCGAGTCCGCATTCCTTCGGATTCTCTTCCTCCTCAAACTCCTGACGGCGGTTCTGCTGATAACCCAGGAGGAACTTCAGATTGCCGTCGCCCAGAAACCAGGAATTATCAAGTACAGCCTTGTAATGATGAATCTGCTGATAAGGCATCGGTTTGCCGTAACTCTTGGCATTGTAGCCATCGGGAACTTCCAGTTCGCCCGTTTTCTCATCTCTTTCTCCCTCTACGATGCCCGGAGTGAGATGATAATAATCGAGTGTGAGATGCGAATGTCCCTGGCGATAATTCCAGCCGAGGAGCTGCGAAAGGGCCTGTTCTCGGAGTGAAGAACCGAAGACGTAACCATCGTATTTGTTCTTGTAGGCATGCGCCATTTTTCCACTATATCGGGTATTCCAGACAAAGCCGCCCTGGTTGCCGGCAAAGTTGAGCGAATAATCAAAAAGTCCGTTATTGGTTTGGTAACCTGTAGAGAAATTCGCTCTCATGTCGCCCTTTGCAAGGGTAGGAGCGGAATGGAAGATAAGGACGCCAGCCATCGCATCCGAGCCATACATAAGACTTGCAGGACCTTTCAGGATCTCTACGGAATGAACCGAAGCCGGGTCGATTTCTATTCCGTGTTCATCGCCCCATTGCTGTCCTTCCTGTCTGACTCCATCATTCACTACGACCACACGGTTAAATCCCAATCCACGTATCACGGGTTTGGAGATTCCGCTTCCCGTGGTAATCTGCGAAACGCCTGGCTGATGAGCGATGGCGTCGATGATGTTGGTAGAAGGCTGCATTTCGAGTTGGCGGGCAGAAACGAAAGAGATGGGTGCAGGCGACTGCTTGAGTTTCTGGCTGCCAGTCAATCCCGTAACCACCACTTCGTTCAGTTTTACGCTCGATTCCGTCAGAGGCTGGTGCTTGATGGAATCGCTGGTTTCCATACCATGAATGCTTGACTTTTCCTTGTTATTATCTGCTCCGTTTATAGCCATAGCAGGGGCTGTTGCCGACGAGCATAGGCTCATCAGCAATATTGATTTCAATATTATTCTCATTATGTTATTTATTACCTTATTATGTTAATTTTCAATTATTTATAAAAACTGATAATAAGGTGGAGCACGGGTAGTTTTTACCCCCTTCGCCCTGCACAGGCAAGGAGAGCAGAAGGCACGGCGAGGGGAGAGATGGAGCACGGTGATGGCAACCCATACCACGAGGGATGGAGCCAGATAAGATGTGCTTTGCAATTGGCAGAGCACACAGTCGTGCATGGTATTCTGCAGGGCTATCAGATGGCCGTCGTGATGAACATGATGGGCGCAATCTGCACAATAGAAATCTGCATGAGTTCCCTGCGCTTCACCATGATGGTGAAACGTAACGGCAAGCAGCATCGGCAGGTAAACCAATAGCAGCAGCCAGGAAATTCTGATTCTCTTATGCGTGATCCTCTGCATTTAGCAATATTTATTTTCTGCAATTATCTATAGTCTTCTGATTTTTCTGTTTGCAAAGTTAATCATTTCTTCCTAAAATGCTGCATTTCCCAATTATTTTTGTATTTTTGCAACAAAATTTTTAAAATAAGCGTACCCGATTCCAGGGGGATGTTGTATTATGGACAAAGTAGAATCATAAAAACAAGAAAAATGATGAAAAGAACGACTTCCCTTATACTGTGTCTTGTCTTGAGCATTTCCCTATTTGCTCAAAGCAGAGGTGTGACCTTTCAGGTGCATAACGAAACGCTTACTTCCGTGTTGAAGAAGATTGAAAAGGCGGGCGAGAAGAATATCCTCTTTGCCTATCAGGCTACCGACCAATATCGCGTTACTGCCAATATCCAGGCTAAACGACAGAAGGAAGCCCTGGAGATGGTGTTGCAAGGGAAACCTTTCTCCTTCGTAGAGCACAACACCTATTTCGCCGTTCAATACACGGGCAAGACAACCCGGGTGGAACAGATCAAGGGCTGGGTGGTGGATGAGCACCAGCAACCTCTGCCTTTTGCCAACGTGGTGTTGATTTCCTCCGTCAGCAAGGCTTATGTTGCCGGTTGCGTAACGGCGGAGGATGGAAGTTTCGTGCTTCCCTATGCCGATAAGGATGTGATGCTGAAGGTTTCGTTTGTGGGCTATAAGTCACAGACCTTGGCCTGCAAGCCTACCATGCACATCGGTCTGCATCCCGACACCCAGCAGCTGAAGGCGGTAACCATCAAGAGTACCCGCCCCAATGTGGTGTATAAGGACGGAGCCTTCTCTACCCTGGTATCAGGTACCATCCTGGGCGAACTGGGCTCCGCAGAAGATATGATCAGCCAGTTGCCCTTTGTCTCGGGCGAAGTGGGCAGTTGGGAAATCATCGGTCGTGGAGCGCCCGAGATTTATCTCAACGGCAGGAAACTGGAGAATCTGAACGAACTCAAGCGATTGAGCGCCAAGGATATTCTGAAGGCAGAAATCGTTACCGTTCCCGGAGCGCAGTATGGCTCCAAGACCAATGCCGTAATCCGTCTGCGTGCCGTTCGCAAGCGCGGACAGGGCTTGAGCGGAAGCCTTTATTCTGAATATTCCCAGGGCCGTTATTCGCCTCATACTTATGATGATGTGCAGTTGAACTATCGCACGGGCGGACTCGATATCTTCGGCGAAGTGGGAGTGGGATTGAATCGCTCGCACACCACCGCCCATTCCGAAACCCAGCTCCATACCACCAGCGACTGGGATTTCAACAGCCGCAGAACCACGAATACCAATGGTGGAGAGATTCTTATGAACGCAGGATTCAACTATGAGATTTCCGAACAGCAATCGCTGGGTATGCGCTATGAAACAACCAATATGATAGGCAACAACTATACCCACAGCTGGGGAGCTACCGATGTGTGGGAGGATGGCAAACTGACGGAAAGCATGGGCGTAGATTTGTTTTCGAAAAGCAAGCCCCATTGGTCGCATAGTGTGAATGCCTATTATAATGGCGATTTCGGCAAATGGAACATCAACTTCAATGGCGACTTCTATAACAAGGTGAGCCAGAGGTCCCAGACGGCGATAAACGATGGACAGCTGGATGCGGAATCAGAGAGCAAGGTGAGGAGTAATCTCTATGCTGCCAAGCTGGTGGTGTCGGGACCTTTGTGGAAGGGTAGGCTTTCCTTCGGAACGGAAGAGATGTTTACCAACCGCCGCAACGACTTCACCCAGAGCGGCTTTTCTGCCGATGCCTTCAACCACATCCGCCAGTCTATCTATGCCGGATTCCTGCAGTATTATCTGAACATAGGGCGCATGAATTATGGTGCCGGTTTGCGATACGAATATCAGAAGACCGATTATTACGAGAAAGATGTGCTGCAGGCGGAACAGAGTCCCAGCTACAGAGATTGGATTCCCTTCCTATCCATCGGCTACAGCAAGGAGAATCTGAATCTTTCCTTCTCCTATCGTCTGAACAAGTACAGTCCTATCTACTCCATGCTTCAGAGCAGCATCGACTACGACAGCAAGTACGAGTACAAGTCCGGTGACCCTCATCTCAAGCCTCAGAAGCAGCACAGCTTCAATCTCTCGGGCAATTATAAGTGGCTGTCATTCATGGCCTACTACAATTATGTGCTCGACATGTACATGACCTGGTACAAGCCTTACGACGAGGTGAACCATCCTAGTGTGCTTTTGCAGACGATGGCCACGGTGCCCCATTCCTGCTATTATGGAGCCAACATCCGTGTGGCGCCTTCGTTTGGAATCTGGTATCCTGACCTCACGGCGAGTGTCTTCTACAATCATCAGAATGTAGATCATCTCAATATTCCCGAGTTTGGCAGCCAGCCTCAGTTTACATTCAGCATGAACAACAATCTGAGGCTTCCCCACCGGTGGTTCATGAATCTTTCGGGCAACATCAGCACGAGGGCGGAGATGGGAATCGGAATAAAGAAATGTATGGGCAACATGCAGTTCCGGGTTTCCAAGAATTTCATGAAGAATGATGCCCTCAAGGTGATGTTTGTATTGCGAGACCTCTTGCATACAGGATATTATTATTTCGAGGCAAACGGCACGCAGTCGCATCGCACGTTTACCCGATATGCAGATAATCAGAAAGTTGCCATCAATGTGAGATACACATTCAATGCAACGAGAAATAAATATAAAGGTAGTGGCGCAGGACAGAGCGAAAAACAACGACTTTAAGCAGCTATTCCTGGAAATGTATCCTCGGCTGGTGCGTTATGCCGTGTCCCTTTTGGGAGACGGCAACGAGGCCCGTGACATTGTGGGAGATGTTTTCGAGAAGGCGTGGAACCAATTCTCCTCCTTGCAGATGGAAACAAGGAGGAGCTGGCTCTACGCATCGGTGAGAAATGCCTGCCTCAACTGGCTCAAGCACCAGCAGGTGGAGCAGACCAACGTGGAGGCGCTGATAGAGGCCACTCGGTATGATATGAGTACCCGGTATGAGGAGCACGAGCGCCTGCTGCAACAGGCGGAGCAGATAGCGAGGGAGCTGAAGGAACCCACCTGCACGATACTCCGCCTCTGCTATTTCGAACATCTCACCTATCAGCAGGCAGCCGACAGGCTGGGCATCAGTCCCAACACCGTGAAGAAGCATATTTCCAAGGCACTCGCCATCTTGCGCAAGCGAATGAAGCATACAAACATAGAGAATTAGGAGGAAAAATCATGAATAAGAATCAAGATCAAGAACTGGATTATAGAATGGATTCTGTATCAGAGAATATTTCTGAGAATGTTTTTGAGAAAGCTTCAGAAAATGTTTCTGATACCCGGCTTTCCCAGATATTCGGGGAAGCCCTGGGCGATGAGCCTTCGAAGGAAGAAACGCTGGCGGCTTGGGAAGCTTTCGAGAAGAAGCATATTTCTTCAGAGAAGGAACATCTTTCTTTTGAGAAGGAATCTATAGTGAAGAATGAAAAGAAGGTTTCTAAAGCCCGAATCCTGACTTGGATTACGGCATCTGTAGCAGTAGCGGCAAGCCTCTTCCTTTTTATTTTCCGTTCATCCCAGGAGATTTCTCAGCCTACGGAGTTCTCCATGGAGCTTTTCTCGGAGGTCACTTCTCCCAAGCAGGTGGAGCAGACCCTGAGCGATGGCTATTGCGTGGTTTCTACCCCAGCGGCAACCACCACATTGGTAACGCTGAACGATGGCACCAAGGTGATGCTCAACGCCAATTCTACGCTCGAATATCCTGTATCTTTCGATGATGCAGAAGTCCGGGAAGTCCGTCTGAAGGGCGAGGCTCATTTCGAAGTAACCAAGAATCCTCATCGGCCTTTCGTGGTAAAGGCAGGAGAGATGCAGACGCAGGTGTTAGGCACCATATTCGACGTGAAAGCCTATCGCAAGGATGCCCCAAAGGTAACCCTGATGCAGGGCAAGGTGAAGGTGAGCAATGCCGATACGGAAGTGGAAATGCGCCCAGGTCAGACCGCCACGCTCCAGGCGGATAAGATAGTAGTATCTAAGGCTTCCTCTTCAGCCTCCGACTGGCTGGAAGGCGATTTCGATATGGATCAGGTTACGCTGGCAGAGGCGATGAGCGACATCGGAGCCTGGTACAACAAGACCGTAGTCTTCCAGTCTCAGGCGAATATGGGTAAGCTCATCCACTTCCGCTTCTCCCGCAGGGCAAGTCTGCAGGAAATCATCACGGCGCTGAACGAGATGGGGGTGGCAAGAATCAGAATGGAAAGAGGCAAGATCATGGTGCTTTGAGCCATGGTCTTGCCCCTTTTCCTATTCCATCTCCCATATTGGCATAACCTCAATCCTTATTCCGTCTCGTTCGAAGGTCTCTCGTTGGGAGAAAGTGATGATTTTTCCCTGTTTGCAACCTGTAACCGAGGAGGCAGCTATCAAGCCTCCTATCTCTCGTTCTACGTTATCATCATTCAATGTCCAGCAGACTTGTATCAGCTCAGCTACACGCTCGCCTTTTTTCACAACGAAGTCGCATTCCTTCGATTCATAGAAGTAGAATATCCCGTCCTCTTCTCCAAGTGTTCTCTCTAAGTTGAGATAAACAATATTCTCCAAAGCCTTGCCTGCATCTTCGCTCTCTGGCAATAATACGGCATTGCGCAGGGCAATGTCAGCCACATAATACTTGGCAGGAGCAGAACGCTGTTTTACCATCGACTTATCGTATTTTTCCACTTTGCGAAACATGAAAATGTTGCAAGCATAGTCGAGCCACAGATAGAGGGAATCCTTGGAGACCTTTAAGCCTTGCGATTTCAAGTCGTTATAAATATTGTTCACGCTAGTCGGCTTCGTGAGATTGTTCATCACACGCTTTAAGAAATAACGCACCACCGAAGGAGAAGCTCCGATATGATAATGCTCCACCATATCCCTGAAGAGCATGGTGTTGAAGTAAGACTGCAGGATTTTTACTTTTTCCATCTTGCTTTTTTCGAGAACAACCTCAGGAAAACCGCCCTCCTCGCAATAACCGCGGAAGGAGACCGCCAACTTTGCCTTTCCAGCTTCGCTAAATGGATTTGCCTTGGTGCCTTTGAACGCCAAATATTCCTTGAAACTCAAAGGATACTCGCGATATTCGTCAGGCCATCCTCGCAAAGCGGAAGCCATTTCTTCTGAAAGCATCTTGGCTGTGCTACCTGTTATATAGATATGCTTGCAATAATTCTTATACACCCGGAGAACAAAGAATTCCCAGCCCTCTATGAGTTGTATCTCATCAAAAAACATATAAACATCCTTAAGCGATGTATCAGGATACATTTCACGATAAGCTTGCAGCAATTCATCGAAGTTTTCGGGCGACATGGAAAGAAAACGTTCATCGTCGAAGCCTACATAGAGGATGCGCTCTTTTGGAATTCCTTGTTGTAGCAGGCGATTAATCGTAAGTCCCAATAATGATGATTTTCCGCAACGGCGAATGCCAGTAACAGTCACGATGCGGTTTCCATCCAACGGAAGTTGGGTGCTTCTCTCTTGCAAGGCAAAAGGTAATTCCTCTTGGTGCAAGGAAATGATTGACTGAAATGTGCTGCGTAGTTCCATTTGTGTACCTTCTTTATTACTGATTATTTTATTGTTAATATGTAGATACCTACACTCGGTTGCAAAGATACAAACTTTCCTTCTAAAAAGGAAAGAAATCGGCAATTATTTCCTTTTTAAAAGGAAAGTTATCTGTTTTTATCAGAAATCTCTTTTCTACTTTAAAACATTGTACTACCTTTGTGCTATCTTCCTGAAGATTGGGATTTGAGTGAGATTCTATTTTTCATACATTCTCATTGCATCTTGATGCAAGTCGTGTATCTGTTCAGCCAACCATTCTGGTGAGAGGATTCTCAATTGGCTTCCCCGGCTCATTAAATATCCAAAGAAATCTACGGTAGGGCGCATAGTAATTTCGAAATCCGTATAGTTGTCGCCTTTTGCGATAGCTTTTTGAGTTGCATGGAGAGGTAAGTCTTGTACTCGATACTGTTCGTAATCGTAAGTTCTAAATCTAATTCGTTCAACAGAAGTACCGTCGCCAATCAGCACTCCGTAATATTCCTTGAAGTAATCTTGAGCGTTGAAGTCTTGAGTTATCTCAAATTTGGTATCTGTGGATTCTATGCTTTTGATTCTGTCAAGTGAGAATAGGGCATAGTAATCTTTTACTTCTTGGGTTTCTGGTTCTGTATAATGGAAGTGTCCCAATACATACCAACGTTGCTTATGCAATTTTATGCAATATGGCTCAATAGTATAGCTTTTGGCATTTGTATTGCCATACCTCTTGTAAAGAATGGTTATCTTAATGTTTCGTTTCATGGCATCAAGAATTAGTTTGAGGCTTTCGCCTTCATAGGGTACAGTTTCAAGCACAATCCTATCTTGAAGCGATACACATTCGCTAATAATATTGTTGGATGCAAGTGTGGCTAACATCCAGTTTTGTATGGAGTCGGACTCTAATGCTTCAGGATTTCCAATAGAATATTTATATCCGTTTTTCCTGTTGCACTCGATGTATATGCCAAAAATGTCCTCTATGGCATCTTTGTGTCGATTGAAGGTTGAACGAGCCAATTCTATTCCTTCGCTCATGTCCGTTTCAAGCCATTTCTTTTGAATATCTGCAAAAGAAATAGCTCGGGCTTTGTTGATGGTGTTTACCAACCAAATGTATTCTTTGAATTTCGCTTGAGTTCTCATGTTATATACGATTTTATCTACACTAAGTAACGAGATTTTTGCGATTTTATTGATTTGTGATATATTTTTTCTTAAAAAAAAGAACTTGTCCTACGATTTGAAACAAGTTTTTCTTATCTTTGTGCCGACATAACAAATAATTTCATAAAATATGAACTATGATGAAGTAAAATTACGCCGTTTGATAGACAAATGTCAATGGACTTTTGCCAAGACAATGCCTACGTGTCCTCATGAGTACATTGTGAGGAATAAATGTGCCTTGTCTGATGAAGAATTCGTCTTTTTTGTGCAGTCACAAAGAGAATTTGGTGTTCCACAACAATGGTGGAAATATAATTTCCCTTATCTTCATATTGATGGGTATAAGTATTGGACGATGGGAGGTACCATAGAGAATACTATCATTATCAATAGGGCGAAAGACGATAATTCGCAAATACATATAGTTGAACAACAATCAGTTGAACAACAATCCCAAACGGATAAACTTACGTTGTCTATAACTACTATTGGTGATTTGCTTCTTCGTCAAACGATTTCGAATGGCGGGGAACCCATTAATGGTGTGAATCTGTCGATTCCAATCTATCAGCGGCCATATAAGTGGACTGCTCGTAATGCAATACAGTTGCTTGATGATATTATCGAAGCGATGAATGAAAATAAAGAAAGTTACAGGGTAGGTACTCTGATTCTTCATCGAGCATCAAGCCAAGACTCGTATGATATAGTTGATGGCTTGCAGCGAATTATTACGTTTTCTTTGTTGCTAAGGGCTTTGGGGAAGAACGATATAGCTTTTCTCCAGCAAGAATTATATGATAATGAGTATAATGCCCGTAATATATCCAATAATTATCGAGCATTGGAACGACGCGTCAGCAAACCTGATTTGGAAGCAAGTCAACAACAGAAAGAAGACTTTTATGTAAAGGAACGGGAGTGTAGAAGACTGGAAGAATTTGTAGAGAACAGATGTGAACTTATTGTTGTTGTCACATCTGACGTTTCTGAAGCCTTTCAGTTCTTTGACTCTCAGAATGCTCGTGGCAAAGCTCTATATCCACATGATTTGCTGAAAGCTTATCATTTACGTGAAATGATTGGTATAGAGGAGAATGAGGTTGAAAGAATCGTCAAGGGATGGGAACAAATATCTCAAAGTGGTTTGGCAGATTTTTTCGGAAACTATCTGTATCGTATCAAAGAATGGGTAAATGGCAATAGGGCAGAAGTGTTGGATGAACGTAATATCCACATGTTCAAGGGGATTACTCGTTCTGCACGGACTCCTTATGCTCAATTCTATAAGAGTGCTTATTGTTATGCAGATATGGTAAATTCTTCTGCTATGCCATTCGTTTCTGGAACTCGCAATATCAATGCATTTCAATTGGACGCTCCAATTATAGCAGGCAAACCTTTCTTTGAATATACGAAGCATTATTATGCCATACTAAAGGACATTCAAGATAATAGCAAGTATGAGGGGTTCTATATCAACGACAATATTATAGTGAAGACATTGGATCGCTATTTCAAGAAGGGAGTAGGCAATGGTATTGCCCGGTTGCTGTTTGATACCTCGGTACTCCTGTATGTAGATAGGTTTTGTCCGGAGTCATATCCAACCAAAGAAGATATGGAGCTATTTGAGCAATTTGTCGTTTATGCCTTTGTTTGGGCTTATTCGCTTAGAGCGCAATATACAAATCTGGGATGGCTTTCTGCTCAGAATTTCATTATGGGAACTAATGAGAATTTGAAGAATTCATTTAATATGTACAAGTTGATAGCTAGGCAGGATACTCCCACTACATTACTCAGCGTGCTGGCAGATAAGCTAACTCCTTTGTCTAATAGCGACTTAAAGGATGGAAAAAAGAATGGCAGAACAAATGCCGAGAATTTGGATGGGCATGATGGCGATGGAGTCTATCTGAATTATCTCTATTTCTTTAAAGTAAATCGTTTTTATAAATAGTAGAAGACAATGAAAGATTTGAAAAGTATTTTGAAAGAGTGTTCTATCAAGGAAATCTATTGTGATAATCACGGAGCACCTATTACATACGTAATTCCTATCTACCAGCGTAACTATGCGTGGGAACGAGATGAAATCTGTGCTTTGATAAAAGATGTTCATGATTCTATGGATATGGGCAAAACGGTTTATTACATAGGGACTCTTGTCACTTATAAGCGTGATGAGAACAAATATGAGGTGATAGATGGTCAACAACGTTTGACTACGATTTACATCATACTTAGAGCTTTGGGAGTGCAGGACATTTACAATCGCTTGACTTATTCGGCACGAAAAGCTTCTGCTTCGACGATAGAGGCATTATCAGGGCGTGGAGAGAAGGATGATCTTGGCGAGATGCCTGACCTTGGTATCAAGAATGGCTTCGATTCCGCAAAAGCAGGATTGAATGAGATTGTTGGTTTGGCTCAAGCTGATGTGGATAAATTCAAAGAGTATTTCTTGAATCATGTCCATATCATACATTATCGAGTGCCGAAGGATGTGGATTTGAATCATTATTTTGAGGTGATGAACTCTCGTGGTGAACAGCTGGAGAAGCATGAGATTGTTAAGGCAAAATTGAGTGAGCAATTTATCGGGGATAATACCTCAATGGAAAAGTTCAGTCGTATCTGGGAAGCATGTAGTGATATGTGCTTTTACGTTCAGCAAAAAATGTCTGATATGAAAACTGTTTTTGGTGAGAACATGGATAGTTTCGTCTTAGAGTCGTTTGATACTTTTGCCGATATGCCAGCTAATGCTGGTAATTCTTTGGGTAGAAAAACGATTGCAGAGTTGTTGGATACTCCTGTTAAGCCAGTGCCCCAGAGTACGACGTTAGATGAGAATGATAGATTTCAACCAATCATAGACTTTCCTAATTTCCTCTTGATTGTGTTGAAGATTACGAGGATGAAGGAACAAGGATTTGATCCTTTGAAATTATCTCTTGATGACAAGGAACTGCTTAATGAGTTTGAGAAGATTACCATCACGGCTGATTTCGTAAAACGGTTTGCTTATAATCTGTTGAAGGCTAAGTATTTCTTGGATAATTATGTGGTTCACCATACGCTCGGTGAGGATCGTATTTCAGAAAATCCGTGGAAGTTGCAGCGTTACCATAAAAATGGAAATGCTGTCTATCTGAAGGATTTGGCGGAAGACAAACCCGTGCAGGCAGAGCTGGTACAGTTGCTATCTATGTTCGAGGTAACTTTTACGGCGAAGCAACGCAAGAACTACCTGTTCTATTGTCTGTACCATTTGTTTGAGAGCGATAATATTAGTGATTATCTCGTCTTTATGAGAGATTTGGCTGATAAGTACTTCTTTGATGTGTATCTGAATGCGGAAAAACTCAATGAAAGAAACCAGCCAAAGCCTAATAGCTTTGATGACACGATGATACGAAATGGACATCTGAATGTAGAACTGGAAAATGTAGAACGAGACTTTAATCGCATCTATCCTAAGGGAGCGCCCAATATACCTCTCTATGTGTTTGATTATACAGACTATAAAATATGGAGAAAGTATGCGGAGGAGCTACGTGGAGAAAAAGCTAAGAAAGGAGATGCAATACGTATCGGATTCTTTCAAGATTTGGGATGTAGTGATTTTGAATTAGAGGTATTTAATAACTTCTATTTCTCTCGAACTCGTAAGAGCCTTGAACATTATTATCCTCAGGCTAAGGCTGGTAGCGATAAACCTATCAGCTCAGAAGACATCAATTGTTTTGGAAACTTTGCCATGATTGGTTCCGATGCTAATAGCTCTGGTTCTGACTGGAATCCAATTGATAAGAAAAACCGTTATTTGGATTCAAAGTCAAATCAAGTAAGTACAGCATCTCTAAAGTTCAGAATCATGTTGCAAATATGTCAAGACAATTATGATGATGGGATTAAGAATGAGACGGCTAAACGTCCTTTTGGATTGGAATGGAATGTGGATGATATGAATGAGCATCAAGAAAAAGTGCTTAAAATCGTCATGAAAAGATAATAGTATAAGCTGCTGATTATTTTGTAAATAAGAATAAGGGACAGGAAATCCTCCCGAAGTCTGCATCCGAAGACCGACGTGTGAGAGGCGTATCCTGTCCCTTTGTAGGAAAGCACAGAAAGGTCAAGGCCACGTCGCACCATACAGGTCCCTACGACCTGGCCCGATATTAGGGTTAGCTTTCGACACAATTCTGTGCTTGTTGGTTTTGCTTGATGCGAATGGTCAAGCGAATTTGGTTCTCGTAATGGGCATCTTCGTTGATTTTGCTGATGCGGCATTCAAAGACAGATGCCCACCCCATTTCCAATAATTGGGCAATCTCTGTATTGGAAGTACGAGGAAGATAGCCTAGCAGATATTCCTCTTTCTCGTTGTTATCTACCACCTTTGAGTAAACCACAGCGACAGCATTCTTGTCGTATGGGTTCTCTTGGTCTCTTTGTAATTCAAGCAGAGTGCCGACCTTCAACTCTTCCCAAACTTCATTGGCATCATGATATTGGCGACCTGCGAGATGACATTCCTTGAAAAATATCTTTTTTCTCTTCATAACTTTACTATTTTGGTTTCTGTGTGCAAAGTTAGCTTGCACTTGTGCCAATTCGTGGGACAGCAAGTCTTTATTTTATGTATTTAGAGGAAATATTTTAAAGTATACTTTGCAAAAATCCGAAAATATTTCTAACTATACTTCGAAATAATCCTAGAAAGCGGTTTGTTTAAGGAAAATTAATGTTTTTCCTATGATTTTCTGTTCCTAAAGTGAAAAGCAAATGGATTGGGCTTGCCTTCTAGAGAAGAGGGGATTTTCCTGGGGCTGCGTTCCAATTAGCTTGCTCCGGTTGTTCCAATTGATTAGAAAAATCTCAGTCTCAGTTGTCTCAGTAAAAAAATAAGGGGGTATTATTTTCCCATTTTTCTTTTTCTTTCCTTTTTGCTGTTTTTATAACTTATCGATTATTAATTAATTATATATAAATATATAATATATATATAAGAATAAAAGAAAAAGAGGGGGTACTTGAAAAATAACTGAGACAACTGAGACTGAGATTTTTGATGCCTTTAGCTGAAATCAAAAACAATTCTAACTCCCTATAAAACAGATGTTTATGTGGGTGACGTTCGTGCGTCTAAGTTTGTTACCTTCTTCTCGTAATCAGAAAAAAAGAAAATATTTCTTCCAAAAATGGGGCGTTTTTTGGATTTTATTTGTATCTTTGCCCTGTCGTTTGATACGATTTCAACAATAAACAATTCAAAACCTAAAAAAATAGTTGGATTATGAACATATTTAAAAAGCTATTTGGTGCCCAAAAGACTACTGAAGAAGTGAGAGAAACGAAGGAAAAAGACTTCGACATGGTGAAATATGATGGTGTTCGTGCTCTCCGCATGCATCAATTTGACCTAGCAGCCAAGTTTTTGGAACACGCTCTGCAGTTGAATGCCGAAGATTTGGAATGCCGCGACTATCTCTCGCAGGCTTACATCTCTATGGGCGATCTGCAGAAAGCCTACGAGCAGTTGCAGATTCTCTCGGAAGCCCAGACCGACAACGTGGCGGTGTTGCTGCGTATGGCGGATGTGGCTTATATGATGGAGAACTATACAGCCATGTCGGAGGTATGCGATAAGGCTCTTCACCTGGACACATCGAATCTGCAGACCTATCTCTATTATGCCAAGGCTTGCCGGGGATTGGGCGAACCCATCCGTGCCGTAGCCGTATTGAGTCTTGCCATCAAATTGCGTGAAGATTATTATGCAGCCCATCTGCTTCGTGGCACCATCCTGCTGGAGAATCACCTTCTGGATGATGCTGCGCAAGATGCCGATTATCTCTTTACTCATCTGGAACCTAACGAGGATGTATTGCTGCTGAAGGCCCGTGTGCTGAAGGCGCAGGAGAAGACGAAGGAGGCTGAGCAGGTTTATGGCATGGTAATAGAAGTGAATCCTTTCTCTCTAGATGCCTATCGCGAGCGCAGCGAGGTAAGAACGATTCTGGGCGATGCTGCCGGAGCTGCCGAGGATGAGGCGAGCATCAAGGAAATGGGGGCAGAAGTTCCGGAACCATCAGAGGGAATAGAGCAGAAAATCAAGGAGAAAATGCAGCAGATGGACCCCTACAAGGTTTTCCATAACGAATAAAAACTGAATAATAGAATTTCATCTTTCTAACTGGAAAAAAATATTTTCCCAGTTAGAAAGATTATTTTTGCAACTACAAGTCGTCGTTTTCATCGTCTATAGCACTTCCTTCTTCAGATGCTTGTAAAGCCACAGGAAGGCGGGAATGAGGAAGAAATCTGCCATGACCCACGCCACAGGGTCGCCGAAGCAGACTCCCGTCCACGCCAGGGCTGGTACCAGCCAGAGACTCACACCGCATCTCGCTATCATTTCCATCACGCCACTCAGCATCGAGAGATTGCTGTAACCCAAGCCCTGGATGCTGTAGCGCAGGATGGTGAGCAAGCCCAGACAAGGATAGAAATAGTTGGCGATGCGCATAAACTGGGCGGCATAGGTCACCACCTCCGCCTCGCCCTTATCCACGAAGAGCATCATCATCTCGTCGGCAAACGGATAGATGAGCAGGAAGGTAAAGACGAAATAAACCAGCATCATCCTGATGGAAGCCCTTACGCCCTGACCGATTCTATCCAGCTTCCTGGCTCCCAGGTTCTGGCCGCAATAGGTAGCCATCGCCACTCCGATGTTCTCGAAAACGCAGGTAAAGAGATATTTGATGCGCATAGAGGCTGTGAATGCAGCCACATAAACCGTTCCCAGGGCGTTGTTGGCACTCTGGAGCATGATGAGGCCGATGGCGGTAATGGAGAACTGCAGACCCATCGGGACACCATTGTTCAGCAGAATGCTTACCTTCTTGTTGTCGAATTTCCTTTCCTCACCCTTCGGAATCAGAATCTGCATCTTCTTTTTGATAAACCAGATACAGAGCAGCACGGAGATTCCCTGCGAAAGCCAGGTGGCAATGCCCGCACCCTCTACGCCCAGTCCCATGCCGAGAATCAGAATGCCATCGAGAATGATGTTGATGACGGAGGCGGTGATGAGGAAATAGAAAGGCTGCTTCGAGTTGCCCAGGGCACGGATCTGACCGGAGAGCAGGTTGTAGCCGATGGTGAAAGGAATCGCCGCAAACTGCAGCATCAGGAAGATGTAGGCATCATCGAACACCTCCTTCGGCGTATTCACCAGGTGCAGAATCTTTCCGCAGAAGATGCAGGAAAGAAAGGTGATGACCACGGCAAAGCAGATGGCAATGCGGATGCTGTTGCTCACGTAAGCCCGCATCTTGGCGTAATCCCTGGCGCCGAAAGCCTGGGCGATAGGGATGGCAAAACCGGCACAGGAGCCGTTGCAGAAGCCCATGATGAGAAACATGATGGAGCTGGATGCGCCAACAGCTGCAAGAGCTCCCACGCCAATCCATCTTCCCACGATGGCGGCATCGATAATGAGATACATCTGCTGAAGGATGTAACCCAGGATAAGCGGAATCGCAAATTTGATGATGGCTCGCAAGGGCGAGCCTACTGTCATGTCATTAGTAGACTTTGAACTTTGAACTTTGACCATTGAACTTTATGATTAGTTTTTGTTATCCTAAAAATATAAAAGGAGGAGGGTGTGTCATAAGTCACATCCAATACGCCCTGAAAGGGCAGAAGCTCCTAGCCCAGGGCATCGCCCTGGGTTATTATGGGTGCAAACCTGTCGCCCTGTAAGGGCAAAAGCTTTGTAATATTGCCTGGTACTTGAAAGCTTTTGCCCTTACAGGGCGCTTAGTTGACTGCTACTATGCCCAGGGCGTTGCCCTGGGCTAGGAGCTTTTGGGCTTTCAGCCCGTCCTCGGCTTCCATTATCTAGACTTATGACACATCTCCAATCTTCTGTTTGATTTGTGCCATTTTGTTGCGGCGCTCGATGGAGAAGGTATCTCCGTGTGCTTCCACATAGTCGAAGAGCATGAACGCCTTGTTCAGCAGTTCATCTCTTGCGGGCTGCCCCACCATGTCAGCCTCGTGATAGTAGAGTTCGGCAAGCATGTCCATCTTGGAGAGTCGCTTCTCCTCGTCGGCAATTCCTGCCATCGCCTTCATCACATCCTCGATGGTGGCGATGCTGTAGAAGGCATAAGGGCCTACGTATTGGTCGTAAAGCTCTCTGATCTTCTCACGTCTCACCTCCACCTCTTTCTTTTCGAGCATTCTTTCGAGTGCCGCCATAAACTCACGAATCAGTCGCTGTATGTAGTCTCGTTGTAGCATATTGTTGTCTTAACTCGTTTGTATAACTATTTTATCCGTTATTATTGATTGCCTCCACATACTCCCACAGTTTCTTGTAGAAAGGATGCTTCGTCATCGTGTCCTTGTTGCCCAGGATGATGAGCTTCATGCGGGCTCTCGTCATCGCCACGTTCATGCGGCGAAGGTCTTTCAGGAAACCGATTTGGCCTTCATCGTTGGAACGTACCAGCGAGATGAGAATCACGTCTCTTTCCTGCCCCTGGAAACCATCCACCGTGTTGACGCTGATGAGGCGGCGGTAAGGCTTGAAGAATTCATACTTCTTGATGAGCTTCTTCAGATACTGCACCTGGGCACGGTAAGGCGAAATGATGCCTACGTCGATGCTCTCACTCAATACCCGCTGCTTGCCTATCTTGGTGAAGTATTCCGCCAGAGTCAGCAGGGTTAGCTCTGCCTCTGCCTTGTTGATTCTTCCGAAACTCTCGCCCACAAACTGCTCCTTGAAGTTCAGATCTTCGCCTTCTTCTATCGTATCTGCCGGTTCCTTGTCGGAAGTATCAATCCACGTAATCGGATGGTCGTAATCCAATACGCTGCGGTATTTGATCTGTGGCGCACTCTCCACCTTGCCCCCGTAGAACCAGTCGCTGGAGAATCGCATGATTTCATCGTTCATGCGGTATTGGATTTTCAGCAGGGTTACTACCTCGGGCTTGTTTTCGGCGATGCGCTCCATCAGGGTCTTGCCCAGTCCGGCTCTTAATGCTGCAATACTCTTCACGGTAGGCGGCAATTGGCAATGGTCGCCTGCCAGAATCACCCGGCTGGCTCTTTTCATCGGAATCCAGCAGGCGGCTTCCAAAGCCTGGGCTGCCTCGTCGATAAACAGGGTGCCGAACTTCATGCCTTCCAGCAACCGGTGGGCAGAACCCACCAGGGTGCAGGCGATGACACGCGCCTCGCCAAAGAGGTCAGAATTGATGCGGATTTCTATCTCTGCGGCACGGCTCTTCAGCCTATCCATCTTCTGATGATAGTTCTCGCTGCCTTTCTTCCTGTTTTTTCTTAATTCTCTGATTGCCTTGCGGATGGCCCAGAGCTGCGGATAGTCGGGATGACTCTCGAAGCGGCGCTCGTAGGTGAAGCCCAGCATCTTGTCGTTCACACGGGTAGGATTTCCGATGCGGAGCACGTTGATGCCTCTATCCACCAGTTTTTCAGAAATCCAATCCACCGCCATGTTGCTCTGTGCACACACTAGCACCTGGCTCTCCCTCATCAGGGTTTCGTTGATGGCTTCCACCAGGGTGGTGGTCTTTCCGGTTCCCGGAGGTCCGTGAACAATCGCCACGTCCTTTGCCCAAAGCACCTCATTCACAGCTCTTTCCTGGGTAGGATTGAGCCATGGAAACTTCATCGGGGCAAACGAGAATCTGCCCGCCTTCTGATGCGAATAGAACAAGTCGCGGAGATAAGCCAGACGGTTGTTCTTCGCCTTCATCACTCTATCCAAGGCCTCGAACATCAGCTTGTAGCTGGTTTCGTCGAAGGACAACTGTACGCCGATAGGCTCCGTAGACTGCTGCAAATCGAGCAGCGGGGCAGAATCAGGAACGGTAATCACCATTCTGTCACCATCCACATAGCTCACGGTGCCGGTAAAGGAGAAATATTTGATCTGTTCTTCACCTCTAAAGAACATGACGGGGCGACCGAACTCAAAATTGTGCTCGATATCCTGATCCGAGGTACGGAATACCTCGATGGCTGTTTGGTTCAGCGAATTATAAAAGCTCTTTCCCACCTGTAGCGGGAACCAGGCATCACCTCGTTTCACCTTTCGCTTCATGCCCATCTGTTCGGTGAGCTTGCGGAAGGCTTCCTTCTCGGTGTAATACTCCAGCTGGAGCAGGGTGCGTTGCTGCAACAATGCCTGAATTGGTGAAATCTGTTCCATAATTGGTTGCAAAGTTACACCAATTCAGGCAAAAATAAGAAGATAATAGGATAATTATGTTTAAAGACTATCATTTTTCTCATCATCTCTGCCAGAGTTGATAGTCCTGAATCTCGTTGGCGTTATCATCCGGCGAATCATTCTGGCCGTTTTCTGTCGGCACATTCTGCTTCTCTTTTGACTGCGCCCTATGATAATAGGTGAAGGCGATGAGGCTGATGAGCAGCAGGGCGATGATGCCGAGAACGATGCCGCCTGCCTTCAGCAGGGGCGATTCATGCTTGTGTTCTCTTACCTCGCGGATGCTCTTGGGACGGATGCTCAGGTCGCGGCTTATGCATACTTCTGCCGTCTTCCTGAGGTGCCTGTCGTGGGTGGCCTTCGCCATGTCGAGAAGCACCATGCCCAGCGAATAAATGTCTGCCTGAGGGTCTGATTTGGCTCCCTGTAGGAGTTGTTCTGGGGCGATGTAGCCCGAGGTTCCTGCCGGCAGTTTAAGAATGGTGAAGGAATCGCTGTCGGAAAGTCCGAAATCGATGAGCTTCACGTTCTTGCCATTGTGGGTTACCATGATGTTGGCGGGTTTCAGGTCGCGATGAATCATCTGCTTGTTGTGCATGTATTCCAGGGCGTCCATCAGTTCGTGGGCTATCTTGTGCGCCATTTCCGCCGTCAGCAGTTGCTGGTCTATCAGATATTGCAGCGTGTCGCCATCTATGTATTCCATCACGATGGTGGTGCCCAGGTTCTCCACTTCTTCCATGCCTATGGTATGGCAGATGTTGGGGTGCTCCAACTGCAGACCTATCTCGAATTCCTTGGTCAAAGCCTGTCGGTAGATGGGCGTATAGAGGAAGTCGTTCTTCAGGCATTTCAGCATGTAGCGCTTGCCGTATCTTGTGGCTGTGAAGATGCGGGTGTGCCCAGAGATGGAGACGTAGCATTGGCTGAGGTTGCTGAACTTAGACTCCACTGGCTGGGGGTCGGCAACGTTCATCTCCTTGTTGATGTCTTCCGTGAATCCTGATGTTGTCTTCATCGGCTTATCTGATGCTGTGTTTATTGACTTATCTGACGTTGTTTTCATTGGCTGATGATGCTGATAAGGGTGAGACCTCCGTTTCTTCCTGCCACGAACGATGCGGTACGCTCGCCGTTTCGCTCGATGTAAGGCAGATAGAGCGGCTGCTCCTTGATGAAGCATCCGGTAACGAAATGATCGCCTGCTTCAAGCTTGCTGTTTTCTGAGGCAAGTATTTCGTAGGTACTCTCGCCCAGATAGCGTAGGCGCAGAATGCGGTTGGGGCTCCATCCGATGGCTATCTCCGTACCCTTCTTCAGGTCGCTGCTTACCAGCTGGCTTGCCTTGAAGAACGAGGAGTTGTAGCGGGTACTGGTCTTCAGCCATTGCTTGAACTCCATGTAGTTCTTGTGCCCAATATATTGCGCAAGAATATCGAGCGTCACCATGCGTGGCTTGTGGTTGTCGCTCACATAACCGTAGAGTCGCTTCAGGGTTGAGGGTGAAACCTTGCCGCCTGTATGCTTTTCGAGGAAGAACGAGAATTCCTCAAAGTCGGTGGTGGTGGCTAGTATTTTGCCGTATTCCTGCTCCACGAGAGACTTTAATTCTTCTATTTCAGGTGTTGTCATATTCTAAGTGTTTTTTTTGTTTTTATTGCTCAACAATGTGTTCAAACTTGCTCCAGCTTTTGTTGTTCTGATAGAGCTTCTTCTTGCCTGCCGGTACGTGAAGCACGCAGGTAGGGAGGAAACGAGTGCCCTTGGTGGTGAAGGCATTCGTATTGCATACGGGTGGATAGGGGGCATCGACGTAGAGGTCGGTGAGCGGACAGCCGTCGAACACGTAATCAGAGACGAGCTCTGTCTTCTCTCCCAATCTTACCACCTTCAGGCGGGTGCATCCCTGGAAGGTGCCCGTAGGAATCAGCTTGAGTTGGGCTGGCAGAGAAACCTCTTCCACCTGACTGTTCATCAGCACTCCCTGTCCTATTTCAGAAAAACTATCCGGAAAGATGAAGCGGGTGATGCTGCATTCCTTGAAAGCATAATCTCCGATGCCTGAAAGAGTGGAAGGCAGGGTGTAGTCGCCCTGCTTACCCATCGGAAACCAGAGAATTTCGGTTCCGGCTGCGTTAAACAGTACTCCATCCTGGCTGCTGTAGTGGGTGTTGGCTTTCGAAACCTGGATGCTTTCCAGCGCCGTGCAACCGGCTGATGGAAGCAGCTGGCTTACAGAGGCTGGAATCTCTATTTCCTTCAGCGATGTGCAGCCGGCAAACGCATCTTTCTCTATCTTGGTGACATCCGATGGAAGGAGGATGTGGCTGAGCTGATTGCATTGGGCAAGGAATCCCTGACCCACCACCTTATTTTCGGTGTGGCGATGATAAGGTCCGAAGTCGCCTCCTCCTGCTACGATGTGGGCATCAGCCAGGTTGATGTCGGCAAGTTTTCCTTCCGTGGTTTCATTGTTGATGTCTCTTCCTGCCATCGTTCTCAGGCATCTCAGGTCGTCTCCATTCAGGTCGCCGGCTATCGTGAGCTGGGTGTATTCGTAGAGATGATTGCCCATCAGTTCACTCAGTTTTCCTGCTTCCTGCAGTTTTACGGCGTCTGAAGTCCTGAAGGTGATGGCTTGGCTCTTGGTTTCGCCTACCCGGTTTTGGGCGTAAGCCCAGATTCTGTAGGTGGTGTTGAATTTCAGGTCGTTGAGTTCCACCTGCTGCGCTCCGATGGCTCCCTGGTAGTTTTCTATCTTCGCCTTTTGCTGCGTAGGGGTTGCATCGCCTTCTCCGCTTTCCTCTGCATTTTCTCCATCCTCTGTATCCTCTGCATAATAACATCCTGCTTCCGTAATCTCTTCACCGCCATTTGCCGTAATGTCGAAGCCCACGATGATGCTACAGGGACCATAGCTCAGAATCTGCGGATCGTTAAGGGCTGGCTTTTCGTTGGGCAGGGTGGTGAACCTCATCGGGTTACTGCTGAGCGTGGTTCTGCCGTTGCTTCCCTGCAGCATATAATAATAGGTGGTACCTGCCTTCAGCCCCATCATGCAGAGTGCCACTTCCTTGATGGACTGACCATTCCCCGAAGGGTTGCTGTCTTCTTCTGAAAGGCTGATAGGATTTGAAGTGAGCGCCATTTCCTCTGTCTCTCCGTATTTGAAGGAAAGGGTAGGTAGGGTGGTCTCTCCCTCCAGCGAAACCGAACCGTGCAGAGTGGCCTCGTTTCGGGTAATGCCGGAAGCAGGGAGAGTGGCAAGATGCGGTTCCAGATGGGTGGGTTTCTCGCTGCTGCATGCCGTGAGAATAGCCAGCATCATTCCTAAATATATAATCAGTTTACTTTTCATCTTGATGTTCATTCTTATTTTCCTGGATTATTTTTCTCGGCTTGATTTCCCAGTTTTTGATTTTCCCAGTTTGATTCCTATTCCGATGCTGCCCTGCCATTGCTTTCCGGCGATGGTGATGGCTGTGGCTGAAATACTGAGTTTTCCGAAGGAAGCCAGGGCTCCCAGTTCTGCGGTTACTCCTTTATCAGAAAGTCCGTCGTTCATCAGATAACCTTTTCCTTCGCTCTCGCTCAGTTGCCAGGCTGTGGCAGATTTGCCGTATCCTACGCCTTCGAAAAGGCAGACGCCATGTGTGATGTGGTGGATGAGTCCTGCCGTCATGGTATAGTTGGTGTGGCGGGTTTCGCCCGAATAGTAGGGCTTGATGTTGCTTCCGCCGATGAAGCCATCCTTGTCGCAGTTGCCCTCCGTGCTTCCCAGGCTTTTCAGATTGCTGCTGGCATGGAGAAAGAAACCATGGCGGCGCATCAGGGCAAGGAAGATGCCGTAAGAGGGGCCGTCTTTGTGCAGGGCAAGGGTAGCCAGACTGTAGAAGGCGAGTGGCATTTTGGGGCGCACCTTTTCTATGGCGATGGTGTCGGTGATGGTCTTTATCTCTACTATTGTATCGTGGAGTTCCGTGATGGGAGGCTTGGGCAGGTTGAGCTTCATCTCGTAGGTCATTCGGCTCTCCAGCGGTTTGCCCAGCCGGTAATCGCGCAGCACGCCCCATTCGGGATGTTTCAGGGTGAGGGTCTTGGTGCCTTTCGGCAGATAGAGCCAGATTTCGCCCACTTCGTCCTTTCGCTTCACGATGCCGAGAGGGGAGGAGAAGGCAAAGTCGGATGGAGCCACTACCTTGATCAGGGCGCAGGCTTCATCGTTCAGGTCACGCACATTGTTGATAAAGGCGCTCACGTCGTTGGGCAGCTGGCGGAAACTAGCCACCGAAAACTCCTGTGCCCTAAGGGCAGAAGGAATGGCTAGCCAGAGAATCATGGCTAGTAGCAGGCATCGGGTTTTAACTTCTCCCATCATATTTTTCTTTTATTCTAAATTAAAGTCTTGAATATTAATCACATCATCGCCTGAGTGTACGGTTGCAGCTGGCTGCCAGGTGCGCACATGGATGAGCGGCATCGACTTATCTCTGAAATCCCAGAGCAGGAAGAGGTAGCCGTCATCACTATACCGGTCGCTCTTGTATTGCTGTCTGAGCGTTACACCGTAGATTCCGTCCATCGTAGGGTGGCGTAGGATGCGGAACCCCGAAAATCTGACGTCGATTTTCTGGTTGGCAGCAAACACCTTGGAAAGTCTTGCAAGATAATCGCGCTTGGAATGGATGGCGAAGGTAACCCGGCTTTCTGCCTGGCATTTATCGTCGTTGGCGATAGGTTTCACCACATTTCCCACGATGATGAGCGCCTTGTCGCTGAACACCTGTCGCAGAAAATCAATGTCCTTGGTGGTGTAGGCTGTGCGGAAATGCTCGCAGTAGTTCAGGATGGTGCGGCGGCGCCGGGCATCGGTTTCTGCCAGTTTGCCCTGCATGATTTTCGAGGCTTCCTTATAAAAGGGATTGCTCTGCGCCATCGTCTTGAGATTAACCTGCGAGAGGGCACTTGATTTTCTACCTGGTTGGGCGGATGCAGCAAATTCTGCGGTTCCTGTTGAGCCTGTGCCTCCAGTAGATTCTGTGCCTCCTGCGGATGGTCTATCTGCCAAGCCCTTCTTTTCCCCCGTCAGATTTGCGAAGTCTTTCCGGTCTTCTGCCGGTTTGTATTCTCCGGCATTTTCATTCAGGAAAATCCTGCCTTGACGGTCAATGTATCCTTCTCTTTTCGTGTTCTTCTCCCGGAATCGGAGCTGTCCGTTGCGATAGCGGGTGTCGAGCAGACAGCCACGTAAGGGGATGACAAACAGCTCTTTGCCGTCTTCATCTTCCACCTCGTATCGCTTGCCCTCTTGGGCGTTTTCCTGTTCTACCAGTTCCAATCCTTCGTTCACTCCGTATCGGGTTTCCTTGCTGCTCCCATTATAAGCATTGAAGGGCGACAGCCATAATGCTGCCGCCCAAACTCCAAGAAGGAGAACCAGAAGGGATAAAATACTTACCGTCTTCTTCATTATTTTTTATTCTTATTGCCAATCTGTTATTTCTCCACCGATGTCAATCTTCACCTGGTCCGGATTGTCGGAGATGATGAGGTTGACGAGATGTTCGGTTCCCGGCTTAAACTGGAACTTGCTCTCGAAGAGATAGCTCACGCCTTTCATCACCACCTCGATGAGCGGCATTCGGTTTTCGATGCGCTGAGGTACGATGATGGCGGAATAGCTGGTTGCATCGTCCTGATGGGCGATGATGCTCTTTCGGGTTCCCTTTACATAACGGGTTGCCACTCCTGCCTGCAGGTCGATGGTGGCAGTAGGCACCGTGTTGTGGATGGTTACCTGTGCCGTGGTAGGCATGTCGCCCTCGAAATCCTCTCCTTTTACCAGTCTTATCTTGAGCTTGCTCATGATGTGCTTGAAGTTGAGCGGGATGGGTGAGGCTGATGCCGAAATGTTCTTGCTGCTGGCAAAGAGCAGGTCGCTTGCCTCATAGCCGCCCAGGGCTTCTTTGCTCTTGGCGGTGCTTTGATCCAGGACTACGCTGAAGGGCTGGTCTGTAATGCTGCTTACATCTTCCATGTAGGGATAGTAAGCATAGGCAGTATAGGTGCCCTTGTCCCAGTAGAGGGTTCGGGCTGCCGCCCATTTGCTTCCGTCGTAGGTAAGCACCTCGTTGTTCACCAGGTTGCCTCCTATTTCCAGCTGCGCCTTTGCGTCTGCCACGTAGAGACCAATCCTGTCGTTTTGCTCAAAGCTGGTCTCTGTGGCACGGGTTGCTTGTCCCGGATGGTTTACCAGGAAAGTCATCGGTGTGGATTTCGCATCCTGCGGGCGAAGAGCCGTTTCCTGCTCTTCGCTGCAAGATACTATTCCTAATATAGCGAACGCAAAACTTGCGTATCTTATTATATGTTTCTTCATATTTTTCTATATTTTAATGGTCTATACTATGATGAACCTAGCACTCGCCATTAGCGGTGCCTTCTCACCTTTGCCATCTTCAGCGGACTGCCCTTGTGAATCATAGGAGCATGCTGATAGGTTCCTGCGGTGCGCTGGTCGCCATTGCCGCCGAAAACACGGCTCTCTACGATTCCTGCATCTCGCTTGTCGTTCTTCACGAAGTCTTCGAAACTGTAGGTTTCTCCTGCATACGCCTTGATGCGCTTCACGATACTCTCACGGCTGATGGTGCTGTAGTAAGGAATATTGTTGTTCATGCAGGAGTTTGGCTCCGAACGGAAGACGCCCCGACTGTGCATGTAGCCTCCCTCGTAAATATCCACGATGTCGCTGTAGCGGTCGTCGAAGATTAGATGGCTCCAGCCCACGTTGTGCATCTTGCCTGTAAGCTCCAGGTTGTCGTACCAGCCGTGCGATTTGGCTGAGATGATCGCATTTTCGTGTCCGCAGCAGCTACATTTGCAGGCATCGATGAAGGCGTTGTGATAAATGTACTCATCGCCCAACTTTCCGAATCCGTGTCCGCCTGCCTCATGCTGGATGACGCCACGGGTATCGAGCGGATAACCATAGGTGCTCTGAGGACAGAAGGCTATTGCCGATCCGTCTGGCCACATTTGGCAGATGCCACCATAATCGGTAGAATTAGGAACGATGATAATCAGCGTTTGGTTCAGATTGCCCTTGTTTACGGTTGGAGCACCCAGAGCATAACTGAATATTTCGTCGTAATCTGCCTTCAAGCCTACGCCACCGGTAAAGGTGGTGTTGAATCGGTTGTAGCAGATGGTATTCACGGTTCCCACGCCCGATTCCGCAGAAAGTGGAATGGCGGTATAGACGTTGAAGTAATCACGGTAAGTCTTGTAAGGCTCAATACCGAAGAAATACTCCACTTCCTGCTTGATATCCTTCAGATAGTCTCCGCTGGCAATATCCTTTGCATTAAAGCCGTCGCCGAGCAGAACGATGTTGATTCCTCCCTTGTTGCCCTTGGTTGCCTTCTGCAGGGTAATCCATTCGTCCTCACCGTATTCATAGCCATACTGAGAAACGTTGCACTCGTGGGTGTAGTCTTTGTCCTTCAGTCGGAATACCACCTTTCCATCACGGCTATCAGCATTCTTGGCCATTCCCTTGATGGTCAGGGTAACTTCTGTTTTCTTGTTGCCGCTGGCAGGAGAAACCTCGCACCAGTCTGGCTTGCTGGCTACTTCCCATTCGCCTTCGGCGTTAATCACCAGTTTCTGCTTGTGCTCCGTGCTCAGGGCGGAGGCCACAGATGGACGGCAAACGAGCTCGTGGTGGGCTGCGATGCGCTTGAATTCGCGCCAGCCTGGTGCTGATTGATACTGGGAAACGGCAGATTCTGGAACTTCTACTGTGAAGTTGTCCTTGGCTACACCGTTGAAAGCACCGCTTTGTATGTCAGGAGGCATCGTGCCCTTGCATACAATGCTGTTAATGCCAAAACAGCCTTCGAAAGCATCATTACCAATGGACTCTAGACTGCTTGAGAGAATAATTTTCTCTAAATTACGACAACTTTCGAACGCGCCAGCTCCAATATTGGCAACATCTTCCGGAATCTCTAGGGTTCCCGTTAAACGCCAGTTACCAGCGAAAGCGCTTTCACCGATATTAACCAAGTTCTTCGGTAATATCAGTTCACCCGAGAATTCGTTATTGTCGAAACATTCTGGTGAAAGAGTTTGCAAATCTTTTGGTAAGATAAGTTCTCCCTTGAAATTACAGCCGGAAAAAGCCCCCTTGCCAATAGTAATAATACCATTATGAAGTTGAAGATTGCCATCAAAACCACAGTGCCAGAAAGCATCATCAGGAATTGAAGTTAAAGTTTGAGGTATAATGAGATTTCCTGTAAGATTTCTACAGGCGCGAAATGCTTGCTCACCCAGTTTCTTGAGATGACTTGGTAGCTTTAATTCGCCATAAAAACCACGAGTTACACCGAAGCAAAGTCTACCTATTTCCTCAAGTCCTTCAGGTAATTTTAATTCGCCTGTAAAATTATCGCTACAGAATACTTCTTCATCTAATTCTTTGAGAGTCGATGGTAGTGTTAAAGTACCATTGAGATTTGTGCAGCTGCTAAAAGCACATCTTTCGATTCCTTCTACACCTTCTGGGATTTGTAACGAACCGCTCAGTCCTGAAGAATTTAGTGCAAAAGTTTTTATTCTTTTAAGAGTGTCTGGAAAAACAATACGGGTTAAAATACTTTTTTTGTAAAAACAATAAGCAGGCAATTCGTCATCTCCTCCATAAATGCCCCCATTTCCCTCTGTTGAGGAATCTTCTTTGATTCTTACTTCTTTCAAGTTGACCGCTGAAAGAGAAGGCATGTAATCTCGCATGAGATAGAAATCCTGCGCATCTATCTCACCCGTAATCTTCAGATTCTTAATCTTGGTATAGTCCTTGTTTGCCGCAGCAATCGCCTCTTTCAGGTGACCTGCTGTAGAGTTGATGACAATATACTCCTTCGCCGTAGCATCATGACTAACCAAATCATTTTCCCAAGGGGTGATGCTTTCGCTTACCAAAGTAAGTTTATAAGTGCCGCTCCCTGCCTGCTTATCTACCTTGATACCGAAGTTCATCATCTTGCCTGCCACGTAGGTAAGTGCCTCGTTCTTAGTGAACTTATAAGGCACACCACCGATGGTGATGCTGAAGAGGGTAGTGCCGGCTGCCACGGTTTGAGGAACCACGATGGTGCGCCACTCGTCGTTGACACGAGATGGGATGGTCATGGTGCTCTCTGCACTTCCGGCTGTCTTGATTTCGCCGGTAGAAAGGTTGATGCTTGCCTTGCGAGCCACATTGGCTGTCAAGACTATCTTCTTGGTATTCGCCCATTCGCCCTCGGCAAAACCGGAACCCTGAATCAGGGTAACACGGGCATTAGACATGCGATGAGCCAGAGGCAAACGGATAACGCTGGTGGTAGGAGCCACATCGGATACCTTTCCCCAGAGAAAATCGCTCGCTTCGTAACCTCCCATCTCACCCTCTGACGTTGTGGTGCTCTGGTCCTTCTGCACTTCAAACTGATAGTCCTCGATGCTCTCAGGGTTGGCAAAAGGATAGTAGCCATACACATCAATATGAGTATGCTTGTCTTTCCAAAAAAGATCGTAGGCAGAACTCCATTTATAGTTAGGCTCATCAAAGGTGTGGCGCACATTATCGCCACGGTTGCCGCTAACCTTCAGGGTTCCAGGAGTATTTCCATCGTAATCTACGATGTAAACACCCATCACGTCGCCATTGCAGAAACCATTGTCGTTGACGCGGGTCACGGCAACCTGCTCGATGTCGCCCGATAGTTGGATGCGGTTGCTGTCATGCTGTTCGCTGCTGCCGAAGAAATCATCGCTACAGCCTGTGAAGAGCATGGCTGCCAAAGCCACCATATAATATAATAAGGTATGCTTGGAAATATGAATTGTTCTCATATCGTCTTTGTTTAAGAGTGAATCTTTCTATTCTGCTGTGCCTCCGTAGTCGATTCCGTCGTCTTCCCACTTGGTGATGTTCACATTCACACCATTGCTGGTCTTGCTCAGGGTTACGGTAAACTGATGCTTCTTTCCTGCTTCGAAGGCGGTGAAATTGTCTGCCTTCTTCAGCTGGTAGTCTCTGCCATCCACGTTCACGGTGATGAGCACGCCCTCGCCTGCAGCTTGCGGAATGATGAGTGCCTTATAGTTGTTGCCTTCTTCCTTCAGCGGAGTGAGGTCGACAGCATCGCCCTTGGCAGTCAATTCGCCAGTTACGAGATTGGCGGTAGCCTGGGTCTTCAGCTGGTTAATCTTTACGCTGATTTTTGCCTTGCCCAGCGATTCCTCGGTAAAGCCATTGCCTGGCTTCAGGGAAATGGTCATCTGGCTCATCACGTGCTTCGCATCAATCTTCACGGCATTCTCGGTAGGAGCCACATGGGTGGTCTTGCCTATCAGCAGATCGCCTGCCTTGTATTTCTCGCTTGTGCTCTGGTCAGCATTCACGCTCCATGCCAGGGCAGTTACATCGCCGATAGTGGTGGTGTATGGATAATACAGATAGAAGTCGGCAGGGGTGGTGTCGTCTTTCCAGTAGATAGGAGAGGCTGGAGTCCATGTGCCGTTATAGGTAAACTTCATGTTGTCCACATGATTGCCTGTTGCCTTGAGGGTGGCTGCAGAACCGTCTGCATTGTAGTTGACTACAAACAAACCGATGTTGTCTCCTTCCTCGAAGGAGTTGTTGATGACTCGTGTATCAATAGAGGTATTGATATGGATTGGCAACTTCTTGCTCTCTTGTCCTGTTGATGAAGGAGGGTCGCTGCTGCTTCCCGATGAGCATGCTGCTAGAGCGAGTAGGCTGCATGCTAGGATTCCGAATTGCTTCATTGCTTTCATTTGTTCGTAGTTTAAAATTATTAGTTTATGATTTTTGCTTGCAAAGATAATGAAAAATGGGAAACTATACAAGTTCATAATGGTTCATTTCTGATTTTTCTTTCATGATGAACCGATATTTGATACAAATAAGCGGAAAATATAACAAAACAGAACCCCAAACAGGCTTTATATTCCTATTTGGGGTTCTGAAATAACATGTTTATTTGATAATCTGCTCTACATCCTCGATGCTGCGGTTGAACGGACCGTTGTGCTCCAGCTTGATGGTGCACATGGCTGCAGCAAACTTGCCTGCTTCGGTAGGGGTGGCACCCTGCAGTCGTTTGTAGAGATAACCAGCTGAATACGTGTCGCCGCATCCTGTGGCATCCACCACCTCGTGAGGAGGATAGGCGGGAATCTCGTAGAAGGTGTCATCTACATAAATCAGAGAACCCTCGCTGCCCAGGGTGACGATTACCTCGGTAACACCCCACGAATGGATGAGCTTGGCTGCCTCCCGGGGGTCCTTCAGTCCCGTGATGGTCTCCATCTCCGTCTCGTTCACCTTTAAATAATAGGTGTGCTTTAGCACCTCCAGCTTCTCTTTCCAGTCGATGGGATAAACCTTTTCGTCTCTCACCTCGCGCAGATAACCCTGCACGTCGATGGAAACCCTGCCGCTGCGGGAGAGGAACTCCACTACCTCTGGCGAGAAATCATCGCTCAGCAAACTGCCCAGGTGGTAAACCTTCGCCTCCACCTTCTCCAGCTGCCGGATGGTAAAAGGGTCTGCCTTGGCAAGCACGCGCTGCTTGCGCTTGTTCTGGTCTTCCTCGTAGATGTTCTCGAAGAACACCGTGTTGCGGGATGGGTTCAGGGTGACGTCGATGCCAGCCTGGCGCATCTTCTCTATCGGTTCAGTTTCTGTAGGATCCATTGCCGTAACCAGCGAGAAACTTACGTCCTTGGGCAACTGGTTGATGGCGTAGGCAAAATAAAAAGAAGTGCCGCCTGCCATGTAAACTGTGCGGTGGGGAGTAACAATCTTATCCTTCGTTACGTGTCCAATACAACAAATATCTTTCATCATTTTTATTTTAAAACGCCTGCAAAGTTACAAAAAATCTTCGATTCAGGGCAACGTCTCTTCTTTTATTTCTACTTTTGTTGGAATTATTGGGAAGAAAAGAACATTTTTCTTTTGTGGAATACTTATTTTAATGTACCTTTGCAGCCGAAATAGAATAAACGAACATTATCTCGGGAATTGAAATTTAAACAACACTATGTGGTTTGATAATTTAATCAACGTGCATTCGGCGGTGCAAGGCATCGTCATTCTTTCATTGATCTGTACTTTGGGACTTGCCCTCGGCAAGCTCCATGTAAAAGGTATCTCCCTGGGCATCGCCTTCGTCTTCTTCGTGGGAATCGTGGCGGGCCATCTCGGACTCTCCATCGACCCTGACATGCTGGAGTTTGCCGAGAGCTTCGGACTTACCATGTTTGTATACGTGCTGGGACTCTATGTGGGTCCTAACTTCTTCGGCTCCATGCGCCACGAAGGCATCGCGCTCAATCTCTGGAGCCTGGCAGTCATCGTGGTGGGAACTCTGTTTTCCCTCCTCCTCTGCCTGGTGCTGCCCGTAAGTCTGCCCGATATGGTGGGCATCCTCTGCGGTGCCACCACCAATACGCCTGCCCTGGGTGCTGCCCAGCAGGCATTGCAGCAGTTGGGCTTGCCTAGCGGCGGGGCTGCCTTGGGCTGTGCCGTCACCTATCCGCTGGGTGTGGTGGGCGTCATCCTGGCGATGATGTTCCTGCGCAAACTCTTCGTCAAGCCGGCTGACCTGGAAATCCGACGTGCCGATGAAGACGACCATACTGCCATCGGACAGTACGTCATCGTGAACCCGGCACTCAATGGCAATACCATCGCCGAAATCTCGATGATGACCCATCGCAAGTTCATCATCTCAAGAGTATGGAGGGGCGAACAGGTCATCGTGCCGGAAGCTGATACCGTGCTCCATACCAACGACAATGTGCTCGTGGTTACCAACAAGGATGAGGCAGCTGCCATGCAGATTCTCTTCGGAAAAAAGGTGGATAAGGAGTGGAATAATGATAAGGTAGACTGGAATGCCATCGATGCCAAACTGGAAAGCCGAATCATCGTGATGACCCGTCCGGGACTCAACGGAAAGCGACTGGGAAGCCTCCAGATGCGCAACACCTACGGTGTGAACGTGAGCCGAGTGCTGCGTGGTGATATCCGACTGCTTGCCACCGACGACCTCCGTCTGCAATACGGCGACCGCCTTACCGTGGTGGGCGACCCAACGAGCATCGACCACGTGGAGCAGTTTCTGGGTAATGCCGTGAAGACGCTCAACGAGCCTAATCTGGGTGCCATCTTCCTGGGAATCATCCTCGGTCTTGCCGTGGGAACCATTCCGCTTCATATTCCGGGCATGACGGCGCCTGTGCGTCTGGGCATTGCCGGCGGTCCTATCGTGATGGGTATTCTCATTGGTGCCCTCGGTCCTCGTGTGCAGTTCATCTCTTATATGACGCGAAGTGCGGGTTTGATGCTGCGCGAACTGGGTCTTGCTCTCTATCTGGGCTGCTTGGGCTTGTCGGCTGGTGGACAGTTTTTCGAGACGGTGATTCGTCCCGAGGGTTTGATGTGGGTAGGCATCGGTTTCCTCATCACGGTGGTTCCTGTGGTCATCGTGGGCTTCATCATCCTGAAGACCAAGAAGTATGATTTCGGAAGCATCTGTGGAATCCTCTGTGGAAGCATGGCGAATCCGATGGCACTCACCTATGCCAACGAGACGCTGGATGGCGACACCCCTAGCATCAGCTACGCCACGGTGTATCCGCTGGGAATGTTTATCCGAGTCATCATCGCCCAGGTTATTATCATGTTCTTTGTATAATAGACTTTGTATAGTAGACTTTATATAATAGACTTTTTTATAGCACAAAATTTACCCTTAAGGCTAAATATTATTACCCTTAAGGGAAAATATTTTTTGCCTTAAGGGTAAATAAAATCAGCCTCTCGCTTGATGTTGATTTCCTTCCCCGTAAGAGGATGCTCGAAGGTAATCTCCTCGGCATGGAGATGAAGGCGGCTTGCCTTCTCGTTGCCATAGAGCGGGTCGCCAAGGATGGGAGCATTCAAGCCTTCGTGGTGGGCACAATGCACACGGAGCTGATGGGTCCTGCCCGTCTTGGGATAGAGCGCCAGACGGAGATGGGTGGCATCGATGCGATCCAGAACCTCATACTCCGTAATCGCCTCCTTGCCCTGTTCATGATTCACAATCTGTCGGGGACGATCCAAATAATCGGGCATCAACGGAAGGGAAATCTTCTGCTTTTCTGCGGAAATAGAAGATTTTCCTTCTTCCTTCAACTCTTCTTTCTTTGCTTTTTCCCAGATTTTATCGCAGGCTTCCTGGTCCTTACATCCAATGATGGCGATGTATTTCTTCTGAACCCGATGGTGAAGAAACTCCTTCTGCAGACGATGGTAGGCGAAATCCGTCTTGGCAATAATCATCAGACCGCTCGTCGCCATGTCGAGACGATGAACAATCAGCGGACTGCTTGCTGCTGGATATTTCTTCCGCATGATGGAATAGACGGATGGCTGGGATGAATCCTTGCCTGGCACAGACAGCAATCCCGAAGGCTTGTAGATGACAGCCAGCTGGTCGTCTTCGTATAAGGTTTCCAAAGCCTGCTTTTCGGCAATTTTAGAATCAAATACCCTATCCGGCAGCATCCAATGCAATATCGGCTTGCATTTGCCATTGCAGGCAGGATAGAACTGCAGATGATGGCGAATCTCCTCCTTCGGACTTTCGCCCCACCAGAACATCGCCATCTGCAAAGGCCTGTAACCATGCAGGTAAGCATATTGCAGCAGTTTCGGTTCGCAGCACTCGCCACTTCCGGCTGGCGGCACCATCTTCAGGGCAGCTATTCTGCTCGTTGCAAGGGTGGCTTGCGGATAATCCCTGAGGGCTGCATCCCTGAAAATCTCCAGCAGGTCCTTCATCTTGCCTTCATGATTCTGCATGCGGAACTGCGAGAACAGCCATTGCTGCAAGGCATCAGATAATGTCTTGCGCAGTTGCTTCAGGCGAAGAATATCCGCTTGAAAGACTTCATATTCCGTTTCCAGGGTGGTCTTTTCTGAAAGCGATTTCTTGAGTCGGCGCAGTTCAGCCTTCATAAACTGGCTTTCCTTCACCATCTCAGCCTCTTCCTCCGGGGTAAGATTTCCTGTCTTTCTCCGGGCATCACGCTTTGCCTTCGCCTCCTTCATCTTTTCCTGATAGGCAGCGATGGTCTGCTTCCGCTCTTCCTGCAGTTGCAGGATGAGGCTCTTGGCTTCCTTTATATGCTCATTGCCCTCCAATTGCTTGATTCTCTGGTTGATATCGGATATTTCAGCCTCATGGGTCTTGAAATATCCGTCGGGCTGCAGATAGTCGAATACGGCTGGCACAAAGTCATCCCAGTCGCTTCTTCCGCCTATCTGTCCGCTATAGGCTGCAAGATAGCCTATTTCTGAGGCACCAGGTTCCGGTTGGGCATTCTCAACGATGAGTACGCCAAACATTTTTCCTTTATCTATCTCCTCTCGCCAGTCTTTACGCTCAGATAGATAGGTTTGCAGCTCCTTGCATACGGCGATGCAAAGAGGATGAGGCTGATAATCGAGCGGATTGTTCATGCGCTCGGGAATGTCGATGCCTGATAACAGGACTTGGTCTATGGAATGCAAAATCATACTGCAAAGTTACGATGTTTTTTCCAATTCCCCAACTTTTTAAACAAGAAAATCCCACAAGCCTCTTCTGAGGAACTTGTGGGATGTTAACTTAGATACTAAAAATTATTGATGTTTATGCAATTATTCTGTTTAATCATCGCAGTCGTCATCGAAGATATTGAAGTGCTTTTTAGACGAAACCGTGATGTTGTCTTCTGCACTCGTCTCTCCGAAGTCGCCGAAATCCTGGGCTGTATCGAATTGTGAGCCCGCCAGAATGCTTGGGCTCTCTATTTCCATTACTTGAATGGAAGGTTTCTGATATTTTTTCATGTTGCTTGATCTTTATTTAATCTTGATCTTTATTTAATGATGTATTTCTTGCCATCCATGATGATGATGCCTTGCTTGCTCTCTGTTCTCTGACCAGCCAGATTGTATTTCTTTTTGGCAGAAGAAATCTTGCCGTCGGCTTCAATTCCCTCGATGGCTGTTGTGGAACCAGGGAAGGCGATGCTCAGGAACTTGGCAAGTCCGGTAGTGGCTGGCTGCAGATAAGCCTTGCCGGCAGGAACCGTAATGCTGGATGTTACCTGATAGATGCCTGCCTTGCCGTTCTTCACGCCGAGAATATAGGCTCCTTCGGTGCCAGCGAGGGTAGTGGCTGTAAGGCAACCCTTGATCAGGTTGATGCTTACGGCATCGCCTGTTTTTGCTGGGGCAATCTGATAGGTGGCATTTGGCTCACCCTTGATGAATACGCCTTCGTTGGCTGGAATGTGAGTCACAGGTTCCAGGGTAACGATGTCGTTGTCTACAGCTGTGCAGACATAAGTCTTGGCTTCGCCAGAAAGAGTGGTGTTTTCTGCTGCGCAGAATGAAGCCCAACCGGCTGCGTTGGTTGTTACGAGGTAAGCATTTGCCTTGATGCCCAAACCGCCATTCTTGTTGGCTGCGCAAACGGCATAATTGCCGGCACCATCGATGGTGAAGGAAGTTGAGGTGGTGTTGCCCAGGTACTCGCCATTCTTGAAGATGACGTAGCTACGGGCATCTGCTACTGCCTGCCATGAGAGGGTGTTCTCCTGGATGGTTACCTGCTCAGGAGCAGCACACAACTTGGTTTCAGAAATGGCGTCCCATGAATCGCTGCCGCCCAATACGTTGCGCAAGGTGAATTGTGCTGCCTCCTCGTCGGTAAGGATAGGAGAGTACTGGTTGAGTGAAGTAGGAGAGTTTTTGCGGGTGCTCAAATCAATGAGTTTGCCATCCTTGTCGTATGACTGATACTCATAGAAATGAGTAGTGAGTTTGCCCATGTTGGTCCATCCTGCATCGCTGCAGAGTACTTCCATCTTGGTGTTCAGATAGTAGGTGCGAGGCTCGTTCTGCCATGGTCTGCCGAGGTTCCAGTTGCCATCAGCTACCAGCGAAGCTCCCTCGTCTGCCTTTACCGTACAGTTCTGGAATACGTATCCCCACTTGGTTGCTGCGTCTGTGTTTGGAGCAGAGATGACATTGCCGGTCTTGTTGCCGAGTATCAGGTTGCAGCGTTCAAAATAAATGTTGCCACCGCCACAGATGAAGTCTGTAGTACCATAGATGTCGCAATCCTCCAGATAAGTACGCTTTCCTGTAACGTAGGTGTCCTGACTAGCCTGCAAGGCTACGTTCTTCAATACGGTCTTGTTACCGCCATTCATTGCAACGCTCACACCCTTGAGGGTAGAACGGAAATCATAGTTGTTGCGGATGGTGATGTCCTGCAGATAGTTGCCTGTTCCATCGCCAAGGTCGAGGGTGGATGAGGTGATGCCATCTGTGGTTCCCTCGATGAGTACGCCTTCCTTGCTTTCACCAATCAACGATACATTATAGATGTTGTTCTTGTTTTCCTTCAAGGATACGTTGTGCTGGTAAGAACCGGTAAGGGTTCCGTAGGTGTATTTGCCGTTCTTCAGGAATACCACCTTGCGGGCTGCATCGGCAGTCTTGTTGCTTTCTCTCAGGGCTGCGATGGCTGCGTCAAGTTCTGCAGCATTGCTAACCACGTAGTCGTAAGCGGCTTGCTCTACCACTGGTGCGGCTGCGGTTGAGAAGTTAACAACGATGTCTTCCTTGGCATGGTTGCCATAGTTGTCTGAAACATTCATTGCCGCAAGCTGGAGGGTATAATTGCTGTTGTACTTCAAATCCCAAACGGCAAACTGAAGAGAGGTGCTGCCACCATCTGCTGCCAAAGTCTGGTTGTTGCAGGTTGCTGTGGCTGCCTTCACCTCACGGTCGAAGTTGACGGTGATGACGGCGTGGTTATCCACAACGGTAGAGTTGGTAGAAACTACTGATGGGTTTCCTTCCGTGGTTTCCTCTACAGTGAGTTCAATCCAGGTAGTAGGCTGACCGGCCTTAACGAGGTTGAAGACAAGAGCCTTGCCAGTCTGATGACCTTCGATATTTACACAAAGATCGTATTTCTGGCCTTTCGTTGCATCTCGTCGGGTTGGCAGATAGGCTGTAGCCCCTTCTGAAGTTACATCAGAGATGGATGCATTGCCATCATCGTAGTTGTTGCTCAAATCCTTGAAGATGATTTGCTTTACCTTGATGTTTGATGGAATCTGGAGGGTGTATTTTGTGTCGTTCAGTTTGAACGAACTGTTGTTCCATCCGTCAAGGCTTGATGAAAGGAGAGAGTATAAGCCATTGCTCCAGTTTCCCTTTCCATCAGCTCCCTCGTTGGTGTATTTCAGCTGTACGGTCTTGTCTTTTTCTCCTGGGGTATAGATGTTCAAACCCTCAACGGTAAGATTTGCCTCGTAGTTCAGAGCCTTGATGGTGTAGATAACGCTAGTTCCTTCAATGGCAGATGTAACATTGGCTTGGGTATTGTCGCTCATCCACGCAATGAGTTCCGGCACCTTGGTGTAAATGTTTCCTGTAAGAGTATAAGAACTCTTGTTGTCTTTGAGTGCCTGGAGTGCCTCGGCAGGAAGAGAGATACCGTCCACCTTTGCGCTTATCAAGGTAGTGGTTGCATCAGGGGTATAATCTGCACGTTTGCATACTCGCAGGTTTTCGAAGTCCATGACGTAACCGCCAGAATTGGTAAAGGAGAGTTTCATGGTCTTTACGCCCTTGCTCAGCGGATAACTGATAGCCATCGCCACCTCATTTCCATAATCTTTTGCCAGGTCTTTGGTGATGGTGATGTTCTGGTTTACTTCTTCTGCACCTGTCGTAGCATCGGTGATGGTGACGTTCATGACTCCTCCTGAGTTGTAGTGAATCGCCATACAGAGGCTGTAGTAGGCTTGCTCTGTAACGTTGATGTCATAGCTGCACCAGCAGCCGTTCTTGATGTAACCCACTTTGTAACCACCTTTGGAGGTTGCATTTGCAATGGGCTTGGCTCCACTATAGGAACCATCCTTCAGGTTGATGTAGTTGCCTACATCTGTGGGAGTACTGCTATTTGCACCCCACATGCTCACTTGTCCGATGATTGCCAGAATCAGGACAAGCAGAAATCTCATTGATTTGTTCATTTTGTTAAGTTATTAAATGTTTTGAAAGGAAGGAGTTAAGGCAGAAAACCTTAACTCCTCTGTATTCTTAAAACTACTTTTTAATATATTTTACGCCATTCAGCACGTAGATGCCACTAGGTAGCTTGTCGTAATCATTCGCTTTGCAGACATAGGAGCCCATGACAGAATAGATGTGATCTGTCTTCTGTAAGGAACGAGAGTTCTCTACGGTTACAATCTCCGTTGTTGGCGAGGAAATATAGGTTTCCTTAGATACACCGCCTTGGGTATGGATGTTTGCCGTCTGGCGAACATCGGCAGAAGAAGCTGCAAGCTCCAATGTAACCTGGGCATCCTCAACCTTGAATTGATGGCTGTCGGTGTTGAAGTAAGAGAATTGATCGTACTTCACAGGGAAGGTGACCTGTGCCGATTCGCCAGCCTTCAATTCTATACGCTCAAAACCGATGAGCTTCTTGTTCTTCTTGCCGTTTTCTCCAATGCCATTCCAGTTGGCGTACAGCTGAACAACTTCAGCTCCATCGCGACTGCCGGTATTCTTGATAGTAGCAGTTACATTGATGATATCATCTTTGCCGATGGTTTTCGGTGCCGCAAGATTGCTATATTCGAATGTTGTATAAGAGAGTCCGTATCCAAATGGGAACTGTGGTGTGGTGGCTTGGCGTCCATGCTTGGCCTTACCATAATACATATAGGTGTAGCCCCATTTGTCAATATCATAGAACAGCATGCCGTGCTGGTCGCGTTTGAACACTTGCGCCTCTGCCGTTTCATCGCTACGCTGTGGAAGCTCCTCTAGATTATTGTACCAGGTAGAGGTCAACTTGCCCGATGGATTGATATTTCCATAGATGGCATCGCAGATGGCCTGACCTTGTGCTTGTCCTCCGTACCAGGCTTCCATGATGGCTGGTACATTTTCTTTTGCCCACTTGATGTCCATTGAAGAACCGGTTTCCAATACCAGTATGGTATTTTTGTTGGCTTCATAGAGAGCCTTGAGCATTGCTTCCTGGTTGCCTGGCATTCCCAATATCCATCTGTCATGTCCCTCTGTACCTGTATGATGGTCGTCTGGTTTCTCGTAGTTGGTACCTGTGAGGAACAGAACCACATCGGCACGTTTGGCTACATCTACAGCACGTTTGATCTGGTCGTTGGTGAAGCGGTCGTTTACGCTCGAAGTAGGACTGTATAGATAGAGTGGTCCTGCTGTTTCCAATGCAGGGATAGGCTCTTCCACAGGATTGGTAGGATTCGAGAATTTAAACGACTTGTAGTTGCCGCAATAGCTGTTGCTGCCCGAGAACTTGATGTAGAGATGATGAGTTCCCTTGACGATGCTAGGATCAACGGTAGCAGTTACCGTTTGCCATTTGCTCCAACTGCCAGTATTCAGATTGTCTACGGTCAAGAAAGGTGTTCCGTCTTCTGAATCAAGGATGAAACTTATCTGTCCTACACCATTGCTCTTGGCACCGCATTGCATCTCGAAGTTGGTACATCCATTTTCTCCAAAATAAACATTCTCGTAGAGGAAAACATCGCCAGGAGCCGTATTCTCCAGATTTCCAGCTCCCTTGTCGTTACTTGATTCTCCACGCTTGCTGACTACGGCTTGGTCGAAAGGAACGGCAGCCACATCGCAGGAACGGATGTCGTTCTTAGGTGTAACGAAGTTCAGCTCCTTAGAGAAAGCCTCGAATGGAGTTGTGGTATAGGTAGGAGTTCCCGAGTAATCGCCCAGCATAATGGCATTGGCGTATGGACCGATGAGCGCCACCTTCTTGTCTTTACCGATAGGAAGGAGGTTGTCTTCGTTCTTCATCAGCACAATGGCTTCTTGAGCAGCCTTCAAAGCCATAGCCTGGTGCTCTTCTGTTTCAAGGGCTGGTACGTTGTTGTTCCAAGGACAATCGTCTTTTTCAAACTCGCCGAGGGCAAAACGCGTCTCAAGCATAGGGATGAGAGCTGCATCGATATCAGCTTCAGTCAGGTTGTCGTAACCTTGGAGATCTAATGATGTAGCGTTGACGCCTGCACGTTGATAAACGGACGAACGGCTCTTGAATTCGCAGTTGGTGTTGCAGCCTGCCTTGATGGCAAGTGCCGTGGAACGGGCTTCCATGCGAATTTCATCTTCGGTGCTGGAACCATAAGGTGCGTGGATGGATGTGAAATCTGTTCCGTCTGCAATGGTTCCTGCAGTGTAGTTGCCGAAATAAAGATGCTTGGTGGCACGATGGATGCAAGCGATAGCTGCACAGTCGGATGTTACATATCCGTCGAATCCCCATTCTTTGCGCAATATGTCGGTAAGCAACATCTTGTTGGCAGACATCGGGAGTCCGCCCTTTCCATCTGCATATCCGGCACCTGCAGGATTTTTCTCTGTAGGGTCGATGGAGAGAGCATTGTATGCAGACATGAGTGATTTGACGTGGGCTCCCTTGACGCAAGCTTCAAAAGCTGGCAGGTAATACTCGCGCATGTTCTTCTCGTTGACAAAGGATGTGGTGGATTGGCGACCTTGTTCATAGTTGTTGGCAGCAAAGTGTTTGGCACATGCCACCAGCTTGAGGTAAGGCGTATTGCGTGTTCCGTCGAAATTGTCGCCCTGAAATCCTCGGATGAATGGCACGGCAAGTTCGCCGGTAAGAAATGGATCTTCTCCATAGTTTTCTTCCTCACGTCCCCAGCGAGGGTCGCGTGCCATATTGATGGTTGGCGACCAATAGTTTAATCCCTTGCCCTTGTCTAAATAGTAACGGCGTGCTTCATCGGATGTAACGGAAGCACAATCATAGATGAGTTGGCGATCCCATGTAGATGACATGGCTTTCGACTCAGGGAAGCTGGTTGCGGCTCCTGAGCGGGCTACGCCATGGATAGCTTCGTTCCAATACTGATAGGATGGAAGAATGACTATGCCATGGCGCTTGATAGGTTCTGATATAATGTTTCCTAATTGATCAATCTTTTCACGCAATGTTAGCTCCTTGCAGAGTAATTCTGCCCGCTCGTGAAAAGACTTTGATGTGTCTAGCCATGGATATTTGGCTAGATCTTGTGCCATTAAGTTCATGCTCGTGAGCATGACTAGCGTAGATATAAATACTTTCTTCATAATGATATTTGTTGTTCTTTTGGTTTAAGACTTTTTTGAATTGTGATGCAAAAGTATCATTGTTTTTGTTGGTATAGGTGGTAAAATTATAAAAAAAGAGGGATAATTTTGTTATTTTATACGTTTTTTACTACCTTTGCAGACAAAAATACTAGCTTATGAGAATGAGTAGATACATACTTATCATATTGTTTACCCTGTTGCCTGCCATAGATATGGCAGGCAAGGGGGTGATGCGCTATCGCCGTTACACCACGGCGGATGGATTGTTGCAGAATTATGCCACCACTTTTGCTCAGGATAAGGATGGATACATCTGGATTGGTTCCCGTTCGGGTCTCTGCCGTTTCGACGGAAACCGGTTTGTTCCCTTCAATCTTACTGCCGACGGCAAGAAGATTGGATGGGTGCGACGGATACGTGTGGATAAGGACGGACATGCCTTGCTGATGAAAATCAACAATGATAAGTTTGTCTCCTATAATCCGGCTACCCGTAAGCTTACTCCTTTATCCGAAAAGATAGAGCTGGGTGACCAGAAATTGCCTACCGATGTATTTCGCTATGGCGACAAGGGGGTGATTCTTCACCATCATGGCGAGGAACACATGATTGCCTATATGGGTGCAACCCCATCGGAAATTATGCATTGCGAGAATTTCATCGACAGGCAGGGAAACATCTGGGCCAGCTTTGACAATGCCGTCTATCAGATTACCTTCTCGAAGGCCGACTATCATATATATAAAAAGGTGGGAGATGCTGCTGGTACCGATTTTACGGGGGATGTGAGATGCATCACCCGCCTGAAGGATGGCACCTTCCTGGTGGGAACGAAAGCCCGGCAGTTGATCCGCTATTCGAAAGAGTGTTCTTTCATGGGCTTTATCAATCAGCAGGGAAAAATGCAACTGCAGGCTGCGGAGTTCCTGGGCTCTGCCTATAATGTGCAGCAGGATTGTTATGGCAGATTGTGGATAGGATTGCGTACCAAAGGACTGGTCTGTATCGACAAGCCCTTTACCAGTCAGCAGAAACTGTATCATTATCAGAATCAAGACACACCGCGCCTTCCGAAGAATCAGGTCTTTGACCTCCATCTCTCTGCCAAGACGGGGTGGCTCTGGATTGCCACCTGGGGAGAAGGCGTTGTCTTCATCGATACCCGATCGCCAAAGCTCAACCTGAATTCCCTTTCCGCATCCATCCAGAATGTGGATAGCCCGGAACTGGTAAAGGTGCGCCGTATCCAGGAACTGGGTGATACCGTGGCGGTGAGCACTACCACGGGCATTTTCTTGTATACCCAAAAGGGTAAGCTGATTTCTCGTATCGGCGACATTGATGTGTCGGGCATCGTGCGGGTGGACAAGCAACTCTATGTGGGTGCCTACAGTCAGGGTGCTTTCCTGGTAGATAAGAACAATCAGCTGCAGCAGATAGATATTCCGGGTTTGGGAGATTGCATTCATTCCATCCAAGGCTGTCTGGGCAATCAGGTATTGTTCACGAATCCCGATGGACTAATCTTGTATGATACACAGCGGGGAAGCGTCAGATATTTCGATCATAGTTATTTTGGCGAGGATGTGGCTTTTAGCGAGATTCAGCCTCGTCTGGAAAAAAATATGCTGATAACGGGTCTGAAGAATGGAATCCTGCAGTTGCAGCTGGGCTATCATCCTTCTCATTCTTCTTTCCGTCCCACTCTTCTGATTCCTAATGCCGGAGCTTCGGTGAGCATGGGTGGCGAACTGATAGTTAATCCTACGGTTATCGACTATCGTGTTCCACGCACGGTGAGCTATGCCTGGCGCAACAAGGGAGATAGCACCTGGCATTATCTGACGGGCGGAAAGAATGAAATTGCCCTTTCGTGGATTCTGCCGGGAAAGCACGTCGTGGAGTTCAGAAGCACGGATGCCTTAGGGTTCTGGGTGAATCAGATAGTCGAAGCCGAGTTCTACGTTGTTCCATCCTGGTGGCAATGTTGCATTCTGGTGCTGTTGGTAGTGGCTCTCGTGGTGATAGCCTGCCTGGTATGGAAGATGCAGCATCCTAAGCTGATTACCACTTCTGATACCACCGTGGATACGGCGCAGGATATCTTTCCGTCTACCCCTGATGTTACTCCTTACGACCGTCAGTTGGCAAAACGCCTGGTGGATTGCATTGAACAGCATATCGACAATCCGGATTATGATGTGGAAAAACTGGGTAATGACATGGGTATGAGCCGTTCGCAGCTGTATTCACAATGCAAGGATACCCTGGATAAGACACCTGCCGCTTTCATTCTGGAGATACGCATGAAGCGTGCCATGCAACTGATGGAAACGCATGATCTGCGTGTCAACGAGATTGCTTATCGGGTGGGATTCACAGACCCGAAATACTTTGCCAAGGTGTTTAAGAAACGAGTTGGTGTATCGCCTACGCAATATTCCCAGCAATTTAAGTCTTCAAAACAGTAAATAAGATAATGACAAGAAATAGCAATATTTTCTATCACCTCGTCGCCTTCCTCACGGTAGCGATATGGGGTACCACCTTTGTAGCTACCAAGGTGTTGATGCTCAATGGGCTTTCGCCAGCCCAGATCTTCACCTTGCGCTTTTCCATCGCCTACGTGCTGATGCTCTGCTTCAACCACCGCCGCTTCCTTGCCGATTCATGGAAGGATGAGGCTAAGATGGCGCTGCTGGGCATTACGGGTGGCTCGCTCTATTTCTACAGCGAGAACGAGGCGATGAACTTCACCACCACCACGAATACTTCGCTCATTGTGTGTTCCTGTCCGCTCTTCGCCACCCTGCTGGTGCGTATGGTCTATAAGGATTCCTCCCGCATCCACATCGTGCAGCTGCTCGGTTCGCTGCTGGCTTTTGTGGGAATGATCATCGTGGTGCTGAACGGCAGATTCGTGCTCCATCTCTCTCCGGTGGGCGATGCCCTGGCGTTTACGGCTTGCATGTGCTGGGCGATTTATTCGCTGCTGATGAAGTCGGTGAGCAATCATTATGGGGCGGCATTCATCACCCGGAAGGTGTTCTTCTATGGTGTGCTGACCATCCTGCCGTATTATCTCTTCATTCCGGGATTCCCGCCGATAGAGGTCTTCAGCCGTCCGCAGGTCTTCGGCAACCTGCTCTTTCTGGGCTGTCTCGCCTCCATGATCTGCTTCCTCACCTGGAACTGGTGCATCTCGAAACTGGGAACGGTGAAGGCTACCAACTGGGTTTACTTCAACCCCATCACCACCATGATATTTGCTTCGTGGGTGCTCAACGAGAAAATCACCCCCTATTTCCTGGTGGGCGCCACCTGCATCCTGCTGGGCATGTATGTGACAGACAAGAAAACCAGGGGAGAATCATAATCTTCCCGAAAAACCAACCTAAAAGCAAACAGACTTATGACACAACTGAAAAAATATACCTGGCTATGGCTGATGGAATGCATGATGCTGCTGGCAGCGTGCTCCTCAGAGAAAAAGGAGGATGACTCCTGGTACAAACCCATCGATGAGTTTGTAACCCAGCATCAGCAGATGATGCAAAGCCAGCCCGACTCGATGATTCAGCAAATCAGAAATCTGAAATGCGGAGGCAAGCCGGAACTGGTAGAGCAATGGAAAAGACTGATTGTGGCGAAATGCTGCTATCTGAAAGGCGCCGATCCGGAATGCCAGGCACTTATCGACTCGGTAAACGGCTTTTGCCGCCAGCATCCCGACCAGGAAACCACCTTCAAGATACAGTCGTATGCCGACAACCTGCAGGGTGTATTGCTGCAGGCTGTGGGTAAGCGGGAACCTGCCCGCACTTATTACATCAAGGCTTACCGGGAATTGATGAAACTGGATCATCACAATGATGCCATCGACATCTGCATCAATATAGCCGATGCTTCCAGACAGTTGGGTAAGCTGGCGGATGCATCCTCGTGGTATCGCCGTGCCAATTTCCTGGCAGATTCCCTGAATCTGCATGAGGCTCAGAACAGTATTCTGGCAGGATTGGGACAGGTGTATAACGACCTGCGCAACTATCAGTTGGCGCATTTCTATTTCCGCAAGGCAGAACGCCAGTATCCGCCCCGGAATCCGAAGGACGCCCATTTCTTCTACAACAGTTGGGGAAATGTGTATAGCAGTCAGGAAAAGCCGGCTGAGGCTCTGAAGTGCTTCCTGAAGGCACAGAAGGCAACCCTGCAGATGGGACAGCCTTTCATGACGGCTGTGGTGGATGCCAACCTGGGACAGACCTATCTGGAACTCAACCGTCTGGATTCTGCCCAGAAATATCTGGCTAATACCACGAAGTTCTTCTTCGTGCAACCCAACATGCAGAACGACCTGCAATTCTATATTGATGGCTTGAATGCCGCCCTGGCACTGAAGCAGAACCGTCTGGACAAGGCTTCGGCGATATTGAGCAAGCCATACGACCTCTCGAAGATGTCGCCCAACTACCTTTATCTCTACCACAAAGGATGGGCTGATCTTTATGAGCGAAAGGGACAGTTTGCCAAGGCTTTGCAATATCAGAAACTGATGAAGCAATACGATGACTCGCTGCGCAATGCCACGATGGTATCGAATGTGCAGGAGAACGAGCTGCGATTCAAGCAGGATACAGCCATCGTGCGCCGCGACCTGATTCTTCAAAGTACGCAGGCAGAGGCAAAGTCTTCCCGGTTAATCCTGCTCCTGGTCATCGGTTTGCTGGTGGTGGGCGTGTTGGCACTGGTGGTGTTCTATCGCTATAAGTCGTTGCGCCACAAGCATCAGCATCGGGAGGAAATGAACCGCATGATGGCACTGAAGATGGAGAACGTACGCAATCGCTTCTCGCCCCATTTCGTGTTCAACGTGCTCAACATCTTTATCTCTAATCTGCCAAAGGGTGTCAACGTGAAGCCGCTGCGCCTCCTGATACAGGTGCTCCGAGCCAATCTGCTTACCTGCGATCAGGTGGCTGTGAGTCTGGAGGATGAGTTGCAGATGGTGATGAGTTATTCGTCTCTTCGTCACGAAACCAATCCGTTGCTTCCGATGCCCCGTTTTGACATAGCCAAGGAGGTTAACATGTCGCTGATGCTGCCTTCTATGATTCTCCAGATTCCTGTGGAGAATGCCCTGAAGCATGCTTTTGTGGGGATGGAAGAATCGGGAGAGAAGCCGCTGCTCGATGTGAAAATCTGGATAGAAGATGGCATACTCCGCATCGATGTCATCGACAATGGCTGTGGCGGCGTGGGTGCCGTGGCTGGCATGGGCACAAGGAAGGCTAATGCTGCGGCAAGCACGGGCACGGGATTGAGAATCCTGAACAGTACCATCGAGATGCTCAATGCCGGAAATGCACGCAAAATGTATTTCAAGATACAGAGTCGTGCGGGTACTGCTGATGGCGGAAGTGATCGGCAGAAAGGAACGTGTGTAAGTATCGGAGTACCATGCGAATACGATTATAGCGTATGCCAGTAGGGTGGGGAGACTCCTTTCGTAAATATGCAAAAAAAAAAAGAATGTTATGCAAACGGATCAAGATAAAATCAAGGTAGTAATAGTGGATGATGAGCCACAGAGCATCCTGAGGTTGGAGAACGATCTGGCTGCCCTGGAAGATTTCGAGGTGATAGCCACTTCCTCTTCGGCGATGTCGGCAAAGACCTTGGTGATGAGCATGTAGCCCGATGTGCTGTTTATCGATGTAGAGATGCCTGGACAGACGGGTTTCGAGGTGTTGCAATCTCTGAGAGATGAGATGCCGATGGACCTCATCGTGGTGTTCTATAGTGCCTTCAACAAGTATATGATTGATGCGCTGCGTGCTTCCGCCTTCGATTTCCTGCTGAAACCTTATCAGCAGGAGGAGCTGGAACTGGTGGTGGGACGCATCCGCCAGAAAATGGAAGGGGGAGATGGTTCGTCATCCTCTTCATTCTCTTCATCCTCCTCTTCAGAATCCCATCAGGATCCTCAGAATTTATTGGGGGTGAATGGCTTGTTGGGAACATCGGGCAAGCGCCTTGCCATTCAGACCATTTCGGGCTTGCTGATGGTGAAGCCCGACGAGGTGTTCTGCTGTACATTTGATGAGGATACCCGTCTATGGCATCTGAGGTTGGCTAACGGTCAGATTCATAAGTTGAAGAAGCAGACCACGGCGAAGGCAGTTCTCTCCCTGTCTCCATCGCTGGCTCAGGTCCGTCAGGATTGCATCATCAATCTCGACTACCTCATCAGCATCGAGAATTACACCCTTCGCTGCATCTTCTCTCCTCCCTTCGACCAGGAGAACATCACCGTTTCCCGCCGCTGCTACAAGGCGGTGAAGGAGAAGCTGGAGATATTGTAGGGATATAGAATATAATAGAAAGTAATCTGGGCTATTGGCAAGGCTACGGCTCCAGCTTTTATGAAGTGAGGATTATGGTGGGGGAATGAAGGGGAAAAGGACCTGGTGATTTTTAATGTTTTAGATTCTTCAGGAATCTGATAGACTTATAAAAAGGAAGCGACGAAATGCAGATAATGCGTTTCGTCGTTTTCTTTATCCAAGAAAATCTTTACTCCAATATTCTTTCAAATAGCATTTTTTATTCGCTACCACCGAATAAAAATGCTTGATTTTATTCGGTGGTAGCGAATAAAAACTTTCATGTCCAATTCACTCTTTTCTCTTTCCTATTTCTAATACCCAATCATATACTGGTTGTATCTTGATGTCAACCTTATTTTCTGTAATTTGACTATACTCATGGTCTGTGAGCAACAGCAGGTTGGTGCATTTCGTCTTTTTATGAGCCAGGAGTAAGCCATCTATCTCTCGTTTGCGAGTTTTGGGCGAAGAAATATCATACGATACCTGAATAGCTTGTTTCACTTGGTTGTTTTTGCAAACCACGAAATCGCATTCTCCAGAACGGTCGCTCAGGTAATAGATATCATACCCCAAAGGTTTATAAGTTCTTACCAATTGCAGATAAACGATGGTTTCCAGTCTCCATCCCAGATTCTCTCCTGCTAGTGCATTATCTCGCTGATCCATCAAAGAAACATCTATTGGATACACCTTCTCTTGAGTTATCCTCATCTTGCTCTTGGCAGAATACTTCTGAAGCCCCATCAGCAGATAAGCCTGCTTCAAATATCCGATATAATTTCTGATGGTATGTTCCGATTTTACCCCCAATGTGGCTGATAGTTCCGAAGAAGATACGATGACCGGAGCCACATTGAGCAGATGATGAGCCAGCTGCTCGAAGGTGGCTTGATAGGTAATCTTGAAACGCTGTTCAATATCTCTTTGCAGGATATTGCTTACCAGATTCTTTACATAGGTTTGGTGTTCGCCGATAATGTGGAGCTCAGGAAACCCACCCAGCTTCAGATAATCATCAAAGGCAGCTCTTCTGAATGCCTGTTTTTTGGTGCTCATTCCTTCCGTATCCACCTCCTTCATCATACAATACTCATAAAAGGAGAATGGATATAGAGGTATTTCCTTGCTGCGTCCTGAGAGATGAGTAGCCAAGTCGCTGCTCAGAAGTTTGGCATTAGAGCCAGTTACGATAACATGCATTCGCTTGCGAAGCATGCGGTTCACGAAGAGATGCCAGCCCTCGATGTTCTGTATTTCATCAAGGAAAAGATAATTGAAGTCACCATATATCTTATACAATACTTCCAGAATGTCGTTCAAATCTTCAGCCTGGATTTTAGCCAACCGCTCATCGTCAAAGTCTACATAGGCATATTTCACACCAGCCTTCTCCAATGCCTGGAAGCATAGAGTTGACTTACCGCTGCGGCGCACACCAATCACTACTTGAGCCTGTGTACTGCTCAAGTCGATGAGCGCTTCCTCTGGTCGATGACACAAAGTTTCGCCCCTACGTATATCCAATTCTTCCTGTTGGTCAGAAAGAATCTGCTCTAAGTTTCTCTTATCTAACATAATAGCTCTTACTTTTCGAGGGCAAAGATAAGAAAAAAACATGAAGAATGCCTTATTTTACAAGTTTTTAACTCTACAGAATGCCTTATTTTACAAGTTTTGGGGTGTTCTGAATGCCTTATTTTACATATTTTGCTAAAATCATATACCGGTTGTATCTTGATGTCACTTTGTCTTATGCATAAGAATATCACATAAAAGGGTGCATCATGGACTTATGACACACCTTCAACTTTTTACATTTTAGTCCTTTTGGTATAAACGAATAAAAAAATGACCTCGAATAAACATAAAGTTTAGGCTCAGGGGAGATTGTCCGTGGATAGACAATCTCTCCTGAGCCCCAAAAACGCCTCGCACGATTTGAGCATTGTTAAGAGGCTTGGCGAGGACTGACGATTCAAAGGTACGACTTTTATTTGCGTTATGCAAGAGTTTGGGGATAAAAGTGATGATTGGGCGGGTGCTTTTAACAGTTGTTGAGTGTTTGGATATAAATTATTCTTAAAAAACTTGATAACCCTTCTTATAATGAAGTAAATTATGTATTTTTGCATATCATAATTAAGATTAAAGCTATGACAAAGAATACAATGGCAAACAAACTTCCAAGGAAGTTGATTCAAAAAATGGAAATCGTGGGTGAGCAGATTAAGCTTGCCCGATTACGCCGCAACCTGAGTATGGCTCAAGTTGCAGAAAGGGCAACATGCTCAGAAGTTACACTTTGCAAGGTGGAGAAGGGATTACCAACGGTATCCATCGGAATCTACCTTCGTGTACTCTATGCTCTTCAGCTGGATGACGACATCTTGCTCCTGGCAAAGGATGATAAACTCGGAAGGGCATTGCAGGATATGGGACTGAAGAATCGTCAACGAGCATCTAAAAAGGGATAGAAATGGAACGACTGTTTGTTTTCGCTGATTTTAACTGGCTCGATAGACCAGAGTTAGTCGGGAAGTTGTGTTATGAAAAATTGCTAACTGTACGGTTGAAACGGGCTGAAAGCCCAAAAGCTCTTAGCCCAGGGCATCGCCCTGGGTATAATAGCAATCAATAAGACGCCCTGTAAGGGCAAAAGCTTTGTTTATTGCTTGGTTCTTTAAAGCTTTTGCCCTTACAGGGCGACGGGTTTGCGTTCATAATTACCCAGGGCGATGCCCTGGGCTAGGAGCTTCTGCCCTTTCAGGGCGTATTGGGTAATTTCAACCGTACAGGTCGAAAAAATGCGCAGTTCTGACAGGATTCACTGGTGGAATATGCATACTTGCCCGAAGTGCGGTGGCAAGATGCAACTTCAACGCTTTTCTTCAGTGATTCCCCAATCCAACAAGCCTTTGCCTTTCTCGTCAGGTTCTATGTCGAGGTGTCTATCACCTTTCGTTTATCTGCCTTGAAAGGTTCCAGGTATTTTTTATCTTAAATCTGCTGGATGGCAGCCTTTTTGCCGCCATTATTTTATATTTATACCATTTACTCTTTCATATCCATTCATTTGCCCATCCCAATAAAGTTTTCCATTCAAAAGAGTAATCAAATCTCCATTTGATAAAACAATTTTGTTATTAGCAATAACATAGGTATAGATATATCTATCAGAAAATTCTGCAAGATAAAAAGGATATTGAGTGTTTGTTTCTTTATAAAAGGCATTGTTATTCTTCTTTTGGTATGTCAGAAAACAAATGCGCTGAACAGTATTGGCATTAATAAAATGCCATAAATAAATACTGCTTCCACCTCTCCTTAAAATGTCATCTGACCAATATGCTCCAAAATATGAAGTTTCTGTATAATCGTTTGGATCGTAATTATAGGCATCTTTTACATCTTGACGAACACTTTCTAAAGTTATCCAGTAACCCTCAATACCGGATTTTGTGACCTCAATATCGTCTTCATCCTCGTTAGATGAAGATGAACAGGCGGTAAAAGAAACCATTGCAAACAAGGCGATGAGAAACGCCATTAAAGATAATTGTATTTTTTTCATGAGTTGTGCCCGTCATGCCGATGGCAAAGCTTTAAATTATTTTAAATATGAGCGGTATTATTCCCTGTAACTGCTATAAAAGCTAGTTGAAATAATGATATTTAGTGACACCTATACCATCATGTTGAACGGAACGGTATGTGAAACCTCCTACATAATAATTACACTTGTAACTGTCGGAATTTTTACCGACATGTCCTTTATTTCTATAGGAATCTTTGCTGCCGCTGAGTAGTATCTTTCCGGAATCTCTATTCACCCATTTATAATAGCTGTTGTATATCAGGGTGCCGCTTTTCTCGTCACTGGTGATAATCGTAGTCACGGATACTGGAGAAATTGTAAAGAGAGAAGTATCGGAACTTCCAGAATTGCCTCCATCACCTCCTCCTGTTCCATCATCCTCATTATCTTCGTCCATTCCTGGTGTATAAGGTACCCATTCTCCTACGATGTCGGGATAAGTGTATTTGTGGGTTTCCTGATCTTTCGGAATCATATATGTTGGTGTTTCGGGGGTACAACCCACATAAGAAACTGTGAGATGAATGTTCTTCTGCAAGGTACGTCGATAACCATCCTTGTATTCATAATACTGGTCTCGTTCCAAGACCGAATAATAAAAGGCATAACAATCTACGTTAAAAACGATGTCTGCATTGTTAGTTGTTGTATGACTTTGTGTATGACCTAGAAATTCAAGAGATCGAATCTTGTCTTTCGCCAGGTGTCCATATTTGTCACAGAATTTGCATTTGAAAGATATTACAGTTCCATCGTTCACTTCTGTTACCCCATAAGTATCCTTATGGTGCTCCACGAAATGAACTCCATCAAGTTGCTCCGAATCTTCAGAGTCTCCACTGCTACATGCCATAAGAAATAGATTCATGGCAAGGAATAAATAGAAAAAATGTTGCTTCATAAATGTGCTCATATTCTTATTTACGCTAAATGCATTAATATTTCTCTGCAAAATTAGCTATTTTTTCGATATGTTGCAAACGGGTTTTTCGATGGTTGGGGCTAAGTGGCGGTTTGCGGGTTACAAGCGGTTGTTTATAAGGGGTATGTGGTTTTAGTTTTATGATATTTTTAGCTATAATAAGAGGAGTGGATTCAGTACGAGAGTTTATATTATACGAATAAAGTCCGCATGCAATCTGCAAGATTGTCAGCGGACTTTGTTATTAGACCATTTCTTGATTCTGTAATTCTTGTTATTCAGTGATTCCCCAATCCAACAAGCCTTTTCCTTCCTCGTCAAGCTCAATGCCGAGACCTATTACCTTTCGCTTATCTGCCTTGAATGGTTCCAGATATCTGCTATCTAAAATCTGCTGGATGGCAGCCTTCTTGCCGCCATTGTTTCTCAGCTTCAGCTCTATCACGTATATGTAGCGGGAAGTTTGTGCGATGAGGTCGATTCTTCCAGTGGCAAGCATGTGCTCCACCTCTACTTTCAGTCCGATGGCATTCAATATAGTACTGATGATGAGGCGATAGCGCTCTTCCATGTCCATCGAGGCAAGCTTCTTGTTGCTGTAAGGCACGTCGGCAACCAGTGCTTTCAGCGTTTTCATGGCATCAGCAATCTGACCTGTACCCAATTGCCGGAACAGGCTACTTTGCATACTGATGATATCGCTTTCTGATTGCATGGTCAAGGTTGGCAGCACAACCTCGTAAAGTGCCTGTCTTACTTCCTGGTTTGGAAAACCTAAGAAATAGCCAAATTCATCGCTGCTTTTGATGGTAAGGTATCCTGTCTGATAGAGGAAGAGCTCGGCACCACCATTTATTACATCAGAACTCTCAAGAGTTTTGCGTAAAATCGGACAATGTTCAAAATTGCGTAATCGTAATTCCATGTTGTCAACAAACTTCGGCAGCATGGAGGTAGCTCCGGATGAAACCCAGAAACAACTCAAGTCTTGCGTATCAAGCGCATTGAGGAGACTGAAAGGATTGTAGACGTCCACCATATTTCTGCGACTGAAATGGTAGCCATCGTAGTAATCCTTCAGGTTGTCGTGAGTTTGCTGCAAGGTCCAACCGTTCACTTCTGCCATTCTTTCCAGTTCTGGCTTGAAGTTCTCTCCGATTTCTTCTTCTGTAATACCGCAAATTGCAGCATATTCTGGAAGGAAACTGATATTGGTCAGGTTGTTGAGTACCGAGAAAAGAGAAATCTGTGTAAACTTGGTAATACCCGTAATGAAGACGAAACGCTGGTATGCATCATCGGCTTTCAGAATGGCAAAAACGCTTCTATATACTTCTGTACAACCCTCATGCTCGGGAGTTTTCCACGAGTGTTGGAGAGGAGAGTCGTACTCATCGATAAGAATGGCAACCTTGAGCCCTGTTTGCTTATAGGCGGTTTTGATGATGAGGTCGAAGCGGTTTCCTAGTGAATCTGTTGGTTTAATATGGATGCCATATAATTGCTCATAAACATCAAATGTTCGATCCAGATATGCCTTAACTTCATTTGCAGTCGCTCCCCCTCGGCTCATGTCAAGTCGAATCACAGGGTGCTGCTTCCATTCCTTCTCCAACTCCATTATTTTCAGTCCTTCGAAGAGATCTTTTCTTCCTTCGAAGTAAGCCTGAAGTGTATCAACAAGCACAGATTTACCGAATCGGCGAGGGCGGCTCAAGTAATTATACTGTTTGCCATTGTTCGCCAATTTCCAGATGATGTCACTCTTGTCTACATAGAGATAACCTTCTTCTCTGATCTTGTTGAAAGATTGTATGCCTACCGGCAACTTTCTGCATGCATTGTTTGCCATAACTATTTCTCCTATTCCTATCTTTAGCCGCAAAGATACGGCTATTTTTTGAATCATGCAAGTTTTTGGCAATTAAAAAGATGTAAAACTATGCTTGATAAGAGAAAAGACTATAGTGAACTCCGTCCTTTTTAAAGTGGACTCAGTCGTGAGTCCACTAAAAAAAGGAGTTTTTGGTTCTTTATCCTACAAAGTGCCATTTGATTATCAGATGGTTACATTTGAAGAAATTATCAAAAATGACTTTTTCAGGTGGGTTCAGTCATATAAGGATATCATTTCTATTTAAATATTTTTATTATGCTCCCATTACTTTTTCTTACGACTCGAACTGCTTTTGAATGTCCTTTTCTTTCTACTCCATCTAGTGAGTATTCTTTGATAATTCTAGATATATCAATCTTGTGGGTTGTTATATTGGTAGGAACATATTCTCGTATATTCCAAAACTCTGACCATCCAGCGGCTTTTTCATATAGTTCTTTTGTCCCTTTTGGAACAAATAGAGTTGCATTTAAATATGTGCGTTTGGTAAAACCACCTATATTTTGAGGTATTTCAGCTTTGACAGTTATAGAAGTTAAATAATCACCAGTATCCATATAAGGCAAAAAATCAAGATTTTTTCCTATAGTTAATCTTCTTAACGATGGAAATTCTGACAATTCAAATTTCGTAACTTTATCTCCTAATTCCAAGTCTGTAACCAGTTTACAGCTTCCAAGAAAGACATCTTTGTTATGATTTCTACCTATATATAATTTCTTAATGGGAGTGTTTTCGAATGGACTAAAATTGACCATTGTTTTTTGAAATATCAATTCTTCATCACCATCTTCAACAACAACTTCTTCTAGTTTTCTATTCCTTCCAAAGGAATTACTCCCTAAGTCAATGATACTTGGTGTCAATGTAACCTTTCTTAGGTTACTGCAAATACTAAAAGCATCGGAACCGATATAAGTTAACCCATTTCCGATAGTAGCTTGAGTACAACGACTTAAGTGAAAGGCTTCTGCGCCTACCCCTAATACCGTGAATGTTTTTCCTTGGTATTCAACGGTAGGTCTTGTGATTACTTCTCCACCATAGCTACTTTTCCCGATTTCGCAGGTTAAGTCAGTTTTTGACATGATATTGTAACCTAACCCTTCAAAGTAGAAGTCTGGCTCGTTATCAGCATGCAATGATGCAACACTAATCATTGCATAAAATATTAATAGAATAACACGTTTCATAATGCAAAATTATTTATTCAAATACTTCTTTCCGTTTTTAATGACAACTCCATGATATGAAGAGTTGACATTGGTTCCATCTAAATTATATAGTTTTTTTGACTTTTGCTTTATTTCGACATTATTTATTCCTGTTGTTTCTACATCATATTCTTTGATGCTCCAAAAGTTCTTCCAAATATCTGCCGCTTCATAAACTTCTTTTGCCCCTTTTGGCACATACAATGTAGCATGCATATAGGTTCCATCGTTGAAACCTTCTGATGCTTGAGGAGTTGTAGAGCGAACGTATATTTGTGTTAGCTCGTCTCCTTCAGCTAAGTAAGGTATTTTCTTAAGTCCAGTTCCTATGGTTACTTTTTTAAGATAATATAAATCGAAAATGTCATCAGGAATAAGACTACTTGTTCTTAATTCTGTTACCAAGTCCCCAATTGTTAATTCTTCAAGGGAAGTATATAGTCCATCATTAAGTACGGCATCATTAATGTTTCTACCTAGGTATAATTTCTTTATTTTTGTATCACAGAATGTACTATAGTTTCCTAGCCAGAATGTTCCTTCTAACATTTCGTCACTATCTTCTATCCTTAATTCAGATAAGATAGAGATGTAATTGCCGTTCCACGTTTTTTGTGTCTTTCCGCAAGAGTTAAATGCTTCTTCTTCTATCTTTGTTATTGATTTTGGTATAACGAGCGATGTAAAACCGCAGCAAAAGAAAGCTTTTTTACCAATGTAGGTAAGACCGTTTTCGAAAGTGATATCGCTTACATTCGAACCGTCAAAAGCGTTGTCCCCAATACCTAGTACCGTAAATGTTCTTCCTTTGTATGTTACATGTGCAGGAATATAACTAGGACTAAAGTATTGGTTGTTTCTAGTGACTTCGCAAGTAAGGTCAGACAATGATACCACGTTGTAGGCAATACCATTGACCTCAAAGTCTTTAGCGTTTACAACTTGTCCTAAAAAGACAAAAATAAATAATAAAAAGAATCTTAAATTTGTTTTCATACTTTTATAGTTCTAAAAAAATAATAGTTTAAACGTACTGCAAATATAATTCTGAGAGAATGTGTCAGAGAGTAAGCTTTTTGAAGCTCAGGGAATAGTTCAAACAAAAGAGCAGCCCTTGTCTTTTGGCTTCCTGTCGTTTCTCCTTCAAAATCATTCAGCTCACTTTGAGCTGATACGTTCAATATGCCTAGAATGAAAGGCATAAGAATCAATAAAACTAATTTTTTCATAATTGATGAGTTTAAAAATTGAACATTTTATTTCTTTTCTATAAATGCACTAGGAATATAGGCGGTGCTGATCAGGCAGACTCCTTCTACTTCTACCACAACCCTCTGCTGGCCTGATACTCTTGCCACCCTGCCTTCTACCCCCTTGAATTCTCCATCTGTCACCCTCACCATGTCGCCACTCTTGAAATGGCAGTTCTCGGGACTCACCACCTTGACGTGACGGTTGTCGGTGGTAGATATCCTGATGAAATTCATCATCGAATCGTATGGTACGATGAGAGGCGGATTCTTTTCTCCTTCTGTTGCCACAAAGTGATTGTAATAATAACTGAGAAAATGAAGATCGGGCGTATGCTTTACGCAGTTCTCTACAGTTTCGGGACTTGCGTAAACAAAGAGCATGTTGGGAAGATAAGACTCGATGACAAACTTTCGCTTGCCATCCACATACTTGAGGGTACGGTGGAGTGGGAGAAATGCTTCGATACCATGATTAATAAGGTAATCATAGGCTTTCAATTCGCGATGGTAAGTGGCACGCAGTACAAACCATTTCTTACTTGGGTCTGGGGCGTATCTTACCGACACCCCATCAAGTGATTCTCTGGAGGAGACATTGGCGGTAAGGCCAACGTTTTGAGGCAAAAACTTGCCTCTGCCTGGTGTCACATTAGACAATGTGCTCATATTCTTATTACGCTAAATGCATTAATATTTCCCTGCAAATTTAGCGATTTTTTCGATATGTTGCAAACGGTTTTTTCGATGATTGGGGTTAAGTGGCGGGTTCAAGGCTACAAGCGGTTGTTTATAAGGGGTATGTGGTTTTAGTTTTAAAGAGGATGATGGATTGACTTATGGCAGAGGTGTCTGGTTAAGGTTAACAAGACCACGTTGGTACTTAGAGATCAGCGCACCAAGACTGATTTTGAAGTACCGGCTGCCCAAGTTTTCAATGCCATGCAAGAACTTGGCATTGAAAACTGTACGGTTCCTAAAATGCGCCAGTATGTAGGAACACATGCAGCACCAGCCTCTGCCGCCCTCATTTTCTGGGCTTTCGGACGAGGACAGGTTCAGGCGGCTATGAAAAAGTTTGCCGATTTGGCGTTCAGGATAATACGGGAACAGCAAAAACGAAAATAGGAAATCTGGCAAATCGCTATGGTTGAAAGGCTTTCAATTGATCATTGATGGTGAAAAAGAGAAGAGGCTTATAACAGGGGTGTCATATAGAGTGGCAGATATACTATCCCATCCTTTTCCGCTAAGTCTGATGTATGAATGACATAAGGAGTCGATAGGTAATTCTTGTACTTCCTGATACACTTTTCTAAAGAAGAAATCGTATAACGACTAGTTGATTTTACTTCTATTGGCGAGATGTTGTGCTTGCTCGTAATCGAAGGCTTCGCTATCAGAAAGTCGATTTCCATTCTGTCTTCTGCCTCACGTGAATAGTTGGAATAGAAAAACAGCTTGTGCCCCTTTGCCCTCAACATCTGTGCCACGATATTCTCTACAAGCATACCTTCGTTTACTTCTAATTTGTCCATCATCAGTTTCTTGTAAAGCGATTCCTGCATGATCCGATTCTCATCGAAAGCCATACTGATTAGCAAACCTGTATCTGCCATGTAACATTTCAAGCTCGAGCTTTCCAACTTGAGATTAAGTCCGATGCTTGGCTCTGTTGCCCCATAACAGATATTTGCAACCATAGCTTCGTTCAGCCAAAAGAAAGCATCCTCGTACTCACGCATTCTGGCACCAGCCTTTATTTCAGACAGGCGGAATTTCTTCTCGTGTTTCTGAAGCTGGCTTGGAATCAGATCAAAGATGCTTGTCACTCTTACCTCGTTGCCTTCTGCATATTTTTGAATGTCGTTTCTGTAAAGGCTTATTATTGCACGCTTTATTGTATCAACTTTTGTAAAATCACGAGTCTTTACATAGGTTTCTACTGCCTTAGGCATGCCGCCTACTATCATATATTGGCGGAATAAGGTCATAGCCTTGCGGTGCATGTCGGAGCCAAGAGGCTTGAGTTTGGCATATTGGGTTTTGATGAGTTGTATGATTGCCTCTTCGTCCATTGCCCAAAGGAATTCTTCAAAATCCATCGGATACATATTGATTCTAATCTCTTCGGATGGAATCATGATGTTTTTTACATTCTTGTTGATGGAAACAAGTGAACCTGTCTCAATATAGTCGTATCGCCCATCTTTTACAAGATACTTGATGGCGGCTCTTGCTTCTGGAAATGCCTGTACTTCATCGAAGATAATCAGCGACTTGCGCGCTATTAACTTTACATTGAAGTAGAGTTGCAAGTACATAAAGAAAGTATCAAGATCGTATAGGTAGTTCCTAAATAGATCTAATACTTGCTGCATCGTATTGTTGAAGTCTATCAAGATGTACGAATCGTATTCGTTCTTGGCAAACTCCTCTACGATATAGCTTTTACCTACGCGTCGTGCCCCATCAATGAGCAATGCATTCTGCCCATTGTCGTCTGATTTCCATTTTAATAATTCACTATAGATTTTACGTTTCATAACTTCTTGATGTTCTTATTGTTACACGTTTCCTAGCTTTTTATATGCTAGATTTTACACGTTTCCTAGCTTTCGAGAGTCCGTATTTTACACGTTTCCTAGGTTTCGAATGGTGCAAAAATACACATTTCCTAGGATAAAGCAATGTTTTTCCTTGCGAATCTTACCGTTTTTAATGTTTTTTACGTTAATCTCGGCTATTCTGCTTTTCTACTTACATCTACTTACGCTAATCTTTTTCCTCTTTTCATCCCTCACATCCCTCACGATTCCTATTTTTAAAATTTTAATTCTTTGAAAATGAAACACTTATCTCTTTAATCTAGCGTGATAGATAGACGAAATATTTACAATATCCATCACGCTATCAGTCACGATTTGCCATCATGCCTCACGATTTCCGGCTTCCTCCATTCCAAAAAACAAACTTTAACGTGCACAAAAAGGGTTACACATGAAATATAATTGGGAAAAAGCTTGCATTCGGGCTTAAAATTTTGTATCTTTGCAGGGACAAAGCTACACAGGGCTATTTTATAAAAGTGATAGATACCATGACAATATCACCAGAATGATTACCTCGCGTTCCTTTGTGGAGAGTTAGTTAACAAAGATTCCACAATGGCCAATTACCACTGCGAAACCTATTTTATTAAATTTAAAATTTATTTTTTCATGAAGTTAAATCTTAATGATCCAAAGTTCATCAACAGTCTGGTAAACTACAGCTGGATGTACTGTTTCAATGCCGATTGCCCTCGCACCCACGAGTGCATCCGATTCATTTCGGCAAAGTTCAAACCTGACGATGTTACCGCCGGCAATGCCGTCTTTCCTGATGCCAACCTCCACGGACCTTGCACCCATTTCAAGCGTGTGCGACAGTTCAAGGCGGCTTGGGGACTCACCCATCTCTACGACCAGGTGAGACATAGCGATGTGCATACCCTCAAGTTCGCTGTGATGGATATCGTGGGCAACCGCACTACCTATTATCGTGTGCATCGTGGCGAGAGACATCTTACCCCTGAGCAGCAGGAACAGGTGAAGCAGCTCTTTGCCAAATATGGTTACGAGGAACCTACCTACGACCACTATGCTCAGGAAATAGGATTCGTTTACGAGTAATATCCCATTTACAGGTAAAGGATATGTCTTTTTATAAATATGGTTGACTCCTAAAGTTTCAATTACATGAAAGAATCATTAGAAGCAACATTGAAAGATGTCGAACTTACCAAGGAAGTGTACCGTCTGTACACCCTTGAGCACCTAACACAACAAGAGATTTCTGTTAAATTGTGTATAGGTCGCTCTACAGTTTGGCGTAAAATTCGTACCTTTGAAGCCGAAAATCCAGAATTGGCAGAAAAGATGAAGAAGCAAGGTAAGGAAATCACTCCATCAGACTACAAAGATTTGGTCAAGGAGATAGCAGAATTGAAGAAGCAGCTTAAGACAGAGCGTCTTCGTGCGGACTTCTATGAGGAAATGGTCGCTTTTGGCAAGGAAGTATATGGTATAGACTTAAAAAAAGCTGGCACCAAGTAGCAAATAGGCTTCACGCTAGGGACAACAGAAAGTATCCTGTTGCCCCTATGTGTCGTTTACTTGGTGTTACAAAGCAGGCCTATTACAAGCATGGAGATAGTGATATGGTAAAAATAGCCCAGGAAGCCTTTGTAGTGGAGTTCATAAAAGATATTCGCAAGAAAGATCCGGGGATTGGCGGCAACAAACTTTGGATTATGTATCAGAAGCAATTTGGGGCATCAAGAAGTGTTGGCTACAACCGCTTTTACGACATAGTCGAAAAATACAATTTGAAGGTTAGAAAGGTAAAGCGTAGGGTGAAGACAACAGACTCCACCCATGACCTTCCTTTGTATCCAAACATCGTCAAAGACTTACTGCCAACACGTCCTTGTCAGCTGGTTGTCAGCGATATAACTTATATTCCATACTTCCTCGATCCAGAGAGTGGAGAATATAAGTTCTGCTACCTTGCCCTTATTACCGATTACTACACAAAGGAAATCGTTGGCTATAGTGTGGCTCCAACATTGGAGGCTATCTATGCCATCGAGGCACTTAAAATGGCACTAAAGCATTATGATGGACATGATCTTAGCCAACTAACTCATCACTCTGACCGTGGTGTCCAGTATGCTAGCTTTGCTTATACGGATTTGCTTAAAAAGTATGACATCAAAATCAGCATGACGGAAAGCGGAAATCCTAAGGACAACGCTGTAGCAGAAAGAGTGAACAGTACCATCAAGAATGAGTTACTGAAAGGCATGTCGTTTGCAAGTATTAGTGAAGTTCAAAAAGCTGTGATTCTTGCTATAAACTTCTACAATGAAGAGCGTCCTCATATGAGCCTTGATGGACTAACTCCACGTGAAGCAGCTAAAAAGATGGGTGAAATCAACAAAAAATGGGTAAGCTATAGAGAAAAAGCAATAAAAGCTAAGGTAAAATAAAAGAAAATTAGTATCTTTGCACCCACCAAGGAACTACGTGATGGTTTAAGCCACCAACGTATAAAGTTTGAGTTGGGCATCGAGCCCAACCCAAACTTACCAAGGAAGCTACGCTCAGGATTATCCCCCAACATGTTTTTGCATGAAACATGAGTGGCAACAAAAAATATGACTAAGAGAAAAACTAGTCAACAAAAAATATGACTAAGTTTTAACTAGTCAACTGGTTTTATAAATAAGTATTAACCGAGTCAACTCGTCTTATAAATAAGATAAAAAGTGGTCAACCAAAATCGTTAAACCACAATATGAATTTGTTCCTCTCGGAGGCACAACGCGTTTCACTTAAGGGGACGAAATGTTTCCCTTAAGGAAACAAACTGTTCCAACGCTTGGAACAGTTGAAACAGTTTTTGAATAAACTTTAAATAATTGACAATGAAAATTACAATCACACATAGAAATAATAAGAACCAGCTTCTGGTCAGCACCAAGAGTCTGGAACGATTCCTGGAGCGCATCGTGAACGATGATGCCAAGAATACCGTAGCCAACTTCCGTGAATATGTGCCTTGGCTCACCAATGGCTATGACGGGTACAAGAACATGGCAACCTGGATGCATGTTCACCCTGCTGCCGAATTCCAGAAATCGGAAAACGGACTCCTGAAGATGAAGCAGAATAACGGCGTTCTGCTGCTTACGTTTGTTAATATAGAGGAAGATGGAGGCGTGGATGCCGTCAAGCAGAAGGTGGCCAGTCTGCCTTCAACCCTTGCAGCCTTTATGGGAGCCGACGGCATCAGTCTGAATGTCTTGGTGAAATATGCTTTGGCTAAGGGAAGCTTGCCAGATGATGAGGTGGAGGCTGATAGAATTTATAAGCAGGCATTCCAGACTTTCGCTCCGCTTTATCAGATTCTGGTAAAGGCTACGATGCAGATGCCCGAGCCTTCCATCTACTCTGATTTCCTGTTCACCCAAGATGCTTCGCCCTATTATCGCGAGGATGCGTTGCCTTTGGTGTTGAATGAGGTTATCCACACCGTTGAAAAACCTGTGGATAACTTGAAAGATGCCATTGTGGATAACTCGGAAGAGGATGTGGATAAAGATGGTAAGGAGTTGAGTGATAATATTATGCGTATGATAGGATTTCTGTGCAAAAAGTATGATTTCCAATATAATTCGGTGATGAAATTCACAGAATATCGACCGAAAGATAAGGATTATTGGGGATATCAACCGGTGGATGCCCGTGTGCAGAAGCGCATGACGCTGGAGGTGCAACTTGCCAATATTCGTGTGAGTATCAAGGATGTACGCAATTATCTGGAGTCAGACCTTCTCTCTACCTATAATCCTGTGGAAGACTTCCTTTTCAAGTGCGCAGGCAAGTGGGATGGCAAGGATTATATCCGTGCCCTGGCGCGTACGGTGCCTACCGATAATCCTTATTGGGAGGATTGGTTCTACACCTGGTTCCTGGCGATGGTTAACCAGTGGCGTTCCTATAGTCATCGCAAATATGGCAATTCCGTGGCGCCGCTTCTCATCTCCAAGCAGGGTTACAACAAGAGTACTTTCTGCAGATCACTGGTTCCGCCGGAGTTGCAGTGGGGGTATAATGATAACCTTGTGCTGTCAGAAAAAAGGCAGGTGCTTCAGGCGATGTGCCAGACGCTGCTCCTCAACCTGGATGAGTTCAATCAGATATCTCCTCAGGTGCAGCAGGGATTTCTGAAAAACATCATCCAGTTGCCGAGTGTGAAGATGAAGCCGCCGTATGGCAGTCATGTGCAGGAGTTTCCGAGAATGGCATCCTTCATCGCCACGAGCAACATGGAGGATATCCTCTCCGACCCATCCGGCAATCGCAGATTCCTGGGGGTGGAACTCACGGGTCCTATCGATGTAAGCCAGCTTCCGAATTATGAACAACTCTATGCGCAGGCATTGGCGGCATTGCAGGCTGGCGAGAAGACCTATTTTGATGCGGAGCAGACCAAGCTGATTATGGCGAGCAACAGAAAGTTTGAGGTGATTTCTCCGGTAGACCAGTATTTCAATCTCTATTTCGACCTGACCGATGATGCCAAACTGGGCGAGTATCTCACCGCAGCCGAGATATTCCAGGAGTTGAAGAGTCACATCGGATCTTCGGTGAAGTTGAGCAATCTCATCAGCTTCGGTCGCAAGCTTTCTCAGATGCCATCCATCCATCGCAAGCGTTTTAATGACGGCATGCGATACCTGGTGGTGCGAAAATCGTGAGGGATGGAGCCAAATCGTGAGTGATAGCGTGACTGATATTTCCATTTTCAGAGTATCAGTCACGCTATTAAAGTATCTGTATATGAGTAAGTTAATGCGGATTTCAACGATAAATCGTGATGGGTGATAGATGGGTTGAAAACTTTGTTCTACGTATGCGGGAAAAATGCAGTGCACTGCAAATTTTCGGTATTTTCCCATGAAATTTGCAGCGCGCTGCATTTTTTATTCCTCCGCTTCTTCGCAAGCCACCATTTCGGCTCCTCTATAAATCACCACGAGCTTGTGCAGCTTGGTGGTTTTGATAGATTCCCTTACGATGTCGCTGTCGGCATATCGGCAAATCTGGGCTGAGGCTTCCTTGAAGAGTTGCTTCACCTGTTCATCCGTGGTGCTCGATTTGCAGTATTTCAGTTCCACGATGTAAGAATCTTCCATGCTTCTGTAGATATCGCAGAGAGGTAAGAGGAAGATGTCGGCATAGCCGCCATCATTGTCTAATTCCGAGATAGGACGGTAGAACTTGCATTGGCTGGTCATCGCCAGGGTGAAACCGTGAACGTAAGCTTCTCCCTTCTGCTTGTCTCGCTGAGAGGAATAGCGTTTCAGGCAGTCGGCGATATAGTCAAAGTAGGGTTTGAAATCGCCATCGTATGCCAAACGGCTCTCCAGCTTGTTCTTGTCGTATTGCTCGAAAGTAAGATCGTTCTCCCTGTAAGTATCCAGAAGATAAGTGTATATCTGGTCGCGCACCACTTCGTTAGGGATGATAAACTTGGTAGAACCCTTGTATTCTCCATCTATCGTTACCAGACCGAAATAGAAGAGCAGACTCAGGAAGTTATCCGGGTCATTGATGCGGTCGGCAGGGAAATTCTCTACGAGATTTCCTGTAGCATATCCCTTTGTAACTAACTCTTGGATGATGCTGGCATCATGGGCAAATTCCTTGTCGTGGCGGATGAGCATACGTATCTTGCTATAGTCGATGCGGATGTTGGGTTCCACCATTTTGTCTGGAATATTGCAGTCGTTTTCTATGTAGTTATCTACGAAATTGAGTACCATGATAGAGTTGTACATGGTAGTCTTGCCGTAGCTGTTAATAGCGAAGCAATAGTTGTCAAACCAAGGCTTCATGATTTCTATAAGTTCATCCACTGTATGGTTAAAAGGCAATACGCCAGCGTAATAGCTTAACATATCCCTTACCTCTTCCTCAGTGAATCCTGTCATTTCGTTAAAACGGGGTTTTAAGGAATAGTTTGTGCCAATGTTAAAGCCACTGGTTAAGTCGTCCATCGTTACAGGGCTTACTCCTGTAACAAAGATACGGCCCAGTGAAGTGTTTGCAGCCCCCTTAATGGTATTGAAGAACCGGCGCAGATAGCCTTCTCCATGAGTCTGTCCCTTGTATCTTTCGAGGTGTTCCTCGCTGGAAAGAATCATGTTGGTGAAGTTGTCGTATTCGTCAATAAAGAGGTAAATCTTTTGCTTCACCTCGGCACACTTCTGGCACAGGAATCTTAACTGTGCGATGGCTCCTTGTTCTGATTTCATTTCCTCCTTGGTGCCTTGTGGCAACAGGGCGGCGTATCGGGTACAGAAATCTTCAAACACCAGTCGGCAATGAGTATCGAGGCCTTCCTTGTAGTCGTCAAGTCCGCTATCTACCTCTGCGAAGTTGAGGTGTATGACGAGATAGGAGTTGTGTTCAGGAGTAGGATTCTTGCCGATATAGAGACCTCCGAAGATGGTTTCGAAATCATCTTTTTTATTGATATCGTAGTAATTTTCGAGCATAGAGAGGGTAAGGCTCTTGCCGAAACGGCGAGGGCGTATATAGAAGAAATATTTATTCGATCCTTCTATATCTTCGATAAAAGGAGTTTTATCTACATAGAAACAATCCTCTTTTATCACATCCTCAAAATTCTGCATGCCGTATGGTATGCGTTTGCGATAGATTCGCTTTCTTCTTTCTCTTATCTCCATAGCTTTAATCCTCCTATTTTAATTGATTCCGCTGCAAAGATACATTGTTTTTTTGATATTGGCAAGGAAAAGGGAGGAAAAGTTTTGTAAACAGGGATTGAATAGGAGATAGGGTAAAGGAAGGCTTTATCTGTAAACGAAAGTCGCTTCATTTTTTAGAGGATTATCATATATCTCCCCAACCTTCATAAAAACTTCTCCTTTTGTTTTGCCGTGTGGAATAAAAAGCGTAACTTTGCAGGCGTTGTAAGAGAGAACGGAATAAGAACGGTATAATTAGATATAAGATAATTGATTGTTATGAGAAGACTAACTTTATTGCTGATGTTTTGCTTGTGTCTCACTGGAATGAAGGCGCAGGGGAAACAGGAAGTCTTTTATGTCAATTCGTTTTGGAGCAACTGGTATGTGCAGACAGGACTCGATATGTCGCTCCAGAATCCTTATGGACATGACTTCTTGGGGGAAGTGTTTCCTAATGGTAAGTCGTTCGGATTGAACGTGGCCATGGGAAAGTGGGTTACTCCTGTCCTCGGACTCCGCGGACGTGTAAACTGGGAGAATGGTATCAAATTGCTGAAAAACGGGCACGACAACTGGCTCGCTCCTTTTGATCAGCCTGGAAAAAACATGGATAAGGGTGGATATCTGACCGTGGTGGGAGATATCCAGATTGACCTGCATAACCTGATATGGGGCTACAGGGAAGACCGACTGTGGAATATGCAGGTGTATCCTCGTGCCGGAGCTGCATATAATTTTGGTGTCTCTAAGGGTACCCCTCTTGTAGGACTCGGTATTGGCAATACATTTAAATTGAATGACCAGCTGGGACTTTACTTTGATGTGGCTTACAATATGGTTTCAAGTGGATTTGTCGGCGTGGAGAAGGATACGGGAACAGGCTCCAACAGCAACGGATTCTTTGATATTTCGCTGGGAGTTACTTTCAATATCTCCAAGACGAAGACTTTTAAAAAGGTGGGAGAATAATCCTGTAATTGAAGGAACAATATATAATAAGGTGAAACATCATGAAACATTTCTTGATTATATTATGCACCCTGGCATGTAGCCTGGGGGTGAATGCACAAGACCAGAATGCACAAGGTCTGAATATGCAAAAACAGCAAGTTCAAGACCAAAAGGTGCTTACTGGTACCCTTTGGGATAATTGGTTTGTACAGGCTGGTTTGGATATGTCTTTGCAGAATCCTTATGGATGCGATTTCTCGGAGGTGTTCCCAAAAGGAAAGACCTTCGGTGTGGATGTGGCGTTGGGAAAATGGTTTACGCCGCATGTGGCTCTGCGAGGAAAGGTGAATTGGGAGAACGGACTCTCTATCTTCAAGAACAAGCACCTGGAATGGGTGGGACCGGCTGAGGATCCGCAGAGCAATATGGATGAAGGTGGTTATGCCGTATTCTGCGTGGATGTTCCTATCAGCGTTAAAAACATTTTCATGGATTATAACCCCGACCAGAAGTGGAATTTCTATGTCTATCCTAGGGCTGGCTTGGGATGTAACTTCGCTATCCATTCTGCTTCCCCTACAGTGGGTGTCGGCATGGGTGGAACCTATAAGCTCAAGAAGCGCCTGAGCGTTTATGCTGATATGTCGTACCAGGTTATCACCAGCGAATTTATGGGTGGTGTGGCAGGCACCGGCATGTCGGTTTCTTCCGGAAGCAATGGCTTCTTCGGCTTTAATATGGGTGTGCAGGTGGATTTGGGAAAGAGTTGTGGAAAGTTTCAAACTCTATCCTCATCTTCTGCTCATTAAATCTGATGCCATCCCGATTGATGAATCTCGATAGCGATCCATCGGCAGCCAACTCTCTTGGGGTGCCGATGGAGAGATGGTTTTCTTCCATCAGCCAGAGACGGTCGGACAGCTGGAGGGCCAGCTCTACATCGTGGGTAGATAATAAGATGGACTTGTGCTGCTCGTGTGCCAGACGGCGGAGCATCTGGAGGGTTTCTACCTTGCTCGGAAAATCGAGAAAGGCGGTAGGCTCATCCAGGATGATGATGCTGGTTTGCTGAGCCAAGGCTTTGGCTATCATCACCTTCTGGCGCTCTCCATCGCTTAATTCATGGATGTAGCGGGATGCCAGGTGGGGGATGCCAACCTGCCGGATGGCATCATCTACTATCTGATGGTCGGATGATGATAAGGTTCCCCAGAAATTGGTGTAGGGGGAACGACCGATGCCAACTACTTCTTTTACAGTGAGTTGGGTTACATCGGGTTTCGAGGTCAATACAACTCCAATGATTCTTGCCAGTTCCTGGGCGGAAAAAGCCGAGAGAGATTTTCCGGATAGCAGAATTTCACCTTCCAATGCCGGCTGGAATCCGGCTAAAGTTCTGAGTAAGGTGGATTTACCCACTCCGTTGGCTCCGATGAGACAGGTGAGCTCATCGGCCTGGAGTGAGGCACAGATAGATGAGGCTATCGCTCTGAGCTGGTGCTTTGAGCGATAGCCTATCGTTAGATTCTTGAATGTGATTGTAGCTCCCATCAAAACCCTTTTTCTTCGAAATTCTTATACCTGCTAAGCAAAGGCAAGGATTTACTTGGCAGCCAAAACCTCTACCTCTACGAGAGCTCCCTTTGGCAACTTCTCTACGGCTACGGCAGAACGGGCTGGATATGGCTGGCTGAAGAACTCAGCATAAACCTCGTTCATGGCTGCGAAATCGTCCATGCTGTTCAGATAAACTGTGGTCTTAACCACGTGAGAAAGGTCGGTACCTGCTGCCTTCAGGATGTTCTGGGCGTTGGTGAGGCTCTGGCGAGTCTGCTCCTTGATGCCACCCTCAACGAAATTACCTGTTGCTGGGTCGATAGGAATCTGACCTGATGCAAATACGAAACCGTTTACTTCGATAGCCTGGCTATATGGTCCGATAGCTGCAGGCGCATTGTCTGTGTGAATTGCGTTCATGATCTTTAATATATAATTTATAATTTACAATTTATAGTTTATAGCATTTCTCTTTGCTATTATACTATTATACAATCCAGAGATGGAAACCTTTCTGTTCCAGGCCACTCTTGATTTCCTTGACATGGGCTGCGTCGCGGGTCTCCATCGTGAGTCGGAGCACGCAGGCATTCACCTTGTTGCGGTTGGCAGAACGGTCGTGATGAACTCCCGTGATATTGCCGCCCAGGCTTGCGATGACGGAGGCTACCTCTACCAGCTCGCCCGGTTTGTCGTCAAGCTCCATCTCGATGGTGCAGAGGCGTCCGCTCTTCGAGAGACCGCGGTTGATGACACGGTTCAGGATGGTTACATCGATGTTACCGCCACTAACCACGCAGATGGTTTTCTTGCCCTTCACCGGCACCTTGTTGTACATCACGGCTGCTACACTTGCCGCACCGGCACCTTCTGCCACCATCTTCTCGCTTTCAAGAAGTTTCAGAATGGCAGCGCAAATCTCGTCCTCGCTCACGGTCACGATTTCATCCACGTAGTTGGAGCAGGTCTCGAAGGTGAGTTTTCCAGGCTCCTTCACGGCGATGCCATCGGCAACGGTTGCCACAGAAGGCAATTTCTCCTGCTTGTGGTCGTGGAGGCTCTGAACCATGCTCGCTGCTCCCTCAGCCTGAACACCATAAACCTTTACGTTCGGGTTCAACGACTTGATGGCGAAGGCTACTCCTGAAATCAAACCGCCACCACCTACTGGTACAACGACCGCTTCTACATCAGGCAACTGGTCGAGAATCTCCAGTCCGATGGTTCCCTGACCGGCAATCACGTTCTCATCATCAAAAGGATGCACGAAGGTATAACCAAATTCATCCTTCAACTCCAAAGCTTTCTGGTAAGCGTCATCGTAGACACCTGGAACCAGACAGACTTCGGCACCCAGTCGCTTGGTAGCTTCTACCTTCGAGATAGGTGCACCTTCAGGCAAGCAGATGAGGCTCTTTACCCCCATGGCTGTAGCTCCGAGCGCCACACCCTGTGCATGGTTGCCTGCCGAACAAGCAATCACTCCCTTTTCTTTCTCCTCTTTAGAAAGTTGAGAAATCTTATAATACGCACCACGAATCTTGAACGAACCAGTCTTCTGTAGACATTCCGGTTTCAGATAAACATCACTCTCTGGGTTGATTCTTGGTGTGTGAACCAGTTCAGTTTTTCTAATCACCTTGCTCAGCACGAAGCGAGCCTTGTAGAAATTGTCAAGTTGTAACATAATGGTTGATATGCTTTTATTCTGTAGTCTGTCAGGAAATACTCTCCTGAGTGATTTTGCCTGCAAAGATACTTTAAATTCAAGAAAACACAAAATAATTCAAATTAATTTTTGTTTATTCGATAATAATGTGTAATTTTGTAGGCATGAAAAAGGCGATAGTTATCATATTCGCAGTCATGTTCTGCCTGCTTGCTGCCAGCTATTATTTTGACCTGGGCAGAAGTACTACGCTGAGGGCACTGCAGGAAAAAGGTAAACAGACGACGAAAGACAATATGCTCTCGTCGCAGAGCGTTACGTCTATTGCTTGCGATAGGCGAGAGTTGATGTGGATTGGTACATCGGCTGGTGTCAATGTATATGATGGCAAGAACTTCGTGCAGTTCGGTCACGACATCAAGGATACCACAGCCCTGCCCGATGACTATATCAACGTGCTGCATCTCGACAGAGCCGGCAGAATGTGGGTGGGAACGCAGAACGGACTTGCCCGGTATGTGGGAGCTTACCGCTTCCATCGCATCGCCCTGCCCGATGATCATGATAACATCGTGGCTATAGAGGACAGCAGGGAAAAGGATGATTCGATGGCGGTGCTGGTGAGTGACGGCAGCCGTACATTTCATATCAGTGGGGATGAGAAGATTACGCCATCCCATCGGCAGATACAGCCCAATCATTTCCAGGCTCCGCTTCCTGAAGACCTTTCTATCTTGCGCAAACCCGTAGAGGTGGTGAGTGCTACCTTCAAGGATCATGGTGATAATCTTTGGGTGGGTTACCGCAATTCGGGCTTTCAGGTTATTTCGCAGAATCGTATTGCTTACAAGAAAGCCAACGATAATCCTTTGGCAAAGGCTACCAAGGGAATGGCGATGCTCTGCATGACTGCGGTGGGAAATCATCTGCTGGCTGGTACAGCCCTGCGGGTGTTTATCTATGATTTGCAAAACCGTCGCATCGGACAGATACCATTCCGAAATATCTTCGATTCTGTTCCCGCACCCCAGAAAATCAATCTGAACAACATCGTGAAATATGATGATGAGCATGCCTGGATGGTGAGCGGACACCAGGTGGCGAGTTGCCGTATCAGCGATGAATGTGCCGATGTGCTCCACAAATCTCCCGTGTTGAAGTCTTTGCTTGGCTACGGATTGAAGGTGGGCGATGCTCTGTATGTATGCAGCGAGGGAGGAAAGCTCCTGCGTTTCCGCTTTGATAACCTGCAGCCTGATACCATTCCGGTCCCAAGTGCCTATTATGACCATGAAACCAAGATGGAGAAGCTGCCCAATGGAAATATCCTGCTGTTTATGCAGGGTATGCATCTCGCCATCCTTTCTCCTAAAACGGGAAAGATAAAGGAGATGAAGGTGGCTGGCATGCCTGAGTACGGCAACTTCGACCCTGCCTTCGCTAAGCTGGATTCGTATGGAATGGTGTGGCTGGGTACCAAGCGAGACGGACTCTATTTCATCGATATGAAGAGAAAGTCTATGCGCAGTGCCAAGGTACTGAACGATACTCATATTGAAGGAATGGTAGAAGACAGGAATCGCCAGCTTTGGGTAACCACCATGCGTGATGCCTTCTTTGTCACCTTCAAGAGCAAGGTTTTTATGATGAGCAGTCTGCTCTCGGCTAGCCAAGACCGTGACGACTGGCAGTTTTATAATAATTCCATCTGCCTGTCGCCTGACGGCGACGTGGTGTTTGGCAGTTCTATGGGTTGCAAGTTTATGCCGCAAGAGGCAATGTACACCGATTTCATGCAGACCCCAGCCGGTATTCATGCAGCCGAATTGCTGAATATCTATGGCATGGAGGTGAAGAAGACGGATGGCAAGGTGCTTGCCGCTACCGACGAGATATCACATCTGGATAGCTATACTTTCGCCTATGATGAGAACGACCTGAGGTTTAATTTCTATTATCCTTCGTTCAGTCGCCGTTCGGCACTGATGTGCCAGTACAAGCTGGAGGGGTATGACCATGACTGGCAGATGCCTACCTATGGTAAGGAGGCTCATTACTCCAACCTTACCCCGGGAAAATATACATTCCGCTTGCGTTTGATATCCGCTCCCGATAAGCCTGCCCTGTCTGAGCGCATGGTAGAGATTACCATCAAGCCTGCCCCTTGGCAGTCGTCGGCGGCATGGTTGCTCTATTCCGGCATCATCGCCCTGGTGCTTCATATCCTCAACACGTTCTATCTCAGGGCACGTACCAACCGCCTTCATCTCTTGCAGGAACAGCAGGAACGTGAACGTGAGAAGCTTGCCAAGGAGATGAACATGAGATTCTTTGCCAATGTTGCCCACGAGTTCAGAAACCCTATCACCATCATCGCCGGTCCGCTGATGACGCTGAATGCCGACAAGGCTTTGCCGCAGTCGGTGCATCGTACCCTGAACCATGTGTGCATGAGTGTGAACAGAATGCTGAGGCTCATCGACCAGATGCTCGACTTCAACCAGTTGGAGACGGATGAGCTGCGCCTGAAGGTGGCAGAGGTAGATGTTATCGAGGCGTTGCGCCAGCAGGTGACTGCCTTTGGGGATTCGGCAAGAATCAAGGGCATCAAACTGGAACTGGTGAAACAGAGTGCCGACTATCGGATGTGGCTGGATTTTGATAAACTGGAAAAGATTCTGGGCAATCTCTTTACCAATGCCTTGAAGCATACTGAACCTGGAGGTGTTATCCGAATACAGGCTGGTGTGAAGGATAAGATGCTGGAAATATCTGTCTTCAACAGCGGCAAGGCGATAAAGGAGGATAAGTTGCAGGATGTGTTCAAGCGATATTACCAGTTGGCAGATACGCAGAATCCTAATCTTTACGGTTGGGGTACGGGCATCGGACTTTATTATGTAAAGCGCCTTGTGGAGCTTCATCATGGTTCTATCACGGTGAAGAATGTGCATGCGGTGAGCGAAACCTCTGCTGAGGCTTCGCTCAAGAATGGTGTGGAGTTCTGTTTCTGCCTGCCTATGGATAGGTCTATATATAATAAGGTGGAAATTGCGGAGCAGGAGAAGCGGGTGATGCAGATTCCTTTGAGTGCAGATTGCTCTATGGAAGCAAAACCTGAAGAAAACAAGAAGATGAATAGACCTAAGATTCTGGTGGTGGATGATGATGTGGATGTGGCACAATATCTGCATTATATCTTTGCTGCCGACTATGAGGTGGTGAACCGCTATTCGGCAGAAGAGGCACTGGCAGACCTGGAAGAGGTGAAGCCAGATTTGATACTCAGCGATATCATCATGGACAAGATGTCGGGCTATGAATTCTGCCAGGTATTGAAGAATGATTTGATGTTCAGTCATATCCCTGTGATACTGATTACGGCGATGTCGAAGATGAGTGAGCAGATAGAGGGCTTGAAGTTGGGAGCAGTGGCATACGTTACCAAGCCTTTCGACCCTGCTTACCTGAAGGCGCTCGTGGTATCGCAGTTGCAGAACATGCAGACGCTCCGTCAGCGTTTGGGTGAGAGTACGGAAACTCAGACCTTGTCGAAGAAAGTGGCGGATACTCTCTCTGAGCAGGACAGGAAGTTTATGGATGAATTATATCAGTTGATGGAGAAGCATTCTAAAGAACAGGATTTGAGTGTTTCTACCATGTGTAAGGATATGCTGATTAGTCCGGCTAAGTTTAATTATAAAGTAAAGGAACTTACAGGTGAGACTCCTGGTACTTTCTTCCGTAAATACAAGCTCAACAGGGCAGCTGTTTTGTTGCGTGAAGGCAAACTTAATGTTTCAGAGATAGCCGTGTTGACAGGATTCAGTACTGCGGCCCATTTCTCCGTTGCATTTAAGAAGCAGTTCGGCGTTTCGCCGAGCGAATACCAGTAAGCTCCATTTCTATGGAGCTTGCTCTTTCCTGCAAGTTCCCCGTTCTCGCAAGTATTTTTGGATTGCCTATTGTAATCTGGTTTGTTCCAATAGGGGATGAGGCTCATCGCCTCACCCTTATTCAAAAAAACAGTATTTTAGTTGAAGTTTATTGGGAAATTCTATATTCTTTTTACGGGCGCAAAGTTAGTGATTTTTGGCGTTGGATGCTTTCGTTTTTATATAATTGGTTTTCGAAAAAATATAAAAACGTCTAATAATGAACAATTTAGGCAATAAAAGGGACGGAATTTAAGGTTCTTGTAATATAACAGAAGTTTCGCATGTGGTTCAGGTACGGGCTGAAGGCCCAAAAGCTCCTAGCCCAGGGCATCGCCCTGGGTAATCATTGACGCAAGTTTGTCGCCCTGTAAGGGCAAAAGCTTTCAAGTACCAGGCAATATACGAAGCTTTTGCCCTTACAGGGCGCCTTGTTGACTGCTATTATACCCAGGGCGATGCCCTGGGCTAGGAGCTTCTGCCCTTTCAGGGCGTGCTGGCGTATGTGCTGGAATCTTTACATTCCGAAGTGTTCGAGGGCAGCGGCTACGCCATCCTCTTCGTTTGATAGGGTAACATAGTCGGCTTCGGCTCTTACTTCTGGGGCTGCATTCTCCATCGCCACCCCCATGCCGGCAAGCTTCAGCATGCTCAGGTCGTTGTAACCATCGCCGAAGGCAATCATGTCGGCAGGAGTAAGATTGATTTTCGCCAGAAGGCGAGTCAGCGACTTTGCCTTGTCGATGCCCTTAGGTACCAGCTCCAGGAAGAAAGGAGCCGAGCGGAAGATATCCATTCTGTCTCCCAATTTTTCCACCAAATCCTCTTCCGCCTTGAGCATGAGGGTAGGGTCGCCAGTCATGAGGAGCTTGGTAGGATGAGGCTCCAGGGCTTCAAACAGGTTGTCCACCTTTCGGATGTTCATCTTGTTGATGCGCGACTCCTCTTTCACATACTCATCGTCTGGCATCTCTGTGATGATTTCGTTGCCGGCATATCCCAGCAGGGCATGACCTTTCTCCTTGGCATAGGCATATAATTCTGGTATCACTTCGTCTGGCAAGAACTGCGAGAAGAGTTTTTCGCCGGTCTGGGCGTTCACGATGTTGCCACCATTATAAGAAAGGATGTATCCTCCTCGCTGGTTCAGTTCGAGACATTCAGCCACCGGTTTGATGCCGTAGGTAGGGCGACCGGAAGCAAGGATAATTACGGCTCCCTGGCTTGCAGCCTTGAGCAAGGCTTCGCGGGTCTTAGGGGTAACCACTTTCTCGTGGTTGGTCAGGGTGCCATCCAAATCCAGGGCAATGGCACGATAAGGAATCTGTTTTGCTTTTTCCATTGTTTTGATATGATTTTGCTATTTGAGGGCAAAGATACAATAAATATTTGAATAAAATGAAGGTTTTGAACGAAATGATGACATATTTATCATTATTTGTGTACCTTTGTTCGAATAAAAAATTGTATTTTTGCAAGCAAAAAGAATACAAACATTTAATAACAAGACAATGATGAATCAAAAACTGACAATCGGTGGCTTGATGATGGCTGCGTTGGCTCTTGGAATGCCCATGAATGCTAATGCGGCAAAGAAGGCTGCCAAGAACTGGCATGCGCTCAATGAGAATCAGCCTGTCGTCGCCAGCGGATTGTGCAACCCAATCTTGCCAGGCTTTCATGCCGACCCGGAAATCCTGTATTCCAACAAGACGGGTAAGTATTATATCTATTCTACCACCGATGGATTTCCGGGCTGGGGTGGATATGAATACTACGTATATTCTTCTTCCGACCTGAAGGAGTGGAAGAACGAAGGTGTGGTGCTCGATGCCAAGAGCGACCAGATTTCCTGGGCTAACGGCAATCTCTGGGCTCCGGCGGCTGTAGAGGTGAAGCAGAAGAACGGCAGCTACAAGTACTATCTCTATTTCAGTGCCCGTCCTAATGACAACGGCAGAAAGCAGATGGGTGTAGCGGTTTCTGATTCTCCTACAGGTCCATTCGTTGACCTGGGTCACCCTCTTCTGGCGAAGAATCATCCAGGTTGCAACGGTCAGCTCATCGATGTGGATGTATTCATCGACCCCGTATCGAAGAAGCCTTACCTCTATTGGGGCAACAGTTTCATGGCAGGTGCCGAGTTGGAGCCAAGTATGACTAAGATTAAGGACGAAACCGTTACCGTGATGACTCCAAAGGGCGGAAGCCTGAAGGATTATGCTTATCGTGAGGCACCATACGTGTTCTATCGCAATGGTCTGTACTACTTCATGTGGTCGGTGGATGATACGCGTGTTGCCAACTATCATGTGGCTTATGGAACATCCAAGTCTCCGCTTGGTCCTATTGAGGTAGCCAAGGATCCTATCGTCTTGATCCAGGACCCACAGCACGAGATTTATGGTACAGCCCATAACTCCGTGATCCAGAAGCCGGGCACAGATGAGTGGTACATCGTTTATCATCGCATCAACAAGGAGTATCTCCACAATCAGCCTGGCGTGCATCGCGAGGTGTGCATCGACAAGATGGAGTTTAATGCTGATGGTACCATCAAGCGAGTTACACCTACTGCTGGTCTGCAGATTCCCTGAAACTCATTCTGTACTCCTTCTTAAAGCAAAGTGAGAAGTATTTTGGCACGAGAATGTCGTTTTCTTGCGGCATTCTCGCTTTCGTTTATGTAGCATTTACTTTGTTGTTTGTTCCTATTTTGCTAAAAAGGTATGGAAATATTTTGCAGTCCCAATGTTTTGGCGTATCTTTGCAGAATCGTTGTAAGTGTAAAAACTACAATCGGCAATAGGAGCATAATAACAACATAACGATTTTACATAATTTAGAATGAAGAAGAATTTCCTTTTGGTGGCAGTGTCTTTGATGACAGCCCTCTCTGCCTTTGCGGAGAAAAGTACCGTCAGTTCTCCTGATGGTAAACTGAATGTCGTGGTAGAAGATCAAGACGGCAAGCTCTATTATTCCGTAGATTATGCTGGCACACGAATGATGGAGCCATCCTTGCTCGGTCTCCTTGCCAACGTAGGAGATTTCAGTCAGGGCTTGACCTTTCAGAAGAAGAGTGAGGCAACGGTTGATAAAAGCTACGACCTTCGTACCGCCAAGGCTTCGCATGTGGATTATCATGCCAACCAGCTCAACGTGACTTATCTCAATGGCAAGAAAGAGCCAATGACCGTTACCTTCAATGTGTCCAACAATGACGTGGCTTTCCGCTATACCTTTGATGGCTTGAAGGCACAACATATTATTATTAATGAGGAGAAGACGGCATTCAATCTGCCAAAGATTTCCACCTCTTTCCTCTCTCCACAGAGCAATCCGCTGATAGGCTTTGCTCGTACCAAGCCAAGTTATGAGGAGGATTACAAGCCAGATGCTCCGCTCACAGCCAAGTCGGGTTATGGCAGAGGCTATACCTTCCCATGCCTCTTCAAGGTAGGCGGCGAAGGCTGGGTGTTGGTCAGCGAGACAGGCACTCATGGCAATTATCCGGGTTGCCACATCAGCGATTATGATGCCAACAAGGGTTATCAGATAGCCTTCCCTATGAAGGAAGAAGGAGATGGTATTGGCTCTAACAATGCCGTGTTCTCATTGCCAGGTTCCACACCTTGGCGCACCATCACCGTGGGTAAGGACCTGAAACCATTGGTGGAGACCACCATCCCTTATGATGTAGTGGAGCCTCGCTATGAGGCATCCCAAAAGTATGGTGTGGGAAAATATGCCTGGAGCTGGCTCATCTGGCAAGACGCCTCTTGCAACTACAATGACCAAAAACAGTTCATCGACCTGGCTGCTACCATGGGCTATGAGTATGTATTGGTGGATGCCCTCTGGGATACGCAGATCGGCAGAGAAAAGATAGCAGAACTGAGCCGTTATGCACAGGGCAAGGGTGTAAGCCTGATGCTTTGGTACAACTCCAATGGCATAACCAATGATGCCCCGCAGGGACCACGCAACTGTATGGACAACATCGTGGCTCGCAAGAAGGAGATGGCTTGGATGAAGAGCATCGGCGTGAAGGGCATCAAGGTGGACTTCTTCGGTAGCGACAAGCAGCAGACCATGCAGAACTATGAAGACATCCTCAGCGATGCCAACGATTATGGCATACAGGTTATCTTCCATGGTTGCACCCTGCCAAGAGGTTGGGAACGCATGTATCCTAACTTCATCTCCAGCGAGGCTGTGCTTGCTTCCGAGAATGTATTCTTCTCTGATTATCATGCCAAGCAAGAGGGCTTTGAGTTGACCATGCACCCATTCTGCCGCAATGCAGTGGCTTCTATGGATTGGGGTGGCACCATCATGAACAAATACTTGTCTCGTGACAACAAGAGTCGTCATCGCCGTTATACCACCGACGTGTTCGAGATGGCTGCGGCTATCATGAACCAGGCTGCCATCCAGTGTATCGCCATCTATCCTAACAATCTCACTGAGCTTCCTCAGCACGAGATTGATTTTTTGAAGAGTGTACCAACCACATGGGATGAGACCCAGTTTGTGGCAGGTTATCCTGGCAAGTATGCCGTAGTGGCTCGCCGTCATGGCGACAAATGGTATGTGGCTGGCTTGAATGGCACCGACCAGCTGATGAAGCTCACCCTGAAGTTGCCTATGCTCGCAGGCAAAACCGTTACCTATTATTATGAGACGGCAAGCAAGGACAAGAAGGCTCTCTGGCCAGACTCTCATGTAAAGACCGTAAAGGTAGATAAGAATGGAAACCTCAAGGTAGAGATGCAGCCTAAGGGCGGTATCATTGCGCAGGAGTAATCAATACCAGAATGTTGAACGATATTAGCTGGAAATATGAAATGGATATTTGTATGCTTATTGTTCCTTTCATGTTCTGTTAGGGACAAAAGTAATAGTCAAGTAACGGAAGCAAGTGCTTTAGTTAGTAATGTGCAAGAGAATAAATCCGTGCAAGAGACCAAAATTGCAGAAAAGACCAATTCTGTACAAAGAAACATTTGGTTGGAACTCTCGCAGACGCATTTTACGACTAAACCTCAAGTTGTCACGTTGACTATAACCAACAATTCACCATGGACTTGTATCGTTGGTTATGATTACTTCATCGAGAAGGAAAATAAAGGTTGGAAAAAGATTCCATTGAAGAATGCTGCCTTTATAGAGATAGGTCTTGGCATCCGACCAAACACTGCCCGAAAATTTCAAATTGATTTGGGCAATGTACGTCAGAAATACACGAAAGGGACATATCGGGTTGGGAAAAAAATGAGAATAGAGACAACAGACGGATACAGAGACACAACGTGTTACTGCTCGTTCAACGTCATGTAATCAATGCCACTTTGCACACTAATAAGGTGTGTGAAGTGGCATTGTTGTTCATGAAACTACAGAAGCTTTTTCAGAAGTTCTGCAAGAATTCAATGAGTTCTTTGGTTGTATATGGCTTTTCAAGAAGCTGTAAGAATCCCTTGCAAGTCTTTGTGATGCTAGGTTTGCTTTTGTTTAACAGGATAGCAATATTGCTGAATTTGACATCAGCTTTTACAAGATAGGCAAAGGTGATTTGCGAATCTTTTATTTCAGGGAATGCGGCCTTGAGACGTTTGCCATAGTCATTAAACAACTTGTCGATTTCTTCTTTTATTGCAGAGATGGCTTTCTTGTAATCAGAAGCTTTGTAATTCATCAGCCCATCATTGATCATGTGGTGTAAATGAGTGTATGCTTCAGACATTCTGAATTGATTCCATTTGTCTTCATGGAAATGGATTTGCTCACCAATTTTACAATTTCTCGCATCACTTGACAATAGTTCATATTTCGATAAGTGGTTGTTTCTGTTTTCCAGCTTTTGGATATTCTCATTTTGATTCTCTATCTGTGTTTTCTGACATTGTATCAGTGTATCTTGGCTTTGTATGTGCGTCTTCTGTTGGGTTATTTCTTTGTTTTGCTGAGCAATAACCCTTAGTTGCAACAGTTCCTTTTTCTTAGAGGAATACTTGAGATACAGAACAAAAAATGATAATCCGAGGATGCAGCAGATGGCAACCATGATACCAAGCATGAAATGGTATCTGGCCTCTTCTGCTTCCTCTCTTTTAGCCACTTCTTCTTCGTAATTATAGGCAGCCTTCATTTTCTCAGCCTCCGACTTGTTGTCGATGGAATCTATTTCGTTCTTTAGCTTTATTGCTTCTTTTTGCAAGGTCCAAGCTTCTTCGTATTTATTTCCATTAGCTTTCGTTTCGGACATGGCAATGCTAGCCTCATATTTTCTCCAAGGGTCTTCTGTTTTCAATCCTTTTTGGAAAAAATACAAAGCAGAGTCCTGCTGGTGAAGGAATTTATGCAGATATCCTTGCATCATATTGATACCCCAGTCTTGCTGTTGCTCAGGAGTAAGTTCCTTTTTAGCTTCAAGTATGAGCTTTTTCAGTTTTTGCTGGTTGTTGCTATAAACAGCTTTTTCCCCTTCAGAAACGATAAAACGCCTTAAGTTCAAAGTATCATGGTCTTCCAAGATGTTCTTTTTGGCAATTTTTGTGAATGAGGAGTATTCTTTTATTTTCCCTAAGTCATAGTAATAATGCCCCATATCCATCAGACAGGCATTTGTTAGTCCATAATCTTCTGCTTGTTTAATGTAACTATAAGCTTTTTTGCAATATAGCAGTGCTTGCTGCTTATTGAGTCTGTTGTCCTCAAGATCGGATAATTGGTAATAACTTCTGCCCAACATTTCTTTAGGAGCATTAATACTGTCAGTTGTGGCTGCTTTTAAGAAATAGTTGATAGCTTTTGGGTGATTGTTAAGGTCTCTATAGATACCCCCCAGACAATAGTATGCCTGACTCAGCAAAACTTTGTTGTTTCTCTTCTCAAAATAATCTGCAACCTTTAGCATCATGCTGTCGCTTGTGTGTGGCTTATATAGCATATCATTGATTCTGCACAGAGTGATTTGATAGTGCATTTGTGCATCTTTACCCATTTCACATATAGAGGCAGAGTCTTTTTGGAGGAGAGTAAGTGCACTATCAGGATAAGCTAACATGATTCGTTCAATGTTAGCTAATATTTTGTTGCTCTCTTGATTGGTGCATGAAATTAGCATGCTTACCAAAAGTAAAATAGCGATATTTTTCATTGCTTTTTCTTTCTTTTTATACAAAAGTATAAATTTCGTTTGGAATATAAAAGAAAAATCTGTTACTTTTGTTTAAAATGGTACATGAGAAAAAGTTTTTGGTACATATTGCAAAGAAGTGATAAGTGTTTGTTGTTTTAGTCATGAGTTTACTGTTTGTTTACTTTGTATATTAAAGCTCTAAAAATTAAAAAGGAAATTACAAGTAAACTCAAATATGCCCAATATATGTTTGTTTTGTTGTACTTTTGCATCAAAAAATATACAATGAATTATTAAAAATAATAGAAATTATGAAAAAGTTTCTGTTTTTTCTTCCATTCGTTTTGTTTAGTCTCTGTGCATGTATGGTAGCATGTACAGAGAGTCCTTCTGTTACAGAGTGTGAGGTTATAGATGTGAAGCAACCTAAGTTTACAAATTGGGCTTCATTGTTGTCAATAGCAGAAGTGGTACCTTTGGAGAATACCAATTCTTCCTTGTTGACTGTTGCCTCTAAATGTAGGGTAGAGGGGAATCTAATCCTGTTTCAAGATTTTAAGCAGAAGAGTTTGTTTGTTTTTGACAAGCATAATGGCAAGTTTAAATATGAGGTAGGAAAAGTTGGATATTCTGAATCTGAGCATGTAGATTTCCTGGATTTTTCTGTGGATATAGAGCATTCTCTTATTACGATTCTTGATGAGCGTGGTACGACTATTTTTGATGAGAATAATGGCAAGTTTTTGAGAAGGGATAGGAGTATCAATAAGTCTGGTACTGATTATTGTCGCTTTATGGTTGTGGGGAATGATACTTTATTATATTCACCTTACAAGGATTACTCTATATCAAAAATGTCTCAAGATAAAAAGATAGAAGATTTACGTAAGCGTAATGGCATTCAGATGGAATGTGAGCGTTTCTTTTCTATGGATGATAATAACTTAGTTCTGCCCGACTATGGATGTTTTGTGATAGATACCTATAAAAAGGGGAAACTATATCCTAAATATCTGTTGGATTTTGGAAGTGAGGCATTACCGGAAAAGTACATATCTGACAAGTATGATGATTTTGAGAAAACTGATAATATGAAAAGATATTTCAAATCTGTTCAGATGTGTTTTGAAAATTCCAAGTGCCTTTATGCTTTGGTTGTTGGTCCACAGCAGAAATATTATATGGTTTTTTATGATAAGAACCTGAAAAAGGTATATGCAGGACCATTGGATATAGAACTTGGCATTTCCTTAGTGGATGTAGACGAAACTGGATTTTGGGCTTTGGTGTATCCTATGGAGTTTTCTGAGAAATCTCCGTTTTATCCAAGCTTAAAGGATAAATTGAAAGCTTATCCTAACAATCCTATGTTAGTAAAAATCAAACTTAATGGTCAACTTGACTGATAGGTATAGAATAATCTGCAAACGTATATAAGATTATTAATGATAAAAAGTAAATTGGTATGAAAAAAATAATATTATTATTATGCTTGATTCAGTTTTCTTTGTCTTCTTGTGTTGTTGAGCAAACGGTGGATAATAGCAAGCCTTTGCCTTTGCTGAATGATACTAAGGATATGGTAAGGTTGTCTGACATCTTTGTGCCAAAATCATGTGTTACGTTGGATTCAGTTGTAAGCGGAAGATTAAAATGGATAAGTAAAATAGATTATGTCAATGATAGATATTATGTATTGGGCGGAGTAGATAGAGGACAATTGTATGTGTTTGACACGAATGGTAACTTTTTGCAAAATATCGGTTCCATTGGACATGGACCAGGTGAGTATGTTCATGCTTCAGACTTTGCAATAGATACCACTAATAACAGAATTGTGATTTTGGTGGCACCGTCTAAGGTCTTGGTTTATAATGTTGAGGGCAAATTCCTTTTTGCTAAAGATTTGAAGGAAAATGCTTTTTGGAATCTGGCTTGGAACAGGGACGAGTATGTCTTGACTACCAACAACTTTGGAACATTGAAAAATGATAAGTTGATGTATGTCTATGATTCTTCATTCAAACTAAAAGAGAAGTTGGTTGATGCCTTGCCTTTTGCAGTTGGTGTAAGTGGTATGATAACCTCTCCATTGCAGGTTGATGGCAATGAAATTAATTATATAGACCAAGCATCACAATGCATATACACTTATATAAATGCTAAGTCATTAGCAGCGAAAAGTTACCATTGGGAACTTCCTAATCCAATGCCTAGTAAGGAATATACCCAATTTACAACATTTCAACAAAATCAGCATAAGTATGATTTCATATTGGATGCGGTTAAAATGGGTGATAGGATTTTGGTGTCATATAAGAAAGGTGAGTATGTATATGTTAATCTTATGAATACCAAAGGTGTTGGTAAGGTTATGGGACATGTGGATATTTCTGCACCTCAATTTTTTAAGAGTAGTGCTGATTATGTGTTTTTGGCTATAAGGGGAAGGGATTTTCGAAAAGATATAGATAGTTATTTCCCTAAATATAAGAAAAAAACAATGAGGGATGAAGACTACTTACTTTTTAAATGCAAGTTGAAATAAGTTTGGATAATGATAAAAAGGAAAAGATATGAATAAAGCAATAAACTGTATGTTTATCATACTAGCGTTTGTCATGTGCATATCTTGTGGCAGTTATAATACTGCCACAATGTATGCTGATGCAGATACCATAAGCATAGATGGGGCTACAAGATGTGACTCTTTGATATTCTCTGATTTCTTTAAGGCACCAAAGGTCGTTTTGCTGGAGACGAAACCTGAATGTGTGGTTCAGAATATACGTTCTTTGGAAATATACAAAGAAGATATTTATATCCTTGATGACCGTGCCAATAAGCTTTATGTGTTTGATGGGAATGATAAGTTTAAAAGAACCATTTCTTCGCCAGGTAGAGGACATGGAGAATACATGAAGTTGGCAGACTTTTCTATAGATAGAACAAAAGAAATTATTTATCTGCTAGATGAGGCTACGGATGAGATTCTGAAGTTCAGTTTGAATGATTATAAGTTCTTGTCAAGTATAAAAGCAGTCCAAAATGGTTATCTTACTTACTGTATGCAGGAAATAGGCGGGAAGATATATCTGAATAGGTCTTCCGTTTCAGAAAAGGAAAAATATGAATTAAGGGAAATAGATGAGCGTAACGGAAAGCAAGTGGGCAAGTTTTTGAAATCTGATGACTACAATCATGGGTGGAATTTCCCACTTAGCTTGGAGCATAGTAACTTTTATTCAAAGAATAGTCAAAGCCCCAAATATATAGGTTTGTTTTCTAACTTGATTATGAATGTCACGGCAGATGGTGTATCTGCTGCATATATTGTGGATAGTCGAAAGTTCGTGAATAAGGATGAGGTTCTGATGATGCAGAGAATAGCAGAAGGAAAATTGGAAAAAATTGATTTTTCTGGCATCTATTCGCAAAAGAGGATTCATCAGATCTCTCGTTTCATAGAATCACCAAGTAAAGTCTTTTTCCAATATCTAGAGGGGGATGAGCGGAATTATCTAGTATATGACAAAGCGAGTGGAAAAACGAAGACATCGAGTCTTTTCATGGATGATTATGTTTCTGATAAAAATATGATTCCGATGGACTTTTGTTATAGTGATGAACGAGGGGTTGTCGCATTATTAAAACCGTGCTTTATGCCCCATTTTATTAAATACATCATTAACGGTGGAAAAATGAGAACGCATTTGGATAATTACAGTCGTTTGATAAAATTGAACAAGGATTCGAATCCCGTTTTGTTTTTTCATGAATATAAATAGAAGAGGTAGGGGAGGTTTTGATAGATGGACTTTTCTCTCCTCAGAGGGTTATAAACTTACCGTTTTTCGTCACTAAAAAGGCTCAAACGAAGGCTTTTACCATGATTTACAAGCAAAAAGTGGTAATTTTACCACTTTTCGTCACTTTCCCATTTTCTCGTTCCCAAAAAATGACATAAATGGGCTCAGGAGAGATTGTCTATCCACGGACAATCTCCCCTGAGCCGATCTTTCTGAATTGATAATATCATGTTACGATTACTTTGTTCTATGTTGCATATCAAGTTTTCTGCTGCTTTGAACCATCGGTTTTAAAGGAAGTAAACAAAAGGTAAACTCAAAAATGGTGGTTTTTTGTTTTTTATTTCTTATTTTTGCAGTGGCATCTGAATGGGATAGATGCATAATTTATATTTACTCATAAAAAAATGATTTAAAGACAATGGTGAAAGTAAATTATATAGCAAGTTTCTTGTTGGCAATTGTGATGCTTACTTCTTGTTCTAATGTAGCGAAGAAGAGCATTGAGGATTTGACTGTAGAAAATATACAGGGTACGTTATTGCATCCTGATGATAAATGTATTGGAGCTTATCCTCGTTTAATAACGCAAGATTTTTGGCTTTCTCAGGTGTATAGAGATGATGTGAATTGCTGCATCTGCGTACAAGATGGAGATTCGCTTTTGGCTAAAAGAAATGTATTTAATAGGGGAAAAGGAAGGGGTGAGTATGATGAAGTCTCTTTTGCCTTGTCTTCTGATGGGGCTTTGGGAGTGTTGAATTATGCTAATGGAAATCAGTTGCTGTCTTTTTCTTCTTTCCCAAAATCTGATTTGAACCGATTGGATTTTAGCAAGGGGCAACGTTTTGATTTGACCAAATTGCCTTCTATTCGTTTTGCAACAAATAGTTTTCAGGTATTGTCTGATTCTACCATATTGTTGCCTGGTGCTCCGTTCTCTCAGGCTGGACATCTGTTTTCAATTATTGATTTTAAAAATCTAAAGGCAGAAACGTTGGACTTTTGGCCACAAGATAAGTTTGCTGGTGATAGTCTGTCTAAGCATTCTGTTTATACAGACAACAGTAGAATTTTCAAATCGAAAGACCGCTTCTTGTACCTTTGTGGATGGGAAAGGTATGCATTTATATTTTCTATAGATAAGAATAAGGTGGAAGTCAAAAATGAATTGTTCTCGGTGAAACCCGAATATAAGGAAGCTCCTGATGGTAATTATGAACTTTTAAAGAATTCGGGTAAGAGATTGGCTATTGATGTTGATGAGGATGCTATTTATGTATTGATGATAGAAAAGAACTTATATGGTAAGACTCCTAAGAATTATATGGAATCCCAATATGGCAATGAGATACAAGTGTATGATTGGGATGGAAATCCAATACGTAGAATAGCCTTGGACAAAGTGGGGAGCAGTATAAAGATTTCTGCTGATAAAAAGAAATTATATTTGTTCTCTGAAAATCCAAAGACTAAAGTTGATGAAATATGGATGTATAATCTTTAGAAATTAAGTAGCATATTGTGAGAAGTTGGTTTATACGTTCTTTATTGATAGCCTGTTGCTTTGGTGGTTTTTCGCCGCTTCACGCTCAGACTGCTGTTTCTCTGGACAATGCCATAGCCATTGCCCAGAGAAACTCTTATGATGCCCAGTTGGCTAGGTTTAGTTTCTTGTCTAGCTATTGGACCTATAAGTCCTTTCGGGCAGAGCTGTTGCCTTCCATGAGCCTGACGGGAGGCATCATGAACTTTAATCATTCTCGGGTAGAGGCTAGAAATGCGGAGGATGGTAAGATCAATTATGTGGATAACAACTCATTGGTCAACTCGCTGACCTTATCCTTGGAACAGCAGATTAGCTCCTTGGGAGGAACATTGTCGTTGCAGTCTTATCTTTACCGACTGGATCAGTTTGATTATAAGATGACTACTTACAACACCCTGCCTTTGCGCTTGTCTTATTCCCAACCTTTCACATCATATAATGAGATGAAGTGGCGAAAGAAGATGGAACCAAAGGAATATGACAAGGCCAAACGAATATATTGTGAAAGCATCGAAAGCATCGCCATTCGGGTGGCTTCTCTTTATTTTGCTGCCATATCTGCGCAGTCGGATTATAACCAGAGCGTAACTAAATTGAAGGATTTGGAAGATCTTTATGCTATGTCGCAAAAGCGATTGTCACTGGGTACGATTACGAAGGGCGACTTGCTGCAACTGGAATTGTCGATGCTCAATGCCAAGGTTACACGCAATGAGGCACAGGTCAAGATGAATGATGCTTTCTATGATTTGTTCTCCTATATGAGGGTTAGTCATGATGAGAAAGTAATACTCTTGCCCCCCGAGAATGTCATTGAACAGGTGCTCAATGTGAATGAGGTGTTGCAAAAAGCGATGAATAATTCATCACATGCCATAGGACAAGACCTGGATTTGCTCTCTGCCCAACAGACTCTTGCCAAGGCTAAGGCGGCTCAAGGCATCCAGATGCAGCTCAATGCGGAAGTGGGATTTAATCGTACGGCTGATGGCTTTGCATCCGCTTATAGTCATCTGCAAGACAATGAGATTATTGGCTTGACCATCTCCGTACCCATCTTTGACTGGGGAGTGAAGAAAGGCAGGGTGATGGTGGCAAAGTCGAATCTTGAGCTTGCCAAGACCAAGAAAGAGCAAGCTGATAACGATTATGTGCAGAGCATCAAGCGAGAGGTGATGCAGTTTAGCTTGCAGGCAGAGCAATGCCGTACCTCACAGCGTGCCCAGAAAATTTCGGAAGAACGTTATGAAATCACGAAGAAGAGATTCGAGACTGGCAATGTGTCGGTGACGGAGCTGAACACAGCCTTGCAGGAACTGGAAACGGCAAAGGCGCAATACATCGGACAATTGCAGTCGTATTGGAATTATTATTATACTCTGCGCAAGTTTACCCTTTATGATTGGGTGGAACATAGAGACCTGATTGCCGATTTCGAGGCTTTGGTCAAGTAAGACGTGGAGGGGTAAATCTATAACATCATAAGGATATGACTAAAAAACATTATTTATATTTCATGGTGGCTTGTGCATTGTTAGGCTCTTTATGTGCATGCAAACATAAGAATACGGAGGGAGATGGACAGGATATACCAACAGCTGATAGCTTGACTACAGAGATTTATGTAGATACGTTGAGGCTGAGGGAGCAGACATTCCATCGCCAGTTGGTTTGCAACGGCAAGTTGCGAGCCTTGGAAAAATGTGATTTGTCGTTAGCTGATGGGGGCAGCGTGGATCAGGTATTCGTGCATAATGGTGAAGTGGTGAGAAAGGGGCAGCTCATAGCCAGGACGGATGCTGCTGATGCCAAGCTGAGTGTGGAAAAAGCATCTCGTGATTTGGAGAATGCCCGGATAGCCCTTGCCGATAAGTTGATCGGTTTGGGTTATAATGGCATTTCGGATGCCGTGCCTGCCGATGTGATGCATAGGGCAAAGGTTACCTCTGGATACTTTGCTGCCACTTACCAATTGCAGGCTGCAAAGCGTCTGCTGACGAAATGTGCCTTGGTTGCCCCATTCTCTGGTCGTATTACCGACTTGGTCAATAAGCGACATCAACGGGTGGATAAACTCTGTTGCTTGGTAAATGATACCCAGTTGGATGTGGAGTTTGAGGTCTTGGAGGCAGAAATCAAGCAGGTGCATGTAGGGCAGACGGTATGGGTGAATCTCTTTGCGGATGATACTGAGCGATATAAGGGGCAAGTGGTGAATGTGAATCCTGCGGTCAGTGACAAGGGACTGATTAAGGTGATGGCTCGCATCCCTAATGCCCAGGGCAAGCTGATGGATGGTATGAATGTGAAGGTCATCGTGGAAAACGATGTGCCGCATTCGTTGGTGGTGCCTAAGGATGCCGTCATCGAACGTGATGGCTACCATGTGGTCTTCCTCTATGACAAGGGCGAGGCGGTATGGACCTATGTGGATGTATTGCATTCCAATATACATTCTTATGCAATAGGGGGATGCAAACGGAAGGAGACACAAATCAAGGCTGGTGACGTGGTCATCACGTCGGGCAACTTAAACTTGGCTGATGGCACCGAGGTGCATGTAAGGGATAAGCATAAGGAATAAGTAATAAGGAATTAATTTTGGGGTATATGATAAATTATTTGATGAAGCGTCCTATTGCAGTCACCATGATACTGGTAGCCATCATGGTGATAGGCATGATTGGCATCAGGAACATGCCTGTTTCCCTGATGCCCGATATGGATGTGCCCCAGGTTACGGTGCAAGCCAGTATGCCTGGATATTCAGCCCAAGAGATGGAGCAGAAGGTTATTGCTCCTTTGCGCTTGAACTTGTCTCGTGTAGCTGGTGTGAAGAGCGTCAACTCCGATTCTCGCATGGGGAAGGGAAGTGTCTTGATGAAGTTTGAGCCTGGTGCCAACATGGATATGTTCTTTATCGAGGTAAATGAAAAGGTAGATTTGACGATGGTTCATTTGCCTAAGGAGATGGAACGCCCTAAAATCATTAAGGCTAGTGCCATGGATATTCCTGCTTTTTACCTGGATATATCCCTAAAGGATGAGCGTGCATGGGGCAAGGCTTCCCCTCAGTTTGCCCAATTGTGTGATTTTGCCGCCAATGTCGCCAGCAGAAGATTGGAGCAGTTGCCTTCTGTGGCTATGGTGGATATGAGCGGCATGGTCTCTTCCGAGATTAGGTGTATTCCTGAGCAGGAAAAGATGGAGGCACTGGGATTGACGATTCAAGACCTGCAGGGTGCTTTGGCTGACAACAACGTTCAGTTGACTTCTTTGTCTGTAGTGGATGGCATATATCGTTACAATATCCATTTTGACAGTCAGATATTGACTGTTGATGATGTGCGCAACATCTATATCAAGCATGCCGGCAGACTGTTGCAGCTGAAGGATCTGTGCCAGATAGAAGAGTGTGCGGCATTGCGAAAGAATTTTGTGCGCCATGATGGGAAGAATTGTGTTACGCTGGCTGTCATCAAGCAGAGTGATGCCCAGATGGGTGATCTGCAGGAGGCTATATCGGATGTTGTGGCTAGCTTGCAAAAGGCAAACCCCAGTTTGGAGTTTGATGTGACAAGAGACCAGACCGAATTGCTGGATTATTCCATCCATAATCTGGAGTGGAACCTTTTGGCTGCCATCTTTTTTACGGCAATGGTGCTGGTTCTCTTCTTGCGAAGATGGAGATTGGCTTTGCTGGTGGCATTGTCTATCCCCGTATCTCTGGTGATAACCTTGCTTTGTTTTAAGTTGGCAGGCATATCCATCAATATCATTTCCCTTTCTGGACTGATCTTGGGTGTGGGTATGATTGTAGACAACTCCATTATCGTGATAGATAATATCTTGCAGAAGCAAAGAGGCGGAGCGCAACTGGAGAAGGCGGTATGCAAGGGCACTGCCAGTGTCTTTGCTCCCATGCTGAGTTCGGTGCTTACCACTTGCAGCGTTTTCATACCACTGATATTCATTGGCGGAATGGCTGGTACGCTCTTCTTTGACCAAAGCATGGGCATTACCATTGCCTTGTTCTCTTCCTTGGCGGTGAGTGTGCTGGTGTTGCCTGTTTATTTCTATGTATTGCATGTAAGGCAACATAAGGCACAGAATGTTGAGCAGCAAACGATGATGCAGCCAAGTAAGTTGCACCATATTATATATGGGTATTATGACCGGATGCATGCCTGGACTTTTGCCCATTTGCGTTTATGCCTTGGTTTGTCTTTGTTGGCGATACCGGGGCTTGTTCTTGTCTTTTGGGTGTCCGACAAGCGGCAGATGCCAGCGATGAATGCTTCTGATGGAATCATGTATGTGGATTGGAATGCTAATATCTCTGTAGAGGAAAATGACAGACGCATGGGTGAGGTGCTGAGGCTATGTGATGACCAGACCCAAACTTACACTTCGATGGTGGGTAGCCAGGACTTCATGTTGTTTCATACCAGGGAGATATCATCTTCCGAGGCATTGGCTTACCTGAAGGGGAAGAATGAGGAACAGTATGAGGAGTGCCAAAAGAGATTGCAAGCATGTATCTCTCAGAGATATCCTGAAGCTACCGTCTCCTTTGCTCCATCGGGCAATCTGTTCGATTTGATCTTCTCTTCAGGGCAACCTGAGCTATGCATCAAGTTGCAAGACCATTTGGGGCATCGTCCATCTGTAAATCAGGCTGAGGCTTACGTAGATTCTCTTCGCAGGCATTTCCCATCTTTGGATATTCCATCTGTCGTGGTAGAGGACAATTTGGTGTTGGAGGCTGATGTGGAACAGATGTCATTGTACGGCATCTCCTATGACCAGCTTTATGATAGGTTGCGCCAAATGACGGGCAGCAATGAGGTGCTGCGCATCCATCAGGGAGCGGTTTCCCAACCCGTTGTCGTGGGTGCTGCTGAGGCTGATAGAAATACTCTGATGGCTGCTTCTATCAAAAATCAGGCAGGGGTGGATGTTCCCTTGCAACTCCTTTTAAAGGAGAGGAAGGAGTCTGAATTCAAGCATTTGTATGGATCGGAAGAAGGTGAGTTTTACCCGATAGAGCTGAGTACGACCAAGGGGCATGTGAATGATGTGCTCGACTTTGTGGCTCGCAGCAACCAAAAGTCAGGTGAACTGAGGGCATCCGTTAGTGGTGATTATTTCCTGAGCCAGCAAGCCGTCCTGCAAATGGTTGGGGTCTTGTTGGTATCCGTCCTGCTGCTGTTCTTTATATTGGCAGCGCAGTTTGAGAGTTTGGTTCAGCCATTTATCATCCTCTCCGAGATGGTGTTGGATATTTTTGTGGTGTTGGTTATCCTGTATCTGTTGAGGCTGCCGATAGACCTGATGTCTATGACGGGACTTATCGTGATGGCAGGTATCGTTATCAACGACTCCATCCTGAAGGTGGATACCATCAATGGGCATCGCAAGAGCGGTATGCCTTTGTTTGAGTCAATCGTCAAGGCGGGCAGGGAACGTTTGTTGCCGATATTGATGACCTCGCTTACCACCATCTTCTCTTTGGTGCCATTTCTCTCAGGTGGTTCAATAGGGGCTGACTTGCAATTCCCTCTCTCGCTCACCATCTTGGTGGGCATGGTTGTGGGTACAGGGGTTAGCATCTTCTTTGTGCCTATTCTCTATTATGTAATTTATCGGAAAAGAAAGTAAAAAGTAACAATGAAACTGTCTTCATTCTCTGTGATATTGACCTTTGTCATCTTGATGATAGTGGGTGCGGCTCTGTTGCCGTTGGTGGATGTGGGTACCGAACCTCAGAACCAGCGGGATAATCGTCTGGTCATCAGGTGCGAATGGCCACAGGTGTCGGCTAAGATTGTAGAGCAAAATCTGACGACACCGATAGAGGGAATGGTCTCTGCGCTGAAAGGGGTGGAGCGTGTTTCCTCCCGCTCTTCCTATGGTAGCAGCGAGATTGTTGCTTGGGCAAAGGAAAAGGTGGATGTTGCGGCTTTGCGATTCTCGGTTACTTCTCTGCTGCGCCAGTCGTATGCCAAGTTGCCCAAGGGTGCTGGCTATCCTGTGGTGGAAGGTGGCGAGGTAACCGGTGGTGCGAGAATGCACCAAGAGCAACAGCTGCTTCTCACTTATCAGGTGAATGGTGATATGCCGCCCGAAATGCTGAAGAAGCTTGTTTCAGGAAATGTGGTGCGACGCTTGCAGTTGCTGGATGGCGTGGACCGGGTAGAGGTGGCAGGAACCACGGATAAGTATGTGGAGGTGAGCTATGACCCGATGGCACTTGCTGCTTGTGACATCACAAGCCAAGACTTGCAGGATGGAATCCGCAATTTCCTGGGAAAGGATGAAGTGGTTGGCACGATGCTGCATACCACTGTGGACAACAGGAAGGAGCGGATTGCTTTTCGATTGAAAACGGCATGCGATGGAAAGTCGCTTGCTGATGTTCCCATCAAGGTCAATGGCAATCGGGTGGTTTATCTCAATGATTTGGCTAGGATTCATGTCAAGCGATATGAGCCTTCTGGCTTTTATCGTGTGAATGGATTGAATACGGTATATGTGAATGTTTATGCAAAGCCTGCAGCTCGCATCTTGCATCTGTCTGACCAGGTGCAAGACGAGATGGAGGCTATCAAGGGTGAATTGCACAGTCCGTTGTATGTGCATTTGTCATACGATGTGGCTCAACTCCAACGAGAAGAAATGTCCAAGCTGATAGGGCGTAGCCTAGCTTCATTATTCATCCTGCTGCTCTTTGTTTGGGTCATTTACCGCAATGCCAGGTATCTTATGGTGGTGACATCGGCTTTGGCGGCTAACATCTTGATAGCTGTAATCATCTATTGTGCTTGTGGCATCAAACTGCATCTTTATTCGTTGGCAGGCATTACGGTGTCGCTTGGCATTATCATCGATTCTGTCATTGTCATGGCCGACCATTATGCCTATTATCACAACCGGAAGGCTTTCCTTTCCATGCTGGCAGCGATGTTGACAACCATAGGCTCGCTTGTCATCGTCTTTTTCCTGCCAGAGGAATTGCAGGCAGACTTGTATGATTTCGCCCTGATTATCGTCATCAACCTGGTTGTTGCCTTGCTGGTGGCTCTCTTCTTTGTGCCTGCAGCCATGCAAAGATGCAAGTGCCAAGCTCCGAGCGTCTTTAGGGGCAAGCGCAGATGGGTGGTCTGTTGGAATCATTTCTATAGACGCTATATCTTGATGACATCGCGCCGCAAATGGATAGTCTATATCGTCTTGGTGTGGGCATTCGGCATACCATTCCAAGCTTTGCCTGAAGATTGGAAAAGTGCTACAACGGATAAATTGGCTTCTTGTTTTGGAGGTACGATTCAGCTCTTTGCTGATTATCTGAACGAGCATGAGCAGACCAGAAAAGCTGATGGGGACAAAGTGCTTCATATACAGGGATTGATGCCTGTGGGAGGCACAGCCGTGCAGCTGAACGAGAAGATGGTCATCGTGGAGGAATTGCTGAAAAAATATCCTGAAATCAAGGAGTTTGTTACTCGCATAGATGGTCGGCAAGGTGAAATCACGGTGAAATTCAAGAAGAATGTGCCTGCCGGTTTTCCTTATCGCCTGGAGTCGAAGGTGATAGGCAAGGTTATCACGGTCGGGGGTGCCGACTGGAGTACCTACGGCATCAGCGAACGAGGTTTTAGCAATTCTATCAACCTTCAATATCGTGCTACCAAAATCAAGGTGTCGGGCTATAACTATGCCCGACTGTATCAGGTGGCAGAGAGCATGGCTGATTATTTGGGTAAGAATCCTAGGGTGCAAGACATTGCCGTGGAGACTCCTGGCTTTGAGAACCAAGAGGAGGAACTCTATATGCGGTATGACAAGGATAGGATGAGCCTTTATGGTGTTGAGGCTGGTGATGTGCATCGCAAGTTGGGCAGCTTGTTGCAGCGGGTGTATGTGGATTCTTATCGGGACAAGGCGCATCCTGCTGATGTTTATCTGGCTCCTGAGCCTCAGGTGCCTTATGATTTGTGGAGTATGGAGAACAGCCAGATGCTGGTAGATAGCAGCCAGGTGCTTCTCTCCGATGTCATGATGTTGCAGCGCCGTGAGGCTAAGGAAGTTATACCAAAAGAGAATCAGGAGTATGTGCTCAATGTGGCATTCAATATATTGGGTTCGTACACCTATTCGGCTGAGTATATGGATAGCGTCATGGCTCATTTCAATAGAAGCATGCCGATAGGTTTTCGTTGCGAGACGGCTGCCTATTACAATCCTATCAAGGAGAAGTCAAACTATTGGCTTCTCTTGGTGGTGGCAGTCTTGATATTTTTCATCTGTTCAGTGGTCTTCGAGTCTCTCTGGCAGGCTTGGGTTGTGGTGCTCATGATTCCTGTTTCCCTGATGGGGGCATTCTTGACCTTCGTATTGTTTGATGTAGGCTTTGGCAGTGGTGGCTTTGCTTCTCTTGTCTTGTTGAGTGGTCTCGTGGTGAATGCTTCCATCTATATACTTTGTCAATACAATTTAATGGTTAAGTTGCGCAAGCGGGATGCCGTGTCGGCTTATCTCTGTGCCTTCAATCACAAGATTTTACCGATATTCTTGACGATAGTCTCTACCATCTTGGGGTTGTTGCCATTCTTTTGGGAGCGGGATGAGGAACCTTTCTGGTTCTCTTTTGCCACGGGGGTGACGGGCGGTTTGCTCTTCTCCATCCCGATGCTGGTGTTCATCATGCCGCTATTGATGAAAATGAGAACGAAATGAGGTCATTACAATGAACGGGTTTTTATCATTTGCAAGCATTATTTTGCCCTATAAACATGAGAATTCATAATCTTTAATGATAATTATCCAAATATTATTGTTAAGTTTACACTATTATGGAAAGTTTTGTGTATCTTTGCAGCAGCTTAGCTGCACTCGGCCATTTGAAAGCAAGCTTTCATTGCGCTCGTTTGCATAAGCTGTGCACCGTTGTAAGGCTTCTTATAGAGAAAGTTTACGACAGGAAAGAATAAACAACAACTATAATTAATATCAATAAACCCGATAAGCAATGAAGAGATTTATTTCAGCAGTACTTCTCTCTGCCGCCGTGGCAATGCCAACAATGGCGCAGAAGAGCAACAAGGTGTTGAGCAATGGCTATCCATTCACTCAAGTACCATTCACCAGTGTGAAGATTTCACAGAACACCTTCTGGGGTGCCCGCCTGAAGGCTGCCCAAAAGGTAACCATTCCTTTGGCTTTCAGCAAGTGCGAGAGCGAGCACCGCTACAAGAACTTCGAGATGGCTGCCTATACCCTGCAGCATCCTAACCATCCGGGCTTGGATACCAAGGAGTGGGATGTAAGCAAGTTTATGGGCTTCTCTTTCGATGATACCGATGTGTATAAGACCATCGAAGGTGCCAGCTACATTCTCCAGACCTATCCAGACAAGAAGTTGAAGGCTTACATCGACAGCGTGCTCGATGTGGTAGGTGCGGCACAGGAGCCAGATGGCTATCTCTATACAGCCCGTACCATCAACCCAAAGCATCCACATCAGTGGTCGGGAAATAAGCGTTGGGTCAAGGACGAGGATTTGAGTCACGAGCTTTACAACCTCGGTCACATGGTAGATGCAGCCTGTGCTCACTATCAGGCTACGGGTAGCACCAAGTTCCTGAACATCGCCAAGCGCTATGCCGATTGCGTGGTAAAGGAGGTGGGACCTAATGCTGGTCAGGCTACCGTGGTGCCAGGACATCAGATTGCAGAGATGGCTTTGGCTCGTCTCTATACCTTGACCGGTGAGAAGAAGTATCTGGATGAGGCTAAGTATCTGCTCGACTATCGTGGCAAGACTCATATCCGCAACCCATATTCTCAGAGCCAGGCTCCTATCCTGGAGCAGAAAGAGGCGGTAGGTCATGCGGTGCGTGCCGGATATATGTATGCCGGTATTGCAGATGTGGCTGCCTTGACCAAGGATTCTGCCTATATGAAGGTGATCGACCGCATTTTTGAAAACATCGTTGGCAAGAAATACTATCTTACAGGTGGAGTTGGTGCCCGCCATGCCGGTGAGGCATTCGGTGATAACTATGAGTTGCCAAACATGACTGCCTATAACGAGACCTGTGCAGCCATTTCTATGGTTTATCTCTTTGAGCGCATGTTCCTGCTTCACGGCGAGAGCAAGTATATCGACTGCATGGAGCGTACCTTATATAATGGTGTCATCTCGGGTATGAGCATGGATGGTGGCAGATTCTTCTATCCAAACCCATTGTCAAGCGATGGCAAGTATAAGTTTAATGCCGATGGCAACACCACCCGCCAGCCTTGGTTCGGATGTGCCTGCTGCCCGAGTAACTTGTGCCGCTTCATCCCTTCTGTTCCAGGTTATCTCTATGGCGTGAAGGATAACAATATCTATGTGAATCTCTTTGCAGGCAATACATCTACCATCAAGGTGAATGGCAAGGATGTAGTTCTGGAGGAGACTACCGAGTATCCTTGGAACGGCGATATCAAGATTGCTGTGAAGAAGAGCGGTGTAAAGAATGCCAATCTCCTGGTTCGTATTCCTGGATGGGTTCGCAATCAGGTGGTGCCTAGCGATCTTTACAAGTATAGCGATGCCGAGAAGCCTGCTTATAGCGTAACTGTTAACGGTAAGGCTGTAGAGGCTGACCTCGATGCCAACAAGGGTTATCTTCCTGTCAAGAACATCAAGAAGGGTGATGTGATTCGTATCCACTTCGATATGCCTGTTCGCACCGTAGTGGCAAATGCTAAGGTTGCTGATGACAACGACAAGATAGCTGTAGAGCGCGGTCCATTGGTATATTGCGCTGAGGCTGTGGATAATAGCAATGAACCTGTGCTCCATGCCGTTATGCCAGAGAAGCCAAGCTTCACTCTCGTTGACAACTACAGCATCCAGAACACGGAGACCAAGGGAGCCCCAGCCTTCACCGTAAAGGCTATCGTTACCTCTCCTGCCCATATTATCTACCAGAAGAAGGAGGGAGTGGTCGCTGTAGATTGCACCCCTCTCACCCTGATTCCTTACTATGCCTGGAATCATCGTGGTGCTAACCAGATGAATGTCTGGTTCTATCAGGGCTTGTCGTTTATGGATAAGTAATAAATAGTTTTTTTAATCAAGAAAGCCTGGCAAACGTCGTTTGCCAGGCTTTCTTGTTAATATAGGTTAATCCCATTAAGAAAAACACTTCTTTTCCGTTTATGTTGTAGTTTTGAACAAATAAAACAAAAGAGAGCAAATGACAGAGAATGAATTCATCCATATCGTTCCGCAGTTGCGGCAGATAGCCTTGCAGATCAGTCAGGGTTATGGCGTTGGCTGTGATGAGGCTGAGGACATCGCACAGGATGCGATGCTCAAGCTCTGGGCTATCAAGGAAGACATTCAGTCTGCTGCTCATGCCAAAGGTTCGATGGGCTGCATAGCCAAGCATCTTTGCATCGACTTCTTTCGCAAGCGGAAGATGATTTCGATAGATGCCCAGCCTTTCGATAAGTCGCCTAGCCACTATGCGCCGCCCGATGTGGAAGTGGAAAACTCGGAGAACGAACAGTGGCTCCAAAAACGCCTCAAGGCGCTGCCCTCCAACCAATATCAGGTGCTTTATCTGCGACAGGTAGAGAAGAAAAGCTCTGAGGAAATAGCGCAAATCGTGGGCATCACCACAGAATCTGTATCCGTGTTGCTATCGAGGGCAAGAAAGCAGATGTTGCAGGAAATCAGAAAAAGATGTCGATAGCCCTTATATATAAATAGGTATAATCAATAAAGGAGGAAAAAATGATATGAACGAAAAAGAAAAAGATATACGTTTGTTGCTCAATCGGTTTATGGCTGGTGAGACTACTCTTGAAGAGGAGGCTCTGCTAGGGGAGTGGTTTCGTCTGCATCCCGATGTGAGCGATGACCTGAAGGAATACCAGATGATGTTTGGATATTTCGACGAGGGCATGCCTCTTGACCATGAGGCGGAGGAGCATGTAGAAAATGCTCATCCAAAGGCTAAGGCACGAATGCGCCGCCTATGGTTGTCGCTTAGCATGGCTGCATCCATCGCCCTGCTGATAGGGTTTGCTATTCCTTGGGTAGGGCGGCAGACTGAGCATCGGGATGATTCGAAGATGACTCAACTCGATGGCAGAACGACTCAGGAGGATGCTGATTCTGCCGTTGTCCACGAGGAGAAATCGTCAGATGCCAATCTTTCCATGCCTGAAAAGATAAAAAAGTCGGGTGATTCCGTATCTCCCCAAACAAGGAAGCACAAGCAGAGGAAATATCGTCAGCATCTGTTTGCTCCTGCTCCTCCAAAGCTTTGGATAGCCCAGAATATTGCTACCGATTCTTTGTTGGCAGAGCCGGAAAAGCTTGCAGATGAGCATCTCTGTGAGATGGAGGCACAGCAGAATGAAATGTTCTTCAAACTCTATCTCATCAATGCTCTTCAGACCCAGACGCTCAATGCCGAAGTAGCCAGTGCCTCGTTCGAAAGCGAAGAGAATGTGCATGATGAGGACCATGTGAGTGATGACCAGGAGGTTTATTAACAAGAAACAATTAAAAAGAAGAAGGATATGAAAACAACTTTTAAATTAACATTTGTGGCTTGCCTGATGATGCTCTCTTCGGCTTGCCATGCCCAGAAGCCTATACCGGCTATCGACCAGGCTTTTGATAAATTCGTACAGGATTTGTCGCAAGACGACCTCGTTACTTCTTCCTCGATGAATACCTATAATATTGGTATGATGAAGGGATTTGAGTTCGCTATTCCTGAGAGAAAGCAGAAAATGGTGGATACCTTTCAAAAGGCTTTATTGAGCAATAGTCGCCTCGCTTATATTAGTTTTACCAAGAAAGCGGGTTCTGCCAGCATTGAGACGAATCGGGTGGGATATGGCAATAACAATTCCATGACCTACGAGTTTGGTACTCACAAGGACCGCAACTATAACCTGCAGTATTTCCGCGACAGCAAGGATTCTACCATGCGATATGTTTATGCCTTGGTATGGTATCAGGGAATGGATCGTTCGGTAAAGGGCAGTGTATATAAGTTCTACTCCAAGGATCCGCAAACCTATAAGGTGTCATTATCTTATAAGATGAAAGCAGTTCAAGGTTTGGATTCTCTTGTTTCCCTAGGCAGCATCAAGTATAACAGGAATCTGGCTCGCAGTTATGACTTGGAGATGACTCCGCCAAAGGATGCGGCAGAATTTATGATGCAACTCAATACGCTTCGCGCTGCCTTTAAGAATGCCAAGGATTTATACCCTTATCTCGGAAATCAGGTGACTCGGCGTACCCTCCAGACGGGTATTGCCAACAAAATAGTCAAGCTCTGTATAGGATACGGCAAGTTGCTGAATGCTGACGAGAAGAAATTCTGCGCCTCCTCGCTGAATAAGATGAAGAAGGATACAGACGATGAATATCTGCAGAGTCTTCTGGAACTGACTGCCAATTCTTTGAGAAAGTAGTCTGTTCTGGGTGGATAAACAGAGGAAAATGTGAAACTCTCTCTCGTAAAATACCGCTTTAAAGCGATATTTTCTCTAAAATTATCTTTTTCTAGACTTTAGTCTTGCTATAATTTTGTATCTTTGTACGCAAAAAAACAAACGATATGAACAAGAAATTGATAATGATAATAGGCTTGGTGCTTTCATCCATAGTGGTGAAAGCCCAGGCTTTTTTTATGCCTTTCCCTAAGGCGGGTGATAAATACTGGCAGAAGCAGGTGCCGGTGGCGATGCGCAACGATTATATCCGGTTGGGCAATCTCTATCAGAAGAAGCCTTGGAATGCCATCCCTGCTGAAACTTTTGCCGAGTTCCGAACCAATGGTAACCGTACCCGATACGAGGAAGCTAGCTTTGGTATCAGAAAACAGTTTGTCTGTCTGGTGATGGCAGAAATCATGCAGGGCAGGGGACGGTTCCTGCCTTCCATCCGCAAGGGCTTACATTATTTTATAGAGAAGGAACCCTGGTGGGGAATCCCGGCACATTATCCAAAAGACCATCCTGAAAAGGATATCCAGCCTGTAGATCTCTTCAATGCAGAGACGGCAGGCATGCTTGCCTGGACCCTTTATATGCTGGAAGATGAAATCAACAGGAAGGAAAAGGGACTCTGTGATCAGGTGAGAAGCGAGATAGATCGCCGATTCCTGCAACCGGTGTTGAACCAGCCGCAGGGCTGGAAGAACAATGCCAACAACTGGAATACCTGGATTACGAGCAACTGGTTGGAAACGGTATTGATTTGCGAATCAGATGTCAAGCAGCGCGATGCAGCCTTCAAGGGAGTGCAGCAGTGTCTGCGAACCTTCCTGAAGGGTTATCCCGATGATGGCGGTTGCGAGGAAGGTGTCAGCTATTGGGACTGTGCCGGTGCCTCGTTCTTCGAGTCGCTCTATTTCATGCAGTTTGCTCCTAAGCAGGCTGTCCTGACATTGAATGAAGCTCAGAAAAAGAAGGTGGAGAACATGGGCAGATTCATCACTACGATGTATATCAACGACCTTACCTTCGTGAATTTCTCGGATGCCCAGGCTCAGAACGTTCCGAACATCAACATCCTCTTTCCTTATGGAGCCTATCTCCAGAACCTGCAGATGATGCAGTTGGCGGCATACGTGGGTAAGAAATACCAATATACCCTCAAGCCTACTACGCTCTTTCTGAAATCGGGCAACTATCCGAAACTGGGTAGGGAACTGATGCTCCTCTCCATGTTGCCGAAGTATCAGGAAACAGCAGCTGTAGAGCCAAAGACGGAAGATGCCTATCTGGAAAACTCCCAGATTATGGTGGCGAGCAACAAAAACTGGTTTGTGGCTGCAAAAGGTGGTAACAATGCCGAAAGCCATAATCACAACGACATCGGCAACTTTATTGTCTATCACAACAATCAGCCGGTGGTCATCGACCTGGGACGTGATACCTATACATCGAAATCATTCAGCAACCAGCGTTTTGAACTGATGAACTGCCGTTCTGCCTATCACAATGTTCCCATCATCAACGGATTGGAGCAGAAGGATGGCAAGAAGTATCGTGCCGAGAAGGTGAGCCATGTATTCAGCGAGGGCATCTCTTCTCTTACCCTGAATCTCGAAAAGGCATATACTGAGGCGGCGCATGTGGATAAATGGCAGCGTACCATCGTCCTGGATAGGGAATACAACTGGGTGGAAGTAACCGAACAGTATAAGCTCGATTCCCTGCAGATAGAGAAGGACCGACTGAACGGTCAGGTATTTGATAATCAGATTATCCTGATGGCTTTCGGCAAGCCTGTGGTGCAGAAGACAGGAAGAATCCTGCTTCAGGGTGGCAATGTGCGGTTGGAGTATGATGCACAGTATTTTTCGGCATCGGTAGAAAAGGTGCAGATGACGGATGGCATCATGAAGACCCAGTGGAAGGATAATGTTTATCGCATCATCTTGCGATTGAACGATAACTATCCGATGGCGAAGGTAAAATATCGCTTTGTGAAATGATTTTTTTTGAGAAAAGCCTTGCTATTCCCGATTATTTCCACTATCTTTGCAATTGAATTAGTTGTACTCGATAAAACGAAGAAGATATGGATTACAAGAGATTACCATACGGCGTTGCCGATTATACATGGATTAAGAGTCAGAACAGATACTGTGCTGACAAGACAATGTTTATACCTAAGATGGAGGAAGCAGGAGACTTTCTCTATCTCATCCGTCCACGCCGTTTTGGCAAGAGTGTCTTCCTCACGATGCTTCAAGCCTACTACGACATCGAGAAGAAAGACTCGTTCCATACCACATTCAAGGATACTTGGATTGAGTCGCATCCAACCGAAGGACTTGGACAATATCAGGTTTTGTATTTCGACTTCTCTAGAGCTGTAGCAGGACAAGGTAGCTTGGAGGAGAACTTCAATGCCTATTGCTGTACCATATTGGACGATTTTATCCAAAAATATGCAACTTATTACGATGAGAGCTTTAATATTAAGGAATATCTTTCCTTTACAAGTGCCTCCTATAAGCTAAATGCACTGAATACTTATTCCAAGAGAAAAGGTACGCAACTTTACCTTATCATCGACGAGTATGACAACTTCACCAACAACATCCTGAGCGAGGAAGGGGAAGCTGTGTATCACTCCTTGACTCATGCACAAGGCTTCTACCGTGACTTCTTCAAGCTATTCAAGGGAATGTTCCAGCGCATCATGATGATGGGAGTAAGTCCTGTCACCGTGAACGACCTCAACAGCGGCTATAACATCGGCACCAATCTCTCCATGGACCCCATGTTCAACATGATGCTGGGATTCAGCGAGAACGAGGTACGGGAAATGATAGAATACTACAGAGAAGTAGGACTCATCAAGGTGCCGACCGACCAGCTGATTACCGACATGAAGCCTTGGTATGACAACTATTGTTTCGCAAAGGACAGTCTGGTTACAGACCCCAAGATGTTCAATTCGGATATGGTTATCTATTATCTCCGCCATTTCATCCGTTTTGGCAAAGCGCCGGACGAGATGGTAGACCCAAACACCATGACCGATTATGCCAAGATGAAGAAGATCATCTTCCTGGACAAGCTGCAGGGCGACCGCAAGAGCGTGCTGAAAGAAATCATCAACCAAGGTTACATCTGGGCGGAACTGAGAGAAAGTTTCCCTGCTGAAGACTTAGTTGACCCTGACCTGTTCCCAAGTCTGCTCTACTATTACGGCATGCTGACCATCATTGGCAAGCGTGGCAGAAGAGTAAAGTTGGGAATCCCTAACGAGAATGTACGCCGCCAATATTACGGCTATGTGTTGGATGAATACAACAGGGATGCCAAAATCAACAATAATCATCTTGCCGACCGATACGATGTAATGGCTCTGGATGGTAACATCAAGCCAGCCATCGAATACATCGCCGAGGGTTACCGAAACTGCACAAGTATTCACTCCAGCATCCAGGCAGAGCGCAATCTGCAAGGTTTCATCGCCGCTTATCTCAACCATAGTGGTTATTACTACATCATCCAGGAAATGGAGTTGAATGGTGGTTATTGCGACTTGACGATGATTCCGGACCTCACCCGTTTCCCAGAGGTAGCCCATGCCTACCTCTTGGAGTTGAAATATCTGAAAACGGGCGATACCGATGAAGAAGGAAACAAGGCCTTGGAAGAAGCAAGGACTCAGTTGGAGCAATATGCGCAAGACACAAGATTGCCACAGCTGATGAATGGAAAGCCTATCCACAAGATTGCCATCATCTATAAAGGTAATGATTTATGGAAAGTAGCTGAGTATTAAAGAACTAAGGAAACAGCAAGGGTCTATATGCCACGATGACAAGGTGGCGTATAGACCCTTGATTTTATTGTGATATTTGTAATCTACATCTCCGCTTTCAGCAGTTTTATCTCCTCTGCCGTCAGCCCCGTCATATCCATGACCGATGCTTCATCCATTCCCTTTACCAGCATCTTTCTGGCAATCTCAAGGCTTCGCAGGTTCATACCCTTTTCCATGCCTATTTCTATACCTTCAGCAAGGCCTTCTTGTTTTGCCGTATCAATGGAGTTCTATTAATCGCTTAACTCGTTGCACCGTACTTACTGTTAAACTTGGGTTAACTTTACAGTTTTTTTTAGGAGTTTGGCTTTTTTTACAAAAAAAAATCGTAAATTTGCAGCGAGAAATAAAAACTTGAAGAATAAACAACATAAAAATGAACTTATGAAGAAAATCTCGTTGATAGTGATGAGCTGCATAATAGCTTGCGGACTGTTCGCCAACCACGGCATCGTGAAGGGCGGAGAAATGTCGCCTAAGGTAGAGGACACGGTATCGATTGACAAGAAAATCGCTGATAGTCAATGGCTATCGAACAACTCCGACACGTTGGAAGTGGACACAGCTGGCGAAGACTCGGTGGTGAATGTGGTGGCCTACTTCTGCAAGGGCGACACCTGCGAATACTGGATATATGAGAATGAGTGGAAGGTGAACGGCAAGGACACGGTGAAGACGCTCGGCGTATCCACCCAAGTGCGCCTCGTGGTAAACGATTCCACCAGCAAGGGCTATAAGATGAGCTACACCTTCCTGGACGTAAAGGCCGATTCGGTGGGCGACAACTTCCAGGACAAGATGATGGCCATGGTAGTGGAGCGCACCGCCAAGAGCGTGATAGGCACCACCGTCAACTTTGAGACCGATGAATACGGTAGCATCACCAAGATTACCAATCTCTCGCAAATCAAGAAGCAGGCAAAGGCTCTCTTCAAGGCGGGCATAAAGGAGATCGCCGCCATGCCCATCATGCAGGAAATGAAGAAGGCGACAGGTCTTGACTTCATGAAGACAGCCACCCAGGCTAACACCGACGAGGTGGTGGAGGGCTACCTGGAGGAGCTGAAACTGCTCTTCGCCTACCACGGAAGCCAATATGCCGTGGGCGAGCATCACGAGCACGAGGATGCCACCAAGGATAGCTACGCCAACGACACTTATATCAATGCCAGCCTCGAGAAGAATGGCAACTACACAATCTCCTGCGAGGTGGTCAGCGTGATACCAAAGGAGACCGTGAAGGAGGTGATGGACGGAACGATGGGTGCCTTCATGGAAGGACTGAAGGGCAAGAAGACCGAGGACGGCAAGGATCATGATGGCGACATCAAGGACTTGGAAGACGAGTTTAAGAAGGAGATAGGCAAGGCAGTTGCCCAAGATGCCAAGACCTCGGAGTATCTCAGTGTGACCTGCTTCGAGGATGGCTGGCCTAGCAGCGCGTTGAAGCAAAATAAAACTGTGATGGCTGGTCGTGGCAAGCTGCAGCAGACACTCATCGAGGCTTGCCGATTCGCACAGCGCGAGAAATGATGAACTATTTCGACCTGTACATGGTGTCTTTTTATAAATATGGTTGACTCCTAAAGTTTCAATTACATGAAAGAATCATTAGAAGCAACATTGAAAGATGTCGAACTTACCAAGGAAGTGTACCGTCTGTACACCCTTGAGCACCTAACACAACAAGAGATTTCTGTTAAATTGTGTATAGGTCGCTCTACAGTTTGGCGTAAAATTCGTACCTTTGAAGCCGAAAATCCAGAATTGGCAGAAAAGATGAAGAAGCAAGGTAAGGAAATCACTCCATCAGACTACAAAGATTTGGTCAAGGAGATAGCAGAATTGAAGAAGCAGCTTAAGACAGAGCGTCTTCGTGCGGACTTCTATGAGGAAATGGTCGCTTTTGGCAAGGAAGTATATGGTATAGACTTAAAAAAAGCTGGCACCAAGTAGCAAATAGGCTTCACGCTAGGGACAACAGAAAGTATCCTGTTGCCCCTATGTGTCGTTTACTTGGTGTTACAAAGCAGGCCTATTACAAGCATGGAGATAGTGATATGGTAAAAATAGCCCAGGAAGCCTTTGTAGTGGAGTTCATAAAAGATATTCGCAAGAAAGATCCGGGGATTGGCGGCAACAAACTTTGGATTATGTATCAGAAGCAATTTGGGGCATCAAGAAGTGTTGGCTACAACCGCTTTTACGACATAGTCGAAAAATACAATTTGAAGGTTAGAAAGGTAAAGCGTAGGGTGAAGACAACAGACTCCACCCATGACCTTCCTTTGTATCCAAACATCGTCAAAGACTTACTGCCAACACGTCCTTGTCAGCTGGTTGTCAGCGATATAACTTATATTCCATACTTCCTCGATCCAGAGAGTGGAGAATATAAGTTCTGCTACCTTGCCCTTATTACCGATTACTACACAAAGGAAATCGTTGGCTATAGTGTGGCTCCAACATTGGAGGCTATCTATGCCATCGAGGCACTTAAAATGGCACTAAAGCATTATGATGGACATGATCTTAGCCAACTAATTCATCACTCTGACCGTGGTGTCCAGTATGCTAGCTTTGCTTATACGGATTTGCTTAAAAAGTATGACATCAAAATCAGCATGACGGAAAGCGGAAATCCTAAGGACAACGCTGTAGCAGAAAGAGTGAACAGTACCATCAAGAATGAGTTACTGAAAGGCATGTCGTTTGCAAGTATTAGTGAAGTTCAAAAAGCTGTGATTCTTGCTATAAACTTCTACAATGAAGAGCGTCCTCATATGAGCCTTGATGGACTAACTCCACGTGAAGCAGCTAAAAAGATGGGTGAAATCAACAAAAAATGGGTAAGCTATAGAGAAAAAGCAATAAAAGCTAAGGTAAAATAAAAGAAAATTAGTATCTTTGCACCCACCAAGGAACTACGTGATGGTTTAAGCCACCAACGTATAAAGTTTGAGTTGGGCATCGAGCCCAACCCAAACTTACCAAGGAAGCTACGCTCAGGATTATCCCCCAACATGTTTTTGCATGAAACATGAGTGGCAACAAAAAATATGACTAAGAGAAAAACTAGTCAACAAAAAATATGACTAAGTTTTAACTAGTCAACTGGTTTTATAAATAAGTATTAACCGAGTCAACTCGTCTTATAAATAAGATAAAAAGTGGTCAACCAAAATCGTTAAACCACATGGTCTCTTGATGCCCGTTACATGGGCACTTAGAGACCATGTACTGGGCATCGAGAGAACATGTGCTGGGCACTGGTTGCCCACACCATGGGCATAGAGTGCCCAACGTTTGGGACTGTTTTTGGGCACTATATTAGCAAGCTGCGTTGCAATTATGCATTGGCGCTAAATGTTGCTTTTGTGATACTTTTGTGGTGCTTCTATTATGCTTCAATGATACATTCAGTGATACTTTATGCTGCTTTTATGATACTTCTATGATACTTCTTGTAAAACTATCAGAAAAGTCTCATTCGTATTAACATATTGATTATTAATTGTATAAACGGACTTTTGCTACGAAAAATGAGACTTTGATACTTTTTCTCACCAAAAACTTTTTCGCGGGAAACGACAAGGGTCTATATGCCACGATGACAAGGTGGCATATTATAATGGTAAAGACTTATGGAATGTAACGGAGTATTAAACTTTCTTTACAAGACCAATTTTCGGAAAACACAGATGCTTTTTTAAAACTACTGATGCAAAATAAAAAATATTGAAGGAATTTGTCAAATTAGGTGTCGCATTGGTAGGAATGCGACACCTAAATTACAAAATTTACTCCAAAAACAACAAAATTTACCCCCCCACTTTTAAATAAAATGCTTATATTTGCACCCAGAATCTTCTAATTTTGCATCATTTAGTGATTAAAATAATATAAATTATAATCAAAACATAATAGAAACATGAATGAAGTTTTAACTAAGAAAAGGTATGTAGCTCCATCTATGCAGATTCTCGAATTGGAGGCTACTCAGATTCTCGCAGGAAGTAACGCCAACGCAGCACCTTCTGTGAATAGTTTTGAATCCGGTGGTTCTTTGGGTTCTGGTGACATGGAAGAAAGCAGCCCGGCTAGAAGTACTAGCATTTGGGACTAAGATGAATATAAAATGAAATGAATATGAAATTTTCTAGTTTATTACCCCAGATGGCTTGCGCCCTCCTCCTTATGGCGAGTTGTTCAAAGGAGGATAGCATGACGCCAGGCGAAAGCCCATCTTCTGTTGGCGGCATTCACATCACCACGCAGGTATCAGATATTGTTACCCGTGGCATCACCGAAACTGCCACCTTGCAAAACTTCGGCATCTGTATACAGGGTTCCGGAGAGCACGCTTCATCTTTGCAATATAATAATGTTAAGATGTCGAAGAACGGCGAAGAGTGGACTTCTGCTACCCCAATGCTGTGGCAGAGTGAGATTCCTTCTGCCGACATTATCGCCTATGCTCCTTATCAGGCTGATATAAGCGAAGCCTTGGCAACCCAGAAGCAGTTCCCTGTATCGGTGAAAGCCGTACAGACTAAAGAAGACCTGTCTTCCGACCTTCTGGTGTTCAAGGCTAAGGATTATGCTCCAACCATCGTCGGCGAGAACAAAGACAAGATTATTGAGGTGAAGTTTGATCATGCCTTCAGCCAGCTGATGGTAACCTTCAACTTCGATTCCGCCTTTTCCAATGATGAGGTAGATCTGTCAAAGATAGAAGATGTAAAGGTAGAGGGCACTGTTTTGTCTGGCGTATGCGACTTTTCTCAGGACAAGCCGCAGATAACGGTTCAGGCTGATGCCGCAGCAGAGGCCATAACTCCAGAGAATGTTTCTTTCCAGGCAAAGGATGCAGAGCATGCCAACATCTCTGCCCAATACTCCTCTCTGCTGGTTCCGCAGACCATCCAGGCAGCCAACCAGCCTCTGAAGGTTTCCTTCCGATTGGGTGATACCACCTATTCATGGAAGGCGAATGCCGATATCACCCTGGAGCAGGGCAAGTATTATACCCTTTCGCTCAATATCAGGAAGACCGGAGTTGTAGTAGAAGGAACGATTAAAGGCTGGATTCCGGCAGAAGGCAACAATGAATATGTAGCAAATTAATAACTATTAAAATACAACATTTATGAAGAAATTTAGATTCTTATACATCGCTGCCGCAGCATTGCTGTTTGCAGCTTGCGCTAACGAAGAAGACGGTATCGGCAACAATAGTCCTGTTGCTGCTACCGTAAAGGCGGATATTGTTAAAAACGTCACACGCGCCACCACTGACAACACATGGTCTAATAACGATGCCATTGGTGTAAATGTCACATCATATGGCTATACAATAGGAGACAATGTGAAATATACAACTACTGGTGACGGAAATTTCACATCTGACAATCCAATATATTTTGCAGACGCAAGAGAAACCGTGAATTTCAATGCCTATTATCCATATCAAGAAAATGTTGATGGTAACGGCATTGTAAATAATTGGAATATGGCAGAGGTAAAGGAAGGTGAACCATGCCCAGCAGATTTTCTCTTTGCAACTGGTGCAACCGCCACCAAGTCTTCTCCACAGGTGCAATTTACTGGAGACAACCAATTCAAGCATTGCATGAGTATGATACGGTTGACTTTCAAGGCTGGCAAAGGCATTGATGCAAATAATGCGAACCTTAAAAATAACTTAAAATTAAAGGGTATCTATAAGACAGGTTCTATTAATACACAAACTGGTGAAGTTGCCATTTCTGGAGATAGAGGAATTTATGAATCCGATGTGGATAATAAAAGTTTGAAAAACGGTGTCACCTGTGAGTTCATAGTATTCCCTCAGTCTTTGGACAACAACAAGATGGATATAGAATTGGAAGTAGCTGACAATGGCACAATCAATACTTACACTACTTCATTGCCTTCGTCAACAAACAATGAGTTTAAAGGCGGCTATCTGTACACATATACAATAAGTATCAACAACACAGGTGTTGTTATAGACAAAGCTGGCATTACAGCATGGCAGACAAGTGATGAAGGTTCTTTGGACGCAGAACAGCAATAGGAATACAGGGTTAGTGAGCTTGGCGGCTCACTAACTCACTAACAATAAAAAACTGATGATTATGAAGACGATAAAACAAAGAATTTCCTATGCGGTAATGGGCCTTATGGCTATGGGCTTTACAGCATGTACGCAAAATGAAGATATGGCTCCTACGCTGAAAGGGCAGGAAATCAATGCCACTTTCTCTGTTGGAGGTATGCAGACTCGTGTCAATACATTGGGACACGGTAACAATTGGGAGGATAAAGATAAACTAAAAGTAAGTATATTTACGGATTCTGATCCTGGTTGTACGGTTGTTCTTTCTTTTAATGGGGAAACAAACGAATGGTCTCGCAATAGAAGTTTTCGTTGGTTAGATGAAGTCGACAAACATTTTATATTAGCTGTATATCCATCTGACACGGATTTTTTGCAAAATAATCTACAGTATGATTTACAGGTAGATCAAAGCAGCGAAAGTAAATTAAAAAACGCTGATCTCATAACTGGATATTGGTACGATTATCCTCAGTTCAATGTAAGAATTCCTATGAAGCATCGCATGTCGCTGGTCACGATAGTATATCATGTTGGTACTGCGGATTATCCTGATATGGATATTAGTGAACCACAAGTGTATTCAAAAAACAACAGTGTTAGATTTTTTGGAGACCAAGCCCGAGGGCAATTTGTCATGAGTACACCTTCTGGCAATTCAGATTGGGTAAAAGCCTGTAAGCATGACGATGGTATGTTTTCTGCAATCGTTATCCCTGGTTCATACAAAGCTGGCGAGATTTTCGTGAAATTCAAGATAGGCGACAAAAACTTCCATGCAAAAATGAAGTCAAATACGGAGTTTCAAGAGGGCCATCGCTACACCTACAAACTCGATGTAGGAAAAGACAAAGTGGAACTAACCCGAATCAGCGTAGATGATTTGAAAGGTTGGGACAGTAACAACGAAGAAGAACTCAAATAATTGGAGGAAAGAATATGAAAAAGATATTTCAATACATTATGCTGGCAGTCGTTACAATAGTAATGGCGTCATGCACAAGTGATATAGAAGAAACAACCACAACAGCAGGCAAGAGCAACGTACAGTTGGTTGTTGGTGAATTTCCGGCATTCGGAGATTCACAGACTCGTGCTATAGGTACACCTGATCCGGGCAAGACTTCATGGGCTGTAGGAGATGAGTTGCTTCTGGAGATGACCAGTAAGACTTTTGGGACTAAGTATGCTGCTTTTAAATATAATGGCAGTAATTGGGAATTGGCAAGTGGCGAGTTGTCTTATAAAGAAGACGAAGTGCCAACCTTTCCTCATGTATATTATGCCCCTAATTACAAATGGGAAGCTGGCAAATTAGTTTTGAAAGAAGGTAAGGTTGCAGGAACGGATGAATATATTGAGGGAAAAGCCAATATCACCCCAAATGGTCAGGGTATAAATGTATCTTTTGCCGAGGCAACACGCAACTATTCCCGCTTGCGCATTGCAACTATGCCAAATAAGCCAATAACAGTTAGCATCAATTATTTCACTCCTGCGGGCAGCAGCGATATGAAATGGGATCAAAATTATGCCCTTACATCTGATGAAAAGGGCAATGCCTATTTATATGGTAATTTTGTAACAAATTCCGAATTCACTGTGAAATATGAAGAAGCTCCTTTGGCAACTTATAAATTCTCGCAAGAATCAAAAAATGCTAAGAGTTATGCTCTGGATGCTACTGTTGTTTCGGCAAATAGTGCAGAAGAAATAAAGTCAGCTATTGAGCAAAAAGTAGCAGATAGCAAGACTGCCATAAGACTCAACCTCGCTTCTGATGCTGGCGCTAATGAGTTTAATGCTATCCGTGAAGCTTTTGAGAAAGTAAAATCTGGCACTATAGATCTCACTCTAATAGGATGCAAGGAAATTCCTGCAAATGGTTTGAACAACCAATCAAGAGGACTAGAGGCATTAAAATCTATTACTTTGCCTGATGTGACAAAAATTGGAAAGAATGCCTTATACTTCTGTGTGGATTTGGAAGAAATTTGTGCTCCGAATGTTTCTGCTATAGATGAATATGCATTTGCAGAATGTTACTATTTGAGAAAAGTAACTTTGGGAGAACTCACGGATGTAAAAGGTGACTATGAACACGGGGGTGGAATTTTTGGCCTCGATCCTTCTATAGAAAATATAGATTTGTATTTGCCCAAAAATCAGGAAGTCATGGAGTTTGACGAGAATCAATATATTTGGAAGCCTACGGGTGAAAAATACTTTGCCAGCCCAGACTATGATAATGGTATATTCCTCGGCTATCAATTTAACTCAGTAAAGAGTTGGGAATAACGACAAGGGTCTATATGCCACGATGAACAGGTGACGTATAGACCCTTGATTATATGGTGATATTCGTAATCACATCTCCGCTTTCTGTTTTTTATGAATTGCTCAGATTCTTAATGACTGAACTTTCGCATGTGGTTCAAGTACGGGCTGAAGGCCCAAAAGCTCTTAGCCCAGGGCAGCGCCCTGGGTATGATGGCAATCAGCAAGACGCCCTGTAAGGGCAAAAGCTTTATGTTTTGTCTGGAGTTTTAAAGCTTTTGCCCTTACAGGGCGACAGGTTTGCGTCCGTAATTACCCAGGGCGCTGCCCTGGGCTAGGAGCTTCTGCCCTTTCAGGGCGTGTGGGGCAAAACTTGCGAAAGTTCAGTAATTTAATAATTGCTTTGCAGAAACTTCTACTACCCCGCCATTTCCGTCACTAATGACCACAGGACGATTGTATAAAGCCTTTTCTACCAACATATCATGCTGAGCTTCAACTAAACCTGATTCAACTTTGTTGAGAAAGCCCTCAATCTCACTTTCACTCATAATCCTTAATTATTTTAAATTTAACAATATCCTTAATCTTCGTTGGAAACTGTCTACCTCCGAAAGCAACACGTTCTCCTTTATTTAAACTGTTATCAAATAGAATCCAGATATCCACTTCTTTCATAAATATCTCAAAAAGATTCTTAAGACCAGCCTTATACCTACGTTCAATTACAGGCGTAGGAATGTTATGCCCACCACTCGCTACTCTATCAGCTACACGTCTTTTTGCAAGCTCTATACTATCCAGCCAAAAGAACAAGAGATGCACAACATACCCTTTTTCTTGTGCTCTGCGCACCAGATTAATATAAGATCTGGTTGCTAAAGTAGTTTCTATGGAGAACGATTCACCCATTTCCAGCAAATCTTCTATTCTCCTAAGCATCAAACGCCCTGCTTCTATCGCTACTCCTTCAGGATTGAAAGGTGAGAGACCTTTTGCAATTTCGTCAGCATTAACAAATTCTTTAACGAGCAAAGACTTGGGAAGAATCGTCTTAGAAGCAGTCGTTTTGCCTGCTCCATTACAACCTGCTATTATATATAAATGCTTAACCATTTGATTCACATTTAAATTCTTTTGGATGCAAATATACTGCAAAATCTTGATAACGCCAAATATTTGAATGAAATTAACATCATTATTGGTCAAATAATACTAAATTCCCCATCCTGCTTTCTCAAGCGGGCTGGGGGATTTTTCTTCAGTATATTCACCCGCACTTCACGGGAAACAACAAGGGTCTATATGCCACGATGAACAGGTGGCGTATAGACCCTTGATTTCAGGCTCTCTTCCTATAATCTCTTGTGCCATAATGATGTCGTTATTTTGCTGCAAAGATACTAAAAATATCGTTTCGCGCAAAATAATGATAGGGAGGATAGTATTTATTAGTCGTGGAAATGTGCGAAAAAACAATGGATTTCCACGACTAAGAATTTTATGTTGTTTTTTCTTAAAATGTTTGTTTGGCTCAATTAAAATGTGTACTTTTGTCCAATCGATTGGATGAAATGAATATAAAACCATCCAACCGATTGGATAAAAATAAAGTAAAACCATCCATTTGATTGGATAAAAGGCGGTAAATATGGATAAATTACTATTGGAAAGAATCATGCTCGACAACCAGAAAGAGGTGGAAGCGCAGCAGGTTATAGCCAGAAATATTTCTTTCGAAGGTTTTGACCGATATGTTCTTGTAGGTATCCGAAGAGCAGGTAAATCTTATTTGCTCTATCAGCAGATGCAAAAACTTCTGAGCGAGGGGCATGGTTGGGACGAGATGCTTTATCTAAATTTTGAGGATGAGCGTTTAGAGGGATTCTCTACCCAGGATTTTAATCTCATATTGGAAGCTCATTTTGAGATGTACAACAAACGTCCTATGCTTTTCTTGGATGAGATTCAGAATATTCCTTCTTGGGAGAAGTTTGCTCGCAGATTGGCTGATAGCAAATACAAGGTTTTCATTACGGGAAGCAATGCCAAGATGCTCAGTTCTGATATTCAGACAACTTTGGGTGGTCGGTATCTTCCTGTTAATGTATATCCTTACAGCTTTGAGGAGTTCTTGGATGTTTGTCAAGTTCCTCATAACAAGTTGAGTCTGATTTCCACAGAGGGCAAGGCGAGGATGATGAATCGTCTGAATGACTATTTCCATCATGGTGGCTTCCCTGAGTGTGCTTTGATGAAAGTCAAGCGTGACTATCTGCTCAGTGTTTATCAAAAGATATATCTAAACGATGTTGTTGCAAGAAATAGCATCACGAATATCTTTGGTCTAAAGGTGATGATCAAGAAGATCGCAGAGAGTGTTAAGCAGCCTATTTCGTTTAGCAGGATAGCCAATATCGTATCAAGTACAGGTACCAAGCTTAGTACCACATCAGCGGTGAAATATATGGAATATATGGAGTCATCTTGGCTTATCACTAAGGTAACCAATATGGCAGCAAAGTTGGCTGATAAGGAGAGCAATGCCAAGTTTTATTTTACTGATAATGGCATCTTGGATTTGTTTTTGATGGATGCAGATACGTCACTTTTGGAAAATCTTGTGGCTTTCAGCTTGATACGTAGATATGGAAGGGAAGATGCTGTGTTCTTTTATAATAAAGGTATAGAGGTTGACTTTTATATTCCTGAAGAAGAACTTGCCATTCAGGTCTCCTATTCCGTCAAAGATGAAGATACTCGAAAGAGAGAAGTGAAAGCATTGCTGGCTATAGAAAATGTGCTAGCATGTAGGCGTCGCTTGATAATTACTTATGATGAGGAAGATGCCTGGCAACTTTCTGCTGAGGGTATAGAGGTTATTCCTGTATGGAAATGGTTACTGAAATGAGTTGTTGTTCCATGGCGCCGACTATGTATTCATGGCAGACATGTGGAATCCGAAACATTTGAGCGACAGTCGTCATCTCTGGATACCTATTTCTTGGGAAAATGGTATGCCAGTGTTGAAAAAACAATAAAAAATACGGTCGCTTTGCTCGTTTCTAACTATTTTTGATTATATTTGCAAAATATTTGCAAGAATATCCATCGACTATCGGTATATTTATGCCATCTAATCATGGACATATTTATGCCTTCAAATAAAATAAGAACAAACAAAAGTACAATAAACAATTACAACTATCTATGAATTATATATATAGAACGATCATAATGGTAGTCTTGGCGGTAGTCCCATTCATGGGGGCAGATGCCAAGAAGAAAGTGGCGCAGCAGAGCGACCGCCAATATTGGTGCTCGCTTGCCTATAAGATGGCGCAGCCTGTGCTGGAAAACATGGCTAAGGGCGAGCTGCAGAAGAATATGCAGACGGAGTTCAGTCCTAGCTTCGACAACCGCAACAAGAAGGTGCTCTATATGGAGTGCTTCGGCAGACTGATGGCAGGTGTGGCTCCATGGCTCACCCTTCCGGATGATGCCACAGTCGAAGGCAAGCAGCGTAAGCTGCTGCGTGAGTGGGCCTTGGCTTCCTACAAAAATGCCGTTGACCCTCAGAATCCTGACTATCTCTGCTGGGGTATCGGCGGTCAGAATCTGGTAGATGCAGCCTACATCGCCGAGAGCTTCCTCCGTGCTTACGATACACTCTGGAAGCCATTGGACGAGGTGACCAAGCAGCGATACCTGAAGGAGTTTGCCAAGCTTCGCCACATCGATCCTCCTTATACCAACTGGCTGCTCTTCTCTTCTACCATCGAAAGCTTCATGGCGAAGGCGGGTGGCGATTTTGATGAATATCGCGTCAATTCTGCCTGCCGCAAGGTAGAGGAGTGGTATGTAGGTGATGGCTGGTATGCGGATGGTCCTTCGTTCGCATTCGATTACTACAGCAGCTATGTGTTCCATCCGATGTATCTGGAAACACTGCAGGCTATGGTAGATGCCAAGGTAAATTCCCGCCTCGACTATCAGAAGTATTATGATAGAGAGTTGAAGCGCTGCCAAAAGTACAGCATCATTCTCGAAAGATTCATCTCTCCAGAGGGTACCTTCCCTGCATTCGGAAGAAGTATTCCTTACCGTATGGCTACCATGCAGCCGCTGGCTCTGATGGCTTGGTATCAGAAGTTGCCTAAGGATTTGAGCAACGGACAGGTGCGTGCAGCGTTGACCAAGGTGCTCCATCGCATGTTCGACCAGGAGAACAACTTCAATGAGAAAGGTTATCTTTCTATCGGTTTCTGCGGAAACAGCCAGAAGAACGTAGCCGACTGGTATACCAACAACGGTTCGCTCTACATGACTACCCTTGCCTTCATGCCTCTCGGCTTGCCTGCCGACCATCCGTTCTGGACAGATGCAGCACAGCCTTGGACTCAGGTGAAGGCATGGAACAATCAGCAGTTCCCTAAGGATCATCACTGGAAGGACGAGATTGTTACCAAGGATAAGTGGTAATTTTTTTAGTTAAGAGTTTTTAGTTAAGAGTTTATAGGTTATCATGCGCAAGATATTGATGATGTTGGCAGCTACAGCCCTGGCTTTGCCTCTGAGTGCAGCACAGCCAGTCAAGAAGACCGCCAAGGTCAAGAAACAGAATAAGAAGGAAGTGAAGGCTTCCAAAAAGTGGGACCACGATCAGGTGGTGGAACTCATCACAAAGGTGAATAACTACTGGCAGGCCAACAACAAACCTGAGGTGCGTGCCTTCTGGGATAATGCCGCTTATCATACCGGCAACATGGAGGTATATAAGATGCTGAAGGACCAGAAGATGCTCGACTACTCCATCCGTTGGGCAGAACACAACGACTGGAGTGGTGCCACAGAGGCTAACCCCGCCAAGTGGAAGTACAAACCATACGGCGAGGGCAAGCAGCACGTTCTCTTCGGCGACTGGCAGATCTGCTTCCAGACTTATATCGACCTCTATAACATCGAGGCAGCCAAGGGTAATGCCGCTGCTTCAGAATATATGGTGAAGCGTGCCAAGGAGGTGATGCACTACGAGGCTTATTCTCAGCCAACAGACTACTGGTGGTGGAGCGATGCCCTCTACATGGTGATGCCAGTGATGACCAAGATGTATAAGCTGACCGGTGATACCAAGTATCTCGACAAGCTTTACGACAACCTCCTCACCACCGACGAGATTATGCTCGACAAGGAGACCAATCTCTACTTCCGTGATGGCAAGTACGTTTATCCAAAGCACAAGAGTGCCAACGGAAAGAAAGACTTTTGGGCACGTGGTGATGGCTGGGTTCTCGCAGGCTTGGCAAAGGTGCTGCAGGATATGCCGAAAGACTACAAGCACTATCAGTTCTTTGTTGACAAGTTCCAGAAGCTGGCTAAGGCTGTGGCTGAGATTCAGCAGCCAGAGGGCTACTGGACCCGCTCGATGATGGATCCTGAACATGCACCAGGACCGGAGACCAGCGGTACAGCCTTCTTCACCTACGGTATGCTTTGGGGCGTAAACAATGGTTATCTCAACAAGAAAGAATATAAGAAGGTGATAGACCGAGCCTGGACTTACCTGACAGAGACAGCCGTACAGGCAGACGGCAAGGTGGGCTATGTGCAGCCTATCGGCGAGCGAGCTATCCCAGGACAGACCGTGGATGCCAACTCTCAGGCAAACTTCGGTGTGGGAGCCATGCTTCTCACCGCATGTGAATATGACAAATATTTAAATTCAAAATAAAGAGAAATGAATAAAAGACTGTTCGTTACATTAAGTATGGCAGGCTTGGCAATGGTGGCTTTTGGTGCTAAGAAACCGAAGGCTGCCATTAAGCCGTTAAATAAAACGGTAGCCATCCAGCAGCCTACTTTCACAGAATGGCACGACCTTCAAGTGAATGAAATCAATCGTTTGCCTTTGCACACCTTGCATTTCGCTTACGATCCTAATGATTTCCCTGGAACGGGTGCCGAGTATCTTGACAAGAAGCAGAGTATGAACTACATGTCGCTCGACGGCACATGGAAGTTCAACTGGGTAGCCAACGCTGATCAGCGTCCTACCGACTTCTACAAGACAGACCTTGATGATTCAAAGTGGAAGAACATCCAGATGCCAGGCAACTGGGAGATGCTGGGCTATGGTCAGCCAGAGTATGTAAACGTGGGCTTCGCTTGGCGTGGTCACTTCAACCAGCAGCCACCTGCAGTTCCTACCAAGGACAACCACGTAGGTTCCTATCGTCGTGAAATCAATATCCCAGCCAACTGGGATGGAAAGCGTGTCATCGCTCACTTCGGTAGTGTAACTTCCAATATCTATCTTTATGTAAACGGACAGTTTGCCGGTTATGCAGAGGATAGCAAGGTAGCCGCTGAGTTTGATATCACTCCATTCCTGAAGAAAGGCAAGAACCTCATCGCCTTCCAGTCTTTCCGTTGGTGCGATGGTTCCTGGTGTGAGGATCAGGACTTCTGGCGACTGAGCGGTCCGGCTCGTGAGAACTATCTCTATGCCCGCTCTAAGGAACATCGTCTGCTTGATGTCCGTGTGGAGACTGAGTTGAAGAACAACTATAAGGATGGTGCACTCAACATCACAGCGAAGTTGCAGGGCAACACCTTGGCTTACTTCGGTCTTTACGACCCTGATGGCAAGGAGGTTATCGTAACCGGTACAGATAACGTAAAGAATGGTGTGGCTAAGTATCAGCTCCGTGTGAAGAACGTTCGCAAGTGGAGTGCTGAGACTCCTAACCTCTATACCCTGGTAGTATCTCCTATCCAGAATGGTGGCATGTATTCACCTTACGAGATTATCCAGGTAAAGGTGGGCTTCCGCAAGGTGGAAATCAAGAACAAGCAGCTTTTGGTAAACGGTCAGCCTGTTCTCCTGAAGGGTGCCAACCGTCATGAGATGGATCCGGATGAAGGTTATAACGTAAGCGAGAAACGCATGATTCAGGACATCATGATGATGAAGCGCCTGAACATCAATGCCGTTCGTACCTGCCACTATCCTGATGATCCACGCTGGTATGACCTCTGCGACAAGTATGGTCTCTATGTGGTTGCTGAGGCTAACCAGGAGAGCCATGGTTTCCAGTATGGCGACGATGCTGCTGCCAAGAAGCCTGAGTTTGCCAAGCAGATTATGGAGCGCAACCAGCACAATGTGTCTATGTTCTACAACCATCCTTCTATCATTACATGGAGTTTGGGTAACGAGACCGTGATGGGCGACAACTTCATCCAGGCTTACAAGTGGATTAAGAGCCAGGACAAGACCCGTCCTGTGCAGTATGAGCAGGCTCGCCGTGGCGAGGGTACAGATATCTTCTGCCCTATGTACTATCCTGTAGCTGCTTCCGAGAAGTATGCCAAGGATCCAAACAGTCCGATGCCACTCATTCAGTGTGAGTACAACCACACCATGGGTAACTCTGGCGGTAACCTGAGCGATTACTGGAATCTGATTCGCAAGTATCCTATCCTCCAGGGTGGTTTCGACTGGGACTTCGTAGACCAGGCATTGCACCGCAACATTGTGAAGCCTATGAGCATCCTGCCTTACAAGATGAACAACGAGGAGCTCCGCAAGATTGAGTATACATACGGTGGTGACTACAACAAGTATGATCCTAGCGATAATAACTTCAACTGTAATGGTATCATCGGTCCAGACCGTCAGCTTAACCCTCATGCTTATGAGGTGGCTTATCAGTATCAGAATATCTGGGCTAAGATGGTAAGTGCTGAGGCTGGACAGGTGAGCGTATACAATGAGAACTTCTTCCGCGATTTGAGCAACTATGCCTTGGCATGGAGCTTGGAAGAGGATGGCGTAGAGACTCAGAATGGTACCATCGCCGACCTCGATGTTCCTGCACAGCAGACCAGAACCTTCACCATCCCTTACGATAGAAGTAAGATTACCGGTAAGGAGGTATTCCTCAACATCGATTTCCGATTGAAGAATGCTGAGCCGCTGTTGACAGCCGGTCAGGTGGTAGCTTATGCACAGTTGCCAGTTGTAACCAAGCAGGCTTGCGAGGGTGACTGCAGCAAGTTGCTGGCTGAGGGTCATGGCAAGAAGAAGATGAAGCTTGCTGCCAAGAAGGACAACGTGATAGCTGTTACCACTCCAAACCTCACCTTCAAGCTCGACCGTACTACCGGTCTTATCTCTGAGTATGCTTACAACGGCAAGTCAATGCTCGGTGAGGGCGGTACCTTGAAGCCAAACTTCTGGCGTGCTCCTACCGATAACGATATGGGTGCAGGCTTGCAGAAGAAGTTCAAGGTATGGAAGAACCCTCAGATGAACCTGAAGAATATCGACGTGAAGAAGGATAAGAAGGCTAACACCGTAACCATCGTCACATCATTCGATATGCCAGAGGTTCAGGGTCAGATGGACATCACCTACCTCGTATTCGCCAATACAGGTGCAGTGAAGGTAACAGAAGACTTCAAGGCAACAGAAGGTGCCAAGGTAAGCGATATGTTCCGCTTCGGTATGCTGCTGCAGATGCCATACAGCATGGAGAAGAGCACCTACTACGGTCGTGGACCTATCGAGAACTACTCCGACCGCAAGGACTGCATGCGCATCGCCATCTACAATGACGATGCCGACAACCAGTACTTCCCATATATCCGTCCACAGGAGAGTGGAACCAAGAGCGACATCCGCTGGTGGAAGCAGACCGATGCCACAGGCTTGGGCTTGCAGGTGAAGAGCTGCGCACCATTCTATGCGAGCGCTCTCCACTTCGATACCGAGGAACTTGACGACGGCGATGAGAAGGAACAGCGTCACAGCTTCGACCTGAAGAAGTCTAAGTTCACCAATCTCTTCCTCGATGCAGCCCACATGGGTGTAGGCGGTGAGAACTCTTGGGGTGCTTGGCCATTGGAGAAGTATCGCATACATTATGGAAGCAAGACCTTCAACTTTGTGCTGATTCCTCAGACAAAATAGTAGAAAAACAGGCATTTGGACAAAAGTCCAATATATTTAAACAGAAAATCCACCTCATTTGGGGTGGATTTTTTGTATCTTTGCATCCGTAATTATGTATATGATAAACGTATCAATATAGAAAAGAAAATTTCAACCTAAAAAAGACAATAACGAACAATATGAGAAAAGCTAAAATTTTCGCAGCAATGCTGATGGCGATGTCTTCTCTCGGAGCTTTCGCACAGCATCAGTTTATGGTTCAGGCCAACAAGCCTGGAGTAGAAATTCAGCCTACCATGTATGGTATCTTCTTCGAGGATATCAACTTTGGTGCTGATGGTGGTCTCTATGCAGAGATGGTGGAGAACCGTTCTTTTGAGTTCCCACAGCGCCTGATGGGATGGAATACTTTCGGAAATGTAACCCTCAGCGACGTGAAGCCTGCCTTCGACCGCAATCCTCATTATGTAATTCTCGAGAGCGCTGGTGCTCGTGAGAAGCAGACCGGTTTGGAGAACCGCGGTTTCTTCGGCATGGGTTTGAAGAAGGATATGAAGTACGATTTCTCTGTATATGGCCGTCTTCATCTCATCGATGGCAAGCAGGCTAAGATTCGTGTAGAGTTGGTTAACTCTAAGAATGATGTCATTGCCAAGAAGAGCATCACCATTACCAATAATAAATGGCAGAAGCATACCGCTTCGCTGACTTCTCCTCAGACAGATGCCAAGGGCTTGATGCGTGTTTATCTGGAGAAAGGTTCTGAGAGCGTAGATCTCGATCACATCTCTCTTTTCCCATCAGACAACTGGAATGGCCTTCGTGCCGACCTCGTACAGGACTTGGCAGATTTGAAGCCAGGTATCTTCCGTTTCCCTGGCGGATGTATCGTAGAGGGTACCGACCTCGACACCCGTTATGAGTGGAAGAACAGCGTGGGCAATCCAGAAAACCGTCCTCTGAATGAGAACCGCTGGAGAGATACCTTCCCACATCGCCTTTTCCCTAACTATTATCAGTCATTGGGCTTGGGCTTCTATGAGTACTTCCTCCTTTCTGAGAAGATTGGTGCAGAGCCATTGCCAATTCTTTCTGTAGGTTTGGCTTGCCAGTATCAGAACAGTGATAAGGATCCTAATGCGCATGTAGCAGTTAAGGATTTGCAGAGCTATATCGACGATGCACTCGACCTCATCGAGTTTGCCAATGGTCCAGTCACCTCCAAGTGGGGTAAGCTCCGTGCCGATATGGGTCACCCAGCACCATTCAACCTGAAGCAGATTGGTATCGGTAACGAGCAGTGGGGTCCTATGTATCCAGAGCGTCTGCAGAAGTTCATGGAGCAGATTCATGCCAAGTATCCAAAAATCAAGATCTGTGGTTCATCAGGTCCATCTGCTGATGGCAAGGATTTCGACTACGGTTGGGAGCAGATGCGCAAGTTGGGCGTAGATATGGTTGATGAGCATTACTACAAGAGCCCTGAGTGGTTCCGCAGCAATGCCAGCCGTTACGACAAGTACGACCGCAAGGGTCCTAAGGTATTCGCCGGTGAGTATGCTGCCCATGCCAAGAACGATCCTAACTCATGGGAGGCTGCGCTTTCTGAGGCTGCCTTCATGACGGGTCTTGAGCGCAATGCCGATGTAGTTTATCAGGCTACCTATGCACCTCTCTTCGCTCATGTAGAGGGATGGCAGTGGCGTCCAGACCTCATCTGGTTCGATAACCTTTCTTCTGTCCGTTCTGCCAACTACTATGTTCAGCAGCTCTACGGCGAGAACAAGGGTACCAACGTGTTGAAGCTTACCGAGAACGGCAAGCCAGTGGCTGGCGAGAAGGGTCTCTATGCCTCTGCTTGTTTCGACAAGGCAACCAAGAGCTACATCGTGAAGATTGCCAATACCTCTAACGAGGCAAAGGAAATCAACGTTACCTTCAATGGCATCAAGAAGTTGAACCCTGGTAAGGTAACTGTTCTCCATGCCGACAATATCCAGGCAGAGAACAAGATTGACAACAAGAACGTGGTTGTTCCTGTGGTATCAGATGCTCAGGCTAACGGCAATGTCTTGAATGTGAAGATGAAGCCAAACAGCTTCGTGGTATATCGATTCTAATAGATTCGTTCTTTTATATAAAAGACTGTTTTTAAGCAGACAAATAAAGGTTATTAAGGTACGAGATTTAAAGGATAATGAAGATCCCTTGCAGCAGAAATGTTGCAAGGGATTGTTTTTTTGATTTTTTTTAATGCCAATGAATGAATAAATAACAAAATATTTGCCCTTTCTACTTTTTTTTATTAAATTTGCACACGTAAAGAGTTAACTATAAAATAATTGAATAAAAATAGGAAGTGATATGAGATTAAGAAATCTTATCTTGATGGTTCTTGCTGTGATGTGTACATCCCAGGTGATGGCGCAGAGTAAACGTAATGTGCGTAAGCGCCCTGCTAAACGTACCGTCGTTAATAACACCAAGAAACCAGTTGACAAAACTAAGGACGCAAAGTTGCCTGTAGATTCTCAGGCTGTGGCTCCTGCTGCTCAAACTACGGCTGTTCCGGCTGCGGCAGCACCTGCTGGCTCTACAGCAACACCTGCAGCTGCTCCTGCTGCAACAACTCCAGCAACCGCTGCTGCATCTGCAACAACTCCAGCAACGACACCGGCTGCTCCTGCTACCCCTGCTACGGGTGAGGCTTCGTTGTTGCCACCGCCAGCTCCTGCTGTTCCTCAGGACCGTGTGGACACCATCTACTACAACAAGAATTGGAAGGTGATTACCAACAAGGCTTTCGCCAGCTATTATCGCTATGCACTCTATCCAGCGAACCCAACCATGACTAAGGAGTTCAAGACCTATTATATTGATGGCGCCTTGCAGGGCGAGGGCAGTTTCCTGGAACTCGACAAGAATGATGATGCCAACAGTAAGTTTACCGATACTTACATCTCTTATTACAAGGATGGCAATGTGGAGGAGAAGAAGACCTATGTGGATGGCAAGCTGAACGGTGAATATTCCATCTATTTCAATAATGGCAACATCAACAAGCACTTCCTGATGAGCGAAGGCCGACGTGATGGACTTTCTGCCACTTTCACCGAGGATGGAAAGATCTGTACCCTCACCCCATACGTTTCCGACCAGCCGGATGGCTACTATGTGGTGGTTGACATCGATGGCAACTACTCCAAGTATTCGCTTGCCGACAAGCAGCCAGTGCTTGAAACTCCAAGTCCTTCGGAAATCGTTACGGAGTATAAGAACGGCGTGGCTTGGCCTTACTATAATAAGAATGGTCTTATCGTGGGTGCCAGCAACACCATAGTGGAAGACATCGGCGGTTATCGCCAGATTGGTCTGTTCCTCGTAAACAAGAGTATGATTAATCTCGACCTCGACCCTAGTCAGATAGAGATTTATTCCATCAAGAAGGACAAGCGCAAGGATTTCGAGAAGATTTCAGCTCAGGAGTACAATGACAAGATTGAGAAATATGTGCGCCGCACTTCCATGATGCCGGCTGCCCGCAATGGCAATGTGAATGCCAACCTGGGTGCCCAGTTCTCCAACTCTTCCAATACGGTGAAGGATTTCCAGGCTCGCATCTGCCGCATGCGCAAGCTGGATGATGGAACCCGCATGAAGTATGCCGAGAAGGAACCTACTGATTTGGGCTATCTGGAACGTACTACCATCCATCCGGGTGAGGTTGTCTATGGCTATATCTATACCGACGACCGCAAGGGAGTGGATCTCTTCGTAAAGGTGAAGATCAACGGTATCGACTACTTGTTTGAATGGGACGATAGCAAGAAGTAATCAGATACAATCAGATACAATCAGACCTAATCAGATGAAATCAATGAAAATGACAAACCGCTTAATCAAGAGGTGCTCCTGTTTCGTAATGGGAGCACTTCTCGTTGCTGCCTGCCAGCGGCCAGCCGGTTCGGCAGAATCCGACGAGTATCGGGAAGCGTTGCGGAAGGTGGATGATTCCATTGCTGCACAGTCGCCACTGGCCCGCAAGTTGGTAGAACAGGGCTTGAAGGAGGCTGAGGACAGCTTTGCCTTCTATGAGTATTATTCCCGAATGGGCAAGTACTTCTGCCTGTCGTCAACACCCGATTCCATGGTTCCTTATATAGATAAGGTAATCCAGTTTGCCAAGCAGCAGCCCGAGTCGCCTCGCCGCAACAGTCTGCTTGCCTTTGCCTACAACACGCAGGCTGCCAACTACCACAACTTCCATAAGAAAGGAGATGAGGCACTGGCTCTCTATCTGGAAACCTATCGCCTGTCGCTGACCAGCGATACCAAGGACCAGTCGCCTATGATATGTGCCAATGTGGGAGACGCCTATCTTGCCCAGAACCAGTTGCCCGAGGCTGCCCAGTGGTATCGCCGTGCGCTGTTTCTGGTTGACTCGCTCAATTTGCCGAAGAAAGAAAATATCACCCTCTATCTGGGATTGGCTACCATCTACTTGCAACTCAACGATTTTGATACGTCGCTTCAGTATTATCAGCAGACGGAGAAGTATTTCAATCAGATGTCTGTAGCGATGCAAGCCTATTATCTGAACAACTACGGAAATTATTATTATTATTCTAAGGACTACAAGAATTCCCTTCGATTGTTTTTGCGCCTCAAGGATTTGCTGGAAAAGCGTGGCAAGACGGAGACCTTCGATATGTATCTCTGTAAACTCAATATGGCTGATGTCTATCTCAATCTGGATCAGTTGGCAGAGTCGGAGAAATATCTCGATGAGGTAGAGCCTTATATGCGTAAGAATGCAGACGACGTAGCGGTTTACTATTGTCACACCATCCGCATCGGACTGGCTGTGAAGAAGCATGATATGCAGGCAGTTACCCGCATTCTTGATTCAGAGAAAAATATGCCTGTGATGCCTTTTACCATACGTCAGATTCGCAATCATTATCTCAGATTGTACTATAAGGCCATGGGAGATTACCGCCAGGCATACGAAAACCTGCGTGAAGATATGCAGCAGAACGATTCCCTGGAACACCGCCGCGTCAACATGCGGGCATCCGAGGTGATGGAGCGATTCACACGAGATACCCTCAAGCTGCACCACGACCTGGCAATGGAGCACAAGAATGTGGAACTGCAGGAGGTGAAGATGTTTGCCACCGCTGCTGTTGCTGCCGTCTTGCTGATCATCATGTTCTTCATCATGAAGACGGTTCAGAACCGCAGACGCATGGAAACCAATAAGTTGCGTATCATGCAGCTCAAAATGGAGGCTGTGCGCAACCGCATCTCTCCTCATTTCGTCTTCAATGTGCTGAATAACAAGATTGTGCATTCGGGCAATGCCGAGGCGGATGAACTGATGCGCCTGTCGAAGCTGATTCGTGCCAACCTCGATATGTCGTGCCGACTGGATGTGAGCCTGGCAGAGGAGTTGGACTTCGTGAAACAGTATGTGGAGGTAGAAAGACCTCTTGTGGATGGCAACTTCGAGTTCAAGCTTGAGGTGGCTCCGGATATCAACCTCGGCAAGGTGCATGTGCCTTCCATGTTTGTACAGATATTGGTGGAGAATGCCCTGGTTCACGGATTGAGAGGATGGGAAGGAGAAAAGCGACTGCAGGTAAAGGTAGAACGCAGGCAGAAAGGCATGACATCCATCTCCGTCATCGACAACGGACCGGGTTTCGATATCCGAAGCACGGGTAAGAAGCGGACGGGACTGACGGTGCTCAGTCAGACCATTGCGATGATTAACGAGCGCAACCGCAGCAAGATGACCTTCTCCATGCGTAACCTCAAGGGTGAAGACGGAAAGGTGCTGGGCTGCGAATCCAGTTTCTGTATACCAGACGAGATTAATTTATCTATATAATATAATAAGGTGTAAACTAAGGGGAATATGAAAATAGTTATTGTAGACGATGACAAGCAGGCGGCTTACGACTTGGAGGCTCGCCTGCTGAAGAGTTATAAGATTGAGGTGGCTGGTGTCGCCTTGAACGGTTTGGACGGATTGGCGCTGGTCAACAAGCATCGTCCTGATGTGTTGTTTCTCGACGTGCAGTTGCCTGATATTTCGGGCTTGGATTTCCTTGACCGTATCGATGATTTTACGGATGGCGACTGTCGTGTCGTGATGTATACGGCATACGACAAGTTTATCCTGCCTGCCTTTCGGAAGAAAGCCTTCGATGTGCTGCTCAAGCCGATAGACAATAAGGACTTGGCGCTGATTATGGGTAGACTGGAAGAGGCTGGCATCGAGAGCCTTCCATACTCAGCCCGGGGAGTATCGCTGGATGAAAACGGCCTGAGCATCCCGAATCCGAAGGATGACAAGTTCCTGCTCTATACCAACGGCGCAGACTTCAAGCTGGTTGACAAGCGAGACATCGGTGTATTTAAGTATAATCACGAAGGTCGCTGCTGGGAGGTAGTGGTGGCAGGTGTTCCTGCTCCTGTCCGCCTGAAGCGCAATGTAAAGAGCGAATCGCTGGCTGGTCTCGACAAGCAGTTTGTGCAGGTCAACCAGAAGTACATCATCAATATGGACTATCTGATAGAGGTGGTCGACAATGTCTGCCATTTCTATCCGCCGTTCGACAACATCGATTATGTAAAGGTGGGCCGCTTCTTCCGCAAGAAGTTTATCGAGCGTTTTTGCAGCCTGTAAATGCGTATTCCCCCTTCAGATGCCAACATATTGTATGAAAAAGGGCGGAAAAGTTTGAATTATGCATAAAAAAACGTCCAAGATGGTAGCAGTTAGCCAATTATTTCGTAACTTTGCACCCGCAAACTTATAAAAATAATAAAAGAAGAATGGCTAATTTGAGATTTGAGGTTGTAGCCGAGGCCTTTAAGAAAAGACCTGTAGAGGTGAAGACTCCCAAGGTGCGCCCTTCGGAGTACTTCGCCAAGTATGTATTCAACCGCCAGAAGATGTACAAGTATCTGCCATCTGATGTGTACGAGAAACTCATCGATGTAATAGATAATGGTACTCGTCTGGACCGTTCCATCGCTGATGCCGTGGCTGCCGGCATGAAGCTCTGGGCTGAGGAAAACGGGGTAACGCATTATACGCACTGGTTCCAGCCATTGACCGAGGGCACTGCCGAGAAGCACGATGCCTTTGTGGAGCACGACGGAAAGGGTGGTATGATTGAGGAGTTCTCTGGCAAGTTGCTGGTGCAGCAGGAGCCTGATGCCAGCTCGTTCCCTAATGGTGGTATCCGCAACACCTTCGAGGCTCGTGGCTATTCTGCATGGGATCCTACATCGCCTGTGTTCATCATCGACGATACCCTCTGTATCCCTACCATCTTTATTTCTTATACCGGTGAGGCTTTGGACTACAAGGCTCCATTGCTCCGCTCGCTCCATACCCTGAGTGAGGCGGCTACCGAGGTGTGCCACTATTTCTACCCACAGGTTAAGAAGGTGCAGACCAATCTTGGTTGGGAGCAGGAGTACTTCCTGGTTGATGAGAGCCTCTACTCGGCACGTCCCGACCTGATGCTCACGGGCCGTACCCTGATGGGCCACGACTCGGCAAAGAACCAGCAGATGGACGACCATTATTTCGGAACCATCCCTGAGCGTGTGCAGGCTTTCATGAAGGATCTGGAAATCCAGGCACTCGAACTCGGCATCCCTTGCAAGACCCGCCATAACGAGGTGGCTCCAAACCAGTTTGAGTTGGCACCTATCTATGAGGAGTGCAATCTTGCCGTTGACCACAACATGCTCCTCATGAGTTTGATGAAGCGTGTGGCACATAAGCACGGTTTCCGTGTGCTTTTACACGAGAAGCCATTTGCCGGTGTCAACGGTTCGGGTAAGCACAACAACTGGAGCCTCTGCACCGATACTGGCGTATTGCTGCATGCAGCAGGCAAGACTCCAGAGGATAACCTCCGCTTCGTAGTCTTCATCGTAGAGACCCTGATGGGCGTTTACAAGCACAACGGACTCTTGAAGGCATCTATCATGAGTGCTACCAATGCGCATCGTCTGGGAGCCAACGAGGCGCCTCCAGCCATCATCTCTTCATTCCTGGGCAAGCAGCTCACCGATTTGCTCGACCATATCGAGAAGGCTGATAAGGAAGAACTCTTCGCCCTTGCCGGCAAGAAGGGTATGGAGCTGGATATCCCTGAGATTCCAGAGCTGATGATTGATAACACCGACCGCAACCGTACCTCTCCATTCGCCTTCACCGGCAACCGTTTCGAGTTCCGTGCCGTAGGTTCAGAGGCCAACTGCGCATCTTCTCTCATCGTATTGAATGCAGCCGTAGCTGAGGCGCTCGAAGACTTCAAGGCTCGTGTAGATGCCTTGATAGCCAAGGGCGAGGACCAGACATCGGCTATCATAGACATTGTACGCGAGGATATCAAGACCTGCAAGCCTATCCGCTTCGATGGCAATGGCTATTCTGACGAGTGGAAGGAAGAGGCTCAGAAGCGTGGCTTGGATTGCGAGGCATCCTGCCCAGTGGTCTTCGACCGTTATCTGGACAAGGAGAGCATCGAGATGTTTGCCAAGACCAATGTGATGAGCGAGAGCGAGCTGAAGGCGCGCAACGAGGTGAAGTGGGAGACTTATACCAAGAAGATTCAGATTGAGGCTCGTGTGATGGGCGACCTGACCATGAACCACATCATTCCTGTGGCTACCCACTATCAGAGCCGTCTGGCGAAAAACGTAGAGGGCATGATTCACATTTTCGGTGGCGAGGAAGGCAAGAAGCTGACAGCCCGCAACGTGAAGATTATCCGTGAGATTGCCGAGCGCACCGAGTCGATAGAGCGTGGTGTTGAGGCATTGGTGGATGCCCGCAAGGTGGCGAACAAGATAGAGAGCGAGCGAGAAAAAGCTGTAGCCTATCATGACACGGTGGCTCCAAAGATGGAGGAAATCCGTTATCAGATAGACAAGCTCGAGCTTCTCGTAGCCGATGAACTTTGGACCTTGCCAAAGTATCGTGAGCTGCTGTTCATCAGATAATATTTCCTGGATTAGGAATTGAGATAATAAAAAAAGAGTGCATTGTTTGTTACAGTGCACTCTTTTTTTATTATCTTTGTCATTTTATGACTTCATATTGCTTTAATATGATTTCATATTACTTCACAATAACCTTGATGGTCTGGCCATTTGAAAGCTTTACGAGGTTGATACCCTTTGTTGGAGCATTCAACTTCTGACCATCGATGGTGTAACGACCTACCTCTTTCACCTCGTTCCAGTTGATGACGTTAGAAATGCCGGTGAAATCACTCTCGCCGACTGCTACCATGTTGGTGTTATCTACCCAGAGATCGTTCATGGCAGACGCAAGAGCAGTCTTGCCATCCTTCTCTGTCTCTTTCATAGGACGGCTTACGAACGCAATGATATGCATGTTCTGGCTCTTCCAAGCATCATCAAGCTCTACCTCATAGTCGTTCTCGTAACTGTTGCCATTGGTCTGGAGAGCATCACCGAGTGTGCCGGTCACAATCTTGCGCAATACATGGTTGTGGGTGGTAGGCTTTGCCATGGTACCACCGGTGTTCTGCTTGCCTTTTACCTTATCCTCGGTGAGGTAGATGGTGAGGCGGGCATCATCACCAATCAACTTCTGGTATTGGTTGATGAGTTTACCCATTACCTTGATGCTCAGCTTGCCTGTTGCATCATCAAGTTTAGAGTCAATGCTTACGGTAGAGAATGATGGATAATATGCTGCAGACTCGTTGATGATTGTGTTGAGCATGCTAACAACATTGTCCTGGTCGCTTGCTTTCTGAGCAGCCATGTTCACTGTCAATGCCTTGTCGTAATTGATCACGTCATTGTCGTAGAAGTATCTGTTAAAGGCACCGGAACCATCTGATGGAGTAGAGTAGTTGGCCAGCTTGTTAGCCTCTGGCACAGTGAATACATCTGATAATGTTTCTACAGATCCATCTTCGTTTACTTGCTGACGTTCTCCGTGGATAGAAACGATAGCAAGATCTTCGTCTTCACGAGCCTTGGCTGTCTTGGTGAGTACCTGGTCTGCAAAGTAGGTGTATTTTGACATTTGGCATGCATAGAACTCTACAAGGTTCTTGGTACGGTCGAAATTCTCCTTATAGACCTTGAAGTTGGTTGTCAATGTATCATTTTTCAATTCACCCTCTGGAGCCTTACCCTCGATTTCTACTGGGTAGATGGTAACCTTGTGGTCACCGGTGGTCCAGGCATCATCTACTTTAAGACGTACAGGGATGTTTGTATAATCTGCGTCAGTGATTTCCTTGTACTGATCAGCAGCTACATTGTCCTTGCTATAGGTGAAAGAGCCGATTCGCTTGCCGTCCATTTCCAGGGCGAACTTGGCATTTGTAATGTTGTCGCGACCTTCATTGTGGCATGTGAACGCCAATACCTGCTTATCGCCCTTCTTTGCAAATGGAACCGCAGCAATCTTGTCCATTACCAAATCGTGGAGAATGAAAGTACCATCCTCTTTTTCGATGATAAGCTGAATCATCAGGTTAGAACCATCGTATCCGGCAGAGATAGGCTCCCACTGCCATTTGGTTTCATCGCGGCCATCTTCATAGATGTCACCAAAGGCGAGGAATCCATAAGGACCTACGTATGTACCAGAAGAGCCAATTGGCTTTTCTGACTCAACCTGCTCTGGTGTGTAATTGTAAAATGGCAACAACGCATAGAAATCCTTGGTATCGATGGTATATGGTTCATCAAACCAAACGTAGTTCCAATGCAATTGTGTGGTAGCAATCTCCTTCTCTGCAATGGCGTTGGTAACATTTCCCTTCTCGTCAATCTTGCAGATGGTAACCTTACTATTGCCGATAGGTGCTGTCAGGAAGAAGCGGGCACCTGCAATCTTGCAGCCCTCATACTTCTTGAAGGCATCATTGTAGAAGATGGTACCCAGAGACAAAGTACCTTTGGCGCCCTTCATGCCTGATGGCCATACATAGCTCTCGTCGTAGCTATAGTTGATATAGCGCTGGTTTGCTTCCAATTCTCCGGCACGGGTTGCTATCTTCTTGGCTGCCTTCTGTGGAGTGGCAGTCTCTACCCATGTCTTGGCTGTTGCCTCCTTGTTGATGCGCTTCATGCTCTGAGCGTTGGCAGACATTGTCATCAAGACAAGTGCTGCTGACATCAAGTAAATATTTCTCATTTCTTATTCTTTTATATTTTTTATGTTTATGATTCTGTGGGATATATCTGCTTACTTCACGTAGATCTTCTTCACTGTACCGTCGGTGAACTTCACGATGTTGAGTCCTGAGAATGGTACGTCAGACTGAACGCCCTGGGCATTGTAATATGCCTTAACCTCCTTGTTGCCCAACTCGATATTGCTGATGCCGGAAGTTGCGCCTTCTGATACGTATACTTCATCGATGAAGAATGCATCTGATGCGAAGGTAATCTTCACTCTGCCGTTGGCTGTAATCTTGGTTGTACATTCTGTCCACTGGTTTGGCATCAGGTTGAATGTGCCGTTTTCTACAGTTCCGTTGCTCACGGTTACGGTCATAGTCTTGTTTGACTCAGCGTAAGGAGCTGCCTTGAATGTAAGAGTTACATCGCCGTTGATCTTGATCTCAGGAGAGGTGAAGGTGATGTTGGTGGCATTTCGTTTACCTACACGGGCACACTGGAAACCTCCCTTGAAGGTCTGTACATTAGATGTCCAGCCGTTCTTGTCTGATGCGAATGCACCATTGGCAAACTGGTTAGGGTTGCCGCTTGTATAGAAGCCCTTACCGTCGTTACCACCTGTACCCAGACACTTGTCAAATGTTTCCTGGAAGATATAATTCTCTTCTGATGCAGTCTTGTTCAGGTTCTGGAAAGTGAAAGATGCCGTACCGTCTGCAGCGATAGCCATATCTGAAAGGATGATGTTCATCAACTTGGTGCCATCGGTGTTCAGATTGTAAGATGTGCAGGCAGGAGTGGTATTGTTTGCCAGGCGGTTCTTGTTGCCGTAAGGCCATGCATCATACTCCTCACTCTTTTCGCTCTTCACGTTGTCGGCAGGAACGAAGGTCATACGCTCATGGTCGTTGACACCAGCCATCATGGAGTTTGGAATGTTGTAATTCCATGCCTTCAGGTTGTAGTCGATGTGGTTGATCATGATACCTGAACCAGCCAGGGCTGCATCCCAACCCTTCTTCTGACGGTTCTCTATCAGATAGTACTCATCGGCATGGTTTGGATTTCTGAAGATGTAGGCATCACCGCCATCAGCCAGAGGCTTGATTCCTGATACTGATGTGTTCTCCTTCAGTTCGATTGGAGAAATCCAGCCGGCGGCATACTTCTCGTAGGCGGTGTAGCCGGCAGGAGTAAAGCCGTTGTCATTGTAGTTACCCTGGCACATCAAGTCCCAGGTACCCATACCATACAGGCCGGTATAGTTCACATCGTATGCATCCGGATAGCCCAGGCAGTGAGAGAACTCGTGGCAGATGGTACCGATGCCATCCACTTCGTTAGATACAGAAAGCTCGTTGGAGCAGGCATAATCCACTACTGTCTTCTTGCCGCAGGCAACAGGAGAAACCATTCTTCCCTTGTGTGGCCAGATGGTGTCATCGCCACCGCCTGTAGCTTCGCCACGACCGGCATAGACTACGAATACCATCTCTACCTGTCCGTCGCCGTCCCAATCGTATGGGGCGAAGTCGATACCTTCAGCCACGGCGTTGCCCAGACAGCCTGAAATCATCGCCTGAACGTTTACGTCCTGTGCATCGCCATCGTTCTTGCCATAGTAAGCAGATTCACCAAGGGTGTAAGGACCCACTACGTCGAAATCCATCTCAAACTTGCCGTTGCTCTGCGCCTTGAAGTAATCAGCCACGCTACCCTTAAACTTACCCTCGCTGAAACCAGGCTCGTTAGCCACGCGGTTGTAGAAAGCTTTAGGGTCATCCATGGTGAACTTCTTGTCGGAGAACTGAGCCAGCAGGATGAGACACTTCTTCTTGCCGGTGTAGGAAACACCTCTTGTGATGCTGGTGCTGCCATTAGCGTTACCAGAAAGGAGGTTCTTCTTGATGATGTTCTCAGGGCAAGCCTGCTGGCGCATCACTCTGCTGCGCTCCTGAAGCTGGGCCATGTTGGCTGGCTTCAAGCCATCTGAGGTGTCGTAAGAATAGCGGTTGCCTGCCTTGTCTTCCCAAAAGTGCAGGAACTCATCGCCACACAACTGAACTTGGACTGCCTGTCCGTTCTTGAGTGTAAAGGTCTTCCAGATGCCTCGCTTGGCTGGTACTGCATGGATAGCAGAAACCGCCAGCAACATAGACATGAGGACTAACAGTTTTTTCTTCATAAAACGTTTTATTAAAGTTGTCTTATAACTAATTTCTTTATCCGTTGACAAAGTTAAGCATAAAAATTGAGATACAGCAGATTAGCTTACATTTTTTAAGCTACATTTGCTTTTCAAAATGTTCTTTTCCCCTCATCCTTTCAATTTGTAAGTTGCGCAGGGGGTATGAAATCTGCAAAAAAGAGAGAGATAACCCAATGCTTCCATGTGTTATCTCTCTCTTTATATATCAACTTAATGCTTTCACTTTATTTCACCTTTGTGAGCTTGATCTTCGTTACGCTGAAGAACTCATAGCCGGTGAAGGTTCCACCAGGGGTATAGATACCACCGAACAATACCTGGTCTTGGTCGAAGACAATCTCCTTGCAGTCCTCGCTCCATGTACCCTTGATAGGGGTTGAGGTGAGTTGACCATTTGACAGGTTGTGCAGCATGATGTTACCCATGAAGCCCAGATCCTTGGTGAAGTCGTAACCCTCGATGAAGTTATACTTGCCCAGGTTGTCGAATGCTACATAGCCCTGCTTGGTATCTTCGTCATAGTGGAATGACAGACGTGCAGAAGAAGAGCTTACGGCCATACCTGTGAGATACAGAGTATTGTTGTAGTCGCCATCCTCTTCGTCGCTAGCACCGATGATCTTCACTACACTCTCCATTGGTGCACCCTGGCGGCTTACACCTGTGAGCTTCCACTTACCCTGGAGCTTCTCGTAAATCTGAGAGTCATTATCTTTCAGTGAAACCTGGGTTGTTGCATTGCCAATCTTGGCACCCTTGGCTTCAACGATGGTAATCTCGAAGGTGCGGTCGGCGTTGATTTCATCATTATCTACAGGCTCTACCTCTACATAACCGATGCTGTCTGAAATGCTGATGGTCTTGTCTGTAATATAATAATGTACGTCTTCCTTGGCAGGGTTGCTGCCCACTTCCTTCACAGCGAGGGTAACATACACATTACCGTTGGTCTTGCCCTTTACCTCGATAGGCACATTGGTCAGGCCCATATTCTCCTTGATGACCATGGTAGGATTCTTCATGCTTACTGTTACGTCAGCAGCAGAGTTCCATGAATCATCGTCGCTAGAGCAGGCACCGAAGAAGGTGACCACAGCCAGCAACATTAATAATTTGATGTATTTCATATTCAAATGAATTCTTGTTGATTACTACATTATTATATTAATAGCCTGGGTTCTGCTGACCAGCCAAGTGAGGGTTGGCATCCATCTCTGCTTTAGGGATAGGCCAGGTGAGGCGGTAGTCGTTTGCAGTATATTTCAATGCTCTGCCCTGCTTCACGATGATGTCGTTCAGATTCTCGTTTTCGTCGTGGTTAGGCTCGCGCTGGAAGCCCTCGCCGTAACGGCGGATGTCGCTCATGCGCATACCCTCGCCGATGAACTCACGCTCACGCTCTTCTTTTATTTCCTTGAGGAGAGTCTTCTGCTCAGAATAGTTCTCTGTTACATAATCCACGATGCGGTTGCTGCGCAGAATGTTGAGATACTTGTTTGCTTCTTCCTTGTGGTCCTGGCGAGCTTCTGCCTCGGCTACGATGAGATACATCTCTGAGAGGCGGAATGGCTTGCTCATGTTCATGAGGTTGTTGTTGCTGCCTGTGCGGAGGTCTGAGTTTCCTGGGAACTTGTTGAAAGCTATCGCCTCGTAGCTGTTACCCTCTACCTGCAGGTTGTCATACTGCTTCAGGAATACATCGGCACGAACATCACCCTCGAACTTCTCCCAAAAGAGGTTTAAGACGGCAGCTGTTGGAATGTAGTCTGCCTTGGTCTCCGACTCACTTACGTAGTATGCGCCGTTAGAGCTGCCCAACTCCTGTGCAGTCATCAGAGGGCGGAAGATGATTTCTGTACCCTCGTCCTTGGTCCAGAGCTTGGCATAGTCGTCGATGGTGGTCAGTCTGTACTTGCCGCTGTTGATGACAGCCTTTGCATATTTAGCCGCATTAGCCCAGTCGCCCTTAACCAAGGCAACGCGAGCCTGGAGAGCCTGTACGGTCTGTGAATGGATATAAGCCAGAGGCTGAGCCTCTTCCTTGGCAACCTTTACACCCGATTTCTCGTATGCTACCAAACCATCGTATGCCTTCTGCATATCTTCCTCAATCAGAGCGAAGGTCTCTGTCAGGGTAGAACGGCTAGGGTAGTCGTTGAGATTACCTGTTGGCTTATAGACTGTGGTCAAAGGCAGACCGCTTGCTGCCTTGGTTGGATCACACTGTGTATATGACTGGCAGAAATGGTCTGCCAACCAGAAATACATGTAGGCACGAACGAAGTGTGCTTCGGCATCATAGTGAGCGAAGGCAATCTTGTCCTTATCGCTGAAGGCATCGCTTGCCTGCATGTTGGCTGCACGCTCCATGATGGCATTGGCTGTGGCAATCATGGAATAGCTGCCGCCCCACATGTTGGAAACGTCACCATCGGTGATGGTAATCAAACCGTTTGAGAACTGACCGAGACGGTTACCGTTGCTGATCAGTCCGTGGAACTCGTCCATCTGTACATCTGACAGGTAAAGCCAAGAGCCAGATGTCACCACACGCAGGTTGGTGTACATTGCGTTGCGGAATTGGCGAAGGTCCTGCTCCTTCTCGATGGCTGTTTTGTCATCCAGCGAACCGTATGGAGCCTTGTCCATGCTGCAGGATGTGAACGCCATCGCGCACAGAAGCATCAATGAAAAATATATTTTCTTCATAATTCTTTTCTAGTAATACTTTTTGTTTAGAATGTTAACTCTGCACCAATCACAAACTGGCGGGTGTTTGGATAGTTGAAGTGAACCAGGTTGATGTCTGGCTCTGGATCATATCCGTCGAATGAAGTGATGGTAAAGAGGTTGCGGGCGATACCGAACACCTTGATGTCCTTGATGTAACGGATGGTCTGCATCCAGCTCTTTGGCAACTGATACTGAACGGTCAGTGTCTTCATGCGCAGGAATGATGCATTGCTCAGCATGTGGTCGTCGACGTAGATATCGTAACCATAAGCTGGGATGTCGGTAACCTGACCTGGAGTAGTCCATACGTTCAGCATGTCTACGCTCTGGTTATAAGAAGTACCCAAGTTGGCATTCTTGATGAAGTAGTCGTCGTTGACGAGCATGTACTTGCCCGACTGCCAAGCGAAGTCTGCGATGACGCTGAGGCCCTTCCATGTGAAGTTGGTGCCGAAACCGCCAATCCATGGTGCATAGCGGTTCTTGCCCAGGAACACAGAGTTGTTGGTCTCGTCGTATGTCTTGGTGATGTTGCCGTTCTTGTCGTACCACATAGGCTCACCGGTGCGTGAATCAACACCTGCATAGCGTACATTGTAGAACTCACCGTAGGCATGACCCACTTGCAACTTCATACCAGTGCCTGAAAGCACGTATTCGTCGCGACCTGCAAACAGCTTTGTAATCTCGTTCTTGTTGTAGTTGATGTTGGCAGATACACTCCAGCTCATATCCTTGGTCTTGATGAGGTCAACGTTTACGGTTGTCTCGAAACCCTTGTTCACCATGTTACCGATGTTACCCATACCCGAGGCGAAACCTGTGGTCATAGAGTAAGGAATCTCCATCAGCATATCAGATGTCTCGTTGCGGTAGAAGTTGGCATCCACGGTAACGCGGTTGAACAAACCGAAGTTCAAGCCGATGTTCAGCTTGCTCACCTTCTCCCAAGTCAACTTGTCGTTGCTTGCCTGGGTGATATCGATGGAACCTTCGCCATTGTAGTTTTTGCCGGAACCGAAGAGTCCGTAGAAATCGTAAGAACCGGCACCTGAGTCATTACCGGTAGTACCATAGTTGGCGCTCACGGTCAGGTCGTCCAGCCATTTAACACCACGGAGGAAGCTTTCGCGCTTGGCATTCCACTTCAAACCGAGGGAACCGAAGGTACCCCAACGGTGGTCTGGAGCAAACTTAGAGCTACCGTCGAAACGGAGTGAAGCATATACGAAGTACTTCTCCTTGAAGTTATACTCGGCAGTTCCGAAGAGAGAGTTGGCTACTTCCTCTGAACGGCTGTCAGTCTGAGCTGATGGAGTGATGGTGGTAGCAGTGTTCAGCAACATACGGCGAACGTCGGTCTGACCTGTAGAAGTGATACCGAAACTACGACCCTTCTGGATGCGGGTCTCCTCACCCAGCAGCAGGTTTACATAATGAGGACCGAAGTTATGACGGAACTCAGCTGTATGAGTCAATGTGTAAGCGTAGTAGCGGCTGAAGTCTGAAGCAACACCACCGGTATGAGCATCGATTACCTGACCCATTGGGGTAGTGAACTGCTCGTATGGGAGACTTGCTCTGTCGGATGTGAGGTCGTAGCCAAACAAAGACTGCAGGGCTGTGAAAGTCAATCCCTCAACAGGAGTCAACTGCTCGTTCAGCGACAGGTTGATGGTTACATTCTTGCGGTCCTGTTTTGTATTGGCTACAGTGAACCAAGGCAGCAGGAACTGAGAGTAGAGGAGTCCGGCAGCGCGGTCGCCCTTCACCAGATTACCAGCCTCGTCGAAGCTATAATAATAAGGTGTATCGTATGGCAACGCCATCTTGGCAGCTACCAATGGGTTGGAAGCGTATGTCTTTTTGCTGTCAGCCCACATGCTGTTCTGGCTGTAGTCCTGAACACCGAAGTTAGAGCTGAAGCCCACCTTGAAGAACTTGTTCAGACGAGAGTTGATGCGGGCTGCCAATGTGCTGCGGCGCATATTGGAATCCTCGATCAAACCATCCTCCTGATGGTGGTTGAATGACACAAAATAGTTCATGGTCTGACCACCGCCCTGCAAGGTAGCGTTGATATCAGAAGTAGGAGCCGAGTTCTTGATCATCTCGTCGCGCCAGTCGGTGCTGATACCATACTTGCTCACCAAGTTGCGGATATTGTCGTTCACAGGCTGTCCGATCATGTCGCGGAACTGGATGTACTGCTGAGAGTTCATCATCTCTTCACCCTTGCTGGTAGCAGAAGAGATACCATACTGTGCCTTTACGGTGAGCTGAACCGACTCGTTGTACTTAGCCTGCTTGGTAGTGATGACAATAACACCGTTGGCTGCACGTGAGCCATAGATAGAGGTTGACGCAGCATCCTTCAACACGGTGATGTTGGCAATGTCTGATGGGTTCAATGTGCTGAAGAAGCTAGCAGTGATAGGAGAACCATCGAGGATGAACAGAGGCTGGTTAGAAGAACCGATAGAGTTGACACCACGCAGACGGATCTGTGCAGACTGTGAAGGGTCACCGGCAGATGACAGAACAGACAAACCAGATACCTGACCGGCGAGCGCATCAGTAAAGTTAGGGGTTACGACCGTTTCCAACTTCTTTTCACCGATGTTGGAAATAGCGCCAACTACAGATCCCAACTTCTTGGCAGCACCGTAACCGGTGATGATAACCTGCTCAAGTACATGTGTGTCAGGATCCAAAACAACCTGCATCTTTTCAGATGCCTTTAATTTCTTGGTCACCATGCCGATGTAGCTGAATTCCAGCTCGGCCTTGTTGCTCTCTAAATCAAGAGCGAAGTTACCGTCGATGTCGGTCACTGTACCAGAAGTAGTACCCACAATCTTTACAGATGCACCGATAATCGGTGAACCGTCTTCAGAAGAGGTAACTACACCAGAAACGTGAGTTTGTGCCAGCGCCATTCCCAAATTCAGGAAGACGCAAGCAATAAACATCATGAGTCTTTTTTCCATAGATCTCTTTTTTTCTTTTTATTGTTATTACTTACTATTTTTAACTTTAAAGTGTATTCTACTAATTTTTTTCGTCATTTTTAGCCCCTGATAGAAGGGGTGTCCCTGAAATCGGTGCAAAATTAAGCAAAATTTATCTTTCTTCCAAATGTTTTTGAGAAAATATAAAATAAATGGCTATATTTTCGGATAACTTGACGTTTTGTAAACCAAAAAAGGGTGAAATTTGCTATTTTTTATATTCATTAATGTATTTTTGTTAGTAAATGTTAGTTTTATGCAGTTTTTATGCAAAAATTCTTGTGAGTTTCAATATAAATTATTATCTTTGCCGCCAAAATGGAGGAAGATTAACGCTCATAGGGCGTGATGAGTTACGGATAATAAATTTAAATATCATAATTTTAAAAGTCGAAAGTATGAGAAAAGTTTTACTTTTTGCGACAGCATTGTGCCTTTCTTCAGCAGCAATGGCACAGACATCAATTGAATCTGCTCTCGATGCCCAGAAGGGTGAGAATACCTATAAGGTAGAGAGCAGTGAGGCTAAGAACACTTATTGGAAGTTTACAGCAGACAAGAACTATCTTGCCAAGGTATCTCCATTGTCTGGATCAAGCAATGTTCCTACTGTATTTACATCGGTAGAAGGAACAGATTCTCTCACCCTGGGTGGTGCGGGCTTGAAGTATCCTTCTAAAGCGTATGCCTTGGAAAAGGGTAAGACCTACTACTTCATCATGAACATGACGGGTGAGTCGGGCTTCAACCTTGACTTGTCTGAGATGTCTTCTTATGGCAAGGGTCTCTCTCAGGACAATCCTGCCGAGTTGAAGGTAGGTGAGGAGTTGTTCCTGGGTAATCCGCTGGGTGTTCAGTATGAGAACACTACTGCCTATGTTACCTATACTGCTGAAAAGACCGCTCAGCTCCAGCTCTCTTTCTCAAGCTATGTTGCTGGTGCCACAGTGAATGGTAATCCTGTTTCTGCTGAGTATGACCAGGCTACAGGCGGATATGTACTGAAAGTAAGCGTGGAGCAGGGTAAGACTTATAGCATCGCACTGAATCTTCAGGGTAGTGTCGTTGCAAACTCTAAGCTCGTAGAGGTGAAGGCTGGTTCTCTTGAGATGCCATTCGTTTTGAACGAGGGTGAGAACAAGGTGCCTGCTGAGATGGGCGACTACTACTTTACTTATACTCCTAACAAGACGGGTTATCTGAATATCTCCAGCGATGCTGTGCTGGCTGGTGGTCAGGTGAAGGTATATACCAGCTTGAGCAATATCACCTATCAGCAGGTAGCGGCTTCTTCTGAGTCGGGTACCTATAATGTCCGTGTAGAGATTCCTTATACTGGTTCTACCTATTATATTGTAGTGAACAAGTTGCAGAATTCTGATGCCGAGGATGTCATCAAGGCTGAGATGCAGGAATACCAGCCAGGTGAGACTGTGAATACAGCCTTCGAATTGACTGAACTCCCTGTAGAGAAGACTTTGCCTAGTGCTAAGGGTACCTATTATTATAAGCTCACGGTTCCTGCCAACACAGAGAAGTTTGTTACGGTTGAGACTGATGCCAATCTCGATGCAGCTACTTCTATCCTCTTCTACAACCAGCAGAATGGCGAGTATGGTGCTGCTACTGTAAAGGATGGTTTGCTGAAGACTTACGTTGGTGGCAATACATACGATGTTACTTACATCCTGAAGGTTACAGCCAATGAGGGTAATCCATTGGCATTCAAGGTTTCATATCTGGATGCAGAGAAGGGTTCTCTTCTAACAAACCCAGCTGAAGCTGTAGTGGGTGAAAACGAAATCACCGTAGATGGCACTGAATACTTCAAATATACAGCTACCAAGAATGGTAAGCTCAATGTGGAGGTTGAACCAGGTGTTACTGTCAGCTTCCCTAAAGGTACAGGCATGTATGATGGTGAATACACAGCCATCAACAAGGGTACCGACTTCTTTATCGAGGCTACTGCCGGAACCACTTATCTGATTAAGGTATCTGGTGCAGCCAAGGGTACAACCATGTATCTGGAAGAAAAGGAGTTCGCTGCCGGTGAGTCTCGCACTAACCCTATCGTCATGGAGGATAACGAATATACTTTCACCAAGGCAGGTGCTGCTGACCTCTGGTTGCAGTATAACGTAACTGAGGATGGTGTTCTCGACTTCGCCTGCGACCAAGGTTATAATGGTGGCAGCGACCGCATCGAAATCTTCAAGAATGAGGAGCCATACGGAACTACCATGATGGGTACTGAGACCGTAGGTAGTGTTTCAACCACCGTATATAAGGGTAAGGTTATCGTTAGCAAGGGCGATAAGCTCTATATCCACTGCGTTATCGCAGGTAAGGTTACCGGTAGCAAGATCAAGTTTACCAAGCACGAGGCTGAGCCAGGTGAAACAGTAACCAATCCATTGGTACTCACCAAGGGTAAGACCGTGACAATTACAGGTGCTTCCCGCAGTACTCCTGTATGGATGAAGGCTTCACTCCCTGCTGGTACAACCACCTTCCGCCTGAGCAGCTACTTGATGACAGCCCTCTATAACAGTCTGGAGGATGCCAAGAATGGCGCCAATGCCGAGGAGGTAAGAGCCAATTACGTACAGCTGCCTGATGGCTCTTACGTTTATGAGTTTACCAAGGAGATGGCAGCAGCTGGTGATGTTTACTTCCAGTTTGTTGATTCATACGGTGCTACCAACTTCACATGGATGGATAACGAGGCAACTGGCATCTGGAACATCGAGGCAGCTGGCGACAGCAAGGTATCTATCTTCAAGATGGACGGTACCCAGGTGAACCAGATTTCAGGCAATGGTGTATACATCATCAAGTCTAACGGTAAGACCAAGAAGATTGTTGTCAAGAAGTAATGGGTCATAGTGTGATAAGACAAAACATTATATAATAAAGGTGCAAGTGGGGTGTGAAAACTCCGCCTGCGCCCTTTTTCGTCAAAATATCACCAGCTTTCAACCTGTTATTTCTATCAGGAAAAGAGAAAAGAATTAAGTAATTATTATATTTATACACATTAAAAAACGAGAAAACTATGAGAGGTCTCAAAAGACTGCTTTTGGCTTCCGTCTTGTGTGCGGGATATACCCAGGCCACCTGGGCTATCAAGGCATATCCCCATCCAATCACGATGCGGCAGCCTGACGGCACCACCTTGTTGGTAAGAATACAAGGTGATGAGAATTTCCACTTCGTTACTACCACGGATGGATTTCTCCTGAACAAGGACAAGAAGGGTTATTTCTGTTACGTGGATTACGACTGGAAAACCCAGAAGAAAGTGATGACCAGACAGAGAGCACACAATGTGGATGCGCGATCTGAAAAGGAGAAGAAACTCCTGGAGTCACTGACCAGTGCGAAAGATGCCACTGCCGACATCTTGAGCAAAACCCCTATCATGAAGAAGGCGCCTAACAAGTTCCTGAGCCGCCGCATCGTGGCTCCCCGCAAGTATGCTGCCGAAACAAGAACCGGAGAGGCTACTGTCAAGGAATCGCAGTATCTGGTGGTCCTGGTTAACTTCCAGGATAGCGTGCTTCGACACACCCAGCAGGACTTCGACCACTGGCTGAACCAGCCTGGCTACAGCGAGAACGGCGGTACGGGTAGTGTGAAGGATTACTACCGCGACAATTCCATGGGTCAGTTTATCCCTAACTTCAAGGTAGTGGGTCCATACACCCTTTCCAAGCCAACAGCTTACTATGGTGGCAACAGCAGCAGTACCAGCGGTACTGATACCAATCCACGCGACATGGTGAAGGAGGCTGTGGAACTCGCCAAGAAGAACAATCCTGATCTGGATTTCCGCCAGTTTGATAACGATGGCGATGGCATCATGGACAACTGCTACGTAATCTATGCCGGATATAGCGAGGCAAGTACTGCCAATGGTGATGACATCTGGCCACACAGCTGGTATCTGGACGATAACACCACCATCGATGGTATCTTGATTCACGACTATTCCTGCTCTGCCGAGCTGGTAGGTATGCCAGGTGCTCCTGTAGTTCCATCTATGGATGGTATCGGAACCTTCACCCATGAGTTCGGCCATGTGCTGGGTCTCAAGGATATGTATGATACCGATGATACCAGCAATGGTAAGGGTATCGACCCAGGTGCCTACAGCCTTTATGCCTCTGGCAGCTACAACAACGATAGCCGTACTCCTCCTTGCCTGATGGCATTCGAGCGTATGCAGATGGGCTGGATGAAGGAAGGCGAGGACATCGTAGAGGTGAAGAACCCTGAGGATGTTACCCTGACTTCTATCGCCGACAACAAGGCGCGCTTCATCAACTGCCAGCCAGACCGTACACCTGGTACAGGTATGGAGTGGTTCATCCTGGAAAACCGCCAGCAGACGGGTTGGGATAAGTATATCCCGGGTCATGGTCTGCTCATCACTCATTACGACTATACCGATGAGATGAAGAAAGACTGGTGGGATATCAACGGACCAAACAACAGCGCCAAGCATCGCTGCATGTATATCGTGCCAGCCGACGGCATCGACAACGAGGTGACCCGTAGCGGCGATACCTATCCGGGTAAATCAGCCAATACATCTTTCACCGACACCACCACCCCTAATTCCCTGAATTGGGCGAAGGAACCGGTTAACGTGCCTATCACCAATATCATGGAGCAGGACGGCAACGTGATGTTCCAGGTTAATGGCGGTACCAGCAAGTGGAACTTCATCAAGACACTTGTGCCAGAGAAGATTTACGATACCAAGGCCACTTTCAAGGCAAACATCGAAAGCAACAAGGTAGATGTGGATGAGGTAGGCTTCTGCTGGAAGGAAGGCGCTTCTGCCGACCCAACCCTCACCGATGGCGTGAGCGCAGCAGGCAAGGTAGAGAATATCAAGGATGCTTCTTTCACAGCCAAGGACTTGCAGCCAGGAACCACCTACAGCGTACGCTCTTACATGAAGATGAGCGATGGCAGCGTGGTATATGGTTCACCGGTTCCATTCACCACCGAGTGGGCATACGCCAACGTAACCCTGGATACTCCATTCTACGGAAACTTCCTGAGCTGGACAGACGGCAATCCTGACGGATGGCAGATTATCGACCACAATGGCGATGGTACCACCTGGTATCAGGACGAGGGTGCCCAGGCCGTTCACTATTCTCTGAACTATTGGAACGATGCAGATGATTATCTCATCAGCCGTCGCCGCTTCCACGTGCCAGAGAAGGGCGTGATGTTCTTCACCCGTGGTGTGACAGAGGAGAAAGGTGTGGAAGACCTGGAGGTATTGGTTTCTACCAAGACCAACGATCTGAACGATTTCCACCTCGTAAAGCGTTTCTCTTTTGCCGATTACTTCGGTGCTCAGCATGCTGAGGAGGTAGATTTGAGCCAGTTTGCCGGAAAGGATATCTATGTAGCCTTCCGTGTCTGCTCAGAGAGAATGCAGAACGACCTCTGGTTGTGGAACGTGATGGTAACCCAGAAGCTCGATACGCCTAAGGACGTGAAGCTGGAGAGAACCGGCGAGAGCAAGCTTACTGCATCATGGAGCCCTGTGGAAGGTGCTGATAACTACTATCTCTGCCTGAGTAGAGAGACCAATAAGACCAACTCGCAGACCGTGTTCACCCCAATGGATTTCTATCAGAATGTAGAGGGTGATGTAGTTCTGGGCACAGGTTCTATCCAGTTCCGCAGCAATGGTTCCGTTACCCTGAAGGATTGTCCTGACGGTATCAAGGACTGCAAGTTCATCGTCACCGCATCCGGTCCGCTCGGTTCTTCTGAGTTGAGCATTGAGGGTACTGAGGATGGCAAGACATGGAATGCCGTGGGTTCCAAGATTACCCTGAAGGAATATGATTCAGAAGGTCAGGAAGAGGATTACTCTACCTATCTGGAGAACAAGAAGTACAGACAGCTGCGCTTCAAGTTCAAGAATGGCGGTAGAAATGCCCGCATCAAGTATCTCACACTTACCTACAACGATGGTAAGGTTTATGAGGAGTTGGCAGCCGGTTCTGTAGGAAATGCCACAGAGATTCCTATTACCAACAAGGAAGACGGCGAGTATGATGAGGGCAAGTACCGTGTTTGGGTAGCTTCAGGTAAGGGCAACCTTTACTACGATGAGTCTGCACCTGTTTACTACCAGGCAAATACCTCTACAGACATCCACGATGTCATCGAGGGTACCGGCATCGGCATCAGCGTGAACGGTGGCAATATCCAGGTAGATGGCATCAAGGCAGGCTACACCGTGACCTGTACATCTGCTGCCGGCGTTCAGCTCTATACCGCTGAGGCACGCTCTGGCAGTCTGAACTTCCAGGTTCCTGCAGGCACCGGCATGGCTATCATCAGCGTAAGCGGCGAGGGCAAGACCCATCGCAGCAAGATTATCATCAAGTAATAAATAATAGCATCAAATAGAACATTTATGAAACATTATAAATATTCTGCCATCTTGTTGGCGGCAATGACCTGCGGAGCTGTATGGGCTTCGGTGGATGCGCTGACTGATGGAAAGAAGGGTGAAGGCGAAAAGGTGAAGCCATCGGAGAATTTCGTGGCTCAGTCTCGCAAGGCACCTGTCGTTCGCTATACCAAGATGAAGGTGGAAGGCAATGCCGAAGGTGTGCCTTACGGACTCCAACTGATGGGTGTGAGCGACAAGACGGTGAAGTTGAGCTGGATTTCACCGGAAAAGACCGATGGCTACTTCGATGATTTCGAGAATCATCAGGACTTCGCCATCAATTCAGCCGGTAACGTGGGCTGGTCGTATATCGACGCCGATAATAACAATACCTATACCTGGCAGGCTTGTGCCTTCCCAACTCAGGGTCAGAAGATGGCTTTCGTGGTCATGAACCCTTGGGAAACCTCTCCTGCGGTAAACGAGAATCCAAATTTCCAGCCTTATTCTGGCAAGAAGATGCTGGTGGATTTCAGTTCTATCGACGATAAGAACAACGACTACATCATCTCGCCAGAATTGAACTTCGACCAGGACTTCCAGTTTAGCTTCATGGCTCGCAGTTACAAAATCGAGGGCGACAACTTTGCTGCTGAGCGTGTTCGTGTAGGTTATTCTACCACCGGCAAGCGTCCTTCCGACTTCAAGTATGTGAACGAAGGTCCATACGTGGAACTTCCTGCGGCTTGGACACTCGTGAAATATACCATTCCTAAGGAGGCGAAGTATGTAACCATCAACTGTGTTTCTGAGGGTGGATTCATGATGCTGCTCGACGACATCTTCGTGGGAACCAACAAGATTCGTCCTTCTCAGAGCAAGAAGAAGCTGGCAGCTGCCAACCCTGTGGTGGGCTTCAACGTATATCGTGACGGCAAGAAGGTGAACGAGGCTCCTATGGATTCTGCACGCTTCACTGATAATGTGCCAGACTATACAGACTATACCTATACGGTGACTGCCGTTCATCAGAATGGTCAGGAGTCTGCCCAGAGTGAACCTCTGAAGGTCACCGTTCCGGATATCCGCCTGTTGCCTTTCGAGGACGACTTCGACGACTGGACGCTCCATGCCGACAAGTGGACTACCGTGAACCTCGACAACAACAAGGAGAGCAAGTGGTCTATCGACTACTACGAGTATGGATTGGTTGACCCATCCGCTACCTACAGCTGGTCGGCATTGACCAATTACAACCAGGCACTGGAGACCCGCGAGCTGAATACTCCAAACAAGGACAATACCTATCTGCGCTTCAACCTGCGTCTCCGCAACAGTGAGCAGACCAATGTTGACTACATGGAGGTAGAGTTGAGCTGCGATGGCGGAAAGACTTGGGAAGGTCTCGATGTATTCGACAACTACTCTGGTGGCTTCGACTGGACAACTTATACCTATCCTATCGGTGAATATCTGAGCAATAACCTGTTCAAGATCCGTTTCCGTGCGCATGGCGACGATGCCAAGTGGATTAACTATTGGTACGTAGACGATGTGAAGGTATGGAACCCGGTTTGGGCTAAGGGACAGCTGAGTGTCAAGACTCCATCTGGCACCATCTCCAGATGTCCTGTTACCTTGACTGGCGATAACGGCGCTGTAATCAGCGAGACTACCGATAAGAATGGTGTGCTCAAGCTCGACCAGATAGAGGAGGGTACTTATACCGTAAGTATCATCCGTGAGGGCTACAACGAGTATAAGGGTACATGGACCGTCAAGGCCGATGGTACCAACAACTTCACTGCCAATCTGGAGGCTCCAAAGGTAGCGCTTTCTGCCAACACCGTGAGTGCAGACCTGGAGGCTGAGGCTAATATCACCAAGAACTTCACCATCAAGAACGAGGGTAACGGTCCTTTGACCTGGTATCTCAAGGAGAATACCAACAAGGGCACCGGCGACATCTCTCACCGCTGGGAGACCATGCCGTCATGGAACACCTCCGGCGACTTGCAGAAGTCTATCGCCTTCGATGGTGAGTATTACTATACCACCTCTTCCATCGAGTTGGGTAAGTTCTGGAAGTACGACAAGAACGGTAAGTTCATCGAGCAGTTCTCTATTCCTGAGATGTATTACAAGCTCTACGACATTACCTTCGACGGACGTTACTTCTATGGCAGTGACTGGTCTAACCGTATCTTCAAGCTCGATTTCGACAACCGCCGCATCGTGGATATCATCACCGTGGGTGGTGTTTCCGACCTGAAGATTACCCACTGTACCTACGATCCTGTCTACGACGGCTTCTGGATTGGTACCTTTACAACCATCGGATTGGTTGACCGCAAGGGTAAGTTCATCCGTAAGATGTCTGCCTTGACTTCTGATGGCAACATCGCTGTATATGGTTCAGCTTACGATGACGTAACTCCTGGAGGTCCATACCTCTGGTTGTCTGATATGACTGCCGTGTCTTCAGATAAGTTTGATAAGCTGCAGCTCCGTCAGTATGACATCGCCAAGGGTACCCTGACCGATGAGAAGCACGTATTGACCGATGTTCCTGGTTATGTACTGGGTGGTCAGACCACCGGTCAGAACTATGTCTGCGGTCTGTTCTCTTCTATGGATGTAGTTCCAGGCAAGTTGGTTCTGATGGGAACTCTCAACCAGAGTCCTAACCTGGTATTCAGCTATACCCTGGCAGAGACCAACAAGTGGCTCAACCTCTCTCCTAAGCATGGTACGCTGGAGCCGGGTGCTGAGCAGGTAATCAGTGTAGGTCTCGATGCTCTGGAGGCAAAGAAGGGTGACAGCTATGCTACAACAGCTACTCTGTTCACCAACCCAGAGTTGGAAGCACAGAACATCAGCTTCAAGCTGAATGCTACATCTGAGTCTTCTACTCCACGTCCGTTGAGCCTGAAGGCTGCGCCTAAGGCAGCTTCTACCGTCCTTACATGGGCTAAGGGTAATGGTGCTGCCGTGGCAGATGGATATAATGTATATCGCAACCACGTGAAGGTGAATGCCGCTCCAGTGAAGGAGATGCAGTTCACGGATACCAAGCTGGTTTACGGCAAGTATTCTTATCAGGTGACAGCGGTTTACAATGGCAAGGAGTCGGCAAAGAGCGATTCTGTAGTAGCCTTCGTCAGCGAGGGTGCTCAGTATTATGCGCCTCTCAACCTCACTTCAAGCATCAAGAACAACAAGAATGTTCACCTGAACTGGGATTCTCCATTGGTAGAAGCTGCTCACCGTGACACCATGAGCTGGGCTACCGGCAAGCACGAGGATGAGCTGGGTCTGGCTTCAGGCGGTTACTTCTTCGCAGGTGCCAAGTGGGATGCTGAGGATTATGTGCCTTACCGCAACAAGAAGGTTTCTTCTGTTTCCATCCAGTTGGTTAACACGGTTACCTATCTTGCACCTCGTATCTATGAGGATGGCAACATCATCTACAGCAAGAAATATAGAGGCGAAATCAAGTATGACGGTTCATTCACCGATATTCCATTGGATAAGGATATTATCCTGAAGCCAGGACATTCTTATATCTTCGCATTCCAGATTATGAATGATGCGGATGTACATCCTCTGAGTCTCGACGACAGCAAGGCTGTGGACGGCAAGGGTAACCTGCTCTCTGTGGATGGAAAGAACTGGTTTACTGCAGCTGAATCGGCTATTAGCGGTAACTTGAACATCCGTGTAAACGTGGCTCCTAACAGCAACGATACTGAGGCAACCCCTGTGGGTTACAACATCTATCGTGATGGCGTGAAGGTGAACACCACTCCTGTGGCTGGTCAGTCATTCGATGATGTCATCTCTAACGCAGGTACCTACAGCTATCAGGTAACTTCTGTATATGCTGATGGCGGTGAATCTGAGCTTGGCGGCAAGACTTCTGTTGAGGCTTATGCCATCGAGAACCAGACGGCTCCTCATCACCTGGATGCCACTGTAACCCGCAACCGCGACATCTCACTCCGCTGGGATGCTCCTACCGTTTCAGAGATGTCAATCCCTGCAGATGTGGCTAAGCGTCCTGTAACAACCGATGCAGCTATGCCTGAGTTCGTAAGAGAATTCGAAGGTGCGAAGTCTTCTATGGCTGTGGCTACCGACGGCAAGTACATCTATACCTCTATCTATAACGAGGATGGTAGAATCGACGTTTACTCTATGGATGGCAAGAAGGTGAAGAGCTGCGTGGTAAGCGATATCGACGGTATCCGCAACCTGGCTTACGATGGTCAGTATCTCTATGCAGGCGACTACAGCACCAAGATGCATGTCATCAATCCTGTTACCATGAAGTTGATGAAGAGCATCGATATCTCTGAGTACTCACGCCACTTGGCTTACATCCCAACACTGGATGGCGGCAAGGGCGGCTTCGAGGTTGGTGACTGGGAGACCAGCATCTACATGGCCAAGGATGGCAGCAAGTTGGCTACAGGTCCTACCCTGAAGGGTGCTTCCGGTACAGCATACTACGATGGCAAGCTCTATGCTTTCGAGCAGGGTAATGAGGCGAATGCCTATACCATCGGCATCTATGATATGGCAAGCGGTGAGCGTGTTGGCTCTCTCGATATGGGCAAGTATCTTGAGATTGACAACATCTCTTCTTACAAGGCAGGTGGTATGTCTTCGTTCGTATCTCCTGAGGGCATCACTTACATGTTGCTCGCTCTGCAGCGTCAGGGTAAGGCTACCAAGTTCATCGTTCTGGATATGGGCGGCTTGAACACTGTGGCTGGTTACAATGTATACCGCAATGGCGAGAAACTGAATGGCGAACCTCTTACCCGCCGTTTCTATCAGGAAACCGTGAGCCAGGAAGGTAATTACGACTACAGCGTAGAGACCGTTTATATTGATGGTACTACTTCGGCTAAGTCGGCTGTTGCCACAGCTGCTATCGTGGCTTCTGGTGAGGCTAAGGTTCCTGAGAATGTACAGGCTGTGCAGTCAACCTACGGTTACAACGTGCTCCTCTCGTTCAAGGATCCTGATATGTACAAGGCTGCAGCTTCCGTGAACTCATTCGAGTCTTCTGTAGATGGTACAGAGGTATTCGGAGCTGAGGGCGAGAGCTACAAGTCAAACTGGATGGTAAGTTCCGACTACTCATTCGATGGCAGCAAGTCGATTGTTGCCGGTCAGAAGGCTGAGGCATTCGGTGTTGTAAAGGCAGAAAATATGAAGTATGTTCGTCTTGCAGCAAGAAATGCTGATGACCATAAGGGTAATGGTACATTCGAGATCTATTATTCTGTAGGTGGTACTCACCGTGACAACTTCATCCGTCTGCAGACTGTGACAACCACAGAGCAGTGGCAGGATGTGATGTGCGAATTGCCTGAGGGTACAGAGTACATCGGCTTGGCTAAGGCTGCGGGTAATCCAGACCAGTATATCGATGGTGTAAGCTTCTACAAGGAGGCACCTCAGACCGACTGCTACGGATTCGATATCTATCGCAACGGCGAGAAGATTACCGCATCTCCAGTACAGGGCATCTCTTATGTAGACCACAACCTGCTGATTGGTCATTATGATTATCAGGTGAAGCTGGTTACCAAGAACTCTGCCGAGAGCGAGTTGAGCGATGCAGTGAGCCTCGATCTCTATTATGACAATGGTAGTCTGGCTCCAACCACCCTTCGTGTGGAGAACAATGGAGACAGCAGAAACCTGACCTGGCAGACTCCTGCCCTGGGTGAGCCTATCTACTTGCGTTGGCACAATGGCAACTGCTACGATGCAGCCGGTCAGCCTAACGGTGGTGCCTTCTTCGCAGGAGTCAACTGGTTTGCTGAGGATTTGAAGGAATATGGTCATCTGGCATTGAGCGATGTAGAGGTTTACATCAATCAGATTCCTGATGCTCTCTATGTATTGGTATATCAGAACAACACGTTGGTTCGCCAGCAGTTTGTTCCAAGCCTGAAGGAGTATGCCTTCAATACCATTCATCTTGACGAGCCACTCCCAATCGACCCTACCAAGAGTCTCCGTGTGGCAGTATATGTAGAGCACAATAAGATTACAGTGCCTCTGGGTTACGATAAGGGCCCTGCTCGCAGTGGTCGTGGCGACCTTTATTCTTCTGATGGTATCTCATGGAGTACGATGGAGGATTCTGGTGCTGATATCGATGCCAACTGGAACATTTCCATCGGTTTGAGCCCATACGCTCCTGCCAACTCAATGAAGGCAAGAAAGCAGGGTGCTGAGGTTCTCACATTCAAGCCAAAGGCGAATGCATCTGCTGCATCATTGAAGGTGGCTCATGTGGCTCAGGGCGCAACTTCTCAGAAGAATGCCTTCCTGGGTTACAATGTATATCTGAATGGTGACAAGCTGAACAACAGCTATATCTCTGGTAATTCATACACAGATAAGTCTTCTGTGGTTGGCAATTATCTTGAGTATCAGGTAGCAGCCGCTTATTCTGTTACGGGTGAGCAGTATTCTAACAAGGTAACTCTTGTTGTTACTGGCATCGATGGTGTAACAGCCGATAAGCTGAAGGTTACAGTTGCCGGCAGCACATTGCGTATCGTGGGTGCTCATACAGGCGACAAGGTAGCTGTTTATGCTGCTGATGGCAAGATGGTAGCCAATAGCGTTGTTACAGATGATTACGTTCAGAACATTTCATTGTCATCACTGACAGCCGGCACATACATTGTGAAGGTAGGTCATGATACCGTGAAGGTTCGCGTATCTCGCAGATAAGATTCGGGACTAAATAATTCAAAAGGGTGCGTTGTGTATTGATGACGCACCCTTTTTCTATTCCGGGAATATTCATACCTCCATGTCTTAACTCCTCTAGAGTATGAAAACTAATATATATATAATATTATATATATTAAAATATATTAATAAAGAATCTTAAGGCTAAAAATATATGAGGGTGTGCCATGGACTTATGACACACCCTCTTATACTTTGTGGCTTTTTAAAAGGGAAAGAGGCTTACCCCAGTTCTTTTATTGGTTCAGCTTCTCCTTCAGTTCCTTCACACGGTCACGGCTTACCTCGAATTCTACGTCTGGGAATCTACGTAGTTTGAGGATAAGCTTAGCATTCCATGTACTTTCTATCTTGACGATGTCCTCGATGTTGATGAGGTACTGTCGGCTGCAGCGAAAGAACATCTTGGGATCCAGTTCATTCTCCAGTTCATTCAGACTCTCGGGGATGTTCATGGATGAAGTGTCGCTCAAGTGGGCAATGGCTCCCTTGCCGTCTACCTCCAGGTAGCTGATGGCAAAACTGTTTACTATCTGAAATTGATCACCTTTTGGTATAAGGAATCGCTCGCGGTATTGCTTGGCAGGAGGCTGAAGCATGGCAAGGATTTTGTCAATCTCGTTTTCTGGAGATAACATTTTCTTGGCTTTCTCTAGAGCTTCTCTAAGTTCTTCCTCTTCCACAGGCTTCTGTACGTAGGCAATGCCGTTGCTCTTGAAGGCTTTAAGCGCATACTCGTCGTAGGCGGTGACGAAGATTACTGGCATCTTGGGACGTACCACCTCAAAGGCATTGAAGCAGGTGCCACCATTGATTCGTACGTCGGAGACGAGTAGATCGTAGTGCTCCTCATTCTGCAACGTATCTCTTAATTCTGCTACATTAGTAATAGGACCTGTTATGTCATAGCTGGCATCTATCTTTAAGAGCATCTTCTTGAGATAGTTGTACATTCGCTTTTCGTCTTCTACGATTAATATTTTTATTGCCATGTTTTGTTTCCCTTTTTTGTATTGTTACATTTGTTCCCCTTTCGTATTATATAACTTGATTTTATGCATATTATTGTGTATGTTACAATTATTCAAGTTTTTTTGTCTTCTTGACGATAGGTATCTGTACCGTGTAAGTAGTATCGGATTGTAATATGATAGGAATCTTGTCGGTGAGCAACTTGTATCGGTCGAAGAGATTCTTGATGCCGATGCCTGTTCCTTCTTCCTTGCTATATCCGATTTTCGTATAAGGGGCAAGCTCATTACTTACACATACGAAGTCATCGTCTCTATAGATTCGGATGTGTAGCGGATGTTCCTCTGAGTGCTGGTTGTGCTTTACTGCATTTTCTACCAGAAGCTGAAGGCTGAGGGGAAGTATCAATTCCTCGTCATCTTGGCAGATGTTGCTGGCAATATCAAATACGAAATGATTCTTATATCTCATTTCTATATGTTTGCAATAGTCTTGGATGAATCGCATACCTTCTCGTAAGGTAATAGAATCTTGGTCAAGATGTGCCACGATGTATTTATAGATGCGGGAGAGTCGGGACGTGAAGTCTAGTGCTTTTTGAGGATCCTCTACAATGATGCCGGATAGTGTGCCAAGGCTATTGAACATAAAATGTGGATCAAGTTGCAATTTGAGGGTATTGAGTTGTGCACGTGCCGTCTTCTCTCTTTCGCTCTTTATTTCCTCTACCATTTTCAGTTTTTCCTCATTTCTCTGTTTGATGATATTTCCACAGGCTTGAATGATAGAGACTGAGGATACTAGAATACAAAAAATGAGGTGAATGTAGAAACTGCTATTGTCGTATATTCTAGAAGACCTTGCCCAGTCAAACCATATACAAATAGGAATGCATATTGACCATGTAATCAGGCAGAATACCAATATCTTGTTGATGGTAATTTCTCCTTCCAGGAATCTCTTGGTTGAAAAAAGGCAAAACTGATAAGTAAGCATGCCTAATGCAGCAAATTCAAGCCATAGATCAATGAGAATCCATCCAATGGTGGTCTCATTGAATATGTGTATACCACTAATATGTAGGGTAAGTACATATAATATGCTAGTAATCAAACCGAGTCTAAAACCTCCTGGCTGATCACAGAAATTGTTTAATTTAATACAGAATTCTTTTCTTGTCATAGCTATTCTATTTTTTTTGTGCAAAAGTACAAAAAACAAATCAATTAGCGAACTTTTGTGCAGGTTAATCGTGGTAAATACGCTACGAATGGCTAAATCTTTAGGCTGAATCGTTAGGTTCAGGCTTTTCACGGCTTACGCTATCAAAATGACGATTGAAAGCGTAAGAATGACGAATCGTAGAAAAGGTTTTTTGCAGGAAAAGGAAAAACCAATACCTTTGCACCAGTTAAACAAAGTATGAATCATTTAAAACGATTGCGATTATGAAAAAGATTATGTTTTTATTTAGTATGATGTTTACCATCATGTTGGCGATGTCATCTTGCTCAACTGAAGAGACTGACTTGTCGGAGACTATTGCTGTAAATCAGATTAATAGTCTTGCTATAAAAAAGTTACAGGAGTATAATGAAGTGTTGATGGCACAGAAACCTTTACACGGTAAGGATTTTAAGAGTGAAGTAGATAAACAAATGGTTATTCTCAACAGTTTTGTCAGAAATGGTCAGTTTGATGTGGATAATTACATGAAAGCGAATCCCATTGGTGATGTGAAGGTGGAGAATGCCATTAAGGAGTACTTCAAACTTTTCACTACTTATCCCGAAAATGTAGATGATTTAGTAAGAATTACCAATGATTATATTGAAAATATTGAGTTGAACAATGAGTTTAATGATGATTAAAAGGCTATGATATATGCTGTTTTGATGGCGTCAATCTATAGTCCTCAAATTTGGAATGGGTTCGAATAGTTATACTTAAATGGGATTAATAAATAAGCTCCCTTGGCATTTCCTAGCCAAGGGAGCTTTATTTGTAAATAGGTCAGCCTGAAAAGGCTGACCTATAATAAGATGTACTTAGTTTCTTAACTCATGCAGCTTGTCACTCCGAGGGAAGTTCCAACAGCAGTCAAAATAGAGATTAAAATCTGAATAACCAATTTCCATGTTTCCTTTTTCATCTTGTTTTAGTGATTAATGATTAGTGATTAATTTTTCGTGATGTGATAGGATATTTGCGAAGTGATAGGCGAGGAGAGAAGCCCCTTTCGGGGCTAACTCTACAAGGTTATGTGCTCGTTGTCGCCGCCACTGTCAGTTCCGCTGCCCGTGCCGCCGCCGGTCGTGCCAGAGTCTGAGCCGCCGCCCTGACCCGTGTTCTCACTTCCGGTTCCGCCAGAGGTACCTCCGCCCTGGGTTCCGCTGCCGCCCTGGCTGGTATTGCCTCCGCTGGTTCCGCCGCCCGGATTGGTTCCGCCGCCATCGGCACCCTCAGCTCCGTAGCTGTCGTAGGCAGTAATCTTGCAGAGTTTCTTCAACTCGCTGTTGCTCCAGCTACGGGTGTTTCTCACAATCAAGTGGATGTCCTCCACGCTGGCTGCCGAAACCTTGTCTCTGGTCAACTCGCCATGAGATTTCATGCCGATGGAGAAGAGACCGAGGTCGCCGAGACGAACGCTCTTGCCGTCGAGGATGAGCTCCTTCAAGCAGTCGAGCATGTCCATCATCACACCGTGCACGGTGCCTCGGCTGTAAGGCGAGTTGTGCGAAGAGATGTGGTCCACGAACTCCTCGAAGTTCATCTCTCTGTCGGTAACCACGGTGGCATACCAGAGTTCCTTACCTGCGTTCTCACCCGTCTGAGGAGTACGCTTTACTTTACGATACTTAATGTTTCCCTGTCCCATAAGCTTTTTAATGATTAATGATTAGTGATTAATGATGATTGATTAACTCTTGCCATTCCGAGAAACCAGTGTGGGTGGTATCTCTGAATGACGGGTGCAAAGGTACGGCTTTTTTCTGAAGCCACCAAAAATCGGGTGGCGATAAGACGCGATTTTCAGCAGCCGCTGATACCGGTTTTGGTTAATAAAGCTAACTCATATTTTTGCGGCGTGGGAAACATAGTTTTTTTTGACGGAAAAACATAGTTCGCCAGACAAGAAGATATATATCGTTCGCAATTTCCCAAATCTTACAGTTCCCCCCAAATCTTACAGTTCTTACAGTTCTTACAGTTCTGACAGTTCAGAACTGACCCCCTAAAAAAGTAGAGTATGAAAACTAATATATATATAATATTATATATATATATATTAAAATATATTAATTACTATAATCTTTCTTCCCGTTCCCTATATACCTCCTAGTTTTGAACTGTCAGAACTGTAAGAACTGTCAGAACTGTAAGAACCGTAAGGGGCATGGATTTCAGCGAAATCAAGGAACTGAAGTTCATCTTTCCCCAAAAGAAGTTTTGTTATTTCTTGACAAAGTTAAAGGCAGAACTTTGGCTTATGCCTGGAACCTGGTTTTTTCAATACGACAGCTATCAGCAAGGTTCTATTGCCCCACACTCCCTGAAGGGGCAGAAGAATCAAACAAGGATTGCCCCACACGCCCTGAAGGGGCAGAAGGCTCGTAGCCCAGGGCATCGCCCTGGGTATCATTGCATTTCGCTCTGCGCCCAGAAGGGGCAAAAGCTTTATAAGGTATCTTGTTCGCTCATTTCCTTGATAAAAAATCTGATGGCTTCAAGCCCCCATCATATTTTTTCGAAACTTTCTCCCGATTTTCTTGCTTGTTTCAAAATTTAAGTTTATCTTTGCAGCAGAATAGCAATATTGCGTCCACGACCATATAAAACATAAGAAGATGGCAAGATTTATAGATCCACGTGTCGATTGGGCTTTCAAGCGAATCTTTGGAAGCGAGGACACTAAAGAATGCCTGATAACATTCCTCAATGGATTGTTTGAAGACGAGTTGGTAATCAAGGACGTGACGTTTGCCAAGACCGAAAAACTTGGCTTGCGCCCCGATGACCGTGGTGTGGTCTTCGATGTCTATTGCGTCACAAACGAGGGCAAGCATGTCATCGTCGAGATGCAGAAGAAAGAACAGGAATACTTTGCCGACAGGGCTTTGTATTACACGGCACGTGCCATTGTGCAGCAGGGCGTTCGTGGAATCTGGGACTATCACTTGGCTCCAGTCTATACGGTGTGTTTCATGGATTTCGTGTCGAGTAGTCCGATACTAAAGGAATTTCGCACCGACTTGGTACTTACCGATTTGCAGACACGCCAGCGAGTGTCCGACAGGATGCGTATTGTATACCTCCAACTGCCATTGTTCGACAAGCATACGGAGGCAGAGTGTATGGATATATTTGATTGTTGGATTTATATAGTGAAGAATATGAACATGTTTGAGCAGATGCCATTCAGCGAGAAGTATCCAGTCTTCCGCAAGTTGGCAGAAATAGGCGACCTCCGCAAGCTTTCCCGCGAGGAACTTGAGCTTTATGACGAGGATATCAAGAATATGCGTGATATATATGCCACCAGAAAGTTTGATGAGAAGAGAGGAATGGAGAAAGGAATTGCTAAAGGTCGAGCAGAAGGTGAATTGGCTAAAGGTTTGGAAGTAGCCCGTAACTTGTTAGCAATGGGTATGTCTTGGTCTCAAATCATACAGGCTACTGGATTAACAGAAGACCAGCTGAAGCAACTTCAGTCGTAGTGTATGTACATTATCCACTAGTCGTTTCTCTTAGTATAAGTTACCCGTCAGGTGCTCCGCCGGATTAAAATCTGCCGGAGCGCCTGACGGGTAAAATCTTTCGTTGTTTTGGTAGTCATGATGATCATGACTGCGAGTAGTGTGATGGCAGAAGTTATTGGTGAAGTAATGCATAGAATAAACAAAAACTGATGAAGACAGAAAACCTCAGTTAAAATATAACAACATAAAATACAATCAGAACGCAAGCCCCGCTTAGCAGAGTGAACGCTCTCGCTAAGCGGGGCTTTGTATAACCTAAAAAATATAATATTATGTCAGAAGATTTTTTACTTGAAGACGAAGACCTGTACCAACAACCTGAAGATGATGATTTAAGAGAGACTCTGAATAAACATCTGAATGATACAGAACATGACAAAGAAGTGGTGCATAACGCCATGCATGCTTTAACCGACGTGATGATTAGCACTTCTCGTGACTACGATTTGGCTATGAATTGTAAATGTGTGTTGATGGAATTTTATCGTAGACAAGGTCTTAACGAAGAAGAGGAAATAGCACGTATAGATGCGCACGCACATAACCTGGATGAGTTTGATAAGTTCATGAAAGCCCGAAATGGCGATTTGAACCCAAAGCGCATATCTGAGCAGGAATTCGCTCATGCCCTCGACCAGCTGATGGAATCTGTAGATGCATCCAACCATTACATATTCAAGATTCAGCGCCACTGGATAGCCGTGTTTAGAGTGGCTGCGGATATGCAACTTATTGGAGAAAATGACTATCTTGGTTTCTGTAAATGGATCAAGAAGATTCATCCGGCATCCTTCAGAGTGAAGGTGACACAGGGAGATTTGAAACAGATCAGCAATTCGGATTGTTATATGAAGCCATACGAGAAATGGAAGTTCGTTCCGATGGGAAATGTGAAAAAGAAGCCTTATGACGCTATGGTCAACGTGGTGGATTGCTTGAAAAAACTGTTGGAAAAGGAAGGAAAAGTAGCCTGAAAACGGCTCAGAAATAACTCTCGTTATAACTTTATAACCCTCGAAATAACCGCAGGGTTATTTGTTTGGCTCGTATCGGTTTTTGTCGTACTTTTGCCCCGGATTTCAGAACGAGCCGTGTTCTGGGATTCGGGGCTTTTCCGTTTCCTATCGCCAGGTTGCTGGCATAGATTTCGTGCCATGTTGTAGTTGGCGCAGCGTATCAGCCCATCGTTCTTTGACAAGGCTGATACAATTTTTTAATTCCTATTTTTTATTTACATTAAATTTTATTCGTTATGATGAAATCAATGAATCAGAAGGCGGAGGGCAGCAAGGCTGCTGGCTCTGCCAAGTGTGGTGCACAGTCTTCTAATAATAAGAAGGCGGCACCGGTATTTGTGTTTGAAAATCCGGAGTTCGGAATGGTTCGCACGGCTACTGATGAGAAGGGAGAACCTTGGTTCTGCGCTAAGGATTTGTGTGATGCACTGGGATATAAAAGAGCGGATTTAGCTGTAAAACAGCATGTTAACCCACATGATGCAGCGAAACGCTGCGTATGGGTAGAGGTGGGAAAAAAGAAGGATGGAACTCCTGCCAAACGTTTAACGCAGATGATCTTCGTTAACGAGAGCGGCTTCTATGCCTTGGTGCTCGGGTCCAAACTGCCATCGGCTCTGATGTTCAAGGATTGGGTTACCTCGGTGGTGCTGCCGCAGATTCGCAAGACGGGCGGTTATATCCCGGTGAATGAGGGGGAGAGCGAGGAGGAGATGATTCGCAATGCCGAACAGATTCTCCGTGCTACCCTGAAGGAAAAGGAGGCGCTGCTGGAGAAGCAGAAGGAGCTGCTGCATGATCAGGAAGTGCAGATGGGACTTGACAAGAAGCTTATCGGCGAACAGGATGAGGAGATTCATCGCCTCAACGAGGAGGTGAACGACCAGATGGTTCGCATGGCTATCCAGGGACAGAATGTGGTGGCTCTGGAGCGTCAGGTGGACGGACTTCTGCCAAAGGCGATGTACTCGGATAATGTGCTGGATTCCGTTTCGTGCTTCTCCACCACCCAGGTGGCGAAGGAGCTGGGTATCACGGCGCAGGAGCTGAACCGCTCGCTCTGTTCCCTGCATGTGCAGTATTACCAGAGCGGACAGTATATGCTCTATGCGGAGTATGCGCACATGGGGTTGGCGAAGAGCCGAACCAAGTATCGTGCCTTTATGGCGTCTGCGGGCGACGGAACGAAGCGTAAGGTGGGCAAAGTGGTGACGAGCACTTACTTGGTATGGACCGAGAAGGGCAGAAAGTTTATCCACGACCTGGTGCATCGTTTCTGGGAACTCGCAGAAATGTATGAGGTGAAGAATCTGGGATAAATTATTAATTATTTATTATTCATCTATTATTCATCGGATTACGCGGAATAAACGGAACCTAAACCACCTTCCTCGGATTACTCACGGATTTTAAACGGAAACTCGACCTGACGGTCGTGGCGATACCCCCTACAGCTGGAAAAAGCTAGCTATTACTGGGCAATCGCAAGCTAGCCTATACGGCGCTAGCCCAATGGCCGTAAGGCCAAATCCGTTTAAATTCCGTGCGTAATCCGGGAAGCAAGAATGTTCCGATTCCTCCGTGTAATCCGATGAAGAAAAATGATGAAGAAAATCCGATGAATGGAAATCCGATGAATGAAAATTCCGCAAGTGAGAAGAATCTCATAGCTTTCGAACTCTTCAAGGAGGCAGCGGGATTGAGCGGAATGGATATCGATACCGTGGGGTCTAGACATTCCTCTCTGCTCGCTATTATGAGCGCAGGAGCATCTAGAGTGATGAGCGAGGACGAGCTGATGAAGGTGGTGGCTAAGAAAATGCCGAGCTATTATAATGAGCGAGACTGCCACCAGCTGATTCATGACTTCTATGCGAAATATGGGGATAGCTCCAAGCCTTTCTCGCGTGATGTGATTCGTATCAATGCCACGGCAGAGAAGGCTGCCAGCGGCTTGGTAGGTGGTACTGTTATGGGGGATGCCGCCTATCAACTGGCGGGTAATCATAAAGTTCAAAGTTCCAAGTTCAATGCTCAAAGTAACGACGACGATGAGTATCCTGCTCCGCCACCCATGCCCAAGAAACTTCCCAAGCTGGTAGAGCTCCTGGTATCCCAGACTCCGGATATCTACAAGCCTGCCGTGGCACATGCCATCTTCCCTCCTCTGGCCACACACCTCTGGAAGACGAGATTCAGATACATTGATAATGTGGAGCATGAAGCTACGCTAATGTGCTGTCTGTTAGCTGGTACGGGCGCAGGTAAGAGCTGCGTGCAGATGCCGATTTCGATGATTATGGAGGATATCCGTAAGCGTGATATGGAAAACCTGAAGCGTGAAAAGGAGTGGAAGGATGAACTGATGCGCAAGGGCGCCAACAAGGATAAGCGCAAGCGTCCCGAAAATCTGATTATCCAGACCATTGATGCCGACATGACCAATCCGGCTTTCGTGATGCGTACCGCCGAGGCACAGGGGCACTTTCTCTATACCTCGCTCAACGAGATAGAGCAGTTTGACGCCCTGAAAGGCATCGGCAACCAGCACTTCCGCATCATGTGTCTCGCCTTCGACCCAGGTAATGAATATGGACAAACACGAGTGGGTTTGCAGAGTGTTACGGAGCGTGTTACCATCCGTTTTAACTGGAATGCTTCCACCACCATCGAGAAGGGCAAGCGTTATTTCTCGAAGGTATTGACGGATGGTCCTATCAGCCGTATCAACTTCTGCACCATCCCCGAGCGTCTCATCGGCGAGGATATTCCCATCTACGGCAACTACGACGATGAGTTCAGGGCACAGTTGAGGCCGTACATCGAGAATCTTTGCAAGGCTTCGGGACTGGTGGACTGCCCGGAGGCTTTCAGTCTTGCCATGAAACTGAAGGATGAGAATGCCGAGTTTTCGCGTCTGTCGCAGAACCGAATCTACGAGAATTTCACCTTCCGTGGCAATGTGATAGGTTATCTGAAGGCGTGCGTGCTTTACGTGGCTAATGGGTTCAGATGGGAGCCTGAGATAGAGGAGTTTATCCGCTGGAGCGAGCAGTATGACCTGTATTGCAAGATGCGATTCTTTGAGGATGGCATCAAGACGGCGTCGACGAGTGCCGAGAAGAGTACGAGTCATGGTCCCAGCAATCTGCTGCAGCAGTTGCCCGATGAGTTTATGTATCAGCAGGCTGTGGAGGTTCGCCAGAAGAACGGCTTGAGTGCCGACGGCACCAAGAACATGCTGTATGCCTGGGCGCATCGAGGCTATATTGAGCGTAGAAAAGCTGGAAATCAAGGCGGTGCATCTGGCGGAACATCAGGCGGAACACCTGACGGTTCTTACAGTTCTTACAGTTCTTACAGTTCAGATTGCTTCATTAAACTGAAATTCAGAAAGGATGGGGGGATTGAAAGTTAAGAGTTAATAGTTAAAAGTTTATAGTTGATAGTTCCACATTATTAATTATACATTATTAATTATACATTATCATGGAGATTGTTTTAAAGAGAATTGCCAAGAAGAATGATTATACCATCGGCCGACTTTATCTGTTGGCCGATGGTGACGTGAAGCACAAGGTGCATAGCGGCAAGAATGCCGGCGACAAGTGCAGTTTTGAACATACCTTCGATATGAAGTTGCTATCCCAGGATACTTACTTCTGCGATACGCTGGAGCCTACGTGGCGCAACCTGAAGGGCATCAAGCTATCGCCCGAGGAGGAGAACAGCAAGTATAGCCGAGTGAGCGGCAAGGTGGCGAGAAAGATTCCGGGGCATACCGCCATCCCCGAGGGCACGTATCATGTGTTCATCACCATGTCTCAGAAGTTCAAGAAGTGGCTGCCTTATCTGATGGGCGTGCCGGGCTTCGAGGGCATCCGCATCCATGCCGGCAACAAGGCGGAAGATACCCAGGGCTGCATTCTGGTGGGCGAGAACAGGGTGAAGGGCATGGTGGTGAACTCCCGCATCTGGCTGCATCGGTTGATGAAGAAAATGAATGAGGCGCAGCAGAAGGAGGAGGACATCTGGATAACCATCATCTGATGCAGGAAAAGAATATCAGGATAACCATTATCTGATATATTTGTACCATATCTTTTAGTGTTCTTGCGAGTGCAGTGTAAAAAGTGACACTGCACTCGCTTTTACTTTGTAGCCTTATCATGGCCTTATACTATCTATTTTTTATTATTTTTCCTTTTTTTCTTACTAAAAATATGAAAAAACGCATATTTTTGCAGATTTTATGCAAAAAAAGATAATATTTCATATTTTTATTGTAATTTTGCAGCCGATATCACATTATTACATAATAATTTTAAAATAAGACGAGAAATTATGGAAAAAAGACTCTCGCTCTTCTTTGTTTGTCTCTTGATGAGCATCGGAGCTGCGTTTGCCCAGATTGACGTATCTGGAACCGTAATATCTGCGGATGACAATGAACCGATTATCGGTGCCTCTGTCCTGATTTCAGGAGGAGCTGCCAGTAAGGGTACAGTCACGGATATTGACGGTAAATTTAAGCTGAATGTTCCTAACGGAACTAAACTCGTGTTTAGCTACGTGGGAATGAAAAGTCAGACATTGGCTGCCGCTGCCAACATGAAGGTGGTGCTTCGTCCTGAAGCGCAGTTGCAGGAAGTGGTTGTGACTGGTTTGCAGAAAACAGACCGACGTTTGTTTACCGGTGCTACCGACCGCGTAAACGCCGAGGAAGCTAAATTGAATGGTGTTGCCGACATCAGCCGCTCTCTGGAGGGTCGTGCTGCCGGTGTATCCGTGCAGAACGTGAGTGGTACCTTTGGTTCTGCTCCGAAAATCCGTGTGCGTGGTGCAACATCTATCTATGGTTCATCCAAGCCTCTTTGGGTGGTGGATGGCGTTATCATGGAGGACGTATCCGATGTGAGTGCCGATGACCTGGCTTCTGGTGATCCGGAGACCCTGATTTCTTCTGCCATCGCAGGATTGAACTCTGATGATATCGAAAGCTTCCAGATTCTGAAGGATGGTTCTGCTACATCTATTTATGGTGCGCGCGCGATGGCAGGTGTCATCGTCGTTACTACCAAGAAGGGTAAGCAGGGACAGGCTCATCTGAACTATACCGGTGAGTTTACTACCCGTCTGATTCCATCTTACGGCAATTTCGATATTCTCAACTCTCAGGACCAGATGGCCATCTACAAGGAGCTGAAGGATAAGGGATGGCTCAATCTTTCTGATATCCTCAATGGCAGCGACTATGGAGTATATGGAAAGATGTATGAGCTGATCAATACCTATAATAGTACCACGGGTATGTTTGGTCTCGCCAACACCCAGGAGGCTCAGAATGCCTACCTGCAGCAGGCAGAGTATCGCAATACCAACTGGTTTAAGCAGCTTTTCTCTTCTGCCATCATGCAGAACCACTCTGTTAGCTTGAGCGGCGGTACCGAGAAGAGTAACTACTACGCTTCACTTTCTGCCATGGTTGACCCAGGATGGTACAAGGACAGCAAGGTGAACCGTTATACCGTGAGCATGAATATGACCCATCATATTCTGGATAATCTCTCTGTCAACCTGATTGGTGGCGGCTCTTACCGTAAGCAGAGAGCTCCAGGTACTCTGGGACAGGATGTGGACGTGGTATCAGGTCAGGTGAAGCGTGACTTCGATATCAACCCATACTCTTACGCCCTGAACACATCCCGTGCGCTGGATCCTTATACATATTATCATGCCAACTATGCAGCATTCAACATCCTGCATGAGCTGGAGAGCAACTACATCGACCTGAACGTGGCTGATGCCAAGTTCCAGCTGGAGTTGAAGTGGAAGCCTTTCAAGGATCTGGAGCTTTCTACACTGGGTGCCATCAAGTACAGCACTTCTTCGCAGGAGCACAACATCCTGGAGGATTCCAACCAGGCGTTGGCTTACCGCGCCATGGACAACTCGCTGATTCGCGATGCCAACAAGCTGCTCTTCACTGATAAGGACGACCTCTATGCCCTGCCAGTATCCGTATTGAAGCAGGGTGGTATCTATCAGCGCACAGAGAACCGTATGTTGGACTATGACTTCCGTGCCACAGCCAACTACAACCATACTTTTGCGCATAAGCACATCGTCAACCTCTTCGGTGGTCTCGAGACTACCAGCATCAGCCGTAACCGCAGCTGGTTTAACGGTTGGGGCATGAACTACCGTGGCGAGACAGCTTACTTTGAGTATCTCTACTTCAAGAAGCTGGATCAGGAGAACTCCAACTACTACAGCCTGCGCAACACCGATTCACGCAGTGCGGCATTCTATGCCAATGCCACTTATTCGTTCAACGGAAAGTATGTAGTGAACGGAACATTTCGCTACGAGGGTTCTAACCAGATGGGCCGTACCACCAAGGCACGTTGGATGCCTACATGGAACGTATCTGGTGCCTGGAACGTACACGAGGAGAGCTTCTTCCCTAAGCTCAAGCCATTGTCAAGCCTCACCTTCCGTGTGTCTTACAGTTTGACAGGTACTCCTCCTGATGCATCTTACTGCAATGCGCTCACCAAGCTCTCTATGAATACTCCTTACCGTCCTACTACTACCGACAAGGAGTTGGGATTCGTGGTAGCAGCACTCGGTAATGACGAGCTTACCTACGAGAAGAAGCACGAGTTCAACTTCGGTGTGGATGCTGGTTTCTTCAACAACCGTCTGAACGTTACATTCGATGTATATCAGCGTCGCAACTTCGATGAGATTGCTCCTACCGTTACCCAGCTCTATGGCACAGCCTATGCCAATGTGGGTTCCATGAAGTCATGGGGTGAGGAGTTGAGCATCTCTTCTACCAACGTGAAGACCAATGATTTCAGCTGGCAGACCAGTCTGATTTACTCTCACAACCGCACAGAGATTACCGACCTCTACAATCAGGGTCGCGTCATCGACCTGGTACAGGGTAACGGTTTTGCGAAGCAGGGTTATCCAGCCCGTGCCTTGTTCTCAATCCCATTCGTGGGCATCAACGAGAAGGGCAATCCTGTATGCATCAACGAGAAGGGCCAGGCTACCGTGGGTGACCTCAACTTCCAGGAGCGTGACAATACAGACTATCTGATTTACGAGGGTTCTACAGACCCTATCTACAATGGTTCCCTGGGTAACACCTTTAATTATAAGGGTTTCCATCTGAACCTGTTCCTTACATACGCCTTCGGCAACGTGGTGCGTCTTGACCCGGTTTTCAAAGCCAAGTATAACGACTTGACATCAATGAACCACGATTTCAAGAACCGCTGGATGCAGCCTGGTGATGAGAATGTTACCAATGTGCCTGGTGTAGTGAGCCGTTATGAGTATGAGCAGAACCGTACATTGCTGAGCACTGCCTACAATGCTTACAACTATACTTCTGTTCGCACAGCCAAGGGTGACTTCATCCGCCTGAAGGAGATTTCACTGGCATACGACTTCCCACACCGCTGGTTGGAGAACTCACCAGTGAACAACATCTCATTGAAGCTTCAGGCTACCAACCTCATGCTGCTCTATGCAGACAAGAAGCTGAACGGTCAGGATCCTGAGTTCATGAATGCGGGTGGTGTGGCTTCGCCAATGCCAAAGCAGTTTACTCTTACATTGAAACTTGGACTTTAATTATTGTAGAAAATAAAAATGAAAATAAAGAAATTATATATTGCCATTGTAGCGTTGGCACTGTCGGCTGGCATGACTTCCTGCAACGATTATCTGGACAAGCAGCCAGATAGCCGTCTGGACCTGCAGAGCCCTACTGATGTGTCGAAGCTCCTGGTTAATGCCTACCCACAGGTACATCCAGCCTATCTGCTGGAGATGTATTCTGACAATACCGATTGTAACCTGAATACCGGTTGGGATGCTGCCAGTCGTTTCCAGCAGCAGGCATACGAATGGGACGACATTACAGAAACCAGTGATTACGAGGCTCCTTCTACTTACTGGTCAACCTACTATGATGCCATCACCACAGCCAATATCGCTTTGGAACACATCAGCAGTCAGGCAGACCAGAGCTCTTATTCTGCTCAGAAGGGTGAGGCTCTCCTGTGCCGTGCCTATGCCATGTTCCAGTTGGCTAACGTATTCTGCATGGCTTACGACGAGACCACTGCAGCCACAGACCTGGGCCTTCCTTACCCAGAGGTGGTTGAGACCAATGTACACGTGAAGTACGACCGTGGTACCCTTGCCGAACTCTATGCCAAGATTGACAAGGATTTGCAGGAAGGCTTGAAGCTGGTAGGTTCTACCTACGACAAGCCAAAGTTCCACTTCACATCTACATCAGCAGCCGCTTTCGCAGCCCGTTTCTACCTCTATTACCAGAAGTATGACAAGGCTGTGGAGTATGCCAACAAGGTGTTGGGCAGCAACGCCAAGGGTATGCTGAGAGACTGGAACACCTGGGGTGCTCTTTCTGCCAACAAGCAGATTCAGCCTAATGCCTACATCGACTCATCTGTGAAGACAAACCTGCTGCTGCAGGTGGTTGCTTCTGAATGGGGAGCCATCGGAGGTCCGTTCCAGTATGGTGACAAGTATGCACACAGTGCCATCGTAGCAACCAAGGAAACCGTTCAGTCAGAAGGTCCTTGGGGAATCAGCGACAAGGTGTTCAACTACACCGTGTTCTCTAATGCATCTCTTTCAAAGTATATCGTACGTAAGATTCCTTACGATTTTGAGTATAGTGATATCCAGGCAGGTATCGGTACTCCTCACGCAGTATATGCAGAGTTTACAGCCGATGAGACCCTGCTCGTAAGAGCAGAGGCACAGGCATTGCTCGGTCATTATGCGGAGGCTCTGAACGATTTGAACACCGAGTTGGCTGCCTTCTCAAAGACAGGCGTGCAGCTTACCCTGGATGACGTGAAGAAGTTCTACAGCGACGCTGTTACCGCTTATTACACTCCTGAGAAGCCAACTCCACGCAAGGCATTCCATACCAGCTTCGCCATCGACAAGGATACAGAGGAGCCTATGCTGCAGTGCATCCTTCACCTGCGCCGAATCATGACAGTTCACGAGGGCTTGCGCATGCAGGATGTGAAGCGCTACGGCATCACTATCTATCGCCGTGACGTGAAGAGCAACTACAAGATTACAGACATCACCGACACCATGGAGGCACGCGACCCACGTCTCGCCATCCAGTTGCCACAGGATGTAATCACTGCGGGTGTTACACCAAACCCTCGCAATAAGTAAAAAAACATAAAGTAATAGTAAGAAATGAAACATAATATATATATGTTGATGTTGGCATTGGTGATGGGCCTGGGCTTCGTGTCTTGCTCAGACAATGCCCCGGACGATCCAACCATCTTCCCTGTCACCTCTCCACAGAGAGACAGCCTGGACTTGTGGTTGCAGAAGAACTACACCAGTCCTTACAACATCGATTTCAAGTATAAGATGGAGGACATCGAGTCTGACTATACTTATACCCTGACTCCAGCCGACTCGGCAAAGTCTGCCAAGCTGGCTATCATCATCAAGTATCTCTGGCTCGATTCATACGCCGAGGTGCTGGGCCCTGATTTCGTGAAGCACAATGTGCCAAGAGTAATCCACCTGATCGGTAGTCCGGCTTACAACAGCAACGGAACCATGGTATTGGGTACTGCCGAGGGCGGCTTGAAGGTAACACTCTACATGGTGAACAACCTGACCGATGCCATGCTTGAGAGCTATGCATCGATGACTCAGTATTACTTCCACACCATGCACCACGAGTTCACCCACATCCTGAACCAGAAGAAGCCTTACGACACATCTTATAACAAGATTACCGAGTCGGGCTATGTGAGTGGTAACTGGTATCAGATAGCAGATTCTGTGGCTCACGGCAAGGGCTTTGTTACCCCATACGCCATGTCAGAGGGCCTGGAGGACTTTGCCGAGATGCTGTCTACCTATATCACTTATACTCCTGAGCAGTGGCAGGCTATCCTCGACGATGCCCAGAAGGTAGGTGGCGACGAGGCTGTATCTGCATTGAACCAGAAGCTTAACATCGTGAGAAACTACATGCAGGATTCATGGAATGTGGATATCGATGTGCTGCGTGCAGCCATCCTGCGCAGAGGCAGTGAGTTGAGTTCTTTGGATTTGGAACATTTAAAATAGAATAGATTTATGAAACATATATTTATAGCTATCGTTTGCTTGTTGGGCAGCATGAGCTTGCAGTCGTGTCTGCACGATGACAAGGAATTCTTCGACGAGTCGGCTGCCAACCGCATCGAGAGCACCGTTGAGAATACCCAGAAGATTCTGGAATCTTCTGAGAACGGATGGCAGCTTCATTATTTCACAGGCAAGGGAATGACCGGTGGCGGCTACACCTTCCTCATGAAGTTTGCCAATGGCAAGGTGACCGTGGCTGGCGATACAGCCGTTGCTGCACCTACCGAGCGTGCCACATCCAGTTATACCGTTGACCGCAGCATGGGACCTGTGCTCTCTTTCAACACCTATAACGACATCTTCCACTTCCTGGGAGAGCCTACATACGGTAATATAGAAGGTGAGCAGGGCGACTGGGAGTTCGTGATTACCAAGCTTACCGACGACAGCATCTTCGTAAAAGGTAAGAAGTGGGAGAACGAGATGGTATTCACCCGCATGGCTGACGGCGTAGACTGGACTTCCTATCTGGACAGCATCGCCGACGTGCAGAAGCGCCTGGGCGTGAACTACAGCGTGGGCAATTCTTCGGATGCCAGCAAGATGGTGGAGATTAACTCCGCCACACGCCGCATTCTTTCGCGCACTGCCGACGGACAGATGGTAGAGCAGCCTTTCTATGTTACTCCTACCGGTATCCATGCCGTTAACGAGCCTGTGGCTCTGGGTGAGGATAAGGCACAGGACTTCCTGGTAAGCAAGGCAGGTGTGTTGACAGCAAAGGACAACGAGAATCTGACCTTGAATTCCTATGCTCCTGGCATCGATACCTGGGTAGGCAACTGGACACTTTCAGCCATGCAGGGCTCCTGCGATATGACCATCTCGAAGGTGGAAGACCAGGAGAACATGCTGAAGGGTACATTCACCGCTGGCGGATATACCTATAATATCGGATTGAGCTTCAACCCGGAGACGGGTGCCCTCAACCTGCCTTCTCAGCTGATTGATGACCCTAGCGGCAGATATCCTGCCTTGTGGCTGATGAACGCCGACCTGAATAAGGGAATGTTGCTCGGACAGGGTGGTATGAACGTGGTATGGCACGGCGTATCTCAGGAAGGTGACTTCGAGGACGATGGAACCTTGGCTTCTGAGGGCTATGCTTCTGATACATTCGTTGCCCTGGCTTGTACCGCAAAAGGAGAGCCTATCAAGGAGAACAACCAGTACGTGTTTGTCATCGAATGGTATTATCTTTCTAATTTGACTCCAAACAAATAATCAAGTAAGATGAAGAAATCTATATATATAATAGGTATGGCTGCCATGGGGCTGATGGCCTCATGCAGCAGCGATAGCGATTATCAGGCTGTGGCTGAGAGCACCATCAACGTGCTCTCTGCCCAGACTTCGCTCGGACCTAATGCCAGCGAGGGTGAAGTAACCGTGGACTGTACTCCTGCCAAGGCTTACACCGACGAGCCTTCATGGCTCAGCGCCAGCATTGAGGGCAGCACCGTGAAGCTGGCGGCTCTTGCCAACGACTCACGCCAGTCGCGCAACGCCAAGCTGGTTATCAAGAAGACAGAGGCTGACTCTGTGGTAATCAATGTTTCTCAGTATGGCCTGGTGCTCGAGATGAACAAGGCTGATATGATTTTCAGCAGCGACGAGGCTACGGAGTTCGTGAAGGCATACAATTCCAACGCTGATGTGAAGGTTATCTATGCTCCTGAGTGGGCAAAGGCTTCGGTTGATACAGTGAGCAAGGAATTGAAGGTATCGCTCAGTGAGAATACTACAGGTCATCTGCGTGCCGACTATATCAAGTATCAGGTGGCAGCCGTTACCGACTCTTTCGTGGTGAAGCAGTTTGACTTCGACAAGGATATTGCCGGCGAGTATGTTTATTCTTACTACGATTTCAACGAGGATGACAAGCTGGAGCAGCAGACCGTGCATGCTACATTGAGCCGCACCGAGCTTTCTATTCCTGAAATGGGACTGGTATTCCCAATCACTGTGAATGAGAAAACAGGTAGCGTGGAGACCCGCAGCAGCCAGTGCCTGGGTAAGGTGGGTAAGTACTTTATCTACGATACCTTCCTCGACGAGGATGGCGCTTACTACATGGGCTCAGAGTCTGGAGTTATTTCTGCCACATTCAAGTATAGTAAGCAGTATGGCACTTACGGATTCTTTGGCGGTACAGCCTATAATATCAAAAACCAGTCGGGTAACTTCCTGGCTATGATTCTGCAGGTGTTCAAGGCGAAGAGTCCTTCCAAGTCTAACTACGTGCTCGATCAGGGTTGGATGGTACAGCCATTCCTCATGGATATACCAAAGGGCGGTGATGCATCTTCTGCGAAGCGTCAGGCTCCAGCTCTGGCTCGCCAGATGGGTCCATCTGCCAGCAGTATGGCAGCCAAGCTTGCAGTATGGCAGTCGTATCGCAAATCATCTATCATAAAATAAACTTAATAAAATAAGTAATCATGAGATTATTATCTACACTTTGCCTCTCTTTGCTCCTGGGAGCAAGCGGCACAGCGGCGATGGCCTCCAGCAAGGCATCGTTTGCCAAGAAGTTTAAGAATGCTGATATCCATCGCCTGGTTTCTGTGCCAGGTATGGTGGATCGCAGCAACAGTGCTTACCAGATGCGCCAGGCTGGCTTTGCCAATATCAGCAATGCTCCTACACGCGTAGGCGATACTCCTACCAATTCGGCATCGGGCGAGGCTTACGGATGGATTACCGGTTCTGACGGCGGCAACTGGTATTTCACCCAGAGCATCGTTTCTAGAGACTCAGTATTTAGCGAGTATTATACTGCTCACTTCCATGAGTCTTCAGAAATCACGCTGTTCGATAACAACCACAAGCAAGTGGGCTCTTTCAGCGTCAAGGTTCCTGAAGGATGGAAGCATGTACAAAACATCACTCCATACGGTCCTGTTACCAAGAAACTTTTCGATAAGGACGGGAAGTCTAACGAAATCCTGGTGGAGTTCCACGATGCCTTCAACGGCGAAAACAAGTATCTGACTCGTGCCTACGATGTCAATACCGGTGAAATCAAGTTCGAGATGGAGGGTACCGGTCTGGTATTCGATGCATCTAAGGGCTGGAATAGCTACCAGCGCCTGATCATGACTCACGAGTCTGACAGCCTGTATAACATCGATGTCATCGCTCCTCCTGCCTCGGGACAGGACAAGTGGTACGTGGAGCATACCTTCAGCTTCAACATCGATAACCGAATCAGCTATCTGCAGGGTTCCTGCTTCAACTGTATGAACGTGGATGGCACTCCTTACTATGTTCTGGCACAGTATGAGAAGCCATATACCGATACCGATGCTGGTGATGGTAATCAGGATATCGTACAGAATCCAGACAACTTCCTGGTGTTGAGAACTTTGAACAAGAACTACAAGCAGGTGGATAGCCTCCGTGTTTCCATCAATGCTCCTGAGGGTGTTCCTTACCGTTCTGCTGCCTTCGGTCTCTTCGGCAACAACGACTTGTCTGAGGGCTACTTCAGCAACAACGGCAAATTGAACTACGTGGTAGAGCTTCTCGACTATACTCCTTCTCTGGATGCCGATCTGGCTTCTTTCGCCGTTTACGATTCAGAGCATGGCAAGTTGAAGGATATCTGCGACAAGGTGACAAGCAACCAGTGGGCTTTGCTGAACACCATCCATGGCAAGTCTGACCAGATGTGGTTCCTGCAGACCCTGGGTACAGGTGAGAGTGCTGGCCAGCAGATTCAGCTGGTAGATGTTCCTTCTTGCGAGAAGGCAGGTGTGTTGCCACAGAACATCGACGGTAACAACATCTCATCTAACTTCGACCGTTACCCAACTTCTGCCAATGCGCAGGGCTATCAGTATGTCATTGCTTTGGCAAATGCTGAGGGGACTGAGGCTGGCGAGGTTCTGGCTCCTATCGCTTGGGTGAACCCAGACTGCACCATCGATCATGTGGACAGACTTAACCTGGGTACGAAGGCTGAGCTCTTCACCCCATTGCTCAACAGCACATCACTCAACCCATATCTCTTCAACACAGATGATGATATGGAATATGTATACCTTGCCAAGAAGCGCCGCGATGATGGTACCAAGCTCGACAACGTCTTGGAGGTTGCCAAGGTTGACGGAACCGTCCTGAAGTCATGGCGTGGTGATGATACTCATTCTATCTCACAGGCAGGTTTCCCTGTGATGAACGAATTGGGCAAGTATCAGATGTTCGTTGTGTTCAGCGATACTGAGAACAACAAGTATGACATGAGCTTCTACGACCTTCCTTTCACCAAGTTTGAAGAGGGCGGTAAGGGTACTGTAGAGGATCCATACCTGATTTCTACTACGGGTGACTTCCAGCAGATGGCTCTGGAGCCAACCAAGAGCTACAAGCTGGTGGCTGACATCGATATGGCGAAGGCTGCACAGTGGTGGGCTCCTATCAAGAGCTTCACTGGTTCTTTGGATGGTGATGGTCATACTGTATATAACCTCGGTATCAAGACTACAGATGGTCATGTAGGTTTGTTTGGCTCACTCGATATCAATGGTGTTGCCAAGAACCTGAATTTTGTGAACCCTACTGTTGATGTAACTAATACCAACCAGTATATAGGTGTGTTGGCTGGTGAGACCAGCTATTCTACTGATAGCAAGGCTGAGGGTGCCAATGTGGATAATATCTCTGTTTATGGTGCCAAGATTGCTGGCGAGGATGCGATGGTTTCAGCTGCGGGTGGTCTCGTAGGTTGCGCTAATCTCTATACCAATATTGCCAACAGTTCTTTCCAGGGCAAGATTTCTTTGCCTAACTCTGAGAATGTGGGTGGTATCGTTGGTCAGACTCGTACAAGTTCTGGCGTAAATGCATGCTATGCAAATGTAAATGCCACAGCCAAGAGCAATCTGGGTGGTATCGTTGGTATTGCAGGTTCTATTCAGGATAAGTGTGCGTTCTCCAACTGCGAGGTTCGCGGTAAGTTGACTGCAGAGAATACTGTAGGTGGTTTCATCGGTGATAATTTCTTCAATGGTATCTCTAATGTAATCAGCCATGCTGATATCGTAGCAACCAGCAAGTCTGCCTGGAACGGATATGCTGCAGGTGGTATCGTTGGTGTGATGGAGAGCGCCTGGAATGGTGGTGCCGGTTATGTAAAGAACTGCGTCTTCGACGGCTCTATCAAGGCTTTCGAGAATGGTGAAGAGGTAAGCAACCCTGCTACTACTCATCAGATTGCCGGTAGAACTATCGCTGATGAGGACTATGCTGCGGGTGAGACTCCTAAGACAGAGACTCGCTTTTCTAACAACTATACTGCCAACAATGTGGGCAACACTGATGCTGCCAGCGTTGAGGGTGCCTTCAAGGCAGCCAAGGAAATGAACAAGGACTTCTTCGCAGGTTTGGAGTATGCTTACGGAAGCACTCTCGCTGAGCCTTGGAAGGAGGATGGAAGCAAGGTTCCTACTCTTTACTTCAACAATATCGCAAAGGCTCTCGCTGTTAGCGCAGATGATGTAACTGTAGGTACTGACGATAAGGGCGCTGTTGTAGTTCAGGTTTCTGTATATGGTATGGAGAACCCAGACCTGGAGTCTGACCTGGAAGTTTCTCCTAGTGGTAATGCTACTGCTACTCTTGGTGAGGCTCATGGCAACAGCATCGACCTGGTTATCAAGGGTACGAAGACGGGTATCGGTGAGGTTACCGTTAGCTTCGGTGAGTTCTCTGCTACAATCAATGTAACAGTTCTCAAGAACTATGTAAGCGGCATCGAGAACGTAGAGGATGCTGCAGCCTTGGTTATCAAGGCAGCTGACGCTCAGATTTCTGCCGAGGGTGCTGACGCTATCTATGTTTACAGCGTAAACGGCAAGCTCGTAGGCAAGACTTCTGGTGCTGCATTCAGCACAGCAGGTTTGACCTCTGGTCTCTACATCGTGAAGGCAACTGATAAGGCTGGTCATAAGGCTACAGCCAAGTTTGTTATCAAGTAAGTATGAAAAAATTAATCATATTCAGTTTATTGGTGGTCTGCTTTGTGCAGGCCACCTTTGCTATTCCTGCTTATCCGAAACCTTTGAAGGTGAAGCAGGCTGATGGCTCTTGGATCACCATCCAGATGCATGGTGATGAGCATGGCCATTATGTGATGACTTCCGACGGTGTTCCGCTCGTGTTCAATGCCCAGCTGCGAAACTACGAGTATGCCGACTGGAAGAATGGTGAGGTGCAGGCTAGCGGCATCAAGGCTACAGAGGCTTCTGACAGAAGTGCTCAGGTCAAGAAGTTCATCGAAAGCCAGGACAAGTCTGCCATCTTGGAATCTTTCAAACGTGCCCGTCTGCAGCAGCTGCAGCAAGTCTTCTCGGCTCGCAGAAATGCTTCTCTAAAAAACGGCATCAATTCTGCGTCCCCGCTCTCAGCGGTTTCATCGCTGGTCTCCCGTTCCAGCAGCAATCCGCAGGAAGAAAAATTAAATAATTTCCCTACCACAGGCGAAGTTCATTCATTGGTCATCTTGGTGCAGTTTGCTGATACGAAGTTTTCTACCGTAGGTAGCGATGCGCATCAGTTCTTCAACAGTATGCTCAATGAACCGGGTTTTACTTATAGCAATGGTGCCAACGGAAGTGCGAGAGATTTCTATGTGAACAGCTCCAATGGCAAATTCCAACCTCAGTTTGATGTCATCGGCCCTGTAACATTGCCAAAGAAGTATTCTTATTATGGAGCCAACAAGGGTTCTTCTACGGATAATCCGGTAGCCCTGGAGGAGTTCGTGAGAGAGGCTTGTACTCTTGCCGACCCATTGGTGGATTTTTCTCAGTATGATCACAACCAGGATGGCTTCATCGACAATATCTATTTCTTCTATGCCGGAAAGGGTGAGGCTGATTCGGGTGATGGCAATGCCATCTGGCCACATTCTGCCTATTATGCTGATATCGCCAAGGAAGCTGGGGTTACCCAGAAGTCGCTGAAGTTGGATGGCATCGAGGTGGGAAACTATACCTGCAGCAACGAAATCAATGGTACCATCATCACACCTCAGCCTGCAGGCATCGGTACCTTCGTACATGAATTCGGCCATGTGCTCGGTCTTGCCGACCATTATGATATATATTATGGCATGGCAACCTTTACCCCTGGTTCCTTCGATACCATGGATAGGGCTTCCTACAACAACAACGGCAATACGCCTGCGGCATTCTCTGCCTACGAGCGTGCCTGCCTGGGATGGCTCGACCTGACCGTATTGAACAGCGGAGTGGATACCCTCAACGTTCTGACAGATCTGAACGACAGCAACAAGGCATACGTGGTGCCTGTGGGTGGAACCAACGATGAGGAATACTTCATCATGGAGAACCGCCAGCAGAAGGGATGGGATGAGTTTATCCCTGGCCATGGCATGCTGCTCTGGCATATCGACTTCGATGCCAAGACTTGGGAAAAAAACGAGGTGAACATCACGGGCTCTCATCAGCGCATTGATATTGTTGAAGCTGATAACAAGCGCACCGACAATACCCGTACGGGAGATCCGTACCCTGGAACTTCGAAGGTAACCCAATGCAATTTGACTTCCTGGTCGGGCGGCAAGGTGATGTCGCTGGATGATATCGAGGAGAAAGATGGCATCATCAATCTTATGCTCGGCGGACTGGACCTGAAGCTGAATACGCCGGAAGTGAAGGTTGCCGAGGTGAAGGATAGCAGCGTTGTGGTAGGATGGGCTGATGTGCCTGTTGCCAAGAGATATGTATTGAATGTCTACTCTGTGGTGGATGGCAAGAAAGAAGTTCTGCCGCTCTATGATAATAAGGTATATACCGAGGCGCAGTCTTCGCTCCCTATCGAGGGCTTGAAGCCTGAAACCACCTACGAGATGACCTTGAAGGCTGATCGCGGATCTTATTCTTCTGACGTCTACACCCAGCAGTTCACAACCACCGCAATACCTTTCAGCAAGTATTATGTGACGGACGTGAAGACAACAGCTGTGGATGAAACGGGCTTCACGGCTTCATGGACAGGAATGGATACCGTAGACGATTACGTGGTGACCTTGCATCAATTGGTTTATGCTTCAGAGGCAACCCAGAAGGGCTATGACTTCGGCAACGAACTGGAGGACATGCCATCACTTTGGGAAACCAATGGAAACCTGAGCATGACTTCGTATGGCGAGGAAGTGCCTTGTCTCCGTCTGAACAAGATGGATTCTTATCTGAAGATGGCATCTGCCAAGGAACGTATCTCTTCTGTGAAGTTCTTCGCCAAGTCTTCTTCTTCAACCAAGGCAACCTTGGCAGTAGAGGCTTATCAGGATGGAGAATGGAAGCAGATTGCCGCCTTGCAGGGTGGTGCTGACATGGCTTCGGGCAATACTTACAGCTATGAATTGCCGGAGTTGGCTGATTCTGTGAGACTGAAAGTCATCCAGCGTACTTCCGGTGCCTTCTATATCGACGATGTCCTTTTGGGATGCAATGCCCTGAAGCACGAGCCTGTGGCAGCTTATCAGAAGGTTTCTACCAATGGTAAGACAGAGTTTGCATTCTCCGGTCTGGAATCAGGATCCACCTATGCTCTGGTTGTAAACGCCAAGAAGGAAGGTGAGCTTTCTTACGATTCAAAGGAACTCATCGTGGTACCTGCAAGTTCTACGGGCATTGGCTTCATCACTACTGACTACACTGATAAGAGTCAGATGAGATGTTACGATATCAATGGTCGCCTGGTATCTGCCAAGGAGATGCGTCACGGCATTTATATCGTGAAGCAGGGAAACAAGGTATATAAAATCGTGAAATAATAAATATTAGTATTAACTTTTTAAAAGAGAGTAAAATGAAGAAACAACTACTTTTTGCCGCTATGCTCATGTTGAGCGCAGCGCCAGCAGTTTCAGTATCAGCTGCCCAGCCATTTGCCGCAGCTGCAGAAGAGGGCCAGACTCTTGCAACACAAGAGCTGTATGATGCACTGCAGAAGTCTATCAGTGACTTGCAGCAGAACATCGATGCCATGTTGAAGGAAATCAACGAGAAGTATGCGGATGCAGAGGATACAAAGGGCTCGTTGGAATTTAATAAGAGCAGTCTTTCTGATATGGCTGCTGAAGTGAAGGATAAGTTTGCTGCAGGGACTCTTACTGCTGCAGAGGTTGAAAGCTATCAGGCTCAAGTAGTAGAGATGGCAGAAGGTCTCAAGGATGCAGTGAAGAATGCAGAGCAGGAGGTTTATTCTTTCCAGGTGAATACTCATTATCAGAATGCTTCTATGCATAAGTCTGAATGTTTGGGAAAGGTTCCTGAGAACGTGCAGAATTATTATGCGCCTTCTTTCGATGACCTGGATGCCGACATGATGCAGGTTTACATGCCTGTCATGATGGGTGGTCCTATCGAGTCTGCAGAAAAGGCTAAGGAGATGTGTGCTCAGTTTGATGCCATCAGTGCAAAGGCTGATTCCCTCTTGGCTTCTGCGAAGCTGGCAGGAACTTTGGTGGATTCCATCACAGCAACACTTGATTCATTGGGTGCAGAAATAGCTAAGGTAAAGAAGAATTTCCCTGAGTACGATCTTTCTATGATTCAGGAAAGTGCTGAGTATTGGAAGAAATTTGCTGCTGAGTTTACTCAGGCTCCAGCCGAGGGCGCAGCTCCTTATACAGAGAAGCAGATTGCCGGATATGTTGAGAATTTCGGCTATTTCAAGGATAGTGCTTTAGGTGTGTATGCTGAGGCTCAGAAGGATGAATGGATGGCGCAGTTTAATGCAAAGTATTATCCTGCTTCTCAAGAGATGGATAAGTTGCTTTCAACTCTTGATGCTCAGTGCCCAACAGTGGGAAGTAAGTACTTTACTCAGTTGGATGACCTCAATGTGGAATTGACCCAGATGTACATGGTACTTTATCAGGGTGAATTGACTCAGGAGTCTTTCGACGAGATGATGGCTAGAATTGACGCTATCCTGGTTGAGGCTCAGAAGATCGTAGATGAGGCTATTGAGGCTGAGAAGGTTGCTACCGGCATCAGCGATATTACAGTTAACAAGACTGTTAAGGCTGGCAATGTTTACTCTCTTGATGGCAAGCGTGTAAGCAAGTCTGCCAAGGGTCTTGTCATCATCAATGGCAAGAAGGTGGTTTTGAAGTAATTCAAATCTCTCGTTAACCCAGAAAAATGGGTTTAGAATAAGCTTTAGATAAGCTCCCTCGGCAAAAGTGCAGAGGGGGCTTTTTTATTGCTTATCATGAGTAATAAAGCGTAAATTGAGTTAAAGATTCATAAAAGATGGGGTGCAGGACTCGTAACATTCACATAATCAAATAAAAATGTGTAATTTTGCAGTCCGATTATTTCGGGGATACACTTAGAGTCCCCTGGGTATGGTGTGTTAATAGCACGTCCTGTGGCCGGGATTTGCGGTTAGAGAATCACCTATCCGAAACATAAGTGAGTAAGAAAAAGATTAAAAACGTTTTTTAGTAGTAAATTTAAATTTTAAAATGGACACATTAAGTTTCAAGACTATCTCTGTTAATAAGGAGACAGCTAAGAAAGAGTGGGTTGTAATCGACGCAACAGACCAGGTAGTTGGTCGCCTTTGCTCAAAGGTTGCTAAGTTGCTTCGTGGTAAGTACAAGCCAACTTTCACTCCACACGTAGATTGTGGTGACAACGTAATCATTATCAACGCAGCTAAGGCTGTATTCTCTGGCAAGAAGGAGACTGATAAGGTTTACACACGTTACACTGGTTACCCTGGTGGTCAGCGCTTCAATACTCCAGCTGAGTTGCGCAAGCGTCCTGATGGTATGGACAAGATCCTCCGTCACGCAGTTAAGGGTATGTTGCCAAAGGGCCCTCTCGGTCGCTCTTTGATGGACAACCTCTTCATTTACGATGGCACAGAGCACAAGCATGAGGCTCAGCAGCCAAAGGCAATTGATATTAACCAGTATAAATAATTTAAGGTAGAATGGAAGTAATTAATGCAATTGGTCGCCGTAAGAGCGCTGTAGCTCGTGTATACCTCACAGAGGGTACAGGTAAGATCACAATTAACAAGAAAGATATTGAGACATATTTCCCATCAGCAATCCTTCGCTATGTAGTAAAGCAGCCATTGCAGTTGCTCGAGGCTGAGGGTAAGTATGATATTAAGGCAAACCTCGATGGTGGTGGTTTCACAGGTCAGAGCCAGGCTCTCCGCCTCGCTATCGCTCGCGCACTCGTTAAGATCGACGCTAACGATAAGAAGGCTTTGAAGGACGCAGGCTTCATGACACGTGACTCACGTGCTGTTGAGCGTAAGAAGCCAGGTCAGCCAAAGGCTCGTCGTCGCTTCCAGTTCAGCAAGCGTTAATCTTATACATATTTTATATATATACAGATTATATATAGCTGAACTAACAAGTTTAGTATCTAAATCGGTGAGATTCCATTAATCGGGGACTACTCATCGACTGATTCTAGATTAGAATTCAAAAAGAAAGTAAACAACATTTAAACAAGAAAAGACAATGTCAAGAACAAATTTTGACCAGTTACTTCAGGCAGGTTGCCACTTCGGACACCTCCGTCGCAAGTGGAACCCAGCAATGGCTCCTTACATCTTCATGGAGCGTAACGGTATTCATATTATCGACCTCAACAAGACTGTTGCTAAGGTTGACGAGGCTGCTGAGGCCCTCAAGGAAATCGCCAAGACAGGTAAGAAGATCCTGTTTGTCGCTACTAAAAAACAAGCTAAGGATACAGTTGCCGAGAAGGCAGCTTCTATCAATATGCCATACGTAAACGAGCGTTGGGCTGGTGGTATGCTTACCAACTTCCCTACAATCCGTAAGGCAGTTAAGAAAATGACAAACATCGACAAGTTGTTGAACGATGGTACATTCTCTAACCTCTCAAAGCGTGAGTTGCTGCAGATCAGCCGCCAGCGTGCTAAGTTGGAGAAGAACCTCGGTTCTATCGCAGACTTGACTCGTCTCCCAAGCGCACTCTTCGTTGTTGACGTAATGAAGGAGCACATCGCCGTTAAGGAGGCTAACCGTCTTGGTATCCCTGTGTTCGGTATCGTTGATACTAACTCAGATCCAAAGAATATCGACTACGTTATCCCAGCTAACGATGACGCTAAGGACTCAGTAGAGGCTATCCTCGCTGCAGTTTGCGGTGCTATCGCTGAGGGTCTTGAGGAGCGTAAGGCTGAGAAGGCTGACGACAAGGCTGCTGCAGAGCAGAAGGATCAGCCTAAGAAGAAGGCTGCTCGCAAGGACGAGGCTGAGTAATTAGGCAAACAAAAATATACTGGAGCCATTGATTCTGTTTTATGATTCGATGGCTTTAGTACTTTTAAACCAAAGATTATTATTAACTTTTTAATATTAGAAAAATATTATGGCTGTTTCAATTGAAGATATCAAGAAACTTCGCGCTATGACAGGTGCTGGTCTTGCTGACGTTAAGAAGGCACTCACAGAGGCTGAAGGTGATTTCGATAAGGCAAAGGAGTTGCTCCGTGAGCGTGGTCTCGCTATCGCTGCTAAGCGTTCTGACCGTGAGACTTCTAACGGTTGCGTTCTCGTTAAGAAGGTTAACGATTTCGCTGCTATCATCGCTCTGAAGTGTGAGACTGACTTCGTAGCTAACGGTGCTGACTTTATCAAGTTGACATCTGACATCCTCGACGCTGCTATCGCTGCCAAGGCTCATACCCTCGACGAGGTGAAGGCTTTGAAGGTTGGCGAGTCTGATGCTCAGGCTGCTGTTACACAGCGCTCTGGTATCACCGGTGAGAAGATGGAGCTCGACGGCTACTGCGTTCTCGAGGGTGATAACATCGAGGTTTACGACCACATGAACAAGCACACTTTGTGTACTATGGTTCAGCTCAACGAGAACAACGAGGAGGCTGGTCACAAGGTAGCTATGCAGGTAGCTGCTATGCGCCCTGTAGCTCTCGACGAGTCTTCTGTTTCTGAGGAGACTAAGAAGACTGAGCTCGAGGTTGCTGTTGCCAAGACTAAGGAAGAGCTCGTAGAGAAGGCAGTGAACGCTGCTTTGAAGAAGGCTGGCATCAACCCAGCTCACGTTGACTCTGAGGATCACATCGAGAGCAACACCAAGAAGGGTTGGTTGACTCCTGAGCAGGCTGAGGAGGCTCGCAACATCAAGAAGACTGTAGGTGAGGAGAAGGCTGCTTCTTTGAACCCAACTATGATCCAGAACATCGCTAATGGTCGTCTGGCTAAGTTCTTCAAGGAGAACTGCCTCGTTGACCAGGAGTTCCAGTTCGGTGATGGCGACAAGCAGACTGTTGCTCAGTATCTCGCTTCTCAGAGCAAGGATCTCAAGATCGTTGCTTACCAGCGCTTTACTCTTGCTGCTGAGTAATCATTACTCAAAAGCAAGCATTAATTTGACTTATAGTTAAATTAGAATATCCGGGAGTTATGGAGTTAAAGCATTGCTTTGCTTCTAACTCCCCTTTCTTTTTTATATATATTTTTGGGGTTATGAAGATATTTGCTATCGGTATGAACTATACCGAACACAATAAATCGCTGCATGGAACGTTATCTAAACCAGAGCGTCCTGTTATTTTTACCAAGGCCGATTCGGCGTTGCTCAACAACGGCAAGCCTTTCTTCATTCCAGACCATCTGGGAAGAATAGAGTATGAAACCGAACTGGTGGTGCGCATCTGCAAGTTGGGCAAGACCATTCCACAACGCTTTGCCCACCGCTACTATGACGCAGTGACCGTGGGCATCGACTTTACGGCACGCGAGATGCAGAAGAAACTGAGAGAAGCTGGACAGCCATGGGAACTTGCCAAGGGCTTTGACGGGTCTGCCGCCATCGGAGAATGGGTAGACATCCAGAAGTTCCGCGACATTCAGGCTATCCATTTCCATCTCAACATCAATGGTGAGAACGTACAGGAAGGCTGTTCGAGCGATATGCTCTACAAGGTGGATGAGATTATCTCGTACATCAGTCAGTTCTTCACGCTGAAGACGGGTGACCTGCTCTATACGGGTTGTCCTACGGGCTGTGGTCCAGTGAAGATTGACGACCACCTGGAGGGCTATCTGGAAGATAGAAAGGTGCTCGACTTTCATTGTAAATAATCGAATTGAAGTCCCTTTATGGGATGGATCTAAAATCCTTGCTTAGGAATATATGAACAGAAATAAGATTTGGAAGGTCTTCGGACTTTGGTTGTGCCTCATGGCGATGGCAATGCCTGCTTCGGCACAGAAATTCTTTAACCTCACCTCGCAAGAAGTGAAGGTAGATTCGGTGTTGCCTCAATTTGTGTATTCCTTCCCCCTGCAAGGAGCTTATCAAGACTCTATTTATACGGTAGAGGTGAAATATCCGGAGTATGTGGATATGCCGGCTACCGATATTGTAAACTATAACCGCCTCTCGGGAGCAGCGCTTCCTGAACAGGTGGCTATCAGCCAGCAAGTTACTGAATGCCGTAAGGAGGGCTTGCTGGTTGTTACTTTCTCTCCTTTGGTATTCCGCAACAATCGTTATCAGGTTTTGGCGAGCTTCATGCTGGACGTGAAAGCCCGCCCCTTGAAGCGTGCCCAAATCAAGGCTCGCTTGCTGAGTCGTGCAGATAATGATGCTAATTCCATCTATGCAGCACACTCGGTGTTGGCAAGCGGGAAATGGGCTAAGATTAGAGTGAGTGAAACAGGTGTGCATCAGCTGACTACGGATGTGGTGCGTAGAGCCGGTTTTACCGATATCAATAAGGTGAAAATCTATGGCTATGGCGGTAATCTGCAAAATGAGGCACTTTATGCAGAAGACATCAAGGAAACTGATGATTTGAAGGAAGTAGAACAGTGTGTGGTGGATGGAAAGCATTATTTCTATGCACGTGGACCTGTGAGCTGGAAAAACGACCTGCGTGTAAGAAATCCATATTCTGATTACGGCTATTATTTCATTACCCAGACAGATGAAGCTCCTACCTTGATAGATTCGGCAGCCTTTGTGCAGGCCAACTATCCGCAGAGTGAGCATTATCACTCGCTTTATGAGGTGGATAGCTACAGCTGGTTCCCGGGAGGAAGAAATCTCTTCAACCCAACTGCGGTGAAAGTGGGAGAAAGCCAGAATGTGGTGATTGTTAATAAAACAGGCAATTCTTGCGGAAAGGTGACTGTGGCTGTCAGTTCAGGTATCAACAGTACGGTTTCAATTCTCAAGAATGGAACCGCCTTGGGGACATTGACCTTGAAACTTCCTCTCAATAGTTCGGGAGGAACTTATTCCAAGGGAGTAGTGAACAGTACTTCTTATTTCCTTTCCGACTTGAAGGAGAAAGATACGATTTCCATCAAGCCGCTTACGGGAGGTCCTGTGCGTCTGGATTATGTATCCATGCGCTGGGACGCTGAAATTCCATTTGCCGGTTTTGGCAAGGAGGTTCCTGCTGCCCAGTATGTTTATGGCATTACCAATCAGGATCATCATGCCGATCCGCTGGCAGATATGGTCATCATCATTCCTACATCCCAGAAACTGCTGAAGCAGGCTCAGAGACTGAAGGAATTCCACGAAAGCCACGATAGTCTCCGTGTGAACATTGTTCCTGCTGATGAATTGTATAATGAATTCTCCAGTGGAACCCCTGATGCCAATGCCTATCGCCGCTATCTGCGTATGTTGACCGACAAGGCAACCAAGGCAGAAGATATGCCGAAATATCTCTTGCTTTTCGGAGATTGCGTGTGGGATAATAGAATGCTTACATCCGATTGCCGCAAACTGAATCCTGACGACTATCTGCTCTGCCATGAGAGTGAAGACTCTTTCAGTGAGGTATACTGTTATGTAAGCGATAGTTGGCTGGGTATCATCGGCGAAGGAAAAGGCGGAGATCCTAAAACGGAGTTGCAGGATATTGCCGTGGGAAGATTCCCTGTGACTACAGCCGAAGAAGCCAAGATTATGGTTGATAAGACCATCAACTATATGAAGAACGAAAATGCCGGTGCCTGGCAGAACACCCTGATGTTCATGGGTGACGACGGTAACGACAATCTCCACATGAAGGATGCGAATGAAGTGGCTGATGATGTGGCTACGCTTTATCCTGACTATCTGATAAAGAAGGTGATGTGGGATGCTTATACCCTAGAGACCTCTTCTACGGGTAATACCTACCCAGAGGTGACTAGAATCATCAAGCAGCAGCAAAATGCGGGTGCTTTGATTATGGATTATGCCGGACATGGAAGCCAGACGCAGATATCGCATGAAAGTGTGCTCAAGATTACGGATTTTGAAAATTTCCGTAATGCTAACTTGCCTTTGTGGGTAACGGCTTCCTGCGACATCATGCCATTCGATGGTGTGGTTTCTACGGTTGGCGAGTCCGCCTTGCTGAATGCAAATGGAGGAGCCGTGGCCTTCTATGGTACCACACGTACGGTGTTTGCCCAGGAGAACAAGTATATCAATCGTGCTTTTATGCGTCGCGTGTTAAGTACTGTGAATGGTAAGCCTATCACCATCGGCGAAGCCCACCGGTTGGCACAGAATGATGTGATGACCGGAGCTGCGAAAGAAGGTGAGAGTGATCGCACGCAAAACCATCTGCAATATTCCCTGCTGGGTGACCCTGCCTTATCGCTGAATTTCCCTACCATGAAGGTGGTGCTCGATTCCATCAATGGCATTGCTTGCGAGCGTACTGATACGATGCCGAAATTGAAAGCTGGTTCTATAGCCAGGATTGCCGGTCATATAGAAGGAAAGACAGACTATCAGGGCGTGGTTACTGCTACGGTGAGAGATTCCAAGGAACTCATTACCTGTAAACTGAATAACACGAAAGAAGCAGATAAAGCCTTCCAGTTCTATGATCGCCAGAAAACGCTCTATCAGGGCTCCGACAGCGTATCAAACGGAAAGTTCTCTTTCAGCTTTGCCGTTCCAAAGGATATCAACTATTCGGATGCTACGGGATTGCTGAACCTTTATTCCATCAGCAATGATAAGACGATGAGAGCTCATGGAACCAGTGAAAAGTTTACGGTGGGTGGTAGCGTAGAATCAAGAAACGATTCCATCGGTCCATCTATCTACTGCTATCTTAACTCGCCATCATTTGTGGATGGAGGCGATGTGAATACCACTCCATTCTTTGTGGCTAAGCTTTCGGATAGGGATGGCATCAATGCTGCAGGAAGTGGTATCGGTCACGATTTGCAGTTGGTGATTGATGGTGATATGACCAAGACTTACAATCTCAATGATTATTTCACCTACGACTTCGGCACCTATACCAGTGGTTCTACCTATTATAGTATTCCTGAGTTGGCACCAGGCAAGCACCAGCTTACCTTCAGAGCTTGGGATATCCAGAACAACAGTTCTACCACAACGCTCAACTTCAATGTGGTGTCAGGCTTGAGACCATCGCTCTTCGATATTGGTGTAACAGAGAATCCGGCAAAGACCTCTACCACCTTCATCGTATCGCATGATAGAAGGGAGAGCAATATGGATGTGGTTATCGAACTCTTTGATACATCGGGCAGACAGCTCTGGCGTCATGCTGAGAGTGGAATCCCTACATCTGATACCTATACTGTGACATGGAACCTGTCGGTAGATGGCGGGCGACCATTGGGTACGGGTGTTTATCTGTATCGGGTAAAGGTGGCTTCAGAAGGAAGCAGTTATACTTCGAAGGCCAAAAAACTGATAGTCGTAAGATAAGCTTTTTGGATGAGGTAAGTGCTTGAATATAAGAAAGAATAAAGAAACAATAAATAATATAAGAAATGATGAATAGAAGAACAATCAGAATATTCGCAATAGGCTTGCTCTCAGTGTTCGCATTGAATGTAAGTGCGAATGATGACGATACAAAAGAGTCTCTTTTCAATCCGGTGAACTATGCTGTGATTTCGCAGACCATTGCCCCAGATGCCCGTGGTGGCGGTTTGGGAGATGTGGGTGCGGCTACCGATCCGGATGTGAATTCACAGTATTGGAACCCGGCTAAATATCCGTTTAATATCTCCAGGGCAGGAGTGGCTTTGAACTTTACCCCATGGCTGCGTTCCTTGGTCAACGACATGAACCTGGCTTATCTGTCGGGTTACTATCGCATCGGAGACTATAGTGCCGTGTCAGCTTCTCTCCGCTATTTCAACATGGGTGAAGTGTTTACGCAAGATCCTAACGAGAATGCCAATGCCATGACCATCAATCCATACGAGATGTCGCTGGATGTGGCTTACTCTATGATGCTGAGCGAGAAGTTCTCTCTGGCTGCAGCTATCCGCTGGATTTATTCCGACTTGCGTTTCGACTATACAGAGGAAAACTCCCCTGCTTCTGCCTTTGCTGCCGATATTGCTGCCTACTATCAGAACTATATCAACATCGGACAGCGTGAGTGCCAGTTGGGCGTGGGTTTGAATATCTCTAACATCGGTAGTAAGATTACCTTCAGCGGTAAGGAGTATGGTGAGTTCCTGCCTACCAACATGCGTCTGGGTGCATCCCTGATGATTCCTATTGACGAGTACAACCGTTTCACGATTTCTGCTGATGCCAATAAGTACCTGGTTCCTACCGTTCCTGCTCAGGAAGAGGGAGAGGATAACTCGGAGTATGAAGACCGTGTGCATCGTGAATATGATGATATTTCGGGTATCAGCGGTATCTTCAAGAGTTTCGGCGATGCTCCAGGCGGCTTCAAGGAGGAGTTGGAGGAAATCAACTATGGTGTAGGTGCAGAATATATCTATAACGATAAGTTCGCGCTCCGTGCCGGTTATCACCATGAGAGCCAGAGCAAGGGTAACCGCAAGTATTTCACCGTGGGTGCCGGTTTCAAGATGAACGTCTTCTCGCTGGATGCTGCCTATGTGGTGGCTACAGCCAAGAGTAACCCATTGGACCAGACCTTGCGCTTCACCCTTTCATTCGATATGGATGGTCTGAAGGATCTCTTTAAGAGATAGTTCTTTAAGTTAATAGTTTATAGTTGATAATTTATAGATGTTGGGAGAAATATAATATGGATATACGTGTAGGATTTGGATATGATGTCCACAAACTGGTGGAGAACCGCGATTTGTGGCTCGGAGGAATCAAGATAGATTATGAGTTGGGATTGCTGGGACATAGCGATGCTGATGTGCTGATACATGCCATTTGTGATGCACTGTTGGGTGCAGCCAATATGCGCGACATCGGTTATCACTTCCCTGATACGGCAGCAGAGACGCTGAATGTGGATTCCAAGATATTGCTCAAGAAGACTATGGACCTGATTGCTACCAAGGGATATTCCTTGGGCAATATCGATGCCACAGTCTGCGCCGAACGCCCAAAACTCAATCCTCATGTGCCAGCCATGAAGGCTTGTTTGGCAGAAGTGATGGGAGTGGATGAGGATCAGATTTCCATTAAGGCAACAACCACCGAAAAGCTCGGCTTTACGGGAAGAATGGAAGGAATCTCAGCTTATGCCACCGTGTTGATACAAAGGGCATAATTACACTCAAAAGGTGTTAAGAACTATTGATTTATAGCAATTCCTTTGATGCAAATCAAAAAATATTCAAAAAGGAAGCATTTTTTTGATGAAACATTTGGTAAATAGAAAAAATCATCGTATCTTTGCACCGTCAAAAGGTTAATAGATTGTTTAGGTTAGTAGTAATAGATTTAGGTTTTTAGTTATTAGGTTTTAAGGTAGATTGTTTAACAGATAATTGAGAAGGTCGTGAGACTATTTTGATTAGATTTTTTTAAGTTAAACATAAGTGCATGCCACAGCTCGTTGAGAGTTGTGGCATGTTTCTTTTTGCTTGAGGCTTATCTCAATCTTTGTTCATAACCTTTGAATGTGTATTCAAAGCTTTTGAACGTATGTTCAAAGGCTTTGAACATAACTTTCTCTTGAGGTTCATAACTTTTTCTATTGTTGATAAAAGGTTTTATTACTAGTCTTATTAACTAGTCTTATTGACTGTCATCCCACTTTTTGGAGCGAATCTTTAAAGAAAAGCCTTCATTTCTTTTGTTAGCACATTTTTTTTCGTTATCTTTGCAACTGAAAGCTATAAATAAAAGCTATTATAAGAAGATGAGAGTACTTATAGTAAATACAAGTGAGAAGACAGGCGGTGCGGCTGTAGCTGCCAATCGCCTGATGGATGCCCTTAACAACAATGGTGTTAAGGCTAAGATGCTGGTGCGTGATAAGGAGACTGATGACATAACCGTTGTCAGTTTGCCCCGTTCCTCCAAGTTGCGCTGGAACTTCCTGTGGGAGCGTTGGTGCGTATTCTGGCATCTTCATTTCTCGAAGCATCATCTCTGGGAAGTAGATATGGCAACGGCAGGATCGGATATTACCAAGCTTCGTGAGTTTCAGGAAGCGGATGTCATCCATCTTTCCTGGATCAACCAGGGCATGCTCTCATTGAAAAGCATCCGGAAGATATTGAAGAGTGGTAAACCGGTGGTGTGGACGATGCACGACCTTTGGGCTGCTACGGGCATCTGTCATTATGCCCGTGGCTGCAATCGCTATGCCTCTTCCTGTGGAAATTGCCCGCTCTTGCCTCATAAGGGAAGCAAGAACGACGTTTCTGCCAAGATTTTCGGGCGCAAGAAGGAACTGTATCATGGTGGCAACATTCATTTCGTAAGTTGCAGCAGATGGCTGGAGCAACAGGCCAAGAAGAGTGCCCTCTTCGTAGGTCAGCGCATTACTAATATTCCTAATCCGATAGACACACATGTGTTCTGTCCGCAAGACAAGGCAGAAGCACGCTTGCGTGCCGGATTGCCTGCCGACAAGCGCATCATTCTCTTTGTTTCCCAGCGTGTAACGGATGAGCGAAAGGGAATGAAGTATTTCGTGGAGGCGATAGACAGGCTGGTGAAGAAATATCCGGATATGGTGAAGCATACGGCTATTGCCATCTTGGGAGGCCATTCCGAGGAGATAGAATTGTCTTTGCCTTCTTATTCCCTGGGCTATGTGAGCGATGTGAAGCAAATTGTGAATATCTATAATTCCGTGGATGTCTTCGTTCTGCCTTCTCTGGAGGATAATTTGCCAAACACCATCATGGAGTCTATGGCATGCGGTGTGCCTAGTGTGGGCTTTAAGGTGGGTGGTATCCCTGAGATGATAGACCATCAGAAGACCGGTTATGTGGCCAACTATCGTGATTCTGATGATTTGGCAGATGGTATTCATTGGGTATTGGAAGATGCCGATATGAAGAACTTGCAGCAGGCTTGCCTGCATAAGGTGACCCAATGCTACTCGCAGCATTCGGTGGCGCTTAGATATATAGAGGTGTATAATCAGGCATTGGCCTACAAAAACTATCATCTATGATTAAATTCACCGTAGTAACCTGTACGTTTAATGCCGAAAGTGTGTTGCAGCGTACATTGGATAGCGTCAATAAGCAGACTTATTGCAATGTGGAGCATCTGATTATCGATGGCGTGTCTAAGGATAAGACCCTGGCTATGGTCAAGGCATATCAGCATAAGGCGCAAGTAGGGGAGAATGCCCATGAGATAGTAGTCTGTTCAGAACCCGACAAAGGTCTCTATGATGCCATGAACAAGGGCATTGATAGAGCCACAGGCGACTATCTCGTGTTTCTGAATGCGGGAGACGTATTTCCTTCGGAAGACACCTTGGAGTATGTGGAAGGCTGCGTAGGAGAAGGGGAAATCTTGCCTGGTGTGCTTTATGGTGATACTGATATTGTAAATGACGAGGGGCGCTTCCTGCGCCATCGTCGTCTCACTCCTCCCAAGAAGTTGACCTGGCGTTCGTTTAAGTGGGGAATGCTGGTGTGCCATCAGTCGTTCTATGCCCGTACCGATATTGCCCGAGAGGTGCATTACGATTTACACTATCGCCTTTCGGCTGATGTGGATTGGTGTATCCGCATCATGAGAGAGGCAGAACGTCGCCATCTGCCTTTACGCAATGTCAATGCCGTCATCACCAACTATCTGGATGGGGGTATGTCGGTACAGAACCATAAGGCTTCGCTCAAGGAACGCTTCGAGGTGATGAGGAGTAATTATGGAATTATCACCACCTTGCTGGTTCATGCCTGGTTTGTGGTGCGTGGTATATTCAAAAAATAGGTGGATAAAATTACGATGGGGGGCATTTTGGCTGTTTAAATATGGGTGGTGAACAATTATTACCCCCTAAAAAAATAGATTTTACCCCTATATTGCGATTTTTTCCCCTATCTTTGCACTTGAAAAGATAACTCTTGCATTGGGTTTGTACTTGATGGCAGGAATAATTGATTCGTATAAAACAGTATTACTCAAATAAAAAATAACTTTCATATTCATGTTTTAGACAATTGTAAATAACTTTAGTTTTTAAATTTAATAGGAATAGGCTTTTCAGGTGAGAGTAACATCTGGTAAGCGATATTTGGTAAATTAAGGAAGCGTCAGTCGGGAGACTGGCGCTTTTTTATGTGTTTTAGGATTACTTAAGTAATAATTTCTGTGAAAAGCATGATGGTTTCTATATTTTATTGTATCTTTGCAACATGAATCCAATAGCACAAACTATCATATTGTCGGCTTCTGCGGTGAGAATGCTCCCACATATAGCCATGTATCTGCTTCACAAGAAGGAGATAGACCTTGATTTAGTCAAGGTGCAGGACCAAAAGCCAACGTTACTGAACTTCATCAAGGCTTGCACTCGTGAAAGAAGTTTCCGTAACCTCTTCTATTATCGACTGGGAGAGTATCGCTCGGTGTTCATCAGTTGGCTGTTGCCGCCAGAACGAACCATGACTATCTGGTGTCCGCATATAGGAAAAGGAGCACATTTCGAACATAGTTATGCCACCTATCTCAACGCCGACTCCATTGGCGATGATTTCTATTGTCTGCAAATGGTGACGTTGGGAAATGGTAAGGGGGGAAGACCAACCATCGGAAATGATGTGAAAATCTATACTGGTGCAACTGTCTTTGGCGCTGTCCACATTGGTAATCATGTAACGATAGGGGCAGGAACCGTAGTCTTCCAGGATGTGCCTGATGGAGCAACTGTAGTGGGGAATCCTGCAAGAATCATTCAGAAATAACTAATTTTAAAGATATCAGATATGAACTATGCACTTATCATAGCCGGAGGTTCTGGCAATCGTATGGGACAAGACATCCCTAAGCAGTTTATGCACGTTGATAATTGTCCTATCATCATTCATACGATGATGGCTTTCCAGAAGCATCCCGATATTCAAGGGATTGCTGTGGTTTGTCTGGCTGGTTGGGAAACCGTGTTGCAATCCTATGCCAATCAGTTTTGCATCACTAAACTGAAATGGATATTCCCGGGTGGCAGTAATGGTCAGGAATCTATCCATAATGGTATCTACGGTTTGAAGGAAATGGGCTGTGTTGACGATGACCTGGTTTTGGTGCATGATGCCGTGCGCCCACTCTTGTCGCAAGACATCATCTCATCCAATATCGCCATCTGCCAAAAGTATGGTTATGCCATTACGGGTATCAAATGTAGAGAGGCTATCTTGGAGAGTGAGGATGGTTTCACGACTAATACAAGTATTCCTCGTGATAAGTTAATCCGTACCCAGACACCTCAGACTTTCCGGTTGGGAAACCTCATCGCAGCCCATGAGGAAGCCAAGGAGAAAGGCATCACCAATTCGGTGGCATCCTGTACCTTGATGGCGGAACTGGGAGGTAGACAGATGCATATCGTTCCTGGCTCAGAAAAGAACATCAAGATTACTACTGTGGAGGATCTGGAAATTCTGAAAGCTTTGATGAAGGTTCAGCCGGAGTCTTGGCTCAAATAACGTTGGAGTATGGTTCACTTTTATATGAGAATATGGGTTAAAGTTGGAAATGTTAGGCAACTGTTAGATTTATGTTAGATTTTTCACCTTATCAGAAAGATATAGCTCGTCTTTTCCAGGATGGATTAGACTTGGAGCGTTTGCGTGACAAGACCATTCTTGTGGTGGGTGCCACGGGATTGGTAGGAGGTTGCGTGGTGGATGTATTGATGCAGAATCCTGCTCGGTGCTACAAAGTGATAGCTGCTGGTCGCAATAAGGAACGTGCCCAGCAGAAGTTTGCGGCTTATTGGGAAGATGAGTCTTTCTTTTTTGCAAAGATAGATGTCACCCAGCCTGTCATCAAGAGCATGAATGGAATGATGGTGGAATCTGTGTATGATGAGTTGGCTGAGGGAGCGGATTACATTATAGATGCGGCAAGCAATGCGAGTCCTAATTTCTTCAGTCGGGAACCTGTAGAGGTGATGAAAGCCAATATCAATGGTGTGTCCCATCTCATAGAATATGGATTGAGACATCGCATGAAGCGCATGGTTTACGTTTCTTCCGGCGAGATCTATGGCGAAGGCGATGGTTCTGAGTTTACCGAGAAAAGCAGCGGATATGTGGATTGTGCCTCTGTGCGTGCCTGCTATCCATCGTCGAAGCGAGCTGCCGAGACGCTTTGTATGGCATACGGAGCAGAGTATGATGCCGATGTGGTGATAGCCAGATTGAGTCATACTTATGGTCCCGGCTTTACCGAGAGTGATAATCGGGTGTATGCCCAGTTTATCCGCAATGTTCTCAGGGGGGAAGATATCGTCTTGAAGAGTAAGGGAGAGGCTTTCCGCTCCTGGCTCTATGTGGTAGATGCCGCCCATGCCATCTTGCGCCTCTTGCTGGATGGTGAAAGGGGCAATGCCTATAATGTGGCACATTCTGAATCAAATATCTCCATTCGCCAACTGGCAGAACTGATAGCCAGGAAAGCGAATAGGAAGGTGGTGTTTGATATTCCTGAGGAGGATGCGCAGCAGGGCAATACCACGCCTATCACCAAGGCAACCTTTAATACGGATAAGCTCAAGGCTTTGGGCTGGAGACCGCTCTTTGATGTGGAAGAAGGTTTTGGACATACTTTGCAGGATGTGGGAAAGAGCACATCTGAATAAAATGAGGGTGTATCATAAAGTCAGTCCTTTACAGTTTTTAGGCACGGATTACACGAATTACACGGATTTTTAAGAGAGATGATAATCGCTTTCTTATATTAGCACTATAAATCCGTGTAATCCGTGTAATCCGTGCCTTATCTATATCCTAAGAAGCTTATGACACACCCTCTCTTGTGTTATAGCTTTCTTTTAATCTCGTCCCACGTTTCTCTCTTTTCCATGTTAAGATAGTAGCGCAGGTGCTTTTCCACTCTTTGTTCTACTGGTGGGAACTTCATATAGTCGCCAAAGAAGTGGCGCAGATAGGTATCTGCCTGCTCTGGCAGCAAAACGGTGGTATCCTCGAATGGAAATTCCTTTCCCTTGCCAAGCCATTCCTTCGGGAAAATCTCCTTGTAATGGTAGGAACCCGTATTCACCAGTACGTTCTTCGCCTTGTCGAAGTCATATCGATGACTCATCTCGTCCATCTGCTGGATAAGATGATGGCGCATCTTGCTGCGGCAGAAGAAGGCGAGTGTCTTGATGGCAAACCGGCCCCAGGTTTCCTTGTGCAGGAGCAGGGAAATGTAATCGATGAAGGTGTTGTGGGTGGTTACGGCGTTCAGACGGTTGATGGTCTTTGAGTATTTGCGATACAGAGCCTTCGCCGTTTCCAGGTCATCGTCGGTGGCATCAAGAGGAAAGATATCTACGTAAAGACCGATGATGCAGGGACGCTCCTTCTCCTCAATAAGAGTGGTTTCGCGATTCACGAGTTTGGAGAAATACAGAGGGTACGATTCGTTGTTGTAGGGAGTCACTACCTCGTATTTGCCAAAGTCTTCGTGTTTGGCGATTTTGAGCAGACGGTCGTAGTCGGGGCGTGGCATCAGTACGTCGATGTCATCGTCCCAGGGAATCATTCCGTGGTGACGGGCGGCTCCAATGGCGGTGCCGGCACAACAGTAATATCTGAGGTGATACTTGTTGCAGATGTCGATGAATGCCTTCAATATATCGAGTATTGTGGCGTTCCATTCCTTCTTGATGTTCTTAATATCCATACTTTTTCTGTTTTACGACTGCAAAAGTAAGCAAAAAGTTTTGAACTTCAAACTATTTATGCTACTTTTGCACTTTAAAAAGTAAAATCAAGTAATATTCCATATTTATCAGATAGAAACGATGGCAGAATCATTAAAGGAAAAAACCGCCAAGGGATTGTTTTGGGGAGCTATGAACAGTGGCTCCACCCAGGTTCTCAATATCCTCTTTGGCATCTTCTTGGCGCGCTTGTTGTCGCCAGCCGATTATGGTATTATCGGCATCCTCACCATTTTCACCCTGATTGCGGGCAATCTGCAGAGTAGCGGTTTTACCCAGGCGTTGGTGAATATCAGGAAACCCACCGACAACGATTATAATTCGGTGTTCTGGTTTAATGTCCTGGTGAGTCTTACCATGTATGTGGTGCTCTTTTTCTGTGCGCCGCTGATAGCTGATTTCTTCCATCAGCCTTGTCTCACCTCCTTGTCGCGCTTCGTGTTCCTGAGTTTCTTCATCTCTTCGTTTGGTATCGCCCAAAACGGGTATATGATGAAGAACATGATGAACAAGGAGATAACCATTGTTAATTTCATGGCTTTGATCAGTTCGAATGTCGTGGGATTGGTGCTGGCATTCAACGGGATGGCTTACTGGAGTCTGGCTTGGCAGCAGGTCATCTTCATCCTTGTGTTGAATATCGGAAGATATTATTATACGGGATGGCGTCCGAATTTTCATATCGATTTCGGACCCGTGAGGAAGATGTTTGGATTCAGTGTGAAACTCCTGGTAACCAATATCATCAATACGGTGAGCAACAATGTGTTGACCTTTGTGTTTGGCCGATTTTATCCGATAAATGATGTGGGTAACTATAGTCAGGCATACAACTGGGATACCAAGGCTAATTCGTTTGTTGCCAATACGGTGGGACAGATAGCGCAACCCGTCTTGGCTTCTATCCAAGACGATAAGAACCGCGAGTTGATGGTGTTTAGAAAAATGCTCCGTTTCACGGCGTTCCTTTCTTTCCCATTGATGTTTGGCTTGACCCTGGTATCACGTGAATTCATCTTGATTACGATTCATGAGAAATGGATAGCCAGTGTGCCGCTGTTGCAGATTCTTTGTGTGAGCGGTGCCTTTATGCCGATTTATACGCTCTATCAGAACCTGGCTATCAGCAAGGGGCGTTCTGATGTGTATATGTGGTGCAACATCGGTCAGGTAGTGGGTTTGCTCGCCTTGGTATTGTTTTGTCATCAATATGGCATCCAGACTATGGTGATAGCCTATACCTTATTTATAATAGCCTGGCTTTTGGTCTGGCAGTGGATGCTGAAGCGTGTTGCAGGCTTGCGATTCCGTGATGTGGCAAAGGATATACTGCCATTCATGCTATGTGCGGCAGCCACCATGGTGGCCACCTATTTCATTACCCGCAACTTGCAGAACATCTATCTCTTGCTGCTGGTTCGTCTGCTGGTTTCAGCCATCATCTACTTCTGTATCATGAAACTGCTGAAGGTGCAGATATTAGAAGAGTGTATAGCCTTCTGTAAGCGAGGTAGATAAGATTCACCTTCTTGACAGGTACGCCTTTTTTGATGAGCTTGATGATAAGGCGGATGAGGTAGCTCTTAGGCTTGTAGGCGAGTGCCTGATCCACCTTTTCGAAGGCTACCTGTGCGTTTGCCGCCCAGCGGTAGGCATTGACGATGCCTATCTCTGTGGCCCTGAGATACTGATGCTCCTTATCATTCTGCTCGAAAAAATCGATGAGTCGGCGGGTTGACTTGAAGTATGACAGGAGATTCTTTTCAGAGATATTGTGATTATAGGAATTCTCATTGTCGGTGCGATAGTAATATATTGCATCTTCGATGTTCACCTTTTTGCCATAAAACATGAACTGGGCATTCCAGAAAAGATCTTCTGCATAGTTGATGCCCTCTTCAAAGAATATCCTGTGCTCCATGATGAGCGAACGCTTATAGATTCTGCCCCACAGACGATTGGTGATGATGTTCTGGCAAACGAGCAGTTTGAGTAGTTTCTCATCAGAAACGTCAAAAGGTTTCTGGAGTATTCCTGCTTTTCCATCGCACCATTCCCGGTAGCCGCCATCAATCAGATCGGCATGGGTGCTTTCGGCTTTTGTGGTCAGTTTTTCTACTGCATCTTTCGGCAGCATGTCATCGCTATCGGCAAATAAAAGATAGTCGCCTGTAGCTGCCATCAATGCCGTCTGTCTTGCGGCGCCCACGCCCCGATTCCTGTCGTGGTGGATGATGCGTACCTGTTGAGCTCTTTCCGGATATTCTTTGAGAAGCGATTGTAGGATACCGATGCTTTTATCGGGGGTACAGTCATCTACAAAGATGTATTCGATAGGTGCATACGACTGCTCGAACAGTGAACGGGCGCACTGTTCGATATATTTTTCTACCCCATAGATAGGGGTTAAAATACTTACTTTCAGCATGATGGTTTTAATCTAAGATACTTTTTTATCTTGTTAGATACTCGAATATCTGCGTGCTGTTATAGAAGAACAGGAAGATGGTGATAACTGCGAGTCCTCCACGAAAATAAGGCAGATATTTCTCCTTACAGTTTCTGATGATGTATCCGATACAGATAGGAATGATGAACGCCCAGTGGGCAGCCATGATATAAACCTCGTTCAGTCCGAATCCCATTACCAGGTGGATGAAGGCATCGCATGCCACCCATGAGGCTGTGAGCCAGAGAAAGGCCGATTTTCTTCCCATCCAAAAGCCTATGCACAGCAAAACGACGATGATACCCTCTATGATATAAGGAATAGGAGTCTGATATTTCACGAATATCGGGCGATGGCTGTGGATATCTTCCAGAAGATGTTCCCTATGCAGGATAAGCGATTCGCCAAAAACGTTTTCAACCAATGATTCTGAACGGGAGATAGACATATCAGCCCATGAAAGCATGCCTCGTTTCTGAATTTTCTTGCCAGCGATAGCCTTATCGTGCTTTTGTTTCTGTTCCATTTTTGCCCTAAAGGTGCTGTCTTTTGCTGCTTTCTTAGCAACGAGTCGTTCTCCTTCCAGACGGTTAGGAATAATGAATGCCTTGTTCTGATAGATTCCTGCAGCTCCTATCAGCAGGGTAGGCAAGATAATTCCCAATGCCAGATATTTTGGACGGAAGAGTTTTTTGCCATTGGTAAAGAGGGCAGCAAGGAAGGTCTTGGCGCCATTGCTCAGCGTGATGCCTGCTGTGAAGAAAAAGAGCAGGGCACTCTGCCACCAAGGCATGCTTCTGTGTTCCAGCTGCTGCTTGCCGGCTATATAAAGTGTCATCGACAGGAAGAAAAGCGACATGCCGAAATGGTCATCCACAAAGGTGACGAGCAGTACGTAGGCAAAGGAAAAGAGCATCGCCGTAAGCACATTGCTGTCTATTGCCTTCAACTGCATCACCTCTCTGAAAATTCTTCGGAAGAAGAGTGTGGAGTAGGTGGAGAAGAAAGTCATCATCACCGCCACGATGGTAGTCGCCCAGTTTCTTGAGGTGAGTTCTATCAGCCAACCGTTCAGTACCGAGAAAGGATAGAGGAAGAATGGGAGCATGGGGTGGCGATACTCCGTGTAATACACCTTCCACTTCGAGAGGGTAAGATAGGTGTATGGGTCGAAACCTGAAATCTGAAAGTTCTTGGTAAAGAGTGTCCAGAATCCAGCCTTCGGTTTGCCGAAATCTTCAAAATGATAGGTTATCATCAGCACATTGAAGGCGATGATAGTGATGAGTGCAATCAAGGCAAAGAGCCTTTCTTCTTTTTTAATCTTAAATATATTGTTCATTTTCTGATTATTTTCTCTTGTTCTATTTCTCCTTTTGTCGGATAGATGCATCCGGCATTATCGGCTTAACGCTGCAAAAGTAATTGTTTTTTCTGAATCTTCAAAATGATAAGCTTTATTTTGTGGCTTTTTTAGATAAAAACGGAGTTTTATTTTGTGTTCTCTTTTATTTGATGTATCTTTGCGTCCATTATGATGGAGTTTTCCATGATGTGAATATGGTAATTTGAAACAGTAAAACAGATAAAGATAGTAACAATGAAACATGCTTTCCTGATAATGGCTCATGGCAGCTTGCCGCTTCTAAGGGTATTGCTGTCGATGCTCGATGATGAGCGAAATGATATATTTCTGCATATCGACCGGAAATCGAATATGCTTGATGGCGCTGAACCGCTGGCTCTTTCCAAGGCCCGCCTCTTTGTTTTGAAACAGAGGGTAGATGTGCGTTGGGGAAATCTGAGTCAGATTAAGGCGGAGTATGTGCTTTTCGAGGAGGCTTTGAAGCATGGACCTTATGCCTACTACCATCTGCTGAGTGGACAGGATTTGCCTATTAAATCGCAGGATTACATTCATCAGTTCTTCGATGCGCATCAGGGCAAGGAGTTTGTGGGCATCAATCATGGCGAGGAATTTGAATGGGATTGCCGTAGGAAGATGATGCGCTATTGGCTCTTTACGAGTTTTACCCGCTCGAAGTATGGGGCTTTGAATGCCATTACCAAGCGACTCAATAAATATCTTTCCATGTTGCTTATGCCTTTCCTGCATCGCCCGAAGATGGATTTTGCCAAGGGTGCCAACTGGGTGAGTATCACGCAGGCATGCGTGGAGTATGTGGTGAGCCAGAAGCCGTTTGTATTGAAGAGATTCAATTACACATTCTGCCCTGATGAATTCTTCTTGCAAACCTTGGTGTGGAACCATCCTGCCTTCCGAGCCGCCTTGTACTCAGAAAAAGATGAATACGAAGGCTGCATGCGACTCATTGATTGGAAACGGGGTAATCCATACGTTTGGACCTTAGCAGACAAAGAGGAGTTGAAGCAAAGCAACCGCCTCTTTGCCCGTAAGTTTGATATGAAGCATGAGGATATCATCCATTGGATCAAGGCTTCTTTTGGATAACAGCTTCTTGTGGTTCAGGCTTCTTATCCTAGCATGTAGCTCACTAGCAGATAGCCATTGCTTATCCAAAGATAGAGGGTGATGGCGAACATCAATCCTCTGAATGCCCATTTGATGCTCTTTCCTTTTGTCTTGAGCGCCAGGAAGGCGATGGCGACGGGAAGGGCATACATATAGTGTGCCGTCATGATGTAAACCTCGTTGATGCCGAAGCCTAAACCGATGTGGAGGGCGGCATCCAGCAGGAAGAACGTCATGGTGAGCCATAGGAACTTAGACTTCCTTCCGACAAGGATTCCAAGTACGAAAAGCAGAACGATGCATGCTTCTACCACATAATTCACGGGCGATTGATATTTCACGATGACCGGGCGGTTGCGCAATACGTCGCCCAGGAGGTTCTGCTGGTGCAGCATGATGCCTTCGCCGAAGAAATTCTCTACCAGGGTTTCGCCTCTGGAGGTTGTTTTATCGGTCCAGTTCATGAATTCGCCCTTGGCGATAGGCTTGCCTGTGTTCTTGTTCCATATCTGTTTATGGTCGCGTACATATTTGGCATGCGCATTGTCTTTGATGATTTTCTTGACGGCTGCTTCTACCTTTGCCGAGTCTTTTACCTGAGCAGTATCCTGATATTGCTGGTAAATCTTGGCTGTGGCTTCCTTGTTTTTCTTCATCTTAGCCTCATGCCGGGCCATCTCCTTAGGCCATACAAAGGTGCGGTATTCCCATCTGGCAAAGCCCCACATGAGGGCAGCTGGCAGGATGACGCCTAGCAGAAAGTATTTGATTCCGAAAAACTTCCTGCCGTTGGTGAAGAGAGCAGCAAGATAGGTTTTCAAACCATTGTTGAGCGAAACACCTGCGGTAAATACGAAGAGCAGGATGCTTTGCCAGATGGTGAGCTTTCTGCCTTTCTTGATGCAGACGCCTGTGATATAGAGCGTACAGAGCAATATCGTCATCGACATGATGAAATGGTCGGGTACCATCGCCGAAACCATCACATAGGCGAATGAAAAATAGAACGCAGAGAGTAGGTTGGCATCAAAACGCTCGGTACCAATTACTTCTCTGAATATCCTGTAAAGGAAGATGAATGAATAGAAGGCACAGAATACCAGAATGGCTCCCACAATCAACTGGACACCATTTGTTCCCGTGAGTTCTATCCACGCTTGGTTGATTTGGTTGGGAATATACATGAAGAACGCCAGCAGCGGGTGGCGATATACATTGTATTCTGTGTCCCAGTGAGATACAATGCTGTAGGTAAGTGGGTCGAAACCTGCCACATGGAAGGTTTTGACGAAAAGCTTATGATAGCTATCTGTGATTTGCGAGAATTGAGCGTAGTACTTAATGATAGTCAGGGCGTTGAGGGCACATGCTATGATAAGTGCCACGAGTGCCGCTCCTCTTTCCTCTCGCTTGATTCTAAAAATATCGAATACCTTTTTCATTTCTTTCTCTTTTCTATTTCTTTAAGAAAAATCTTACCAATAAGAAGTTTACAGGAATACAGATGCAGAGCGTTGGAATCATCGCCCACTGTTTAGCGAGTCCTAATCCTACAAAGAGGTTAAGGCAGATGGTCTGCATCGAATAGTTGACGACATGCGAGAGTGTGAATCCTGCTCCTCGCTTGGCATTCGCTTTCACCTTAAAAGTATAGCGGGTACTGGCGATGAAGTTGAAGATGAAACTCACGACATAGGCGATGGTGTTGGCGGCAGTAGCCAGAGTATGGTCGCCCAATTGTGGAATGAAATGGCTCAACACTGGCATGATGGCCAGGTAGATGCCATATTGCAGCACTGTGGCTAGTCCGCCTACAATGCCGAATCTGATGACTTCGCCCAATTTCTCTCGTTTGGAGTCATCCATGTTGTTTATCTTGTTCTTGATATTCATCGTTTTATCTTTTTCGGCGTGCAAAAATACGCCTTTTTCCTGTATTTAGCAAATATTCTTTCTACAAAATATTGATCTGTCTGGATTTATCTTAATAATTTCCCTTTTCCGAAGAGATAAGCCAGTTTGGTCTTCTCCATCACCTTGGCGATGAGCAGGCTGCCTATAATGGCAAGGATAACGGTGACGGCAGCAAACGAAATCTCGCTCGGATCCCAGGCAAAGAGGGGATGATAGAACTTCGCAGCCATCGTAAAGATGGGGTGGAAGAGATAAATAGGCAGCGTGTTGCGCCCTATATATAATAAGGTGTCCTTGATTCTGTTGGTCACCTTTGCCACTTTTTCTATCATGGGACTGAAATCCTTGAAGCGTTCAGGAATATCGAGCAGGTGTTGCAGGAACAGCAGGCAACTGATACAGCACCAGCAGGAGAAAACGATGGCCAGGTTGCCCCAGTCGTACCAGTCATCGCGGTAGAGCAGATAAATCCACAGGAAAATGGCGAAGAATTCGTGGCGGAACAGCTTGCTCCACTCCGTCTTGCTCTGTCGGATGACTACACCGATGAAATAATAGGCAGCAGCACTTGCCGATAGAGCTGGAGTTTCTGATATCAGGAGCAGCGTAAGTGCGAAGACGAAAAGGCTGGCATAGGTATCTCTTTTTGTATAATTCTTGTGTAAATCATTCCAATTCCTTCCACGGAAGCTGAAGTAATAGAGAGTTCCGCAGATAATCATAGTTTGGATAAACCAATAGGGCCCGATAGAAGTGATGAAGATTTTCTCGCCTATCTGGGAGAGGGAGAGCTCTGTGATGCCATCTCTCACCGGCATATAATAGGAGAGGACTGAGAATCCTGTCACCATGATGACATAGGGCAGGGCGAGACATTTCAGATAGTTTCCCATCTGTCTTCCGGTTTTCTCGATATTGACAAGATAACCCGTGATGATGAGGAAGGTAGGCATCATAAACGAGAGAATGCCAGCTTTCAGATGTGGGTATGCATTGCCGAAACTCACAATATGAATCAATATCATGAGAATGATGAGGATGGCTCGTATCAAGTCGAGGTCTGTATTTCTTTTCATGTTATATTCTCAGTATTTCTTATCATGTTATTTTCTGTAACAGGAAGTTTATTATTCTCTGAATGGTTTAAAGTGTCCCTTGTCGGCGAAGGCAAGCATCTCTTTGTCGCCACGACTATCTCCAAAGGCTTCTATCTCATATTCAGAACGCTCGAAAGATTTTGCAGATTCAGAATGTGATGCTTGCGAAGAGACTAGTGCCTCTGTAATGCGGTTCACCTTCTCCTTACCGTAGCAATTGTTCGACTTGAAATAGCCTGTAAGTTTGCCATCTACTACCTCTATCTGAGTACCCAAGACCTGGATGCCTTTCAGATTACGTATCTCAAAGAAAGGGCGTACCCAGTTGTCGATACTGGCGCTTACTATGAATACTTTTGCCCCTGCTACCAATGCTTCATGCACTAAGGTAATGCCTTTGGGACGGAGCAGATGCTGATTCTCTTCGGCAAAACCACGGCAGAGCGCATCAAATTTCTCGATGCGCATGCCGGCGAAGAGGTGGGCGAATATCTGCTGTTTTGCCTTCCAGTTGGGATAAAGGTGCAGCTTCATCAGCACCAGTAAGGGGCTATACATCAGGAATACCATCAGAAAGCGTCCCTTTCCCTTGGCATACTTGATGAATTCAAGCAATGTATCGCTCGTGGTGAGGGTTCCGTCGAAATCGAAACAATATAATTTCTTCTTCATTTCTTTTTCCGTGTTTAAAATGTGCTCTTTTATAAAGATGTACTCTCCTTATTCTATATAGATAAGGAAGAGGAATGAGAGTAGCCAGGCGAGAACGATAAACTGGGTGATTCTGTCTCGAAGGATAATCTTCGTAGGGTCGCCGCTTTTCTGGTCAACCACGGCTATCTGGATGTAGCGCAGCAAGCCCACCAATACGAAGACACTGGTAAGATAGAGGTATTCTGTGTGGAAATTCTCGATAACCTCAGGGCTCACGGTGTACATGATGTAGCATACCAGGGTAACTGAGGCGGTGATGGTTATCGCCTGATTGATGAATGTGAGGTTATATCTGCTGGTATTCTTGCGAGGTGCCTCGCCCGTCTTCTCCATCCGCAAGACGTCATCGCGGCGCTTGGCAAAACTCATGAAGAGGGTGATAAGGAAAGTCATCAACACAATCCATTTACTCAGAACGATTTGGGTGGCTATACCACCAGCCAACAGACGGAGCACGAAACCGAAGGCTACGATGCATACATCGATGATGGCATACTGTTTCAGTTTGGCGCAATAGCAGAGATTTAAAAGCCAATAGAAGGCAATGACGCCCATTGTTTTCCATGAATCGAGCAAACTGCACGCTCCCATCGAGAGGACAAACATCAGGAACATCAGTCCGTATGCCTGTTTTACGCTCACCGCTCCCGATGCTATCGGACGATGGCATTTCACGGGATGGCGGCGGTCTGCCTCCACATCATAGATGTCGTTGAAGCAATAGATGCTCGATGCAGCAAAGCTATAGGCTATGAAGGTAATCAAGCCAGCCAGCAAGGCATCGGTATGAAATAGGGCACCACCAAAGAAAAGTGGCACGAAGATAAACATGTTCTTAATCCACTGCTTGGGGCGAATCAGTCGCATCAAGGCAGCAAAACCTTTACTATCTTTTGTTTTATTCTCGTTCATAAAAACCTTTTTTACTTGATAATCTTAGATAATTCTCTGGAAATCCAGCCTGCTATCTTACTCAGTATCCATGCTGCAGGCAGGGTGATGCCTATGCAGGCAAAGAAGGTAGGCCAATATCCCCAATGATGAGGCTCAATGTATTTGAGAACAAAGTGGATATGGATAAGATAACATTCCAGGCTGAGTGCTCCCACAAGCATGAAGCATCGGTTGAACCAATGGGGAGTGCGGCGGAAGATACGGTTGAGCAGCAGGATGCTGGTGATGGTGAGCGGGATGTAGAGCATGCGTTCCAGAAAGAGTGGAAACATGCCGTGTTTCTCCTGCTCCAGGAAGATGCTTGCCATCAGGGTCATCAGGAACATGAGCCATATCATCCATATCGATGCACCATCCAGCGTCTGTTTCTGTCGCACCATCTCTCCCATGTTGATGCCTATGAAGAAGATAGGTACACGACTCCAGAATATTTCAAGATGTCCTACGGCATGATGGATGGGCGTAACGTATTGTACCAGGATGCACCACATAATCATCACCACCGGCAGCCATCGGTAGATAGGATGCCGTTTGATGAGTTCCATGTAGGCTGGGGCAAAGAGATAGAGCATCATCGTGGCAGGAATATACCAGAAGTTAAGCTCGTCGTGCAGCCAGAATCCCCAGTTGATGGTTATCTCGCCAAAGAGATTGATCCAGTTCCAGGTGCTTCCGCCGTGAAAGTTAGGAATATAGAAGAGACAGGCGATGATGAGCCAGGTGGGATAGATGCGCAGATAGCGGCGGATGAAGAAATGCCTTGCCGAAGGAGTCTTCATCCACGAGAACCACAGTCCTATTCCGCTGAGGAATAAGAACATATCTACCCCCACATTGCCCATCCTTCGGAGTCCGTAGAAGGCGTCTTCCCTAGGCAATGCCACATGAAAGAGGATGATGAAGAGCATCGCCGCTCCCATCAATTCTCCGCGAAATCTGCTGATATTCGCCAGTTCTATGTCTTTAATCTTCCAATTCATTCTTGTTTTTATATACTTCTGTGCAAAAATACATAAAAAAAATGATTCAACGAAATGAAAGGAGTTATTTTTCTTGTTTGAAGATGATAAAAACGATAATTCCCAATCCTATGAGGGTGGATGCAAGTGTAATTGCCAAACATATTCCACTGGATAGTCCGCTGAATCTATCCAGTGTGTTATAGAAGACGATAGGGAAAGTCCATTCGGCAAGAAGAGTGATAGTCCATGGAAGTTTATGTCCTGACTTCCATAAATAACGAAGGAATATGAGTGCGAGTGAAATGCTTAGGATAACGATGCATCCCGCAATGCCTCCCCGGTAATATTCCATGGCGGTCATGATGCAGAAGATATAAGCCAGACTCAATATACCTTTGCTTTTTTCATTGCTGTCTTTGCCTACTAGAGTATAGGCACCCCAAGCGATGAGAAGGGTTAATGTTAGAACAAGAATATCTGTCATTTTCTTTTTGGTTTGAGTGAATAATTGACTGCAAAGGTAACAGATTCTTTTGGAATATGCAATAGCATGTTATAGAGCATTTCTTGTAAATCGCTGATATCCAGATGATATGAAATCCAATGATTTGAAAAATTACTCCAGATTATCACAAAAACGCTTGAATGAAGTTTCTTGCTTGAGCTTTTTCAACGTGCGAAATTTCAATTGGCGATAGCCGTCTTTGGATAGTCCTAGAATCTTCATCACGGATTCCTTGTCCTTTCCGATTCTCCAAAGAATGCTAAGCATTTCTTCTTTTGGGGTGATTGTTTTCCCCTTTAAATGCTCAAGAAGAGAAACAAAGTCTTCGTCTATCAGTCTGTAGCATTTGGTGATGTTTTCTATCTGATGCTTGTCTAACTTGAGATCCTCTTCATCATTCAGAATATAATATAGGCTTTTTAAACCGTCACTAATGGCTGCGATGTCTTTTGTATGTTCCTTTAGTCTGTTGTTTTTGCTGGCTAGTTCTTCTTTCTGTCTGTTGATTACGGTTTGGTCTTTCTTGATAAGCGATTCCAGTTTTCGGGATACTTCAGCCAGTTCTTGGATGCAATTGTCTTTTGTTGTTGCTATTTCTGCCTGTATCTCGTTCATATCACCTTTCATTCTTCTTATCGTTAAACTTTTCTTCTGGTTCATTTGATAAGCATAGATAATGATATCTAACAGGGCGACAACGATGATGCAGACGATGAGCAGGAGATTGAGGTTGTTGCTATGCGTGACATTTGTCATGATACTGCTGATGGCATCCGATAGAACCAACAGTTGTTCCTGGCAATGATGATGTTCTATATAAACAATAAAGGTTATGACCATTGCCAGGGAAGCAATGGTCATAACTATATTCTTATTTGAGAGTGTTGGCATGATGGGTTGTCTCTTTGTTTAGTACTTCGGATTCGGAATTTTCTTCATCAGTTGGGTAAAGAGCCACGCTATGCAGATGCTGGCAATGATGTAGAGCAGCAATCCGGCATAGATGTCGCCATGACGACTGATAGGAATGAAGATTTTGCGGGTAATCGGATGACTCACGAAGAGGGCGGCTGATATGCTGCCCATCCACTCTAAAACCTTATAAATACCTGACAGCCAACTGATGTCTTGCAGCATCTCTGCCACGAGTACGCAGAGCAGACAGATGAAGAACGGAACAAAGGTCCATCCTATCATGTTAAGACTCAAACTGTAAATCAGCGAGATGCAGAAGATGCAGCCGAAGAAATTGGTGATAGGCGAATGAAAGGTCATGAGTATCTTCTCGCCATAGCGGGCATAGAGAATACCCAGTCCGAATGGCAGCATGCCGCCCATGAAGTTGTAGCGGTAGCGGTTCATCGCCTCGCTTTCTGGATTATCGAAGCCCAGGATGAGCTGGATGCCGATGCAGATAAGCATCAGTCCCACCGTCCATCCCCAATGACGGCGATAGAGAAACAAGCGGTATACGATGTATAACTGCAGCATCAGACTGAAGAACCAGTAAGGACCCGGCCAGATGATGTCGTCAGGATTAGGCAGCACATTATTAAACATGCCCAGCATTGAAACGATGCCCAATACCTCGTAGTGACGAGAACCCGGGGTGATGTAATCTATCAGGGTGAATGCCACGTATCCCACGATCATCATCTTGAAGAGCTTCAGATAATGATAGCGTATAAAGCGCAGAGGTTCACGCCAATTGATTCTCCACGATTGATTCTTGCCCGAGATGCTATACATCTGGGCTTGCTGTTCTGCTGTGATATGAGGTTTTGCCTCATACTTCATCACCAGTCCGTATGCACTCAGAAAGAGGAACACGGGCACACCGTAATGGCCGAAGAACGACAGCAGGTGGATCGGCAGGTTGATGTCGGGATTCGCCAGCACCTGTGTCAGCCAGTCAGCGTTGCGCAGGAAGAACTGATACTCATTCTCCTTGACGATAGGACCGAGCCAATGGCAGTAGTTGTGCAGGAAGATGCCGATGATGGCAAGTCCTCTCAATGCATTGCATGCATTTCTTGAAAGTATCGATTGATTCATTTCTTTGCTCCTTTCTTTTCTTGTTTCTTATAATATTCATCACGAAGCTTGTCGTAATCTACAGAGTTCTTGAGAATGCGTGGACGCATTTCGTTGTACTTCGGACTCAGGATATTGTACTCTTCCTTGTAGGTTGGAGTTTCGATGCCTGCCAGATATAATAATAGGTGGGGCAGGGCATCGGTCATGAATCGTTTGTCCTTGGCAGCACGTATCTGCTTGTAAATCTTGCGGTGAGCCTTGATGTACTTCGGTGAGCAATAAATCCAGAATGGAATCTCAAACTCATAGTGTGCCAGAGGCCAGTCGATATTGGCTGAGTGGTTACGGCAGATGAAGCCGCGGTTCTCCTCATAGCATTCCTCGCCATGGTCTGGCACGTAGATGACGATGGCATCCTGTTTCTGGAATCGCTTCACGATTTGTGCCACGATGGAGTCGTTGTAGAGGGTGGCGTTGTCGTAATGACTCAGCATCTTGCGCTGTGCATTGGTCAGCTCAGGGCGCTTATCCTCATAACTGCTTGCCCAGAATCTGCCCTGATTCATGCGATAGCGCTGTTTGTAGTTCACGTGCTGTCCCATCAGATGGAAGATGGTGAGGTTGTGCTCCTTCTGGAAGTTCTTCAAACTGTCGTCGTAATCCTTCAGAAGTCCGTCGTCCAGATCGTGGAGCTGGGTGTTACGATGGTCAAACTGCAGTTTGCTCAGTTCCGGGTTGTTCAGGAAGAAGCCGCCGCTGAAATCATAAACCGCCTCCTTGGCTTGTGGCAGAAACTCGTTGGTGATAAAGGTAACGTTGTAGCCTGCCTTGCGGAACACCTCCGGGAAGAGCGGATAGTCGCACCATTCACCCTTCTCACCCACAACATGGGTAGAAAGCATGTTCTTGAATACAAAACTGGTCAGGTTCCAGCAGGTTACCACATCGGTAAACTTGGTCAGTTTGCGGCTCTTCTCCAATGCCACCTGCAGAGGGGTGGTATTCATGAAGTAGCCATACTGCTGGGAATGATGGCGACCGAAGCTCTCACCGATAATCAATACGATGTTAGGCGAGCGATAGCTGCAACTGTCTACCTTCACCTCATGGGCAGCATGGATGAGTTGGGTAATCTGGTGTGCCGCCAGTTGGTTGGCGTAGATACTGAAGTGGAGTCGGTAGATTGGCAGATAGAGCACGGCATGGTCTTTCTCCGTCAGGATATGCTCCACTTCACCAATGGTGCTTCCATTCATGAGCTTGTGATAAGCCACCTTGTTATGCCAGGAAGTACAGACGCCCGTAATCAGGAGCGCCAGACAGAGGATACCGAAGGTGGCTGGCATGGCAGCCGTCATACGGGGAATGGCCATCAACCGTTTTTTGAGCGAAGCCAATTCGAGTACGGTGATGAGGAAGACGTAAACCTTGATGAGCTGTTTGCGGAAGAGGGCGATGAGTATCTGGATGAGTGCCAGGAGTAAAATCCAGCCCACACTACTGAAGATGACTTCCGTAGAGATGAGCGCCGAGAGGAAACTGCTAGCCTCCGAACTGTTGGTCTCGCCCACCAGCATCAGCATAGAAGGATTGAGCGTGGCACCGAAATTCACGAAGCAATAGGTGTCGGCGGCAGCGACGCTATATAATATAAGGTATAGCACGCCACGTAAGCCCAAACGCACCTTCCTAGGGAAGATGGCGAGGATGGCACACAAGATGTAGAGGTCGGTAAAGAGTTCCAGGAACAGATTACCATACAAAGACCCCTTGGCTGGTGTGGTCACGATAGAACTGATCATGCCTAATAAGTACATGAATACAAAGAAGTTCGCATTCCTGCGAATAGGAGCCGAAACTAAGCTCAGGCACTTCTTGATAATTTCTTTCCAACCCATATCTTTCTATTTGTTGTTAAATGTGATTTAATGGAGAGTTTAAAGAGTTTAGAGGGAAGTTGAGAGAGGGCTGTAGTTTTTGATAGCCAGCTTCTCAATGCATGGAGGAACCATTCCTTCGATGCTCTTTCCTTCTTTGATGTGTTGTCTTATCTCCGTGCTGCTGATGTTGAGCAGGGGAGTCTCTACGATGGTTACACCTGCCGGAACCTCACCGATGCTGGAGCCTTGGCGAGGATAAACCACGATGGGGTAGTGGGCGAGGATGTCGTCATGGTGATACCACTTGTCGAATGCCGCCCAGTTATCGCCGCCAATCAGCAGGGTGAACTCTGTTTCCGGATAATCCTTGCTGATGGCCTGCAGCGTGTGCCAGGTATAGGAAGGCTTGGGCAGGCGAAACTCATAGTCGCATGCCTTCAGCTGAGGCTCCTTCTCCAAAGCCTTCTCTACCATTTCCAGGCGCAGGTGGTCATCGAGCAGATCGGTGGCTGTCTTCTTGAATGGGTTCATGGGTGAAACCATAAACCACACCTCGTCCAACCCCGCCTTCTCGCAAAGGCTTTTAGCCAATGCGATGTGGCCGGTATGGATAGGATTGAAGCTTCCGCCAAAGATTCCTACCTTTTTCATTTCAATTATTCGCTCAAAAAGTCCTTTACTAGCTGGTAAACTTCCTGCTGGGCTTTCTCCAGGTCGTCGTTTACAACCACGTGGTCAAACTGAGGAGCGAAGGTCAGCTCGAAGCTAGCCTTGGCAAGGCGCTGCTCGATAACTTCAGGCGCATCGGTATTGCGACCCACCAGACGGCGACGCAACTCCTCTACCGAAGGAGGCTGCACGAAGATGCTCAAGGCACGTTCGCCATAGAATTTCTTGATGTTGACACCACCCTTCACGTCCACGTCGAAAATCACCGACTCGCCGTTGGCAAGCTGGTTCTCTACCTGCGACTTCAAGGTGCCGTAGAATCGGTCCTGGTAAACTTCCTCATACTCCAGGAACTCATCGGTCTCAATCTTCGCCTTGAATTCCTCTGGCGAGAGGAAGAAATATTCCACACCATTCTGCTCTGTACCGCGAGGAGCACGAGAGGTGCAACTGATAGAGAAGGCCAGCTTCAACTCAGGATGCTCCTTCATCAGCCAGTTAACGATGGTACTCTTGCCGCTGCCCGATGGGGCACTGAAAATTAATAATCCGTTCTTCATTTTACTTTCCAATTAAAGTGCATTCAGCACTTGTTCCTTAATCTGTTCCAATTCGTCCTTCATCTTCACCACGATGTTCTGCATTTCAGCCTGGTTGCTCTTGGAACCAGTAGTGTTGATTTCGCGTCCCATCTCCTGAGCGATGAAGCCGAGTTTCTTGCCCACGCCGTGACCTTCCTCGTTCATGGTCTCACGGAAATATTTCAGGTGGTTGGCAAGGCGCTGCTTCTCCTCGCTGATGTCGAGCTTCTCGATGTAGTAGATAAGCTCCTGCTCCAGGCGGTTCTTGTCGTACTCCACATTCGGAATCTGCTGCAAGCCACTCACGATGTTCTGCTTGATCTTTTCAACACGAGCCTTCTCGTAAGGTTCGATGCTTGCAAGCAGAGCCTGAATGTTATCCACTTTCTCGGTGAATTTCTTCTGGAGAGCGGCTCCTTCCTGCTGGCGGAAGGCGATGAGATGGTTCACAGCCTCGCAAATTGCAGCTTTTGCCACTTCCCACTCCTCGTCGGTCAGTTCTTCCACGTCAGTCTTCGTTGTTACATCAGGAAGACGCAACAAAGTGCTGTACCAATCTGTTGGCTCAGGAATACCGGTTTCAGCAGAAATCTTCTTGATTTGCTGATAATAATTCTGAACAAGTTCTGCGTTGATAGGAGTAGCGTCTGTAGCTGCATCTTTCTCAACCCAGATAGAGAAGTCTATCTTGCCTCTTTCCAGAGACTTAGCGATATACTGACGAATCTCCATCTCCTTCTCTCTGTAGAGAGGAGCAATACGTGTAGAGAGGTCCAGATTCTTGCTGTTTAATGACTTTATCTCTACATTAATCTTCTTTGTTTTAAAGGCCGCGGTAGCTTTTCCGAAGCCTGTCATTGACTGTATCATATAATCTTTCGCGTTAAATTTCTGCAAAAGTACAAAAAAAAGCGAGAAAATGAGTATATTTGCACCTTATTTAAGAATATATTTTTTAATTATGTCGTGTATATTGAATATTGAGACGAGTACGGACGTGTGCTCAGTGGCTATTAGTGATAGTGGACAGGTGATTTTTAACAAGGAAGATCACTCAGGTCCTAACCATGCTGTTAAGTTGGGTGTGTATGTAGATGAGGCTCTTGATTTCCTCGATTCCCATGGTCTTCCACTGGAGGCTGTGGCTGTAAGTTGTGGTCCTGGTTCCTATACCGGATTGCGTATCGGAGCGAGTATGGCGAAGGGCATCTGTTATGGACGAGGCGTGAAACTCATCGCCGTTCCTACCCTCGAACTGATGGCAGTGCCAGTATTGCTTGGCGAACATCCAGAGGAGGAAGACGCCCTCATCATACCAATGCTCGATGCCCGCCGCATGGAGGTTTATGCCGAAGTGCTCGACCGCGCCCTGAAGGTGGTTCGTCCTATCCAGGCGGATATTGTGGATGCTGATACCTACAAGGAGTATCTTGACAAGCACCCTGTATACTTCTTCGGAAACGGTGCAGCCAAGTGCATGGAGACTATCAACCATCCTAATGCCCACCTCGTGGAAGGCATAGAGCCATTGGCAAAGAACATGGCTCCGCTTGCCGAGAAGCGATTTGTGGAAGGAAAGTTTGAGGATGTGGCTTACTTCGTTCCTTTCTACTTGAAGGACTTTGTGGCCAAGATGCCTAAGAAGTTAATTTAGTGCGCAGGGCTTGGCGGCCTTGAATGAATTTACAAAAATTGAAATATGAATAAAGAAGGATTAGATTATAATACGCAGCGAGAGAAACTCGTTATGCCAGAGTATGGACGCGAGATTCAGCAGATGGTAGACTACTGTGTGCAGTTGGAAGACCGCAACGAGCGCCAGCATTGTGCTGAAGCCATCATCGCTATCATGGACCGTATGTTCCCTGAAAACAGGGGCGTGGAGAACCATGAGCAGAAGCTTTGGGACCATCTCGCCATCATGAGCGGTTTTCAGCTCGACATTGATTACCCTTATGATGTGCAGGATGCCGAGAAGATATCCAAGAAGCCTGCACCGATAGATTATCCGATGCAGAGAATTCCTGTGCGCCATTATGGAGCCATGCTTTTCGAAATCTTCGATAAGTTGAAGACCATGGAACCTGGTGAGGAGCGTGATGAACTGGTGAGATTGACTGCCAACCAGATGCATCGCAATCTGGTTCAGTGGAGCCATGGTTCCTGCGACGAGCAGAAGGTGGCTTCCGACTTGGCCCGATTCACCGATGGCAGGATTCAGTTGGATCTTGACACCTTTGAGTTTGAGAAAGTGAAGGATGCCTCAGCCCGTAATGCTGCAGCCAATAACAAGAAGAAAAAGTAATCACCTTTTTATAATAAGATATAGATAGAGAAGCCTATGGAGTCTTTCATCATAGAGGGCGGTCATCCGCTCAAGGGTACCATCACGCCACAGGGAGCCAAGAACGAGGCGCTGGAAGTGATTTGTACCACCATCCTTACCGATGAGCCAGTGCGCATCACCAATGTGCCTGACATCCTGGACGTGAACAACCTCATCAAGTTGCTCAAGGAAATTGGTGTCAAGGTTACCCAAAACAGTCGTCATGACTATACATTCCAAAGTGATGAGCTGAACTTGGAATATCTCGACAGTCTGGAGTTCGTCAAGAAGTGTTCTTCGCTTCGTGGCAGTGTGCTCATGTTTGGACCTTTGCTTGGCAGATGTGGCAAGGCTACCATCGCCAAGCCGGGTGGCGACAAGATTGGTCGTCGCCGTCTTGATACCCATTTCCTGGGATTCAAGTATTTGGGTGCCAGCTTTGTGCATGATGAGGAGCGCAATGTGTATCGGATTCAGGCCAAGAAGCTGAAGGGCTGCTATATGCTGCTCGATGAGGCTTCGGTTACGGGTACTGCCAATATCATCATGGCATCGGTGCTGGCAGAAGGTACCACTACCATCTACAATGCGGCATGTGAGCCATACATCCAGCAGCTCTGTCATCTGCTCAACTCGATGGGTGCCCAGATTAGCGGTATTGCCAGCAACCTGCTCACCATCGTGGGTGTGAAGAAATTGCATGGTGCCGAGCATCGCATCCTGCCTGATATGATTGAGGTGGGTTCCTTCATCGGTATGGCTGCCATGTGTGGCGAGGGCATCCGCATCAAGGATGTATCAGTTAAGAATCTGGGTATCATTCCTGATGCTTTCCGCCGTCTGGGTGTGAAGGTGAAGGTAGAGGGCGATGACCTCGTTATCCCTGAGCAGAAGCACTATGTGGTAGATTCTTTTATCGACGGAACCATCATGACGCTGGCAGATGCACCTTGGCCAGGACTTACGCCCGACCTCCTGTCTGTGCTCCTGGTAGTGGCAACGCAGGCTCGTGGCAGCGTACTCTTCCATCAGAAGATGTTCGAGAGCCGCCTGTTCTTCGTAGATAAGCTTATCGACATGGGAGCCCAGATTATTCTCTGCGACCCTCACCGTGCCGTAGTGGTAGGTCACGACCATAAGATTAAGTTGCGTGCTGGCAGAATGACCAGTCCTGATATCCGTGCGGGTATTGCCTTGCTGATTGCTGCGATGAGTGCCAATGGTACGAGCCGCATCGCCAATATCGCCCAAATCGACCGTGGTTACGAGGACATCGAACAGCGCCTCGATGCTTTGGGTGCCAAGATTACTCGTGTTTGCGATTAAAATTCAAAGTTCAAAGTAAAGTATGATAAGACGAGACGAAGTATATAAGATAGGTAAGTTGGGCAAGCCTCATGGTGTGAAGGGCGAGATTACTTTCGCCATCACCGATGATGTTTTCGACAGAGTAGATGCTGAGTATCTGGTGCTCGACATCGATGGCATCCTCGTACCTTTCTATTTGGAGGAGTATCGCTTCAAGAACGATGAGAATGTGCTCGTGAAGTTTGAGGACATCGACACCCAGGAGCAGGCACGCAACTATACGGGTTGCGAGGTCTTTTTCCCTCGTCATCTTTCGGATAGCGACGGAGAGAACATGACTTGGGCAGAAATCATCGGTTTCAACCTGGTGGATTCCGTAAGTGGAAAGCTGGTTGGAACACTCGACCGTGTAGATGATTCTACCCTCAATCTCCTCTTCGAGGTGACAACCCCGGAAGGCGATGACATCCTCATTCCTGCCAGCAACGACCTCATCGAGGAAGTGAGTGCAGAAAAGAAGGAAATCAGAATGGCAATCCCCGAAGGATTGCTTGACTTATAAATGATATAATGATGAAGAAACAACAAATATGTATTCTCGGTTCTACGGGAAGTATCGGTACACAGGCACTGGATGTCATCGAGCAGCATAGTGACCGTTACGAGGTGTATTGCCTCACCGCCAACAACCGAGTGCAGGAACTTGCCGAGCAGGCTCGCAAGTTCCACCCGGCTGCTGTGGTCATAGCCAATGAGGCTCGCTACGAGGAGCTGAAGGATATGCTTAGTGACGAACCTGATATCAAGGTTTATGCGGGTGCACAGGCTCTCTGCGATATTGTGCAGGCTGAACCTATCGATATGGTGCTTGCCTCCATGGTGGGCTTCTCGGGTTTGGAGCCAACCATCCATGCCATCAAGGCCCGCAAGAAAATTTGTCTTGCCAACAAGGAGACCCTCGTGGTGGCGGGTGAGCTGATCTGCAATCTTGCCCAGGAGTATCATGTGCCTATCCTTCCTGTGGATAGTGAGCACAGTGCCATTTTCCAGAGTCTGGTAGGCGAGGGCGACAACGAGGTGGAGAAACTTCTCCTCACCTGCTCGGGCGGTCCTTTCCGCAACTTTACCCACGAGCAGCTGGAGAAGGTAACTGCTGCCGATGCCCTCAAGCATCCTACCTGGGATATGGGTGCCAAGATTACCATCGACTCTGCTTCGCTGATGAACAAGGGTTTTGAGGTAACAGAAGCAAAGTGGCTCTTTGGCGTTCCTGCCGAGAAGATAGAGGTGCTGATTCATCCGCAGAGCATCGTGCATAGTGCCGTGCAGTTTGCCGATGGAGCGGTAAAGGCTCAGTTGGGCGTGCCGGATATGCGCCTGCCTATCCAGTATGCCTTCTCTTTCCCACAGCGTCTGCATCTCAATGGCGACCGTCTCGACCTCTTCAAGGCTCAGGACTTGCAGTTCTTCGAGCCAGACTACAAGAAGTTCAAGTGTCTCCAGCTTGCCTTCGATGCCATTAAGAAAGGTGGTAACATGTCGTGCATAGTGAATGCAGCCAACGAGATTGTGAATGCCGGTTTCCGCAAGGGCGAGTGTGGCTTCCTCCAGATGGCGGATATCATCGAAGAAACAATGGCAAAGGCCACCTTTGACAGCAATCCTGATCTCGATGTTTATCTGCACACAGATGCTGAGGCTCGCCGCATAGCCACAGAGCTGATGCACAAGTAATAATTAATAATGTAGAATTAATAATTAATAGTTAAAAATGAACGCAGAACGTAGGACTAATCATAAAGTTCCAAGTTCCAAGTTTAAAGTTCAAAGTAAATAAATGGAAGTATTTTTGATCAAAGCGTTGCAGCTGATGCTGTCGCTTTCCATCTTGGTGCTGCTCCATGAGGGCGGACACTTCTTCTTCTCCAAACTCTTCGGCGTAAGAGTAGAGAAGTTCTATCTGTTCTTCGACCCATGGTTCCATCTTTTCGAGTTCAAGCCAAAGAACTCTGATACCACTTACGGTTTGGGATGGTTGCCTCTCGGAGGATATTGCAAGATTTCGGGTATGATTGACGAGAGTTTCGATACCGAGCAGATGAAACAGCCAGAACAGCCATACGAGTTCCGCAGCAAGCCAGCTTGGCAGCGTCTGCTCATCATGGTGGGTGGTGTGCTGGTCAACTTCGTGTTGGCGCTCTTCATCTATTCTATGATTCTCTTCCACTGGGGCGATGATTATGTTTCTACCAAGGACATGACCCAGGGTATGAAGTTCAATACCGAGGCCAAGGCACTTGGATTCCAGGATCATGATATCCTGGTGGGTACAGAGAAGGGCGAGTTCAAGACCTTCGATGGCGACATGTATCGCGATATTTCTACCGCCTCTCGTGTGGATATCATCCGTAATGGCAAGCCGATGAGCCTGAATTTGCCGGGCGACCTCGACATGCTGAGCATGATTAAGGAGAGTCCTCGCTTCGTAGAGGTTTATATTCCGCTTCAGATTGACAGCGTGATGAAGGATTCTCCTGCCAGCAAGCTTGGTTTGGCTAAGGACGATAAGATTCTGGCGATTAATGGCAAGAAGGTAGAGTCGTTTAACGACTTCCAGTTGGAGTTGGGACGCATAAGCGATGTGCTTGCATCTGCTTCAACCCATCAGGATAGCGTAAAGGCATTAACAGCCAGCGTTGAGTATATGAAGGCTTCTGGCGATACCTTGAAGAACAATGTCCTGTTGTTGGCAGATAAGGAGAATGTGAAGTTTGGCTTCTACAATCATCCTGTGATGCTCGATTACAAGGTAACCCATATCAGTTATGGTTTCTTCCAGAGTTTCCCTGCCGGTATCAAGTATGGCTGGAACGTCTTGGCAGGCTACGTAGGTGATATGAAGTATGTGTTCTCCAAGGAAGGAGCCAAGAGTTTGGGCGGTTTCGGAGCCTTGGGCAGCTTGTTCCCTTCTATGTGGGATTGGCATGCTTTCTGGATGATGACCGCATTCCTGAGCATTATTCTGGCGTTTATGAACATCCTGCCTATTCCTGCATTGGATGGTGGTCATGTGTTCTTCCTCCTTTACGAGATGATTACTGGCCGCAAGCCTGGCGATAAGTTCATGGAACGTGCCGAGTATGTAGGTTTCGGTATTCTCGTTTTGCTGTTGGTGGTAGCCAACCTGAACGATGTTTTGCGATTCTTCGGAATCATGTAAGAGATAGGTAGGAAATACGAAAAGAAAATCGGATAAGAAATCAGATCTTAAATCGAAAAGAAATCGATAAGACATAAAAAAAAAGATGTGCAAGAAAAATCTAGCACATCTTTTTTTTTATGTCTTATATTTATGTAGCTCTTATCTTAAGATTAAGAGTAGCGGATAATCTGACCAGGAAGAAGCTTCTTGTCCTTTCTGTAACCGTTGAGGCGGCAAATCTTTTCTACGCTTACACCACGTTTCTCTGCGATGCTCATGAGCGTCTCGCCAGGCTTAACCTTGTGGTAAAGCTTTTCGCCAGAAGGGCTGGCAGAATATCTGCCCACTTCGCCACCGTTAACCTGCTCTCTGGTGTAACCGCCGTTGCCAACCTTGCCACGGGCAGCGTTAGCCTCAGCATACTCGTTCTCGTAACTGTCACGCTTGAAATCGTAGAAATCGCCAGTGACATCCTGGTTGCGGAAATCGAAGAACAGGGCTGGGTTCAATGCCACACCACAGAGACGGGTCTCGAAATGGAGGTGCGAACCAGTGCTTCGACCTGTATTGCCACCCAAGCCAATCACTTCTCCAGCTCTTACTTCCTGATTCTCGGAAACGAGCTGCGCAGAGAGATGACCGTAGATGGTCTCCAAACCATTGTTGTGACGAATTACGATGAACTTTCCGTAACCACCTCTGTCATATCTTACGATGCGAACCTTGCCTGAGAAGGCAGCGTGGATTGAGTCGCCAATATAAACCTTGATGTCCATACCTTTATGTTGGCGGCCAAAGCTAGCACGGTAACCGAAGTTACTTGTGACAACACGACTAGATGTTGGCATGCAGAAATGACGGAGATCTATGCGATAACGTTCAGGCAATGCGGTTGCCTTGTGGGCATACTTGTTAGAGAAATCTTCGTACAACTCAGCAGAAGGATTTTCTCTATCTTCCATCAATCGATAATGTGATACTGCAAGAGTATCCAATGATTTCATACGGTGGTCTACTGGTGCTTGTCTAGCCAACAGATCTTGTCCGCAAACCGGAACAGTTGTTAACGCCAACAACGCCACGACCGAAATCTTCTTTATTTGCTTTTTTAAACTCATACTACTTTTTATATTTGCTTTTTAGGTCGATGTCAATAAGCGCAAAATCATAAAAGAAATTCTGCAAAAACTGCGTGGGTAAATACCTTAAGGTGCAGTTTTGTTATATAGACGTTGCAAATATAACAAAAATATTCCAATTAACAAAGGCTGTTAACGCCAACTGCCTTATATTTAACGTGACTGGTTAACTTTTAACTTTTGTTAGTAGTCTAAGCAATGCCACAGCGGGTGAGTGCCCCATGAAGATGTATTTCTTCACTTCCGGGCTTGTAAAGCGGAGACATTCCTGATAAGCACGGTAGAGATCATCGAGATTGATAGTGAATTCCTTACCCGATGTCTCCCTGATTCCGATAATCATTTTAGCCGTTACGTGCAGTTTGATGTATCTGATGCCCGTAACGCTTTCTATCTCTTTTAACTCCATCAGATAGGCTCGCATCTCGTCCATGCTGAGGTCGGGGCGAGGCTCCCTGATGGCTGGTTTCCGTCTTCTATCCATTACTTTGAACTTTGAATTTTGAACATTGAACTTTATGATTACTCTTTACTTTGAACATTGAACTTTGAACTTTATGATTACTCATAACTATAAACTCTTAACTATAAACTTTTAACTGTAAACTCTAAACTCTCCTAGCTGATTGCCGCCCAGTTGATATTCGTTTTCTTGAGTTCTCTGAGTCTATTCCATAAGATGGAGTTCTGAGGCTTCTCGCAGAGAGGGTCGTTGTCGATGATGGCCTGTGCTTCTGTGCGCGCCAGTTGAACCAGCTGACCATCCTTGGCTATATTTGCAATTTTCAGGTCGAATGCCATGCCGCTCTGCTGCGTTCCCTCCAGGTCGCCAGGACCACGGAGCTTCAGGTCGGCTTCGGCAATCTGGAAACCGTCATTCGTATCACACATGATGTCAATGCGTTTGCGGGTTTCTTCCGATAGCTTGTAGTTCGTAACCAGAATGCAGTAGCTCTGGTCGCTGCCACGTCCCACTCTGCCCCTCAGCTGGTGAAGCTGCGAGAGACCGAAGCGCTGTGCGTCGAGGATTACCATCACCGAAGCATTAGGCACATTCACACCCACTTCTATCACGGTGGTGGCAACGAGTATCTGGGTCTCTCCCTTCACGAAGCGCTCCATCTCCTCTTCCTTCTCGGCAGATTTCATCTTGCCATGAATCTTGCTGAGGCTGAATTCCGGAAAGGCTTGCTTCAGCGTCTCATAACCTTCCTCCAGATTCTTCAGGTCCATCTTCTCACTCTCCTTGATGAGCGGGAAGACGATGTAAACCTGTCTGCCCAACTCTATCTGGCGACGGATGCTCTGGTAGAGACTCGTCAACTGGTTGTCGAACTTATGAAGGGTTCTTACGGGCTTTCTGCCTGGCGGCAACTGGTCTATCACGCTCACATCCAGGTCACCATAAATGGTCATGGCGAGGGTGCGGGGGATAGGGGTGGCTGTCATCACCAGCACATGAGGCGGATTGGCGCTCTTTGCCCATAATCGGGCACGCTGTTCCACGCCGAAGCGATGCTGCTCGTCAATCACGGCGATGCCCAGGCGGCAGAATGACACGGGGTCTTCGAGCACGGCATGCGTACCTATCAGTATCTGTACGGCACCGGTGGCGAGACCATCCAGAATCTCCTTGCGCTTCTTGCCCTTCACGATGCCCGTCAGCAGTTCCACCCGGATATCCATCCCTTTCAGAAATTCACGGATGGTTTGCAGATGCTGTTCGGCAAGAATCTCGGTAGGCGCCATGAGGCATGCCTGGTAACCGTTGTCCAGGGCTATGAGCATGGTCATCAGCGCCACGAGCGTCTTGCCCGAGCCCACGTCGCCTTGCAGCAGACGGTTCATCTGCTTGCCGCTGCACATGTCGGCGCGTATCTCGTGCATCACCCTTTTCTGGGCACCCGTCAGTTCGAAGGGCAGGTTGTGGGCATAGAAGCCGTTGAAGATGTCGCCGATGCGATTGAATACATAGCCGCGGTATTTGCGGCGCTGGTCGCTCGCATACCTTAATATATTAAGCTGCACATAGAAGAGCTCCTCGAATTTCAGTCTTACCTGCGCCTTCTGCATTTCCTGATGTGAGTGCGGATAATGAATCATGCGCAAGGCGGCATCACGGGATACGAGATGCAGGCGGTTGATGAGGAAATCGGGCAGCGTCTCGGGCAGGGGAGGGAGGATGCGCACCAGACTCTTGGTTATCTTCTCGATGCTTCGTGAAGAGTAGCCGCGCTTTTTCATGATCTCGGTCATGCCGTAGAAGGGTTGCATGCCCATCTCCGTAATCTGCAGTTTGCTGGCATCATCGATATCGGGATGCGTAAACTGGAAGCGGCCTCCATAGACCGATGGTTTTCCGAAGACGATGTATTCGGTGCCCACCTTGAAGTTCTTCAGAATGTATTGGGTGCCACGGAACCAGATGAGGTCTGCCACGCCGTAACCATCCGAAAAGTGAGCCACCAGCATGCTGTTGCGCTTGCCCGTGTCTCTCTCCTCGTAACTCAGAATCTTTCCCTTAATCTGCACGTATGGCATGTCGGGGGTGAGCTCGCTGATGTGGAATATCTTCGAGCGGTCTACGTATTTATATGGGAAGTATTCCAGCAAGTCACCATAAGAGTTGATACCAAGCTCTTTGCTCAGTATCTCTTTCGTCTTGGGTCCCACGTTGGGCAGGAACTTGATGTCTTGATCTAGAATACTACTCATATAATTTACAATTTATAGTTTATAATTTATAGCTTACGATTTGTAATTTACAATTTATAGTTTTATTTCTCGTTGAGCAATGCTTCGGCAATCTTGATGTCGAATGGAGTGGTAATCTTGATGTTCTCTCTATTTCCCTCTACCATTGCCACCTGACAGCCGAGGCTTTCTACCACCGATGCATCGTCGGTGAACTGCTCCTTGTACTCCTGGTTGAATGCCTGTTTTGCCAGTCCTATATCAAAGGCTTGAGGCGTCTGTACCACACGATAGTCGCTGCGGAGCACGTTCTTACCGCCGCCGTGCTGGTCGATGTAGCGCAGGGTATCAGTCACGGCATACACAGGGATGGCAGCGTATTCCTCGCGTGCCGTTTCGAAGCATTCCTCGATAACCTCTTTAGAAACGAATGGGCGAACGCCGTCGTGGATTCCCACTACGCCATCCTCATTGTCAGGGATGAGCGCCAGTCCGTTCTTGGAAGAGTGGAAGCGGGTTTTGCCGCCATTGGCTATCTGGTGCTTGATGTCGAAGTGGTACTCCTCGCAGAGCTGGTGCCAGTATGCCTGCTGGCTCTCTGGCAGAACCAGGATGATGTTCAGCTCTGGGTCGTACTCATGAAAGCGCTCGATGGTGCGCATCAGGATAGGTTTGCCTGCCACAGGCAGAAATTGCTTGGGAATCTCGCTTCCCATGCGGAGGCCCTTGCCTCCGGCTACTATGATTACGTAATCCATATTTTAAGTGAAGAGTTAAAAGTGAAGAGTGAAGAATTCTAATGCTTGTTCTTCATGAGATGATCATACATCATGCCATCCTGCAAGGCTGCTACGGTTTCCTTGCTTACGAAATAGCTCAATATCTTGTAGGCGTATGGAAGGGTAGCGGCAGGACCTTCGCCCGTAATCACGTTGCCATCCTCCTGGAAGAGGGTAGCGGTGTATTCGGTGTTCTCGCCGAAGTACTGCTCGAAGCCTGGATAGCAGGTAGCCTTCTTTCCCTCCAGGATGCCTGTGCTTGCCAGAATCATAGGAGCTGCGCAGATGGCACCAATTCGCTTGCCTGCCTTGTGCTGTGCGATGAGTGCCTGGCGCACACCCTCGTGCTCGTTCAGGTGAGTGCTGCCTGGCATTCCGCCAGGGAGAAGCAGCATGTCGGCATCCTCAAAGCTGGCTACATCCTCAAACTTCAGGTCTGCCTTCAGGGTGATGCCATGTGCGGTTTCCACCCATTCACTACCCGTAATGCTCACGGTTTTTACCTCAACACCACCTCTGCGGAGGATGTCAACAGGAGCCAATCCTTCGATTTCCTCGAAGCCATTAGCAAGAAATTCATATACCTTTGCCATAATTTTTATTTTTTTGTCGTATTATTCGATTAATATTATTACCTTTGCAAAAGTAAGAATAATAATTGAAATAACAAAATAAATGGCACAACAACATTTAAAATTCGCAATATTTGGCAATGAATACCAGGCTAAGAAGTCGGCTTCCATCATGAGAATCCTTTCTTACCTCGACAAAAAGGATGCAGAAGTGTATATCGAAAGTCTCTTCTACGACTTCCTCACCAAGGTGGAGCACCAGGAGGTAAGGGCGGCAGGCGTCTTTGAAGATTATAACTTCGATGTGGATTACGTCATCTCGATGGGTGGCGATGGCACCTTCCTCAAGGCTGCTAGCCGGGTGGGCGCCAAAGGTACGCCTATCATTGGTGTGAACATGGGTCGATTGGGCTTTCTTGCCGACGTGCTTCCTAGCGAGATAGAGCCGGCACTCGACAGTCTTTATGCGGGCGAATGCAAGATAGAGGAGCATGCCGTGCTGCAGGTGCAGCCTGAGGGCGGCATCCTGGCAGGTTATCCTTTCGCCCTGAACGATATCGCCGTGTTAAAGCGTGATGATGCTTCCATGATTTCCATCCGCACGCAGGTGGATGGCGAGTTCCTGGTTACCTATCAGGCGGACGGCTTGATAGTTTCCACGCCTACGGGTTCCACCGCCTACAACCTCTCTAATGGCGGACCTATCATCATTCCGCAGAGCGGCAGTTTCTGTTTAACTCCTGTGGCGCCCCACAGCCTAAACATCCGTCCTATCGTTATCAACGATACGGCAGAGATTGTGCTAGATGTGGAAAGCCGCAGCCACAACTATCTCGTAGCCATCGATGGCCGCAGCGAGCGTATGACGGAGCAGACCCGCCTCATCATCCGCAAGGCGCCGCATGCCATCAAGATAGTGAAGCAGCGCAACCAGCGTTACTTCTCCACACTTCGCGAAAAGTTAATGTGGGGTGCTGATCAAAGACAAAGATAAAGACAATGCTCAAAGTAATCAAGCTTCCGAAATTCAAGTATTCTGCCAAGATGCTGCTGGTGTGGCTCTGGGTGGTATGGAAGGGCAACCGCCTGCAGGCTGTCCTCAATGCCGCTATGGGCTTACTTTCGGTGGGCGTGAGCCTGGCGCAGGTATGGGCGGTGAAGCGTGCCATCGATGTTGCCTCCCATTCCGTAGAGGGCAATGTCTATTGGGCGGTGGGCTTGATGGGATTGCTGATTCTCTGCGACTTCGCCTTGAGCGTAGGAAGCATCTGGATTCGCAACGTGTTGGGCATCAGGGCGCAAAACCGCATGCAGCAGCGCATGCTCAATCGCATCCTGCGTTCCGAGTGGCACGGCAGGGAGAAGATGCATTCGGGCGATGTGCTCAACCGACTGGAGAACGATGTGAACAAGGTGGTTGATTTCCTTACGGAGACATTGCCCAATACCCTGGGTGTGCTGGCGATGTTCCTGGGTGCCTTCTTCTATCTCTTCTCCATGGATAAGATGCTGTCCGTCGTCATCGTCATCATGATTCCTATCTTCCTGGCGTTCAGCAAAATCTATATGAACAAGATGCGATACCTCACTCGCTTGGTGCGCGATTCCGACAGTCAGGTGCAGAGCGTCTTGCAGGAAACCATCCAGCATCGCATGCTCGTGAAGACCTTGCAGGCGGAGAAGCCGATGGTGGAGAAACTGGAGGAAACCCAGCGCCGGTTGCGGGGCAATGTGATGGTGCGTACCAAGTTCAATGTGTTGAGTAATTTCTTCTTGAACTTCGGCTTTGCCCTGGGCTATCTTGTAGCCTTCCTTTGGGCAGCCTTGCGCATGGGAGCTGGCACCCTTACCTTTGGTGGCATGACCGCCTTTCTGCAATTGGTAAACAAGATACAGACGCCGGCACGTAATCTTACCAAACTGGCACCTGCCTTCGTGGGCGTGTTTACGGCAGCCGAGCGATTGATGGAGCTGGAAGAGAATCCGCTGGAAGAGCAGGGTGAACCTCTCCTGGTGCCTGCGCCTTGCGGCATCCGTCTCGATGATATTTCCTATGCCTACGATAAGGATGAATTCTCGGATAGCCAGCGCCAGCAGGTGCGCAACATCATCCATCATCTCAGTTTCGATTTCCGTCCGGGTTCATGTACGGCGATATTGGGAGAAACGGGTTCGGGAAAGACCACGCTGATTCGTCTGATTCTTGCCTTGCTCCATCCGCAGGAAGGAAAGGTGACTATATATAATAAGGTGGGAGATGAAATTAGGAATCAGGCAGAGCTTTCGCCTTTGCATCGTTGCAACTTCGTGTATGTTCCGCAGGGCAACACGCTGATGAGCGGTACCATCCGTGATAATCTGCGTTTGGGCAAGATTGGTGCCACCGACGAGGAGATGCGGGCAGCGTTACATCAGAGTTGCGCCGACTTCGTTTTTGATTTGCCTGATGGACTCGATACCCTGTGTAGCGAACAGGGTGGCGGATTGAGCGAGGGACAGGCGCAGCGCATCGCCATAGCCCGGAGTCTTCTGCGCAATCGCAGCATCATGCTCTTCGATGAGGCTACCAGTGCGCTTGATCCGGAAACCGAGCGTCAGCTTCTTCAGAATATCCTTTCATCGCATGATAAGACCATCATCTTCATCACCCATCGTCCCGCCGTGATAGAATATTGCGACCAGACGCTGGAGATTAAGCGAAATGTGGATAAAGTGTGTGGATAAAGTATGTGGAAAAGATATCAATAAAATAATCGAATTATGAAAAGAATCCTTTGTGTACTTATCGCAGCCATCTGGCTCTGCACTTGCTGGGCAGGGAATGGCAAGAAACCTATTGTCTGGGAACAGCCGATAGCTGAATCGAACCAGCTATTTAATGATCCTTTTCAATCTCAACTCAACATCTATCGTGTGGAATTCGCAGATGATGAAACACGAGTGTTCATGCACATCACTTTTCCCCCACACTATTGGGTAAAGTTTGTGAAGGAAACCTATCTCCTTGCTGATGGCAAGAAATATCTCGTCAAGAGCTGTGATGGACTGAAACTTGACGAAGAACACTATATGCCTAGCTCAGGCAAGGAGGATGTGGTCTTCCATTTCGCACCGCTCCCCAAGAAGACCCGAAAGTTTGACTTCCTGGAAGGTGACGGCAAAAAGAACTTCAAGATATTTGGCATCGAGAGCATCGATACCCGTATCAAACAGCTCTTCTCCTCGCTTTGGCGCAACGATGCGACCGGCGATTGGGAGATAGGATTCTACGATGATTTCGCCATCTACGACTGCCGTTACTGGCAATACAAGCAGAAGAATCAGAAGGGCGATAAGTACTCTTTCATCCTTACCGATGGCAAGAGCGACCTGGCTGTCAACATCGACAAACCTCAACATGGCAAGCGCACGATGAGCATCAACGGCAAGAAAGCCGAATATTCGCTCATTACCACTTCCACCCTTCCGGATTATCCGCAGAAAGATGAGACCACAAGTCTGAAGGATACTCATAACAAGCCCGATACGGCTATTGTTGTGGGATGGCTCAGAAATATGCCTAAGGAACTTTGGGATAGAGGGCAGGAGTATAGTGTGACGTATTATGATCTCTTTTTCACATTCAAGGAAGTGAGCAATTATAGCAAGCTCGATTCTCTTGGCAGATTTGAGATCAAAGTGCCTCTCATCAACTCTACCGAGGTTTTCATGGACTGGAAACATACTTATATCAACACGGTATTGGAGCCAGGTGAGACCTATTATCTGCTCTATGACTTCAAGTCTGGACATTCCATCTTCATGGGCAAAAAATGCCGCTTGCAAAACGAACTGCTAGCCCATCCTATCCCAATGATTAACGCAGACGATGCAGGTAAGTCTGAGAATAAGGTTCCAGCCCAGGAGATGATGCAGATTCTTGAATCCGGATATAAGGAGGCTGAAGGGGACTTACGGAAACAGATAGAAAAATCGGCATCTATTTCCAGATGTTATCAGGAGTATGCGGCTCAATACCTTCTCTGCATTTATGCTACGGATATCTTGCAAGGAGCATATCACGTGAAAGACCATGTTTTCCCTCAGGAATATGTGAGCCAAGTGGAAAAAATATGGAAGGAGATTCCGCAGCCTTATACTCAGTTTCGTGACTATAGTATGCTGACTAAAGATCTCATCGACCAGGAAGCAAGGTTAAAGTACAGTACACCCATCGGGAAGACTTATAGATTCTTATTCACCAATTATTATCCGGAACTGTTGAGAAAGCACAAGGCTCTGGGGGATATTGCGATAACCGATTCAGAAATTGCTACGGTGGAACAATGGGCTAAGAATCTGGATAGCATGACTATCAAGCAATATCAGACGACAGATGCCAGGGAGCAGGAGAAAATAGAAAATGCTTTTTCCAACTCAGCCCTTGCCAAGCGCGCTACGGCTATCATTGGAAGAGAAGATATTGCCAAGATGCTTAAGGATGAGACTCCTCTCTTCGATGTATATTATGCCCAGCATATAGCTGATAGCATGGGATGCAACCAGCAGCAGAAAGATGTCATCATCTCCAAAGCCTTTCTTCAGATGTTGGAAAGACTAGCCATGCCACTCAATAGTTATGGTCTTGACCTGGCAGAACACAGCATCAGTTCTGAAGTTCTCAGGGAGAAAGTATTGGTAGAACACCGTAAGTACCTGTCTTTGCAGAACAGGGACATTACTGCCATTATCAAGACAGCTCCGCAGGATATGAGCGATGGTGAGAAACTTCTTCGCCATATATTGGAGCCTTATAAGGGAAAGCTTGTATTGCTGGATGTCTGGGGAACCTGGTGTGACCCTTGCAAGATGGCTCTAGCCCATTCGAAGGAAGAGTTCGAACGCTTGGCGCCATACGATGTGGTATATCTTTACATGGCAAGCAACAGTCCTGAAGAGTCATGGAAAAATCTCATCAAACTGAATAATCTGGTTGGCGACAATATCGCCCACTACAATTTGCCAGCGGCTCAGCAGAGTGCCATCGAGAACTATCTCAACATTCGCTCCTTCCCATCCTATCGCCTCTTCGACAAGGAAGGAAATCTGGTAGATGTGAAAGTGGATGCCCGCCAGCTTGACAATCTGGAGAAAATCATCAAGGAACTGAGTAAATAAAAAAAGAGGGTGTGTCAAAAGTCCAAGACACACCCTCTTTTTTGTTGCTTCATTGTTTTTCTTCATCGGATTACGCTGAGTTAACGGAACATTCTTGCTTCACGGATTACGCACGGAATTTAAACGGATTTGGCCTTACGGCCATTGGGCTAGCGCATTCGCATTCCAGCTTTAGGGGGTATCTCCACGACCGCCAGGTCGAGTTTCCGTTTAAAATCCGTGAGTAATCCGAGGAAGGCGGTTAAGGTTCCGTTTATTCCGCGTAATCCGATGAATAATGACACACCCTCTTTCTATAATAAAGGATTATCTATCAATAGAGCATGCCAAACATCCATAACGGGATGATGTTGCCATAACCCTATGATGATGCAAAAAAGAAATAATCCTCTTTTCCGTACACGTATATATTTTTTTAGAAAGAACGCCTAAAAAGGCAAAAAATAGCAAAATAGAGCATTTGTTTTGAGTTTCAAGTGGTTGTGGCAGTCTTTGGCTTTAGTTGTCAGTGACAAGGAAATGAGGAAAAAGCAGATTAGAGAAGTAGAAACGCTTTCAAATCATTACCCAATGGAAACGCCCTAATAAGCATTTTTAACGGTGGCGGTTCATATTTCCCCATTCTGCGTAGGTTTTGGCTTTGCCATGCAACTCTCATAGTTTAATTTTGCACCGAACAAAAAAGTAAGAATTATGAGATGCACTTTCAAGACAGTCTTCTATGTAAATGGAAGCAAGGAGAGAAACGGAATTGTCCCTATCATGGGACGTGTGACAATCAACGGAACTATCGCACAGTTCAGTTGCAAGCAGAGCGTTACCAAGGCTATCTGGGATGCCAAGGGCAACAGAGCCATAGGCAAGAGTAAGGAAGCCAAGGAGGTGAATTTTGCGCTCGACAACATCAAGGCTCAAATCGCCAAGCATTACCAACGACTTTCCGACCGTGAGGCGTTCGTTACCGCTGAAATGGTGAGAAACGCCTATCAAGGCATAGGCACCGAATACGAGACCTTGCTCAGAGCTTTCGACAAGGAGAACGCAGCCTTTGCCAAGCGTGTAGGTAAGGACAGGACCAAGAACACTTACAACAAGTATCTTGTGGTGAGAAAATACGTTGCCGAGTTCATCAAGTATCAGTATAAGCGCAGCGATATGTCCATGAATGAGCTTACCGAGGAGTTTATCCGTGACTATTGCCTTTACTTGAAAAATGTGGTAGGGCTTGCGCAGTCCTCCATTTGGATTTACTCCATACCTCTGAAACATATCGTTACGGCGGCACACTACAACGGCAAGATACCGAGAAATCCGTTTGCCATGTACCACGTTGATCCAGACCATAAGGAACGTGAGTTCTTGACCTTGGACGAGCTTACCGCCATGACTGAGATAAAGTTGGAAGACCCCAACATGGCATTTGCGAGAGACCTTTTTATCTTTGGCAGTTGGACAGGTATAGCTTTCATCGACATCAAGAACTTGACGGAAGATAACATCAGCATGGTAAACGGTGCTCCTTGGATAGTGTCCAAGCGTCAGAAGACAGGCGTACCGTTCCAAATCAAGCTGTTGGATATTCCTATGCAGATAGTTGAGAGATACAAATCTTTCAGAAACGGTAATCACTTGTTCAACATTGGCAACCTTGACAGCATCAACAAGCGCATCAAAAAAGTAGCGGTAATGTGTGGCATCAAGAAACGAGTTTCATTTCATGTCTCCCGCCATAGTTGGGCTGTTTTAGCATTGGAGTATGGTATGCCAATAGAGAGCGTTAGCAAGATTCTCGGTCACACGAATATCACCACGACACAGATATACGCCAAGGTGACAAGCCCAAAACTTAACCATGATATTTCTGTCTTTGAAAGTCGAATCAAGGGGCATTTGCCTGTAATGGAAGGAATGGCATGAAAAGGACAACTATCACTATGGACGGAAATGGGATACTTTCCATTCCGTCCAACTTAGAGGAATTGTGGATGAGTGAGGGAGAGTTGGTGGATATGCTTCATGTTACCGCCCCGAAATTCAACTCTGTGATACGAGCTATATATAAAGGAGGTATGTTGTCTATGTCGGAAGTCCAATACAAGGACGAAACTTCCGTTAGTGTTTGGCAAACGCTGTATAATTTTCCTATGATAGTTGCCATTTGCTTTCGTCTCCACTCTTTTGGCGCAGCACAACTTCGCGAAGTTATTCTCAAGAGATTGTACGAAGCAAAAGAGAAAACAACTATTGTCCTGCAACTCTACGGAGAGACGAATGCCTTTTGTTGAAAATGGTCGTATCTTTGACGCTTCGGTTGTTCACTGTCGTATTGACTTATTGACGCACTGATTCACTGTCGTATAGAAATGCACTTGTAATGTGATAAAGATGTATCCATGCAAAGAATAGTGTAAGCATATATACATTGATGTCATACGTTTTACATATTTATTGTATGACATATAAAACGTATGACATGCAGGAATACATTCTTGTTCATCCCGAGGAATGGTATTCTATGTCCCCAATTCTTCGGGATTTATTTGTTTCATCCTTTGGACATAGCGAAAAACGAGTCGTTTCTTGGAGGCTTTGCGCCTCCAGCCACTTGGGCGAACCACCGCAGTGTTTTCAATGGTATTAGGTTTTATTCTTGCCCAAACATTGTGTCCACAAAGACACAGCAAGGTATGTTTTGAGTTACTCAAAACCTTTCGAGTTACTCTCGAAAGCACTTGCCTATCGGTGGATACTTCTCCAAAGTCGAGTATCTGAACCAACCTGTCGGTAGTGAAGAAAAGAGGAACTTTCTTTTGTAACGATTGCACGAGTTGTCGGAGTAAAGCCTCGTTGCTATAGATTTTATCTTTGTTAACTTAAATGTACAGGTAGGGAACACGAATGTTCTGGCAATAACAAATCTCCCACATCTTACTTTTAAAAACATAGATATAGACGATGAATATAGTTCGGGGCTTTAGGAAGCGTCAAGTCGTTCATATAGTTTTCTTTTTCATTTTTTACATCAGTATTTACCCACGATACGGAATCTTAGAACTCACAACATCTATTTTGTTTATGTCATAACCATTGATTTGTAGAAAGTGGTATATGGACTGCACTGTAAGCATTTTATTGTTAGTTGGACCTACAACAATCTTTTTAAGAGCCTCCTTAGGTACTCGTATTTCAACATAAGGAGTAATATACCCATTGCGAACACGATACTTTATTTTTGAAGCATCATCACAGTGTACAACACCTCTTGTTTCTTGTTCATGCTTGTATGCATCATTCTTTGCACCTAAACATGTTGAAAGAATTATATTGTTGTAAAGAGCGTTTCTATTATGGTTGTTATCTTCTTTTGATGGCTGGGGACCACCGAGAGCAACAAAACAACCAGTTTTGACCAATTTCAAAAAGCTGCCCAATTCTGTTTCAATGGCTTTTTCTCCATATATGCATCGTGCCATAATTTCATAACTTTTTGCTAACATATCATAGTCAAAAGCTATGGCACAACCATTTCCATTTGCAGCATACATACCCCACATACTCAAATTGTCCTCATTTGCAGAAAATGAGGTGATATAATAACTACGAAAAGCACCAGCCACAATATTTTGGTCTTTTTCTATTTTGTTCACTATATTGACACCCTCAACTATTTCGTGAGGGTCATTTTGGTACAATACATTTGTTGCTCTAAGAACTATGCAATCCTTATGGACGATATTAATTAGGGCATTCAAGTCTGTATAATGGAAAACATTCCAAGTTGTTGTTTGTCCTGCTACTGTTGGCATAATGTTATTTTTTTAGTTTATACTTCGTTATAATTGATTTCAAGAACTCACGATTTATTTGGTCTATAATAAATATTCTTAGTGGAAAGTTTATCAAAATGGAATTTGAATGTTACCACTAATATCTTCACTTACCATAGAGCAATCTTGCAATTTATGCAAATCTTCAATATGACTTATCAGATTATTATAGTTTTCAAGATTCTCTATCTCTTCACGCCTTGCTTTGCTCAACTTACAAAACTCTTCTTCTTGTTCTAGTCCTGCAAATCTACGACCACAAAGATTAGCAGCTATACCTGTCGTGGAGCTACCACTAAAAGGGTCAAGAATCCAATCGCCTTGATTGGTGGAAGCAAGTATCATTCGTACAAGAAGGCGTAAGGGCTTTTGTGTAGGATGCTTACCGCAAGTCTTTTCCCAACGACCGATAGCTGGCATTCGCCACACATCCGTCATTTGCTTACCTCCATTCAACTCTTTCATCAGATCGTAGTTGAATTTGTGAGGTACTTTCTGCATCTTTCTCGCCCAAATAACGAACTCTGTGGAGTATTTGAAATATCGGCATGAGATATTGACTGGTGGGTTTGTCTTCTCCCATGTGATTACATTCAAGATCTTATAGCCAAGTTCTGTCAGACAATTAGCCACAGAAAAGATATTGTGATAAGTGCCACTTATCCATATTGTGCCATTATCTTTCAGTTTGTCACGACACAAGCGTAGCCATTCCATATTGAATGCCATCATATCCTCTTGCGACTTACCTTTGTCCCAATTCCCTTTATTCACGCATACGACTTTACCGCTCTGCAACGATATTCCACCATTGGAGAGGAAATAAGGAGGGTCGGCAAATATCATGTCGAACTTGAAATCAAACTCTTTGAGAAGTTTGAAACAGTCGCCGCTGGCTATGAGAAAGTCATTGGCTAAAGAACGATAGTATGACTGTATCACGTTTATAAATCTTGTTTTATTTCTGCAATAAACTCAGGAAGTGTTGTGAAATTGTAAACCCTTGGAATTTCATAATACGCTTCTTCTAACTTTGACTTTGCAGAGTTCCATCCTTTTCCGTCTGTTATCCACACGAATTCAAAACCATCTACATTTTTTATTGCAGCTGATAATTCTCGGTAGGCGCGAGCAACTTCATTAAGTTTAGAACCACCATCATTATAAAAATTCACTTCTATCAAGAATGTTTTTGATTGAGTCTTTACAACAAAATCAAAACGCTTTTTGTCTGTTCCCAATACAGCTCTTAGTTCATCGTATTCAGTGGAATAAACCTCTGTGCCATGAGGAATGCCATTTGTTTGCAAAATTCTATGTAGTAATGATTCTGTAGCATCTCCACTTCTATTCTTTCTCGCATGTGTATCAAGACCTGCTTCAACTCCAAAAACATAATCAACCAAATCATGCACATCTTTATTCTTAAAGAAATCAGCAAGACCTGTTTCATTGAAAAACTTCATTATTCCATCGACAGATGAAAACAATGTTTTTATCAATTTTATCTCTCCATCGACATCTATGAACTTTTTCTTGCCCTCTCTTCTGGTGGCAATAAGAATGTCAAGTACGTTGAAAACCTTTGGGTCTCTATCCCAAAGTGCCTTCACAGCCGAGTACAAATCATCCTTACCTAACAAGAAATTCAGCATATTTAAGCTGATTTCGATGTTTTGTACATTACGACGTATTTTATTGAAATCTGTATAAAAATCAAGAGTTGCATTTGTCTCTTTCAATTGAGACATAAATTTATCGAAATCTTTAAGCATAAGCCTTTTGTTTTATAGCCACACGTTGTGACTTGTGGTTGTTAATATTGTTCAATTGCCAATCTTTCGTGTTGCGATAACTATGGACTAACAGTTCGGAAATCTTTCCTCGTTTCGCTCCGTTTGCATTCACATTACGAGAAGCCATAACTCTATCAATATAGTAATCAGCATATAGTACATCGAAGAAATTATCTGCTTCATTTTTTCCTTTGCAGTCAGAATTGCTCAACATAAAGCTATGTCCCTCAGATACCACTTTGTCACAGAACTCTTTCAGTCTAACTTGTGAATCATCATTGAACGCTTCTTTTGTATAGTCATTAAAACTTGAAGTGTCACTAAGCGGACGGTAAGGAGGATCAAGATAGAACAAAGTTTTGCCATTAGCACAAAGCAAAGTATTCTCAAAATCACCTTCCAATATTTCCACTCGTTTCAACAACTCACTATCTGCTCTAAGTGTATCTTCATCACAAATCTGTGGCTGCATGTACTTTCCGCAAGGAACATTGAACAGACCTTTTTTGTTTACACGATACAAACCATTGAAGCAGGTACGGTTTAGGAAGAAGAACTTTGCAGTATTCTCTATCGGGTCAAGATTCTTCTCATTGTAGCGTTGACGTACAGCCATAAACATCTCACGTTTCGCCTCCATGTCTTGCAAAGCGTAATATTGGGCTTGAATATCCTGCAATGCAGGAATCAACTCTTCCACATTGTCACGTACAGTTCTATAACATGTAACCAAATCGCTGTTAATATCGTTGATCACAGCATGTTTGATATTTGGATGCTGTTGCAGCATGTAGAACAACATAGCCCCACCACCAACGAATGGCTCTATGTATGTCGCATCATCCCAATTATCAAAGTCAGCTGGGAGTTTTGCTTCCAGTTGTTCAATGAGTTGTCCTTTACCGCCAACCCATTTGATGAATGGTTTTGCTTTTGTATTCATTATTAATCCTTTTTTTAACTAATGATTGTCAATCATCACTGTTAGTACCTTTTGTTTTATTGATAAGCTGACGAACATCAACGTCCAATAGAGCAGCTACCTTGGTCAATGTTACTAAATCTGGTTGTGAGGTATTGGTACACCACTTTGAGATTGTTGCAGGATCTTTCCTTAATTGCTCGGACAACCATTTGCTTGTCCGCTTCTTCTCTACCAACACGACTTTTATGCGATTTATATCTTTCATCGTTTATCTTTATTATTGCGTTCAGCGCAAAGATAATGGAATATTTTTGAAATCAGGTTATTTTTGTTGCACTTTTATTATTATTTAGCATATCAGTCGGAGGAAAATAAAAATTAAATTGTATCTTTGCATCGAGAAATAAAGAGTTGTTTGACAAGCATACTTATACACAATGCAGAATTTAGAACTATTGCCAAATCATTACCTTTATTGAGGTGAGAAACTCATAATTCGCTCATTTTAAGCTATTCTGTATAAATTAGCGGAATTTCTAAAAAAAAGTCTCATAGTCTCATTTTTAGCCGGAAATATCACGTTATATTATTGATATAAAGACATTTATAACTAATGAGACTTCTTGCGAAAAGCAGAAAGAAGTATCATAGAAGTATCATTAAAAATCATAGAAGTATCATTAAAGATAATACAAAGCATGCTTTAAACATCAGAAAAAGTCATTTTAAACATAGCAAAAATGCATTTTAAATATCGCAAAGAATCAAAAGAATATTGCCCAAAAATGAGTCCGATATTTGGGCACTCGTTGTCCCGCGTTATGGGCAGTGGTTGCCCAGCACAGGGGCTGTCGATGCCCACTTGGTGGGCTACGGATGCCCGTGTAACGGGCACAAGTAGACCAACCGAAGGGCATAGAGGGACCAACTGATGAGAGTGACTTTTCCTGATTTCAGTAGACACTTTTTTACTTTATAAACTAGAAAGGTAGACACTTTCAATTTTATAAAACTGAAATAGTAGACACTCTTTGTTTATCTGATTTTATTTCTTTTATCTTATCTGATTACCTGCTTCTTTCCCTGGTGAATGTAGATGCCAGCCTGTGATGGCTTCTTCATCATCTTCATACCGCTCAGGGTGTACCAGGATGGGTCGTTCAGGGCGTTGTTGTCGATGATAGGATGGCTGATGCCGGTGGATGGCATGTCGGCTGTAACATCCTTAATCTTATACTTCGCACCATCCTTCTCGTTCTGAATCTCCAGATAGGTATCCTTATTTATATTTGCAAAATCTACGGTTTGTGGAGAACCTGTACCTGTGCTGAATACGAAGGAAACCATGTAGCTCTTGCTCTTGATCTTGTAAGTCTGATAGAACCACTTCTTTCCCTCAATCTCCTTGCTCTGGGTAACCTTGTCGCCAGGCCATTTACCCGAAGCGGTCAGGTTCTCGTCAGGACTGTCGCACCATGCCCAGAAGTTGAAACCGCTGGTCCAGCCCACCTGGTCGGCATTGGCATAAACGGTAATATCGTATGGCTCGAAGGCTGCAGGCTTTTCTATCTTGTAAGTACGGGTCAGCACGCCGCTCACAACGCCATCTATCAGCAAGCCTACTTTCAAGGTTGTCTCGCCGAAAGGAATCTCCAGTTCTTCGCCGCTTTTTGCCTTCTTGCTGCTGGCAGTAGGTTCGGTGCCGTCGGTGGTGTAAACCAGCTGCGCATTATCCTCGTTGCTTACTGCCACGAGCTTTGCCTTCATCACGCCTTCGTAATCTCCAGAAGCCAAATCAACCCATGCCACGTTTGCCTTCTTAGGCATGAAGTAGCGGTAGTGGTAGCCGTTTAGAAGTTCGGCGTATGAATTAGGCGCAGCAAACTGGTTGGCGTTAGGCCCCACGATGGCGATGAGCGAAGCCTTCGTGCCTACGGTCATGATGCCGTTATAGCCATTGCCTTTGTAGGCATTGAAGGTAGTGTTGCTGGTGTTGGTGATGCCAGCCAGCTGACGTGCGTTGATCATCGCCTTGATATCCTGCTTGCAGTCAATCCAGTGCTTGTAGAATACGCATGGGGTTCCGCACGAAGCCAGAATGTAGGCATTGGCTGCCAGGGTATCCTTGCGGATAGGGTCCTGCTGTTCGTCGGCTGAGCGATATTCCGTATCGTGATTCTCCACGAAGGTAACGGCATACTGCTTGTAAGCTGGGTCGTTAGCCAAGCCATCGGTCTTTACGGTCGACCAGTTGGCTTTGATGGCATCGCGCACCACGTAGCGGATAGGGAAGTCGAAGGCAGCACTTGTGATGTTGCCATTCACCTTGGTGGCGTTGAGCCAGTTCTTGACTACAGATACATTTCCATCCCAATATTCTCCTACGGAATAAGTAGGTTTGGTAGCATCATTGTAGATGCCCGTGTATTTGCCGCTGTATCCCTTCACCATGTCGTAACGGAATCCAGCGTAGCCGAAATCATTGAGGAGCATGTCAAGATAAGCCTTTACGATGGTCTGCACGTTCTGGCTGCTGTGGTCAAGGTCGCGCATGCCGCCCCAGTCTTCGCCGGTATCGTAAATGCTGCTGAGCTTATAGCCGTTTTCGTCAGCCCATTTCTTGGTTTTGCCTCCGTCATCGTTGGCGCAGATGTCGGTGGATTTCATCTCGTAAGTTACGCCCTTGTAGGTTTCCACAGGGAAATCCACCCAGTTGGATACATTTTTGCGATGGTTGATAACCACGTCGGCGATGGTTCCGATGCCGTTGGATTTAAAAGTTTGGATGAGGCTGCGGAGTTCCTTTTCGTTTCCGAAAGAGCTGTTGTAGTTGGTAAACCAGTAGAAGTCGTCGTAACCCATTGATTTATCTCCGCCACAGTTGGCGCTCTGCGGAATCCATACGAGGTTGAAATACTGGCTCAGTTCTGGAGCCTGCGCTTCGAGGTTGGTCCATTTTGAGTCGAAATAGGAATCCCAGTAGAATCCCTGGAGCATCACGCCGCTATGGTTGGCTGGCCAACCCTGTGCGAACATATTTACGCTTGCCAATACGGCAGCAAGAGTAGTGAATATCTTCTTCATAATTCAAGAGTTAGTTGTTTCATTTATTTTGTTCATGGGGTAGTAGTTTAGCCATTCGTTCGGCTTACCTTTGCCCGTTGCAAAGTTACGATTAAATCCAATAGGTATGCGTAAATAAGCAGTAAATCAATCAAATGATTTGCGCAATCGTTTGCATTTTTGCTTTCATTGTCTGCGCATCAGATGCAGCTTTAGGAGATAATTTTTATTAAAAAACTAGAAAACATTTGGCTATCTCGTTTTTTATTGCGTAATTTGCGTTGCGTAAAAAGCGCAATGGCTGTAAGTGTAACCTACGATGCATAACGAGCGTAATATTACGCTATGTAAATAATATTCCGGTAAAAGACAATCAGGAAGAAACTCCCATAGAATGGGGAAAGTAGAGATTGAATATTTTCCCTTAAGGATATTTATTCTTTTCCTTAAGGGAAAATATTTTTTTCCTTAAGGGAAATAAAATCTTTCCTTAAGAGATATTTTCACCGTATTTAACTTGTAAAGTTATTTACTGAACTTTCGCAAGTGGCATTCTGCCGTCCCCGAAGGGGGCGAATGTGAATAACCGCGGGTGGAATGACCGAAGGGAATGGAACCTGCGGATAGCAGACATACTCTCTCTATCGTCCCCAAAGGGGGCGAACAGAAGCAAGACTGGATGTGGTTCGCCCCCTTTGGGGACCGGAGGTTACTTACGAAACTTGAATTATGAGCCCACTTGAAAAAGTCATTTTATCGAAAGCATTCTACTGATTATCAATAAGTTACAAAGATAAAAATATGATTCGGTACTTTTTAAAATGGGTTCAATTATGTTATAAAGGCATACAGTCGTACAACTAAAAGGCATACAGTCGTACAACTAAAAGATATATAGTCGTACGACTAAGAGGTATATAGTCGTACGACTAAGAGGTGTATGGTCGTACAACTAAGCAGGTTGTAGTTGTACGATTAGAAGGTGATGCCACTAGGCTCGGCAGATCTGCTGACTGCAGTCAGCAGACTTGCTGACTAGGCTCAGCACGTCTGCTGAGCCTAGTGGCAACATTCAAGAAGCTATATACTAGCACCCCGGAAGTTATATACTCAAACCCCGGAAGTTATATACTCAAACCTCAAAAGTTATATATTCAAGTTTCGCAAATAGGCTCTACACGCTCTGAAAGGGCAGAAACTCCTAGCTCAGGGCATCGCCCTGGGTATACTAGCAATCGACAAGGCACCCTGTAAGGGCAAAAGCTTTGTATATTGCCTGGTGACTTTTCCTCGTAACTTCCAAGGTTTTTGGGAAAAAATACTTGAAAGGGATGAGGATAAAAAAAAAATAGGCGGCTCTCGGATTGGAGGAGAGTCGCCTATTCTATGAGTTTTTCACCAAATCAGTAAAGTTCGACCAACTTTCAACTTTGAATCCTCTTAGATCTCTGACGGATTTCTTAAACCACTCTATTTTAGAAAGCTCCATAACAGTTTTTACAAGTGCAGTCAAATCATCATTCATCGTCATGTATGTACTGCCTTGCACCCACTCGAAACCATTCTTCTTTAGAAGCTCTTTTATTTCGTAGTAAGCCTTGTTGTAAGGTTCGCCATAGTATTTTTGTAAATCAGAAATAACCATATCAAATGCTAGTGCGTACATACTGCCTCCTTTGCTGGCTCAAATAAGTCCTTATATCCAAAGAATATGTTTCCATCTGCGGTTTTTGCGGAGATGACAATTCCTACGAAAGGATTGTTCTCAACTTCAATCACTTCGCCCTGTGTCCAGTCTTTGGCATGTGTCAAGTCTGGAGATATTAATACTTTGTCGCCTGTTCTCATAATCATAAAAATATAAATGTTGTACTTATTCGGTGCAAAGATACGACTTTTCCTCGTAACTTCCAAGGTTTTAGGGAAAAAATACTTGAAAAGGGGGAGGAGAAAAAGAAAATAGGCGGCTCCCGAAATGGGAGAGCCGCCTATTGATTATGCTATTTTTATTATGATGAAACAGATGCTTATTCTACTGTGCAGTAGATATTGTCATTTGTCTTTCTTGTTGGATACAACTTGACTGTGTTGCCTGCTACTGTAATGTTGTCACCACCTGCTGTCAGGTTGTTGAGACTTCCACCGAGGTTGACATCCCAACCACCATTTACGCGGAACTTCCAACCAACTGCTGTAACACCAACATTAGTTGCCTCGAAGCAATACTCTTCAGCATTCCATGTCATTGGTGCGTCGACTTTCCAACCATTGAAATCTCCGATGATGCCCATGGTCTCCACCTTTGTGGCCTTGATTGTGCCTTCTGAAAGATTAACATCCATGTAGTAAACACCTTCGCCTGCATTTACGCCGAGATTGCCATTGTTGACGCCGATAGCAGCTCCACCAAAGCTTACAAATGTACCTGCACCGATAGCATTGTCCCAACTACCTGCTTTACGCTGGAACTTGAACTCAAAGCCAGCAGCGTTAGGATCGGCCAAATAAACATAACCAGTGTATACGCCCTTTGCATCGTCTACGAGAGCAAGCTTCTGGTCAGAAGATTTCCAACCATCAGTACTACCGATGAAGTAGATGAATGGATCGTAGTTAACCTCCTCTAAGGTATAAGAGTAGTCCATCATGTTGATGGTGAGCTTATACTTACCAGCCTTGGCAATCTTACCAGCCTTAGCGTCACCGTTGGTCAGCGCACCAGTCATGCTGGCGTCACCGTCAACCTTAGGACCTACTACGCCGGCAGCCCAGATGTTACCGCCATCAACGTTCTTTTTTGGAATAATCTTCCAATACTGATCAGCCTTGGTTGTCTCGAATGTGATGGTGAAGACCGGATCCTCATATACATCCTTGTCGCTGTGGTTGAATGCCTTTGCGGCTTCTTTAGTCCAACCATTCTGATCTGCGGTTGCGAACATATCGCCTACGAGGTAATAGCCTTCTTCTATAACTGGAGCCTCAGGAATGGCCTTTACCTGGAATGTTTCAGATGTAGCCATCTTGATAGCTGTAGCTCCATTGCTTACCCATGCGTCGAGAGTAGCATCGATATCACGCTCTTTAGGGCGCTTGCCAAACTTATCTACAATATAATTTACCAAGTCTGCTTTTGCCATGTTACCTTCTGCGTCAATATCGAAAGCTTGACCACCAATATTGATCTTGTAGGTTGGAGTGTAAGCAGCATCGGAAGAAGTAGGAGCAACAATGCTCGCTACTTTTACCTTCTCTGTTGCTACTTCAGCCAAGTTGATGACATCAACTGGAGTAACGCTACCGTTTCCGAATGCCACAGCTTCCTCCTGAGGATTTGTCTGTGGGTTACCCCAATCTGTGTAGTCCTCGGTGCAAGACACCATAGACATCAGCAGGGTCATTCCCAATAATATTTTCTTAATCATAATTGTCTATACTTTAAGTGATTTACAATTTAACGATGCTGAATGCACCTGTGATATCGTTGAATGAGATGACATACTTGCCTTCTGCCAAACCGAGGTTAGAGTTGCCACCTGTTCCACATTTACCGTACATGTTGATAGCGCCATCTGTTGCGCCATATCCCCAGCTGGTATCCCAAGAACCGGCAATCTTGAACTTGAACTGTGCTGTGTCACCAGCAGGAACATCCATTACATAGTACCAAGCGTGGTTCTCAACGCCCTCAGTGTTGTAAGGAAGCATTGGAGTGTCAGCCCAATCATTGAATGAACCACTAATCTGGATAGTACCATAGTTGGTTACATTACCCTCGTACTTCACCATCTTGGCAGTGTTGTCAGCTGTGTTGATAGTAATGGTATAGTAACCGGCTTCCGGAGCCACGATGTGACCACCGTCGCCACCACCGTTACGGTTGACGATTGTACCCTTTGTAGCGCCATCGGCGTTCATACTGTAATCCCAGTTGAAGCTTGAAGGCATAATCTTGAAGCCGGCTCCGTCGCACTCGGCCTTGTCGTTGTAATCGCCAGTAAGGAAGTAGTTGGTGTATTCAATCTCACCAGCACCAGTCTTCTTGTCGTAAGAGAAGTTTGGCTTAAGGAACATAGGAAGTGCATCTTCTCCAATGCTCTTGTTGCCAGCCCACTTAGCGCCGAACATGTTACCTACAAGATACCACATTGTTGGAACAGCATCCTTCAATTCAATGTAGTAAGGCTTTACGTTAAGCTTTACTGAGTTTGAAGCGATAGGATTCAGACGGCTTGTGCCCTCAAGGATGAAAGCGTTAACACGAACGTACATCTCCTGATCGGCAGGAACATTACCTTCAGTCCATTTAAGTATCTTTACCAATGCCTTGTCCATTTCTTCTGCAGAGGCAGAAATATTACATTTCTGTGTGGTGTTGCTAAGAACAGCGTAGTCTGGCACCTTTTCGCCACTCTCGTCTGCAGCAGCTTCATCAGTAGAAACTGTGAAGCTGTTGGTTGGAGATACTTGCACCTCGTAAGTTGCGTTGATAGGGGCATTGTCTGCTGTGTACTTAGGCTGTGACCATGTAAGGCCAAGTCCTGTGGAATGCTCCAAATCAATAGTCGCATTGGCATATGCAGGAGTGTTCAACGCAAACTCCGTAGGCTGAATCAGCGTAGGGTTAGAGTCGTTGTCATCCGAACATGATGCGAATAAGCTGATGATGCCGACAAGCAGAGCACCAATTATATATTTATTCTTCATATTGCGTTTTCTTTAATAATTCTTTTATACTTTAGTTTTGAACCTCGTTGTATCCATCAATCTGTGTCAAGTTCTTGTTAGAAAGAACCTCTGAAGATGGGAGAGGATATACATTATAGGTCTTGGCGAAGGTTGTACCATTAGTACTACCACCCTTAAGTTCCCAATTGTATGTAGCCTGACTGCCACCAAACTGGTTGAAACGGATCAAATCGGTACGGCGGAGACCTTCGCAATACAACTCACGGGCACGCTCATCGAGCACGTCGTTGAGAGTGTAAGAGGCACGTACGGCTGCGTGGGCACGGTTGCGAAGAGCATCGATATACTTCTTTGCCTTAGCCGAGCTTTCACCATTGAGGTGCATCTCAGCTTCAGCTGCATTGAGGTAAGCCTCAGCTACACGGAAGAGGAAGAAGTCTATATCTACGTTATAGCTGTCGTGAGGAGTACCACCATTAGAATAGTTGTTATTCCATTTTGGTGTTGCAATACCCTTGACGAACTTATCGTTAGCACCAATCTCCAAAGTACGATCGCCGTCACTGTTGCCTTTACCCCAAAGGATAGCACGGTCATCAACGTTCATAGCACGGATTTCGGAAGCTGACTTGTTTACAACAACTTTTGGATCGGTAAAGAACTTCTCTACGAATTGTGGACGAACACGCATACCTGACCATGTGTTGGCAGTAGTGGCAGCATCCTTATCTGTAACAGTCTGCATCGTAGCATCCCAAAGAGCTGCAACAAAGAACATCGAGCCACCCCATCCCTGAGTCTTGTCACCATCTTGCATCAAAGGAAGAAGAGCCTCGCAGCTTGCACCATTTGAACCATTGTCGCCCATGAAGAGCAGGTCGTATGGCTTGTAGCCATTAGCCTTAGCCTCATTAGACATCTTGCTGTCATCGAAGAGCTTATAGTCTGAATTGATAACCTTCTCGGCATAATCGAGTGCCTCATTCCAGTAAGGATTGTTCTGGCCATCGTTGTTAAGGTATGTACCTGCATTGAGGTACAGACGGCTTAAGAGCAGCCAGCATGTGCCTTTATCAATACGGCCATAGTCTGGGTCGCTGTCAGTCTCAGGCTTTGCCTCCAACAGGTCTGGCTCTGCAGCGAGCAATTCGTCCTTTACCCAGTTGAACAGGAACTCACGGCCCAACTGAAGAAGCTCTGCACGAGTGTAAGACTTGCCTTCCTCAAACTTTGAATTGTAAGAGTGTGCCTGACGTGGTGTTTCTGGCGAAATCTTGTCAATGAATGTCGGGTCTCCAAAGAAGTCGAGCATCAAGAAATAGCTATAGGCACGAAGTACACGTACCTCTGCATACTTAGTTTTATCCTCTTTGGCTGCGTCGAGGCTCAAGAAATGATTCTCGTAAGAGATGTTCGACATCAGACGATAGTAGAGGTTCTTCAGAGTGGCATTACCAGCTTCGAACTTATTTTTTGTTACATCCTCGATACCGCCATCTGACCACCAGCAGACAGCTTCGTCGGTAGGTACCTCGTTGAAGTTGAACAGGTTGCGTAGAAGGGTTGACTTACCAGCGTCGTCGATAGTGAAATCGGCATTACCGTCATTACCCTCCATGATAAGACCAGCATAGCACTTGCTGTACAAGCCTGTGATGTTAGGATCAGGGTCAACAGTTGGGTCAATGTTTCCCTTGTTCAAATCATCCATACAAGAGCACAAACTTGCAGAAAGCAGAAGAGCTGCAGCAGGGACGATTGTTTTGAATTTATTGAGTTTCATATTAAATCTATTTTAAATTGTTAGAAGTTGAGGTTCAGACCGAGCAGGAATGTGCGGCAACGAGGATAGATGTTGTCATCCTTACCTGATGTTACTTCAGGGTCAATACCTTTATACTTTGTGATAGTAAACACGTTAGAGCATGAGGCGTAGATACGACCTGAGATACCCTTGTAGTTACCCATCTTCAATACTTTATCAAAATTATAGCCCAAAGTGATGTTATCGCATTTCAGGAAGCTACCATTCTGAACGAAGTAGTCAGTAAGAGGATAGTTGTATGAAGTCCAGCCCAAATTTACAATATCCTTTGTGCTGTTTTTGTAATATCCCTTAGCACTACAAATTTCTTTCGTATTTATTGCACCCTCAGCGTATCCATTGTAGAGATAGTTTCCGAGGCTTGCACGGAAGTTACTTCCGAGGTCCCAGTTCTTGTATGCAATCTTGAAGCTGAAACCACCAGTCCAAGGAGCTACAATGTTCTTATAGAAGTATTTATCGTTCTCGTCAATAGAACCATCACCATTGCGGTCTACATAGCAACCCATGATAGGACGTCCGTTCTGATCGTATACCTGTTGGTAAACCAAGAACGAATTGGCTGGCTTTCCTACTTTATGATAGGTGATTGCCTGATCCTGACCAACCTTCATTCCTGCCTCCATCAAATCACGACCGCCTGCAAGTTCGGTAATCTCGTTCTTGTTGTAAGCAGCGTTGACGCTCAATTCTACAAACCAGTCCTTGGTCTGGATAGGACGACCTGTGATAGCTACCTCAAAACCCTTGTTTTCCAATGTACCTGCATTCATCAAGAGAGCATTGTCAAAGTTCTGACCTGCAGCGATGGTTGTTGTGCTGAGCAAGTCGGTTGTCTTGCGGATATAACCATCAAGGTTGATGGTGAGTCTCTGGTCGAACATACCATAGTCGAGACCTACGTTCCATGTAGTAGTCGTCTCCCAAGTCAATTCGTCATTGTATGCCAATGGACGGTAGAGTATTCCTGGGTTGTTGTCAATACCACCGATTGGATAGAGGAAGTGATTACTTGTACTCTTCTTATAGGTAGCGGTGTAGTACTCTTTACCTGTATCCTGCTGACCGGTCTTACCCCAACCAAGTCGGAGTTTCAAGTCGCTGATAGCATCAACATCTTTCAGGAATTTTTCGTCTTTGATACGCCATGCGAAGGCTGCTGATGGGAAGAAACCCCAACGGTGTCCGTCTGCAAAGCGGCTTGAACCATCATAACGGGCAGTAAATGTAAGGAGGTAACGATCCAACAGAGAATAGTTGGCACGTCCATACCAGCTGACGAGATAGGTCTGGCCTTTCCAGTAGCTTGCATCGTAAGACTTCACGGTTCCTGCAAGAGGTTCGCCCTTGTCGTTCATACCTTTGTTGGTAGAAGGATACATAGACTTGCTCCACTGGTCTCCCCAATATTTCATGTGGCTATACTCATAACCAGCCATGATGTCGAAGTGATTAGCCTTGTTGAAGTCCTTGGTGTACTGAGCATAGGCAGTAGCTACAACGTTATACTTCTTCTCCTTATTTTCGCTGTTGCCACCATAGTAGAATCCGTATGTAGATTGTGGATTGTTGGTGTTGTACTCTCCACCAGTGCTATATTCTCCAGCTATGTTGGCGTGAAGATGAAGGTCTTCGAAACCATGTATCTTATAGTCTGCCTCTACATTACCCAAGAGAATATGCGCACTCTTGTAGAAATCGTAGTTTTCAACTTTTTCTACAGGGTTTGTTGGAGCATCTTCGTTGCGGTTATATGGGAATGTAGGGTCGTATGAAGTAGTAGGTAATGCCCACTGCCAATAGCCTCCCCAATTCTTAAATGTCTCATCACTGCTCTTAACAGGACGAGTAGGATCCATAGAGACAGCTGCGCCGACTGCATCCTGTCCACCTGGATTTGTTTTTGAGTAAGAATACTTACCGTTGACATTAATGTTAAGGTGCTTGTCGAACAATGATGGATTGATGTTGAAACCGGCAGTAACACGCTTATAGTCAGAACCCTTCAAGATACCTTCCTGACCAGTGTAGCCTACGCTGACACGATATGGCATAGACCAAGACTGCTTGCTGATGCCACCTGTTAAACTTACATTATGCTCATGGCTGACAGCTGCACGGTATATTTCATCCTGCCAGTCGGTATCGTATGTGCCGGCAGAATAATCTGGAGTTCCATCTTCGTTGAACTTCTTCCAGCCTAAACCTTTGTAGGCAGAAGAATCTTCACCATAATAGTTCTTGATGAAGTCTGTATATTCAGAAGCATTCATCACATCCATCTTCTTGGCAACAGTACTTACCGAAAGTGTACCATTGTAAGAAATCTGTGGCTTCTGGCCGCTGCGACCCTTCTTGGTTGTAATGATGATGACACCATTAGAACCACGGGAACCATAGATGGCTGTAGCTGAAGCATCCTTCAATACGGTGAAGCTCTCGATATCGTTAGGATTGACAAGAGAAAGAGGGTTGTTAACACCCTTTGTATTATTGTTATCCATAGGCATACCATCGATAACAATCAATGGGTTGTTGCTCGCAGTAAGAGAAGCTCCACCACGGATACGAATCTGTGCACCATCACCAGGAGCACCTGTTGATGAGTTGACATTTACACCGGCAATCTTACCTTGGATCATATCCTGTGCAGAAGTAATGATACCATGGTTCTTCTCGTCTGGCTTGATAGCTGTAACGGAACCTGTCAAGTCGTTTTTCTTAGCTACACCATAACCGATGACAACGACCTCGTTCAAAGACTTAGAGTCATCTGCCAAGGTAATGTTCATGTTGTTAGCTGCTTTCACAGTCTGTGGAGTCATTCCCAGATAGGTGAAAGTAAGATTAGCACCTGGAGCTGCGTCAACAGAGAAGTTACCATCCATGTCGGTAATACCTACTGCCTTACCGTTCACTGTAATGGTAGCACCCATGATAGGCTCACCGGAAGCATCCTTCACGTGTCCCTTAATCGCAGCTGTCTGCGCAAAGGAACTTGCTGTCAGAAGCAGACCACCTGCGAGGGTCAATGCTCTGAGAGGCAATTTAAATTTTACCTGCTTCATCATTTTGCTTGATTTTTAAGTTTATGTTTATAATTATATTTAAATTCGTAGTTGAATATCATTGTTAGTCTCTGGCCTTGTTTTATAAAAAAATAGGTCGAGGTTTTGCGTTGCTTATTCTTTCTGGGTGCAAATTTACTGTGTTTTTCGATACAATGCACTATTTTTTAGTTAATTCCGTTATTTCTTATGCGCAAACGTTTGCACTTGATTTGCTTGATATTAATCAAGGAAAAAGGTACAAGATAACGGATATTTGTCTAATTTTGCAGCGTAACTTAGAAACAACATGAACGAAAATAACAATATAACAATGAAGGATATTGCTCGCGACCTGGGGGTAAGCATCGCCACGGTGAGCCGAGCATTGAAGGACAGTCCGAGAATCAGTGCTGCCCAGAAGGAGCGTATTCAAGCATACGCACGTGAACATAACTTCTATCCGAACGTCATCGGCGAGGCACTTCGCCACAGCAGGGTGCAGCCGATGAAGGTAATCGGAGTTATCATTCCCGAGATGGTTCACTATTATTTTATGTCTATCCTCTCGGGAATAGAGGAGGAGGCGAGAGCCAGGGGATATCGTGTGATGGTGGCGCAGAGCAAGGAGCGATACGACCGAGAGGTGGCTATCTGTGAAGACTTCTATAAGAATAAGGTGTGTGGCATCATCGTTTCGCAGGCGAAGGATACCAAGCAGTATGACCATTTCGAGAAGTTGATGGACAATGGTGTGCCGCTCGTCTTCATCGACCGAATCTGTACGGGGGTGAACTGCTCCAGAGTGGTGGTGGATGACTATATGGGTGCCTTCACCGCCGTGACCCATCTCATTGATACGGGCTGTAAGAAGATAGCCTTCTATGGTTCGCCAATGAATTTGGAGATTTCCAAAAACAGATACAACGGTTATCATGATGCCATCGTGAAGCATGGACTGACAGAGAACCCGGACTGGGTGAGAATCTGCGACAACCGTGCGCAGGCTGAGGCTATCACGCCTGAAATTCTGGAGCAGGATGAAGTGCCGGATGCTTTCTTCGCCATCAACGACGATACCGCCATCGGCATCCTCTATACCGCCAAGCGCATGGGATACGCTGTGCCTGATGACATCAGTATCTGCGGTTTTACCAATGGCGACCGTGCCAAGGCGAGCGACCCGATGCTTACCACCGTGGAACAGCGAGGCGTAGCAGTGGGCGAGGAAGCGGCAAATATCCTCATCGGACAGGTGGAGGGATCCATCCAGAAGGATGATGTGGAGAAAAGAGTGGTGAGAACCCGACTCGTGGTAAGAGGAACTACGAGATAAGCTTGAACTTTGAACACCGAACTTTGAAATTTAAAATAACAACAATATGACACAAAAACCTGATTTGAGTTTCTGGAAGCTCTGGAATCTGAGCTTCGGTTTCTTCGGGGTACAGATTGCCTACGCCCTTCAGAGCGCCAACATCTCCCGAATCTTTGCAACGTTGGGTGCTGACCCACACAACTTGAGTTATTTCTGGATTCTCCCTCCATTGATGGGAATCCTGGTACAGCCTATCGTAGGTACGCTGAGTGATAAAACCTGGTGCCGATTCGGTCGCCGCATCCCTTATCTCTTCGTGGGTGCCACGATTGCCGTCCTCGTGATGTGCCTGCTGCCGAATGCCGGTTCGCTGGGCCTTACCGTGAGCGGAGCTATGCTCTTCGGCTTGATTGCCCTGATGTTTCTGGATACGAGCATCAACATGGCGATGCAGCCTTTCAAGATGCTGGTGGGCGATATGGTGAACGAGAAGCAGAAGGCAAAGGCATACTCTATCCAGAGTTTCCTCTGCAATGCCGGTTCTGTGGCTGGTTACATCTTCCCATTCCTCTTTACCTTCCTGGGTATCAAGAATGTGGCAGAACAAGGCGTGGTGCCTGATTCCGTTATCTGGTCGTTCTATGTGGGTGCTGCCATTCTGATTCTCTGTGTTATCTACACCACGATGAAGGTGAAGGAGTGGAATCCGCAGCAGTATGCGGAATATAATGGTGTAGCTGGCGATGTGGAAAAGGAAGAAGAGGGTAAGGCCGATTGGATTACGCTCTTGAAGAATGCGCCTTCTACCTTCTGGAAGGTGGGACTGGTACAGTTCTTCTGCTGGGCTGGCTTCCTCTATCTCTGGAACTATTCTACCGGTGCCATCGCCGAAACCGTTTGGAATACCACCGATCCTAAGTCGGCTGAATTCCAGGAAGCAGGCAACTGGGTGGGCATCCTCTTTGCCGTACAGGCTGTGGGCAGCGTGCTTTGGGCTGTGGTGCTTCCTCAGTTCAAGAACACCAAAATGGCTTATAGCGTGAGCTTGCTGATTGGCGGCGTGGGCTTCGCTCTTATTCCATTCCTGCACGACCAGTACTTGCAGTTTATCCCATTCCTGATGATTGGTGCGGGTTGGGCAGCCATGCTGGCAATGCCATTCACCTTTGTTACCAACGCCTTGCAGGGCTATGGTCACATGGGTGCTTATCTGGGCCTGTTTAACGGAACCATCTGTATTCCTCAGATTGTGGCAGCCATCTGCGGCGGCACTATCCTGAGCTTGATTGGTTCTCATCAGAGCGACATGATGATAGTGGCTGGTTTGTTGCTCATCGCCGGTGCCTTATCTGTCAGTATCATCAAGGAAAAGAAATAAAGCTTATCAAGAACCATGAATAATGCCAGTCAAGGAAAACAAATGCAAACGTTTGCATTTGTTTTTTCCTCGATTTGTGCAAAAGAACCGTACTTGTTACGGATATTTTTGCTAATTTCGCACCGGAAATAAAAATAATAAATAACTAACCTCTAAATGGAGTCTTATGACAATTCATTTTAACATAGAATACAGAACCTTGTTCGGCGAGCAGCTCGTCTTGAACATTCAGAAGGAGGATGAGGAACTCAAGTTCCCGATGACCACTCTCAATGGCGAGAGATGGTCGTTTGACTGGTGTGTAGAACAGCCAGCAAAGGCTTACACCTATTATTATAGTGTAGAGCGCGATGGCAGGGTGCTCAAGACCGAGTGGCTTCTCGTGAAGCATTGCCTGGAACTGAACGCCACCAAGGCGGATGAGTTCACCCTCTATGACAGTTGGAAGGTGATACCTGAGGATGCTTATCTTTACAGCAGTGCCTTTACCGATTGCATCAATCACCAGGCTCCAGAAGAACTGGCGATGCAGAACTGTGCCAAAACCGTACGTCTCATCGTGCGTGCCCCTCAGCTTCGTGATGGAGAAAGACTCGGACTGGTAGGTGCCGACAACGTGCTGGGTGCATGGAATGCAGAAAAAATGCTGAAGATGACACAGCACACCTATAACGAGTGGGTGGTGGATTTGGATGCTGCTCATCTGCAGACCGCTCACATGGAATTCAAGTTTGTGGCTTACAACGAGAAGAAGGACCTGCTTTTCTGGGAAACAGGCATGAACCGCACCATCGACCTGCCGGAGATGAAGGCAGGCGATGCCATCGCTTATGATCTGGACCAGGCATTCTTCGCCCTCTACAACCGCAAGGTGGCCGGAACATTGGTTCCGGTGTTCTCTCTGCGTAGTGAGAAGAGTGCCGGTGTGGGCGACTTCGGCGACCTGAAGACCATGATCGACCTCGTGGCTTCTACCGGACAGAAACTGCTCCAGCTGTTGCCTATCAACGATACCACCATCACCCACACTTGGACGGACAGTTATCCATACAGCTGCATCAGCGTCTTCGCCATCCATCCGATGTATGCCGATCTGAATGCGTTGCCAGCGTTGAAGGATAAGAAGGCTCGCGAGGAGGCAGAGAAGACCCGCAAGGAACTCAATGCCTTGCATCAGATTGATTATGAGAAGGTGAATGATTACAAGCAGGATTATCTGCAACAGATATTTGCACAGGAAGGTAAAAAGATGATGTCGGGAGCCGATTTCAAGGCTTTCATTCAGGATACACAACAGTGGCTCGTGCCTTACGCACAGTATTCTTACCTGCGCGACAAGAATGGCACTGCCGACTTCACTCAGTGGCCAGACCATAACGTCTGGGATGAGGCTGAGCGCAAGGATTTAACGAACCCGGAAGCCGAGGCATACAAGAACGTGGAGTTCTTCTACTTCGTGCAGTTCATCCTGAACAAGCAGATGCAGGAGGCGCACGAACATGCCAAGGCGAAGGGCGTTATCCTGAAGGGTGATATTCCTATTGGTGTACATCGCCACAGCTGCGATGTTTGGATGGAGCCTAAGTACTTCAATCTGAACGGTCAGGCGGGTGCTCCACCTGATGATTTCTCTGTGAATGGTCAGAACTGGGGATTCCCTACTTACAACTGGGATGAGATGCTGAAGGATGGTTGCCAGTGGTGGACCCGCCGCTTCCAGAACATGTCGAAGTTCTTTGATGCCTATCGCATCGACCATGTGCTCGGCTTCTTCCGCATTTGGGAAATCCCTGTAGATAGCGTTCATGGCCTGCTCGGACAGTTTGCCCCAGCCCTCGGCATGACCCGTGAGGAGATTCAGAGCTACGGCTTGAACTTCCAGGAGGACAGATTCCTCCGTCCGTTCATTACCGACTGGATATTGGACCGTATGTTCCATGAGCGTGCCGACGAAGTGAAGGAGAAGTATCTCGATCGTCTGGATGAGGAACGCTATCAGATGAAGCCTGAGGTAGATACCCAGCGCAAGGTGGAGGCTCTCTTCCAGAATGTAACTGATGAGAAGGATATCTGGTTGCGTGATGGCTTGTATGCCCTGATCAGCGATGTGCTTTTCGTTCGCGACCGCAAGAACCCAGAGCTCTTCCATCCACGTATCTCGGCACAGCTCGACTTCATCTACGAGTCGCTCTATGATGTTGACAAGGCTGCGTTCAATCGTCTTTACAACGACTACTTCTATCGCCGCAACAACCAGTTCTGGTATGGCGAGGCGATGAAGAAGTTGCCTAAGCTGGTTCAGGCTACCCGCATGCTGGTTTGTGCCGAAGACCTGGGTATGGTACCTGATTGTGTGCCATGGGTGATGAACGAATTGAAGATACTGAGTTTGGAACTCCAGAGTATGCCAAAGGATCCAACGGTTAAGTTTGGTCATCTGAGCCGTAACCCATACCGCTCTGTCTGCACCATCTCAAGTCATGATATGCCTACTTTGCGTATGTGGTGGGACGAGAATATCTCCCGTACCCAGGAGTATTACAACACGATGCTCTATCGTGAAGGACCTGCTCCTCATCCGCTCCCAGGTTGGTTGGCAAGAGACATCATCTCCCGCCATCTCACCTCTCCATCCATGCTCTGCGTATTGAGCGTTCAGGATTGGTTGGCCATCGATGAAAAACTCCGTCTGCCAGATGCCGATGCCGAGCGCATCAACATCCCAGCCAATCCAAAGCACTACTGGCGCTATCGCATGCACCTGAGTCTGGAAGAGTTGGCTGCCAGCAAGGAGTTCATGGAGAACATCACCGAACTGATAGTTCAGGGTGGCCGCAACTAAAATGTTGCAATAGCAAATGCAAAATCGTGCAAACGTTTGCACCTTGATATACGGAAAAATACCCTCCCATTTAGCGGAGGGTATTTTTGTTTTTTGTATCTTTGCACTGTCTTAAGAATAAACAGATTATGATTAAGGTTAACTAACAAGGATTCAAAAAAACAAGAATAAGCAATAACTGAACAGTATGAAGAAACTGAATGTATTAGTGATGGGCCTCTTGCTCCCGATGTTGGCAGCAGCCCAGACTGTTAAGTCGCCTAACGGCAATGTCTCGGTAACTTTCTCTTTAACCGAAAAGGGACAGCCTACCTACGAGATGAGCTATAAGGGAAAGACTGTATGTAAGCCATCGCATCTCGGACTGGAGCTGGCGAAGGATAAGCACGCCTCTAAGGGTATGGAGGAAACCAGCCTGATGGATGGTTTCACAGAAACCGGCAGCAAGACATCGACCTTCGATGAAACCTGGAAGCCAGTATGGGGTGAGACTGCTACCATCCGCAACCATTACAACGAGATGGAGGTAAACCTGAACCAGGCTTCCTCCAAGCGTAACATCACCATCCGTTTCCGTGTATATGATTATGGTATGGGCTTGCGCTATGAGTTCCCTCAGCAGGAAAGTCTGAACTACTTTGTGATTCAGGAGGAGCATACTCAGTTTGCCATGGCAGGCGATCATACTGCCTATTGGATTCCGGGCGATTACGACACCCAGGAGTATGACTACAACATTACTCCATTGACCGGCATCCGTCCTATCATCGCCAAGAACCGCGAATCTTACAAGAGCAATTCATCTACCACTGTCTTCTCGGATACCGGTGTTCAGACATCGCTCCAGATGAAGACCAAGGATGGTCTCTATATCAATATCCACGAGGCTGCCTGTCTGGATTATCCAACCATGCACCTCAACCTGGATGAGAAGACATTGACCTTTGAGTCTTGGTTGACTCCTGATGCCGTGGGCAGAAAGGGATTCATCCAGACTCCGTTCAATACTCCTTGGCGTACCGTGATGGTGAGCGATGATGCCCGTGATATGCTTTCATGCAAGTTGACATTGAATCTCAACGAGCCTTGCAAGATTAAGGATACTTCATGGATTCATCCTACCAAGTACTGCGGTGTATGGTGGAACATGATCGTTGGCACCAAGACCTGGAGCTATACCAACGACCTGCCTTCTGTTCGCCTCGGTGTAACCGATTACAGCAAGTGCAAGCCTAATGGCACCCATGGTGCAACCAACGAGGAAGTAAAGCGCTACATCGACTTTGCAGCCAAGAACGGTTTGCAGGAGGTGCTGGTAGAAGGCTGGAACGAAGGTTGGGAAGACTGGTTCGGTCATCAGAAGCTCGATGTCTTCGATTTCGTGACTCCATATCCTGACTTCGATATCAAGATGCTCAACGACTATGCTCATTCCAAGGGTGTGAAGCTGATGATGCATCACGAGACCTCTTCTGCAGCTCTCAACTACGAGCGTCACATGGAGGATGCCTTCAACCTGATGAATAAATATGGCTATGATGCCGTGAAGACCGGTTATGTGGGCGATATCATCCCAAGAGGTGAGTATCACTACAGTCAGTTGATGAACAATCACTACCAGCGTGTCATCGAGACTGCAGCCAAGCATCATATCATGGTAAATGCCCACGAGGCAACCCGTCCTACAGGTATCTGCCGCACCTGGCCTAACCTGGTGGGTAATGAGAGTGCCCGTGGTACTGAGTACGAGGCATTTGGCGGCAGCAAGCCTTATCACACCGTGATGTTGCCATTCACCCGTCTGCAGGGTGGTCCGATGGATTATACCCCTGGTATCTTCGAGACCAAGCTTTCTGAGTGGAGCAACAACCCAAGCTATGTTCATACCACTCTCTGTGGTCAGCTTTCGCTCTATCTCGTGATGTACAGTCCTTTGCAGATGGCAGCCGATCTTCCTGAGCATTATGAGAAGTACGACGATGCCTTCCAGTTCATCCGCGACGTAGCTTGCGACTGGGACGACTCCAAGTACCTGGAGGCAGAGCCAGCTAAGTATATCACCGTAGCCCGCAAGGCAAAGGGCACCGACAACTGGTTTGTTGGTGGCAAGACCGATGCAGCCCGCACATCTGTAGTAAAGCTCGACTTCCTCGATAAGGGAAAGAAGTATGCTTGCGCCATCTATCAGGACGGCAAGAATGCCGATTACGAGAAGAATCCTAAATCTTACCAGATCATCCACAAGACAGTGAAGAAGGGTGATGTATTGAAGATTAAAGAAGCACGTGGTGGTGGTTTCGCCATCTCATTGCTTGCTAAATAATGATTAGGAACATAGAGAAGTAGAAGTTTAGGGAAGATTCTGATTTCTTCCCTAAACTCCTTTTCGGTTTAATTATGACAACTACCAATTTTATAATAAGAATGAAAATCCAGAAACTAATAATTGCAGCATTGACAGCATCGATTTTACCAACTTCATTGAATGCGCAGCAGACATTCAATGAGATGATGTATTCCAAGGAGAAAACCATGTTCGTTCTCAATGCCCCTACAGCCGGCAAGTCTTCTGTTACCATCCGCCTTTATAAGGATGGACAAAAAGGTAAGGCTTACAAGACGCTGAAGATGAAGAAGATGGGCGATGAACGATGGGGGGCTACCGTGAAGGGCGACCTGAAGGGTAAGTTCTATACCTTTGATATCGGTAAGGGTGAAACTCCAGGTACATTTGCTAAGGCGGTAGGTGTGAATGGAAACCGTGGTGCTATCGTTGATTTGTATGATACCGACCCTGTGGGATGGGACAAGGATGTGCGTCCTGCCATCCAGTCGCCAGCCGACCTCGTTATCTACGAGCTTCACGTGCGTGATTTCTCCGTTTCTCCTACATCGGGTTTGAAATATCAGGGCAAATATCTCGCCCTCACCGAACCTAAGGCTATCGAATATCTCAAGAACTTCGGCATCAATGCCATCCATTTCCAGCCGGTATTCGATTATGCATCTGTAGATGAAACCCAACTCAACAAGCCTCAGTTCAACTGGGGTTACGATCCGAAGAACTACAATGTGCCGGAAGGCAGCTACAGTACTGACCCTTATTCTCCAGAAACCCGCATCAAGGAGTTCAAGGAGATGGTGATGGCGCTTCACAAGGCAGGCATCCGAGTGATTTTCGATGCCGTGTATAATCATACCTTCGATATCAACGGCAGCAACTTCCAGCGTACTTATCCTGATTATTATTATCGCAAGAATAAAGATGGAAAGTATAGCAATGGTTCCGGCTGCGGCAACGAAACAGCTTCAGAAAAGCCTTTGATGCGCCAGTTTATGCTGGAGAGCGTGAAGTACTGGATTGATGAATTCCATATCGACGGCTTCCGCTTCGACCTGATGGGCGTTCACGATATCGAGACCATGCAGGCTATCCGTGAGATGGTGAACCGCATCGATCCTAGCATCTATATCTATGGTGAGGGCTGGAGTGCAGGCAGCTGTGCTTATCCTACAGAAAAGCTCGCCATGAAGGCGAATACCCACCAGCTCAATGGTATCGGTGCCTTCAGCGATGATATGCGTGATGCACTCCGTGGTCCTTTCTCTGATGACCATAAGGGTGCGCTCCTGGCTGGTCTTCCTGGCGAGGAGGAGAGTCTGAAGTTCGGTATCGTGGGTGGCATCGCTCATCCGCAGGTGGATATGACCAAGGTGAATTATGACAAGAAGCCTTGGACCAACAACCCAACCGAGCAGATCAGCTATGTAAGCTGCCACGATGATATGTGTCTGGTAGATAGATTGAAGGCAAGCATCCCATCCCTGACGGATAAGAATATCCCGGAAGAGATGCGTACTGCCGAGTTGCTCCGCATCGATCAGCTTGCCCAGACCTGTGTGTTCACTTCGCAGGGTGTGCCTTTCATCCTTGCCGGCGAGGAGATGCTTCGCGACAAGAAGGGAGTTCACAACAGTTTCAATTCTCCAGACAGCATCAACCAGTTTACCTGGACCAATCTGCAGAAATATCCACAGGCATTCACCTTCTATAAGAATCTGATTCAGCTCCGCAAGAACCATCCAGCCTTCCGTCTTTCTACAGGCGATAAGGTGCGTCAGCATCTGGAGTTCCTGCCTAGTCAGGATGCCAAGGGCAACAAGCAGACTTGCCTCGTAGGTTTCCAGCTCAAGAACCTGGAGGGCATCGATGCCTGGAAGCAGATCATCGTCATCTATAATTTCAACAAGCAGTCAAGGAAGATGCTGATTCCTGAGGGCAATTACACCGTGGCTTGCTGCAATGGTGTTATCAACGAGGAAGGTCTGGGCTTCATCTCAGGAAAGGAAGTAGAGGTTGCTCCTCAGTCTGCCTTGATTCTTTATCAGAAATAGTCTATATATAATAATGTGTAAGAATAGTCTATATATATAATAAGGTGTAAATATGAAAAAGATAATAGCTTCATTAGTGCTTATGGGTAGCGCAATAAGTATGAATGCGGCAGTCAACGTAAGCCGCATTGAACCTACCGACTGGTATGTGGGCATGAAGGATGCCTCGCTCCAGCTGATGGTGTATGGCAAGGATATCAAGAATGCCGATGTTACGGTAGATTATCCGGGTGTGAAGGTGGATAGCATCGCCCGCCTCGATTCTCCTAACTATCTCCTGGTGTATCTCAATCTCGATGGTGCCAAGGCTGGAGAGATGACACTCAACTTCAAGCAGGGCAAGCAGTCGAAGAAGGTGAAGTATGTGTTGAAAAACCGCGAGATGGCGGGCGACAAGCGCATCGGTTTCTCTAACGAGGATGTGCTCTACATGCTGATGCCCGACCGTTTTGCCAATGGCAATCTGAAGAACGATGCCTTTAAGAATATGCGTGACAAGACCTGCGACCGCACGGCACCTAGTCTTCGTCATGGTGGCGACCTGGAGGGAATCCGCCAGCATCTGGATTATTTCAATCAGTTGGGTGTAACCGCTCTGTGGTTTACTCCGGTTTTGGAGAATGATAGTCCTAATGATGGCAAGAACAGTACCTATCATGGCTACGCTACCACCAATTATTACCGTGTAGATCCACGCTTCGGAACCAACGAGGAGTACAAGCAGCTTACTGCTGAGGCTCACAAGAAGGGATTGAAGGTGGTGATGGATATGATTTTCAACCACTGCGGTTTCGATCATCCTTGGGTAGCCGATATGCCATCAAAGGATTGGTTCAATGCTCCAGAATGGCTTGCTCCGGAAAATCAGACACCGGAGCATCAGAAGAAGATAGGTACTGTGGATGGTGCAGCCAAGGTAAACGACAAGTATCTGCAAACAAGTTATAAGTTGACTCCTGTGCTCGATCCATACGCCAGCAAGGTAGATCTCGCAGAAACTGTGGATGGCTGGTTTGTACCAAGTATGCCAGATTTGAACCAGCGCAATCCGCACGTCATCAAATATCTGATTCAGAACAGTGAGTGGTGGATAGAGACCGTTGGCATCGATGGCATCCGCATGGATACCTATCCATACGCCGACCGTGATGCGATGGCACACTGGATGAAAGTGCTGGGCGAGGAATATCCTCACTTCAATACTGTGGGCGAGACTTGGGTAACCGAGCCTGCCTATACCGCCGCATGGCAGAAGGACAGCAAACTCTCAGAAAAGAACAGCTATCTGCCTACCGTGATGGATTTCGCCTTCTTCGACCGCATCAACAGTGCGAAGAACGAGGAGACTGATGATTGGTGGAACGGCATGAACCGCATATACAACGTGTTCTGCTACGACTATCTCTATCCGAATCCAAAAAGCGTGATGGCATTCGTTGAAAATCACGATACCGACCGCTTCCTGGGTGAAGGCAAGGATACCCTGGCATTGAAGCAGGCACTGGCTCTTCTCCTTACCGTCAACCGCACCCCACAGCTCTATTACGGAACCGAGGTGCTGATGAATGGTACCAAGAGCGTAACCGATGGCAATGTGCGCAAGGACTTCCCTGGCGGTTGGGCAGGTGACAAGCACAATGCCTTTACTGCCGAAGGAAGAACACAGGCTGAAAACCAGATGTTCGACTGGCTCAGCCGATTATTGCATTGGCGTCAGGGCAACGAGGTCATCACCAAGGGCAAGCAGACCCAGTTCTGTCCGCAGAAGGGTGTGTATGTCATCGCCCGTCAGTACAAGGGAAAGAGCGTGATGACCATCATCAACGGCAAGAAGGAAGCCAACGAACTGAATGTTTCCCGCTATGCGGAAATCATTGGAAATGCAGAGAAGGCCGTCGACGTAACCACCGGACGTACCGTTTTGGTCAACAAGAACATCAAACTCCGTCCACGTCAGGCGATGATACTCGAATTTTAAAATATTCAATCATTTCATACCTATTGGTGTAAATTTACACCGATAGGTATTTTTTTTCTCCTAAACATTCTTTTGTTTCAATTATTCTTTGTACTTTTGCACGCATAACCTATATAGACAAATGATTAGATACATTTTTTCCATCATAGCAGCATTCTTCATAGCTTTGGGCAGTTTTGCACAAGGTGGTCTGCCTAGTCGCTTTAATGTAAGCTACCTCAACATGGCAGCAGGAATGCCTAATAATTTTGCCGATGATATCTTTCAGGATTCTTACGGCTTTGTGTGGATCAGTACCCATGGTGGTGGTCTGGTGCGTTACGATGGTTTCAACTTCGTGAACTTCGGATTGGGTTCCAATGGCATCAGTTTGCGAAGCAACAGTTGTCGCAATGTATACGAAGACCATTTCCGTCGTCTCTGGATTGCCTTCGAGGAAGGTCCGCAGGTGCTCGACCTCAATACGATGCAACCTGTCGTTCCTCCTTGCGAAAGCGAGAAGGTGGAGGTGCAGCTCAAGAAGGCATTGAAGAACCTTTGCACCCGAATGTATTGCGATGCCAAGGGCAATATCTGGATGGTTTCCATCAACCTCCTTACCCGTTTCGGCTTTAATGAAAAGGGCGAGGTGAACAGCGTCTTGTCTGTTGCCTATTCTTTCAATGCGCCCGACCTGGGACTTAGCGATGTATATCGCCGGGGAACGGTGGTGTTGTGCAACAATGGTGTGGTGAGCGAGTTCTCTGTAAAGAACAATAAGTTGGTTGCCAGGGATATCTCCTCTATGTTCCCACCGCTCGATGGACGCTATGCCGGTGCAATCATCTCTTATCATGGTAAAATCTGGATCGCCACCAACCGTGGTCTCTTCAATAGTGCCAAGCAGCAATATCATTGCTCGGCTACCGACCATTCGCTCCAGCACGAAGTGGTGACGAGTCTTGCTGTCACTCCGGATGATAAACTCCTGGTGGGTACGCTCTGTGGCGTAGACATCATCAATGACAAGACTGGCGAGATAGAACATTGGAACAGTTCTTCTGCGGTTAATCCATTGAGCAGTAACTTCGTGAACAGTCTCTTTGCCAAGAACGGACAGATATGGGTGGGCACGGAGACAGGTGGTGTCACCAAGTTGGCTCCCCGACAGTTGCTGCTCGAATACTATCGCCATGATGCGGCAAATCCAGCAAGTCTTTCTCCCAATGCCGTCAATGCCATGTATGCGGCACCCGATGGTACGCTGTGGGTAGGAACCGTGGAAGGTGGACTCAACTCTCTGGCTCCTGGTGGCAAGAGCTTTACCCATTATACCGTTGCCAATTCCGGTTTGCCTCATAACAGCGTGTCTACTCTTGCCGCCGACAACCGTGGCAACCTCTGGATAGGAACCTGGGGTGCGGGCTTTGCCGTGATGAACCTCAAGCAGCCGGGCAAGATTACGCCGCTTGTGGTGGATGGAAGATTTCAGCGTCTGCTCCTGTTTGCCGGTGCCATGGCTTACGACCCTATCAATGATGGCATGTGGCTGGGCACCAACGACGGTCTCTTCTTCTACGATATGAAGCGGCAGCAGATTATCGAGCCATTTGAGGGATGCCTCAATGTGCGTGGCTGCATCGGAAGTCTCATTACCCGAAATGGCAAGCTTCTGATGGGGTGTGTGCAGGGTATGGTAGAGGTGAACCTGAAATCCCGCCATGGCAAGGATGCCTTTGACGTGCAGTATCATCCTTATAAGCTTGATCATCCTGAGAGTGGGGTGATAGATAAGATTATCTCCTTCTGCCAGGCTAAGGATGGTAAGATCTGGCTGGGCAGCAATGGTTATGGCTTATACTGCTACCAATATAATAAGGAGGGAAAAGCGGAAGTGAAATCATTCACCACCAGCAATGGATTGGCCAACAATACCGTCAAGGGTATCGTGGAGGACAACCAGGGCATGCTGTGGATTGCTACGGACAACGGACTTTCGGTTTTCAATCCGGATACGGAGACCTTTACCAGTTTCTATAAGAATGATGGCCTGCTCAGTGCCCAGTTCTATTTCAATGGAGCCATCCGCAATGCAAAGGGCGAGATATTCCTGGGTACGGATGGAGGCATGATGGCGGTGATGGGAGCTAATCCTGCGGTGCATGAGGTAGGCAAACTGCGTTTCACCGAACTCCTGGTAGATAACCAGCCTACCTTTGCAGGCAGCGATTATCTGGATGATGATATCTCTATCGCTAAGAGAATCAGTATCCATGAGAGCGATAAGTCGTTCACCATCTACTTCTCTGCACTCAACTATGGCAGCGAGACCCAGGGCGTGTATCTCTATCGCATGAAGGGATATGAGAACGAATGGGTTCAGCTGCAACCGGGACAGCATAGTGTACGCTATTCCACTTTGCCGGCAGGCAAGTATGAGTTTGAGGTGAAATACATCCCTTCCATCGATTCCAGCAACGAGCAGGTCATCTCCATTGCCGTGAAGGTGACGCCTTACTTCTGGAAGAGCTGGTGGTTCATTACCATAATAGTCATCGGCATCATCGCTTTGGCTCAGTATGCCTATATCCGCAAGTTGGATAAGATGCGTGAACGTGAGGTGGAAGCCTTATACCGTCCTATCGAGGCTGCCTTGAAGGATAGTGACGAGCCTGGCAAGCTTCAGAGTCGTATCCAGATGATTCTGGAAAACCAGAAGCGCTATCAGGAAAGTCAGCAGAAAACCATCGAGGCGGATAAGAAGGAGGTGGCTGAACACACCAAACCGTTTATGGATTCCATCATGGAAGTGATGGAGAAGAACTATGATAACTCCGAGTTTGGCGTTCAGGAACTCGCCGATGCGATGGGAATGAACCGGAGCATCTTGAGCAAGAAACTCAATGCGGAGTGTGGATTGCCTACGGCGCAGTTTATCCGTAACTATCGCCTGGATATTGCCAAGAAACTGATTATGGAGAATGTGGCCAATCGCAACATCACCGAGATTGCCTATCGTGTGGGCTTCAACGATCCGAAATACTTCACCCGTTGCTTCACCAAACAGTATGGAGCCTCTCCATCTTCCTTCAGGGAATAGAGTTTTTTCTTCACTTTGATGAATAATAGTACATCTGCTAAGTCTGCATGGCAAAATCAGACTTAGCAGATGTTTTTTAATGTTACTTTTTCTTTTGAATATGTTAAAAATGCTGTGTGGGTACACAAGGGGTGGATAACTGAGGAAATATAGTATAAATCCACCTTTTATGCGTTTTGTCCACCTATAAATTTCGATTGTCCACCCGCTATTATGTGATTAATTGTACTTTTGCCACCACAAAACAACGTTTGATATCGAGCAATCGATTTAAAAACTGGCAAGAATAAACAAAATCATAAACCTAAAAAATAACAAGCAATGAGGAAACAATTATTCTCTATGATGCTATGCCTGGGTGCTGTCGGTGGTGCTTCTTTTGCTACCCCAATGACAGCGATGGCTGCTGTAGCACAAGATCAGGTGATTACAGTGAAGGGACAAGTTGTAGATGATCAGGGTGAACCTATGATCGGTGCAACAGTCAAGACAAAGGATGCCAAGACCGGCGCAGTTACCGATTTGGACGGTAACTTCCAGATCCGCGTCAAGGCAAACGCAACTCTTATCGTAAGCTACTTGGGCTTCAAGGAGCGTGAAATCGCTGTACGCGGACGCGCCATCCTGGAACCCATCCAACTTTCTACAAATGATAACTTGCTCGACCAGGTGGTTGTAGTAGGTTATGGTACGCAGAAGAAGGCCGACCTTACCGGTTCCGTTTCTATCGTGAACGCTGAGGAGATGAAGAAGGTATCTAACTCCAACATCTCTACCATGCTCGAAGGTAAGGTGGCAGGTGTACAGATTACATCCGACGGTCAGCCAGGTGCCGACCCTAGCGTACGTATCCGTGGTATCGGCTCCTTCGGTAGCACGGCTCCTCTCTATGTCATCGACGGTGTGCCAATGGGTACCACTATCCGTGACTTCTCTCCAAATGATATCGAGACCATCCAGATTTTGAAGGATGCTTCTGCGGGTGCCATCTACGGTTCTCGTGCTGCCAATGGTGTCGTTATCATCACTACCAAGAATGGTAAGAAAGACCAGCCTCTGAAGGTGAACTACTCGGGTTACTTCGGTGTTGACCAGATTCCTAGCGATGTATATGACGTGATGAACGCCGACCAGTATAGCCAGTATCTTGGTACTGCTTGCACCAACTCCAACACTCCTATCCCTGGTGGCTACAAGATGGGTGAGGATGGCAAGTATCACTTCCAGGATCCAACCAACACTGATTGGTTTGACGAGGTGTTCAAAACCGGTATCCGCCAGAATCACAACGTAGCCCTCAGCGGTGGTAGCTCTCATAGTACTTATAATGTATCTCTCGACTACTATAACCAGAAGGGTACCTTGGAAGGTGCAGGTCCTAACTATGAGCGTTATACAGCCCGTGTGAACAACACTATGGACACCAAATTCGTGAAGTTCCGCACCAGCATGGTTTACTCTCACTCTAACCAGGACAACATGGGTCTTTCCAATGCCTCAGAGTATGTTCAGGGTCTTTATGGTGATGTAACCAACGTGCTCCGTGGTACACTCTTGATGCAGCCAACTATCAAAGCTTACGATAACTCTACATGGGTTCTCGATAGTCAGGTGGGTGCAGCCAATGCTTATCGCTACGATGCCTATGGTTATGGCGTTTACTATGATGGCATCCACGGAGATATTTCAGCTTCTAACCCATTGCTGGTTAATAACCTCCTGCAGCGCAATACCTTGGTTGACCGCTTCGTAGGTACCGCTTCTGCCGACGTAGATTTGTTGGGCATGGTAGGTATCAAGAGCAAGAACCATGGTCTTCACTATAATGTAAACCTCTCTTACAGCAAGACTGAGGCAAAGGATAAGACCTGGATTCCTTCCTGGATTCAGAGCAACCGTGTATATCTTGCCAAGGAGAACGAGCGCCTTACCAAGGGTTCACGCAACTACAGCGATGCCTTGGTTGAGAATACCATTACATACGATGGAAAGATTGGCAAGCACAACATCAACCTGCTTGCCGGTATGACATACGAAGAGGAGAATACCAACCTCCTGACAGGTTGGGGTATCAACTTCACAGAGCCATACTTCCTCCAGCTTCAGAATGCCAAGAACACTTACTCAGAGTCATACGAGTTCAAGCATAGCCTGGCTTCTTACGTAGGTCGTTTGAACTACAACTATGATGAGAAGTACTTGCTTTCTGCAGTGGTTCGTCGTGATGGTAGCTCTCGTCTGAGCAAGAATATCCGTTGGGCAACCTTCCCATCTGTATCTGTAGGTTGGCGTTTTGATAAGGAGAAGTTCTTCCCAATCAGCCGCGACATCGTTAATATGTTCAAGGTGCGTGCCAGCTACGGAGAACTCGGTAACGAGAACATCGGTGAGTACCAGTACATGGCTACCATGAACCGTAACAACATGACTTACAGCTTCGGCAACAGTCCTGTAACCGGTTCTGCCGTTTCTACCTTCGTGAACAATGATATCGCTTGGGAGAAGAAGAAGACTACCAACGTGGGTATCGACCTGGCAATGTTCAACAACCGTTTGGAGTTCACAGCAGAGTGGTATAAGAACAAGTCAGAAGACCTGCTTTACTCTGTTCCTGTGCCAGCACAGACTGGTGTATCCAACACCTCTGTAACCATGAACGCTGCCTCTATGGAGAACAGCGGTTTCGAGTTCAGTGCAACCTATCGCAACCGCGACCACGCCTTCAAGTATGATATCAGCGCCAACGTAAGTACCTTGAAGAATAAAGTAACTTCTCTGGGTATCGGTAAGGACTCTTACATCACTGGTGCATACGCTACCTACGTAGGTCAGGAGATCGGTCAGTTCTATGGTTGGGTTTACGAGGGAATCGCCCGTACACAGGATGAACTTGATGGACATGCAACCCAACAGGGAGCCAATGTTGGTGATTGTCTCTACAAGGATATTTCAGGTCCTAACGGAGAACCTGATGGAGTTATCGATGCTTACGACCAGACCGTATTGGGCAGTGGTCTTCCAAAGGTAAACTTCGGTTTGAGCACTCACATGGAGTATAAGGGCTTCGACCTCAACATCTCAACCTACGGAGTTTTGAATTATCATGTATCAGATGATATCTATAATAGCTTGAATTCTTGCTACGGCTATGGTAACAAGGAAGTAGGCATGCTGGATGCCAACCGCTGGTCAGAGGATGGTTCTACCTATCTCTCTAGTGTTCCACGCACCTATGCAGCCAACAACGCTACCTTGGCATGGAACGACCTCTTCAGCTCTCGCAAGATTCAGAATGCAGCTTACTGGAAGATTGCCAACGTAGAGTTGGGCTACAACTTCCCAGACAAGTGGTTTGGTGGATATGTCAGTGGTGTACGTCTCTATGTATCAGCACAGAACCTCTACACCTTCACAGGCTATCATGGATATAATGTGGACTACGCTGGCGGTACCTTCACTCCAGGTTACAACTTCTGCTCTTTCCCAAGTGCTAGAACATTTATGGCAGGTCTCCACTTCACATTCTAATAATGAGAATTAACAAGAATAAAAATCATTATTTAAAAGGACATTTGATATGAAACTATATAAATTATCATTAGCTCTCTTCCTTGGCCTCGGTGCTATGGCTACCACATCTTGCGAGGACAAGTTGGATGTTACCAATCCTAACCAGCAGACCACCGGTACCTTCGGTTTCAATGCTGATGATCTGGAGGAGTGCGTTATTGCAGCATACAACCATATTCGTATGGAAGGTTCTTCTGCTCGTGTAGGTTATACCCTAGACGCTGTTCGTGGCGATGAAGTATGGAACTCGTCACAGGTATGGTATTTGCCATTCGATGACATGGACGACCCTGTGACTGACGAAATCTCCATGTGGCCTTGGCGTGAGGCTTACTATACTATTAATGTATGTAACTTCATTCTTTCACGTACCACAGGCGATGATGCTTCGCTCAGCGAAAGCATGAAGCGAATCAAGGGACAGGCTCTCTTCCTTCGCGGTTATTCATACTATACATTGGCAGGATATTACCAGAATCCTGCGCTGATAACTGATTATGCCAACTATTCTACTCTGGATGGTCTCTATGGCAAGAACAGTACTTATGATGAGGTGCTCGATCAGGTGGAGAAGGATTTCTCTGAGGCGATGACGCTCCTCCCATCACGTGATGAGGGTGGTGAGTGGGCCAAGGGCCGTGCTACCTGTGGTGCTGCTGCCGGCTACTATGCCCGCACTCTGATGCAGCGCCATAAGTATAGCGATGCACTCGTTGTACTCAAGGACATTATGAACAAGAAGTATGGCTCTTACAAGCTGATGGCCAACTATGGCGACAACTTCCGTGAGGGTTCTGCTTATGAGAACAATGCCGAGAGCCTCTTCGAAATCCAGTATCTCGACTACGGTTCACAGGGTGTAGATGATGAGTGGACTCCTGTTAATACCAGTCCTAACGCTACACAGGGTCATGCCGTAGAGTCTAACTTCGCTCCAGGTAGATTCGGTGGATGGGCAGACCTCTCTGCATCTCCATGGTTGTACAACCTCTTCAAGAAGGAGCGTACCACAGCTGGTAAGTTGGATCCACGTCTTTACTGGACCATCGGTACCTATGAGAGTGATTGGGAAGGATTTGAGAATGGCAACGTGGCTTATACTACCCAGATGACTCCTAATGATACTGTTGTTACGAATAACAACTATGGAGGTCTTCCTATCGCTAAGTGGACTAACTTCCGTACCAACCTTTACAGTACAGTGACCACAGGCTTACATTGCGGTATCAACCTCCGTATGATGCGTTACTCAGACGTATTGCTTCGTGCTGCAGAGTGCGAGAACGAGGTGAATGGTCCAACACAGCAGGCTATCGACTGGATTAACCAGGTTCGTGAGCGTGCCAACCTGAAGGATTTGAGTCTCTCAGACTTCGATACCAAGGATAAGCTTTTCGAGCAGATTGCCAATGTAGAGCGTCCAAAGGAGTTCGGTTGCGAGTATGGTCGTGGTTTCGATTTGATTCGTTGGGGATTCTTCTATGACAATGACCGATTGACTCAGTTGAAGGAGCACGGAACCTTCCGTCGTTCTATTTACGATGTCAAGGAGCCTGTTAGCTACTCTATGGTAGGTGTTGACCCTCAGGTGAAGAGCTCTTACGATACATACGTAAAAGGTCATGAGTTCTTGCCTATCTATCAGGGCTTGTTGAACGACAACCCTAACCTGACAGGTAACTCAGCCAATACGAATACAGACAACTCAACCTACTTCTCAGAAAAGGGTTGGACCGTTCATCCTGTAGTAGATTTGAGCAAGTAACAATATTCATGATCATATAAAATAGAATAACAATATGAAACACCTAAATAAATTAGCATCTGTCTTCTGCGTAGCAGCCATGGGCTTGACTGCGCTGACAGGATGCGAGGGAAGTGACATGTTTAGTGTCAATGGACCTGATTGGCTTTCTGAAAAGATAGATTCAATCGCCAATAGCAACAAGGGTACTGCGCCTACCATCTCGCCAACTACGCTTGGTGCTACAGATAATAGTGATGCTTGGTGGACATCTCACCTGGATGCTGATATCAAGATTGAAAGTAATAAGTCTTATTCTACGACATTTACCAACTATACTTCTGGTGGAAACAACTGGAACAACTATGTGGTAGTGCTTCGCAAGGCTGATAAGACTGAGTATTGCTGCCTGCGTTCTGATGATTACGGCTGGGGTGACAGCTTTGCCAGCTGTACACACAGCAACTCGGCATCAGATGATTGGGGAGCATGGCTGGCTCAGATGAATGGTGCTAAAGTAACTGTAACCGTAACCAACTATGGTGATAATACAGCAGATGTTGTAGCTGAGGTTACCGGTACTGAAGGATTGACTTCTACCCAGAAATATCTGGGTATTCCAGTTGAGAGTTCAGACCTCTATCTTGACTTCACAACCGATGGTTGTCACTATGTATTCGACAAGGCAGAGATGGATGTGGCTGATGTAAAGGATCAGCAGCCTGAGTCTATGGAGTTGATTGATGTTCCTGCCGAAGTAGACAAGGGTACTTCCTTGAAGGATTTCACTTCTACATTGAAGGCAAAGGTTACTTACGCTGATGGCGCTGTCAAGGAAGTAGCAGCCAGTGACCTTGAATTCGTCGTAGTTCCTGATATGGAGACGGTAGGCGAGAAGTATGTTGTTGCAACATTGAAGAAGACTCTTTTGGGTAAGACTGCAGATAAGACCATCAGTGCAAATGCCAAGTTTAGCGTTGTGGCTGGTATCAAGAGCATCACTATTACCAAGGCTCCTTCACGTACCAAGTACTACTTCTACAATTCTGCTGCACTTGAGGGCGTAGACCATACATTGGCATTCGACCCAACAGGTATGGAGGTTACTGCCAAGTATGTGGAAGGCGAGGATGCTGTTCTCGAAAATTCTAAGTTGACATTCTCAAGAATCCCTGCTACTCCGGGCAAGCACGAGGTGACTATCACTACAGAGAACGGCCGAACTGCAACTGTAGAAGTAAATGTGGCTGAGTCTGCTGTCAAGGCGGTTACTCCTAGTCCTGTTTCTCTCGGTGCAGAGGATTGCTCTACTGCCTGGTGGACAGAATTTACAGAGAATATGAAGATTCCTGCCGGTGAGACATTCGAGTTCAACTTCACCAACTATACTTCTGGTGCAAATAACTATAACAACTATGTTGTCATTCTCCGCAAGGCTGATTTGGCAGAATATGCTGTGGTTCGTGCCGATAACTATGGTTGGGGTAATGGTTATGCTGCTTGTACTCCTATCGGAACACAGGGTGATTGGGCTACCTGGCTCGCAACCATGAACGGTGCAAAGGTGAAGTTGTTCGTAACCAACTGTAACAATGGTACTGCCGATGTTCAGGCTATCGTTACAGGTAATGATGGCAGCGTAACTGTACAGAATTACTTGGGGATCAACACCATCGACCCTAGCGACCTGAATGTATCATTCGTCGTTGATAACAGCCATTTGAAGTTCGGTTCAGCTGCTGCCCGCAAGCACTATGCACGTGCTCACCGCAGATAAGATTTTTCTGAAATAGTATAAAAGGCATGACTTATGTGAAAACACGTTTCCACGTAGGTCTGCCTTTTTGCTTAATTTTCAAGGCTTTCTTAGTCTTAGAATAAAAGCAATCAATTAACAAGTATCATTCATGAAGAAATTATTACTCTCAATGCTGGGCCTTGCTGCTATTGGCGCAAGTGCCCAGACTCAGGTCAGCGATAACGACCTGACGAATGCTTATACGTCGAGATCATATAGTAAGCGTGTGGTATGCCATGACCCTTCCATCGTGATGGACGACATCACCAATCCTAGCTCTCCTACCTATTATATATATGGCTCTCACCTGGGCAGGGGCAAGACCACTACTGCTAGTAATTACCAGGAGTGGAGCACCTTCAAGGCTGGCGAGGAGGCAACAAGCAATGTAAACAGCCTCTTTGCCAACAAGCAGGGTACCTTGGTAAACTATGCCAATGCTTATGCTTCTCATCTCATTACAGAGGTGAAGAACTGCAAGGGCGAAACCGTGAAGTTCGGCAACTTCAATGCTCACGGCTGGCAGTATAAGGGCAATAACGTGCAGGGCATGCAGTGGGCACCAGACATCGTATATAACAAGACCATGAAGAAATGGTGCATGTATATGAGTCTGAATGGTGACAACTGGTGCTCTTCCATCGTATGCTTTGTTTCAGATAACATCGAAGGACCTTGGATTTATCAGGGTCCGGTGGTCTTCTCCGGTTTCCAGGGTTCATACGCTCACAACTCATACGCTGCTGCGGATGACTGGAAGCATACCGATTATGCCATCGCCACTGGCGAAACCGCTCTTCCTACCCGCTATAAGGTAGGTAAGAGTTGGGGCTCCTATTGGCCAAACTGCATCGACCCATGTGTCTTTTATGACGACAACGACAATCTCTGGATGAGCTATGGCTCATGGTCGGGCGGTATCTTTATGATTAAGTTGGATAAGACCAATGGCCTCCGCGACTATACCTATACCTTCCCTTACGAGGTGAATGGCAAGACTACCACTCCGGGTGCAGCCAGCGCCAACTGTACCAGCGACCCTTACTTCGGTAAGAAGATTGCGGGTGGATATTATGTATCGGGCGAGGCTAGCTATATTCAGAAGATTGGCAAGTACTACTTCCTCTTCATGAGCTATGGTGGCTTGACCAGCGATGGCGGTTACCAGATGCGCATCTTCCGTTCAGAGAATCCAGATGGTCCTTTCGTAGATTGCTATGGCACATCGGCACTCTTCAAGAGTTATAAAATGAACTATAGTTCTACCACAGCCGACAACCGTGGCGTATTGCTCTTTGGCGGTTATCAGTGGGATGCCATGAGTGGTGCTGAGATAGCACAGGGTCACAACTCTGCGTTCGTTGATAAGCAGAATCGTTCTTTCGTGGTTTATCACACCCGTTTCAGCAATGGTGGCGAAGGTCATCAGGTGCGTGTTCATCAGCTCTTCCTCAACGATGAGGGCTGGTTGATGGCAGCTCCATTCGAGTTTGACGGTGAGACCATCACCGATGAGGCTATTGCATCTAAGGCGTCTATCGCAGATGCAGACATTGCAGGCGATTATCAGTTTATGCGTCATCAGTATGGTCAGAATACCAAGGCAAAGGCTTTCGAGACATCTGTCAACATCACCCTCAATGCCGATGGAACCATCACTGGTGCTGAGAAGGGAACCTGGAAGCGTACGGCTGGTACTGATTACATCCACTTGACTATCAATAATGTAGTCTATCGTGGTGTGTTGGTGAAGCAGACTGTAGACTATACCAATATCCCAGCCATTGCCATCTCTGCTCTCTCATCATCAAGCGGAAGCCTGACCATGGGACAGAGTAACTTTACCTATCAGCAGGAGGTTTGGGCTGTGAAGGCTGATGCCAAGGCAGCCATCAAGTACACCCTCAGCAGGATGACATTGCCATTCTCTGACGGTGCCACTCTGAATGCGGCTCCTACTTTGCCTGTCCAGGGCAAGATGGGTGCGAATATTTCATGGAAGTCGAGCGATACTTCTATCTTGACCGATGAGGGCAAGGTGAAGGGTAAAGGCAAGGTCACCCTGACCATGACCATCAGCAAGGACGACTATGAGTATGTGAAGGATTATACCCTGAATATCGATGCTGATGCTGAGGAAAGTACTCCGGTTTATTATCCGGTATCATCGGTGAAGAATACTACTTCAGTCTGGTGGTCAAACTTCTCTCCTTACTATGATTTGAAGGCTGGCAAGAAGTTGCAATTCAAGTTCTACAACTATAGTAATATGGCTGAAGCATGGAACAACTGGTGCTTGGCTGCTGCTAAGATCAAGCGTGAGGATACCGGTTATGGATCCGATAAGGAGTACTTCGTTATCCGAAATGATTTCTTCGGATGGGGAGGAAGCCACAATGCTTCAGGATTCACCCACGATTTTGATACGAGCGACGATATGAGTGTATTCAAGAAGGATATGGATGGTTCCTTGGTTGATATGACTGTTAGCTTGACAGCAGCAGGCGTATTCAAGATGGAGTCAACCATTACCACCAAGGCAGGTAAGGTATATCATTATTCTTATACCACCACATTGGCAGACAAGCCTTCTAGGATTGTTCTCTTCTTCGTAAACGAAGGCTCTTACATCGATGGTTCAAGTCTTGTAGATACAGGCATTGCAAGCCCTATCATCTTCCAGAAGAAGACGGATGGCAAGTGGTACAACCTGGCTGGTCAGCAGGTAGACAAGAGCTACAAGGGTGTAGTTGTTGTAAACGGCAGAAAATTCGTGAACAAGTAAATCTCTTATATTTGAATTATATAAAAGATCAAATGAAGATATCTATAATACTATTGGGAGCAGCAATGTTCATTGCTGCTCCTGTTGTTAAAGGGGGTAGCGAAATGAAGGCGGCTGTTAACGCGAATGCCGAAATGAAGGCGCAGTTGGCTCCCCAGAACCCCCTTGTTGTGGATACACCGATGGTACACGACCCTGTGATGGCGTATGAGAATGGTAAGTACTATCTCTACTGCACGGGACATGGCATCACGCAGATGACATCCACCGACCGCAAGCATTGGACTTTAAGTAGGGAAGGCGTGCTGAAGAATCACGAGATTCCCGCCTGGACTCATGATAGTGTGCCGGGCTTTGAAACCCATATCTGGGCACCGGATGTGATCCGATTCAAGAACAAGTGGTATCTGGCTTATTCCTGTTCCACCTTTGGCAAGAACACATCTGCCATCGGTTTGCTGAGCAATACCTCCTTATCTGATAAGGATGGATGGAAGGATGAGGGCTGCCTCGTTGCCTCTAAGGGTGATAGAGACAACTGGAATGCCATCGATCCGAATTTCATCGTTGATGAGAAGGGAAATCCCTGGCTTACCTGGGGGTCTTTCTGGGATGGTATCCAGATGATCAAGCTCGATAAGAAGACGATGCATGTGAAGAAGGATGCCAAGCCTCAGACCATCGCCCGCCGTCATGCCGTGGGCGATGTATCGGCAGAGCCGAATCCTACCTCTAAGTTTGCCGGCACCAATGCCATCGAGGCTCCTTTCATCATGAAGCATGGTGGTTATTACTATCTCTTCGTAAGTTGGGATTACTGTTGCCGTGGCATCAAGAGCAACTATCGTGTTGCCGTAGGCAGGAGCAGGAAGGTGGCTGGTCCTTATTTGGATAAAGAAGGCAAGGATATGCGCAATGGCGGTGGCACCCTGCTGCTGGAAGGCGACAAGAAGGAATATGAGGCGATGGGCCATTGCTCTGCCTACTCCTTCCCTGATGGCGATTACTTCTTCTGTCATGGTTACAGCGTGCCAAAGAATGGCGCCAGCATTCTGGTTCAGAAGAAAATCAACTGGACGGAAGATGGGTGGTTGACGCTGGAGTAGAGTTAAAATAGCGTTTATTCCGCTACGAACGGCAAAAAATGGTTTCGTAGTGAAATAAACGCTATTTTCTTTCGCTGTTTCCGAAAAAATGTAGTATTCTGTTCCGGATTTTTCTTTATTCTTCCTTATCCTTCTTTATTCTTCCTTGATCTTCCATTCGCTGATCGTTCGCTGGGTGCTGTCAAAACTGATTTTGACATATTCCTACATGCTTTACGTTTTGCGCTGCTAAGTTACGAAGAAAATCTGAATTAGCCAAGTATAATGGTTAAAAATAAAATGTTTTGTAAAATAAGGCGTTCTGTGTAGTTAAAAACATGTAAAATAAGGCATTCCTCATTATTTTTTCTTATCTTTGTTCGCCCCGAAAAAACAATGGGATTGGGTTGTGGAAATGGGGAAGAGAAAATAGAGAAAAAACAATCGTAATATAAGAAATGAATAAATTAAAAGCATTATTGGGTTTCGACCCAAAACAAATGAAGGTCAAGACTGAATTGATTGCTGGTATGACCACCTTCTTGACCATGTGTTACATCCTGGCAGTGAACCCTACCATCCTTGCAACCACAGGTATGGACAAGGGTGCTCTCTTTACTGCCACAGCCATCGCTTCTGCCATCGCCACCTTCTTGCTGGCTTTCATGGCAAAACTGCCTTTTGCCCAGGCTCCTAGTATGGGACTGAACGCCTTCTTCGCCTTCACCCTTTGTCAGGCTATGGGCTTGACCTGGCAGCAGGCTTTGGCGGTATTGCTCGTAGAGGGTATCATTTTCCTAGCCATCACCTTCCTCAATATCCGCGATAAGATATTGGAGTGTATTCCGAAGAACCTCCGATTCGCCATTTCGGCAGGTATTGGTATGTTTATCGCCTTTATCGGTTTGAAGAATGCGGGCATCATTACTGCCAATGCGGATACTTTCGTGCAGCTCGGCAAGTTTACACCAGTCAGTATCCTGGGTCTCATCAGCATCCTGCTCTGTGGCTGTCTGATGGCGAGAAGAGTGAAGGGTTCCCTGTTCATCGCTATCATCATCTCTACCTTGATTGGTATTCCGATGGGTGTAACCCAGTTCTCTGACAATTGGATGCCGGTATCTACTCCTCACAGCATCGCTCCTATTTTCTGCCAGTTCGATTTCACGGGCTTCTTCACTCCTAAGATGTTCATGGTGGTATTCTCCCTGTTGCTTGTCAACATCTTCGATACCATCGGAACAGTTCTGGGATTGGTTTCTAAGCTCGGTGTCAAGGAGAATGAGAAGGGTGAGATTCCGGGAGTGAAGGAGGCGATGATGAGTGATGCCATCGGTACCACAGCCGGTGCCCTGCTGGGTAGCTCTACCATTACCACTTATGTGGAGAGTGCTTCGGGTGTTGCCGAGGGCGGTAAGTCGGGCTTGACATCTTTCTTTGTGGGTTTGATGTTTATCCTGAGCATTTTCCTGGCTCCTATCTTCCTGCTGATTCCGAGTGCAGCCACCAGTGGCGCCCTGGTAATGGTGGGTGTATTGATGATTGATTCGTTCAAGAAGATTGAGCTGGAAGATATTTCCGAGTCATTCCCTGCTTTCATCACGATGATTACGATGGTGCTCTGCTACAGCATCGCCGATGGCATCTGCCTCGGTATCCTGAGTTATGTATTGATCAAGATGATGGTGGGTAAGTTCAAGGATTTGAATCCTACGCTCTATATCCTGAGCATCTTCCTGCTCATCAATTATGCTTTCGGATAAATCAACGATAGATAAAACAATTGGCGGCAATCTGCATCACGCAGGTTGCCGCCTTCTTCATTTCTAACTAACTATCTATCAACTATTCAAAAAATGTATCAATATATATCGAGTATATCCAGGGCTGATGCCCTGGATGTAGTTTGTTGTTTTAATCTTGGTGCTTACTTCAATCTGATGATGTTCAGAGAGCTGGCTGGAATCTCTACCGTAGCACCATTCTTCTCTGTAGTTACGTAGTTTTCTACAGGATAGATGTTGGTCGGATTGTCGATGGTGTTCTCCTCCAGACCGTTCTTGGCAGAAAGGCGGATGAGCTTGCCATCCTTGATCTCCTTGCCCTGAAGATTGATCTTCGCTGTGGTGTGCTCGGTGCTGGTGTTGGCAATCTTCAGGATTACCTCGCCCGTCTGCTCATCAAGTGTAGCTGTAGAGAAGATGCCAGGAAGGGTGTTCGCCTTCAGCTTGGTGGCGAATACCTCCTTGCCATCCAACTTGGCATAGATGCTGTCGCCTACCACCTTCAGCTCGATATCGTACCACTTGCCGGTTTCAATCTTGCCTGGGCAGGTAGCAACCTGACTCTTGGCACCATTCACGATAGACTCCACACCGTGCTGGGTGTTGTTCCAGCCACCAAGGTTCAACCAGCAGTAGTTGTTCTTATCCACGTAGTTGAAGATGATGAGGAAACCTTCGTTGCCGGCATCCTTCTTCGCGCGTACCTTATATATATAACCGTTGCTGGTAATCTCGCCTGGGTTCAGACGGATGCAGCTCTCCTCGTTGCTGGTCTGCTTGATGAGGCTGCCCTCAGCCTTCCACTGTCCGCGGATGTCGGTAGGCAACTCCTGCATGGTCATTGGCAGTGCCTTGCCGTTCTCATCGCTGTAGCCCTTGTCCTCGAAAGAAACCTGGGTGCCCCATGTTCCCATGCCCACACGGCAGATGGCTGGCTTCACCTGAGTCTGCTCATACTTGTATGGATTTTCCTGGTTCACCTTCAATACACGGGTACCGATGTTGTTCGCCATCACGTTCTGAACGTAGTAAGATGGAGTTCCGAATACCTTATCAGATGTATATTGAATCATATCTGGTGCCCACATACGGTTGTTGAGGTTGGCGAAGATTGGAGCGTAGGATGCCATGGTCACAATATCAGAATTGTTCTCGATGCCCATCATATAGACAGCCTCACCGAGTGCTGCATCGAGCGAACCCATATTGCCGAAGCCCTGGGTTACGGCATATTCGCCTACATAAATCTCGCTGCCCTTGCGGTCGTAGTTATCATACTTGTTGAAGTTCTCGGCAAACCAGGCTGGGTTTCTGTAGTAGTGCTCGTCGAGCAGTTCTACGCTCTCGTTGCTTTCCCACTTAGGGTTGTCATCGCCCCATGCCACCACGTTGCCGATGAGATGCATCTTAGGATATTTCGCCAATACGGCATCCTTGAATTTCTTGAAGCGATCGTAGTAGTGGTCGCTCTGAGCCGCAGGATCCGGCTGGTTGTTCTCATTACCAATCTCCAGATATTCGATGTTGTATGGTTCCGGATGACCGTTCTTTGCACGCAGCGCACCATATTTAGAGGTAACAGGACCATTGGCATACTCCAGGGCATTCATGCACTCGTCAATCCAAGGCTGGATGCTGTCTACCGGAGTCATACCGCCGTGCCACAAACCTACGTTTACAACATAGAGCGGTTTGGCATTCAGATCCTCGGCAAGCTGCAGATACTCGTCGAAGCCCATACCGTCGCTGGTGCGATAGCGCCAGTTCACGTTCTTATGTCCCGGACGCTCCTCGATAGGACCGATGGTCTTCTCCCAGTGGAATGCATTCTCAGGAGACTCCTGTCCCTCTACGTAGCAACCGCCTGGGAAGCGGACGAACTTAGGATGGATGTTATAGAGAAGCTGAGCCAAATCAGGGCGCAAGCCGTTTTCGCGATTCTTGAAAGTAGGAGGGAAGAGGCTTACCACATCCAGAACGATGGTACCCTTGCCGTCGGCTACGAGTTCAAACTGTGCCTTGGCATCGTTGGCATTGGCTGTGAGTTCTGCTGTATATTTAGTCCACTTCTTGCCCACCTTGGCATTGAGTGCAGTTTCTGCATACACCTTGTCGCCCTTGGCGTTGGTGAGTAGTGCCTTCAATCCGCCCTTGTAGCTACCCTTTGCCCAGAAAGAGAGCTTATAGGTTCTGCCCTGAACGGCGTTGATGCCCCAGAAACCCTCGTTGATGAGAGAGGCTGTGGCAGCAGGCTTTGCCGCAATGGTAAGCTGGAGAGCCTTGCCCTGTGCCTTGTTGAGCAAACCCTTGTTGATGAGTTGTGTCTGGATCTTTGCACCTTCCTGAGCCGCAGTTTTCCAGGTAGGGATGTTCTTGTCGTCATCCTCAAAGGAGCGGTTGCTGATGAGTTCGGCATAGAGTCCGCCGTCTGCAGCATGGTTGATATCCTCGAAGAAGATACCATATAAATTAGGTGAAACCTTGATGCCCGGATTTGAGGTATCTACATGGATGGTTACTTGGGCGTTGGCAGCCAGCGTTGTGGCGAGCACAGCCGAAAGCAAAAACTGTCTTTTCTTATTCATTGTCATTAATTGTTTATTTTCAGGTTTGTTTTTTGATATTGCAAAAGTACACAAATTACACAGAAAAGAGGTGGATAAAATGATTTTTATAGTGTAAAAAGGTGGATTTTCTGCTGAAATCCACCTTTTTAATATCATTTTGTTGTCTTTTGGACGAATGCACAATTGTTACTTGCCATCATCTGGCAAAGGCCAGTTGGGTGATGGCTTGCGGGCAGCTCTCATCTCCTTGTCGAATTCCTCTACCATTTCTGGCAGTTCCTTGGCAAGGTTGTGACTCTCCGTAGGGTCGTTCTTCAGGTTGTAGAGTTCCAGCGGAGAGTTCTTCTTGATGGTTACGCATTTCCAGTCGCCCTTTCTTGCCGCACGCTGCTTGCCTGGAAATTCCCAGTAGAGCAGTCGGTTGTCGGTGTTGATAGGCTTACCGTCCTGATAGGTCTGCTTGCCGTAGAAGAGCGGCAGGATGTTGATGCCGCTGTAGCCTTGAGGCAGTGCCTGCTCTGAACCGGCGAGGGCTGCGAAGGTAGGCATCACATCAGGGAAGTAGATGATGTTGTCGAGCGTCTGCACAGGTACGCGGTTGGGCTGGTTGACGATGAACGGCACGCGGATGCCGCCTTCGTAGAGCTGTGCCTTTCTGCCTCTGAATCCGGCGTTGCAGTTGAACAGCTTCAGTGGGGCTTGCACGGCTGCGCCGTTATCCGAAGCAAAGATGACGAGCGTATTGTCGCGGAGCTTCAGCTTGTCCAGGGTCTTCAGCAGTCTGCCGATGGCTGCATCCATGTGGGTAACGAGCGAGGCATATCGCTTGTCGTTCATATCCCACGCTTCGTCGTCATACCACGAGGTGTTGTCGATGATGTATGGCTCGTGGGGGGCATCGTAGGCAAGATAGAGGAAGAACGGATGATTCCTGTTGCGCTTGATGAAGCTGATGGCATCATCGGTAGAGATGTCGGTGTTGTGCTTCACGTGCTTGTCGTGCTCGTTTGCCTTGATGTGGATGAGCTTGTCGTTGTCGAAGCGGTTGTAGGGATAATAATAAGGTGAGTTCGACTCTACGGTGCTGATGAGCCAACCGTGGAATTCATCGAAGCCACGGTAGATAGGAGATGCCTTCGGGTCGTATCCGTCGAGATGCCACTTGTTGACCAGACAGGTTTTGTAGCCTGCGGCTTTCAGCACGGTGGCGAGGGTGGTATCGGTGGGCAGGATGTTGGCTCTGCGCACGATGGTGGTATCGCCATTCGGATTAATCTTGTAACCGGTCAGTCCGCCGGCTGTGCAGGTGTTGTCGCGGATGGTTGTGTTGCCCGTGTTCTTGCCTGTCATCAGGGCGCAGCGGGAAGGCGAACTGATTCCCGAACCGGCATAGCTCTGCGTGAATCGGGTTCCCGTTTCGGCGAGCTGGTCGATGTTCGGGGTCTTGATACATTGACTGCCATAGCAGGAGAGGTCGCCCAATCCGAGGTCATCGGCTAGGATGAAGACGATGTTGGGGCGGTCGGGGGTAGCCTTCTGGCTGCTGTTTCCGTTGGCTTCTGGGGTAGCTGAGGCTGCGTTGGCAGCCAGTCCCGGGAGGGCGGCAGCCAGACAACTGCTACAATAGATCAGTTTCTTTTTGTTCATGATTGCTTTTTTTTATCTTGTTTTCAAGTTTTATCTTTTTTGTTTATTTTGAGGGTGTGTCAAAAGTCCAAGACACACCCTCTTTTTTGTTGCTTCATCGTTTTTCTTCATCGGATTACGCTGAGTTAACGGAACATTCTTGCTTCACGGATTACGCACGGAATTTAAACGGATTTGGCCTTACGGCCATTGGGCTAGCGCATTCGCATTCCAGCTTTAGGGGGTATCGCCACGACCGCCAGGTCGAGTTTCCGTTTAAAATCCGTGAGTAATCCGAGGAAGGCGGTTAAGGTTCCGTTTATTCCGCGTAATCCGATGAATAATGACACACCCTCATCTTTATCTCAGCACTTCTAATGCTTTCTGGAAAGCCCTGTCGGTGGCTCCGGCGGCATTCTGATAGATTTCCTTGATTTCATTCTCCGTCATCGGGTAGAGGAGATAATCGGGAGTGATGCCCACGCCTTCTAGCAGTCTTCCCTGTGCATCTTTGGTCATGCAGGTAGGCATGTAGAAATACAGATAGCTGGTTACGTTTCCCTTCCAACCGCCGTTGCTTGCCGAGTTATCCATCAGCATGGATTGGGCTCCGCAACTGTTTCTGCCAATGAGCTTCACGTGGTTGCCCTGGCTCTTCAGAATAAGCGAGGTAATCTCCGACATGCTGGCACTGTGGTTATCCAGCAGGATGGCGGTAGGAATCTCCCGCTTCAGACTGCTTCCGGTGACGGCGATTCGCTGCGGAATCCATGGGGTGTAGCTATATGGGTTGTTATCTTCCTTCTTGCGAACGTAGGCATAGACGGCTGGCTGTGTTACCAGAAAGTCGGTCAGCAGTCGGGTATCAGCCACGGCACCACCGCCATTGCTTCTCATATCCAGGATAAGCTTCTTGATATCGCCCTTAGCCAGTGGCTCCAGGAATTTGCTGCGGTAGGTCTCTACCAGTTCATGGCCTGTGGTAAATTTCAGGTCTTCCCAGAAATTGGTGAATTCCCTTTCGTGCCACAGATAATCTGCCAATCGCTGCGCCATCCAGTTGCTGAAGGCTTTTTCCTCAGCCAGAGCCGGATATTGGGAATTCTGGGTAAGATGGTTTTTCAGAATGCTTACCGCCTCGGTGTTATCTGCTGAGGCTGGAAGTAACTGGATGAAAGATGGGGCACTCTGATAAGCTGCATACGAGAGATGATAAAGTCCCTGATAGTTCTTGCCTGCATTGTAAGCCTCCATCTTGGCGATGGCAGCCTTCACCTGGTCTGATGCCAGATACTGGTTGGCTTGTGCTAGGAGCTGGTTGGCTTCTTCCTTCGTCTGGTCTATCAGATTCGCATCGGTCACCAGTTCGCTGGCTTTCGTGGCAATCATCTGTTCGTCGATATGATACTTGTTTTCAGCATTCGTAGGCAGATAATCAGAATGATAGGTATAGACACAGTTTTCCGAGATATAGAAATTGCTGAATCCCAGATAGAAGACACCTGGGGCATCTTTCACGAAACCGCCCATCATGCTGAAGTTGTCGGTCAGGCTTCCGAAGGCTGTGCCGTCATCCTTTAATTGGCTGCGGGTGTAATCCCAGTGGTAAGCCATCGGGAAGATAGGTTCTCTTTCGTAGAGTTTGCTTTCAAACCGAACCGTTTCTGTGGATGAATGGGAAACCGGAAGGGTGATTTTCACGAAGAAATGCTGGTCGATAATCTGATTCATGATTTCCTGGAAATACTGCTTCGCCTTGACATTGTCTGCCAGGATTTCTGCCTGTGTATTTTCTGATGAAGGCTTGAAGGTTTTCAGTGCTTCGAACTTCGGCTTGTACATTTCGTACACCTGTTCCCAGGAGAGGGAAGAGACGCCTGCCTGTTCGTTGAGGTCGCAATAGCGCTGGTTCATCACCCTCCAGAATATCTCAAACAAGTCGCCGTATGAACGGACGTTGGCATCTGTATAATCGGAAATCGACTTAGAGTTGGCGTCGTTATCCGATACACAACTGGTCAGCGACATCGCAAGGGATGCTGCCGACAACAGGAAAACCAGGAAGAATCGGATTCCACCTATTTTATATATAGGACGTTTTTTATATAGAGAGTTTCTCATCTTTGCTACTTTTGAAAATGAAACCTTTATAGTTTATAGGCAATGCCTGCGGTGATGACGCTGGAGTTGCGGCGGGCAGTCTTGCTGGTACGGGCTTTCTCCTCGTAGATATGCGAGAAACCGTATTGGAAGTTATACCCGATGGAGCCATCTATTCTTCCGAAGGAATACCCCACCTTGATACCGGCTTCACCTCCAAAGAGGCTGCGGCGCAGATGGTTCTCGTTCTTCTTGAAATCGTAGGTGGTGTTATACTTGATATAGGTTCCGTCGCCCTTGTATCCTTGCATGATGTTCATCGGATAGATGCCCTTGGTGTGCATGGAGGTGAAGTACTCGTAATATACGCCTACCTGCGGCTTGATCCACAATCCCTTTTCGTGGTAGGGATTATGAATCAGATAATATCCCACATGCAAGGGGATGCTGATGAAATTGTTGTTGTATCGGGTGTTCCAGGAGTCACCGCCCAGATTCTGGTACAGGTAGTCGCGCTGTACGAATCGGATGCCGGTTCCCACAGCCAGGTTGTCAACTGCCAGATATTCTGCCCCTATACCAGCCGCCACTCCCGGTCTCACCTTATAGGTAGTGGTGGACAGGCCCGATACATCCGTATCGAGCACGCTGCAACTGACACCTGCTTCAGCCTCCACCTTCCATCGGTAGGAGGTTTGCTGAGCCTGAATGCCCTGGCAGCAGAAGGCAAGGGCTATGGCAAAAAATATCTTTCTCATAAATAGGGAAGTTTAGAATGAAAAAGCTTTAATATAATAAAACTAGCCCCGCAAATGCCGCATAGAGTATCATGCGGATGGGATTGATCTTCATCACCTTCACGCCGATAAAGGTGGCAAAGAAGAGAGCGATGGAGATGTAGAAATGCCAGGGATTGGCTGGCGTAGAAAAGTTCTCGCCATTCATCAGGAGCAGGGCTGCGGCTCCCACCAAACCGACGATGGCAGGACGAAGACCGATGAAGATGCTCTGAACGGCTGAGGTTTTCATATACTTGTACAGCATTCTGCTGATAAGAATCATCAAAATCAAAGAGGGGAGAATCAGGGCAAAGGTTGCCACGGCACTTCCGAGTATGGCCATCATGCCGCCCATGCCTGCATTGTGCACAGCGGTATAGCCGCAATAGGTAGCAGCGTTGATGCCGATAGGTCCTGGTGTCATCTGCGAGATGGCAACGACATCAGTGAATTCTTTCATCGTCATCCAATGATACTGCGTTACCACCTGTCCCTGAATCAGGGATATCATGGAATAGCCACCTCCGAATCCGAAGATGCCTATCTGAAGGAATACGATGAAAAGCTGAAGAAATATCATATATATAATAATGTGTAAAGTTGATAGGGCATTCCTATATATTAGGCGTAGCCCCTATAAACTATTAACTATAAACTTTTAACTAGTCTTACTCCGTTGGTTGAATGAACTGTCCATAGATGTAGCCTCCCACACCAGCGGCAATAATCACCCAGATGGGGTTGACACCTACCAGCCATATCAGAAGGGCGGAGAGGATAGGAATCCAGCAGTTGACGAGCGAAATCCTGGCGCTCTTGGCAAGCGAGAACGTAGGAACAGCGATCAGTGCCACGACGGCAGGACGGATACCTGCAAAAATGGCAGCCACCACCTTGTTGTCTTCAAACTGATGGAAAAATATGGCTATCGCCAAGATAATAAGAAATGATGGCAACGAAGCGCCGAGGGTGCAGACGATGGCTCCCGGTATCTTTGCCAACTTATATCCGAGCAGGGAACTCATGTTGATGGCCAAGGCTCCCGGACAAACCTGGGTAGTAGCGATGGCATCCAGAAATTCCTCCTTCGTCATCCAATGATGCTTGTCGACGACTTCGGATTCTATAATAGGAATCATGGCATAGCCACCACCAAAGGTGACTATGCCAATCTTCATGAATGTCTTAAATAATGAACTGTACTTCATTATAGTTTATAATTTATAGTTTATAGTTTACAGCAATCTTGCTTTCAACTATAAACTATTAACTTTTAACTATTACTTTACTCTTTCTTCAATCCACTGACGTGCATTGACAAATGCCTCAATCCAAGGAGTTACCTCGTCGTTGCGGCGATCAGCTGGATACCAGGCATTCTGCCATGGGAAGATGGCACGCTCCAAGTGTGGCATCATTGCCAAGTGGCGACCATCTGCAGAGCAGATACCTGCTACGTTATAGTCACTGCCGTTAGGATTACCTGGATACTCAGCGTAGTTGTACTTCGCAATGATGTTGTAGTGATCCTCTGGCTCTGGCAAGTAGAAACGGCCCTCGCCGTGAGCTACCCAGATACCGAGCTTATCACCGCTCAAGCTACCGAACATCACACTGTCGTTCTGAGGAATGGTCAAACCGAGGAATGTACTCTCGAACTTCTTGGATGTGTTGTGGCAGAGGTGTGAACGATGCTTGTGCTCTGGATTGATGAGGTTCAACTCAACCATCAGCTGGCAACCGTTGCAGATACCGAGTGAAAGGGTATCCTCACGGGCATAGAACTTATCGAGTGCCTCCTTAGCCTTAGGATTGTAGAGGAATGCACCAGCCCAACCCTTGGCAGAACCGAGAACGTCGGAGTTAGAGAAACCACCGCAGAATACGATGAAGTTTACATCCTCCAAGGTCTCACGACCGGAAATCAAGTCGGTCATCATCACGTCCTTCACGTCGAAGCCTGCGAGATACATAGAGTATGCCATCTCACGCTCACCATTGGTACCCTTCTCACGGATGATAGCTGCCTTGATGCCAGATGGCTTGCGACGGTTAGCGTCGAGACTGTAGCTAGCGAGAGTTCCCTTGAAGCCATAACCGAAGTTCATCTCGATAGGCTGCTTCTTATAGTTGGTGTAACGCTTCTTAGCCATACCGTTCATGCTCTGCTTGCGGTCGAGGAGGTAAGATGTCTTATACCAGTCGTCACGCAATGCATCGATATCGAACTCGTGCTCGAAGCCTTCCTTCTTGATGATAATCTTGCGGAGCTCAGGAGCTGGATAACCAATCTTGGCATAACCGATACCGTTCTCATCGAAGAATGCCTTCAACTCGTCCTTGTGGGCATCGCTTACCTGGATTACAACACCTGGGTTCTCAGCGAAGAGAGTCTTGATGATGTCGGCATCTGCGATGTCGTGGAGGTTGATCTTCATACCACCCTCTACGTTGGCGAATGTCATCTCGAGGAGAGTTGTAATCAAACCACCGGCACTGATATCGTGACCAGCCATTACCCAACCACGGTTGATGAGCTCCTGTACGGCATTGAAGCAGTCAACGAAGTACTCTGGGTTCTTGACGGTAGGAACATCGCTGCCTACCTTGCCCAGGCTCTGTGCGAAGGCTGAACCACCGAGGCGCTGCTCGTCGAAGCTGAAGTCGATATGATAGAGGCTTGAGTTCTTGTCGTTGACGAGAACAGGACTAACCACCTTCTTGACATCTGAAACCTCACCGCCGGCACTTACGATAACGGTACCTGGAGCGATGATCTTCTCGCCGTTAGGATACTGCTGGGTCAATGAGAGAGAGTCCTTACCTGTTGGTACGTTTACGTGGATGGCGCAGCAGAAGTCTGACAATGCCTTCACACCCTCGTACAGACGGGCATCCTCACCCTTCTGGCTGCGGCAAGGCCACATCCAGTTAGCAGAGAGGCTGATGCTGTCCATGCCATCTGCCAAAGGAGCCCAGATAATATTGGTCAATGACTCTGCTACAGAGAGTACAGAACCTGCCTTAGGATCGGCAAGACCTGCCTGAGGTGCATGACCCATAGCTGTTACGATACCCTTCTCGCCACGGTAGTCGAGTGCTACGACACCACAGTCAGAAAGTGGCAACTGAATCTGACCCTGTCCCTGCTGACGGGCAATCTTACCTGTTACGGAACGGTCCACCTTGTTGGTCAACCAGTCCTTACAAGCCACAGCCTCCATCTGGAGAACACGCTGCAAGTACTCGTCGAGGTTATCTGCAGAATAAGTTACATCTTCATATTTACGCTCTACGGTCTCATCTACCATCACAGTCTTAGGAGTATGACCGAACATCTGAGCTACATCGAGGTCGAATGGCTTCACACCGTCAGCCTGCTTGAAGCTGAAGTGAGCATCGCCAGTAGTCTCACCAACCACGTACATTGGAGCACGCTCACGGTCGGCAATCTTCTGAACCTCGCTGATATACTTCTCGTCGATGAGCAAGCCCATGCGCTCCTGGCTCTCGTTGGCGATGATTTCCTTGGCGCTCAAAGTCTTGTCGCCGATAGGCAACTTAGACATATCGATTTCGCCACCGCACTCTTCTACCAACTCAGAGAGACAGTTCAAGTGACCGGCTGAACCGTGGTCGTGGATGCTGACTACTGGGTTCTCATCGTTCTCTACGAGAGCACGAACCAGGTTGTAGGCACGCTTCTGCATCTCAGGGTTGGCACGCTGGATAGCGTTCAACTCGATACCGTTGCTGTAACGGCCTGTATCTACAGAAGAAACAGAACCACCACCAAGACCGATGCGATAGTTATCACCACCTACTACGACAACCTTGTTGCCCTTCTGTGGCTCACCCTTCTTGTAGTCACGCTTCTTGCCGTAGCCTACACCACCAGCAAGCATGATTACCTTATCGTATGCATACTTCTCACCATTCTCCTCGTGCTCGAATGTAAGCACAGAACCGGTGATGAGAGGCTGACCGAACTTGTTACCGAAGTCTGATGCACCGTTAGAAGCCTTGATCAGAATCTGCTCAGGAGTCTGATAGAGCCACTTACGTACTGGCATGATATCTTCCCAGTCGCGCTCAGCATCGCTCTTGCCGTTGTCATCCTTCAAGCGAGGATAAGCAGTCATGTAGCAGGCAGTACCTGCGATAGGCCATGAACCTACACCACCACCCATACGGTCGCGGATCTCACCACCCGTACCGGTAGCAGCACCGTTGAAAGGCTCTACGGTAGTAGGGAAGTTGTGAGTCTCAGCCTTCAGCGAGATGACACTCTCGATATCCTTCACCTGGAAGAAATCGCTGGTAGTCTGATCGGCTGGAGCAAACTGCTCGATAACAGGACCCTGAGAGAAAGCCACATTATCCTTATAGGCAGAGAGAATCTTGTTAGGGTTCTCCTGAGTGGTCTTCTTGATCATGCTGAAAAGAGAAGACTCCATCTCCTTGCCGTCGATGATAAACTGGCCACCGAAGATCTTGTGGCGGCAGTGCTCTGAGTTGATCTGTGCGAAACCGAAGATTTCGCTGTCGGTGAGAGGGCGTCCGTTCTCTTTCTCCAGCTTGTGGAGATAAGCCATTTCGTCCTCGCTGAGGGCAAGACCCTCTTCCTCGTTGTACTTCTCGAGGTCATCGACGTACTTGATAGGTTCTGGCTGGTGGTTCACGGTGAACACATCCTGTCCGATACCGTTGTACATACGCTGGAGCATAGGGTCATGCTCAGCGTCCTCGCTATCCACAGGGAAGTACTCCTCGATACGCGAAATGCCGTCAAGACTCATGTTCTGAGTTATCTCAACGGCATTCGTACTCCAAGGAGTAATCATTTCACGGCGTGGACCGACATAGAAGCCCTGCAACTGCTGGGCGTCCTCTAAAGTCGCGTCACCATAAAGCCAACAAAGTTCATTGATTTCGTCCTGAGATGGTTTGTGATCAATCTCGGTCGCAATCACACTCTTAGATGGAGTTCTGAAAAAAAGAATCATACTATTTCTCTTTTTATAAGTTTGTTAATGTATTCATTCTACCTCGGTAAAAAGCCCACATGATACATGTTTGGGCTATTCGCCTGCAAAGGTACTATATTTTTCTGACTTTGCCGCAAAGAATACACAATAATTTTCTTTTTTTAGTTAAAAAGGTGATAAATAGTGATTTAGAGGTTAAAATTCTATAAATGGTTTAGACAAATATTGTTTTGTTGAGTCTTATCTGTAACTTTGCACCACGAAAGCGGTGTTTTGAAAGCAAATGAGAGAATTTCGAAAGATTTTCTTTCTGATGCGAAACTGTGAGTTTAAAAATAGAATAGTAACTAGAAATTAAAATAAGAAAGCAATATGAAACAGACTAAGTTTTTAATTATGGCATTGATGGCAAGCACCTTGATGATGTCAAGCTGTGCATTGAAGAAGGATCTTCAGAATTGCCAGAGTGAGAATAAAGAATTGACTCAGAATTACCAGGATACTAAGGAGAAGTTGGCAGCTGCTGAGGCTCGCCTCGCTTCACTTCAGGAGCAGCTTTCTGGTACCAAGAAGGATTATGCCAAGTTGCAGAACTCTCTCGACAAGAGTTTGACCAATGCTAACCAGAACAACATCAGCATTGAGAAGCTCGTTGACCAGATTAACGAGAGCAACCAGTATATCCGCCACTTGGTAGAGGTGAAGAGCAAGAGCGATTCGCTCAATATGGTTCTTACCAACAACCTGACCCGTTCCCTCAGCCGTGAGGAGATGAAGGAGGTAGATGTTCAGGTGTTGAAGGGTGTGGTTTACATCTCTTTGGCTGACAACATGCTCTATCAGAGCGGTAGCTACGAGGTGAACGACCGTGCCAAGGAGACCTTGAGCAAGATTGCCAAGATTATCCAGGACTACAAGGACTACGATGTACTCATCGAGGGTAACACTGATAACGTGCCTGTAAGCACAACTAGTGCCAAGATGAAGAACATCCGTAACAACTGGGACCTCTCTGCTCTCCGTGCAGCTTCTGTTGTTCAGTACTTGCAGGATCACTTCGGCGTGAACCCTAAGCGTTTGACAGCTGGTGGCCGTGGTGAGTACAACCCTGTAACAACCAACAGTACAGAGGTGGGCAAGATGCGTAACCGTCGTACCCAGATCATCATCACTCCTAAGCTCGACCAGTTCATGGACTTGATCGACAAGGCTCCAGAGGAGTAGTACTTTGATTAAGAATTAGGAGGCTAGCGCCTTCTTTCATATAGCATAGGGCACCAATGAGCTTCGGGCTTGTTGGTGTTTTTTCGTATATGTATATAAATAAGCATAAAACGAAAAAATCATATCAGGATATGGATGGGCTATAGCTGGTGGACACTTAATCTTGGATACAGGCGTTGAGTTATACACAGGGAAAAGTATTGGTGAGCATCTAGATGACTATGTTAGAGAACAACATGGTATCAATTCATTAAATATATATAGTTTTATTTTAAATAAAAATATGATTTTAGACTATCTTTTTTTTCAGCTTTACAAAGCATATAAAAAATACAAACACGAAGGAGATCCCTTTGAAAGAAGCAAGGGATGCCTTTTAGTTATTTTACAAATTGTGATAATTCCATTATCACTAAACATTTCAGTCCTGTATGGCGAACCCAACCGTTTAACAAATGTGATTCCATATGCCATAATCAACGCATTGTCATATTGGCAAATTCACAAAAGGTATAACAAGCAAAATGCCAAAAGTATTCTCGGTCGGTACGAATCAATAAATAAAAAGGACATCCCAATGTTCTTCATCTGGATAATAGTTGCCTTATCAGCAGCACTAGGCTTGATATTTACAGTATTATTCGATTATTACGTGATGAGACCATTAGGTCTTGTAGGAATCTTTAAATAATTATTGACTATGACATTTGATTATATTTTTTATAGACTATTCAAAAACCATCGCTTTCACAAATATAAAGTAGAAGATTCAAGAGAACGGTCTTGTTGGATTATAACATTATTGCTGCATATTGTCATTTTACCAATATGCTTTAACTTCACACGTATATTCACTGTTAGAGACAGCTTCTTCCATGTTGTCCCGTATTTTATATGTCTTGCCACAACATACAAGTATATAAACTGGCGTTATTCACAGAGTAAATACAAAGCCATAATACACAAATATGAGAAGAAAGAGCCTCTGCGAATACCTATATTTTTTATTTGGCTATGGCTTATCTTTTCCATACCTCTAGGATTTATCCTTGCTGGTGCCATTTCGCATTTTATTATGCAGCCACTCGGTTTATATGGAATTTTAAATAATTAGGAAGTTATGAAACAGTACTTATTCACAATATTAGCAATACTAGCCATGCCTCTTCAGGCACAAAATAAGTTTAGGATTGGAGATGTTTTACATTCTCAACAGGTTACCTGCAAGTATTGATATGCTGATATTTCGCATAAATATGCAGGATATATGAAGAAAAGGAAGAGAATGAAAGATATTTTCGTCATTTTGCAATTATATTTCTGATTTTTCTTTCTTTTCTTGAATATTTTTATTAATTTTGCAGGCAAAATATTAATTTATATAATAGTATTGTTATGGAAAAGATTAAGATGACAACTCCATTGGTAGAGATGGATGGCGATGAGATGACAAGAATCCTCTGGAAGATGATTAAGGACGAACTGATCCTGCCTTTCGTAGATTTGAAGTCAGAGTACTATGACCTTGGTTTGCCTTACCGCGACCAGACCAACGACCAGGTGACCATCGACTCTGCCGAGGCTGCCAAGAAATATGGTGTGGCTGTGAAGTGTGCTACCATCACCCCAAATGCACAGCGCATGGACGAGTATAAGCTCCACAAGATGTGGAAGAGCCCTAACGGAACTATCCGTAGCATCATGGATGGTACCGTGTTCCGTGCACCTATCACCATCCCTAGCATTCACCCTTGTGTGAAGAACTGGGAGAAGCCTATCACCATCGCCCGTCATGCTTATGGCGACGTATATAAAAGTGTGGAACTCCGTGCCGATGAGCCAGGCACCGCCAAGCTCGTGTTCGAGGGTAAGAGCGGCAAGAAGCAGGAAATCGAAATCCATAGCTTCGATGGCGCTGGCGTTATCCAGGGTATGCACAACACGGATAAGAGTATCCGCAGTTTTGCACACAGCTGCTTCAAGTTTGCCATCGATACCAAGCAGGACCTCTGGTTCGCTACCAAGGATACCATCTCAAAGACCTACGATGCTCAGTTCCGCAAGATCTTCGAGGAAGTATATGAAAGCGACTACAAGGAGAAGTTTGCCGAACTCGGCATTGAGTACTTCTATACATTGATTGATGATGCCGTGGCTCGTGTCATCCGCAGCAAGGGTGGCTTCATCTGGGCTTGCAAGAACTATGACGGTGATGTAATGAGCGATATGCTCAGTACAGCCTTCGGTTCGCTGGCAATGATGACTTCCGTTTTGGTTTCTCCTGATGGCAAGTATGAGTATGAGGCTGCCCATGGCACCGTAACCCGCCACTACTATCGCTACCTGAAGGGTGAGGATACATCCACCAACCCAATGGCTACCATCTTTGCATGGAGCGGTGCGTTGAGAAAGCGTGGTGAACTGGATGGAATCAAGGAACTGCAGGAGTTCGGCGACCAGTTGGAGGCAGCTTGCTTCGATACCCTGAATGATGGTATCGCAACCAAGGACCTCGTCAATCTGATGGAGGGTGTAGAGGCAAAGGCAGTTAATTCAGCCGGCTTTATCGCTGCCATCCGCGAAAGACTCGAAAAGAGATTGGGATAAAATGTTTTAAAGCATAAAAAAGCCTTGTCAGGAGTTCTCGTGAGAGAAACTGCTGGCAAGGCTTTCTTTTTTGTTTGTATCGACTTTATTATATGGATTCTTATAGTTTCTTCTTCAAGGCATCAGAATAAAGTTTGAAGAAATCAACCTTGAGCAGTTGGCAGATGTGGAAAAGCATGCCAGAGTCAATGGTGGATCTATCATAAATCTTATATACGTTGGTGCGATGGCAACCTAATTCTCCGGCAAGCCATACGGATGTCTTGCCTTGCTTCTTGAGTTCTCGCTTGATGAGCTCACCTATAACAATGGATGTCTTTGATTTATCTTTCATAACAACACAGATATTTAATCCTAAACTTTTTACCTTATCGGGTGCAAAAGTAGTATTAAAGTTTTTAACTAGCAAACAAACTTGTAGCCAATTAGGTGACACCTAGTTAAAAAGTGTAATGATTTTATTCTCTTTATCATTTTTTAGCAAAAAAATAATCGCTGTCACATAATTGTAACCCTATGTAATGCTTATTACAAGATAAAATTCGTATTTTTGCAGCAAAATTAAGAATTTAATCAGTTTAGATAAGATGGAAGAGAAGAATAAACGAATTTTGGTCGTTGACGATGAGCAAGACCTGTGTGAAATATTGAGTTTCAATCTTGAGACGGAAGGATATCATGTAGATACCGCCAACTCTGCCGAGGAGGCGCTGGAGATGGATGTGCCTTCCTATCATCTGCTGTTGCTCGATGTGATGATGGGGGGAATGAGCGGTTTCCAGATGGCGAAGAAGTTGAAGGAAAATCCCGTTACGGCAAATATCCCTATCATCTTCCTCACGGCTCGTGATACGGAGAATGATACGGTGACGGGATTCAACCTGGGGGCTGATGACTATATCTCAAAACCGTTCTCTATCCGTGAGGTGATGGTGCGTATCCGTGCCGTGCTGCGCAGAACTGCCGAGCAGAATGGCACTGCCGAGGAGCCTACCATGATTGGCTATCAGGGATTGCTGCTCAATCTCGATAAGAAGACGGTGAGCATCGACGGGGAGAATGTGCCGTTCACCAAGACTGAGTTCGAGTTGCTACGCCTCCTGCTGGAGGAGAAGGGTAGGGTGTTCTCACGCCAGGAACTCATCGACAGAGTATGGCCTAAGGATGTGATGGTACTCGACCGAACGGTGGATGTCAACATCACCCGAATGCGTAAGAAGGTGGGCAGATTTGCCAAGTGTATCGTCACCCGCCTGGGTTTTGGTTATTATTTTGATGCGTAATGGTTATGTTTAAGATAAGTAATGTAGGTAGAAAGTTGTATTTCAGTGTGCTGACGGTGTTTCTCGTGTTCGCCGTCAGTTTTATCGTATTTCAGCAGAACAGGGAGAAACAGTTTAAAATCAATACTTTGACGCTGAAGCTTGCCAACTACAACGAACTGCTGATGGAAGACCTTCTGCTATCCAACTCGCAGGGCATTCTGATGTCGGATAGCATTGATATGGTGGATAGCGTGCGGGTGGCTGAGGCTAAGCTGCAGGAATTCGTGCGTGCGCACGAGAGTAAAGACCTGCGTGTAACCCTGGTCAAGCCCGATGGCAAGGTGGTGTATGACAACATGAGCAAGGACTATCGCCATTTTTCCAATCATGCCAAGCGGGAAGAAATAGCAGAGGCATTGAAGGTGGGACAGGGTACTAGCGTGGAGCGGCAGTCGAAAACCTTGAAGCAGGATTATTTCTATGTGGCTTCTTATTTTCCAAAATCGCATCTCATTGTGCGTACGGCACTGCCTTATAATAATGATCTGGCAAAATCGCTTCAGGCAGACCAGCACTACATCTGGTTTGCCATCATTGCCATCATCCTTCTTACCATCGTGCTCTATCGCTTTACCTACCGATTGGGCAAGAACGTCTCCAAACTTACTATTTTCGCCTATAAGGCAGATCACAACGAGAGTCTGGAGGTGGAAGATTTGGCAAAATTCCCGAATGATGAGCTGGGCGAGATTGCCGAGCGCATTATAAAAATGTATAAGCGTGTGCAGACTACCCGAAAGGAACAGGATGTGCTGAAGCGCCAGCTTACACAGAATATTGCGCATGAATTGAAGACTCCAGTGGCAAGTATTCAGGGATATCTGGAGACGATTTTGGATAATCCTCATATCAACGAGCAAACTAAGGAACAGTTCCTGCAGCGTTGTTATGCGCAGAGCGAGCGACTTACTTCCTTGCTCCATGATATCTCAACGCTCAACCGTCTGGACGATGGATCGGATATGATTGATTTTGAGGCGGTGGATATTACGCAGATGGTGAATGACATCACGAGAGAAACGGCATTGGTACGCCAGGAGCGCAAGATGGCCTTTGATAATCAGTTGCCTGAGCGCATCGTGGTGAAGGGAAACCGCAGTTTGCTCTATAGCGTATTCCGCAATCTTACTGATAATGCCATAGCCTACGCCGGTGAGGGACGTACGATAACTTTGGAGGCAAAGGAGCAGGGGAACAAGTGGCATTTCATCTTCCGGGATAATGGTCAGGGTGTACCGCCGGAGCATTTGGCTCGACTCTTCGAACGATTCTATCGGGTTGATAAGGGACGCAGCCGCAAGATGGGAGGCACAGGTCTGGGACTGGCCATCGTCAAGAATGCCGTATTGCTGCATGGGGGTACCATCAGGGTAAGCAATTTGCCAGAAGGTGGCTTGAAGTTTGAGTTTACTATCAAGAAATAGGCGGATATTCATTACGCATAGAAAAAGTTTTTTTTCGAAATATCTATCACATCCCTCACGATTTCGGATTTCGAAATGCTAAATCGCTGAAAGAGAGGATGTTGTGATTCGGTGTAAGCGTGATGGATGACGGATTTGTTTACAATATCCATCACTCATCCCTCACTTATCCCTCACGCATCCAAGATGCATCTTTTATGCGAAAAAGGAAATCTTGCGTGCCAGATAGCATTTTGTTTCCCTTAATGGAACATGGAGTTTCCCTTAAGGGAACAAAAGTTTTCCCTTAAGGAGATATTTTGTTCCAACGTTTGAGACAGTTGGAACAGTAATTATATGGTTTGGGATGCAATTATATGGCTTGGGATGCAAAACGATTATTATAGAATTGCGTGGGCGCAGGTATACGGATGCATGTATGCCTGCGCCCATGCGTTTGCGTGCCTGTGCGCCTGCACACACGCCCGATGTGCGTATGTATATAATAATGAGCTGATTAGCGAAAAGCGACTTAAAATGTTTCTGAATGTTAAAATTTGGAGAAAAATGAAAGTTTTTGCTTGAAATGTTTGGTAGTTTCAGAAATAGTTAGTACTTTTGCACTCGCTTTTGAGAAATCAAGCATTACTCAAAGCAACAGAAGAAAGAGTTCTTTGAAAGATTTTACATAAACAGACAAGTAGTACAAGAAGCGGTTAACTTCTTAGAAATAAGAAAGTTGACTGGGTAAAAGAAACGAACCGTCAAGTAATTGACAAGTCAGGTTTACTAAGCTTCAATAAACGAAAAGGATATTCGTCCTAAGTACAGACAACAAACACTTCGCTATACTTTCGGGTTTAGCAAAGTAAAAATGATATTTTACAATGGAGAGTTTGATCCTGGCTCAGGATGAACGCTAGCTACAGGCTTAACACATGCAAGTCGAGGGGAAACGATAGAGAAAGCTTGCTTTTTCTAGGCGTCGACCGGCGCACGGGTGAGTAACGCGTATCCAACCTGCCCATCACTTGGGGATAACCTTGCGAAAGTAAGACTAATACCCAATGATATCTCTAGAAGACATCTGAAAGGGATTAAAGATTTATCGGTGATGGATGGGGATGCGTCTGATTAGCTTGTTGGCGGGGTAACGGCCCACCAAGGCGACGATCAGTAGGGGTTCTGAGAGGAAGGTCCCCCACATTGGAACTGAGACACGGTCCAAACTCCTACGGGAGGCAGCAGTGAGGAATATTGGTCAATGGACGAGAGTCTGAACCAGCCAAGTAGCGTGCAGGATGACGGCCCTATGGGTTGTAAACTGCTTTTATAAGGGAATAAAGTGAGTCTCGTGAGACTTTTTGCATGTACCTTATGAATAAGGACCGGCTAATTCCGTGCCAGCAGCCGCGGTAATACGGAAGGTCCGGGCGTTATCCGGATTTATTGGGTTTAAAGGGAGCGTAGGCCGGAGATTAAGCGTGTTGTGAAATGTAGACGCTCAACGTCTGCACTGCAGCGCGAACTGGTTTCCTTGAGTACGCACAAAGTGGGCGGAATTCGTGGTGTAGCGGTGAAATGCTTAGATATCACGAAGAACTCCGATTGCGAAGGCAGCTCACTGGAGCGCAACTGACGCTGAAGCTCGAAAGTGCGGGTATCGAACAGGATTAGATACCCTGGTAGTCCGCACGGTAAACGATGGATGCCCGCTGTTGGTCTGAATAGGTCAGCGGCCAAGCGAAAGCATTAAGCATCCCACCTGGGGAGTACGCCGGCAACGGTGAAACTCAAAGGAATTGACGGGGGCCCGCACAAGCGGAGGAACATGTGGTTTAATTCGATGATACGCGAGGAACCTTACCCGGGCTTGAATTGCAGAGGAAGGATTTGGAGACAATGACGCCCTTCGGGGTCTCTGTGAAGGTGCTGCATGGTTGTCGTCAGCTCGTGCCGTGAGGTGTCGGCTTAAGTGCCATAACGAGCGCAACCCCTCTCCTTAGTTGCCATCAGGTTAAGCTGGGCACTCTGGGGACACTGCCACCGTAAGGTGTGAGGAAGGTGGGGATGACGTCAAATCAGCACGGCCCTTACGTCCGGGGCTACACACGTGTTACAATGGCAGGTACAGAGAGATGGTGTTCTGCAAAGCGCATCTAATCCTTAAAGCCTGTCTCAGTTCGGACTGGGGTCTGCAACCCGACCCCACGAAGCTGGATTCGCTAGTAATCGCGCATCAGCCATGGCGCGGTGAATACGTTCCCGGGCCTTGTACACACCGCCCGTCAAGCCATGAAAGCCGGGGGCGCCTAAAGTCCGTGACCGTAAGGAGCGGCCTAGGGCGAAACTGGTAATTGGGGCTAAGTCGTAACAAGGTAGCCGTACCGGAAGGTGCGGCTGGAACACCTCCTTTCTGGAGAGACGAATATATTTAGTGATTAGTGATTAATTATTATTGATTATCTCTTCACTTATATTTATTGAGATAGTGACTGATTAAAGTTCGCTTCTCTTCTTGTACGCACCATCTGTTTAATTAAATAAGAGATAGAGAATGTTCGGCAGAGATGCTACTCTTTACCAACACAGTCCTATAGCTCAGTTGGTTAGAGCGCCACACTGATAATGTGGAGGTCGGCAGTTCAAATCTGCCTGGGACTACATTCTTATTATAATATCTCAAACTGGGGGATTAGCTCAGTTGGCTAGAGCACCTGCTTTGCAAGCAGGGGGTCAACGGTTCGAATCCGTTATTCTCCACTATGCCTTTTAAGGCAAGAAGATCTTTGACATATTGACACAAGCAAAACTGTAAGTAATGAACTTTAGTTCAGACTAAAGTGAATCAAATCGCAAGATGAGATTTCACAAGTTAGAATACAGCTGAAAGTATGAGCTACTTATTCGTTATTCGGAAACGAGTAACAAGAATACAGTCGTAAAGAAAGTAAGAAAGGGCGTATGGCGGATGCCTAGGCTCACGGAGGCGATGAAGGACGTGATAAGCTGCGATAAGCTTCGGGTAGGTGCAAATAACCTTTGATCCGGAGATTTCCGAATGGGACAACCTAGCCGTCTGAAGGACGGTTACTCAATCTTCAAGATTGAGAGCTAACGCAGGGAACTGAAACATCTTAGTACCTGCAGGAAGAGAAAATAAATAATGATTCCCCTAGTAGTGGCGAGCGAACGGGGAACAGCCCAAACCAGTGGCGTCGCAAGGCGTGGCTGGGGTTGTAGGACCGCGACATTGTATTGAAATGGTGAGTGGAAGTATCTGGAAAGTTACATCACAGAAGGTGATAATCCTGTACACGAAGCCAAATCAAGCATAGCGGTATCCTGAGTAACGCGGGACACGAGGAATCCTGCGCGAATCTGCCGGGACCATCCGGTAAGGCTAAATACTCCCGTGAGACCGATAGCGAACGAGTACTGTGAAGGAAAGGTGAAAAGAACCCCGAGCAGGGGAGTGAAATAGTTCCTGAAACCATGCGCCTACAAGCGGTCGGAGCACAGCAATGTGTGACGGCGTGCCTTTTGCATAATGATCCTACGAGTTACCGTCACTGGCGAGGTTGAGTGTCACGAGACACGTAGCCGCAGTGAAAGCGAGCCTGAATAGGGCGCACAGTCAGTGGGGGTAGACGCGAAACCAAGTGATCTACACTTGGCCAGGATGAAGTCCCGGTAACACGGGATGGAGGTCCGCACCAATAAGCGTTGAAAAGCTTCTGGATGAGCCGAGTGTAGGAGTGAAAGGCCAATCAAACTTGGAGATAGCTCGTACTCCCCGAAAGGCATTTAGGTGCCGCGTCGGATGGTCACCGTGAGAGGTAGAGCGACCGATAGGACAAGAGGGCTTCACCGCCTATCGAGTCCTGACGAACTCCGAATGCTCACGGTCTGCAGTCCGGCAGTAAGGGGGCGGGTGCTAAGGTCCGTCCCCGAGAGGAGAAGAATCCAGACCGCCGTCTAAGGTCCCGGAGTTCTGCCTGAGTTAGTCTAACGAAGTCTGGTCCCTATGACAGCTAGGATGTTGGCTTGGAAGCAGCCATTCATTCAAAGAGTGCGTAACAGCTCACTAGTCGAGGGTCCGGGCATGGATAATAATCGGGTATAAGGCAGACACCGAAGGCGCGGGATAGCAATTGTAAAAGTATCGGTAGGGGAGCATACTCACAGCGTCGAATGGTGTACGTAAGTTATCCTGGAGCGGTGAGTAAAGCAAATGTAGGAATAAGTAACGATAAGGAGGGTTAGATTCCCTCCCGCTGTAAGACCAAGGTTTCCCGGGCAATGCCAATCAGCCCGGGGTCAGTCGGGTCCTAAGTCTAAGCCGAACGGCGATGGCGATGGCAGAGACGGTTAATATTCCGTCACTGCCGCATGGGGCGACGTGGAGACGGAGCAGTGAAACCACCGCGGGGCGACGGAAGTCCCCGTTGAAGAGTGTAGGTGTTGAGGATGGCAGGCAAATCCACCATCCGAGCTGAACTTGATAGTACGGAGTCCTCCTCGGAGGAATCTGATAGTGTGGGTAATCATACTCCCGAGAAAATCCGCTAAGCTTAACCCATGCGGCACCCGTACCGCAAACGGACACACGTGGTCGGGTAGAACATACTAAGGCGTTGAGAGATTCATGGTTAAGGAACTAGGCAAATTGACCCTGTAACTTCGGGATAAAGGGTCCTCGTGATGAGCGAGGCGCAGAGAATAGGTCCAGGCAACTGTTTAACAAAAACACAGGGCTGTGCAAACTCGAAAGATGACGTATACAGCCTGACACCTGCCCGGTGCCGGAAGGTTAAGAGGAGATGTCACTAGCAATAGGAAGCATTGAATTGAAGCCCCGGTAAACGGCGGCCGTAACTATAACGGTCCTAAGGTAGCGAAATTCCTTGTCGGGTAAGTTCCGACCTGCACGAATGGTGTAATGATCCGGACGCTGTCTCAACCATGAGCTCAGTGAAATTGTAGTATCGGTGAAGATGCCGATTACCCGCGATGGGACGAAAAGACCCCGTGAACCTTTACTACAGCTTAGCATTGACCTTGGTCATCCGATGTGTAGGATAGGCCGGAGGCTTCGAAGCGGGAGCGCCAGCTTTCGTGGAGCCATCCTTGAAATACGGCCCTTTGGCTGTCTGAGGTCTAACGCGCGCTGCGCGGACACTGCTTGGTGGGTAGTTTGACTGGGGTGGTCGCCTCCAAAAGCGTAACGGAGGCTTCCAAAGGTGCCCTCGGGTCGATTGGTAACCGACCTCAAAGAGTGCAATGGCATAAGGGCGCTTGACTGGGAGGCAGACATGCCGAGCAGGCAGGAAACTGGGGCATAGTGATCCGGCGGATGTGTATGGAAACTCCGTCGCTCAAAGGATAAAAGGTACTCCGGGGATAACAGGCTGATCCCCCCCAAGAGCTCATATCGACGGGGTGGTTTGGCACCTCGATGTCGGCTCGTCACATCCTGGGGCTGGAGAAGGTCCCAAGGGTTGGGCTGTTCGCCCATTAAAGTGGCACGCGAGCTGGGTTCAGAACGTCGTGAGACAGTTCGGTCTCTATCTATCGTGGGCGTGGGAGTTTTGAGTGGTGCCGTCACTAGTACGAGAGGACCGTGATGGACAGACCTCCGGTTTACCAGTTGTGCCGCCAGGCGCACCGCTGGGTATCTGAGTCTGGATTGGATAAGCGCTGAAAGCATCTAAGTGCGAAGCCAGCCGCAAGATGAGAACTCCATTGAGGGTCGTCAAAGACGATGACGTTGATAGGATGCAGGTGTAAAGACAGCGATGTCAAAGCCGAGCATTACTAATTGCCCGAACACTTTCTTTAATATAGTTCATAGTTTCAACTGTATTTTCAGTTCATTATCTTGTTTTGCTTGTGTGCAAATACGTCATAACCCATTATCAGGTGGTTATTGCGGTGAGGTCCCACCTCTTCCCATTCCGAACAGAGAAGTTAAGCTCACTTGCGCCGATGGTACTGCAATGCAATGCGGGAGAGTAGGTAGCCGCCTTCTTTTATCAAGAGCCTCAGATTTCGAAAGATTTCTGAGGCTTTTTTCGTTTTTTTTTGTATCTTTGCATTCGCAAAAATAGGAAACAATATTATGAATCAATTTACAAAGATTATTGCAGCCCAGCTCAAATTGCGTGAGCAGGCTGTTGAGAATACATTGGAGCTTCTCGAAGAGGGATGCACCATTCCTTTCATCTCTCGTTACCGTAAGGAGAAAACGGGAAATATGGATGAGGTGAACATCGAGGCCATCGCTCAGGCCAACGAGAAACTCAAGGAGATGGCGAAACGTAAGGAAACCATCCTCAAAACCATCGAGGAACAGGGAAAACTGACGGATGCCCTCAAGGAGCGTATCGAAAACTGTTGGGATGCTACCGAACTGGAGGATATCTATCTTCCTTTCAAACCTAAGCGCAGAACCCGTGCACAGATTGCTCGTGAGGCTGGATTGGAACCGCTGGCTCAGGTGCTCCTCTTCCAGCGTGAACGTAACCCGCTGCAGGCTGCCAAGAAGTTTGTGGGCGACAAGGTGAAGGATGCCGATGCTGCCCTGCAGGGTGCTAAGGATATCATTGCCGAAATGGTGAGCGAGAGCGAGGAAAGCAGAAACCAGATTCGTGGCGAATTCCGTCGTGAAGCTATCATCACCTCTAAGGTGGTGGCTAAGAAGAAAGATGAGGAGGAAGCTCAGCGTTTCTCTGATTACTTCGATTTCTCTGAGCCTTTGAAGAAATGTTCTTCCCATCGCCTGTTGGCTATGCGCCGTGGTGAGGCTGCCGGATTCCTTCGTATCAGTATCTCTGCCGATGATGAGCAGTGCCAGGATAAGTTGAAGCGCCACTATGTGCATGGGTATGGCGAATGCCAGACGCTGGTGGGCGAGGCTGTGGATGATGCCTTTAAGCGTCTTTTGAAACCTAGTATTGAGACTGAGTTTGCGGCTCTCAGTAAGCAGAAGGCGGATGAAGAGGCTATCATCGTGTTTGCAGATAACCTGCGCCAGCTCTTGCTCGCCGCTCCTTTGGGTCAGAAGCGGGTGATGGCGGTGGATCCGGGTTTTGCCAATGGCTGCAAGACCTGTTGTCTTGATGCCCAAGGCAATCTGATTCATCACGAAATCGTATTCCCTCATCCTCCACGTAATAAGAAGAGCGAGGCTACTGCTGCCATCCAGCGCATGGTGAAGATGTATCAGGTGGAGGCAATGGCTGTGGGTAATGGTACGGCAAGCCGTGAAACCAGCGACTGGTTGCACGAAATAAGTTATCCACACCCTGTGGATATCTATGTGGTCAGCGAAGATGGTGCCTCTATTTACTCGGCTTCGAAGATAGCAAGAGATGAATTCCCTGATGAGGATGTCACCGTACGTGGTGCCGTAAGTATCGGCAGACGACTGATGGACCCGCTGGCTGAGTTGGTGAAGATTGATCCTAAGAGCATCGGTGTGGGACAGTATCAGCATGATGTGGATCAGACTCAGCTCAAGAAGAGTCTGGATGGTGTGGTGATGAGTTGTGTAAACTCGGTGGGTGTCAACCTGAATACCGCATCGCAGCATCTTCTTACCTACGTGAGTGGTCTCGGTCCTACCCTTGCCAAGAACATTGTGGAATACCGCAGGGAGAATGGAGCCTTTGCTTCGCGTGCCCAGTTGAAGAAGGTGCCACGTCTGGGCCCATCGGCTTTCGAGCAGTGTGCCGGTTTCCTCCGCATTCCTGGTGCCAAGAATCCTTTGGACAACAGTGCCGTGCATCCTGAGCGTTATGCCCTGGTAGAGCAGATGGCGAAGGATCAGGGTGTCACCGTGAAGCAACTGGTAGAGGATAAGGCTCTGCAGAAGAAGATTGACATTAAGAAATATGTAACTGCCGAGGTGGGTATGCCTACCTTGACGGATATCATGGCAGAGCTTGATAAGCCAGGTTTGGACCCTCGTGGTGAGGTAGAGAAGTTTGAGTTTGATGCGAGCATCAAGACCATCGACGATTTGCAGGTGGGCATGGTGGTGCCAGGCATCGTTACCAACATTACCAAGTTTGGTGCTTTTGTTGATATAGGCGTTCACAACGATGGTTTGGTTCATGTTTCTCAGATGTCCAACCGATACATCAAGGATCCGAGCGAAGTGGTAAAGCTCCATGAGCATGTGATGGTTCGTGTGGCAGAGGTGGATTTGAAGCGCAAGCGCATCGCCCTGTCGATGAAAGGTGTGAAGTGATAGGAAGAATGACAGGAAGTAACAGGAAGGAATATGGATAATCATCAGATTACTGCCGATTGCATCGAGTCGGCCTATTGCTTCATCCACCAGAAACTTCGGGTGTTTGAATATTCTACCAATCCTACGCAGCGGGATGACATCGAGTATGCCATCTCGCAATATGTAGAGGGGATGAATCCCCAGCTCTATCAGCTTCTTTCGCAAGGCAGGAAGGAATTTCTTCTCGACCATGTGAATTTCGAAAGAGATATGCGGGAGGCGCAGGAGAAGCTGGAGGGGATGATGTAATGCAGGGGTATAATTTATAGTTTATAGATTTATCCTATAAGAAAATAAAAAAGAGGCACGCTTCAAAAAAACGAAGCGTGCCTCTTTGCATTTTATCTTATTTCTACGATGTAGTTTTCATCGTTTTTTTTATAAGAGATTATCTGATAATCTTTTTTCCCTTTTTCTTCGAGATGTAGATGCCCGGTTTGGAAGGCGTCTCTACCCGTTGTCCTGAGAGATTATAGTACTTGTCATCCCTCGATTCATTCGACAGAGTCGTGTTGTAGATGGCTGTATCCTCACCATTAGTTCAAGCAAAGCGGATGGCTCTTCCTTCTGCCAAGATATGCTGTGTTTTATCGTTCACCATCGTATTAGGCAGCCATGCCCGATAGGCGGCAAGGGTGGAACCTGTGTACTTATAGAAGCCGATACCCCAACTGCTTTTGTAAGCTAGCACATAGCAGTTGTTGTTGTCGGAAGAAATGGCTTCCTTGGTAGGGTTGCCTTTGAGGATGGTTGGCTCACCAGATAGTCGTATGCCTTCTTCTCTCTTCCGTAGGTGGTTCTGAGTGCATACCAATGAGCCTCTGGATGCTTGTTTTCCGGTTTTCGATTAGTTTCCGAAAGGGTATAATGGGTGGACACCCCTACTTGCTGATTCTCCTCTTTCTGAGGAGTCTCTGTTTCGGGGGTGGCACTGGAGGTAAGTCCAGCGCTGGGAGATTTTTTCTGATCTCCTGAAGAATGTGCATCATAAGATGTACATATTTCTACTTTCATATTCTATTTTAACTTATTCTAGTCAGAACCCAGTTAATTGAATTTGATTCTGCTCTTTTCTTTTCTACTTTCAGTAGACTGCAGAAATCATGCTGCAAAGATAGTGTTTTTTAGCTTAACTACTTTCTGTTTTTCTGAAATAATTTCAAAGAAAAGATATTTTAACTATTTTGTTATTTTATAGTTTTGCATACGGAAGTCTGAAATATGCGTTTGGCGTTTGTTTGCTGAGTTTTATGTTTGTTTCTTGTGTTCTTCCGGTTGGCATTAAATGATTGTTGGTTTCATGGAAATTTCTATCCGCCATTGGCGGATGCATGTACGGCAGTGTCGGATGCTTGTACGGCAATGCCGGATGCCCATTCGCCAACGGCGGATAGACATCCGGCATAGATAATAGATATTAGAACTTATAGATAGCTCCGAAAGAAATGTTGCTAGCATCTACGTCAACTCCGAATGTTGAAGAGTTATCTCCGTGCTCAGGAGAATAGCCTCTGTATCCGAGGAAGCCAATCTTAGAGATGAAGTCAACATGCTTTGAAAGCTTAACTGCCAAACCTGGCTTGATGCCTATCTCGTAGGAGTCGCCACCGCCCTTGCTTACGCTACTATAACCGATAGTACCCTCGAAGAAGAGATCTACTACCTTGCTCTCTACTGCTGTATAGCGTACGTAAGGAGCAATAGTGAAGGTTGTAGCTTCGCCAACAGGAGAAATCTTGCAAACTTCGCCCTTCTGGATACCTACCTCGATACCGGCATCCCACTTGTTGTTGAACTGGTAACCAATCTCTGGGATGAGCTTGTAAGCAGTCTTGCTGTCACCATCACCGATTTTATTGCTAGAGATACCAGCAGTACCACCGATGTAAACCTGTGCGCTAGCGCAAACAGAAACGAGAGCCATAGCGAGGCTCAACATAATTTTCTTCATAATCAATCTTTTTTCTTAAAAATTATACGTTGTTTTCTATCTTCTTTTATTAGAATCCGTCTTCTTTATGCTTGGAATTCGGTGGCAAAGGTATAGGAAATATGCGAATACAGGAAATTTTTTCTTTGTTTTATTGTTAATAGTGTTGGATTGTTGACTTAAATCAAGATAATGGCAGGTGTCTGCGATTTCAGTTTTATCAGATAGGCAGGTGTCTACTATTTCAGTTTTATGAAATTGATAGTGTCTACCTTTTCTAGTTGATAAAGTAAAAAAGTGTCAACTGAAATCAGGAAAAGTCATGTTGGTATCGTTAGAAGTTACTGCTGATATCTCTTGGAAATCAGCCCATTAGTTGGTCTGTCGATGCCCATTTGGTGGGCACTCAGAGCCCACGTGATGGGCATCGATAGCCCATGTGTTGGGCATCTGTTGCCCGTAACTGCGGGCATTGAGTGCCCAAAGTTCGGGACGGTTTCTGGGCAATATCGTGAAATATCGTGAGTAAGCTGTTTTTATGATACTTCATGCTGCTTTTATGATACTTCATGCTGCTTTTATGATACTTCATGTTGCTTTTATGATACTTCAATGATACTTCTTGTAAAAGAAAGAGAAAAGTGTCATTTTTGTAATGCGTTGAGTATTAGCTTTATAACCTATTATTGTAAGTCAGAAATGAGACTTTGATACTTTTTTCGCAAAAAATATCTTTCGTGTGTAAGCTTCTTCCAATCTACGAACCATTTGTCAGCGTCCTAGCCAGCAAGTCTTCCGCCAGGCGTCTTGTGTAATCGCAAGAAATAGTATGAAAGTATGTAAAATGAAGCCTTGCTTTTGCCAACCGATTCAATTTAGTTTGGAATTATGTTGGCAAAGATAGAAAAAATCCTAACCGCTTATTATCAAGCAGTTAGGATTTTCTTGGGTGCGCCTGATAGGACTCGAACCTACACGGCCTGAACCACTAGATCCTAAGTCTAGCGCGTCTACCAATTTCGCCACAAGCGCATTTGCGAGTGCAAAGATACAATATTTTTCTGAATAAAAAGAAGAAATATGCAAAAAAAAAGCGGAATTGCTTGTTTTTTACGAGAAATAATGCTACTTTTGCAGGCAAGCTATGGCAAGCTATAATATGCAGGCAAGCTATGGCAAGCTGTAATATGCAGATAAACTTTAGATAACATAATAATGAACACAAGACATCTATTATTGTGGGCATCTCTTGCTTTGACGATGCCCCTTGCCGCGCAGACTCCTCAGGAGGATTTCAAGCGCGACATTACCCTTTCGGGTAGCAACTATGTGGCTTATCGTGGTCCTCAGAAGCAGTTGACTCCTGCTCCTAAGGGGTATAAGCCTTTTTATCTGAGTCACTATGGCCGTCATGGCTCCCGCTTCATGATAGGCAAGAAGGCGTATGATGTGCCTTATTTCTCTCTGCTCAAGGCAAAGCAGGAGGGCAAACTGACTGCCAAGGGCGAGGAGACGTTGGCTAAGGTGAAGATGATTCGCGAGGAGGCGAGGGGACGTGATGGCGAACTGACTCCGCTCGGTGCCCTGCAGCATCAGGGCATTACCAAACGAATGATGGAGAGATTTCCTGAGATCTTTGCCGGTAATACGAATATCGAGGCTCGAAGCACTTTGGTTATCCGATGCATCCTCTCTATGGAGAACGGTTTGCAGCAGATGCTCCGCATGAATCCTAAGCTTCATATCTTCCATGATGCCAGCGAGCATGATATGTATTATATGAACCAGGGCGACAGATACCTGGATAGCTTGAAGAATAGCGTGGGCATCAGGGTAGCGCAGCAGGAGTTTGCCCAGAAGCACGTTAACTGCAGTCGCCTGATGAAGGAGCTTTTCAACGACCCTGCCTGGGTGAAGCAGAACATCAACCAGAGCGACTTGAACAGAAAGCTTTATGAGATGGCGAGCTCTATCCAGGGCACGGAATTGAGGGGCAAGGTTTCGCTCTACGATCTCTTTACCGAGGAAGAACTGTATCAGAACTGGCTGAATGCCAACATCTGGTGGCAGATGGCTTATGGTAATTCGCCTTTTACGGGCAATGTGCAGCCGTTCTCGCAGCGCAATCTGCTGAGGGATATTATTCAGAAGGCGGATAGCTGCATTGCTTTGCCGCATCCGGGTGCTACCCTGAGATATGGCCATGATACGATGGTTACTCCGCTCACCTGTCTGCTGGATTTGAACGGGTATGGCGAGGAGATTAAGGACCCGGAGAAGATTGCTTCTCAATGGTGGGATTACAAGATTACGCCGATGGCTACGAATCTGCAGTTTGTTTTTTATAGAAACAAGGCGAATGATGTGCTGGTGAAGGTGCTGCTCTGCGAGGATGAGGCAACGCTTCCTATCAAGAGCGACATGGCGCCTTATTACCACTGGAAGGACTTCAGGGAGTATTGCTTGAAGAAGCTGGATGAAGCAAAAAAGGTAAAAAAGTAAAAAGATAAAAAGAAGCCTTTAAATAAAAAAGGGGCTAAAGCAGCGATGCTTTAGCTCCTTTTTTATTATTGCTTCGAAAGCCATTCTCTATCCTTGTCGTCTTCTGTGAAATCCTTGTCGGAGAAGAGGTTGGTTTGGCCGGTTAGCTCGTCGATGACTTGCTGCTCGCTCTTTCCGGCATCGGGATCCAGGTTTTCTCTTGGCTCCTCGGCACCTTCCTGCTCATCTGAGGCATCATCATCGGATGGCTCTTCTGGGTCAGGGAATCTTGTCGGTTCCAGTTCCTCGATGCTTTCTATCTTCCAGGTGGTGAGGCGCTTGCCTTTTGCCTTGAAGCTCTTCTGCGCAATAAACTGCTCGGCATCGATTTCCTCGGCAGGACGCATGGCATCCGCTCCGCCATAGGTCACCTTGAGACGAGGGAATGGCGTGTCGGTGAGCAGGATGAGCTGACTGTTAGGGTTCTCGCCCAGGCAGTTCTGATGACGCTTGGTGGCATCCATCGTAAATCGCTTGATGTATGGATAACCCTCGTTGTCGGCATCATAGAGAATCGCCGTCCATACCTTGTGCTCGTCCCATTTTTCCAACTTCAGGATGTTGTCCTCGTAGTGGTTGTTCACATCAAAGTTGGTGATGTAGAACTCTCCGTTGTCCAATACCACCAGGATGGCATCATCGTCGTTGAATTCACCCAGGAATCTTCCGTTCTCATCGTAGTTGATGCGGTTTACATCCGGGTCGAACCAAACCTTCCTTCCGCCCAGGGTACTGTGGCCGTGGCTCTTCAAGCCGATGCGGCGGATGGTGCGCTTGGTAAGCAGATTGCCCTTGGCAGCTCTGCCCTTGATGAGGATATCCGAGAAATCCTTTTCCAGGAAAATGCTCTGGCGTTTGCGGCTCAGGTCTGGTTCCAGCGTCACCTTGATGATTTCCGCCTCGCCGTTAGGGTTGGCAGTGAAATAGATGATGCGGCTTCCGGCTGTGCCCTGGGTGATGTCGTAGAGCTTGTCGCGCGTCATGGCGGTTACGTTGAATCGCTTGATGAAGTAGTCGCCCTGCTTGCCGTCGCGATATACGCAGTTGTAGATGGTTCGCTTGTCGTTCTTCTTGAACACCTGCACGTGGAGGATGTTCTTGCCCACGAATATCTTGTCGGCCACCTTGGTAACCTTGAATTTTCCGTCCTTGTAGAAGATGATGATGTCGTCGAGGTCGGAGCAGTTGCATACGAACTCGTCTTTCTTCAATCCCATTCCCACGAAACCTTCCTGTCGGTTGATGTAGAGTTTCTGGTTAGCCTCCACCACCTTGGTTACCTCGATGGTATCGAAGTTGCGGATTTCCGTCTTTCTAGGATGCTGCTTGCCGTATTTTCCCTTCAGATATTCAAACCAGTTGATGGTGACATCGGTCATGTGAGCCAGGTCGTTCTCAATTTCGGCAAGTTCTGCCTTGATTTTCATCAGCAGTTCGTCTGCCTTATCCTTATTATATTTAAGGATTCGCTGCATCTTGATTTCCAACAGCTTGAGAATGTCATCCCTGGTTATCTCGCGATGGAAGGCATATTCCACCATGCCCTTGCCATCTACTTCGGCGGTGAAGAGCTTGTCCTTGAACGGCTCCAGCTTGGAATCGATGAATGCCACTACCTCGTCCTGACTCTTGCTCTGCTCGAACTTGCGCTCCTTGTAGATGCGCTCTTCGATGAAGATGCGTTCCAAGGATGAGAAGAAGAGCTGCTCTTCCAGTTCGCCCTTGCGAATCATCAGTTCGCGGCGCAGCAATCCCATGGTGCGATCTACGCTGTGGCGAAGAACATCGCTGATGGTGAGGAACTTCGGCTTGTTGTCCTCGATGACGCAGCAGTTGGGCGAGATGTTGATTTCGCAATCGCTGAAGGCATAGAGAGCATCCATGGTCTTATCGGAAGATGTGCCTGGAGCCAGATGCACGAGAATCTCTACGTTGGCAGAGGTGACGTCTTCTATCTTTCTTGCCTTGATTTTTCCCTTTTCCACCGCCTTGGTGATGCTTTCGATGAGGCTCACCGTGGTTTTGCTATATGGAATCTCGGTGATGACGAGGGTCTTGCTGTCGAGCTTATCTATCTTGGCTCTCACCTTCAAGGCTCCGCCACGCTGACCGTCGTTGTATTTGCTCACGTCGATGGCTCCACCTGTTGGGAAATCAGGGTAGATGGCAAAGTCCTCTCCCCTGAGGTAGTGGATGGCAGCATCGCAGAGGTCGTTGAAGTTATGTGGCAATACTTTGCTGCTCAATCCCACGGCGATACCCTCGGCACCCTGTGCCAGGAGCAGCGGGAATTTAGCCGGCAGGGTGATAGGCTCCTTGTTACGGCCGTCATAAGAGAGTTGCCAGTCGGTGGTTTTCGGGTTGAACACCACGTCGAGTGCAAACTTCGAGAGTCTTGCCTCGATATAACGAGGAGCTGCCGCACGGTCGCCCGTGAGGATATTTCCCCAGTTTCCCTGCGTGTCGATGAGCAGGTCTTTCTGTCCCATCTGCACCAAGGCGTCGCCGATGGAAGCGTCTCCATGAGGGTGGAACTGCATCGTGTGTCCCACGATGTTGGCCACCTTGTTGTATCTTCCGTCATCCATGCGCTTCATGGAGTGGAGGATGCGTCGCTGTACGGGTTTCAATCCGTCTTCGATATGCGGCACTGCTCGCTCCAGAATTACATACGACGCATAGTCGAGGAACCAGTTCTGGTACATGCCGCTGAGGTGGTGTACGGCGGATGCATCGAATCGGTTCACCGGCTTATAGTCGGAATGTTGTTCCTGAGCATCAGAATTCCCCAAATCATCAGGATTTTGGCCTTCCAGCTCGTTTTTATCTTTAATTTCGTCGCTCATATATCGCTTTTAATACTTATTTTATTAATTTATGGCAAAAATACAACATTTTTTCGAGAAAAAGGCTTATCTTTGCAGAAAATTTAAGAAAAATAAGATTTAATCATGGCACAAGAAGATGTTTTTAAGAAAATTGTAAGCCATTGCAAGGAATATGGCTTCGTGTTCCCAAGTAGTGAAATTTATGATGGCTTGGCTGCCGTTTACGACTATGGTCAGAACGGTGTTGAGCTCAAGAACAATATCAAGCAGTACTGGTGGCAGAGCATGGTATTGTTGCACGAGAACATTGTAGGTCTCGATGCAGCTATCTTCATGCACCCTACTGTATGGAAGGCTTCCGGTCACGTTGATGCCTTCAACGACCCATTGATTGATAACCGCGACTCCAAGAAGCGTTATCGTGCCGATGTGCTCATCGAGGATCACATGGCTAAGTATGAGGAGAAGATTGCCAAGGAGATTGCCAAGGCTCAGAAGCGCTTCGGCGATAGCTTCGATGAGGCTCAGTTCCGTGCTACCAACCCTCGTGTTCTGGAGAACCAGAAGAAGTTTGATGACCTCCATGCCCGCTACACAGAGGCTATGCAGGGTCCTAACCTCGAGATGCTGAAGCAGATTATCGAGGACGAGGGTATCGTTTGCCCTATCAGCGGTACCAAGAACTGGACAGACGTTCGCCAGTTCAACCTGATGTTCTCTACCCAGATGGGTGCGGCAAGCGATGCTACAAGCAAGGTATATCTGCGTCCTGAGACAGCTCAGGGTATCTTCGTAGATTATCTGAGCGTTCAGAAGACCGGCCGTATGAAGTTGCCATTCGGTATCTGCCAGATTGGTAAGGCATTCCGCAACGAGGTGGTTGCCCGCCAGTTCGTATTCCGTATGCGTGAGTTCGAGCAGATGGAGATGCAGTTCTTCTGCCAGCCTGGCACCGAAATGAAGTGGTTTGAGTATTGGAAGAAGGTTCGCTTGGCATGGCACGAGGCACTGGGCATGGGCAACGAGAACTACCGTTACCACGACCACGAGAAGTTGGCTCACTATGCTAATGCTGCTACTGATATCGAGTTCAAGATGCCATTCGGCTTCAAGGAGGTGGAGGGTATCCACAGCCGTACCAACTTCGACCTTTCTCAGCACGAGAAGTACAGCGGTCGTTCTATCAAGTACTTCGATCCAGAGAAGAACGAGAGCTATGTACCTTACGATGTGGAGACCTCTATCGGTGTAGACCGTATGTTCCTCAGCGTGATGTGCCACTCTTACTGCGAGGAGAAGTTGGAGAATGGTGAGACACGTGTAGTATTGCGCCTGCCAGAGGCATTGGCACCAGTGAAGTGTGCCGTGTTCCCATTGGATAAGAAGGATGGCCTGCCAGAGTTGGCTCACGAGATTGTGGATGAGTTGAAGTTCCACTTCAATACCCACTATGGCGATCCTAAGGATTCCATCGGTAAGCGTTACCGCCGCCAGGATGCCATCGGTACTCCATTCTGTATCACCGTTGACCACGAGACACCTAAGGATCACAAGGTAACTTTGCGTTATCGTGATACCATGGAGCAGGAGCGCGTAGCTATCTCTGACCTTCGTGGCATCATCGAGGATCGCGTAAGTATCACCAGCGTATTAAAGAAACTTGGTAATGAAATTAAGAATTTCTAAATATCTCTTCTTGCTCGTGATGGCAGTGTTCGCCCTGTCATCATGCAGCGAGAACGATGACTCCTATGATGCGTATGCCAACTGGCAGGAGCGCAACGAGCAGGCTTTTGCCGATACGCTGGATTACGCAAAGAAGATGGGAGAGAGCCAGGGATGGTATGTGTACCGCAACTGGAGCCTGGAGAACCAGACACCAAACAAGGATGTCAACGGCGTGAATGTGCCGCTGACCTACAAGGATTGCGATAACATCATCGTTCATGTGCTCGAAAAGGGCGAGGGCACCACAAGCCCGATGTACACCGACTCCGTGAGGGTGAGCTATCGTGGCAGCCTGATTCAGACTACTGATAAGGATGGCAGCGTGAATGCGGGATACGTGTTTGATAAGACCTTCGAGGGTACTTACAACAAGCAGACCGCCATGCTTTCTACCTTTGCCGTCAGCAATGTGGTGGATGGCTTTGCCACAGCCTTGATGCGCATGCATCCGGGCGACCACTGGATGGTTTATATCCCATACCAGTTGGGGTATGGTTCGAGCACCAGCAGCAGTTCTACGATTCCTGCCTATTCGATGCTTCGCTTCGAGATAGTGCTGGATAGCTACTTCTCCAAGTGATATTCAGTGTGATTACACCTTATTATATATAGGGGAGGTGTTCACCTTATTATATATAGGAGATTTTCCACCTTATTATATATATAAGGAGATATATGGGGCGTTCCCAGGTTGCCTTGCCGGCATACCTGGGAACGCTCTTTGTGTTAACAAGCATTTCGTTAGTGTTAACAAGTGTTTGTGTTCGCACACAATTTGCTGACTTACGTCAAAAAATGTTAGTTTCATGCATTTTTTTCGGGAAAAGTATTGTGGTTTCAGAAATTTGTTGTACCTTTGCATCAGAAAAAATAAGTTTTAGGTTTTTAGTTAGGTAATAGATTTTATTAGGTTTTAGTTGTTAGGTAAAAAATAAGTTAAGATTGTTGTTCATAGGTTAGGTTTTTAGTTTAGGTAAAATTAGATTGTTTATTCAAAAATGGGTGTTAGTTAAGGTATAGAAAGATTGATTTATTCAAGGATGACAAAAACAGTACTGTTCTGCTACGGCGGAAGTAAAGTTTTGGGAAAAACAAAGGTACGACAAATTTTAAATTTAAATAGAAAGTGGCGTTCCTCTTTTGAGGATCGCCACTTTTTGTGTCATTTCATTAAAAGAGAAAAATATGTTATTCAAGAATAAGACAGATTATCTGATGGAGTCGATTCGCAAGGGGAGGGCGATGACTCGAAGGGAGAAACTCAACCTCATCGTGGGGTTGAGCGTGCCGTCCATGCTGGCGCAGATTTCCACCGTGATGATGTTCTTTATCGATGCATCGATGGTGGGACATCTGGGAGCAGAAGCCTCGGCTAGCATCGGACTGATAGAGTCAACCACTTGGCTCATCGGAAGTTTGCTTTCGGCAGCTGCCACGGGGTTCTCGGTGCAGGTGGCTCATTTCATCGGTGCCAACGATTTCAGAAAGGCACGCCAGGTATATCGCCATGCCCTGATATGCGGTTTGGCGTTCAGCCTGATGCTCACCCTGGTGGGTGTGGGCATCCATGGCTATCTGCCCTATTGGCTGGGTGGCGGTGACGACATCGCTCCTTTCTCATCGAAGTATTTCCTGATATATAGCCTCGTGCTGCCCTTCGTGTTCCTCTATCACATCTCCGAGATGATGCTCAAATCGGCAGGCAACATGCATACGCCCAGCGTGATGGCGGTGTTGATATGTATCAGTGATGTGGTCTTCAACTATCTCTTCATCTATATCCTGAAGATGGGCGTGGTGGGAGCCGCCTGCGGCACGGCGATGGCCTACTTCTGCATCTCGTTGCCCAATCTCTGGATTTCGGCATGCAGCAACAGGATTCTGAACCTGCGGCAGGATAAAGAGCCGTTCCGCTGGGTGAAGAGCTACGTGAATCATGCCTGTCAGATAAGCATCCCGATGGCCATCCAGAACATCCTGATGAGCGGAGCGCAGATAGTGAGCACCATGATAGTGGCGCCATTGGGCAATATCGCCATCGCTGCCCATTCCTTCGCCATCACCGCCGAGAGCCTCTGCTATATGCCGGGTTACGGCATCGGCGATGCGGCAAGCACCCTGGTGGGACAGACGCATGGAGCCGGGCGCATCGACCTCTGCAAGAGCTTCGCCTATCTCACCGTGGGGTTGGGCATGAGCGTGATGGCATTGATGGGCGTGGTGATGTTCGTCTTTGCACCCGAGATGATAGGCGTGCTGTCGCCGGTGGAAAGCATCCGCGAACTGGGCACCCTCTGCCTGCGCATCGAGGCTTTCGCCGAACCGTTCTTTGCGGCGAGCATCGTTACCTATAGTGTCTGCGTGGGAGCGGGCGATACGAAGAAGCCTGCCGCCATCAATCTGGGAACGATGTGGCTGGTGAGGCTCACCCTTGCCTACGGGCTTTCGAAGAGCTACGGATTGGAGGGCGTATGGATAGCCATGGCCACGGAGCTTACGCTGAGAGGATGCCTCTTCCTGGTGCGCCTGTTCAGAGGTTCATGGCTGAAGAGCTTTAGAGTTGATAGTTTATAGTTAAAAGTTGATAGATTTGCAGGTATTTGGGAAGATAATCTCCCAAATACTTGCAAATCATTTTTATTTTGAGTAATTTTGCAGTCGAAATAACTGATAATGCATATTTATTAATATTCAGCAGAGAAAAAATGAGATTAAAGAAGATTTTCGCAGCGGCGCTGCTGCTGCTCTCTGTGGGAAATGCGACGGCACAGCAGATGCCTCCTATCCCAGTGGACAAGAATGTGAAGATAGGCCATCTCGACAATGGATTGACCTACTACATTCGTCATAATGCTTTCCCTGAGCATGTGGCAAGTTTCTACATCGCTCAGAAAGTGGGTTCTATCAATGAGAATGATGACCAGCGCGGTTTGGCTCACCTTCTGGAGCACCTCGCCTTCAACGGTACCGACCACTTCAAGGGCAATTCCCTGCAGGATTACCTGCAGAGCATCGGTGTGGAGTATGGCAGAAACCTGAATGCCTATACCAGCATCGACAAAACCGTTTATTACTTCACCGATGTGCCTACCACCCGCACCTCGGCAGTGGATTCCTGCATGCTCATCCTCAAGGATTGGAGCAACGGCATCTCGCTGACCAAGGAGGCTATCAACGACGAGCGCGACGTGGTACACAACGAGTATCGCATGCGCATGGTGGGTCAGCAGCTCATGCTGGAGCGCAATCTGCCTAAGCTCTACCAGGGCGATAAATATGGCTATCGTATGCCTATCGGATTGATGAGCGTCATCGACGGATGCAAGCCAGAAACCCTGCGTGCCTACTATCGCAAATGGTATCGCCCAGATAATCAGGCTATCATCATCGTGGGTGATGTAGATGTTGACCATGTAGAGGCTCAGATCAAGAAGCTCTTCTCAGGCATCAAGGTGCCTAAGAATGCAGCCAAGGTGGTGCCAGTGCCAGTGGCCGACAACGATACGGCCATCTACGTAATTGACAAGAACAAGGAGCAGAAGTTCGACATGATCAATATCATGATGAAGAGCGAAGCCTATCCTGATTCGCTGAAAGGCGATATGAACTATCTGGTAGAAGGCTATGTGCGCGGCGTGGTAAGTTCTATGTTCGATGCCCGCCTGTCAGAGCTGGCACGAGAAGAGAACTGTCCGTTCCTGCAGGCAAGTGCCGGCATGGGAAGCTATCTCATTTCGAGCACTAAGGATGCCTTCTCCATCTCGGGAGTGGCTAAGCCTGGAATGGTGAAGGAGGCTTATGCAGCTATGCTGCGTGAGGCTAAGCGTGTGCGCGACTTCGGATTCACTGCTACGGAGTATATCCGTGCCAAGGAGAACTTCATGAGCAGCATGGAGACCATGTATGAGAACCGCAACAAGATGAAGAACGAGCAGTTCACTACCCAGTATGTAGACCATTTCACAGACAATGAGCCAATTCCATCGCTGGAAGATGAATATAAGATTTATCAGATGATGGTTCCTAACATCCCTCTCGAGGCCATCAACGGTGCCATGAAGCAGGTGATAGCAGAAACCGACACCAACTTTGTGAGCATGGTGTTCATGAAGGAGGCTGAGGGCGTGAGCTATCCTACCGAGCAGCAGCTTGCCCAGATTGTGAAGCAGGTGCGCGGCGAGAAGCTGGAGGCTTATGTAGACAACGTGAAGCAGGAGCCACTGATGGCAACGCTGCCTCAGGCAGGAAGCATCAAGAAGGTTGAGGAAAACAAGGAGCTCGGATTCAAGAAGCTCACCCTCTCTAACGGAGCCCAGGTGATATTGAAGAAGACCGACTTCAAGGATAATGAAATCCGATTCTCAGGAACAGCCAAGGTGGGTTATTCTGCATTCCAGAACGACCCTGTGAACGCAGCCAATGCTTCTACCGTATGGGAAGTAAGCGGATTGGCCGGTTTCACAGGCAACGACCTGCAGAAGATGCTTGCCGGCAAGCAGGTGAGTGTAGGTCTCACCATGAGTCCGTTCCGTCACGGTATCGCCGGTACTTCTACTCCTAAGGATGTGGAGACGATGATGCAGCTGCTCTATCTCTCGATGACTAACCTTACCAAGGATGAGAAGGCTTTCGAGAATCTGAAGAATACTTATACCACCGTGCTCTCCAACAAGAGCAACAACCCTAACATGGTATATCAGGATTCCATCCAGAGCACCCTCTACATGGGCAACAAGCTGGCGCTTCTCCCAGAAGCAGAGGATATCAAGAATATCAACTACGACCGTGTGCTCGACATGCAGAAGCAGCTCTATGGCAACGCCAAGGACTTCACCTTCTACTTTGTGGGCAATTACGACGAGAAGGTGCTCCTCCCGCTCATTGAACAGTATATCGCTTCCCTGCCAAACAAGGGCATGAAGCTGAAGAACCAGAAGATTCCTACAGCCAAGGGCGAGGTGAAGAACATCTTTACCAAGGCGATGGAGAACCCTCAGAGCCAGGCACGCGAGATGTGGTTCGTGAAGTTGCCATCTTATAATCCTAAGACAGCGGTATTGGCAGATGTTGCAGCCCGCCTGTTGGAGATGAAGTATCTGCGCAGCATCCGCGAGGAGCTGAGTGCGGCTTACAGCACAGGTGCATCCTGCGGCTTGTTCTTCGACTACGACGGCAAGGTGGCTCTCACCCTCAACGCCATGGCACAGCTGAATCCTGATAAGGTAGATGTAGCCGTTCCTTGCTTCTTCAAGGGCTTGGACGAGACGGTGGCAGCTCCTGATGCCAAGGACTTGCAGAAGGTGAAGGAAATCCTTTTGAAGCAGGCAGGTGTTGACGAGAAGACCAACAGCTACTGGATGCAGGTATTGAGCATGTATGATCTGCACAAGGTAGATACCCACAGCAACTATCGCGAGCTGGTGAAGGCTGTGGATGCCCAGCAGATTTCTAACTTCCTGAAGAACGTGGTGCTGAAGAGCGGCAACCACTTCGAGGTAATCATGAAGGCGGAGAAGAATAAGTAACTTGAATAAGAAGTAAGATATGAAAAAGCCCCGTTGCCAGACGAAACGTTCCGGTAACGGGGTTTTTTACTTTTTCTTTCTTTTCCCAAAAACTACTTTTTCAAATTAAGAGTCATTCTGAAAAAATCTCTCTTCGAAGGATTCAAATCCTTGTCTGCTTCATAAACCTAGAAGAAATTCATCTCTTCTCTTTTTGCTGTGAAGGACTTAATCTCTTCTCTTTGCCTTAGAGGCAAGGGCCTCGCGGCGATCCTGAAGAATCTGCTGGCACTTGTTCAATGCCTGATTTTCATTACTCGTGTTTACCTTAATTAAATCATTCATAACCTATTGTATTTTTATTAACGCTGCAAAGATATTACATTCTGATAACATTTCGGTACACAAAACGATATTTTTGGGGTAATTATTATTCTTTTTTGATTTAAGTCAAAAAGATGAATCATTTGCACTAGCTTTTGCACGAAAATCAGCATTTGAATAAACCATCTGCACCCCCATCCGTCTATAAATCGTGCAGGGTAATTAGAAGGGATGCTGATGATGAACAGAGGGTGAACAGAAAAAATAGGAAAGCTGGAAGAGAAAAAGGGGATTTCCCTTTGTTATTTCCCGAAAAATGCCGAACTTTGCACCCGAAAGCGTGAATATCGATATAAGATATATGGTATAAGAATAAGATAATATAGAAAGTAAAAGGAAAGTAAAATGAAAAAGGTAATTCTGATGGCTGCCCTCGTGCTCGCATGCACAGCAGGCAGCAATGCTAGCGCCATGAACGAGGCAGCGCTCAATGCCTCTAAATCGGAGTTGATGCCAGTGAAGAAGACTACAAAGAAATCAACCAAGAAATCTTCTTCAAAGAAATCAACCACCAAGACTACCAAGAAGTCAACCACCAAGACTTCTACCAAGAAATCTACATCCACTTCTGTAGATGCAACCACTGGTGCTACTTCTTCGGCAACTGCTGCCACTGCTGCTACCACCACATCTATTGGTAGCATCATCAGTGGCCTCTTGAACAATGTAATCGGTTCGGGCACATTTTCAAAGGCAGATCTCTGTGCTCATACCTGGAAGTACAGCAAGCCAGGTTGCGCCTTCACTTCAGAGAACCTGCTTGCCAAGGCTGGCGGCGAGATTGCTGCCAGCAAGGTGGAGGAGAAGTTGAGCACCTATTATAATAAGTTTGGCTTCAGCAGTTCAAATACCCAGTTCACTTTCACCACCGACGGCAACTTCTCTGCGCAGATTGACGGCAAGCCATGGCAGGGCAGCTATACCTTTGATGAGAAGACCCATGCCATCCAGCTGAAGGGACTTCTGCTGAGTGCTTCTGGCTATGCCACCAAGACCACCAATGGCATCAGTCTTCTCTTCGACCAGAAGAAGCTTCTCAACCTCATCAAGATGCTCAGCGCCTTCAAGGGCAGCTCTACTCTCAGCGCAGTGGGTACCATCGCCAACAGCTACGATGGTATGCGCGTAGGTTTCGAGATGACTAAGTAATTTGAAGGATAAAATCTATAACTGAGCCTTCTGTTGAAATGGGCTCAGTAGATGATAATCGCCCTGTAAGAAGTAAAGCATCTTTCAAGCTATGCTTTGCTCTTTGCAGGGCGATTTTTCTTGTTTATTTCACGTTCAGTTTCAAAGTCTTTACATCCTTGCTGTTGGTTCCTATCATAATCTGGAAGTCGCCAGGTTCTATCACGTGCTTCAGATCTGCGTTGTAGAACTTGAGCATATCTGGGGTGATATCAAAGCTTACCTCCTTGCTTTCACCTACTGCCAGATGGATGCGCTGGAAACCTTTCAGTTCCTTTACAGGGCGGGAGATGCTGGCTACCATGTCACGGATGTAGAGCTGCACAATCTCGTCGGCATCGCAGGAGCCATTGTTCTTAACGGTGACGCTAGCTGTAATCTTCTTGCCATCCTGCCATTCGGTAGCCTCCTCATTGCTGATGCCGGCCTCCTGGCTGCTCAGGCGGAAGTTGCTGTATGAAAAGTAGGTGTAGCTCAAACCGTAACCGAAAGGATAGAGCGGACCATTGCTTACATCCAGACAGTTGCTGGCAAACTTGGCAAACTTCTCATTATCGTCTGCTACAGGGCGACCGGTGTTCTGATGGTTGTAGTAGAGAGGCTCCTGACCGGTAGTCTTAGGCATCGAAGTGGTGAGCTTACCCGATGGCGATTTGTCGCCAAAGATGACATCGCAGAGTGCATCGCCCATCTCTGAGCCTCCAAACCATACATTCATGATGGCTGGTACATGGGCTTTCTCCCAAGTAAGAACCGTAGGACGGCCCGCAAAGTTGAGGAGTACTACAGGTTTGCCCGTCTTCAGGAGTTCGGCAAGCAGTTCGCGCTGTACGTCCGGCATCTCCAGGTTGGTACGGCTACCGCATTCGCCGCTCATCTCGGCACTTTCGCCCATAGCACATACTATCACGTCGGCCTCTTTAGCTATCTTCAGCGCTTCAGCCTTCATCTCAGCCTCGTTGCCCCAGTTGATCGGTTTACCGGATTCGCCGTTTTGCTGTAGTTCCTTATTGCGCCAGATATTGCTTCCCTGGGCATATAATAAGGTAGCTTTTCCGGCAAGAGCATGCTCCATTGCCTCCTTGATGGTGGTATATTTAGATGGTGCCTGTGCCACGCTCCATGTGCCGGCTATGTTGTTTCGGGTGTCGGCAAGCGGACCTATCAGGGCTATCTTTCCTTCCTTCTTCAGTGGCAGGATATTGCCTTCGTTCTTCAGAAGCACGAAGGTTTCTGCTGCTACATCGCGGGCTGCCTGACGGTTCTCTGCGGTATAAATCTCGCTCTTGCTGCGCTTGGTGTTGCAGTAGCGGTAAGGGTCGCTGAACAGGCCCAGTTTATATTTCGCTTCCAGAATGCGGCGGCAGGCGATGTTCACATCCTCCTCGCTCACCTTACCTTCTGCTATGCTCTTTGCCAGATGCTTTACGAAGGCGTTGGAGCACATGTCCATATCGGTACCCGCCTTCAGCGCCTGTTCTGAAGCCTCCTTGAGGTCTTTTGCCGTTCCGTGCTGCAGAATCTCGGCGATAGAAGCGTAATCGGTAACCACGAAACCGTTGAATCCCCACTGCTTTCTCAAGACATCGGTCATCATCCATTTGTTGGCTGTAGCAGGTATGTAGTCGATGAGATTGAATGAAGACATCACGCTGCCTACGCCAGCCTTCACCACTGCCTCGTAAGGTGGAAGATACTGGTTCATCATGCGCATGCGGCTCATATCTACCGTGTTGTATTCCTTTCCGCTCTCAACGCCTCCGTACAGGGCAAAATGCTTCAGACAGGCCATGATGCGGTTAGCTCTCAGAATCTCTTCTGTGCGCATATCCACGCCCTGGTAGCCCTGAGTCATCGCTGCTCCCATCACGCCGCTCAGATAAGGATCCTCGCCATTTCCTTCGCTTATTCGTCCCCAGCGGGCATCGAGTGCAATGTCTACCATAGGAGAGAATGTCCAGTTGATGCCGTCGGCACTTGCTTCCTTGGCCGATACTTCGCCTACCTTCTTCATCGCCTCGGTATCCCATGAGCAGGAAAGGGCGAGAGGGATAGGAAACATCGTCTCGTAACCATGAATCACGTCCATACCTACGAGCAGCGGGATGCCCAGACGGCTGTTCTTGATGGCGATTTCCTGCAGAGCCTTGATTTTATCGAGCCCTTTGATATTGAAAACTCCGCCCATGTTGCCCTGGGCGATATCGCTGCCTACCTGAGTATCAAGTGCGCCGCCGGTGGTGATGTCGCCAGCTACCATCAGGTTCAGCTGACCAATCTTCTCCTGTAGCGTCATCTTCGCCATCAGTTGGTCGATATACTCCTTCATGGGTAGAATCTTGCCTTTCTTGGTTGTGGCAGTTACTTTTTTCTTAGGGGCTGCGGTATGGGCGATAGCAGGTGCTGCCATAAAACCAGCCAAAAGAAATGTGAGTGATAAAAGTGCTGTTCTCATTGTTTATTATGTTAATTGTTATTTTTGATACTTATTTTTGCAAAGATAATGCAAAAGAGCGCAATGAAAGCTGCTTTCAAATTGCCGAATGCAGCTTATCTTCTGCAAAGATAATAAAAAAGATGATACGATGTGCGATAGAAATGTTAAAATGTGGATGAACTTTTCTTTTTAGATAGGAATGTGTCTGATAATGAGATGGATAAGAAAAATTGAGAATATATAAAAAGTGGATGCGGTATAGACGAAAAATGCGAAGAAATCTATATTTTTTCTATATTAGATTTTGTCGTTTCCGTTTTTTTTATTACTTTTGCACATGAAACCTCATGAAAATAAATTAATCTTAAACGGAATCAAGTTGATGTATCGCGTAAATGAATTATGGGGAAAGGCATTCTTCTTCCTGCTCTTTGTCTTGATGCCTCTTTCTCTTGCAGCAAAAACAACAGATAATATAGAGCAGCTTTTTCAGAGTCTGGACAACGCCATTGCCCATTCGGCTGATTATGTGAAGGTACGTGAAGCCCGAATTCGCGATTGGGAGCAGAAACTGAAGACCGCCAGGCGCCTAAGCAGTAAGTATGATGCCTGCTTTGCGCTCTTTGAGGAATACCGCTCCTACAAGAACGACATGGCGCTGAAATACATCAACCAGTGTATGGAACTTGCTTTCAGAATGGGCGATAAAAAGAAGGTGGGGAATGCCAAGGCGCTGCTTGCTTTCCAGGAATCTACCACGGGCGATTATGCCGAATCGTACGACCTGCTGAAGTCTGTCAATATCGCTGATCTTGATGCTGAGGGCAAACGCAACTACCTCTGGGCTTGTCAGCACCTGTATGGCGAGATGGCATATTATTCCAACGTTCCTTCCTTGAAGAAATATTATGCCGGCAAACATAATGCCTATCAGGCTGCAATAGACAGCACATTCAGCCATGATGATGACCTTTATCTGCAGATGCAGGAGGTGAGGGCACGCGATGCAGGCAATATGAAGGAGGCTTTGCGATTGAGCGATAAGCGGCTGGCGATGACGAAACCGGGCACCCATCAGTATGCCATTGTACAGTTTTATCGCGGCTTGACCTACAATCAGTTTGGCGATGAAGAACAGTTCCTCCGCTGCCTCTTGCGTTCTGCTATCTGCGATGTCCAGTTGGCTGTGATGGACCAGGGGTCGCTCTGGGAACTCGCCAATCTGCTCAACGCCGAACCAGGCGAGCAGAAGCGCTCTCATGAGTATATCAAGTTTGCCTGGAAGTCGGCTACCGTTTTCAATACGCCTATCCGCAGCCGCCAGATCATGCCTGTGCTCACGCAGATTGAGGAGGGATATCAGAAAGAACTTTCTTCGAGCAACCAGCATCTGCGGCTCATGGTAGCGTGTTCAGCCTTGCTTCTCTTTGTGGTTATGCTCTTGCTCTACTATGTCAACAAGCAGCGCAAGCGCATTGCTGCTGCCCATCATAAGCTGAAGGAAACCAACCATGCCTTGCAGTTGGCAAATGAGCGTCTTAACGAGATGAACCAGTCGCTCAACGAGATGAACCAGTCACTCAACGAGAGTAACAAGATGAAGGAAGTATATATTGGTCGATTCCTGCGCCTTTGTGCCATCTATGTCGACAAGATAGAGACTATGCGCAAGCGAGTAGTGAAACTGGTGAAGGCAAGAGAACTCAACAAGTTGCTGGAGCAGATGCAGGCTGGCGAGGCCTACATGGGCGAGCTGTATGAGTATTTCGATTCCGCCTTCCTGAAGCTCTTCCCTGACTTTGTTGAGGAGTTCAATGCCCTCTTGAAGCCTGAAGAGCGTATCGTGCTCGAAGATGACAGCCGTCTTTCTACCACCCTCCGTATTTTTGCCCTTATCCGTCTGGGCATCGAGGACAGTTCTAAGATTGCCGAGTTCCTTCACTATTCTGTGAACACTATCTATAATTATCGCGCCAAAATCAAGAATAGTGCCATCTGTGACAGGGAAGAGTTTGAGCAGCGTGTGAAGCAGATTGGCATGAAATAATAAGTCAAGCTTTTTTTTGAGTGAATAGAAGTTTGACGCCCTATTTCAAGGCGCCAAACTTTTAAACATGCTGAAGTTTCGCAAGTAAGCTCCTAGCCCGTACTTGAACCACTTGCGAAACTTCAGTAACATGTATAGAGAAGCTGTGTCTCATAAGAGTAAATGCTTCGGGGTAGTCATCATTTTTTTAAAAGAGTTCGAAGGCTTTCTTGAGCTTCAGATTATCGGCTGCATTACCAACAAGAGCTTCAAACTTTCCTGCTTCAGCCTTCCAGGATGAAGAAGCCTCATCGTAGAAACTGAGGGCCTCCTTGCTGATGGTGATGCTGATATCCTTGCTCTCGCCTGGCTGGAGATGAACCTTCTGGAATCCCTTCAGCTCCTTCTGAGGGCGGTCTACCGATGCCTCGACGTCGTGGATATAGAGCTGAACCGTCTCGGCTCCGGCACGCTTACCTGTATTCTTTACGTTTACGGTAAAGGTGATTGTGCCGTCCTGTTTCATCTGTATCTTGTCGCTGCGGAGATTAGAGATGGCAAACTGGGTGTAGCTCAAGCCGTGACCGAATGCAAAGGTAGGCTTGATGCGCTCCTTATCGGTCCAGCGGTAACCTACATAGATGTCTTCCTTATATTCCTCATCAATGATGTTGCCCTTCGTGCTGGCTCCACCTTTCTGACGCCAGGTTCCCGGATAGGTATTGAGTGCATGAGCACCTGTTTCCTTCAGCGAGTTGACCCATGTAAACGGCAACTTGCCGCTAGGGTTTGCATCGCCTGTAAGGATGCTTGCAAGGGCTTCGCCGCTCTCCGAACCGATGAACCAGCCCTGTACGATGCCGGCAACCTTAGCCTTCCAAGGCATAGCTACCGCATTGCCCGAGATGTTGACATAAACGAAGTTTCTGTTTGCCTTAGCCAAAGCCTCGATTAGCTTATCCTGATGGTATGGCAACTCATAATGCTTGCGGTCGTGCCCCTCACAGTCCTGGAAATCGCTCTTGTTCAGACCACCAAACATGATGACATAGTCGGCAGTCTTGGCTTTCTCTACGGCTTCGGCTATCAGTTTAGCCTCGCTGCGCTTGTCTTCCAGGTTCTGGCCGGTTGTAACGCCATTGTAGTTGCCCGTTACATCGCCCACATATCCGCGGGCATAATCTACCTCGATGCCGTCCTTGCCCAACCGCGTCTTCAGACCATCGAGAGGCGAAATCTCGCGCTGTACCTTGAGCGAAGAAGAGCCTCCGCCTACGGTCATCATTTTGATGGCATTCTCGCCTACTACCAGTATGCGCTTAGCCTTCTGGGTGTTGATAGGGAGCACATTGTTCCTGTTCTGGAGCAATACGATGCCTTCCTCAGCAATCTGTCTGGCTGCTGCATAATGGCTCTCGGAACAGAGGAAACCATGAGGGCGGTTCGGATTCATCGTGGTGCGATAGAAGAGGCGCAATACGCGGCGCACCTTATCGTCCAGCTCCTTCTGGGTGAACTTGCCTTCCTGTATGGCCTTCATGTAAGGCATGGAGAGATAATAGTTGTCGTAGGCATTGGTAGCGCCCATCGTAAGACCGTCTGTCCAGGTGCCGAACTCCATATCCAGCCCGTTCTTTACAGACTGCTCCAGGTCGTGAGCACCGCCCCAGTCGCTTACCACGACACCATCATACTTCCAGTCGCCCTTCAGAATCTTGTTCAGGGTCCACTGGTTGTGGCAGTTGTGCTCATTCTTATATAGGTTGTAGGCTCCCATGATACCCCATGTCTTACCCTTCTCAACAGCCGCCTTGAAGGCAGGGAGATAGATTTCGTGGAGAGCACGGTCGCTGACGATTACGTTGACCTGATGGCGGTATTCCTCATCGTTGTTCAGGCAATAGTGCTTTACGCAGGCTGATACGCCCTTAGACTGCAATCCCTGGATATACGGCACTACCATGATGCTTGCCAGGAACGGATCTTCGCCCATATACTCGAAGTTGCGGCCGTTGAGAGGCGTGCGGTAGATGTTGACGCCAGGACCCAGAATCATGTTCTTGCCGCGATACAGGGCTTCTTCGCCCAATGCTTCGCCATAGATGCGGCTCATCTGCGGATTCCATGATGCGGCAAGACAGGTGAGGGCAGGGAAGGCTACACAGGAGTCGTTGGTCTGACCAGCCTGTTCCCACTCATCCCACAATACGTCAGGACGCACTCCGTGAGGTCCGTCATCCGTCCAGAAGTCAGGAAATCCCAAGCGTGGTACACCGGCTGATGAAAACTTGCTCTGAGCATGGATGATGCGTATCTTCTCTGCCAGCGTCATGCGGGAGATGGCATCATCGATGCGCTGCTCTACCGGCTTGGTCTGGTCGAGATAGACTGGCAATTGTCTGGTAGTCTGCTGCGCCTGAGATGGAGCGATGGCTGCAACCGACAGGACACATGATAAAATGAACTGTTTCATAAGGAATGAATATTTATTATGGTTTGTTTATTTCTTGCAGTTGTTTGTTATGCACACCGCCTCTCACGTTTTTGTGCGTTTAGGCGTATTTGCTCATTTATCTGCAAAATTACTAAATAAATAATGAAAAAATGATGGGTGATAAGTGAAAAGTGGATGGGTGTAAAAAATATAACTTTTGTAAACAGCTGATAATCAGGAAGATAATTAGACTGCGTGCGCGAATGAAAAGTGGCAGAGTGTGAACACTGAAAAATACTGATGTAACTTTTTAAGGGTGTTCCAGCCTCATTTCCTTTATTTTAATCCATCCACTTTCATGTAGTTGTTAAAAACTGCTAAGTGTCTGAAAATTAACAATATAGATTATTTTAGAAAAGTTTTCTTTCCACTTATCTGTTGAAGGTGCTAGGAATTATCAAAAAATCATATTATATTTGCAATCGAAAACACGGCTTAACGCATTTTAGGAAATGCACAGCCGCACAGTCTTATACATTATTATAATAGAGTGAACTAACAAATAGATATTTTTCTAAACTAATAATCGAATATGAAAACAAAAAGTCTATTGCTGGCGACTGCATTATTGATGTCGACGTCAGCGCTCGCACAGAAAAACACCTTCAAGGGTGTCGTGTTGGATGACCTGGGTGACCCCGTTATCGGAGCCACCATACAGGTTAAAGGCGTCAAGGGTGCCGGTGCAATTACCGACCTTGATGGTAACTTTGTCATCGATGCAGATGCTAACCAGACCTTGGTTATTACCTACATTGGCTACAAGGATGCAGAGATCCGTCCTTCAGCCAACATGAAGATTACTCTGAAACAAGACGACAAAGCTCTGGACGAAGTGGTTGTTGTAGGTTACGGTGTTCAGAAGAAGAGCGTGGTAACTGCTGCTATCGCTAAAGTGAGCACCGAAGATTTGGCAGGCAAGAGCCCAGTGCGTGTTGATAACGCATTGAAGGGTCTGGCTGCCGGTGTCAACGTAACCTCTTCTTCAGGTCAGCCTGGTGCATCTCCTAAGGTTCGTATTCGCGGTACAGGTACTATCAACAATTCAGATCCTCTCTACATCGTAGACGGTATGCCTATCGAGGGTGGTCTCGACTATCTCAACCCTAGTGATATCGAGAGTATCGAGGTGCTGAAGGATGCTGCTTCGGGTGCTATCTATGGTGCCCGTGCAGCCAACGGTGTAATTCTCGTAACCACCAAGAAGGGTAAGATAGGAAAGGCACAGATCAACTATAACTTCTCATACGGCTGGCAGAGCGCATGGAAGAAGCGTGATGTGACAAGCGCCACTGACTACGCCATCCTTCAGAACGAGCGTGCAGTGAATGGTGGTCAGGCTCCTATCTATGCTGATCCATACAAACTGACTGACTCTAATGGCAATCCTATCAATGGATTTGGTACTGATTGGCAGGACTTGGTATTCAACGACAATGCCCCTGTACAGAACCATGAGGTAAGCATCAGTGGTGCTTCTGACAAGATCAACTACTACCTCTCCATGGGCTACTACAAGCAGGAAGGTATCGTAGGTGGTAACTACGGACAGAGCAACTATGAGCGTCTCTCTATGCGTAGCAACAACATTTATAATGTATTGGATGCCAGCAAGGATCGCAACTTCCTCAACAAGCTCGATGTTACAGTCAACATGGCTTATACCCGAGTAAAGAGCACTGGTATCGATGCTAATAGTATCTATGGCTCAGTATTGGGTAGTACCCTCTATCTTGCTCCAACATTGGCTCCTACGGTAACCAATAGCAATGTGGCGAAGAAGTATTATGATGCCTACGAGGATCCTAACACATACGATGCTAATGGTAAAGTGAACGGTACTCGTGATACTTACGAGCTTCTCCGTGATGCCAATGGCAACTATTATACTATCCCAGGTATGGGTGGTACCTATCAGGAGATGAACAATCCTCTTGCCATGATGGCGCGCCCAGCAGGTAAGAACTGGTCACACAAGTTTGTGCCTAAGTTCTCTATCGACCTCCAGCTCTGGGACAACTTGAAGTATCATTTCACTTATAGTGCAGACCTCAGCTTCTGGGGTACAGATAGCTACACCGCATCCAAGTATTACCTCTCAGGTAATAACTATTCTACCCATACCTCAGCTTACAAGAGCTCTGACAAGGGTATCAACTGGCAGGTGGAGAACACATTGACATACGATAAGACTATTGGCAAGCACAGTTTTGCTGTTGTCTTGGGTCAGAGTGCAATGAAGAACAAAAGCGATTATCTGAACGGTAGCCGTTGGAATCTTGTGAATGTAAACAAGCCTTCTATCGACTATGCTACCGGCAACTACGAGCAGACCATCGTGAAGGATGCTGACGGAAAGATCATCTCTGTAGGTGCGCCTCAGATTCAGCATAGCGTATCGGGCGGTAACAACGTGGTACATGCCATCTCTTCACTCTTTGGCCGTTTGAGCTACAATTACGATGAGAAATATATGCTCCAGGCTACAATCCGCCGAGATGGCTCAAGCCGTTTCGGACCATCTCATAAATATGGTACCTTCCCATCAGCTTCTGTTGGTTGGAACATCATGAACGAGAAGTTTATGGAGGGCACCCGCGACTGGTTGAGTAACCTCAAGTTCCGTGCCAGCTGGGGTAAGAATGGTAATGATAATATCGGAGACTTCCGTTATACCGTATTGACCTCTATGGGCAATAACGTGCTTTTCGGTAAGAACGCTGTCAAGTTTAATGGTTCTAAGGCGAATGCCACAGCCAATGAAGACTTGAAGTGGGAGGAGAGTGAGCAGACTGATATCGGTCTCGACTTCGGATTCTTCGGCAGTGCATTGACCTTCAGTGCCGATTACTATGTGAAGAAGACCAACGGAATGCTGATTACTATGCCTATCCCAAGCTACGTAGGTGAGACCAAGCCAATCGGTAACGTGGGTGATATGAAGAACTCTGGTCTTGAGTTTGAACTCGGCTATAAGTGGCACATCTCTGATGCTCGCTTCAATGCCAAGGCTAATGTTACCTATCTGCACAATGAGTTGACCAACCTGGGTAATGATACTGGTTACATCGACCTTGATAGCTTCCAGGGTATCTCTGGTGGTGGCACTCGTGGGTCTAACGGTCAGCCTTTCCCATACTTCTATGGTTATAAGACAGCTGGTGTGTTCCAAAATATGTCAGAGGTTCAGGCTTACGTAAATAAGGATGGTAACATGATTATGCCAGATGCCAAACCAGGTGATGTACGTTTCGTTGATGTAAATGGTGATGGTAAAATCGATCCAGATGACCGCACCAACATCGGTAATGGTACACCTTCATGGACCTTCGGTTTCAACTTCAATGCAGAGTGGAAGGGCTTCGACCTCAACCTTTTCTTGCAGGGCGTAACGGGTAATAAGGTATTTGATGCAACCTATCGTACAGATGTGTTCTCTGGCAACTTCCCTACTTGGATGCTCGACAGATGGACTGGTGAGGGTACATCTAATAAGTATCCTATCCTGAAGAATGGCGATGCTACCAACTGGCAGGTTTCTGACCTCTATCTTTGTGATGGCTCTTACTTGAGATTGAAGAATATCTCTTTGGGTTACACCTTGCCAAAGCAGTTGACCCAGAAACTCTCTATCAGCCGCTTGCGCTTCTATGTGATGGCAGAAAACCTCATCACATGGACCAAGTACTGGGGCTTCGACCCAGAGATTTCATCAGGTGGTACCTCTCTCGGTGTAGACTATGGTGTATATCCACAGGCTCGCACCTATACCATCGGTTTCAATCTTTCATTCTAACATCAATAACCTCTTAAAACATTGACAATTATGAAAACAAAGAGATATATAGCTTTTGGTATGTTGGCAGCCAGCATCACATTGGCAACCACATCCTGCAGCGATAGCTTTCTAGAGGTGGAGAACCCATCAGGTGAAAACCTCGAAGAATATTATACCACAGATGCCCACATCAATGAGGCTCTGAATGCGGCTTACGATCCTACCCATTGGCCAGACTGGGCTTTGGGACAGTATAATGCCCTCAATATTGATGCCGAGATTATGGGTGATGACTTCTGGGTAGGCGGTTCTAACAAAACCGATAGGCAGGAATGGCACATGCTTTCTAACTATGAGGCAAATTCCAGCAATACCCTTAGCTCACTTTGGACAGTGGACTATTCTGGCATCAAGCGTTGCAATGACCTCTTGAAGTACTTGGGTTGGGCAGAGGCTAACCTCACCGCTGTTAACAAGGCATCTTACGAAATGCAGGGCAGAGCCCTCCGTGTGTATTACTACAATAACTTGTGGCACTACTTCGGAAACATTCCTTTCTATTTGGAAAACCTCTCTTCTCCATATACCGCTCCTCAGTTGAGCGCTGATGAGGTATACAACAACTTGATTACTGAGTTGGAGTCAGTCATCAACTCTAATGTATTGCCTATGCGTTGGGATGATGTCAATTGTGGCAGAATGTCACAGGCGATGTGCTATATGATGTATGCCGAGATGGTGATGTATCAGAAAGATACTTCCCGTTATGCCACGGCATTGCAGTATATGCAGGAAATCATCAACGACAAGAATGAGTATGGTATCATGGACGACTTTGCTTCTATCTGGAAGAACAGTGGCGAATGGTGCAAGGAGAGCATCTGGGAGGTGAACTATGAGATAGGTTTCAGTGAGCGTTCTTGGAGCAATCCACAAGGTATTGGTGGAACAGTACTTCCTACCTTGATTTCTCCAAACTCATGGCCTGGTGGCGAGGGCTGGGACGCAGGTGCTAACGGCTGGGGATTCATGCCTGTTAGAACTGAGACTTATAATATGTTCGCATCTAATGACAAGCGTCGTGATGCAACCGTTTGGGATTGCCGTGGTGTAGAATATACCAAGCGTTATGAAGATACAGGCTTCTGGCTAGGTAAGTATCGTCCATATACAGAGAATAATGCTACTTCTGGTGATAAGGACTTGAACTACAACAATAATCTCCGTGTGTATCGTGTAGCTGAGGCTTACCTCAATGCAGCAGAGCTTTTGTTGGAGACAGGTGGCGATGCTAATCAGGCTAAGGATTATGTGAATAAGATTCGCAACCGTGCAGGCATCAATCAGCTTACGTCTGTAACCGTGGATGATGTCATCAACGAGCGTCATTTAGAGTTCGTAGGTGAGGGCAAGCGTTACTTCGACTTGGTTCGTACAGGCAAGGCTGCCAGCGTATTGGTACCAGATGAGTATGGCTATCGTACCAATTCTTGGACAGAATCTAAGAAGTATATCCCAATCGCTCAGGCAGAGCTTGACTCAGACCCAGCATTGGTACAAAATAATTATTAACGTTAAGAATCCAACAATATGAAAAAGATATTTTTAAATATGGCGCTCGCCCTCATGGCTGTGCTCATGCTAGGTGCTTGTTCTGCCGAGGAGTTTTCGGGAGCAGACAAGAGTCAAATTCCTACCATGAAAGGAGTGAATGTAGATTGGCAGGTGGACGAGGAAACGAATACTGTTACAGCTTCCGTACAAGATCTGAAAGGTGCTTACCCTTTGTGGTATATCACTTGGAATAATGCCAAGGGCGAGAAGCAGTCAATTTATTCCACATTGCCTACATTGAGCAAGCAGTTTGTCGGCGCAGGTACCTATACCATCTCTTTGCGTCTTGGCAATCGAAATGGTTTCAGTTCTGATGAGGTGAGCAAGACTGTTACTTTCACCAAGTCACAGGTAGATTGGAGTGCTGTAACTTCTAAACTCTGTGGTACACCTGAAAAACCTAAGGTATGGCGTATCGACCGTAAGGCTGCTGGACACCTAGGTTGTGGTCCTTCAGGTTCTGCCGGTACTGCATGGTGGTCGGCTGCAGCTAACGACAAGAAAGATTTCGGAGTCTATGACGACCGAATCATCTTTACTATGGGTGGCGAGACTGGAGGTCGTTATAGCTATAATCCAGGCGAAGATGGCAAAATGTATGTAAACAAGGGTACAACCATTTGGGGAACAGGTGCTGCTGAAGACTTCGATACTGATGTGCAGAAAAATGAAACATCATTCTCTTTAGAGTCTGATTTCTACACACCAGAAGGTGCAAATGAAGAGGTACAGGCCAACTACATCGTTTTGGGAGCACAATCTTACTTCCCTTATATTTCTGACGACTCGCAGTATAATAATGGTAAGTATCGCATCGAGAGTATCACTGCCACCAAACTGGAATTGGTTTTCGATGTTCCTGGGGCTATAGCTTGGCATTTCATCCTTACAAGTACAGAAGACAAGCCAGACGATCCTGATGCTCCAGGGGCTATAGTTGACTGGGATTATAATTCTGAAAACAATTTATGGAAGCCATTCATGGGCATAGAGCCTGCATCATTTTTCTATGCTCCGGGTTGGGCTCAGATTGACAATCCTAAGTTTACTTATAAGGATGGACTCTATACTGTAGAGTTGCCTGCTGCAACATCTGATCAGTGGCAATCTCAGATGGCTTTCGAGACAGATTTGACAGCATCTTTGAGTGATACTTACAATTTCTATTGTGTGCTCAACTCTAGTGAGGATCATCCTGGTGTAACCGTTAAGTTGACAGAGACTGATGAAAAGGATGAGGCTGGAGAAACTATCAAAAAGCACGACGATAACTTCTTCTTCGCTGATCGTGTGAAACTAACAGCAGGCGAAGATTATGTCTTCAAGAAGGAAGGTGTAGTCTTACCAAAGAACGATGCCCACGCTTTGAGTTTGGTATTCGACTTCGGAGGTAATGCTGCCAATACTGAAATTTCTGTTGGTAAAATATATTTAGAAAAAGTAAAGAAGTAATCACTATATGATAGGAAAATTAAAAATTTTTGCTCTCATGATGTCTATCTGCTTGCTCTCTTGCAGCAGTAGTTCTTCGGACGACTCGGGTGACAACTCAGGTGGTGATGTGAAGATTTCTTGTTCACAGACGAGCATCAAGGCTCCTGCCAATGGTGGCTCTTACAGCGTGGCTGTGGTGGCATCTACTGGTGGATGGACGGCTGCTGCAGATGAGAACAGTGGTAATTGGGTGAAGGTGAGTGCCAAGAATACCAACAAGGCTTCGGGCATGATTTCAGTCAACGTTGACGAAAATACAAGCAAGGAAGCACGTAATGGTGCCGTCAACGTGAAACTTGGTAGCAAGCAGGTGAGCATCTCCGTGACACAGGCAGGCAAGACTGTTACTCCTATTGAGGGTGGCGAAATGGTGATTCCGGAAGGTTACAAACTGGTCTGGAATGATGAGTTTAACGAAGGCTCAGAGTTGAATAGTACCGATTGGCGTCATGAGGTGCAGAAGTCGGGCTGGGTGAATAATGAACTTCAGAACTATGTGAATGGCTCTGCTGATGGCAAACGCGTAACAGAAATTGCTGATAACCGGCTTTACATCAACTGTTTCAAGGGCAGCGACGGCAAGATTTATTCGGGTCGTGTATATGCCCACGAAAGTCTGGGCTGGCTTTACGGTATCTTCGAAGCGCGCATCAAATTGCCTAAAGGTAAAGGCACATGGCCTGCTTTCTGGATGATGCCTTGCAACAATGATTTCGGAGCAAATCCTTGGCCTAAATGTGGCGAGATTGATATTATGGAAGAGGTAGGCGTTAATCCTAACTATACTTCTTCGTCGCTCCATACTGAGAAGTTTAATCACGTGATGGGAACCCAGATTACCAAGGAGCGTCTGACTGCGGGTGCTGAAGACGGTTTCCACGTTTATCGCCTGGAGTGGACTCCTGATTATATCAAGACCTATGTGGATGGTAAGGAACTGCTCAAATTCAACAATGACGGTAAAAATGATGTGAGTTCATGGCCTTTCAATAAACCATTCTATGTTATCCTCAACCTGGCTTGGGGCGGTGATTGGGGCGGTATGAAGGGTGTTGACGAAAGCGCCCTCCCTGTTCAGATGGAGGTAGATTACGTGAGAGTATTCCAGAAAAAATAAAGTGAAACGCTGATTGATTAAACAGCAAAAAAAGGCAGCTGCAAGCATTTTCACAATGCTTACAGTTGCCATTTCTGTATAATATATATGGAAACTTCTTATTTCAATTCTCTCAAATTTTCAGAAAGCCTCGCTTGTTAAGCGAAGTTCTTCATGTTGGTTCTTGCACCGTATTCAGCGCATCCTGCAACAATCATTGCTAAAATCATTCCTAATACCATCATAATCTTATCCTTTCTCTATATTTATCTGTTATCCAATCTTTACCTTATCAGAAGCTTTATTTGGAAGCATCCTAAGATGCCTCTCAAAGCTTGTTTACTTGCCGAGGCTAATCTTCTTGTTTACATTTACAACCTCTGCAAAAAGAGCAGCTACAACTGCTAATGTCATTCCTAATACCATCATAATCGTTATCCTTTCTTTACTTTAATTATTCGTTATTTATCTTTTCGAGTGCAAAGGTAATGCCTTTTTGTGTACGCACACAATTTTTTAGTCGGAAAATGCAGAAAAGGCTTGATTTCTTGATTTTCATCAAATCTTGTCATGCCAAATGGGGCATAATGGCATATCTTCTTGCAAAGTTGATAGTTCAAGAAAGTTTTTCGCTGTTTATTTATTGAGTTTCATTAATAATGTGTATCTTTGCAATGTTAATTGGAATTTACTTTTTAATCATGAAAGCATTTACATACATCAAGCAAGGAGAGTTTGGCTTCACGGAAAAGAAGAAGCCAACGTTGATAGACTCGCATGATGCCATCGTGCGAGTAACGCTGAGTAGCATCTGCACAAGCGACCTTCATATCAAGCATGGTTCTGTTCCTCGTGCCGTACCGGGAATTACTGTCGGACATGAGATGGTAGGTGTCGTGGAGGAAGTGGGGGAGCAGGTTACCCACGTTAAACCGGGTGACAGGGTGACCGTGAATGTGGAAACCTTCTGCGGAGATTGCTTCTATTGCAAGCATGGCTACGTGAACAACTGTACTTCTCCGCATGGCGGATGGGCTTTGGGATGCAGAATCGATGGCGGACAGACGGAATACGTGAGGGTTCCGTATGCTACCACGGGACTGAACAGAATTCCGGATTCGGTGAGCGATGAACAGGCTCTCTTCGTAGGTGACATTCTTGCCACTGGATTCTGGGCGACGAGAATCTCTGAAATTACCGAAGAGGATACAGTTCTGATCATTGGTGCCGGACCAACGGGTATCTGTTGTTTGCTCTGTACCCTGCTCAAGAAACCACGTACCATCATTGTTTGCGAGAAGTCACAGGCCAGAAGGGAATTCATTCTGGAGCATTATCCGCAAGTGATGGTTGTAGAACCTGATGATTGTGAAGCTTTTGTCCTGCGTCATAGCCGGCATGGAGGAGCCGATGTGGTGATGGAAGTTGCAGGTGGGCAGAATACATTCCAGCTTGCCTGGAAGTGTGCCCGTCCTAATGCCATCGTCACCATTGTCGCCATGTATGACAAGCCGCAGATTCTTCCACTTCCTGATATGTATGGCAAGAACCTTATTTTTAAGACGGGAGGTGTTGATGGATGTGACTGCGAGGAAATTCTGAGCTTAATAGCTCAGGGAAAGATAGATACCACCCCTCTGATTACTCATCGTTTCCCGCTTTCAAAAATAGAGCAGGCATACGATGTTTTCGAGAACCGAAAGGATGGTGTCATCAAGGTGGCGATATTTCAGATATAATCTTCTCTTCCTATTTTACTTCAACCCCGAGTGGAGTTTTCAGCGCATCCAGGTATTCCTTGATGCGAATCTGCCATTCGGCGTAGCTCTTCACATCATATTTGCTCCATGCTGCACCGAAGTAATAGCTGTACTTTTCTCCATTCTTTAAGCCGCGCTTCAAGCCGAGCGCATGACCGGTGGCACCATCGTGCTTCTTGTCGAAGAGCTGGTAGTAAGTGTTGTCGATGCCCTCAGGGAAGAGTACACCCACGAAAACCTGCGAGTTGTTCACCTCGATGTTGTCGGTAGGGTCGGCATAGCTTACGTAATCCTTGGCAAAGGTCTTGCTCTCGGTATCTTCCTCATGGATAGGGAAACCGGTGGCGAAATCGGTAGGAGTGGTCAAGCCGTCATACCATACGGTCATCTTGTTGAAGTTGCTGTCCTTGTCGAGCGAGATGATGCGATGCTCCACCACGTTCTTCATATCGCCCACGGTAGATGGATTGTAAGTCAATTCCACGGTAAAGCGGAGCGGACCGTTATCCAGAATCCTGTAATCCTTATAGCAGTAAGGCAATACCTGGTTCTTGCCTACCATGAGGCTTGGTGCACCCAATCCCAGGGTAGCACCCACGCGATAAGGGTCGAGGCCGTTGCCATGGTCAAGATGGAAGGAAGTGAGGATATCCACCTCTTTTGATTCTGCCTGAAGAGACTTGATTTGCTTGGCAAGGGCTGCAGCCTTTGCTTTGTTCTTCTCAGCCTTCTCCTGCTTCTGCAGAGCTCTTACCTTGGCATCAATCTTATCACCCTTGATATTTCCGTTCATATCCTTTACGTATCGCTCGTAAACCACGGTGTCGGGGGTATTCTTCACCCATACATCGGTGCCGAAGGAGCGTTCGCCGGTGCGCTGCAGGGCAGGACCATATACACGATAGGCGCATCTGTCGTTTTCCCAGGCGATATCATCCTTTCTTATCTTATAGAGAGCACCGGTAGCCCATACCTTCTGCTGGTAAGGTTTGCCGATGGTTACGTAGTAGGTGGCTGAACCGTGAGGGCGCACGCTGGCATCGATGAGCAGATTGCCATCGTGGGTAATCTGCGAACCGATCTGCTGTCCGCGCTTATTCTTCACGATGTAGGCCTCGCCCTTTTTAGGAGCTGCCTTGCCCAGTTTTGCCTTCACCTCGTTCATGCTCAGAGAGATAAGCTCCGTGCGGGGGTTGGAAGTAGGGTTGTTCACCACGATGGTGGCTTGTTGAGCATGGCAGTAGTTAGAACCTGCCAATGCCAGGAGCATCATCAGGCTTCTGACCGTGATGCCCTTCATCATTTTTCCATGAATCTTTTTCATTTTGATTTGTTTATTTTAAATTCTTTATTTTATAAATACGAATGAATAGTTGCTGATACTTAATAAAGATTTCTCGCAGATTTCATAGAAACCTGCGAGAAATACCTTTTATTCTTCTATAATAGAAACCTGCATGCTTATATCCTCCTTAGGTCTATCTCCACGCATGGTTTCGCAGTTCTGAATCTTCTCTACCACATCAAGGCCTTCCTCCACCTCGCCAAACACGGTATACTGGTTGTCGAGGAATGGGGTGCCGCCCACCTCGGTATAAGCCTTCTGCTGCTCCTCGGTAAACTTAGGGTAGCCCTGCTCCTTGCATAGTTTCTTGGTTTCATCCACCAGTTCATCCTGCAGTTTCATCAAGCCCTCGCGGTCGCGGTTACGGCGGAAGTTCATAATCTCATCATGATGCTCCTTGGCAAGCTGGTTGAAGATGTTCTGCTCCATCTGCATGCCCATCTGCTTCTCCATCTGCTTCAGCTCGTTCTGCTTGTAGGTCTTACCCCAGACGATATAGAACTGGCTTCCGCTGCTCTCACGCTCAGGGTTCACTTCATCTCCCAAGCGGGCAGCGCTCAGGGCACCGCGCTTGTGGAAGAGCTGTGGATAAACGAACTCGGCAGGGATGGTGTAGTCAGGTCCGCCCGTGCCCAGCATCTTGCCCTTAGGAGCACCCTTGCTATCCGGGTCGCCGCCCTGAATCATGAAATCCTTGATGACACGATGGAAGAGTGTGCCATCGAAATATCCCTCCTTTGCCAACTTCAGGAAGTTGTCACGATGCTGAGGAGTCTCGTCGTAGAGGCGCACTTTGATGTCGCCCTCTGAAGTCTTAATCAATACTTTAGCCATAATAATTTATAATCAGTATATTTTTTACCTTTTTACTTTTCATAAAATTCATTCCATTCCTTCATAGCCTCCTGCCAGTCGGTTTGCTCACCGCTGGCGATGGCATCCTTCTGCTTCTCTGCCTCATCGCGTGCCTTATCTCTTGCACGCTTAGCCTTCATGGCCTCGATGGTAGCATCGTCGAGAATCTGGATGGCACCACGCTTGATGGCATCCTGCAGTTCCTCCTCGCCGAAAGCCTTGCCCGGCTCATTGAAGTCAGAGATGTTGAATTCATAATCCACGCGAAGGTCGTGGCGTATCAATTTCTGTTGCAAACGGTTGCCTGCGTTCTTGAGGCGCAGCAACTTTCCGATTTCCTTAATTTCTCCTGCTGAGTATTTGTTTCTTCCCATTAATATGATTTGATATTATTATTTCAGTTTAAAATCACTTCCACGCCTTTTTCTGGTTCAGCTCTATCAATCTGTCGAATTCGAAATCCGCCTTGATTTTATCCAGTATTCGCTTCACGATGATGTTCATCACGCCGCCCCTGCTGTAATTAGCTGTACACATAAAGTTGGCACGGCCTTCCCTAACCAGCTGGCACGCCATCGCCTCCTTCTCGGGCGTGTTATATACGGCGATGGCATGACCGCCATGCTCCTTCACCATCTTCATGCAAGGCACGTCGGTTTCTCCATCTCCGAAGTAAATCATTCTAGGAAAGGGGATAGGGCGCTTGCTGTCGGGGATAAACTGGTTCACCCTCCGGTTGTCGCTCACCTGCCTGATGCCCTTGTTGATCTTGAAGAGAAACTGCGTCTTGGTGGTGTAATCCACGGCCACGGCTGGCCAGTAGGCGATGCCGTCATCGTCATAGAGAAACGAGCAGGCATAGATGTTCTCGAATTCCTGAGCGATGGGGGTTCCCTCTATCATCTCCTTCAATCCCGAAGAATTGATGTAGTGCCTGATGTCGAGGCCGATGCTTGCACCATATTCGTTGATGAACGAGAACCATTGCTTCACGCCACGGAAGAGCTCCACGTTCTTGCCGAAGCTCTGAAAGGATTCGCGGGTGAGCGAGATGTTGTTCTTCTTGGCTTCTTCGAGCATCAGAAACATATAGGTCAAGATGCCGTTGGCATCCTTACCCTCTGCCAGTTTTCTGTTTCTATCCCAGAATTCCTCCTTGGTCTTTCCGGTTGCCTGGATGAATCCGAACTCCTGCATGTTGCCTGGCGACAGCGTTCCGTCGAAATCGTATACCAGTGCCACCTGTGGTCTTTTTTTTGCCATATCCCGTTTCCTTTCTTCTTTTATTTATTATATCTTTTCTTTTGTAAAGCTTCCGCCCTCACATAACCTGCAAATATACATATTTTTTAGCAAATTGGCAATAACAGAATTTATAAAAAATCATAAAGACACGAAAAAAGGCGTGAAAAACTCATTTTCAGAGTCTTACACGCCTTTTATCTTTATGCTAATCTAATATTCTCTATGACGAGAGGATTACTTAACCTCCTCGAAATCTGCGTCCTGAACGTCCTGAGCGCCATCGTTAGCACCCTGCTGTGCCTGCTGACCGCCCTGTGCACCCTGAGGACCTGCCTGCTGACCACCCTGGTACATCTGCTGAGAAGCAGCCTGCATGACGGTGTTCAAGTTGTTGATAGCTGAATCGATGGCTGCAACATCACCTGCCTTGTGAGCATCCTTCAACTGCTGCAAAGCCTGTTCGATGCCTGGCTTCTTGTCTGCAGGAATCTTATCACCGTTATCCTTCAAGAAGTTCTCGGTGGAGAAGATCATGCTGTCTGCCTGGTTCATCTTGTCAATCTTCTCGCGCTCAGCCTTATCAGCAGCAGCGTTCTGCTCTGCCTCAGCCTTCATGCGGTTGATCTCGTCCTCGCTCAAGCCAGATGAAGCCTCGATGCGGATGCTCTGCTCCTTGCCGGTAGCCTTATCCTTAGCTGATACGTTCAAGATACCGTTGGCATCGATATCGAAGGTAACCTCAATCTGAGGAACACCACGACGGGCTGGAGCGATACCTGTCAGGTTGAACTGACCGATGCTCTTGTTCTGAGCTGCCATTGGGCGCTCACCCTGCAATACGTGGATGGTAACCTCTGTCTGGTTATCAGCTGCTGTAGAGAATACCTCGCTCTTCTTGCAAGGGATGGTTGAGTTAGCATCGATGAGCTTAGTCATTACACCACCCATGGTCTCGATACCAAGAGTCAATGGAGTAACGTCGAGCAATACGATGTCGCCAACACCCTCTTCCTTGTTCAGAATGGCACCCTGGATAGCTGCACCTACTGCTACTACCTCATCTGGGTTAACGCCCTTAGAAGGCTCCTTGCCGAAGTAGTTCTTAACGAGTGTCTGAACGGCTGGGATACGGCTTGAACCACCAACCAGGATAACCTCGTCGATATCTGATGTAGAGAGCTTAGCGTCACGAACGGCATTCTGGCAAGGTACAAGACAAGCCTGAATCAGGTTGTGAGCCAACTGCTCGAACTGTGCACGAGTCAAAGTCTTAACCAAGTGCTTTGGCATACCGTCAACGGCTGTGATGTATGGCAAGTTGATTTCTGTAGATGTAGAGCTAGACAACTCAATCTTAGCTTTCTCAGCTGCCTCCTTCAAACGCTGCATAGCCATAGGGTCCTTGCGGAGATCTACGCCTTCCTCAGCCTTGAAGCCATCAGCCAACCAGTTGATGATTACCTGGTCGAAGTCATCACCACCCAGGTGAGTATCACCATTGGTAGAAAGTACCTCGAATACGCCGCCACCGAACTCAAGGATAGAGATATCGAATGTACCACCACCTAGGTCGAATACGGCAATCTTCATATCCTTGTTAGCCTTGTCAACACCGTAAGCCAAAGCTGCGGCTGTAGGCTCATTTACGATACGCTGAACGTTCAAACCTGCAATCTGACCTGCCTCCTTAGTAGCCTGACGCTGTGAGTCAGAGAAGTAAGCAGGAACTGTGATGACTGCATCTGTAACCTCCTGTCCGAGATAATCCTCTGCAGTCTTCTTCATCTTCTGGAGAACCATTGCAGAAATCTCCTGTGGAGTATATTTGCGACCCTCGATTTCAACACGTGGATAACCACCCTCGTTTACCACTGTGTAAGGCATTGCCTCAGCTTCCTTCTGGCTCTGAGCATATGTCTCACCCATGAAACGCTTGATAGAATATACAGTGTTCTTAGGGTTTGTGATGGCCTGACGCTTAGCAGGATCACCCACCTTGCGGTCACCATCCTTAACGAAACCTACTACTGATGGAGTAGTACGCTTACCTTCACTGTTAGCGATTACAACTGGTTCGCTACCTTCGAAAACGGCAACACAACTGTTTGTGGTACCCAAGTCAATTCCAATTACTTTTCCCATGATTATATCTTTTTTTTATTTTTTCGTTATTAATATTGTTATTTATCTCATGAATCGCTGGCTTCTGGGAAAGTCTACCGAAGATATGCATCTCTCGGGAACTTCCTGAACTCAGCGTTCACGCTTTCCAATATAACAAAGCATGTGCCAAGGGATTTTGAAATTGGCATAGCTGACAAGGTGGCAGATAAGTACTGACAAAACAAAAGGAATCAAGACAGAAGGGCGATAAAATGTCGCATTCCCTCGTATCTTGATTCCTTTATATATAATAAGGTGTAATCCTTATCTGATTCTACTTTAGAATCTGAATCTACTTCTGATCCTTGGCTGCGAGTGCCTCGCGAACCTTAGTCTCCAGTTCATCGAGAAGCTCTGGGTTATCCTTGAGCAATGCCTTGCAGGCATCGGCACCCTGCCCCAACTTAGAGCCGGCATAGCTATACCAGCTTCCGCTCTTGTCGATGATGCCGTTGGCTACTGCCAAGCCGAATACCTCGCCGGCACGGCTGATACCCTCGCCAAACATGATGTCGAATTCCGCCTTGCGGAATGGAGGAGCCACCTTGTTCTTCACCACCTTTACGCGCACCAGGTTACCAACCACCTCTTCGCCATCCTTGATGGCCGTGGCCTTGCGGATATCCAGGCGCACGGATGCGTAGAACTTCAGGGCGTTACCACCGGTAGTGGTCTCTGGATTGCCGAACATCACACCAATCTTCTCGCGCAACTGGTTGATGAAGATACAGGTGGTGTTGGTCTTGCTGATGGTAGAGGTGAGCTTGCGCAAAGCCTGGCTCATCAGTCGTGCCTGAAGACCTACCACGTTATCACCCATGTCGCCCTCAATCTCCTTCTTAGGAGTAAGGGCAGCCACAGAGTCGATTACCACGATATCTACGGCTGCAGAACTGATCAGCTGGTCAGCAATCTGCAAAGCCTGCTCGCCGTTGTCTGGCTGCGAAATCCACAAGTTATCCACATCTACGCCCAGTTTGGCAGCATAGAAGCGGTCGAATGCATGCTCGGCATCGATAAAGGCAGCGATACCGCCCGCCTTCTGCGCCTCAGCAATGGCATGGATGGCCAGAGTGGTCTTACCGGAAGACTCAGGACCATAAATCTCGATGATGCGTCCCTTAGGATAGCCGCCTACGCCGAGTGCATTGTCGAGGGCGATACTGCCTGTAGGAATCACTTCGATGTTCTCGATGTGTTCATCACCGAGCTTCATGATGGATCCCTTGCCGAAGTCTTTCTCAATCTTCGCCATGGCTGCCTGAAGTGCCTTCAGCTTACCCTCGTTAGGATTCAAATTTCCTTCCTGCATATTTTAAATGAATTAAAAGTTTAAAATTAATCAATTTCCAAGTCACCATCAAACACCTCGTGCCATGGCAATCCCTGCTTGTTGAGCTGCTCCATGAATGGGTCTGGATCAAACTCTTCTACGTTCCAAACGCCTGGCTTCTTCCAGATGCCCTTGAGGAACATCATGGCACCAATCATGGCTGGCACACCAGTGGTGTAGCTGACGCCCTGCATGCCTGTCTCGTTGTAAGCCTCCTGGTGCTTGCAGTTGTTATATACGTAGTAGGTGCGCTCCTTGCCATCCTTCTTACCACGGATGCGGCAACCGATGGATGTTTCGCCATCATAGTTCTCGCCGAGGTCCTGTGGGTTAGGCAATACGGCCTTGAGGAACTGCAGAGGAACAATCTTCACCTTGGCTGTCTTGCCGGAACCATCTGCCAATGGAGCCTCGTACTCGATTTCGTCGATGCGGCTCATGCCGAGATTCTGGATGCAGTCGAGGTAGGTGAGATACTGCTGACCGAAGGTCATCCAGAAGCGTGCCTCCTTGATGGTAGGGTAGTTCTTCACCAGGCTCTCCAACTCCTCGTGGTGCATCAGATAGCTCTCGCGAGGGCCGATGTTAGGGTAGGTGAGTGGCTTGTGGATAGAGAGAGGGTCGGTTTCAATCCATTCGCCATCCTTATACCAGAGTCCCTTCTGGGTAATCTCGCGGATATTGATTTCAGGGTTGAAGTTGGTAGCGAAAGCCTTGTGATGGTTTCCGGCGTTGCAATCCACGATATCGAGCACCTCGATCTCATCGAAGTGATGCTTGGCAGCGTATGCGGTGAAGATGCCGGATACACCTGGGTCGAAACCGCAACCGAGGATAGCGCACAGACCTGCCTGTTCGAACTTATCCTTGTAAGCCCACTGCCAAGAGTACTCGAAGTGAGCCTCGTCCTTAGGCTCATAGTTAGCGGTATCCATATAGTTGCATCCGCAAGCCAGACAGGCATCCATGATGGTGAGGTCCTGGTAAGGCAAAGCGAGGTTGATGACAAGCTCAGGCTTATAGCTATTGAAGAGAGCCTTCAACTGCTCAACGTCGTCGGCATCCACCTCAGCTGTCTGAATATCCATCTTATAGCCTTTGGCATGGATATCCTTAACCAGCTTATCGCACTTTTCCTTGCGACGGCTAGCAATCATAAACTTGGTGAAAACGTCCTGGTTCTGGACGATCTTGAAGGCAGCCACGGTAGCCACGCCACCAGCGCCAATCATAAGTACTCTACTCATTTATAATCTTATTTTTTATTATTATGTTTATTATTTTAATGTTTATTTTATCTCCTTTGCCGAGATTCCGAGGGCGTTCATCAGCGAGTAACCCAGAATCTCCTGACGGAAGTTTCCTCCCGGCATGGGTTGCATGGCGAAGAGGGTGATGCGCTTGTCATCGTCATCTACCTTGCGAAGCATATCTCTCAGCTGGTCGTAGGCGTCTCCATCTTCCGAGTTCGGAATCACCATCACCCTTTTCACCTCCTTGGCGTTGCATACGGTGCGTGCCACTTCTACGAGGAATTCGTCCTTTCCCACCATCTTCTCCTCTGTAGGATAAGACGAGAAGATGAATTCTCCGAGACCTGCTTCCTTGAAAGCCTTGGCGTTGAGGTCCGTTTCATAGTTAGAAGGGCGGAAGTTCTTCATTGCAATGGATTTCTTATCGTGGATAAGCACCACTTGCGTTTCGTGCTCCCCCTCTCTGAGTCCTCCGTCGAGGGCGATGCACACTGCCCATTGTGCCATGTCAGCTGGCTGGATGCGTCGGTTGATCATTCGCTCGAAGTTGACAGTCAGGTCGAAAGCCACTCGGTCGATATAGTCGGCATCAGCGATGATAACATTCTCGCTCCATTTTATATTGTTTGTATCTAATGTATTCATTGGTGCAAAAATTAAGCAAACGAGTACAATGAAAGCATGCTTTCAAATTGTCGAGTGCAGATTATTTTCTGCAAATTTACGAATAAATTTCGTAATTAAGGCATTTTGAAAATATAAAATAATAAAAAAGATAGAATTTTCATCATTTCTTCATCTGATGGAATCCTATCTTCTGTATTTTATGCGATAATCTTTTGTATTTTATGCGATAATCTTCGCCAGATAATGTCCGGCGAGTACGGCGATAAGTCCCAGTGCCAAACTTCCGAAGAGATAGAGCATCATATAGAGGTAATTTTCCTCCTTCATCAATCCCGCCCCCTCGTTCATGAAGGTAGAGAAGGTGGTGAATCCTCCGCAGAACCCCGTGGTGAGCAGCAGTTTGGCAGATGGCGACATCCATCCCCCTTCCCTCCAGTTCAATCCCGAGAGAAACCCGATGATGAGGCATCCCGCCACATTCACCGCCATGGTTCCGAACGGAAAGGCTATCACCGTGCAGGATTGCACCATCTTTGAAATCCAATATCTCATGCCGCCACCAAAGAAGCTGCCGATGCTTACTATCAATATTTCTTTCATCTCCTTATATAATATATGTATAAAATGCTATCGGGGGGAGAGATTCAACGCTCTCCCCAATCATCTATTGTTCCTGTTTTTGATGAGAAACTGCATCCTATCTTGAATATCTTTCTCTTATCTGATAAATATTCCCGGGCGTATCCCATATCTTCGATTTGCTGGAGCGCTTCTCTTGCGTTTCCATCCCTCTTAAACTCAAATATATAAATGTACAGAGGGGTTTCTATGATGCAATCTACTCTTCCTTCGCTCTGCTCTTTTTCGATGAAGATGGTATAGGAGCTGATCATCCTCAATACCAGATAGAATGTATATTGAAAATAACGTTCCTTCTCACGTTCATCATCTTTTCTTCGCTGGGAATAAGGGATGCTGGCAAAGAAAGAAACCATCAGCTGATGCAGCTTTTTGCATTCTCCCTTTCCCAATGCTTCGATTACCTGTAGAACCCAGGAATCTGGTGAAACTTTTGGCTTCAGATAATCTGCTGCCAGCAAACTGATGAATCCCCTTCTAACTTCATCGTTCGGAAAATCCAACAGATAGGAATTGGTATTCCTTGACCATCCCTTGATGGTCAGATATCCGCTTTGATATATCATCGGCAAAGGGCGTTCTATGGTTGCCTTATAGTCGTCGAAATCCTTGGTGGGATAATATTTCCCCACCAGTTCGTTGATGTTTTCATCGCTATGAGCTAGCAGGCGAACCAGATAGGTGGGTGAACCCGTTTGGAACCAATAGTCGTCGATGAGCATTTCCTTGAAGGCACGCAAGATGCTGAAAGGATTATATACGCCTCGCATCCTGCGACTGAAATGGTAACCGTCAAACTGGCGTTTCAGTTTTATCAGTATTTCTTCCTTTGAAACATCATATTCCTCAGCCATTTCTGCGATTTGTTGTGAAAAGGTAGAGCGCAACTCGTCTTCAGTGATGCCGAGAAGCGTATCGAAGTGGGCAGAAAGGCTGATATCTTCGGGTTGGTTGAAACCGCTGAATACGCTTACTTGCGAAAACTTGGTAACTCCCGTAAGCAGAACGAATTGCAGGTCTTTATCGGCAGCCTTGAATACACTGTAGAAGCCTTTAAGAATTTCCCGATGCCTATCTTCCAACAGCCGCTCGTTGCCATCTGCATCGGTTGTCTTCAGTGTAGAATCCAATACGTCTAGCAGAGGCTTGTCGTATTCATCAATAAGGACAACGGCGCGAAGTCCTGTTTTTTCGTGGGCATTTCTCAGTACGCCAATGAATCTGTCGCCGAGGGTGGAAGCAAAGGGGGCCTTGCCGTAGATGGCTTCCTGCGATTCAACGAAATCAATCAGCGTCTTCTCCAGCTGACCTGCTTGTGTGAAATCCTTGCCGTTGAAGTCAAGGTGGAATACCGCATATTGCTTCCAGTCGGTTTCCAGATTATCAATGGCTAGGCCCTTGAACAGTTCTTTTCTGCCTTGAAAATAGCATTCCAGTGTAGATACGAGAAGTGACTTCCCAAATCGTCTGGGACGACTCAGAAAGTAAATCTTGCCATTTTCTACCATATCATAAATCATCTGAGTCTTATCTATATAAAGATATCCTTCTGTGATGATTTTCTCAAAGCTCTGTATGCCTATCGGATATTTCATATTATTCATACGCTTGTTCCTTATTTTCTGCAAAATTACAAAAAATAACGATACAAGCAAATTTTTTATGTACCTTTTCTTAATTTTTCCCTCTATTCTTTCTTTAAAGGGATAAATAGAAGCAGGGAATAGTTCTTCTTGCTTATAAAATTATGTTGAACAATTAAAATAAATAGGAGAAACAAGTTATGAAACGAGTATTCAATCTTTTAGTAGTGGATGAGAGTGGCAGCATGAGCATTATCGAGCGCCAGGCACTGGTGGGCATCAACGAGACCCTGACCACGATTCAGAAAATGCAGAAGACGCATAGCGACATGGAGCAGCGTGTAACGCTCATCACCTTCGACAGCACCCACAAGAAGCTGTTCTACGATAATGTGTCTGCCCGCCATGCCACCCCTTTGACCTCAAGGGATTACAACCCATGTGGCGGTACCCCTCTTTATGATGCCATAGGCATGGGTATAGCCAAGGTCAACGCCCTGACCACCGAGGATGACAGCGTATTGGTAACCATCATTACGGATGGTGAGGAGAATTGCAGCGAGGAGTATGATTTGAAGATGATCAAGAACCTCATTGAGAAGTTGAAGAAGCAGAACTGGACCTTTACCTTCATCGGCACCGATGATCTTGATGTGGAGAACATTGCTCATGGTATGGGCATCGACAACCACCTTCAGTTTTCGGAAGATGAGGCTGGTACCAAGGCGATGTTTGCCAGAGAAAACAGAGCCAGAGAGCGCTACAACAAGTGCCGTGCGATGGATTGCAAGATGGAAGCGGGCAGTTATTTTGAGGAGAAATAAGATAAAAAAGAAGAAGTTGACGAAAAAAATGAATGGTAAATGCTGATTATTCAGAAAGTTTTTGTACTTTTGCAATCAGAATGATTTCTCGCAAGAGTTTGACTTCTGTTTTTTGATGGTTAAATTAGCGTTTGCTATTCGGTCATGCACATTGGAACGTAGGAAACTTCAATAAAAAGCAGGAATACCGACAGATAGTAAGCGTCCGCTATAGCGTGGGCGTTACTTGTCGTTTTCCTCAGCTTTTCCTACGGCTGCAATGTGGACAAGTTTCGTCCACGTGTTTTGTATCCGTAGGTGATGTAGAGAACGATGGCTTCGCAATTATAATCTATCGGATTCACTAATTTAATAACATTAAAAGCTTAGCTATCGGCATAACGGGCACAACTTATGAAAAAGTTACATTTTTCTTTAATGGCGATTCTTTTCGCCTTGTTTTCAATGGTGTCTTTCACCGCTTGTTCATCTTCGGATGATGACGACACTTCGGCTTCTGGTGATATTAAGACCAACATCGTTGGTACATGGGAACTTACGCATATTAAGGGGTGGTATTGGGCTGATGATGAGGATGAAAGCCATATCATTGTAGATAAAAGTCCTGAAAGTGATGATAAATTTAGATTTTCTCTCAATGCTAATGGTGGTTGCATTTGGTATGATTATGATGCAGGGACTTGGAAATCGTATTCAGGAATTACTAAATATGAATTGAATGCCAACATTTTGATTATTAAGGATTACTATTATTCTGGGGATGAAACAGATTGGAAAACTTGCAAGCGCTTTAAGATTACTTCTATCAAAGATAATACGATGATTTGTACTGTTTACCTTATGGATGAGGGAGATACCGAACTTACATTTACGAAAAGATAAATATTAAAATAAACTAAGGATAGAGAAAAGCAGTATGTTGCGTGTTTTTCATACTGCTTTTCAGCTTACTTTTTGATTCTGTTGTTCTGGCGCAGAGAGTTGATCTGTGCCAACTTCTGCTCCCGCGAGTAAGGATGCAATAACATGGATTCTACCTCCTTCACAGCACCCATACTGTTCTGACGGTGAAAATCGTTTATATAAGATCTTTTCAGTACTGAATTGTTCTGCATAATCATCTAATTTTGCTAGACCTTCAGATGTAAATCCTTCATTGATTATGTCGCTGATGGACATCCAAAAATCATGATTCGTCATATTTACTTGTTTTAATTGCCGCAAAAATACGTTTTTTCTTTGATAACACCAAATTTTTGGGGCATTATTTTGCATGTTACATTTCTTTGTATATGTGAATCTATCGGCTTTTATCAATCGAATCTTTCTCAAAAAGGCGTCCTAACGATTTGTGCCTGGTTACGGCAATGAAACAGCCGAGTTTTCGTTTTTTCTTCTCACTAAGCGGCCCCGAGTGTAATGTGGTATAGTGTTCGTGTAGAGTCTGATTGCATATTGCACTCTCGTAAGTTGCAGTAAAACAATTTGTTATAATGAAATCGTGTAGTGTGAAGTAGAAAAGCTAGATTACGTCCTCTGTCAATTCCTGCGAAGCCTTGGATTTAGAAAGGAATATCCGTGAAAAGTAGGCAGGGATTATTTTCCCTTAAGCCTAAAAATATTTAGCCTTAAGGGAAAATATAATTAGCCTTAAGGGAAAATATATTTTGGTTTTTAAGTAACCTCCGGTCCCCGAAGGGGGCCAACTTTCAATAACCGCTGGTGGAATGACCGAAGGTCATGGAACCTGCGGATAGCCAACAGGAGGGAGAAATCGTCCCCAAAGGGGGCGAACCACATTCAGTCTTGCTACTGTTCGCCCCCTTTGGGGACGATAGGATGCCATTTGCGAAAGTTCAGTTACCAATAACATCTTTCATATCATCCGGCAGATAAGAGATTGCCTTCTCTTTCATATCTTGTGGAATACCAAATCGTGCTTCGGCGATGGAGCCAACGATAGCTCCGATGGTATCGCTATCGCCGCCATGAGATATGGCTAGACGGATGGCATCCTCGAAGGATGAGGCTTTTGAAAGAATATGGAAAGATAATGGCACGGCATCCATACAGGTTTCATCAAATTTACCCTTCGGATAAACTCGTGTGTCGAAATCCTTGTAATAGCTGCGGGCGATATCCTTGAAGGCTTTCTTAGCCTCATCATCTGGCTGATGGCTTTCCTTGCTTTTTCTGAAATGCCAGATGGCATGAGCCACGGCTCTGGCTCCCTTGATTCCTTCGGGATGGTTATGAGTAGGAAGAGCCGTTTTCTCTGCCTCTTCCAAAACCTGCGACAGGTCATCGAATAGCCAAGCCACCGGTGATACTCGCATTGCCGAACCATTGCCAAAACTATTATATGGCTGTGGATCAAGAGAACGAATCCACCCCGCGAATCTTCCGCCATACGCTCCTTTTGGAGAAGGATAGCGGCGGCACCAATCCAGCAGGCTTTCCTGATAGCTTCGCTCGTTCTGTATCGCATCGGCTACCGCCACCGTACAGATGGTATCATCGGTGAAGTCGCATCCTTCGCCGAACATCTCGAAATCATAATCAAACGTATTGTTGAACTCATATTTTGAGCCAGCAATATCTCCTATTATTGCTCCTAACATTAATTTGATAATTTTCCTAACTTTATTTGATAATTTTCCTAAACCTTTACTCTATCACCTCCCAGAAACTCTCCGGCAAGCTGATGTTCTTCATCTCCTTTGCGCTCTCGAACAAAGGGGCGATGTCTTCGGCTTCGAAACCGGCGATGCCGCAACCTATTGGGGTTACCAGGAAATGTAGCTCGGGATGCTGATGGGCAAAGATAATAAATTCATCCACGTATGGACGGATGGTTTCCACGCCGCCCTGCATTGTAGGGATGGCGTAACTCTGGCCCTGCAAGCCAACACCCTTGCCCATGACGGCACCGAAATGCAGGCGGGCTATGCGGGCAGCTCCACCACCATGCATGCCAGCCAGATTGCTGCCAAACACAAAAATCTCGTTCTCCTTCAATGAATCAATCCAGCGAGGAGTGATTCTTCCCTTCTTCTTATCTTCCATATTATTCTTATTATTAAATATGTTATTGCCATTATCAGCCGCTTCTACGCAGCACATGCATTCGGACATCATGCTCGGCATCGACATCTTCGGAGCACTAGATACTGATGCGTCTTTATCGCCGAACGACAGATAGCTTCCGTATTCCGATGCATCGAAGTATCTCTTGAAATAAGGAATCACCACATCGTGCATCATCTTCTGGCAACGCTGGGTAACGGCTGAATGGGATATGCCCAACTGCGCAGCTACGTCCTTGCCCCGGAATCCCTCTATATAGAGCATCTTCAGGATGATGCTGTTCTTGCTGTCTCTGCCATAATAGAAATTGCCGATGTCTTCTATCGTCTGGTAAAGATCGTGCTCAAACTGGTTGTCGGTCACGTCAAACTGCATCTTGCGGCTTTCCTGTCGCGCCTCGAAACTCTCGAAGTGGTGCTCCTTCACTACCTCCTTCAGTTTATCCAGCAGCAGGAAGCGGAAGCCATTCACCATCCAGGTTTTGAGCGACATGCTCGGCTTTCGGTCCTCCAATGGCTTGAAGTCGTGTTCGCTGAGATAGAGATAGTATTCGTGAGCCAGCGAGAAGAAATCCATGCCCGGCTTGTTCTGTAGGTCGTATCGCCTGTCGTACACGCAATAAGCCACCCGGCAGTATCCGTAGTAATACTCCCTCACTATTCTGGCATCGGCATCCTTGAAGCCCTGCAGAATCTCATCATCCGATAAGCTTTCCAATGCCTTCTTATCCGATGTCTCTATCTTTTCCGAAAAATCCTTTTCTGAAAAATCAGTGCCTGAAAAATTCTTTTCTTTCTTCATATCGATATATCTTTTGATATCCGCAATTCGATTGCAAATATATACTTTTTCTTTGAGAAATGGCAGGATTTGCTCCTTTTTTCTCCTCTATATTCTATTAAAAGAAGAAAACGATGGAAAAATTAAGCTGGCATCGAAAGAAAATGATATCAGAAGTATTACTTTCTATATAAATATATGCGAATAAAAAAGGCTGGTATGCAATCATATCAGCCTTTTATCATTTCATAAGCTTTCTTTTTTTATGTGAAGGAATTCCTTATTTCTTTGTCTTCTCTTCCCAAGCCAATATCAAGCCGATAACGCCTGAGTAGCTCTTCCTGCCTTCCGCCACATGGTTGCCCCTGAGATAGAGTTCGAAGATGACATCCTGGGCAGCATCCAAAGCCTTGCATCGCTTGCTGAGCCAGTAGTAACGGTCGTTTCGTGCCCGCTGGATAATCTCTGGACGGATATGTTTCAGGAATCTTTCTCCCTCCTTTTCACCGAGAATATCGTATACATTATTCAATACATGGAAGAAGATGTGGTAATATCCGCTGAACCTCACCTGCTTGTCTGCCGATGCCGTGCACACGATGTAACTGTAGAAATTTGCCTCGCCCTCGTTGGCTACGCCCAGAAAATGGGCAAACTCGTGGGCGTAGGTGGCTGGATAATCGTGAGCGAGAATATCGCCGTTAAGGGTGAATTCGCAGAAGAAAGGTCCCATGCTTCCGGTTACGCCTGCCATCGAACTGAGGGGTGTGAACACCATCGTCTTGGCATGTGGATGCTGGTTGAAAGGCCTGTTGATGCCTTCCCGGTATCCTATTTTATTATATTCCTTCAAAACTGCATCCCGCACCCGGTTCTTCAAGGCATCATCCACGATGCTATCAGGGGAAATGCTCTTCCTGGCATTGCTTAGAGATGCATTGCTTAGAGATGCATTGCTTAAAGCGTTGAGGCTATCTGCGTATTGATAGGCAAATTTCTTAAATTTGGCTTTCGATACCTCCACTGGTTTCATACCTATTCTATAATAGATATTTGGCTGCGAATAGTTCAATCCCCAGGCGATGTAGAACCAGGCATACACCCACAGCAGATACTCCGCCACTCTTCCGAAAACCCTCTTCTTCCTCAATCCTATCTCGTAAATGGGATAGAGGATAACCCAGGTGATGCTGAGGGCGATGAAGATATCGCCCACGGCAAAGGGGAAGATTCCCGAGATGGGCGAGAGAAGGGTGCCGATGACGGGATAGATGCGGGTGGTGTAGATGAATCCCCAAAGCGGAATCATCTTCGTTAGGGTAACGAGGATGAGCAATGCTATCAGCACCCCATGGCGCCACTTCAATGATTTGAACCGTAATGCAAGCAATTTATGCCATGCATCTAATCTATATAGTTTCTTCATTTTGCTTCTTTTTTAAAAGTTTGAATATGCTCTGATACAGAGAATGTTTTGCACTTTTTGAGCCTATTGTGCAATGATGATGCAAAATTACAAAACTTTTCTGAATAATTGACATGGTGAGCCTGCTTTTTTTGTATCTTTGCGGTTGTAAAGGCAGATTATTAACATCAAAAGCATGGGAGGAACTATTATGAAACAGACATTGGAAGAATTCGAGGCTAGGGGCCTTGAGTACGAGAACCTCTATAATGAGGAAGATGAGCGTAGAGAATATAATTCAATCTGGTACACCTGATTCGTTGTAAATTTTCAGATTGTATCTTCTGATTGGATTATTTGTTATATAAAAAAGGTTGAGATAGATTAGGATAATAAAAGGCTATGCCCTATTGCTCGTCCAGATGCAATAACAGCATAGCCTTTTTTTTTATGTATTTTCGAAGTTTCTCTTGCTTTCGAGGCTTTTCTTTTTCTATTTCTCAAAATGCTGGTAATCCTTGCTGTGTTTCCAGTCGCCTCCCCATCTGAATCCCTTTGCCTTGAAGAGGCGGTAGCAGAGGTCGCCTTTTTTAATCATGTAAACATGATGCTTGCTGCGGTCGAGATAGGGGCGTGCCGTAGCTGGTTCCACCACATCCTTGCCGTTTTTCAGCCGTTTGTGATAGGGGTTATAGAGCGTGTTGATATCGATGGCAAGTCCCTTGCCGTGCTTCGAAACGGTATGGGTATGCGAGATGAAGCGGAAGTTGAAGCTGGATGAGTTGTTGGCTCTCATCGCCCTTTCGTCATTGGCATCCCAATAGTCGATGAGTCTCATTCGCTCTATCGGATATTTCGCCTCGTAGAGCTTTTTGAGAATATCGAGCACATCTGCCGCTATCGCCTTGTTCACCACCATTTCTCCCACTATCTTCCTGCCGTCCTTATCCACATGCAGGCATCGCAGGTATCGCAGTTCGCTTCTTTTTACGGTGCAGTTCTTCTTGTATGTCTTCCCCTGCATCAGGTGGAAAATTTCATCAGGAATAGGGGAAATGGAGAAGAAATGCTTCTCTCCCAGTTTTCTGATGGTTTGTTCGCTGACGATATCTCCTGGTTTCTGTGCCTTGGATGGAAGGCAGAAAAGCATGGAAACAAACAGGCATATTATTGAAATTCTTTTTGCTGTCATAACGTTTCTCCTTATTTTGCTACGGGAATATAATGCGAATCCTTGATTTCTCCAATCACGATGATGCTGTGCAGACTTCCGATGCAGTCGATGTTTCCCAGGGTGTTGAGCATGAAATCCTGATAATCCTTCATGTCGCGGGCATACACCTTAATTTGGAAATCGTAATCACCGGTGGTATTGTAGCACTCCGTTATCTGGTCGATGGTTTGCACGGTATCCATGAATTGCTGAATCAAATCGTGGGTGTGCTGCTTCAGTCGGATATTGCAGAGCACAATCACGTTGTGTCCCATCTTGTGATGATCCACTATCGCTCCATATCGCTGGATGTATCCCTCACGCTCCAATCGCTTCTGTCGCTCGAAGGTGGGAGAAGGGGAGAGGTGTACTCTTGCGGCAAGTTCCTTCACTGTGAGTCGCGAGTTCTGCTGCAACAACTTGAGTATCTTGATATCGATTTCGTCGAGATTTTCTTCTGTAGCCATTGTTCCTTTATTTCTAATTTTATTCATTTTTGCAGAATAATATTCTGCTGATTTTCTAAATACGCTGCAAAGATAGCATATTTTTCTGAATTACGAAGAATATTTGGCAGATAAAATTCTTCTTCTTACCTTTGCACTCGCAATTCCGGATGCAAAGAGCCGTTCATCATCAGATAATGGCAAATTAAGAGTCATTCATCATTTAAAAATATAGGAGATAAAACAATGAGTAACGTAAGAAATATACATTTTGAGGCAGTGGGCAGCTATTTGCGCCCTGCAGAGTTGAAGGAGGCAAGAGCCAACTTTGCTGATGGCAAGATTTCTGCCACCGACCTCCGCAGCATAGAAGACCGCCTGATTACTGAGGTCATCAAGCAGCAGAAGGCGCATCGCCTGCCTTATATCACCGATGGCGAGTTCCGCCGCAGCTATTGGCATCTCGACTTTATGTGGGGATTCAATGGTGTGGAACATATCGAACTGGAGCATGGCTACCAGTTTCATGGCGAGGAGACAACCAAGGGTTCTATCCAACTGACCGGCAAGATTACTGGCGAGAATCATCCTTTTATCAAGGATTTCCTGTTTGTGAAGCAGTTTGAGGAGTTGGATGCCAAGGGCGAATATATCTTCGAGGCAAAGCAGACGGTTCCGGCTCCTGCACAGTTTCTTGCGGAACTGTTTCGTGGCAAGAATGCCGAGAACACCCGCAAGTTCTATCCTAACACCACCCAGCTGATTGAGGATATTGCCCAGGCTTATCGCACCTTTTTCCAGGAGATTTATGCAGCCGGTTGCCGCACCATCCAGCTGGATGATTGCACCTGGGGAATGATTGTGGATAGCGATTACTGGAAGGCTAAGGTGGGCAATGGGTTCACCCTAGAGCAGGAAGCCCTGCAATATCTGAAGGTGAACAACCTTGCCATCGAGGGCAAACCAGAGGGGTTGACCATCAACACCCACGTATGCCGTGGCAATTATCATTCCTGCTATGCCACCAAAGGTGCCTACGATGCCGTAGCTCCTTATCTTTTCGCTCATGAAGATGTAGATACCTTCTATCTGGAGTATGACGATGAGCGTTCGGGCGGTTTCGAACCATTGAAATATGTGGCAGATGGCAAGAAGGTGGTTCTGGGTTTGGTAACCTCTAAATCTCCAGTGTTGGAGGATAAGGCTACGGTCATCGCCAGAATCCACGAAGCTGCCAAGTATATTTCTCTCAATCGCTTAAGTCTCAGTCCTCAATGCGGTTTTGCCTCTTGCGAGATCGGCAATAAACTGACCGATGCTGAGCAATGGGCAAAGATTGATTTGGTTAGAGAGATTTCTGAGGAAGTTTGGGGAGAATAAAAGGTATTATTAAAACTCTACACGCCCTGAAAGGGCAGAAGCTCCTAGCCCAGGGCAGCGCCCTGGGTTACGCATAAGTAAGAATGTCGCCCTGTAAGGGCAAAAGCTTTATATACCAATGATTTATAAATGCTTTTGCCCTTTCTTCTTTCTCCTTTTTAATATGATATAGCCGGAAAGTAAAACCAGCGTAATCAGCAAACCGGAGATGAATACGAAGAGGTCGGAAAGGGGACCTAAAAGCGGAGAATAGCATCTACCCACATGGAGTTCTAATGCCACATTCCAAAGCGACATGGGGATGGCTGAAAGCAACTCTGGGGTAGATGCTGTTTCACCTAAGCTCGCCCCTTTGCTATAATCGAAAACCACCTCTTTTCCATCAAAGAAATCCCGAGAATAGCCACTAACCAGATGGCTCGAAATCGGAATCATCGACTTTTCTATATTCTGTTTCCCCGTGAAATAATCCACTATCAGGTTCTTCTCCGGATACCAGCGGAACATGCCGCTGAAAGAACCAACCAGCCAACCACCTTTGCTGTCGCTCTCGAAAACGGTAACTCCCATCGGACTTACCTTTGGTGCCTTCTCCTTATTTAATAAGATAGGTTTATGCTGGAAATGCTCATCCACTCTCAGAAATCCTTCTGATGTGGAAACCAGCCAGTTTTCCTCGGCTGCATCCCAACGGATGGCGCGAAGTTTATCGTGCCAGACATTTCCATCCTTCACCTTTTCTGTGGTTTTGTTCATGGCAAGCGGCACCATCAAAGGTGGGCGGAGGCACATGCCGGTAATGGAAATCCAGAGCGTCAGGATGATGGTGGCATATCCCAGTTTGTTGTGCCATTTTGCATTGAAAACCATCTGTTTGCCAAGCTTCACCATTCTTTCTCTTGCCTGCAAACGCTTCTGCCGGCGAATACGGTAAGGCAGAATAAAGAGGATGATGCCCGTAATCGAAAGGATGATGAGTACGATGGCGATGGCATCCACTATCAATCTGCCAGTTAATCCGAAGAAAGCACCGCTATGCAGATGCCAAACGGTTTTGAAGAGGGTAACCATCGGGGTAAAGCCCTCTGGTTGCCCGATGATCTTTCGGGTTGCCATCAGATTTTCGCTTGCAGCATCTATCTTATCATTAACAGTTTTCATCTTCTTGCCTGATATTTCATACACGGCAGAACGGGTCATGGCGATGAGGCTCGTGCTATCTTTGGTCAATGTAATATCAGCGATTCGCTCATGATTGTCGGGTAATGGAAATCTTTTCCATTCCTTTCCGTCGAAGCGATAAACATCCATCATGGCAGCGCACCAGATTTCTCCATCCTTCGTCTGCACCATGTTTCGGATATTTCTGCCATCCACGTTCTTGGGTAATCCCTTGTTAAAATCTTTCCAGCTTTTCATTTTTGAATCCGTAAGCCAGATGCCGCCGTATCCATAGGCCAAAACGGAATCATCAGATGCCTTGATAGAACCCTTGATAACGCCGTTATTGAAGTTCTGGATATGATAAGCCGGAGGCAAAATGCTCCTACTTACATCGCAATCGGCAAAGAGCTGGCGATGGTTCAGGATGATGCCCGATACGCAGAATACCAGCATGAAGACGGATAGTATAAGTCCGAACCATCGGTGGTATTTCTTCCATGTAAAATGTTTGTTCTTTTTATCTCTCATTATCTCTTCTTTTAATGCTTTTATAATTGGGCTGCAAAGTTAATGGTATTTTCTGACCTCTGCAATACCTAAAAATAATGATTTGAAAAGCCTTTGCCATTGGCAAAAACAAAGGATTCTCAACTTTTTCACTAAAAAAGTTTGGTGATTTCATGTTTTACTAGTAACTTTGCACCCCGAAATTAAAAATCATCATTCTTAAGAACAATAAGATAAATAGATAATTAAGAAAATAGGAAAAATGGAATATATGTCTCAAGAAGGCTACGATGAGCTCGTGGCCGAACTTCAACACATGGTTAACGTAGAGTTGCCAGCCGTTCGCGATGCGATAGCTGAGGCTCGCGACAAGGGCGACCTCAGCGAGAATTTCGAGTATCATGCTGCCAAGCGTGAGCAGGGCAAGCTTTTGAGCCGCATCAGCTTCAAGCAGAAGGTCTTGGAGAATGCCCGTGTCATCGACAAGTCTCGATTGAAGAGCGATACCGTTGGCTTGCTGAGCAAGATTAAGATTACCAATCTTGCCAACAAGTGCAGCATGAGTTATGTTATCGTAAATCCTCACGAGGCTGATTTGCATAGTGGAAAAATCTCTATCAAGTCGCCTATCGCCAAGGCCCTTCTGGGTAAGAAGGCTGGTGATGAGGTAATGGTAAAGGTACCAGCCGGCTTGCTGAAATTCCGCCTGGATAGCGTTGAGTTATAACTTGCTAGCGTTGAGTTATAATGTATTCTTTTAAAGGAAAACTCCCGATAATTTGAAACTAATCAAATTATCGGGAGTTTCCCTTTTTATTCTAATATTTCTCCAGAATCTTATTCAGTAAGAAAGTAGCATTCTGGTTTCTTGCCACACCCTTCTGTATCTTATAAGTATAGGTGACATCTGTGCCCAAATCTATCTCGAAACAATAGTTGTGGAATTTTCCTGATGCATCATTCTCCATCTTGGAAAGTTCCAAGTCGTGGGTAGCAATGATACCGCTCACCGGCTGCTTGGCGATGGCTTCTAGGAACTTTCTCGAACCATTCAGCTTATCCAATGAATTCGTTCCTTTCAGAATCTCATCCAGAATAATCAGCGTTCGGAGTGATTCCTTATTGCCCGCTATACTTTCCTTGCAGAACATTCCCTCTGCACTTTCCTTACAGAACTTCAGAAGTTCCTCCAATCTGATCAATTCTGCATTGAAATAAGAAATGCCATGCGTAAGATCATCGGTGGTTCTCATACTCGAGAACAATCTGAAACGAGAAATCTTCAGCTGATCCGCAAACACCGGCATACCCGCCATCGCCAGGATATAGTTCACGCCCAGCGAACGCAGGAAGGTACTCTTTCCCGCCATGTTGGCTCCGGTGATGATATAATAGTTGTCGTCCTTGATGGTGAAATCGTTCTTCACCGCCTTGGCACCCAGGAAAGGATGATAGAGATTCTTTCCCTCGAATACGATTTCCGGACTTCCTGAAACAAATTCCGCCTCTTCCGCCTCCGGATGATTATATCTGAAATCCGCCATCGAAACCATCGCATCCATCTCACTGATGATATGCATCCATTCCTCCATCTTCATCATATAGGTATTCTTCCATTTCAGGAAACTGCGAACCAGGAAGAAATCGCTCAGCATGAAGGCATCGGTGAAGAAAAGACCCAGGAAGTTGCCTCTTCTGTCATACCCCTTCAATATCTTTTCCAGTTGGGCAAAGGAAGGCAGGGCATCAGCCAGGGAATTCTGCATCTCCTTGCCTAATTCGCTATGGAAATTGCGTCTGTTGATAAGCTGAAGTATCTGGGCATAGGCGATGAGCTGATGGCGAAGCTTGCCGCCATTACTATCTATCTTGTCAAGTGTCTGCTTGCAGACGAAGAACACCACCATGTATTGAACCAACACCCACCACAAGGCGAAATCCACCGAAACCATATTGCATATCGATAAAATCACGGAACCGATTACTCCGATAATCAGCAGCCATCCGATAACGAGCGAAACCGGAGACCCAAACCATGCCGGCACCTCCATCTTCGAAACCTTCTGCATCGCATCCATCACTGCAGCAGAATCAATCTTTTTCATCTTGCCATTCACCATTTTGCCATCCGCAGTTTGGCTTCTGTTCTTTTCGCCAAGTGCCAGAAATTCCATTCGCCAGTTTTCGCCTTCTCCAGCCAATTCCTTCTGCAAATCCCTTCTTCTTTTGATATTCTCCAGGCTCAGAGGCGTTTCCCGGGTAAGATTCCTGGCGAGTGCCTCCGAACCGCCCGATGTGATGGTTCGGCAGATGCGGTTGAACAGCGAACTCTTGCCGAAAACATCGAGGTCGAAGGAATAAGGATGCTGCGGATTCTGATAGGAATCGCCCGTCTCGAAAGGCGAGAAATCGCCCTCCCAAGCCTTGATTTCGTCCTGATAAACCTTGAGCAAAGCCGAAAGATGCTCTATCTTTTCCTTGTTCTTGTCGTCAAGTCGTCTGATTCCCAGATAGGCAATCAGGCACAACGCCGCCCCCAACAGATAGTTCTGTGTATCTCCATCCAATGCGAAATAGCAGATCAGGAAGGCGAGGATGCCGCCAAAAGCCAGCAGCTCGCCCGTTATAAATCCCGTATTCTTACGCTTCAGGGCAGCTACCTCAGAAGCATATCGGCTTACATATTGTTGATAATTCTCCTTGATGTTCATTTTAATTTTACATAATAAGTTAAATTCGTTAACATTAACGAAAATAAAGGTATTTAATCTTTGTTTGTAACGGAAAAACTCGTAACTTTGCGGCAGAGTTCATCCATCATTTGAAGGAAGGAAATCGAAGGACGTTAGGCCAAGATGCCTTGCGTCCTTTGCTGTTTTATAAGACAGAAGGCAATCTACGTTCATATAGCTTTTCTATCTTATTACGTTTTTTATCCTTTCCTTCCAGCTTATAGGCTGTAAGCAAATAGTAATAATAATAGGGATGTTCTTTTTCCTCAGAGTCGATTCTTTTTGCCTCTTTGGGCTCAAGTACAATTACGTATTGTTCTGTCTTATCATATATGTACGTCCTTTTTTCGCGTCCGTTTTTTGTTGAGAAGATCAGCATATTATCTTTTTTATGCTCTTCTATATGATACTTTATCCAATGTAAACGAACACTTCTTGCTTTGTCATATTCTCTGTGGTTAGTTGAATAATCAACTACCTTTGTCGTTAAATGCCAAAATAACATTTCCAGTTTGTCCATTCCTTCCTTAGGAATTGGATAGATCTTCTTTTCTCGAAATGAGAATTTTTTATTATTTTGTATATCTCTATTGAATACGCCTCGCAAAGAGATTGTTCTTTGCGCTGGACTCATAGAATCTACTTCGAGAAGGGCATTATATTGCTTTAAAAGATTGTACATTATTTCAAATTTATAAAAAAGAGGTTCAACTTATTCGATGAATTTGTATGTGATAAGTCAGGGCAGTGTTTTTTAATTTGTGCTATGACCTTTTCTTTTGCACTGCTTTTTTTTTCTTGAACATTAATTTCGTACGAGATAGCACCCATTAATAAATCTGTTAGCTGTAACAGAAGACTTTCTTCTGAACGGATGCATTGTACTTTTTGGAATACTCCATACTTTACGTTTAGAATGTCCTGCAATTTTGTGACTTTTGTGTTTGACCATGTGTCTTTTATGTCAAGATATACATTATAATGGTATTCCGAATCGACCTTATGGTTCAGTAACTGGTAATACATTTTGTAGTAAAAATCATCAAATGTCATTTGGTGTTCTTTACACATAATCTTTTCCTTACGTACGGCTACTGTACGGAATTTTAAATCTGTATCAAAGAAGTAGTCTATAAGTTCTATATAAAAAGGAAGTTTTGAAGGAGATACATTGGTCCACTTAATTTCAGCATAAAAATGATGCTTTTTCTTGAGTTCTTTTATGCGCTCGGAGTGTCTTTTTACTTGTGGATACGCACAACTGATGTTACCTAGCAACATATATGTTTTGTGGTCATGTTCTAGGTGGCAACTCTCGTCACAATAAATGTTGAATGTCTTGTTTGCCATTTTAATTTAATCTTTTTATAAGTTTATTATTATTTATGACTCATGATGACACACCTCTTCAATTGGTTATTGTCTTTGCAAAAATAGTGATTTTATTTGATTGTACTATATAAATAGCCCCAGTTTTATACTTTTTTGGCTTATAAAGCTAAGAAAAGTAAAAACTCTCCTCTTTGCAATTGCATGTTTTTATCAAATTATCGTAATTCAGACAAAAAAGTGCTATGAAAATTTGGCTGTTCTATAAAAAATAAGTAATTTAGCACCGAAATAAAAATAGCTATTTAAATGACAAGCCAATGGGTACTTTCCATTCTATAGATGAATTGATTAAAACTCTTGACCGGGAAAAGGTTTTGCTGAAGGAGATGTTTGCCAAGCGACATTCCCTTCAGTTTCGTTATGACTATGCCTTGGAAATGACTGAATACAAGGAGGAGCGTATCCGATATTTGATAGAAAATGGAGTGATTCGTGATACGGGAGACTGTCTGGAGATGGAAGACGTGTATCAGAAGTTCTTCGAGGATGTGCTGGAAGTGAACGAGGAAATCAATGTTTCTTCTGTGCGGGATTACATCTCTGTGTTGAATGAGAATATCGACTATTATCTCAAGGAAAATAACGATACCCGAAAATATAAGTATCTCAAGGAGGTGCGCCGATGCCTGAAGACCATAGCCCTTGCCACCATTCGAAATGTGTTGGATTTGAAGCGTAATATGGATAATACTTATAAGAATGAGCCTAATTACGAAATCAAGAAAACGAAACTCCAGCGACTGAGCGAGAAGTTGAAGAACATATCTCAGCTCATCACCGAGAGCGAACGGGTGATAGATACCGATCAGCCCGTCTTCTTCTCCATGGCGATGGATGTGCAGATGAAAATCGTGGTGAATGATGTGCGCCTTCAGCTTAACGAGTCTTATCATAATCTGCTGGAGATAGAACGCCAGATTATCCAGTACCTCAATATGATAGATTATCAGAACCGCATCTTCGAAAAGGTGAAAAAACTGAAATATCTGAAAGACCAGTTCCGCTGGGAAGAGGCTACGGATATAAGACAGGTTATTGCCACCCGGAATGCCGTTTGGATGGAACCGCAACCCAAGTATTACATCAAGTTGTCGATAGATAATCTTCGCACATCCGATGAGGCTCTGCAATGCATCAGCATTCTTTCTGAAAAATTGAAAAAGAGGAAGGGCCGCCGGCTCGATTCTCTGGCAGAACCTATCCCCGATGATTATCTCAAAGGTAACAGGCAGAAGTTGGAGGCGGTGAATCTGCAGGAAATCTATAATGCCTTCTCGGCATCGAGTACCCATCTCTTTGCTTTCGTCATGAATTATCACTATGATAAGAAACAAAGCCGGGAAGATAAGCTCGTGTATTTTTGCCAGATAGCTTCGCAATATGTGGATAAGTTGAAGTTTACGGGTAATTATGCCGAATCGGATGGAGTCGAATATCCGATGATTCTCCCGAGATAATGATACGATTCTCCCGAGATAAGAATGCTTTCTTTCCAGATAAAATCTGGATAAAATAAGACGACAGAACAATGAATAAATTGAATTATACAGAAGAAATCTTTAATATCCTGAGCAGGGGTGGATTCATATCCAACAACAGTGTTCAGGCAAAAATCAAGCGGTATTATGATGCCATAGAAGACCATCAGGCAGAATATGATGAGTACTACCAGGGCATCGGGTTCCATCTGGAAGCAGGCGATAGCTACTTCTTTTTTACCCGTAAGGAAACCAAGGTTGATTTGCTGCGTAAATTAGAGGCGGTGAGCAAGTGGATAGATTATCTCACCTTTCTGAAGACTTACAATTCAGCCTTCGGAGCCGGTTTGGTATTCTCTGCGGCGGATATCGTGGTGAGAATCAATTGTGATATGGAACTGAAGGAATTGGCAGGAAAACTCTTCAGCGAGAAAAAATCGTATGATGAGATTGTTGATAAAATGATAGGCGAATTGGAGAGAATGGGATTCGTTGAGCAGCAGGATGAAGTGGAGAAAACCTGGAAGGTATTGGCTTCGTTCCATTATATCGAGGAGTTGATAGATTGCATATCTATTACCGATGATACTGATAATACCGATGATGCCGAATATACCGGAGAAAAAGATAAAGAAACGGATAAGGAAAAGGAGGTACAGCCATGAGATATCTGAATAAAATCATATTTCTGAATAGTGCCCATATCCCATACGCCGAGGTGAAGCTCGATGGAAACGTTCATTTCATCGGCACCCAGGGTGTGGGCAAGAGTACCTTGCTCCGTGCGCTGCTGTTCTTCTATAATGCTGATAAGTTGCGTCTGGGCATCCCGAAGGAGAAGAAATCGTTTGATGCCTTTTATTTTCCATATCCCAATTCATATATCGTCTATGAGGTAATGCGTGAGAATGGGGCCTACTGTGTACTTGCCTTGAAGAATCAGGGACGAGTGATGTTCCGTTTCATCGATGCCCCGTTTGATAGCAAATGGTTTATCGATGAGCGTAAGCTGGTGTATGGCGAGTGGAGCCAGATACGTGAGCAGGTGGGTAAGAAACATGTTATATCTTCGCTGGTAAGCAGTTATGAGATGTATCGTGACATCATCTTCGGCAACAATCGACGCCAGGAACTCCTGCCTTTCCGCAAGTATGCCATTGTAGAGAGTGCCAAGTACCAGAATATCCCCCGCACCATCCAGAATGTCTTCCTCAATACCAAGTTGGATGCCGATTTCATCAAGAATACCATCATCCGCTCGATGAGTGATGAGGATAACAGCATTGACCTCAACTTTTATCGTGAACAGATCAAGGAGTTTGAACAGGAGTATAAGGATGTGAGCCTCTGGACGAAGAAAGAGAAGAATGGCGAAGTGCTGATTCGCCGCATAGCCGATAAGGTGATAGATGCGTATCGCACCTTGCTGAACAATCGCCGCTTGATTGGCGAGGGGCGCAGGGAACTCAATTATGCAGAGCGTATGGCACAGGAACTCCTGCCGCAATATCGTCTTGATATCCAGGAAAGTGAATCGGAATGCAACCGGGTAAGTCGCCTGATAGGTGAGGAACAGGAAAAATATGGAAAGGAGCGTGATAAACTCTCCCGTGAATTGGGCGTACTCGATGCGCAGCTAAAGAAAACTGCCGCCAAGCGCAAGCATTATGAGGAAATTCATATAGAAGATATCTTGCAGCGAGTAGAGCAGGAAACCATCATAGAAGATGAGCGCAGGCGACAGGAAGCGATGAAGGCAGAACTGGAGAAATCCTATCAGAACGTGGTGGATAAGTATAAGGCTCTGCTCGAACAGCTGGATATGGATTTGCGTGCTTTCAGAAACAGCAAGACCACCTTGCTCAATGAACATCAGGCAGCCTTGATGACCCAGAAGGAAACGCTGATGCAGGAATGGAGAAAGGCTGAAACGGAAACCCGAGAGGTGTTTCAGAAGAAGATTTCTGCTGTGGATGAGATGATGGCGCAACTGGTGCATGAGGAAACTGCCTTGAAGATTCAGAAGGCAAAGGTGGCTCACGAGAATCCTTTTGCCCGGGAGATGGAGACAAACGAACAGGAGTTTGCCGAATTTACAGCCAGACAATTTCAGGTGGAAACCGAGATTAAGGAAGTGGAACTGCGCATTGAAACCTTGCGTCAGGAAGCCGAGAAGGAATTGGAGATAGCAGAACTGAAATACCAGGCTTCGCTCGATGAACCCAAGAAGCAGAAAGCAGATGTTGAGGCTGAAATCAGAAAAATTCAGAATCTCTTGGAGAAAAGCAAAGGCTCGTTTTCCGAATGGCTCGACCAGAACAGAAAGGGATGGCAGGAGAATATCGGAAAAGTGGTAGATGAGGAGGCGATACTATATAATAATGTATTGAATCCGCAATTGGTTGCCGATTCTTCGTCATCATTATCTTCTTCGTCTCCATCGTCTTCATCTTCATCATCAACTTCTGCTTCTCTCTATGGCGTAAGCATCAATCTGGCAGCTGTAGAGCGAAAATTCAGAACTCCCAAGGAATTGAAGGAGCAACTCGCAGAAAAAGAACAGCTTCGTGCAGACATCATCAAGCTGCTGAATGATTTACAGAACCAGCATGAGGAGGACAATAAAAACTTGAAGGGGAAATATCAGCTTCAGATAAGAAAGCTGAATGAATCGCTTTATGCTAAAAAGGCAGAAATACAACTGTTGCCTCAGACGGAAAAGAAGCTCAAGATGCAATTGCTGGAGTTGAAAAACCGTTTGGAGAAATGGCGCAGCCAGCAACTGTCTGAATTGGAAGATAAGCAGAATGCGCTGGTTGCCGATAAGGTGAAAAAGGAAGAACTGAAGCACCAGCTGGAGACGGATTTGCAGCGCAAACTGAAAGCGCATCAGGCGGAATACAACCGGCAGGTTAAGGTGGAGACTCAGAAATATGAAGTCTTTGCCCAGGATATTCGTACCCAGATAGAAGATAAACAGAACCAGATGGATGCCCGCAGACAGGAAATCATGAAAGCACAGCACGATGAACTGCATGGCAAGGGTATGGATACCCAGGCTTTGGATGCTTACAACAAGCGCATAGCAGAACTGGATGCTGAATTGGCGTTTATCAGGAAGAATCGTGATGTGGTGGCGGTTTACCGAAACGACAAGATAGAACTCTTTGACCAGGAATCTTCCGTAAGACAGGAACGGAAAAACAAGGCTGAGGCTTTGATGACGATTGAAGATAAATTCAGACAGCGCAGTGAACGACTCAAACTGCAATTGTCTGTGGCACAGGAAAAACTGGCTAAGCAGCAGGCTGCTTTAAGAAAGCTGGAGGCGGGCTTGAATGCAGTAAAGAACTTCCGGAGCGATGCAACCTTGTGCCCGTTGGATAGTAGTGAGATCGGTGAGAAAATCACCACCAAGGATTGTCTTGCCATCGTAGAAGAGCTGAAGCGCCAGATATATGAGGATAGCCGTACGCTCGACAATTTCAAGAAGCAATCGCAGCAGTTCCTGGGTATGTTTTCTGCTCACAACACCTTCCATTTCAATGTAAGTCCGGTAACGGAAGAGGAGTTCATCGCCTTCGCATCCAATCTCTGCGAGTTTGTGGATAATGATAAAATCTCGGAATATCAGAAGCGCATCAGTGGAAGATATACCGACATCATCTTCCGAATCTCCAAGGAGGTGGGTGATCTTACCCGAAGGGAAGGCGACATTGGCAAGACCATCAACGATATCAACCACGATTTCGAGGAGCGGAATTTCGCAGGTGTCATTAGGGAAATCGCCTTGCGCCCGCTGAAGAGCAACGACCAGCTGATGATCCTCCTCTTGCATATCAGAGAATTTGCGGAAGAGAATCAGTTCAATATGGGAGAGATGGATCTCTTTGCCACTGAGTCGCGCCAGGATGTGAATGCCAAGGCGGTGAAATATCTGCTTGCTTTCATGAAGGGGCTTCTGGATGAGCCTAACCGCAAGCAGTTGCAGGTGGCAGATACCTTTAAGTTGGAGTTCCGCATCAAGGAAAATGATAATGATACGGGATGGGTAGAGAAGATAGCGAATGTGGGATCTGATGGCACCGACATTCTGGTGAAGGCGATGGTTAACATCATGCTCATCAACGTGTTTAAGGAGAAGGCATCGAAGAAATCGGGCGATTTCAAGATTCATTGCATGATGGACGAGATAGGCAAGTTGCATCCTAACAACGTGAAGGGAATCCTCGACTTTGCCAATCGCCGCAACATCCTGCTGGTAAACAGTTCGCCAACTACCTATAATGTGGAGGATTACAAATACACCTATCTGCTTAGCAAGGACAATAGGGCAAATACAAAGGTAACTCAATTAATCAAGAGATTATAAAACCTCTCGGGTATGGAAATATCGGCTGATATGATATACTGAATAAAATGAAATACTGGATGATATGGAAAAGTTAGGATTGGGCGATGCCCGACAGATATTGGCAATGTTGAAGGGTGAGGAGATAGCTTCGTCGAAGCTGTCTCCTCGCCTCACGGCTTTGCTGAGGCAGGAAGGGCTCCTGATGTTGAAGAACAATGGCAGTAGATGCAAATATCGCATAGCCGAGGCCATGCGAGAGGGTTGCCGTACCTTGTTATCGCAGGAGTTTGGCTTGAAATGTTCTTTAGAAGAATGGATTTCCGCCTCTTCCTCTATGCAGACGAGGGCAGATATGGTTAGGATGGTGGGTGATTCCAAGGCTAAGAAGGTGAATACATTTCGTGGTTTTCTGGTAGATTGCTATGTTCAGATAGATGCTATGCTTGATGGAAAGCCATTCATACTTCATCCGATGGAGGGCAGTTCCGTTTTCATCAATCAGCCGGATCGTTTCGAGATACCGGAAGACGTGATAGTTGTGGGTATGGAGAATGCTGAGAATTTCATGCAGATTCGGTTGCAGCGTTGGCTTTTCGATGCCCTGTTTCCTGGCAGGCAACTCCTGTTTGTCTGCCGTTATCCACAGGAAAACCTGGAGCATCTCAGGTCATGGCTTCTCCGCATACCCAATCATTACATTCATTTCGGCGATTTCGATTTAGCAGGAGTTCATATCTATCTTTCAGAGTTTTATGCCTATCTGGGTAATCGGTCTTCCTTCCTGGTGCCATCTGATATCGAGGAAAGATTGGCCGAAGGCAATGCCGCGCTTTACAATCAGCAATATGCCAGATTCAGGAATATGGCAGTAACGGATGTACGCCTTCAGCCGCTGGTCAATATGATTCATCATTATCGCAGGGGATATGAGCAGGAGGGGTATATAAGATGATAGGGATATGAATCCTGATGGAGATTATTCTTGATAATAATTATAGGATACATTCTCCTCTTTCCACTTATCCTTTGCTGCCACCTGATTCTTCGGATATCCGATGATGAGGGTGTTGAGCGGAATCATCGTCTTGGACAGATGCAGCAGTTGCTGCATTCCCTCGTATCGTTCTTTCAGGGGATAGAGGGCTGTCCATACTCCGCCAAGTCCCAGGCCGTGAGCCATCAGCAGGATGTTCTCCGTGGCTGCCGAACAGTCTTGAATCCAGAACTCCTGCTCTGTGCCTTCCAGCGTCTTGTCAAGGCATCCGCAAACCACGATGGCGAGCGGTGCCTGCTTCACCATGCTGGCATAAGGGCTGAACTGTGGTATCTGGTCGAGAATCTCCCGGTCGTTGATAACCACAAAATGCCAAGGCTGCTTGTTGCATGCCGATGGAGCCGCCATGCCGGCACGCAGCATCATCTCCACCTTCTCCGGCTCTACAGGCATATCTGTATAGCTTCTCACCGATGTACGGCTCATAATATTTTCAAAAATCTGATTCTTTTCCATCGTTTTGCTGCATTTCTAATTTTATCTTATGCGGCATTATTTATCAAGAAACGCCGCATATTTTGCGGCAAAGATACGAAAAAAACGCCGCATCACCAAATTATTTCGTTTTTATCGCCCGATACATCATGTAGTAGGCGTATATATAAGCCGATGTCGTTGTTATCATACTGATGAGATTCATGCAGGTGAAGGCTGCCTGCCGGGTGTTACCTGCCAGATAAAACACTGCAACTGGGAGTATATTCGAGCATATCAGCCATATCATGAAAACCAGGATAAGGGCTATGCCCAGTTTGCGCATGTTACCTCTGTGCTTGCTGTACAGATGGCAGCCGGCTATCAGGGAAGCGATGACGGAAATCAATCCCATAGTGCTTTGTATCCAGGTGAGAATCGTTGCCGTGGGGGTTATCTGTCCGTCCTGCATCATCGTTACAAAGTTGAACTTGAAGCATTGTCCCAGGATAAATGAGAGTATATAGTAAAGCACCATAACCTCGGTGCAGCGCCGTAGCAATTTGACGCCTGCTGGTAGCGTGAAGCGGAATATTCCCCATAAAGCTATAGGGGCAAGCTGCAAGACCAGTTGCTTGATGGTAACCAGGATGGGACTTAATGGAATCAGGATGGGACTTGTTCTGAAGGATAAGCCCGCTTGTCTGCAAACAGAAAATGCCAGCGAAAACAATGCGAAAATGCAATATGCATACATGGCATATTGTGCAATGCGATTTATATCTATAGAATAACTTTTTCTTTCCATAATTCTACGTTTGATGATTTTATAAACAGCTTATCTTGCATAAAGCCATTGCAAAGATACGAAGTTTTTGGGAAATTCTAGCAAAATAGGTGGAAAATGTTTGGCTATGATATATACTTGTTAAAAGAATGGCGGAGAGACCGATAAAAACTCTTAAAAATCATAACGTATCTTCTTGAATACAAGTATTTGTTGCTATCTTTGCACGGTATATACTAATAACGCTACGTGGATAAATACTAATAGCGCTACATGGGTATATACTAATAGGAATATAAGTTTAATCATGAATCATATGAAGAAGTTTTTTTTAGGATTGGCAGCAGCACTGATGTTGACTGCCTGCAACGAGAACAGACAGCCGGAGGCAACGACCAGCGTTGACTCTGCAAGTGTGGTAACCGATTTGATGATGAGTCGCAGAAGCATCCGTGCTTACAAGGATTCCGTCATCAGCCGCGATACCCTGAACGAGATTCTGAAATGCGGCATTCATGCACCAAACGGGCAGAACCTGCAGTCGTACGAAATCAGAGTGATAGATTCTCCTGCACTCATCGATTCGATAACCCAAGCCGTGGTAAAGGATAATCCGAAGATAGCTGAGCGCAAGGGCTTCAAGAACATCTTCGTGAATGCTCCATGTGTGGTTTGCATCGCCTACGATACGACTTATGATATGGCGCAGATTGATTGCGGTTTGCTTGGGGAGAACATCATTCTTGCAGCATGGTCAAAGGGCATCGGCTCCTGCTGCCTGGGCAGTTCAGCCCGTTGGATATTGGATTCGCCGTCAGCCAAGCCTTATCTCGACCGCATGGCATTCTCTAAGAATTACAAGCTGCTCTACTGCATCGCCCTGGGTTATCCTGACGAATCGCCGGAGGCAAAGCCAAGACGCCAGGATATGATTAAGTTCATGGATTAGGATAATAAAATGTAGGTTGACGTCCTGTTTTAGGACGTCAACGTCTGAAGATAGATATTCATCTTTTTGAAACATGTAGGCAAAATATGAAATATCTTCTTCAAGTTCTTTTTATACAACTTTAAGTTAAAAAAGTTGCTCGTTTGGGAAACTTTGGCTATTTTTGCTCCAAAAAGAACAGATATGAAAAAGAAATTCGATAATACGGATAATATCCTGGGTGGCATAGTGAAAAAAGTTCGTCAGGAAAAAGGGCTATCGCAAGAGGCTCTTGGAGAATATGTAGGGTTGGGCAAAAGCAGCATCAGTAAGATTGAGAGTGGCAAGACTAATATTTCTATAGATGATGCTTCCGTCCTTCTGGAAGCTATGGGTGAGAAACTGAGTGTACATATAGACAGTCAGTATCCGCCAGCAGAGACTATGATGAAGGCAACAATCTTTGTCACAGTTGCAGCTTGCTGGTTTGCAGAGGACAAGAAAATTACCAAACAGAAAGCTTTCAACTTCCTCCAAAAGAATCAAGGCATCAGATTTTTGGAGGAGAATTGGGAAATAGAGCAGACACTGCCAAGGGAACAGATCATAGAGGATTTGACTTGTATCTGCAATAACCATATTGCAAAAGCTAAGAAAAAGGAAAGGAGGGTAATGGCGTCATGAGATTGCTGCATGGAAGTTATACAGAGATTCTTACTCCTAATCTCACCAAATGCAAAGGGAAAAACGATTTTGGCAAAGGATTCTATCTCACTCCAAATTGGAAAAGAGCTTGGCAAATGGGCAAACGCAGCACTTTTCTTCATGGAGGAAAAATTACAGTCAATGCGTTTCTGTTTTATCCTAATATAGGTGAGAAAAAAGGACTTCAAATTAAAATCTTTGAAGGATTCACTACGGAATGGGCAAAGTTCATTCTCCAAAACAGGGAAGAAAGCGGATTCAAGCATGACTACGATATTGTTATTGGACCCGTAGCAGATGCCTTCATTGATCAAGAAATAAAAAACTATATACGCCAATGCGGGGAAGCTTATCTTGATGAAAGCAACTTGAGTATTCTGGTTTCCAGAATATCCCAATTTGGACTTAGCTATATACAATATTGCTTTTGTACACAAAAGGCTATTAATGAACTCATTAAAGATTGAGAATATGGGGAATAAGTATAATTATGAAAACGTATTAGGTGAAATTGCTTGTTATATAGCAAAAGAATGTAACCTTACTCCGAGCGAAGCAATTGGTGTGGTAATGAACGATGAATGCACAGATGCTGTTATTGAAGAAATTCAAAAATCAGACAGGATAGATATAGAAGCTTTGGCCTCTCGTTACTTGACGGAGGAGCTTTGCTCGTAATAACCAAAGAGGTTATGTCATAAGTGATACAACCTCTTTCCCTCCATGATACACAACAAAAAAAAGCATGGCGCAAATCGCTGCGCCATGCTCCAATAAAAGAAAACCTTATAGTCAAAATAGAAATTAGCGATTTCTAGTACTTATTCCGGTACTAATACTTATTCTAGTACTTAGCGATTTCTAGTACTTCGCATTCTGAGGATCAAAGTTGGTCCAACCGCTCATCCAGTTGTTGCTGCCATCGAAGGCTCCGATGTAAGTCACGGTGTCGAAACCTGTCCAGCCAGCGAAACTTGCAGCTCCAAGCAATGGACTTCCTGCGATAGGAGTATAGCCATCTGTGCCAACCAATGAAGCCCAATTGTCAAAATACTTGTTGCTTGGCTCTGAGAAGAAGAAGGTGTTGCTGTATGACTTCTGATTCTTGTCGAGATCCTTCTTGTTCGCTGCATCGTAGAGATAATCCTCATACTTCTTGTTGGCATCAGTACCAACGGCATCCATACCTGCGAAATATACATTCTGAAGCTTGAATTTGCCTTCCTTGGCATCCTTTACGGTATTTCCCTTCTCACCATCGATAATCAAACCGATAGGCCAGCCTAAGGCTACCGAGTTGATGCAGTTGAGGTTAGAAGAACGGCGAATCTGCATGGCTGACTGGAACTTGCCGAGGGCTGAACCGTTGTTTGGATTGTATGCTCCGGCATTGATGTAATCGGTGGTGTTCTGGAACTTATCATCCAATACCTTAGGACCTACGAAGGTGATGTTAGAGAAAGTAGCCTTGGTGCGAGGGTCCACGGTAGCACCATCGGCACAGTTGTCGCTCTCGAAACCGTTGCTCTGAGAGGTATCGGCTATCTTGCTGTCGCGCAGTGAAAGACCATACTGCACCTTGCCTGAGAAACCGTTATCGGTATCGAAATCATCATCCCAACCCTTGTAGGCTACGAGATACTTGCAGTTCACGGTACCACCAAACCACTCGAAGGAATCATCATTGGAATAAGATACCTGAACGTGGTCTATCTGTGTGCCGGAACCTACAGAACCGAAGGTCAAACCGTTGATCTCCTTATCCTTCTGGAATGGATAACCGGCAAACTCGATGCGCACATAGCTTAAAGTACCAGAATTATCTGCATCATCTGCGCCACCATGCTTGGTACGAGGACCACCCTCTATCTGCTGCTCAGTCTGGTTGTTCTTAGCCTTACCGCAGAGAATGATGCCACCCCAGTCGCCAGGCTTTCTGCTGCCGGCAGCCTCTTCAGATGTAAAGACGATAGGCTCTGTGGCTGTACCCTTGGCGATGAGTTTACCGCCACGCTCTGCGATGAGTGCCGCCTTGGTCTGCTTGTCGCCCTTGATGATGGTTCCCGGTTCGATGGTGAGCTCAGCACCTTCTGCAATATATACCCATCCTTTGAGGAGATAAGTGCCTTTCTTCAAAGTCTGCTTGCCTGTGAAGACGAACTCCTGGTCGCCGTTGCCAATCTGTGTACCGCTGGCGTTTTCCTTGTCATCTGTTCCGAAGAGAATGTGGTCGCAAGCCTTCAAGCCGCCATTGGTTGTCCACTTGTAAACTACTTCTGGTCCTGGATTTGGAGAAGGAGTTGGATCGTCATTGTCACTGCTGCAGCTGCTCAACATGGCAGATGCTGCGAGGATGCCCATGCATCCATAGAAATACATCTTGTTCATCATTGTTTCTCGTTTTATTAAACAAACATCTAATTATTCTTATTATTTAAAACTCAAGTTTCGCAAGTGAGCTCCACACGCCCTGAAAGGGCAGAAGCTCCTAGCCCAGGGCAGCGCCCTGGGTAATCATGGACGCAAGTTTGTCGCCCTGTAAGGGCAAAAGCTTCAAAAGAATCAGGCAATTTACAAAGCTTTTGCCCTTACAGGGCGCCTTGTTGATTGCTATTATACCCAGGGCGATGCCCTGGGCTAGGAGCTTTTGGGCCTTCAGCCCGTACTTGAACCACTTGCGAAACTTCAATTTAAAATTTATAGATTGCCTGCAAACCGATGTTTCTGCCCGGCTTGTAGCATCTTGCTATTTCTTCTACTTCCTTCTTGCTTCCGTCGCTATACGTTACATCAGCAAACTGCTTGTAATATATCTTTTCTGCAAGAAGATCTCTTACATTGAGCTTCAGCTCCAGATGGTCTCCGAATTTCTTTGCCAGCGAGAAGTCGATGGTGTTGCGAGGCATCTCGTAGCTGTGAGGCACTCGGGAATTGGAGTCATCGCCTGTGCTCCCTTCGCTTCTGCCCACACCGATGATTCGCTTGCCTATGCGGTTGTAGAGCAGGGCGATATCCATCTTCAATGGCTCATTCTTATAGAAGATGCCGGTGTTGATAAGATATGGCGACTGACCCTGCATCGGTCTGTCTTCCTCTTTCGAACCCTTCTCAAACTGTACCTTGCTCTTAATCAAGGCACCATTAAACGACCAGCTGAAATCCTTCAATCCTATGAAACCGAGATTCTTTCTGATATCCAGTTCCACACCATAGTTGTTGGCACTCTTTGCATTCTTGTAAGAGTAAATCAAGTCTGTGCCGCCAGCCACCGTGTAGGTCCACTCGATAGGAGAATCGAAGTGCTTGTAGAAGACTGCCAGCGAAATGAGCTCTCCACGGGATGGATACCACTCATATCGCAAGTCGAGGTTATCGACATAACAGTTCTTCAACTCAGTGTTTCCCTGCACATTGCTGGCAAGGTCGAAGTCGTAATACACCGACGACGATACTTCACGGAATTCCGGGCGGTTAATACTGCGGCCATACGACAGTCGCACCTGGTGCTGGTCGCTGATCTTATATGTTGTATTGAGAGATGGAAAAACATCATCTGTCTTGTAATGACGGCTCGATTCACTCTTCTCGTAGTCACGGGAATTGGAGATGAGTTCCATATCATTATGCTCGAAGCGGACACCGGCGTGGATGCCGAGTTTGCCAAAGGGGAGAGACATCGCCAGGTATCCGGCGCCTAAGGTGTTGTGTCCGCGGTAGTTATTGCGCATCTGCTTTTCCTCCAGAAGATACAGCTTGTCGTAACCCATGTTTGCCTCGCTGGAGAGCAGGGTAGGGATGTCGCTGTGGCGGAAGTCGGATGGCATGTTGTTAGCTGAAACATTCCAGTTGTAGATGAAGTTGCGGGTCTGGTATTCTCGGCTGCGATACTCCCCATAGGCACCCACTTGCAAGTCTGGCTCAAAGTTGCCAAACTTGAAGTGGTGCTTGTCATTTACACCAAGTGAGAGAATGTGTTCGTCGAGCTGAGTCCACTCGCGGGATATGTCGTTGCCGGTGCTCAGGGCATAAACGCCCGATTCAAGAGCATCGTCGATGAGGTATCTACGACGGTCAGGCAAATGGCGGTTGGCATACGCATACCCGATGCTCCAGTCAAGGGCGTCGCTAGTGAAGGTGTGCTTGCCGGTAAGCTGACCGTTATATGTAGTTCTACTACGGTAGTAATACTCTGCGCTTCGCTCCAAATTCGACTGGGCGCTCACGCCATCACGCCAGGTATATCGGCTGGTAGCCAACTGGTTGAAGATGTTCTTGAGCTGATACTTGTGGTTGCCGTCCTTGGAAAGGAAGGTGAAGTTGAGTATTGCTCCGAGTCTCACGTTATTATTATACTGGTCGTCAAGAGAGTGACGAAGATAGTTCGGCTTGTCGTTTGCCGCATCATAGATGCCATAGAGGTTGTTCTCCATGTTCTCGTAGGTGCGGTATTCGTTAGTATAGTTCAAGGCAGCGAGCATGCCGAGTGTTCTTCCGCCGAGCATCCAGCGCTGGTTCAGGCTGGCCGCCAGTTTCAAGTCGCCCAAAGGCTTCTTGTTCTTGATGAGCCAATCATTGTTGAATCCGTTGCCCAGGAGCGAAGTAGCATAATCGCCCACCGGTTTTCCGTTGGCATCGAACTGCGGATTCAAGTCAGCATGGATGCCCCCATTCAGGTTTCTCAAGCCATTGTCGAACCCTAGGAAATCGGTTCCGGAACCTTTTGAGTAAGAAAAGTCCTTGAAGGCAGAAGATGTATTCCAGTTTCCGCCCACGGCGATGTTGAAACTGTTTTCTGCCGGAATCTCCTTGGTGTTGACGATGATGAAACCGCCTGAGTAATCGGCAGGATATTCAGCCGTTGGCGACTTCACAATGGTGAGGTTGTCAATCTGCGAACTTGGGATGATGTCGAAGGAGAATGCCCTGGAATCAGCCTCAGAACTAGGCACTGCTCCTCCGTTCACCCACACATTGTTATAACGCTGCGACAAACCACGAACCATCACGAATTTATCGTCGATGAGGCTCACGCCTGGCACTCGGCGTATCACCTCACCCGCATTCGTATCCTGCGTTCTGGATATTTCCTGTGCCGAAACATTGCTCACGATGACGGGACTGTTTTTGGCCACCTGTATCATTGCCGCATCCGTATTACGCCTTTCCACTGCGGTAACGGTCACCTCCTTCAGCTGCTGTTCATCAGGTTGCAGCGCAATCACCTGGTCTGCGTCCTTCGCCTGAACCCCGTCAATTTTTTGAGTCTTATATCCTACATAATTAATATATAGTGTATATGTCTTTTCTTTATCCAATCCATCAATCTGGAAGTTTCCGTCGATGTTGGTGATAGCCTTCACGTTGGTTCCATCCACAGTGACGACTGCACCGATGAGTGTCTCTTTCGATTTCTGGTCGATCACGACACCCTTAATCTGTTGCGCCCACGTTGGCATGCTAGCCGCCGAGAGCAATCCTAATACAATAATTCCCCTTTTAGCATTCATAACCTATATCATTTGATTTCGGTTGCAAAGGTACGGTGGTTATATTACACTGGGGTTGCGATGAGGTTGAAAGGCATTGACGAAGCTGCGACAATGGTGTTACGGGCGGAAATCTGTTGCCTTTTTCGGGAATTTGAATCTTGAAAAACTGACATTAATACGTTGATTTTGTGAGAAATGTATCTTTTTGATATGCAAAACGGTAATATATATATGCTGCTCATCCATCGTCCTCAGGATGGTGAGATTGATTATACTTTGCTGCCGCAGTAAAGCAAGTTTTTTGGAAAATGTAGATATATTATGGATTATCCCGATAGGCATGTTGTTGCCTATCGGGATGATTGTTTTTGTATATAACGAATGAAACAATAGTGATGTAATGGGATAAAAAAGTTTAAATAAACGCAAAAAAGTCAAGTTTTTGACGTAAAAAACAAGACTTTTTATTATCTTTGCAATCGAAAAAAGAAACGTAATATGGTTATAACAAGACAGATAAAAGAAAAATTGTCATCAACTCCTGCTGGAGTTGTACTGACAACACGAGACTTTGGTGTGGAGATGCGGTATCAGCCTGCACTCGCCAAGGCCCTCAGCCGTCTTGTGCTCCAAGGCGAATTGCAGAAGATAGCTAAGGGGAAATACTATATCCCTAAGAAAACAATATTTGGAACGCTGAAACCTTCCGACTCAGAACTCGTAAAAGACTTTCTGGAGCAAGATGGAAAAATAGTTGGTTACATAACAGGAACAGCTGCATTTGCATCTATGGGACTTACCACTCAGATAAGTTCATCTATATTAATAGGTACCAACAAATATCGTCGCCCTACCATCCGAAATGGTGTGAAGGTTTCTTTCCTCTTGCAGGAAAATATTATCACTTCAAGCAATATCCCATTGCTTAGGATACTGGATGCGTTGCGCTTGATAAAGGAAATTCCAGCAACATCACCCGATGAATGTGTAACGAACATCTGCAAGGCAATTGAAGTACTTTCGCAGGAAGAAAAGCAAGAACTTGCAGAATTGTCCTTGGCATACACCCCTTATGTAAGGGCTTTGCTTGGAGCTATATATGAAAATATGGAGCTTGATACACAGGTTATCAGTAGTACACTGAATGGAGTAACGAGCTATAAACTCCCTATCTCTGATAAAGTATTGTCAAACAAAAGAAACTGGAATATCATATGAGATTACATGAAAATTGGGAACTGTTCTCTGATGCATTGCAGGCTGCATCCCAACCGCTAGAAGAAGGCGGGCTTGGCATCAAGAGTATTTTTGTAGAGAAAGATTATTGGATTTGCCGTTCCTTGTCTTTGATGGCAGCTAACGACAAAGACAATCGTGCCATATTCAAAGGAGGAACTAGTCTTACAAAGGCGTACGGTATCGGCAATCGGTTTTCTGAGGATATTGATATTGCCATCTCCGAAGCATGGACTCTCAGCGGAAATCAGTTGAAGATGCTAATCAAGAGAACCGCCAAGAGTATGACGGAAGGATTGCAGGAAATAAATATGCCCGGTTTTACAAGCAAGGGATCTCATTATCACAAGGCATACTATTCTTATCCACGAGCCGTTGATACATTACAGGTTGGTGCAATCAAGGCCGGTCAATTACTTGTTGAAATCAACTCTTTTGCTAATCCATATCCGTTCCAAAAATGTAAACTGCAAAGTTTTCTGACAGAGTTTTTGCAGAAGACAGGCAATGAAAAATTGGTAGAAGAGTACGAAATGCATCCGTTTGAGGTGAATGTCCTAGATAGGCGTCGAACTTTGACGGAAAAATTAGTATCCCTGCTTCGCTGTTCTTTGGCAGACAATTATATGCCAGAATTGGCAGCCAAGATACGCCATTTCTATGATTTGCATTTTCTGTTGAATGATAAGGAGACCCGAACTTATCTTGAAAGTGATGCATTTAAGGCTGACTTTGCCAATTTGTTTGTTCAAGATCAGCAAAGATTTGATAAGCCGGAAGGATGGCGAGAGAAGGATGTCATGGATTCTCCTATCATCAAAAATCTGCATCCTGTATGGTCTACATTGAGCAATGTTTATGCAAGAGAATTACCTGACCTTGCATATAAAGAGATTCCAACCATTGAGAGTATAGAGGAGAGTATAAGACAATTGCTTCTGTATCTGAAATAGCAGTATCTTAGTACTTATTTTGAGAGCAAGATTTACGCTGCTATATTTAAATCATGATTCAGTATATATAAGCATAAAATAATTTCTAATAAAATTTTAAAGCTATGAATATGAGGAGATTTATATTTTTTCTGATTGTCTGCGAGTTCTTTTCTTTGGCATGTATTGCTGCAAATAAGACTATAAAAGGACATATTGTAGATGAATTTGGTAAGAACGTTGAATTCGCTAGCGTATATGTAGATAGTATTTATGCGGTATCTGACAAGGAAGGAAATTTCTCTCTGGTGGTGCCCGATGGCATGAAACAGGAACTTGTGATTAGTCATATCAGTTATCAGACCAGTAAAATTCCTTATGATGTATATAGCAAAAAGACTTCGCTGCAACTTACGTTGAAAGAAAAGACTTGTGATTTGTCAGATATAACAGTCGTTTCTGGTAAAAAGCAGGAAAGCATTCTAGGAAAGGGAGTTCGGGCACCAGGTGATGTTGCATTTCATAACGTTAGAAACACGAAATATGAAACGGGACCCTTATTTGTTGTAAATAAAGACTATTATGTGAAAACAGCTAAGTTGCGAGTACAAAAATGTACTTTTGTTTCATGCACAATTCGTTTAATCATTTATGAAGTAAAGGGAACAAATTTTGTGCCTGTACAGCATCGACCTTTGTATGTCCGATTATCCGAAATTTCAGATAAGAAGGATTTATCTGTTTGGATAGAAGAACCGTTGAAGCTGGAGCGCAATCATAAATATTATATAGGTGTAGCTGTTATGGCAAGTAGCGGTAATGGCGAAATTCATTTTCCTGCTTATTTCAAGAAGGGCTGCGTAAGAAATCTGTGTACAGATAGGAAAAAGAATTTGCCAGTAACCTTGGGCGTTTCTCTTTATGGTATATTTGCAAAGCAAAGGCGAAGCTAAGAACATAGTCTTTGGCACTATTCTTTCTCTGTTGAGGAGCATTGGATTCCTGCAGGAAGCAGAGAAACTCTTGCCGCCACTGCCGATGCTGCCTAGCCAAGTGAAGAAAATGAATGAAAAGAAGGAAAGGGTAAGGCATGAAAGATAATGTTGTGCAGGTGATTCTCTGCCTGACCATTGGGGAAATGTGGACTTCCAGAAATGGATGGAAGCCAATCATCTATTTTAAGGAAAAATAAGAAAGAATACGAAAAGATTATCCGAAACAGAAGCATTGGCAGCTATCTGTTTCGGATTTTTTTGCAATGATTAATTTCCAGCGCAGTTCTTCCTCAACCACATCCCGAAGAAGCGGTCGTAGATGATATAGCTGCCATTGTACTTGTAGATGAATTCTCTATTGATCAGCGTCTTGAGAGCAAGACTCACGCTGCTGGCAGCAGGCAAGTTGTGGCGGCTGATGAAATCCTGCGAAAGAATGGAGGTGACAGCCTTATCCTGGGCAATGGCAGATAGAAGGGCAGCCTGATTATCTGTAAGGGAATCGTAGTAATTCACGAATGCTACTTCCTGCTCGTTCACCAGTTCCAAAGTTACATCATCAATTTCCGCTGTCGTTATTTCTTTTCCGTTCTGATAGAGTCGGTTCAGAATATCCTGAATATACCAGGTTTGACCATCCACCTTATTATATAGATAGGCAAAGATGTCAGGATCCATGGTCAGATTCCGGGTTCCCATCCATCTGTTGGCAAAATGATGATACTCATCCTGGTTGATGAGAGGAAGGTTGAGAATTTGCGAACTCTGATAGAATGGGCGCTTTGCCGACAGGAACATATCGGTCATCATGTGCTGCTTACTGCCTGCAAAGATGAAATATACATTTGGCAAGAACTGGATGTAGGAGCGCAGCAGGGCCTCTGTGCCATCTTCGGGATATTCGGCTATCTGCTGAAACTCGTCAATGGCAATATAGATTCGTTTTTCCGATTGTTTCAGATACTCGAAGATATGTTTGAGAGAATCCTCGCTCTGGCTTGGTGAAACCGTAATCGAGAACGTAGGGATTCCCGTCATTTCATCAAACGACATCGTAGGCTTGTAGCCGGCAAAGAAGGTGGTAATCTTGCGCATGGCAGTTTGCGAGAAAGTATCAACCTTCCCGATAACCGTCTTTGCCAATAATAGGATGAATTGGCTCAGATTTCTTGTGGCATTGATGTCGAGATAGAAACAATGCGTTTCAGGCTCCTGCTTGCTGATGTTCTCAAAGACATGGTGTATGAGTCCCGTCTTTCCGATGCGTCGAGGAGAGATGAGCACGATGTTGCGCTCATTCTGCAAAGCCTTCATGATGACTTCCGTCTCTTTTTTGCGGTCGCAGAAGTATTCTGCTCCCTTATATCCGTAGATAACAAATGGGTTATTCAGCTGTTCCATAACGTTTTATATCTATTCCATGTTTTATGTTACATATTTTATGAAATGCAAAGATACTACTTTTTATGTAACTATCGCCACTTCTTTTCCTAATAATTTTTAAAACTTGCATTTTGCCTATTTTTACTCCTTTATCTCTTTATTATTTCTTTCTAATAACTAAAGATATTTAAATATTTAACCCGATATTTGGCGATAAATAAAGAAATAACTATATTTGCAGCATGATTACGGAATATGGTATAGAGGCAAAGTCTAATTCTGAGATTATATCTGAATTAGGAGGACGATTCAAGCAATATCGTCTGTTCAGCAATCTCACTCAGAAAGAGGTGGCTGTAAAGGCTGGTGTGAGCATTTTCACCATTAGCCAGTTTGAAAAAGGCGAAGCTAAGAACATAGGCTTTGGCACTATTCTTTCTCTGTTGAGGAGCATTGGATTCCTGCAGGAAGCAGAGAAACTCTTGCCGCCACTGCCGATGCTGCCTAGCCAAGTGAAGAAAATGAATGAAAAGAAGGAAAGGGTAAGACATGAAAGATAATGTTGTACAGGTGAATTTGTGGGATAAGAATGTGGGCTTGTTGTCTTGGGATGACAAGCGCAGCTGCTCTGTCTTCCAATTCGACAAGGATTTTATGCAATATGGATGGAATATTGCACCATTGGTAGCACCGTTGGATTCTGTTTATGTTCAAAGAACTTTCCCTATGTCAGGGAATAGAGAAAAACTTTATGCCGGTTTGCCTGAGTTCATAGCAGATTCTCTGCCTGACCATTGGGGAAATGTGGTCTTCCAGAAATGGATGGAAGCCAATCATCTGCAATCCAAAATGGTAAATGCAGTGGATAGACTGTCTTTTATCGGTAAGAGAGCAATGGGTGCCTTGGAATTTCAACCTGCTCATATCCAGGAGGATGCATCTGTAAATATCGAGTTGGCTTCACTTTATGAACTTGCCAATAAGATATTTCTGGACAGGCAGGATGTGAACATTGATATGAGCAACAGTCTTATTATGGAAGATTTGTACAAGGTGGGAACTTCCGCTGGCGGTCAGCGTCCTAAGGCGATTATCGGTATGGATGAAACTACAGGTATTATTCGTTCAGGTCAAGCCGATTTGCCAACCAACTTTAAGCACTATATATTGAAGTTTGATACAAGCAGGAAAAATGAACTTCCTTTTACTAGGGTAGAGATGGCTTATTATCTGATGGCCAAGGATGCCGGTATCAACATGATGCCTTCTCGTTTGGTAGAGATTGAAGGAACCCAGAATTTTCTGACCCAACGCTTTGATAGAGTGGAGGGTAGAAAAATATATACTCAGACTTTGGCTGCCATGAGTTCCTTGGCTGATACTTACGAAGATTTGTTTGTTGTGGGTAGAAAACTGAATTTGTCTGCTGAAGAGCAGAGTCAGCAATATAGGAGAATGGTGTTTAATGTACTTGCAGAAAATGTAGATGACCATACCAAGAACTTCTCATTTGTGATGTATCCCAACGGAGAATGGCATATATCGCCAGCTTACGACATCGTGTTTTCCGCCGATCCTGATTCGCATTTCTATCGTAACCATGAACTTACGGTTCTTGGCAAGCGAAAGAATATAACGAAGCAGGATTTGATGCTTTTTGCACAAAGACAGGATATCAGAAATGCTTCTAGTATCATAGAAGAAGTGGAAGACGTAGTGATGAACTTCAAGTCTTATGCAGAGAAAGTGGAAATCGATGAGCACTGGATACGCAAAATAGAACGGGTTTTGGAAGAAAACCGTTAAATGATGTACAAAAGTAAGAATAACATGCCTGATATGATATATGCTGCCTTATCATTCTGAAGGTAAGTGACTGGTTAAAATAGGTATCCATAGCCATCAAAAATACTACGCAGAAGAATAATTTCTCAATCTGTGAAACCAACTTTCATAGGTACATCTTAATTTTGCATCCAAAAATGAATGTATTAATGTTGTATGATGATGGTTAAGCAAATATCAGATAAAAAAGATGTGGAGCAGATAGATTTGCTCCAGGCCTTTGAGATAATCGTAGAAAAGGCAAAAGGGTCTTCTCTCGGAGAAGAGTTTTATCAGAAAGCAGAACCGTATCTTGGTTTTGTTTCTGATAAACTGTGTATCTCCAAGCGAGCAAGTGTTATCATGGCCCTCTTTGCCGACCGGTGTTATGATACCCATATCCGGTTTTCTGATTTGACGGAATTCCTGGATTGCAGAATCCTGACATTGCTCAGATATTCCAACGAAACTCAGGAACTTATCGATAAGGAATATGTTTGTCAGAATCGGATTGAAGGACTCAGCTATAGTTCCTTCGCTGAGATCAGAATCCTTCCATCTGCTTTGGATTTCTCTTAATGTGATGCCGCCCCTTTTTCTTGCCCGATGGATGGTTTCCACGAGCCAGACATATTTGTTCAATTGATTGATAGCCATATTCTGTTTCTTTAATTTGGGTGCAAAGATAATGGAAAAGTAGGAAAATATGTTGCATAAGATAGATTTATTTCATGCAGATTTCAATTATTTCATCGTTTTGCGAAAAAAAACGAACCTGTGCAGTCAATTTTCATATTTTATTTGTAATTTTGCCATGTCATTCAGAGTTTTGCTATTCTATTCATGCAGCACTAAGATTAGAGGTATTTCTGATATGGCATAATCCTAGGCAGTTTTTTGCAGCTTGGGTGTTTGTAGAATATAAATTATAGTGTTGCGAAGTTAGATAAAATATGGAAAATATTTTAGAATATAATAAGTGGGAAGATAAGCTATGGGCTTTGTACAATAGTATTTTTAAGGATGCTTCATATACGATTAGAGATGGAGTCATTTTCCCTGATAAGTATGCTTCAACTCCGTTCAAAGTGATGATAATGAACCGAGAGGCTTATGATGAGAAATCGTATAGTCTCAATCAAGATGGTATTGCAAAAGAGATTGGAGAAGGAATTATTCCTTTCAAAGACCAGATAACATTACGTAGTCATCTGCGTCAATATCTTAGTTTGATTCATCTATTGTCAAATAAAGGTTTTAATGAAGTTTCAGAGAAAGAGGTAATAGACTTTGTAAACCAATCTGACAATGATGATTTTGCGTATTACCTTTCTAATGCAGCTTATATCAATATTAAAAAATCTGATGGTAAAAAATGCTCTGTGCGAAGTGACTTAAAGGAGTATGCTAAGAAAGGAATTGATGTGTTGAAAGAGCAGATTCGATTCTGTAACCCTTCTGTTATCTTGGGTGGTGATGTGTGCTACAACATAATTGACAATCTGTTTGAATGGGGAGAGGTGCTTTATGGTGGAGACGGCTATAACCCGGTAAAGATATATGAGTTGGTGATAGATGGTAAATCATATCCATTTATAGATATGTTCCACCCGTCAAGAACTCAAAACTATAAGGACGGTGACGAAACAGAAAGTATGTCTATGTATTTTCTTGAATTATTCAAAGGTATGATTAGTGTTGAGAAAGCACGTCCTGGATATTGGAGTAGTCATATGAACAATAAATGTTTTGAGACGAGTGCCTTAAAGTAATAATAGTTCATCTTAATAGTGATAATGAGTCTTCTCATGAAAGAAATCGTATTTGATTCTTTGCTGCTGATAGCTGCTGACGATGTTAGTCAGCAAGCTATCAATCAGCTTCGCTCAGATGGAATATGTTCCATCGAGAACCGTTCTTGTACACTTATCAATATGATACTGGTATCTACTGCCGAAGGAGCAGAACATGTTCATCAGGTATTGGAGAACCACGAACGTGCCAGAAAGAATGTAGTCGTAAAAATGACTCCGGAACTCTGCATCAAGGATGAATCCGATATCGACTCTATCTTGTCTTTCCTGCCAGAGCCTGGTTGTAATCCATACATGGAGTTGAAGCACTTCTTGCAAGTGTACCATGAGAATGTGGAGATTCATGGTATGGCAGGCTTTGATTTCAGAAGTTTCTCCGATATCATCAGAGGAAAGAATGTGGTATCTGTCTATTCTTATGAATATCAAGACGACATAGCTGAGGCTCTCAGCCATCTGAAGTCAGTCAATCTAAAAGACAATGGCAAATATCTTCTGTCGTTTACAGTAGGTAAGTATGATGAGAAGACTCTATCCAAGCATTTGGCTTCACTCAATGAATACATGGATACCTTCCCCGAAGAGAGCAGCCTCTACTGGACATACAGAGAAGCAACTCCTCAAAAAGTAACTTTGTTTGCTTCTATATCTTCAGAGCAATAAAAGGAAACGTTGATGGAAGAAAAATTCCCTCCGTAAGTATATTAGCTTCATCGTCTATCGAAGTTAGCTTCATCAGGCACCGAAACTATTTTCGATGCCTGATGAAGCTAACTTCGTTTTTGGGGGCTGAGTCGTTGCGAATACCATCAAAGCTGCGTAATGTTTCTTCTGATCCACAACTTGAAGAACGGGTCGTTGAAGGATACGAAATCCCCATCCGCATCTATGAAATCTCTAGCTATCAACGCCTTCTTGATGCTTTGCACATTTGCAGAGCTTTCCAGGTGCTTAGCGTCGTCTATGCGGTCGGTGAAATATTCATCTTCCACAGCTCTACCGAATTCAAAGGGATTTTCTATCATAATCGTTTCCTTCTTCATCATTTAATGTTGAATGTAAAGATAGTAATAATTTTTAAAGTAAGAAGTGTTTTAGTAAGAAGTATATTAGTAAGAACTTTATTACTAATTAACTTTTTACTAGTTATACGTAACTACTCAGTACCCCTATGAGCATGAGTAGTTACATTGGAGATTAGTATGTATTTAAGAGATGGATGCACCATTTGATGCTTTATCTTGTTAATGATTGAAGGCAGACATGGAGTATGATGGATATCCAAGTCTGCCTTCTATTTTTATGGGTGTATTTGCTTGATGTACATCTTCTTATCCTACTGGTTTCTTTTGGTTTTTCTTTCTTCTCCCCAGCAGGAAACCTGTAATAGGCAATGAAGCTGATGTAAGTGCAGCAAATAGCATGATGATTTTGCCTATCCATCCCAAGATGATGCCTTCATGTAGGTCCAAAGTGGCATGAATCAGTTTATCTGCTGGTGTGCCATCCTTGTATCTGCCAGCATATGGGCCTGTTCCTTTTAGCTCTTTGAGAGTATATTGGTCAAAGAAAAGATTGTCTTGTTTATAATAGGAACCTTTCTCATGTACCACACTCACTCTATAGCTTCCCTGGCTATCGGCAGGGAGTGCATAGTAGTATTGTACTGCGTTAGGACTCTCTTTTAGAATCTTGGCTTGCAGTAGGTCGATGCCTGCCGTTTTACTCTGGATATGGAGAGAATCGGATGGAGGTAAGGTGTATGCTTCCATCTGTTTTCCGCCAGAGGCCAGTTGGTAGATACCATGACTGAACCAATCTAAGCCGAAGATAAGGCCTGTGATACTTACCACTATTATTGGTAGGAGCATGTATATACCCAATACATTATGAAGATCATATACGAATCGTCTCCACTTGAATGGACGATGAAAGGCGAGACGTTTCTTCAGAAGATGTAACGTGATATGCTTTGGCATCCAGATGACCAATCCTGTGAGGAGAGTCAGGAAGAAAAGCAAGACTCCATAGCTAACCAAAGGTTTTCCGATGGTTCGAGGAAACCACATATACAGGTGTCCGTTCAAGATGAATCGGTAAAAGTCAAACTCATCGGTTCCTAAGTGGCTAGTATGGATTATCTTTCCGTCATAAGGGTTCAGATAAATGGTTGTCTGTCCCTTCTCTCCGAAGTAATCCACCCATACGGCTTCATCCTTTTCGCCTATGGTGATGGCGGAAGGACGCTCTTGGTGGCTTTGTGTGTTGGCAATCTCTATCAGCTTGGAAGGTTGGAGAAAAGGCTGATTCCTTGCCTCCACCTTTTTCCAAGGTTGATAGGTTGAGCTGATCTCATCCTTGAAGAGATAGATGGCCCCTGTTATGCTGACAACAAAGACGATGATTCCAGTGGCTAGACCTATCCATAAGTGGAGTAGGTAGCATAATCTTTTGATATTCATCCGTTCTTGATATATTTTTCCTATTTTCTGCTTTTCTGATGTTTATGGTAGTTTGAAAAAGCCTCCTACGAAAGATGTGGAGACACGAGCTCCTCTCTCGGCCTTGGCTGTGGCAATATCGGTTCTATAGATGTAGATGCCATCAGTTGTTGACACCGGCAAGAAAGCGTAGCCGTTTTCAATGAGGCAAGCGAATCTTCTGCCACCATTTCCATTGTGCACAGGGATTCCTTCCACGTCTTTTACTGTTTTGTTTTTGAGGTCGATGATGCAGCATTTTAGGCTTTTGTCGCCCCATCTGTCATTGGCGGTCTGAGGGGTGATGGTACTCACTTCCGCAAAGACGAGTCCATTGCCGATATATTGGATATGGGCAGGTTTTAGCCCACCTGTGGTCTGTTCGAAATCGAAGAAGTAGTCCTCGTCAAAGGTGGTGGATCCCTTCTTGATTCTCAGAAAGCCTGCATGCTTGGTACTTTGAGAGTATCCGTTGGAAATGGCAGAGTTGGACATCACGTAGAGGTTGTCTTCCTCATCCTTGACAAATCCATTGAAGGCGTTCCATGATCCACCAGGTCCCATTCGCGTGTCTTTCATCAGCTTGACAAACTTGAACTCTGGATATGAATATACCGCTACGAAGCAAGTGTCAGTATAAGCAGTCTCGAATGTTTTGCTGTTCATCGGTGTATAAGTAACATAGAGGTTGCTGCCACTATGTGCCATTCCCGTGATGCTTGGCCAGTCGAGATTATCTATTGGAGAAACAGAAGTCTTGCTGTTTTTGGAAGTGATGGCTGCCGTATGGGCATCTACCGTATAAAAAGTCAATTTGTTACCGCTTTCCTTATTGCTTGGCAGTTCCAGGGCCACCATCGTGTTCCCATCTATTTGGCAAAATCCATTGATGGAGTTGTTGAAAACGAATTCTCCTTGTTCCTTCAGAAGACCGTCGGAGCCTCTTACCACTCCTGTGGCGTTGGTTACTCCCAGTCCTCCGATGCAGAAGATGGTATTGCCGCCTTGCTGATAATCGTGATAGCCATTTTGCTCGATACCTTTACCTACAGCATTGATGGTTCCTTCCATCAAATTGTCTGTAGAAACCACGTAATAGGAGGTATTGCCACTGGAGGTTACGCCCAAGCTAAGCACGTAAGGGGCGTTTGGAATTTCTTGCTCGCCACTGAGGTCATCGTCGCATGATGACAGAGTGAGGGATGTCATGGCTATGGTGGCCATGAGCATGATGTTGCTATATATTTTTTTCATTGTCTAATCAAATTTCTTTTAATTCAATGGATGTTATTTGCTGATGTAATATCTGAACTTCATGTTGAATGTTCTGCCTGGTTTTTGCAAGCGATAGTTGTCATACAGTTTCTCGTTAGTGATGTCCGTGCATTCCAATATGACGCTGTATCTGCCATCTTTCATGCTGTAACCCAGAGATACATTGTGACTCAGCTGCTCTGGTATGACCTTCTTGGTGGCCTTGGCTCCCAGTCCGGTGAAGGAGAGATAGTAGCTATGGATATACTGTATGTCATAATTGAGGGAGAGGGTGTTGCCCTTCCACCCGAAATCAAAGAAATTGTAGTCAGCGTGTCCATTCATGAAGAGATATGGAATGTTTGGCAAGCGCTGTCCGAAGGTGATGTTCTCAGTGATACCATCGCCCACGTAGGTATTCTGTGATTTCTCAAACTCCAGCTTGTCCTTGATGTCTTGGTAGGTGAAATTTCCATTGATATGGAGATTTCTCTTGTAAGAATATCCCAGAGAGGCCTCTATACCACGCGTATGCACCTTGCCAATATTGTCATAACTGGTGGTAGGGTTGCTGGTCAAGCTCACTCCCTTCAAGATGAAGTCCTTGGTGTTTCTATAGATGTAGTTGACCTCTGCCTGCACTCTGTGAGGACCAAAGTTTTGGTCAAAGAGAAGGCCCGCATTGAAGTTGTTGCTACTCTCTGGTTTGAGGTCTGGGTTACTTTTCTGAACCATTCCGTCACCAAACATCTCCACGGTCTCTGGCATACGGAAGGCACGCTCAAAGGAAACCTTGGCTTGCAAAGAAGGTAAGATGTAATAAGTGGCAGCGGCTCCATAACCAAAGCGATGCTTTCTGTCAGACACCTTCTCCCATCGTTGGTTATCGGTGAACTGGTCCATCAGCTTATAGGTGGAGCTATAGAGTCGGTACATCTTACCGAAGATGTTGGCATTCCATCTTTGGAATCTCACCTGATAGCCCAAGCCTGTGATGTTTTTGGTGAGTTGCTGTGGTACATTGTTCATCTCATCGTCTGGGTACATCTTGTCATCGCTCTTTCTGCGCATGGCAGTGAATACATTGTTCAGAGTGACCGACTGGTGGTCATCTATGACGTAGTTCAGATTGGCATTGGCTTGCCACTGGCGTTCCTTGATGGTAGCATCGGTGAGGTAACCTTCACCAGCCGATGTACTGGTAACATATTCTCCCTTCCAGTTATACTTTCTGGCAAGCGTATCTACATTCTGGGTGTTCACGATATTGTACGTGCCATAAAGAGACAAAGACAGTCCTGGCAAGAACAAGTCATCTTTCTTGTACTTAATGCTTGGGATGATGGAGAAACTCTTGGTCTTTACACCACCATACACCGCATCCATTGTGGCTCCTGTTTGTACATTATTCTTGTCGGTGGATGCAATCAAGCCCAGGAGCAAGTAGTCTGCCCATGATTTGCCCACGATGCCGCTTTCCACCTTCAAACCGAATGAGTGGTAGCCATCATTGAATCTTTTCACCCATTCGTAGCCCTCTTGTTTGTTGGTGGAAAGGTTGACGATAGGTGCCCATACCTTATAGTTGTTGTCAGAGTAGTTGGCGAAGGCGTTGGCTCTGATGGTGAATCCTCCATGTGATGTATAAGCTCCATTGATAGAGAAGCGGTGCGTATTATAAGAACCGATGGAGTAGGTGGCATCCAGGTAGTTGGCATTTTTGCGTGACACGATGTTCACAGCTCCACCCAGTGCGTCAGAGCCGAGATATACTGGTAACACACCCTTATACACCTCGATTCTGTCAGCCATGTTTGCGGAGATATTGGCCAAGTTGAAGGAAGAGCCAAAGTTATCCATAGGAATGCCATCGATGAAGAACTTCACCTGGTTGCCAGAGAAGCCATTCAGGGAGAAGCTATAGTTGGAACCCAGTCCACCGTCTTCTCTAATCTTGACGCTCGTAACACTATTAAGAAGCTTGTTCAAGGGAGCCGCTGTCTGGTATTGTTTCTTTAAGTCCAAGACAGAGATTGCGTAAGCTTGCTCTTGCATTCTGCGTGCCTTTGATTTACCCACTACCTGAACTTCTTCAAGAAGGACAGAGTCTTTTCCTACCTGTGCATTCAGATTCGTGCTGATGGCCATTGATGAAAGAATGCACAGACCTATTTTTTTGTTCACTCTCATATTAATTTTTGTCTTTTTACCTTATTTTCTTTTGAGGGTGCAAAGGTACGGCTTCTATGAGGAATATGCAATACCTAAAAATAGTGATTTACAGTCCTCTTAAATTTAAGTATATTTTATTCGGAGTGCCCTAAAGGTAAAAAACTATCTGTTCACTTTCCTCTCCTATCCACTTGTACCTTATGACAATAATGCCAGCGAACGAGGGGGTGAGAATGATAAAGATAAAGCAGAAAGTCAGCGGATGCTTCCGTACCGATGAAGGTGCTGATGATTTTGCCAAGCTACATTCCATAGCGGAAACAGCCATGAAGAATGGAAACTCTAAATTCAATGCAATTCTTGCTGTCGTACAACAGCAAGACGATTACTCATGCCCATAGGGGTACTGAGTAGTTACAGTTATACTGATGTCATTTTCGGATTCCCCAAATTCAACAAGCATGTGCTAAACAACGAAATGCCTCAACCATATAGGGCGAAATCGGTAATTATTTGATTAAATCCGTAATTAAGTAAACGATTTCATATAATTATAATACAGAAAAGGGTGGTTATTGCTTTTCTTTTTGTACCTTTGCACACGTTTGACAATTGTACGTGCCAAATCATACATAAGGGAAAAAAGAATATCTAATAATAAATAAAAAGTAATGACTACACTTACAATTTCTATTATTGTCGTTTTCGTGCTCGGCTATGCACTCATAGCTACCGAAAGCTTGACAAAGGTTAACAAGGCTGCGATAGCCTTGTTGATGTTGGTAGGTTGTTGGACCCTCTACATGATGGATCCAATGCAGTATCTCCAGTTGATGCACCCTGATTATACAGGTGGTGCAGCAGGAATGGTGGAGAAGGTGACCGGAATCATCCAGGAACACCTGGGCGATACTGCCACAACACTCTTCTTCCTGATGGGTGCAATGACCATTGTGGAAATCGTTGACCAGAACGGCGGATTCAATTGGGTTCGCAAGGTGATGAAGACCAAGTCGAAGCGTGCGCTCCTCTGGCGTATCGCTATCCTTACCTTCTTCCTCTCTGCTATTCTCGACAATCTGACCACCAGTATCGTGATGATCATGATTCTCCGAAAGCTCGTCACCGACCACAAGGATCGCATGGTTTATGCATCCCTCGTCATCATCGCAGCCAATTCGGGTGGTGCCTTCTCACCAATCGGCGACGTTACCACCATCATGCTCTGGAACAAGGGACTGATTACTGCAGCCGGCGTTATCGCCGAAATCTTCATCCCGTCTGTGGTTTCCATGGTGATTCCTGCCCTCATCCTTCAGACCATGTTGAAGGGCGAACTCGTGATGCCTGAGGTTTCTGACCAGCAGAATGCATCGGTCAGCGATTTCACCGAAGGTCAGCGCAAGGCTGTGTTCTGGTTGGGAGTAGGCGGTTTGATCTTCGTTCCTATCTTCAAGAGTATCACCCACTTGCCTCCATTCGTAGGAATCCTCCTGGTATTGGGCGTTCTCTGGACAGCTACCGAAGTTTTCTATCGCGGTTTGCATCGTGGAGCTGATGCCGAGGGCACTCAGAAGCGAGTAACCAAGTTGCTTTCTCGTGTGGATATGAGTACCATCCTCTTCTTCCTCGGTATCCTGATGGCAGTATCCTGCCTGGCTGAGATTGGCGTATTGACTGCTTTGGGTCAGGGCTTGAACGTCGTATTTGATGGCAACCATTACCTGGTTACTGGTATCATCGGTGTGCTTTCAAGTATTGTTGACAATGTGCCTCTGGTAGCCGGATGTATGGGAATGTATCCTGTGGCTGCCGCTGGCGATATGGCTGTGGATGGTGTCTTCTGGCAGTTGCTGGCCTACTGTGCCGGTGTAGGAGGTTCAATGCTGATTATCGGTAGTGCCGCTGGTGTGGTAGTAATGGGCTTGGAGAAGATTACCTTCGGCTGGTATATGAAGCACATCTCCTGGATTGCTTTCGTAGGTTACATCGCAGGTATCGTTTGCTACTGGTTCATCCGCACCTTCCTTTATGCTATCTAAAGGATAAGCATTTTCTGATGCGAGCCCCACACGCCCTGAAAGGGCAGAAGCTCATAGCCCAGGGCAGCGCCCTGGGTAATGATGGATGCAAGCCTGTCGCCCTGAAAGGGCAAAAGCTTTCGCTTACGTGAAAAAGTTTTTTTTTGAAGAAAAAGTCTCAAAGTCTCATTTTGGGTTAAAAATATCGGCTTAAAGACGTGATAGATAATAAGATAAAAAGAATGAGACTTCTCGGTTCTGATGCCGGGAAGTCTCATTCATGTATCATAGAAGTATCATTATTTCACTTTTTCTTTACGAGATACTTCATTCCATCTGCAAATCTCTTGTGTTTCAACTCACTCATATTCGCCAGTTTTCTGCCGAATCCCATCAGGCTGTTTACCTTGAGCGATGAACCAATCTGCTTCTTCAGATAGTCAAAGATTTCGGCGGCAGTAAGATAGTCACCCTCTTTCTCATTCTCAACCAATTCAAAATAGAGAAGGAAATACTGGTCTATCGGTTGGATTATTTCAAACTGGCTGTTGCTCTTCATAATCAGCTTCACCTGCTGCGCATCGAAATAACTCTTTTCGCCATTGTTCAAGGCAGAAAGTGCCTGAGCAAAAAGCTGTTGGTAGTTCGGGCGCACGCTCACGTCGATAGGTCCCGTCAGTTCCACACCGATGAATCTTCGGTTGCCGGATGGATCGGAGAGAATATCCTTCATGTTGCTCGTGGCGATGAACGAGGCGAGACGAGGAAATTCCATGACATGACTGCCATACGGAGGCTTGTATTTCAGCGTAGGCAACTGGATGAGATTCTTCAGAAATCCCTGCTGAACCTGTGGCGAAATCTGGTTGAACTCATCGAGATTGATGACCATAAACTGCGCCATCGCCTGATAAACCTGACGCTTTTCGGAGAGAATCAGATTGTCACTATATCCCCACTGCAGTTCCGGCGGCAACAGTCGGCGACAGAAAGTACTCTTGTTGTAACCCTGTTTGGAAATGAGAAGCGGAGCCACCGAGTTGCCGTATTGGCGATGTGAATAGCCGCGCCACTGGTCCACCATGCCCAGGAACCAGGTGTAAAACCAGTCTGCCCAGTGGGGATTGGCGGTAGGCACCGTGCGGGCCAAGGCACGGATATGGTCCTTTCCATCCCATTTGTCGTAGCACTGGAAGAGATATTCTTCTATCGGATTATAGTTTTTGATATAATCAGACTCCAGAAAATTACGTACATCCTTGATGCTCACCCGGATATCAGCCAGCTGCACCTCCAGCGTCATGCGCTTCTGCACTCTGGGTTCCACAGGTCGGTAGCCATACCATCCCTTGTCCTTCGGCAGATATTCCACATATTTCATCACTGTGTTATATCTGAAATCATATCTGCTTTCCAGCAGTTTCATCATACTCACAATGTTGCTTCTCACGCTGTTCTTATCCTCTTTCTTGTTGTCATTCTTTGCTTCAGCTGTTCCGGAATCAGCTATCATCTGCTGATTATTTCCTGTGTTTGGAGTAAGATTTTGAGAACGTACATGGCTATCAATCTTCATCGCCACCGCCTTGCTGTTGAAATAAGGCGCCGCATCGAGCGTCATCATGAAACTGTTGTGAATCGAAGGCTCTAGGGATAGGGTAGAGCCTGCCTCGATAGAAGGTTTCGGACCATCTACAAGAATCGAAGCCTTGACAATGGCCTGATATACAGGGAAAATCTGCTGGTAAGCGATGCGATAGAGATGCTCGGCATCCGCTTCAGATGTAGGCAAGGAATCCTTTTCGCCCTGGAATTTTATCAGAACGATAACAGTCTTTCCGTCGGCACCTGTGATGCCGGCAAGGGTAGAAGGCAGAATGGCTACCGAGCGCTTAACACCCTCCACACCATCCACATCGGTAATGTTGCCAAATTTCAGCAGCAGGATACCGTTGAAAGCCTTCATCTTCAGGTTGTTGTTGTCATCTTTGGTGAATTCAGCAGCGGGATAGATGTGCATCCATTTCGGCATATCCTTGTAGCCTTCATAGTTGTTGCTAAGATACGGAACGCTTTCGCGGAAGTGGGTGATAGTCAGTTTGCTATCATCCCTTGCGAATCGTTCCATCAACTTCTCCATCGTCTTGGTGCTTACGAGGAGCTGCTTCTTGTTATTTGTATGTACGATAGTTACCTTCATTGTATTTCTGGTTAATGGTTAAGTGTTAACTGTAAATTGTAAACTGTAAACTATAAATTGTAAACTATAAACTCTTTTCAGTGTTGCCCAAAACGAGCCCCGATATTTGGGCACTCATTGCCCGCCTTATGGGCACTTGTTGCCCAGCACTTGTTCTGTGGATGCCCGCTTGGTGGGCTGTGGATGCCCGTGTAACGGGCATGGTAGGATCAGCTAGTGGGCACAGAGGGAACATCTGATGAACTGAAAAAGTAGAACAATAAATTCTTGGAAAGATTAGCTGTTAGTGAAGTCAATCTCTTCAGAGAAGTGTTCGAATTCAACGTCTTTATATCCGTATCTGGCGAAGAGCTGTTTGATATATTTCTGTTGTTCCGGGAGGAGTTTCAGTTGTCCCAGTTTGTAACGGTAGTATTGTCCTTTGCTACCGAGGTAGTCTCTCATTTCGGCGCGTAATGCAGGTGCGTCTTTCACTTTCATTTCGGCAAATAGTTTGTCGAATCCCCATGCCATTTTCACGACACGCAGCGGAGCGAAGTACTCGCATTTCCCGTTTTTCAGGGCATTTGGGAAGATGGCACTTCCTCTATCAGTTTCCTCGTTTTTATAGAGGCCGGATAGATAGTGGATACACTTGTCTTTCATCGGACATGGTTCGGTGAAGCAATAGGTGATGAGGCTAGGTACGTTTCCGTATTCGAAAGCCTTTTTCAAAAGTTCCTTTTCATCCATAGTTGCTATGTTTTTGGTAAAAATTTCTATTATAACGAGAAAATAGGGTATTTATTGCCCGAAAACAGCACTTTTTTATATGTTTTTGTAGCTTATTTCCGCTTATTAATAGCATTTTTCTGCTTCTTATTAGTGCTTTTATGATGCATTTCCATAATTTTATGATACTTCTATGATACTTCTTTCGCTATTTTTAGAGAAGTCTCATTCTGTAAAACCATCTGAATGTTAGATATATAACATTAGGCTTTATATAAATAATGAGACTTTGATACTTTTTTTGAGAAAAAACATTTATACGTATGCGCGCGATTAATCCTTACTGATCCAAGTTTAGTCAGCTCAGCATAGAGGATTGGGTGATATTTATCAATGGGTGATAATAACGCAGAATCCTGCTGGTATCACAGCCAGCAGGATTCTGCGCTTTCCCTATTATTCTTAATATGTCGTCTGCAAATAGAACTCAATAGAACTCTACAGAACTCTCTTGTGACTTCTTATTCAGCATTTGCCTGCTGCTCTGTCTCAGTAGCCTCCTGCTGCTGAGTTGTCTCCTCCTGGGTATTCTCCTGTGGAGTTTCCTGAACTGTAGCTGGCTGCTCTGCCTGGGTGTTCTCTTCTGTTGCTATAGGAGTATCAGTAGTAGTTTCTGCTGGTGTCTCTTGCTGGGTAGAATCCTCAGTGGTAGCCTGTGGCTGGATAGGAGTGCCAACTTCTGTTGTATCTGAAGGAGCATCCGGAGCCACGGTATCAACTGGTGCTACCTCTGCGTTACCTACCATTCTGCTTGATGCAAAAACGTTGCTTACTGAAACCATTACCATAGCTGCGATAGCTGCAAACATAAACTTCTTCATAATCGTATATTTTTAAAATTGTTACTATTTAATGTTACTTACTTTCTTACTTTCTTTGTGGATTCATTGTCGAACCCGCTATTCTTAGTCACAATCTGCGTGCCAAAAAGATGGAAGAAAATGATATAGGTTGATTATCAGATGATTATGTCTTGTGTACCAAAAGTAGATGGTGTGGAAAATGAGGAAACTATGTGGAAACATTCCCCAAAATCTAAAGTTGCTAGCCAAGTAAGACTGCTTCTCCTTTCTAATTGTGTCCCCTCACACAACTTTTTTGATTTTTTTTTCGATAAAAGTTTTGTTGTTTCGATAATTTTCTGTAATTTTGTAGGCGGTTAGCGGATGAAATGTATAAAAACATAAAATTTGCAGCTAAAGTCTCGAACCACGCCGAGCCTTTCATATAGGGTTAAACCTTATGATAGAGGAGAATAGGGTGGGAAAGAGACACGACATATTGAGGCGCATACTTGGCGCTTTGTTCACGACTGATAGAAACTTCGCAACTTTCAGATACTGTCATGGACTTAGCAACGGTAGGTGTCTACGGGTGTGATTATATCACAGCCAATGGAGTATTGTATACCTATAATAATAGGTAAGATACTCCATGTGGTGGCTTATATCATATCGGCGTGGGCTCTAACGTTGTCTGTTCAGCAGTATCGGGCAATGCGAAGGCCTCTATCAGTGGGACAGACGACAGGCAGTTCCCACGCTTTTTTTATGTTCGTATTAACCGATAAACTAATCAGACTTGTAAATAGGGAGCAAGCAGGTCGCAAAGTGTTATTAATACGATGAATAAATGGTTGACAAAAGGCCTGAATGTTTTGTCCATGGCAACGCTTGTTGTGGGGATAGGAATGATTTGCTCTTGTTCTTGTGGAAAAATAGAAACACCTAATGATGTTAAATACCTTTCCGAATTTCAAGAAATAAACTTTGAAAGTAATGAAAATTGGTTGACTTCAGATAATTTATCTTTGTATGTAGATTATTCAACTTGTATGGCGCAAGCTTTGAAAACTTCTCCATTTTTCTCAGATATGATACCTTCTTTGACGGCTGCAACAAAGAACTTTTATTCAATAAAAGGTGATTCCATAAAGAAGGAAACTGGGAAGGTGTTTACTCTGCTTAGTAGTATTCAAGAAACTAATTATGCAGATATTTTGACGGCAGCTGAAAATATTGTTGAAGGAAATTCTGAAGGTGTGTTGTTGACAGATGGAGAGTATTATGAACCAACTGTTGCAAAAAGTCATGTTAATGATCCATATTTGAAAGATGTTTTTAGCAAATGGTTGAAAAAAGGCCATGATATATATGTTGTAGCAGAACCATATAAAGAGGCATATAATGGAAGTGTTTTTGACAAGAAGCGTTTTTATTTCTTGTTTACGGATTCTCGTGTACCTAATAATATATACGACAGAATTTTGCAGTGTGTAGATATGAAAAAATATCCGAATGTTGATATATATCATATGTCTGTTAGTCATCCAACAATAATGGCCGAAGGAACATACTCGAAGCCTGACGGAGACTTGGCTGCTATAGTAGACGGATATGGAAATTTTGAAATTCAAAACTGGAGTATTGATTGGAATAGTATCCAAAACATCTATCTAAATACAAATGTTGATGAGAATGGAAATCCTTTGCCAACTGGTAAACCGGTAATTTCTGGATTGAAAATTGATAGAAACTCTTTTGGCTGCTTTAGAATTAAAGATATTGCATTAAAGGTTTATGATATCAATGAGCCTTATGCAGAATTCTATAGCAATAAAGTTGCAGGCTTAAAAGCTGTGAAAATGCAAAGTCCTTTGCAAGAAACAACAAATGTTTTTGCTTTGGACGAGAAAGAATTCAAGACTCATAGCTTGGTCAATATCTTTTTAGATCCAGCCTTTAATGATGTATGTCTTGATGGTTCTCCATACAATTATACAAAAGTGGATATTTGTGTAAATGGGGTGGACTATGTCTTTGATAACTATTCGTCGATGTTTGATTTTCAATCCATAGATGTACCTGGACAGATGAATAGTTCTGTTGCAGAAAGTATTAAGCAATGCTTAACAGATCCATCTATCAAGAAGATGATGGATAATGCTTTAATTTATACAATTTATATTAAGAGTAATGAAAAATAGCTAAGAATATGAGACAGATTGCTACATTAAGTCAATTGCAAGATTTGCAAAATTCAACTTGGATTTATGCAATTGCAGTGTGTTTTATAGCCATTGCGATTGCTTATTTAGTGTCAAACATGATTGCTTGGCAAGGAGGAAATGATAAGTCATATGTCAAAAGAAGAGTTTGGTGGGTGATTATTGGTTTCGTCGCTGGACTTGGATTTTGGATTTATAATGACGTAGTTAACGTTCATCGTATTGCCAATGTTGGCTTTAAGCACATGTATTCACAAACCAATTTGCTGTGTTTGTTTGCTGTGCTTTTGGGGTATTTTGGTATTAGCTTGCTTATTATGACAACGCTATTTCGTAAGGCAAAGTTTGGTTCAATATTAGGCAAACAACGTAATAAATAAGGATTATGGCAAAGCAGTTTTTTGTATTAGGTATCGGTGGTACAGGTATGAGGTGTATAGAATCATTGATTCATCTTTGTGCCATGGGAATGTTTGACAATACAGATATTCATTTGTTAGCTTTGGATACTGATAAAAATAATGGAAACTTCTCTCGTCTGAAAGAAGTTAAGGAGGCATATGTCAAAACAAAAGGTGTGGAGGTTTCTTCTCGTGTTGCCTTACAAGATACATTCTTTTCTGCTAATATTAAGTACTATGAGTTTAGTCCTAATTATGAGCACAAAAGTACATTTAAGGATGTTTTTGGTTATAGTGATACTCAGTATAATCATAGTGAAGAGACCGATTTAGCTGATCTCGTTTTGGCAAAAACTGTTGAAGAATTTAATCTCCGTCATGGCTATCGTGCTCAAACCCATTTAGGCTCTATGATGATGTACCATTCCATCATTGAAGCGGCAAAATCACCGACAAATAATGACTTAAAGTCTTTTTTGGGAGAATTGGCAAAGCAGGCTCAAACTGGTAATCCTAGAGTGTTTATCTTAGGATCTGTTTTTGGCGGCACAGGTGCCTCTTCTATACCTATTATACCTCAAGCTATATCAAAAGCTGCAGAGATTATGACTAATGGAGCCGTTAATGTTTTGAAGAGTGCATATTTCGGGTCTACATTGTTGACTGCCTATTTTTCATTCAAGGCACCTTCTAGCAATGAGTTGACCAACCAAAAAGTAATAGCTACAAGTGATAAGTTTGCTCTTAATTCACAGGTCGCTATGATGTTTTATGAAGATGATTCAACGGTAAAAAGTACTTACCAGAAGTTTTATATGATGGGCACAGATAGCTTGAACTGGAATCCAATGGCTAAAGATAATATTTCGGAGACCATAACCGGTGGAGAAAAACAGAAAAATGATTCTCATTATATTGAACTTTTAGCAGCTTCTTCTGCGTTAAGTTTCTATAATGAGGATGAAAGTGTATTGGCAGTCAATAAGCAAAATGTTAAGACTGATTATGAGTATCGTGCCATAAATAATAATGGAAAATTTGATTTCCAAGATTTTGTGGGACAACAAAGAGCTGAGGAGTTTGCCAAAAAGTTTGGCCTATTGATAGCATTTTCGTTGTTCTGCAATGGGACGGATGATTTCGTAGAAAGCGTTCGTTCTGGTGGTGTAAAGGAAATCCAAGAGTTTTTGGATATTAATGTAAATCAGGTGCTGGCTTTGAAAGAATATTTCAATTTGTTCTTTGTTAGGGTAAATGCTAATGGGACTCTATCTGAGGGATGGTTAAAGCAGATTCATCGTTCAGCAGGTGGAGGCGATAATTTCTTGTTTAATGCAAGTCTTTTCTCTCCATCCGATTTGAAGAGTTTAATGAAGTTATCTTGGAACAAGAACTTATATAGAACAGAGGGAATTGGCAAAGATAATCATTATTCTACAGGTTTTTTGGGTTCAAAGTTTGATTCTTTCAAGAAGCAGTTCTTGCTTACACGTGACAAAGATTCCTCTTGGAAAAATATAACGAATAATGGGGAACAACTTAATAAGTTAATTTACGATACATTGTCTTCACTTTATAATTTCAAATAAGAAAGGACTATAATATGTCAAAAGCATTGTTGATAAAAAGTTATACAGATATAACTACAGGAACTCAAGGACAATGGAATGAGTTAACTATGGCTCGTTCTTATATTCAAGGAATTGAAACTGGAAAAATCTTAGAGAATTTATCTGCAGATAAATTAGGAAGTTTAATTTCTGGTGTCCCAACTCCATGGGCGCGTGCTAAGTTGTTTAAGTTTGCCCTGCAGACTTTAGCAGCTCCTGATCCGAATATCCAAAAGTCGGGGTTGCAACAGTATTATGAGTTGTTGTTGGGAGAATGGAAAGGATTGTTAGCAGTAATTGCTTTGTATCCCGATAGAATCCGCTTTTCCCAACCTATCGTTATGGATGCGAGGGGCGATGATTATGATATAGCGTCTGCCTTTGGAAGAATGCTGTTTGAAGACAAAGATGTGTGGAGTAACCAAGATTTACTTCAAAGAGATCCTGCCACTCAGCCATTCATTCAATTGATTTATTACAGGAATCATCTTGTTGGTGGAACTTCACCTTTAACAGGTGTCTTTGCAGGCATTTCATATGATAATTTAGGAAGTGATGCCAGTGATATAAATTGGTATAGAGACGGTAAGTTTGAAGACCCTACTAATTACTTGGATCCAGAACAAGTGCAAAAGGTATATCTTTTTGTTAAGAATCTTAATGGGAATCTTGCTGATTTTGAGAAGAAGATAAATTCTCAACGCGGTAATAAACCCAACGTAGATTTGAATGGATTTAAGGATATGAGTCGTAATTGGGAGCAAAAAATATTAAGTCGCGGAGGGAATAACCTTCGTGACAAGGGACCTATTGCAAAATATTCAAACTTAGAATGTCCATTCTCAATCTTGTTTGATAGTAATGTACCAGTTTATTTGAAGCCTGATTATACCTTTACTTATACTAATAATGGAGAGTATAAGTTAATTGGTGATATCCAAAAGTTATTAAGTGAGGATAAGTATGTAATAGGATTTCAAGAAGATGCTGCGGCAAGACCAAAACTTTCAGATGCTCCCGTCTTTTATTTGTCTGTCAAGGATTTGAAGGATGGTAGTGTTAGCTATTTTTCTTTACCTTTGTCAGAAAAAGGTGTAGATATCTTTAAAAATAGTCTTTCAGGTTTGTTGGGCTATTCTGAAGGTAGTAATACATCTTTGTCTGGAGTTATTACCGATGCAGGTCAGTTGGCTGTAACATTGGTTGTAGAAATCGATGGTCAAAAGGTTACTTTAAATACTCGCGAGTATGAAATTGATTGGATTACTGATCAAGGTAGAGTTATTATGTGGCCAAACTTCGTTTCAGAAAAATGGAATAAGTATTATCTATACTCAGAGTTCACTGCTGATGCCAAGGAGCAATTCCTGCCTATATTTAAATGGGGTGGTGAGTTCTTGAAAAATATTGATGGAGAGTTTTGGACAGGAGATTATGAACCAGCTCCAGATCAAGAAAAACTTGTGGATGTAAAAAAGTTAGTTACTTATCCTGCAGGGCAAGGTGAAAACTTGCCTAAGTATAATATCGTAGGGGCAGACAAGCCTTTAGCTGGTCTTTCCGTTTCGGTTAAAGATACAGGCAAGGAAGTACATGCAGGTTTCTTGATTTTTAGACCTCAAGTTATTGAGGATAGAACTGCTTTCGAAATGAGGGGAACTGCCACAGTCGGCATCGACTTTGGTAGTAACAATACTTGTGTCTATTATAATGAAGACAACAAAGGTGCTACTCCTGTTCATTTTGAAAACTACCGCTCTGTATTAGTTGGACAGGAAAATAATGACCCGAAAGCAATAGCGGAGAATAATGAATTGTTGTTCTTTACGAATTACCCTTCGGGTAATGGACAGGCTAAGTCATGGCTTCATGAGCATGATAATCGTTATAATTGTTATAATGAATCTTTAGAAGTCGCAGGTGGTGTCCCGGTAAACCGTCCAAATGTTCTAGTAAAGAAAATGGATCAGTATGAGATTACAACCCAAGCTGGTATCTTGCATTATAATATGAAATGGTTGGATGATGATAAGGGAAAGCAAAAAAAAGGTGCTTTTTTGAAGTCTATATGGTTGCAAACATGTGCTTATCTTTATACTAATAAGATAAAGCCTACAACGTTGGAGTGGAGTTGTCCTGGTTCGATGATGGAGGCAGACATCAATGAATTGGATAAAATTTACAATAGTCTCTGTAAGTTAACTCCAATAGTTGGTGCTAAGACGACTTTGGCATATCATCAGAATGCTGTTACGGAAGCTGAGGCTGTATGCTCTTATGCTCTCTCGCAGAATTTCGGACTCAATAGCAACAATATGTTCTTGGGTATTGATGTTGGTGGTAGCACCAGTGATATACTTTTGCTTGCCAAGGATTCAGATAATGGAAATAAAGCAACGCTTTATAGAGAAAGTTCTGTTCGTTTAGCAGCAGGAGTATTTTTCAACGCTGTTATTAAGTCAGATACGTTCAGACAGGCATTGTTGTCTTTCCATGAAGGGCATAAGACCAATGTGTATGTGTCGAACATAAAAGAAATATTAACAGAGCCTTCAAAGGCACCGTATTTCTTGAATAGTATCTTTGACCAGTTAAAAACGACAGAAGATTATGAGGAGTTCTATAGCTCGATAGATGTAAATGCAAAATTTGTATTTACGATACCAGCTTATGTAACAGGCATGCTGTTGTACTATTCTGGGATGTTGATTGGTAAAACAATTAAAGCTGAGCATTTGGAACGTGTTTCTAGAGTTGATGTACTATCTTTTGGTAAGGGTGGAAGACTTTTCCACTGGTTGATAAATTCAGCGGGAGTACGTGCAACAAGAGAATACTATGCAGATTGTCTTAATGCAGGTGTTAGATTGGTAGTTGGTAAAGAACTAGATGTTGTTTATCGTGATGAGATAGCAGAAGATAACAAAGCTGAAGTTGCCAAAGGACTTTGTGATCCAAAAGAGTTGGAAAAGAAGGCTTTTTCTTCAGAATCTGATATCTGTGGTGAGTCTGGGGTCAAATATATTATGGCTAATGGTGCCCCCAAAGAGCTGCAAGCAGAAGATGAGTTGACTGGGGATTATTTTGCAAATGAAATGAACAATTTTGATTTCTCAGGCATAGAGAATTTCGAGAAGTTTATGAATATCTTCTTGGATTTTGTCAGTGTAAAAACTCATTTGTATCCACAGGCAGATAATGCATTGAGAAGCGATTTGGCAGACTTGCCTAATCGTATAGCTAGCTATATTTGTAATAATGATACTGAGTATCGAAAGGCAAGAAAAAGTGAGGATGGCAGCTTCCATTATCACCAACCTTTGATTATAGCAGAGGGCGTTTGCTTCTTAGATACTTTAATAAAGAAAGTTTTTGATCAATAAAATGAAGGAACTTACACTATATATAGATAAATGGTACATCATCGGAGCCGTTTGCACCGATGGTGTACCTCGTCTTGTCATCCCTGATAATAAGGAGGACCGTTATTGGCTGTATTTCTATGAAGATACTACCAATAATGAGATAGTGTATGGAAGAGACAATCAATCTCATTATCGCAATAATGAGCCTCATTATTATGGGGATATATTCTCAAAGATGACCCAAAGTGATTCACATTTTTTGTATTACAATAGAAAGCAAGAATTATGTGATATTTTTAAAGCTTCAAGAATTTTGGCTTCTTTGAGAGAGTCTATGGATTTGACTGAGACAGAAATGGTTGAAACTTATGTTTCTTTTTCGAAAGATATTAGTGATGATGCTCGTTTTCTGTTTTTGACAAAAGTATTGGGGCAAAACCATTTCCATGTGAAAGAATCTGTAGCTCGTATAGAGCACTTGACATTAGAACATTCTGTTAGGAATAATAAACTTAAAGATGATGGCTTTGTCTTGGTTTTGAATGCTTGCAATGAAAATCTTCATGTATCCTTGTTTAAGAAACAAGGAAAAGATTGTGTGCTTCAAAATGAGATGGTTTTAGATGGCTATGGTCGAGATTTGAGAAGCCGTGCATTGTTGGAAAATGTTGTTGGTTGTATCAATCAACGCACCAATTTTTTGTCATCTACTTCAGATCTTGAAAAAGAATATCAGAGATTAGAACCCGAAGTAGATAATTGGCTTGTAAAATTGGATAATGTAAAAAATGGACGTCCTATTAGCCTCAATAATATCTCGTTCTCAGGAATGACAAATCAATATGCAGTGATGGTCTTGAAGAATGATATTGATTTAAGAACACATATTATTGTTGATGATGTTGTTCGTGAAATAGATAGTTTTGTGAAAAAGTCTAAGGTCAACAATAATGAAGTTAGGGGTGTGGTTTTCCTAGGAAATACTTTCACAAACAAGCAGTTCTTGGAATCGATTCGCTCATGTTATATACTAGATGATAAAAATTATCTATTCTATAGAGAAACGGAACTACCTAATATAATAGGTGTTTATTCGGTTATTGATTGTTCTCAGTTTTCTGCGGAGACTAAGGCTGTTATGGCTAATGGTGAGTTGGAGTTGGTTCGTAAGCAAAGGGCTAAAGAGGAAAAAGACCGTATGGACGAAGCTAAGCGTAGAAACCAGGAACAACAGGAAAAAGATAAGGAAGCGCGAGAGGCTGAATTTAGATATAATGAGGCAATGGAAAATGTTGCTGTTTTTGAAAGAAAGCAAAATTATGCCCAAATGTTAGATTGGGCAAAAATTGCGTTAACGCATCGTCCTGAAGATAAAGAGGCGATGGCGAAGAAGGAAGAGGCTACTCGTCTTTTGTCTGAGCAGAAGGTGAAGCAGCAACAATATAACAGCATAATACAACGTGCTGAGGCAAGTTTCAAAGAGCATGAATACCAAGATGCATTATCCCAAAGTGATGCAGCTCTCAATTTGATGCCTTCTTCTGAACAGGCAAAGATGATACATGATAAAGCCCGTAAGGCTTTAGATGATATTGCACAAGTTAAAGAGTATTTGACTCGTGCAGATTTGTTCTTGGCTCAAAAATCATACAATGAGGCTTTGGAGGAACTTAGAAAGGTTCTTTCCTTTGATGAACATAATGAAGTGGCATTGCATAAAACTTCAGAAATTCAAGTGGAATTAAAAAAACAAAACCAAAGGATTGATACTTTAAGACAAATTGTAAATCATCCGAAAGAAAATACAGAGGACTTTGAAAAGTCTATAGTAGCTTGTAATGAGTTATTGAGTATTGATGTCAATAATCAAAAACAATGGACAGAGTGTCTGGCACAATTGAAAAATAATAGGATAAAGTTTAACGAAAAGGAGCAGCTGTGGAAACAGTTAAATGAACAGATACATAAAGCCCTTTTTGATGAAGATTGGCATAAAGTTGTAGAGTGTACAGAAAAGGCATTATCTATAAAAAATGATGATGTCTTAGAAAGTAATATGCAAATAGCAAAAGATAAGTTAATGAAACTGCAGAAAGAAAATAGTTTTAAACAACAAATAAACGAAGTGAAAGCTTTGCTTGTTGATAAAGAATTTGATGACGCAAAGAAAAGACTATCTGCTATGCAAAAAGAGTTTACTGAGCATTCTGCAGAAATGAAAATACTGTTTAAACAAATTTTCGAGGAAGAAACTGCAATGGATTTCTTAAAGAATAAATCGGAAGAAGACTTTTTTGATTCTTCAATGAAGGAGAAAAAAAGAAGTTCTAATATAAATAAGAGAAAAATGCAGAACGATGATTTCTTTGGTTCTAATCAACTAGAGAACAAAAATAGAAAATCGAAAGTATCTAAAGATGATTTTGATTTTTAATTGTATAATTTAAAAAGTAATATTATTATGGCAGAAATTACATTGAAAAAGAAAATTACTCTTCGTAAAAAGCAAGAGGAGTGTGCCTTTACTTTCTCTGGTAAATTGAAAGTAAAGTTGTTTTGGAGTTCAGCTACAGATTTGGACTTGTGTTTGTTCTTTAAGAAAAAGGACGGTTCTGTTGGTGGTGTGTTCTCGAATGAATATCGTGGTAAGAAGAGCGACTTAGGGTCATTGGATAAGTTCCCTTATATGTTGCATTTAGGCGATAACAAAGAGCCTGCTCCGGGAAATGAAGAGACTGAGCAGATAAATATTGCTAGTCTTGATGAGATAGAACAGGCTTTTGTTTGCATTGTCAACTATGATGCGGCTATTGAGGGAGAGGATGTTACTTATGCAGATGAAGGTGGTCGAGTTGAGCTACAAAGTGACTCTGGTGACTATTTGGAAGTACTTGCAGATTCCAAAGAAGAAGGACATGTTTATTGTGTTTGTTCTATTAAGAACAATGATGGTCAATACGCTTTAAAGAACGAAAGCCGTGTCATGGAATTGGGAACTGCTTTTGAGGAAATTCCTGGTTTCGCTTTGATTTGTAATTCTTAAAAGAACATGGTTGAACTAAAAAGAAAGGTTACTCTTAAAACAAAAAACTCTTCGATAGTGGAGACAGAGGAACCTATAGCCCCAAATCCTACACCTACAAAAAGTCGTAAAAAGCTGTTGGGAGGTTTGGCTGCATTAATAGTTGTAGTCATAGCTGGATTTGTGCTTTTTGGCAATAACCAGTCTACTGGAAATTCAGATGCTGTTGCCACAGACTCTTTGACAAAAGATTCTGTCCAGAAGGATTCTACGATAGCTGATACTCTTAAAAAAGAGAAGCCAACAGTTGTTTCTAATGAAGAATCTAACAATACAGAAACTGAAGACAAAAAGGAGAATATGCAATCTAAGGAATCCGTACCTGTTGATACAAATGTAAAGTCACTGCAAGAGTCCAATGCAGAAAGTTCTTCAATAGGCTCTGTTGAAGCTAAGGCTAAGCAAGTGATTCGAGGTATCTACGGAAATGGTTCTGTTAGAAAGCAGAAGTTAGGTAATGATTATGCAGAGATCCAAGGAAAGGTAAATGAAATGTACCGTAATGGTCTTGTACATTAAATTGGATCAGATTTTTTAATTAGGGCAGATGGTTAGCTATATAACCACCTGCCCATAATCTAAACGACTATGATACTATATATAGTATTAGCAATTGTGCTGTGGTTTGTTGTCCCTCTTTTTGTTGATGGACATGTTAAAAACAAAAATGATCGTAAGGCTTGGCGTTTGTTGAGTCGTATCATTGCTGTGTTGATGTTGGTTTTAATGATTTATCATGAATTCTTATAGTATGATGAAAAAGTTGTTGTTCTTTATATATGTTTTGGCATTATTGTCTTCTTGCTCACTAGTAGGAAAAGATAAGCAAGGTGACAATAATGTTGTAACTCCTGTTCAAGAAACTATGATGTCAAATGGATGGGAGTTATCTACACCAGAAGGTGGCGATTTTGATGAGTCTATGGGTATAAAACCTGTATATGGCTTACAAGATAACTATTTTGATATAACTATAGGGAAAGGTTTTAGTGTGGCAGTCAAAATTATGAGTCTGAATGAGCACAAATGTATTCGTTATATGTTTGTCCCTGAAGGTCAGACTGTGACAGTCAATGAAATACCACAAGGTAAATATTATTTAAAGTTGGCTTATGGTAATGATTGGATGGTAAAAACTGAGGGAAATCATACTTTAGGAAAATTTACCAAGAATGCTTTTTATGAGAAAAGCACAGATATATTTGACTTTGGTATGAAAAATTCTACCCAGATTGTAAACTACAAACTGGAAATTAATGTTATTGATAGTTCTGCAAAAAACAATTTCCAAACAATAGCTATAAATGAAACTGAGTTTGAAAATGATAAATGAGGTATTTGCTTGAATTAATATTTTTATAATATGAATAAGAGTTTTTTGTATTATGTTGTAGCATTGCTATTGTCTGTTTGTGCAAATAGTTTTGGTTTTACAAAGAATGTTACTAATAATCTTAATTCAAGATATGAGTCAAATGCGCATTCATATGTCCTACCTGCAATACCTAATGGAACTGCAGTTACCATAGATGAAGATTGCAATTGCTCATGGGGGATAGTAGGGTATAATGGATATTTTGGTTATGTTTCAACTAAATATTTATCAAAGAATCCTGTCTCTCACAAATTTAAACCAAATTTATCTAGATGTAATATCACATTTGGCAAGCAGAAATATCAGACTGCTGATGGAAATATAACGGAAGGTACGACCATTAATCTGAAAGAAGTAAAACTCGGTTCTTTACATCTGAATAATATCAAGGCTTCTGTTGTTCGCAATCAGGCTGCCGCTTTGCTTCTTGGTCAAAGTGTTCTGTGTAAATTGGGACAGATAGAGATGGACAAAACGAAGAAAGTATTACGTATTACATATAAACAGAAAATCAAATAAAAACAATTATATTATGGAACAAAAACATCATTACACAGGCTTGACCGATGCCCAGGTGCTCGAAAGCCGTAGTAAACATGGTGCCAATATCTTGACACCACCTGAGAAAGAACCTCTATGGAAACAATTCCTAGAGAAGTTTGGTGATCCGCTGATTATCATTTTGCTGATAGCCGGAGTGTTGTCTATCGGCATTTCTTGCTATGAGTTTTGGGGATTGCATGAAGGTGCAGAGACTTTCTTTGAGCCAGTTGGTATTTTTGTGGCTATCTTGCTTGCCACTGGTATCGCCTTTATCTTTGAGTTAAAGGCTGATAAGCAGTTCTCTGTCCTCAACCAAGTTAATGACGACGAAATGGTAGAGGTAATCCGAAATGGAAACACAACTTCTATCAAGAAGAAAGATGTTGTTGTTGGTGATATTGTCGTGTTAAATACAGGTGAGGAGATTCCTGCTGATGGAGAACTTTTAGAGGCGGTTACCTTGAATGTTGATGAGTCTTCTTTGACTGGTGAGCCTATTTGCCATAAAACAATTCATGAACAGGAGTTTGATAAGGATGCAACATTCCCTTCTAACCATGTGATGCGTGGTACAAAGGTGATGGAAGGTCATGGTATTTTCAAAGTTTTGGCAGTTGGCGACAAAACGGAAAATGGTAAAGTCTTTGAGGCAGCACAAATAGATGATAGTGTTCGCACACCATTAAATGAACAGTTGGATGGATTGGCAGACTTGATAACCAAGTTGAGTTATATTTTCGCTGCGCTTATTATCGTTCTCAAACTGATGGTGTTCTTTGGTTGGAGTCCTATTGTTTTGACATTGGCGGTTCCTACAGGCATCTTCTTCTGGATGGTTATTAAAAAGTTTGACGACTGGAGTTGGAAAGCTGTTGTTCCATCAATCATTGGCTATTTTGTGATATTGATGGGTATGGTAGTTTATTTCCATGATGCTTTGATGCCGGGTGAGCAAATAGCTAAGCTGATTACATATACGTTGGATACCTTGATGATTGCAGTAACACTTGTGGTTGTTGCGGTACCAGAAGGTTTGCCAATGGCTGTTACTCTGAGCTTGGCTTATAGTATGACTCGAATGATGAAGACCAACAACTTAGTTCGTAAAATGCATGCTTGTGAGACAATGGGTGCTACGACAGTTATCTGTACCGATAAAACTGGTACTTTGACTCAGAATCAGATGCAAGTGTATGATACTAATTTCTATGGTCTATCAGCTCAGACGTTGGGTAATGATAAGGATAGTCTGTTGATTGAGGAAGGTATCGCTGTCAATTCTACTGCTTCTTTGGATTATTCAGATATTGAGGCTGTAAAAGTATTGGGTAATCCTACGGAGGGCGCTTTGCTTCTTTGGCTCAAGAAGGCTGGCGTTGATTATCTGAATCTACGTGAGTCTGCTGAGGTTTTGGAGGAGTTACCTTTCTCTACGGAGCGTAAGTATATGGCAACAATTGTTAAGTCTTCATTGTTTGAAGGCAAGACAATTCTCTATGTCAAGGGTGCTCCTGAAATTGTAAGTGGTTTGTGCAAGAACATCGAGAACAATGTTTCTAAAACTGATATTGAGAATCAGTTGGTTGAATATCAGAACCAAGCTATGCGTACTCTCGGCTTCGCTTGTCAAATAATTGATGGTAAGGCTGACGTATTCAAGGATGGTAAGATTGTGGCTGATAATTTAACCTTTATGGGTGTTGTGGCTATCAGCGACCCTGTTCGTCTGGATGTTCCTGCAGCCGTTGCAGAATGTATGAATGCCGGTATCAATGTGAAGATTGTTACTGGTGATACTCCTGGTACAGCTAAGGAAATCGGTCGCCAAATTGGTCTGTGGACAGCAAAGGATGGTGATAAGAATATTATTACTGGTCCAGAGTTTGCTGCTTTTTCTGACGAAGAGTTGGATAAGAGAGTCTTAGATTTGAAGATAATCTCTCGTGCTCGTCCTATGGATAAGAAACGATTAGTTGAGGCTTTGCAAAGGAAGAACCAAGTCGTTGCTGTTACTGGTGACGGAACCAACGATGCTCCAGCTTTGAAGGCTGCTCATGTTGGTTTGTCTATGGGTGATGGTACTTCTGTAGCAAAGGAGGCATCTGATATTACCATTATCGATAACTCATTTAGTAGTATTGGCAAGGCGGTGATGTGGGGACGTTCACTCTATCAGAATATCCAACGTTTCTTGCTCTTCCAGTTGACTGTGAATGTGGCTGCTTGCTTTATCGTTCTTTTTGGCGCATTTATGGGCGAGGAAAGTCCGCTTACCGTAACTCAGATGCTTTGGGTAAACTTAATTATGGATACTTTTGCTGCAATGGCATTGGCATCTTTGCCTCCATCAGAGAGCGTGATGAAAGATAAGCCAAGAGATAGAAATGCCTTTATCCTGAATAAGGCGATGTATCAGAACATCTTGGGCGTAGGTGGATTCTTCTTTGTGTTGCTGCTTGTATTACTTTATGTCTTTGAGCATTCGAATATTACGCAGTTAACAGATTTACTCAACGTTCAGTTAGGTGCATCTGATGATCTTACTCCTTACGAGTTGACCTTATTCTTCACCATCTTCGTGATGACTCACTTCTTCTATCTCTTCTGTGCAAGAGCATTTGAGACAGGTAAAAGTGCGCTTCATTTCAAGGGATGCAAGGGCTTGTTGATTATTGCAACTATCATTTTGGCTGGTCAGATTGCTATGGTAGAGATTCCTGGTTTGCAGAATTTCTTCAATGTAACAGGTCTGAAGTTTGAGGATTGGGTAATCATCATTATAGGCTCTTCATTTGTGCTTTGGATTCGTGAAATATGGAGTTTGCTAAAGAGAATATAAGATTAATGGAGTTGCACTTTCTTTATAAGAGGTGCAACTCTTTGCTGAAAAGTTAAGAAGATGAAAAGGGTATATTTGTTTCTGGTAATGTTGTTAGCGTGTCTGTCTATCGTAGGACAGACAAAGTACACTACTGTTGCATTGAATTTAAGAGAAGGACCTGGTATAAATAATCGTGTCGTAATGGTTCTTCCCAAAGGTACACCTGTGATAATTGATGATGATTGTAATTGCAAGTGGATACCTGTAAGATATGGTAGCTATATAGGTTATGTTAAAGCATCTTATTTATCTAAGAACAGAATATCTTATGGAAACCACAAGTTATCAAGGTCACATACTACTTATAGAAATCGCTATTATACAAATTCTTATGGAAATAGAGTGCAATCTCCTACAAGATATAGAGGTCGTCCTGCAGGTGCAACAGCCTTATGTCGTGATGGCACTTATAGCTTTAGCCAAAGTCGAAGAGGTACATGTTCGCATCATGGTGGTGTAGCAAAGTGGTATTAATATAGAATGTGATAAAGTATGGACAGAGTGCTAGAGAAGTTAGGAAAGTACCCTTGCTTGGAATGGGCGATAGCGTTGATTCTAGTGCTCTTCGGAGGACTGATATATTTGCTTTATCGTCCCAAAAGTATTATTTTGTTTGAGGCATTGAACAAATTGGGTGATGAACTTACCAAATTGGTGCAGCTCAGGGATGCTGGAGTTCTTACGGAAGAAGAATTCCAGGCATAGAAAGCAAAATTATTGCAATAATAAATACCGGAACAAATCATGATGCCACTTCTGCTCTTGATCTTAGCATCAATCCATACTGTGATGTGTAGGAGATGCGGATACCAATGCAGCAGTAGCAATCCTGGGTGCTAAATTTGGAATAGACCAAATTCCTGAAGAATGTAAAGATGGTCTTCTCTATGCTTCTATGCTCCATAACAAAGTGCAGGATCTCTACTCAATGGTCTGATAAGATGGCGCTGTATCGGTTTCTGTACTGCACCATTGACATCTTAAAAGTCATTATTGTCATGTTATGATTTTAATGATAATCTCTTTTTATAATCATAGTCATTCCCGAAAAGTGTCATTAATGACAAAAAACGGGAATGTTTAATAGATTTAAACTTTTGGCTTGCTCTTTAGAAATCCATGTGTATGCTTCTGTATCAAAAAGCGTAGAATCCTGCTGGCATCACTGCCAGCAGGATTCTACGCTTTCCCTATTATTCTTAATATGTCGTCTGAAAATAGAACTCTATTGAACTCTACAGAACTCTCTTGTGATTTCTTATTCAGCATTTGCCTGCTGCTCTGTCTCAGTAGCCTCCTGCTGCTGAGTTGTCTCCTCCTGAGTATTCTCCTGCTGGATAGAATCCTCAGTGGTAGCCTGTGGCTGGATAGGAGTGCCAACTTCTGTTGTATCTGAAGGAGCATCTGGAGCCACGGTGTCAACTGGTACTACCTCTGCGTTACCTGCCATTCTGCTTGATGCAAAAACGTTGCTTACTGAAACCATTACCATAGCTGCGATAGCTGCAAACATAAACTTCTTCATAATCGTATATTTTTAAAATTGTTACTATTTAATGTTACTTACTTTCTTTCTTTGTGGATTCATTATCGAACCCGCTATTCATAGTCACAATCTGCGTGCCAAAAAGAATCGTGAAAATGATATGTATTGATTATCAGGCGTTTATGTTTTATGTACCAAAAGAGTTTGGTGGGGAAAATGAGGAAAGTGTGTGGAAACATTCCGCAAAAAGTTTGGGAATCTAAGGTCCCTTTGTTGCAACATATTCACCCCGCTTCCCTTAAGAACAGCGCATTTAGGGTGAGTAATAGCTCAAAATGAGGAATTGCCTGGATTTTACTAAAGGGCTACTTATCAAGCATAAAGATGACTGAGTAGTTACTTTTTTAATTAGTGATAGAAAAATTTGCTTGATTTTGCTAGTAAAACAAAAGTTTTGAATAAATAATTTGGTAAATACACTTAAAAAGTGTACCTTTGCTTTTATATTTGAATGAAACTATAATATGGACTCGATAAGAATATTTGGATATAAGTCTTTTAAAAAGATATCAGTTCAACTGCATCCTATCAATCTCTTGATAGGTGCCAATGGAGCTGGTAAGAGTAACTTCTTGTCTCTTTTCGAAATGTTAGGTAACATTTATGAGAAGAGATTAGGGGCGTATGTCGCTCAAGTTGGTGGAGTAGATAAATTACTCTATCAAGGCAGAAAAGTTACCGATCGTATAGCTGTGAGCTTGCTAATAGCTAAGAGTGAATATGACTTGGTGTTATTGGAATCTGATGGTAAACTCATCGTAGAAAGAGAAGTTGTTCGTTGTTATGATGATGTTTGTCCTTTAGATTTATTGCAGAAAAGTGTTATAACGGAGTATCAAAGCGAGTCGAGTTTAAAAGACCATAAGGAGGAAGATTTATCTAACTATATCTCCCAAATACGCAAGTTTCACTTCCACGATACTGGTCGCCGTTCTCCATTTACGGCTGATAGCCATATCGTGAACGATGCTTATCGTATGTATGAGCATGGTGAAAATTTGGCGGCTATCCTCTATCGTATTCAGCGAGAGAAGCCGATGGCTTATCGTCGTATCATCCGTGTCATTCAGAGTGTGGCTCCCTATTTCTCGGACTTCTATTTCCAACCAACCGAAGCCGATATGGTGCGCTTGCAATGGCAGGATAAGTATAGTTCTATGATTTACGGACCGACCGACTTGTCGGATGGAACCATTCGCTTTATTGCCTTGACCGTGCTCTTTATGCAGCCATGGTTACCACGAGTTATCATCATTGATGAGCCGGAGCTTGGTTTGCATCCTGTAGCTATCGAAAAGCTTTCGGGTTTGATTAAGATGGCGGCACAAAAGGGTACGCAAGTTATCGTTGCTACTCAGAGTGCTGAACTGATTAGTAGCTTTGAACCAGAGGATGTCTTGACTGTTAATCAGAACGAAGATGGTACAACCATCAATCGCCTGAATAGCGAAGAGTTGGCACATTGGCTTGAGGATTATACACTTGGTGATTTGTGGAAACAAAATATTATGAAAGGAGGTCAGCCACGATGAAACGACTAATCATAGTGTGTGAAGGTCCTACGGAACAAGAGTTTTGTACAGAAGTGCTTGGAGTGGAGTTTGCTAAGCATAATATTTATGTGGAAGCCCCTGTCATCAAGCACTCGCATGGTGGTATAGTTCCTTGGACCACCATCAAAAAGCAAATCTTGAATCATCTCCAAGAAGGTGATGTCTATGTCAGCATGTTGGTGGATTACTATGGCATCAAAGACCAGTTCGGGTTTCCTGGTTGGGAAGATTCTAAGGAGATAGTGGATAAGACGGAGCGTATTCATTTCTTGATAGACAGAATGGCGAAGGATATTCCTGAGCAATATCGCTTTCGCTTCATACCATACATACAACTTCATGAGTTTGAGGGGTTGTTGTTCAGTGATGTGAGTGCATTCTTGAATAGCTTTGAGGAGAGTGAGTTTGATTATGCAGAGTTGCAGGCTACGGCTGAGGCTTTCCAATCGCCAGAGCTTATCAACAATAGTCCTGAGACTGCTCCGTCCAAACGATTGATAGCTGCTATTCCTGATTACAATAAGGTAGTTGTTGGCATTTGTGTTGCTATGGACATTGGTTTGGAGAAGATTCGTGAGAAATGCCCTTTGTTCAATGAATGGATAGAGCGGTTGATGAAGTGATATTTATCAATGGGTGATAATAACGCAGAATCCTGCTGGCATCACTGCCAGCAGGACTCTATGCTTTCCCTATTATTCTTAATATGTCGTCTGAAAATAGAACTCTATAACTCTACAGAACTCTCTTGTGAGTTCTTATTCAGCATTTGTCTGCTGCTCTGTCTCTGCAGACTCCTGCTGCTGAGTTGTCTCCTCCTGGGAATTCTCCTGTGGAGTCTCCTGAACAGTAGCTGGCTGCTCTGCCTGGGTGTTCTCTTCTGTTGCTACAGGAGTATCTGTAGTAGTTTCGGCTGGTGTCTCCTGCTGAGTAGAATCCTCAGTGGTAGCCTGTGGCTGGATAGGAGTGCCAATTTCTGTTGTATCTGAAGGAGCATCTGGAGCCACGGTATCAACTGGTGCTATCTCTGCGTTACCTACCATTCTGCTTGATGCAAAAACGTTGCTTACTGAAACCATAACCATAGCTGCGATAGCTGCAAACATAAACTTCTTCATAATCGTATATTTTTAAAATTGTTACTATTTAATGTTACTTACTTTCTTACTTTCTTTGTGGATTCATTGTCGAACCCGCTATTCATAGTCACAATCTGCGTGCCAAAAAGAAGGGTAAAAATGATATGCGTTGATTATCAGATGTTTACATTTCGTGTACCAAAAGTAGATGGTGTGGAAAATGAGGAAAGTATGTGGAAACATTCCCCAAAAACTGGGGAATGTAAGTTTTGCCGTTAGCAGGACTCTGCGTCTGTTTTATTTAAACAAATCCTCCATTTTAACTTCCTTTTGAACTATTCCGCTATGCTTGCCATACGCCACCCCATAGGTTGTAATCATCGTGAGATGAATGGACTGCTTGGGAGAAAGCGTTGCTTTTAGGCATTCTATGCGATGGCGCAAGCGCTGTTCCTCTTCCTTGCTGATGGTATAAGGAGTGCTGGCAAATTTCATCTCGCATAAGTTTACTACATTGTCGTTTCTGATGATCAGCAGGTCAATTTGGGTGCCTTCTTTCTCCTCTGTTCCTTTCACGTTCCATGCAGAGATCGAGGTTTTTACGCCAGCAACTCCAAGAGCCTGCTTGATTTGCTGGAAATGTTGCCAGCAAACTTCTTCGAAGGCTACTCCATGCCATGCTTTTAATACATCAGAAGTCATGTTGTCGCTTACAAAACCGGTTTCCTTTCCATGGGGTTCTACGTATTTCTGCCAAAAGAGACAGAAGTTGTCTATCAGTTTATAGTATGTTGTACTTTTGGGCATCCCGTATGGCGAATAGCTTGTGATGAAATCACTTTCAGCCAAAGCTGCAAGGGTGTTAGACAAACCTCCTCCCAGAGGGAGACCTGTGGCTTGGCTGATTTCTTCACGTGTGAAACCGGAATGGCGGGTTGCCAATAAACGTACTACCTTTTTGCTATCTTCCGGATTGTTGAAGATTGCAGCAAAATATAGTATATTATATTCTGCCGAAATTATGCTTTTTTATACTTTATCGGCAAGATATAGACTGTTATTTATAGCAGCTCTCTTGCTATCCAGGCACAGGCTTCGGCATCTGCCAAGGCGTTGTGGTGCATGGTGAGATCGTAACCACAATAGGCGGCTACGGTCTGGAGCTGATGGTTGGGTAGGAGAGAACCCAGCTTTCTTCGGGAAGCACGGCAGGTGCAGTGGAATTCGTAGCCGGGATATTCCATCCGGTACATCTGGAATACTGCCTTGAGGCAGCCTTCGTCGAAGGGGGCGTTGTGGGCTACCAGGGGCAGCCCCTCTATCTTGGGCGCTATCTCTGCCCAGACTTTCGGGAAGACATCTGCATTCATCGTGTCTTCCAGGGTCAGACCGTGAACCCGGGTGTTCCAATAAGAGTAATATTCCGGTTCGGGCTTGATGAGGCTGTAGTAGCTGTCTGCTATCTCGCCATCCCTCACTATCACAATGCCCACCGAGCAGACGCTTGTACGCTGCTGGTTGGCCGTTTCGAAATCTATTGCTGCAAAATTTTTCATTCCCTTATCCTCTTTTCCAATACCTTCTGCAGATTATCAGAAGGATTCATCCCCAGCTTCTTTCGGATATTGCCACGCTGGGTGGTGATATTGGATTCTGTCTTATTGAGCAGGATACCGATTTCACTCAACTTCTTATTCTGCAGGATGAGATAACAGATTTCCCTCTCAGATGAACTCAATTCCGGAAAAACACGCTCCAGATTCTGCTTGCTCAATTCCCGGGTCTGAATATACTGCAATACATTATCTATCACATTCTTCTGCGATGCCTCACCCAGCAAATCCAGCAAATGCTCGGTCTGCTTCACATCATGCCGCTCCTTGGCCAATGCCACGTATGCCTTAATCTGCTTCTTGTTGATTCTCAACACCTGGAGCAGTTCCTCCTCTTCTCGCTGCAATATTTTATTGGCATTTACCAGATACTCGCCATTTCGGGCAATGCCCAGACTCAGCACACTGATAAACAGCAGTATCAACAGCATCATAAAGAAATAATTACGCAGTGATTCATTGCCCGTAACTATCACACAGACTAGGTAAACTCCCAAGGCTATGCCTACCAGCCAGCGGGTAAGACGAGCCTGATAAGCTGCCAGCGAGAAAAACATGTTGCCGGCAAGAATGAGCATGTTGATGAGAATTACCATCGTATTATCTTTCAAGGTAGGCACGAAGGCACTATACAGAATATCCATGCCTATGAAAACCTGGGTTGCTACTGCAAGGAAGGTTATCCCTTTCACCACCCCTATCTTACCCAAGAGATAGGCAGCGAACGAGGACACCACAACTACCAGAAAGACGATGTTGGATGCTGTAAAAAATGGATCGAAGGCTCCCGACACCCCCAGGATATTAGACAGGATGCCTAGAGAAAGCATCACGGCAAAACATACCAGAAGCCATTGGCGCTGGCGATCGAGGTAATTGGATTCCCTCTTCAGCAAGGAGAATCCCAACCTGCGTAACTTGGTTCTTATTGAGTTCTTTTCTTTCATACTCCGTAGGGATATATTCATTATTGATAGATGAATTGCTTTGCTTTGCATTGCTTAGCTTTGCTTAGCATTACCGTGCAAAGATAATAAAAAACCGGGATTTTGACGGCTTTTGAGGTTATTTTTTCCCGTTTTCCTAAAAAATCAGTATTTTTCAGGGTATTTTTTCCCATATCGAACCTTATTTTCCATTACTTTTGCATCGAAAAATAAAATGAATCATTCATCTTTTAAATATCACTAATTATGAAAAGAAACAATACTTTCAACAGCAAGCGCATTCAGTGGCTAATGTTTGCATGCTTAACTTTCTGCTTTACCTTCTTCATGGTTATGGTGTCTTCGTGCAGCGATGATGACCCTGAAGAAGTATACAACCAGGCTCACTATCAGGACGTACCGGCCAGTTTGCTGACCGATGCCAAGAAACTGGAGATGGTAAGGTCTATCCAGGACTTGAAAGACGGAAGATTCTTCTATCTTGACTATACGGAGGATTACAAACTCCCTACCATATCAGGATTCAATCTCACCGACAACACCCATCTGATTGGTGCCGTATTGAAAACCCTCTGCGACAAGACGCCATCCTGGCTCAAGGCAAGTGTCAAGCTGGATGCAGGCTGCAGTGCCTTTGCCGTGACGACACCCGATACGGGCGATTATCTGATGGGGCGCAACTTTGATTACTCCCATGATAACGAACCGATAGCAGCTGCCCTGGTTCGCACGGCACCCGAAGGCGGACTGAAATCCATCAGTATGGTGGATGCCTACTGGATAGGTTACCGACAGGATCTCTGGCATTACATCCTATATAATAAGGCTGAGTTTGAGAAGAATAAGACGCAAGACCTATCCTATATCATGGCATTCCCATATCTCCTGATGGACGGTATGAACGAGGCTGGCTTTGCCGTTTCCGTGCTCCATCTCGACGGTAAACCGACCCAGCAGGCTAGTACGGGAAAGAAATTGACTACAACCGTTGCCTTGCGCATGATGTTGGATCATGCCAGAACTGTGGATGAAGCTCTCAAGATTCTGGACGGATATGACCTCTGGATACCGGATAACGACGGCAACTATCATTTCTACATGGCAGATGCCACGGGCCGTTATGCCATCGTAGAATTCGTGTATGACAAGGAGCATCAGAGCAAAATTTATATAGACGATGAATATACGGGTGAGGATGGCAAGACTTATTTTAAATATCCTGACATTTTACCAAACACCCGCGAGGTGATAGAAAAGCGCTATGCCAGCAACTTCTATGTATCTGAAACCATGGCATGTTCTGATAAAGGTCCGAAGCTCTCGAACCACGGCAAGACCCGCTATGACATGATGGAATTCGTCATCAAGCAGAACAACAATCAGTTGTCTGAGGAAGGAGCCATGAATCTGCTCAATGGCGTGAGTCAGGCAGAAACTCCGGGCAATCCTACGAGCCATACCCAGTGGTCGGTGGTGTATAATCTTTCTCAGCGCAAGGCTACGGTCTGTGTGAATCGAGACTATAAGAATAAATTTACGTTCAACTTAAAATAGGCTGAAGCACCCAACAGAACGAAGAAGTGACCTCTATGAGGTCACTTCCAAACCTTCTTTTGGTTCAACTCTATTTCTCCCATCAGCCATCTTAGGGCATTGATTCTCTTGATACCGTTGTAATCGGCAGTAGGGTCTTCATCGAGTGTAAGGATATACTTAGGATATTGGTCATTGATTTGCTGAAGAGACGCCAATTCACGTTTTAAGGTAGCCTCATCTCTAACGGTGGCTGCTACCTGGTAATACGTGATATCGTTTTCATCAATTGCTACAAAATCTACTTCCAGATTATCCATCTTTCCGATATATACTTTCTGCTGGCGATGGAGTAGTTCCAGATAAACGATGTTCTCCAGGATGCGGCCGGCATCGAATGAGCGGGAACCTAGGAGCATTCTTCTCAAACCGATATCCACAAGATAATATTTACCCAGTGTCTTGAGCAACTGCTTACCCTTGATGTTGTATCTTTTGGTTTCATATACGAAGAAGGTTTCGCAGAGTGCAGTCAGATATCGTTCCACGGTTTTCTGGTCTATTTTCCTTCCGTCGGCAGTCATGATGTCGGCTATACGCTTGGTGGATAGGATGTTGCCGATGTTGTCTGCTGTAAAACGGATAACACTTTCCAGCATCATGACGTCGGGTAATTTCTTCCTGCTCATGATATCCTTTACCACAATGGTGTTATATACACCATTCAGGTAGTCGCCGATTTCAGCGGGAGTATCCAGTTCAAGGGTATATGGAAAACTGCTCCTTGTGATGTAGTCTGTATAGGCTTTTGGAAGATTGTCGGTTCCGCCGATGCCTTCTACATACTCTCTGAATGAAAGGGGAAGCATGGCGATTTCCACATATCTTCCGGATAATAATGTGGCGATTTCGCTTGACAGCATATATGCATTCGACCCCGTAATATAGAGATCTACTGTTGGCTTCAGGTTGAGACTGTTGATGATGTCTGGGAAATCTTCCACATGTTGTATCTCATCAAAGAAGATATAAGTCATCTTGTCTTGATGAACCAATGGCTTGATATAAGCATATAAGTTATGTGGATTGCGAAGCTCATAGAAGTCGTAATCCTCGAAATTGAGATAGATGATTTGGTCGTCATGGACACCTTGCTTCTTAAGCCAGTCACGATAAATCTCCATAATGGTGGATTTTCCGCAACGGCGAATGCCGGTTATCACTTTGATAAGAGACTTGTCTTTGAAAGCAATCAGCTTATTGAGATATTCCGTTCTTTCTATTCGTTTCATATCATTTCATTGTTCTTTGATTATATATTTGCTGCGAAGATACTATTTTTTTAGGATAAATCATCCTAAAAGTATAAAATTTAAGAAAGTTTTAGGATAAATCGTCCTAAAACTCCTCGAATTCCGGAAGTTTTAGGATAAACCATCCTAAAACTTTTCTCCTATCCCCATATCTAGGTATTTCTAGGAAACCATCATTTTTAGGTATTGCAGATTCCGGAAAAAGGATGTAACTTTGCACCCGGAAATAAAAATGTAACTAAAAGAGATTAAGGACAAATGAAAACAACTATCGTAATTTATGGCTCTTCCACTGGCTCATGCCAGTCGATTGCCGAAACCATCGCCTCTAAGTTGGGCGTGGAAGCTGTAGATGTAGCTAACATCGATGATGCTACTGTCGCAAGTCATGAGAATCTTCTTCTCGGTACTTCTACATGGGGTGCCGGCGAGATGCAGGATGACTGGTATGATGGCGTGAAGACGCTGAAGAGTGTCGGCTTGGCTGGCAAGACCGTGGCCTTGTTTGGTTGTGGCGACAGCGAGTCTTACCCTGATACATTCTGCGGCGGCATGAAGGAACTCTATGATGCTGCTGTTGAGGCTGGTGCTACCGTATTGCCTGGTGTTTCTACAGATGGTTATTCCTATGATGACAGTGAGGCAATTGAGGACGACAAGTTCCTGGGACTCGCACTCGACGAGGTGAATGAGGACGACAAGACCGAGGAGCGCATCGATGCCTGGCTTGAGGCCATCAAGCCAGCGTTATAATTAAAAAAAATATTTTTCAAGAATTGGAGAATGATGGAATTCTCTGATTCTTGATTTAAATACAATAAATTCGGATAGTATGCAGCAGGAAATCGCAACACCAGTAGATTTGAAGGTTCTGATGAATCATATATATGAATATAAGAAGGGCGTGCGCCGCCTGGTGCTCTACACCTTCAACAAGAAATATGAGTCTTTTGCCATAACAAGATTAGAGCGTCAGAACATTGATTACATCATCCAGCCGGTTGGCAACGATCGGTTGAATCTCTTCTTTGGTAAGAAGGAATGTCTGGATGCTATCCGCATGATTGTTACCAAACCACTGTGCCAGCTTACGCCGGAAGAGGATTTCATTCTGGGTGCCATGCTGGGATATGACATCTGTGCCCAATGCGAACGCTATTGTGAGCGCAAGAAGAAAGTTTGCTAAGTTTTTTCTTTCATCCCTCGGAATATTATAATGTTATTAGCGAAAGAGCGTGATTGCCTTGTTTGGCGATCACGCTCTTTTCATGTATAAGACAATTTTCGGAATAATTCCTCTTTTTGATACCTATTCTAACGGAATAATTCCTGTTTTTATCCCCTGTTTCGACGGAATAATTCCTCTTTTTACCCCCTATTTTAACGGAATAATTCCTCTTTTTGAGCCTAAAATGAAAGAAAAAGTCCTAAAAGCTTGTGTAATTAATTGAAAATGAGTATATTTGTACCGGATTAAATGAAAGGCTTATGTTAGAACGTAAATTTGCAGAAAATTTGGAGAAATTTCTCCTTCACGAACCTCTGAAGATTCTGCTTGTCAATGGTGCAAGGCAGATAGGAAAATCGTATCTGATAAGATATGTGGGAAAGAAACTTTTCAAGCATTTTGTTGAGATAAATCTCAAGGCAGACCAAGAGGGAGATGGCATCTTTAAAACAGTAAGGAGCAAGGAAGACTTTTACTTGCAGTTGGGTGCTATGGCAGGTAACAATCTCGGAAGTAAGGATGACACCCTGGTTTTTCTTGATGAAATACAGAGTTATCCTCACCTGATGACCATGCTTAAGTTTCTCAATGAGGATGGTAAATACCGATATGTGGCTAGTGGCTCCCAACTGGGTGTCGCCTTGTCGCAAACCCCTTCTGTGCCCATCGGCAGTATCGCTGTCCAACAGATGTATCCTCTTGATTTCGAGGAATTCTTGTGGGCGATGGGGTGTGGAAAGGAGGCGATAGAGAGCATGCGGCAGAGTTTTCTGGATAGGAAAGCCTTGAATGAGTCGATGCATAACTATATGCTCCAGCAGTTTAAGATTTATCTGCTCGTGGGAGGAATGCCTGATGCCGTCAATAAATTTCTTGAAAATAGAAATATGGCTCAAGTGCGAAGTATTCAGCGGGATATTCATGCGCTTTATAAGATAGATGCATCGCAGTATGATGATGAGCGCAAACTTGTTATCAGAAAGATATATGATATGATTCCATCGAACATGGAAAATAAGAAAAAGCGTATCATCGTAAAGAACATCGAAGGCTTGAAGGCGCATAAGCAGTTTAGCGATTATGCTGAGGAATTTGAGTATCTTACGAATTCCGGGGTAGCTTTGTCGGTGCAGGCTATCAGCAATCCTAGTTTTCCATTGATAGAGTCGGAGAGCAAGAATTTGCTGAAGCTCTATATGAATGATGTGGGGTTATTGACCAGTATACTTTATGGTACGAATATCAATGCCGTGTTGAGGGATGAACGGAGTGTGAATCTAGGTGCTGTATATGAGTCGGTCATAGCTCAGGAATTTCATGCCCATGGTTATGTGCTTCATTATTATGATAACAAGCAGAAAGGTGAGGTGGATTATCTGATAGATGATTACAGAAACCTGACAGTCTTGCCTGTGGAAATCAAGTCGGGTAAGGATTATACAGTGCATAGTGCACTTGATAAGTTCCTGGATACCCCGGAATATCATATTCATGAGGCTGTGGTGCTGAGCAATGAGCAGAAGGTTTATACAGAAAACGGAATCACTTATATGCCTATATATTATTGTATGTTCTTTAGCAACAAGATAGAAGATGAGGCTGATCTGGTGATTCCTGAGATTCAGATGCCAAGCCTGTAAATATACGAGAGGGTGTGTCATAGGTTTATGGCACACCCTCATTTTTTGGCTATTGGTTTTGTTGGAAATCCCACAGCCTGCAAGCGTTATAAATGTATTCAAAAAAACTTGTAGTCCTTACCCGTAAGGTTGGAAATCGGCTTGAACAATCGCAATAGGATAAGACCTGTCACGGTGCAAACTATTCGGAATATTACTGGACCACCCGTCGTAAAACCATACCATACGAGATAAAAGGGTGAGCACATGAGCGCAACGATGATTAGACACATCAATGCTGCCAGAAATGTTTTTGGTCCCATACATCAATCAATAGTATATTTTATAGTCTCTTGTTAATAACTTAATGAAACTTCGTCTCAATAATCTAATGGCGCTATGAAATGCTCCTCTGGTAGGTCTGGAAAATACTTGCCTTCAGCATCATTAGTTACATACATTTCGTTTTCTGAGTCTTCTGTGGCGAAATAGATTTCCAAATCTTTGAAACGATTTTTGAGAAGAATGTGGAAGTCGGTAATCAATGCGAGTTCATCCGCTTCTATATAGAGAAAGTTTTCTGAAAGCTTACATTTCTTGATATAGCCACATAGATTGCTGGTTCCATAGTCAACACCAAGAGCTAAAATGATGTTCCCTTCCCAATCAGCATCCTCGTCTTCTTCCATAGCAGGGCGTTCTTTCTGTTTGAAAGTCTGATAGAGGTTATGTATCTCTTGCAACTCTTCTTGTTTTCCCACAATGTGGTAGCGTACTTTTATATTATGCATTTGGGATGCAAAGATAGCTAAATCTGATTCCATGTCTTGTCAATCGATTTTATAGTTATACAAATGTCTCAAACTGTCACCACTTATTTTGAAAGCAACGATATCATGGGCATACTCATTACTTCCTACCTTGGCAGATAGGAAGAATATGTATGAGCGACTGCCGTATTCATCGTCGATACTTACTATCTTTCGTACCTCATGGTGGCTGTAGTCGTCCTTGGGGTGGGCGAGACGCAGCAGAGGACGATGCTCTTCATGCTGCTCGCCATCTTCTGATTCGAATTTTATCACACAGTCAATGTCGGGTGCTGTTCCACCTTCGCCGGTGTCATGCCAGATGGCTGTTACGAGACTGTCATCAGAGACGATAGTGTGATAAATCTCGATAGAGTCAGATTTATCTGTTGACTTATCGAGACTTACGTTCTGTGACTTGTTCTGGTATGAAGAGCATGTAAACAATGCCAGTAGGGCAATGGCCCAAAAATGAAATATTCCTCTCATGCAGCTTATAGTTTTGCCTCAAAGACTCGTCTCAGTTGTCTATCAGAGAATTCATCCGTAAACATGCAGTCAGCTAAGATTTCACCATGTTTCTTTGGGTCTAATACAAGTCCTGGAAGAGTAAGAGGCTCACTTTGTCCATCTTTGTATGAGCCAAGATAGACGTATTCCTTAGAAGGCTTAACATTGTCTTCTTCATCTAAATATACATCTGCTGCACTTGCGACCTCGAAGTAGTCATCTTCGTTATCGTAATCGTCATATTCCCATACAAAGCAAAGTTCGTATTTGAGAAAGAAATCCAGAAAGTGTCGTTCACCATTGGCAGCTGTTATGAAGTGGCAGTGTGTATCCTCTTGGTAAAACATGGGATAAAACTTTTCGTCAAACATAAAACTGCTTGCTTTAGACACAGTTTCACGAACTTGCTCCTTAATGTACTTGTTCCAAGGATATGGTGCATTATATGCTATATCCTTCTTTACTTTCATGTATATTTTCATTGCCTTTGTCTATTATTGTTTGTGATATAATTTCGATACTTTATAGCTTCTCGCATCCCTCCATTTGGTCGAAACTCATCGGCTCATACTCGAATATTTTGCCAGTCTCCTTAATCATGCGGTAGCGCAGATGGGTGCGGATATGTGAAATCCCTTCTAGACGATTCAAGTCGTTAACAGTAGGCTGAATGGTGCTCACCTGATGATATTCCACCTGACGATTGTCCTTATCGCTGCTTTCTTCCAACATAATGTCTTCGAAAGTAGTGAGATTCAGCTTTGCTTCAGCCAGCAAGTCTTTCAAGCTGTCTGCCCAATTCTCGTTGCCCCCTATGCTGTCGTATATTCTGTCCATATATCCCTTGCCTTTAATGGCTTGGTACAGTTCGATGAGGTAAGCGAAACGCTTTTCCGCATCATCGGCTATGAATATGTGGGCACGTTTGTTCCAAGATTTGAAGGTTGATACGGCAAGTGACTTCAGCACTACTTTTCCATTGGGTAGCGTAGGAATATGGATAGGGTCAAGGCATAGCAGCACGACGTGCTTTCCCGACTCCTCCGCCAGTCTTTCGGCAATGAGCACATGGGAGTTATAGTCTCTTGCCATAGTGCATTTTATCACGACCACCTTCTGCGGCATTTTGGCGAGCGACATCACGCCAAGTTCAAAATGCATCAGCTCTGCTGGTTCGAGCTTTATTATTCTCACCATGCCTTCGCCATATATTTCCTCACCCTTTTTGCATACAAAACGGGGTAGGTTGCGACTGCGTGCCCCACTATAGAATATTACGAGCGGCTTTTTGCGAGGTATCAGAAGATATTCTTCCACCACATCCTTTGTTTGGGGTGGTGATACTGTATGTAGTTTATCTTCTGGCAAGAGCTGCGAGATGCAGTTCTCTGCTGTCTGTTTATCTACTACTGCTACTTCTCCGTTCAGACATTTCTCCGAGAACTCGCGGAAGAAATCTCTGTCCAACAGCTTCGATACTTTCAGCAGTAAGTCGGTATCGAGACTCGTCTTGCCGAATATCTCGTATGTGGCAGAGCTGGATTTGCACAGTTCTTTGGCAAAGACTGCCACCGAAGGAAACTTAGCCTTTACTTCCTTCAGAATTTCCTGACCTATATGATATTTCTCCATTGTATTTATACAGATAAAAAACAATTGTTTCTACTTATAGTCCCATTCATCAAATGCTGCGACATTGAGTTGCGGCTCTTCTTCCTTTGAATAGTCGTTGGCAAGATATACAATCGGAAGTCCTGTCTTGTTCATCAAGTCGATAGCATATTTCAGAAATGGAGCCTTCAGCTGCTCAAAGTAGCGATGGAACAGGAAAAATCTGATACCTTCACTATCTGAGATCTTTTTCTTTTCGATAACAGCGCCGTCCTTTTCGTAAACGTTGTCTCCACATGTTGCACATCCGGGAAGACTCGCAATGCTGCGTCTTGCCTCATCGATTTCGCTGTTTGAGTGAAACCAGATAAGCAAAGGTCGCTTGGGATTGCCTGCAATGTATTCTGCAATTTTATCAAGTATTGTCATAACTCTATTTTGCTTAAGTGAATAAAACTGGGTGCAAAGGTAATGCTTTTTTGCCTTTGCACCAAGTTTCTTTATTAGGAAGAACCGGAATGTGATGCCGGAAAATCAGGAAAGATGTTCTGCGCTTCGCCGCCGTTCAGAACGTCGGTAATCAATGCGAGTTCATCCTCTGTTCTTTTTGAGTTCAACAAACATATTGTCAGCCAATACTTCTCCATCCTCTTCATATTCAGGATCAAAGAGAAGTCCTGGAAGAGTAAGCGGCTCTGTCTGGCCTTTCACGTATGAGCCGATATAGACATCATCGGTATAGCTGTCGTCTATTCTTGGCTGACACGTGAAGGCATACGGCAGTCCTGCATGGTCGCACTGCCAATAATAGTCGTCCTCAAAGGCAAAATCGGCTTTCTCCCATACAAAGCTGAGTGCATACATGGGAGAATTGAGCCAGTATTTACACTTTTTGGGGTTCCCAACATAGAGGCGGCGTGAATGAATCTCTTGCTGCCAGAATGTGGGGAAGAGGGCAGGTTCGCCAATGCAGCCGTCATGGTCGTCGCATGCAAAGTTCACAGTTTCTATAATCTGTTCCTTTATGTGCTTGCTCCAAAGGTGGACTACATGGCTTCCTTGGTCCTTATGTACTCTTAGATATATTTTCATAAGTGCTCTATTTATAATTTTCAATCCATTTTTTAGCCAACTTCGTGGCTACGTTATAGAAGTCGTTTTTGTTTTCGTCAGACCAAAGTACTTCATCATGTTTGAGATATTCTAACAGGTCTCCGTATTGATCATCAGTCAATCCGGTGTCACAAACCTCTATCATAACTCTTAATACAACCAGATGGCGTATATCGCCAACATTTTTTCGTGATGTCATATCCTTTGTATTTAATTGTTATTCTCTTTTTTGTGAATCTCTTGCAGAATGGCCTGGCGCATCCACCACACGGCATAAGCTGCAAAGGTAAAGCCACGAGACTTGTCGAACTTATGGCTGGCACGTAACATTCCGTAACGACTGGCTGCAATGAGTTCTTCGTCAGAGAGTCCCTTGCCCACATACTGCTTTGCCACAGCCTTGATAAAGACAGAACCGAGTTCTGCCAACTCGTTCTCCGCATTGGAGTCGCCCTGCTGGATGAGGTCGATAAGACGCAAAGCCTCATCGTTATTAATGATAGGCTTCTTTTCTCTGTTTGTTGTTTCGTTTTTGTTCACCATATTTCTTTATGTTTTAAAATGTTGTCGCGCGAAATTTACCCTATTTTTCTGAAATAAAAAAATTATGCCATAGAAAATCAACAAAAAATCAACTTTTAGTTGTAATCTTAGTTGCAATCATGTCTTATTCAAAGATAGTGCCAACGAGCGCCATGAGAACTTGTTCTCAGATGGCCGAGTGCAGCCTATCTTATTCAAAGATAGTGCCAACGAGAGTCTCTGTCTATTCTTTCGGAGTTATAAGACTATTGAAGTCGCGAGTCTCGAACTGAGCAGACTCATCGCCTTGGATGTTGAAGTCCGGGTAATGGTTGTACTTGTTCTTTGGCACGATAATCTTTTCGAGAGATATACAGCCGATAAGCATCGTTGCGTTTATTTCACCAGCACAGCATGTCAATGACGGATTCTCAAACTCAATCGTCGTTAGTGAAGTGCAGCCGGCAAACGCCATACGCTCCTGAATCTTTACATTCTTGTTTAGATATACAGACTCCAGATGTTTGCAATAAGCAAAGGCTCTGTCATAAATCCAGCACTTGCAGTCTTCGCTTATCACGATGTTGAGACTTTTCAGTCCGGAACTTCTGAACGCAGACTTGTCGATAATCTTCAGGTGACTTGGAATATTTATCTGTTCCAAAGCTTTGCAGCTAGCAAAGGCACCTTTCCAAATCTTACCCAAAGTTTCTGGCAAGGCAATTTCCTTCAGATTTTCACAATGAGCGAAACACTCTGTTCCGATGAATTCTATTCCAGGCATAGTTATCTTGAAGAGCTTTATGCAGCTTGCGAAAGCTCTTGTGCCCAAGTCTATAACTGATGCTGGCAATACCACATCATGAAGATTGTCAAGTCCTTGGCATGCTTCATCGCAGATAGCCTTCACACCGTCTTTCACTTCAAGGTACTCTGGATTGCCAAGTACTTTCAACAAGCGAAGTCCGTCCTCGCTGTAGATTGGTCCGGAAACCTTGTTGCCTTTGGCTTCCTTGATCATTGCCTGCTCTTCTTTTGTTAATCTTGTATCCATATTTATTGTATTTTTTTGGGTTGAACAATAACAGAATTGTAAGTTTTGAACTTGCATATCTTCTGTAGTATTCGTATTCTTTACTTATATTGTCATAACTCTATTTTGCTTAAATGAATAAAACTGGGTGCAAAGGTAATGCTTTTTTGCCTTTGCACCAAGTTTCTTTATTCGGAAGAACCGGAATATGTTGTCGGAAAATCAGGAAAGATGATTATATAGAGACTGGCTTTTTCCAAATTTTGCCCAAAGGCGCATCGACAGACTTGTGATCAATAATATTTATCTGATATCTACCGCTAATGACTTCCTCATTGTTGTAAGAAGGAGATGTCATTTGTATAGACGCCCAGTCAATATTATTAAAATCATATAGCTCAGTAATGATTTTCTGTATTGTAGCTTTGAATGTGGAAGCCAAAGTACCTTCTTCATCTTTGTCCAACAAGTGATTAGCCCATGCTGGAACTATAACGATATTCCACAGATTTGTAAAGTAACGTGGATCAATAGCATGCCCCCAAATGTGTGAAATGATAAAGTTTCTGAAGTGCTTTTTATCAGATGTTGCTCCAAGGGCATACCCTGTACGATCATTAATCAATTGACACACTCTGGCATTGCCATTGCCACCTCCACAAGTGTTTACGCCACATTTTGTATTCTTACCCCTTGCTCCTTCTTGATAGATAACACAGAGACGTTGTGCTGCGTTTTTAAGCTTGAAATAGACTTTGCCTTCTTCTACAACAGGCTCATGTACTCCATCATCCGCATCTTCTTTTTCTTTCGAAGAGTATCGTGCAGGAAGATATTTGATATTAATATCATTTTTGTCAAAAGCAGGATCTACCTCTTCTTCCTTACAAATGTAATTTGCAATCTCATCAACTCTTTTTTTCACAAGTTCTGGCGAAAAAAAGTAAGATGATTCTATTGCCAACTTTACAAACTTCTCTTCTTTAATAAACTCTATTAATGAATCCATACCATCTACTTTTGGATTCTGTGATTTGTTAATTGAATCGCGTACAGAAGGTAGGGCATTTAGAATTTCATTAAATATCTCATTATCTTCTTTGCTTAATCTTTTTTTACCATAGACAATGGTTTCAACGAACTGTCTATATTTCTGAAGATAAGACAAGCGGTTAAGAGTAGTCTTAAGATAGTTTTTCTTATCAATCTCAGCTTTCCACTCTTCAAAAAGTGCATTCACATACAAGCGTTCATTTTCTTTTGCGAAAACACCAATAAGATCTAAATACAAATAGTCTTTGCCATTGCATTTATATTTATCTTGTGGACAATAAGCTCCAACAGACTTTACGCCCTGTTTGAGCAACCATTTTTCATAATCCTTTCTAAAGATAAATTGACTAGCTTTTTTTGCCATAATTCAATATCATTAAAATGTTAATATTATTTTTTTAAAAGAATTATTCTTCACTCACTTCCCTCAGCTTCTCCCACAGCTTCACCATGGCCAGCGTGTCGAGGCAGCAGTAGTCTAGCAGTGCTCGGCGAGCCTTCTTTTGCTTTTCCGGCTCCATAAACTGTATCTGAGGATAAATGCTCATTGCCTCGCCGCCATTCTGAACACCACCACTGAGGTTGTGGTAGTCGAGCTCAGGATCATCGGGGAACAATGCCGGGAGCACCTTCTTGATGGAGAACGAACCGTTCATGGCAGGCATATAGTAATAGCCGGCACGGAACGGGTCGAGAAGATCCACAATGTGGGATTCGATGTTGAGAAGATGCGATGCCAGGTCGGGGAATGCCTCTGCCAGTTCCTTCAGACGGGTACACTCGAAAGCCTTGTTGTAGGCTGTGGTGCAGACGTTGAGCGGGATGTCCTTACAGAGTTGCTCGGCTAGAGCACGGCGAGGGTCTTCGCCCGATATGCCGAGAAACTCACGATGCTTCAATTCGCCTCTTTCATGCTCTATGTAATGAAGCGAATACTGAAATGTGACCTGCTGGTATGGATGCGTGCCTTGATACTTCGGTATCACGGTCTGCTCGGTCTCGAAATCGAGGAAATAAAGCGGATAGGAGAGCTTCTTCAGGAACTCACCGATAGCCTTCCTGTTGATATAGGAAGTATTACCTAATGTGCATTCCAACTGCAACTGCTGTAGGTCGGTAAGCTTCTCCTGTCTCATATCTTCCAACGACAGACGGCCTTCGTTCATGTGTTCCAATGCCTTCTTGAAAGACATGCGGTACAGGTTGAAGACTGATGGCGAAGGTATGACATTGCGACTGCAATAGTTCCAGAACGAACAGGCGTATGGCTTTTTGCAGTATTCTGCCAAATCCTGCTTGGGTTCTCCACCTTCGAGCACCTTCTTCGCAGCCTTTACCAGGGCTGGCACCTTGATATATTCGTTGGCAACCGCCTCGCTGATATCGTTTATGCGGAAGAATCCCTTTACGTCGAGTTTGCCGTCAAGTACATATTCGTTATCGATGTTTACAAGATAAGTGCCCGTTATGGTAAGCCCGCAGTTGGTGAGCACATATTTCTGATATGCCACATCCTGTGCATACACTTCCAGCTCCTTCAGGTCGGTGCTGCTTTTCACCTCATATATGGCATAGCCTTGGGGTGTCTTGTGCAGCAAATCCACGGCACAGTAACACCCGTCGTATATAAAGGCAGCCTCAGCAATGTTGTCTGCCCCATCAGCAATCAGCTTTTGGGTTGCGGCAATCATAGCCTGAAGGTCGGGGCGTTGATTCCCGTCGGCTGTCATCTTGCAGACTGTCGCTTCCGTATATTCGCCAAATAAACTTTTGGCAAGATTTCCCACTTCCGTACCGGCATCAAAACGGGCTTGCGTCAATGGATCTATCTCAATTTCTTCAGGTTTATACATCTTTAGCCACAATGCCTTTGGACATTGGCAGAAAGTGATGTATTTAGATTTTGAAAGATTGTTCATAATCTTTTAGTTTACTTCATATTCTTCGCACTTAAAAGTACGCATTTGCATGGCAAAAGTAATAATAAATATGTAAACAGCCAAATTATTTTAGAGAAAAATAGGTGTGTGAATAAAAAAAAGTATTTTCTGCATTATAAAGGGCTTATATATAAAAAATCCCCAGCCCACTTTTCAATGCAGGCTGGGGAATATTGAACTTATCCTTCCCTTACTTCTTCATCATTTCCTCCACGGCTCTGATGAGCTGGGTGTCATGACCGGTGATGTAATCCTCAGGAGAGTTATACACCTCTACATGTGGATAAAGGGTGGTGTTCTCGCCGAAGGTGCCACGCATGTCGCGGCAACCTACCTGAGGAATACCGAATACCAGGCTGCGGTCCATCAGTGTCTCCCACCATACGGCAGTCATTGTTCCAGCCACCGGTGTACCAATCAGCTTGCCGATGCCCAACTCCTTATATACCCATGGGAAACCATGACCGTTGCTGTAGTCGTCCTCGCAAATCAATACGCAGGAAGGCTTGGTCCACTTGTTGAATGGGTCCTTGCCCACCACCTTGCCGTGAGGCACAAACTCCTGATACTGCTTGCCATTGAGCAGGGTGCAGAGGTCGTCGTGCAGCCAGCCGCCACCATTGTGACGCTCATCCACGATTACGGCATCCTTGTTACGGTTCTTGTCGCTCAAGAGTTCGCTATATACGGTGCGGAAGCTCTCGCTGTTCATCGCCTTTACGTGAACATAGGCTATTCTGCCTTTTGATACGCTATCCACGATGGCACGGTTTCTATCTACCCAGCGCTTGTAGAGCAGCTCCTGCTGGTTGCCCTGCGAAATCGCCTTGATGGTGAGGTCGAATGTCTTGCCCTTGGTGTTCCTGATGGTGAGGCGCACGTTCTTGCCAGCCTTGCCATCGAGCAATGCGTTGTAATCCTCGCCCGCCTTGATGGCCTCGCCGTCAATCTTCTCGATGATGCAGCCGGCGGTAACCTCATTCTTCTTCACGGCGAAAGGACCACGCTTGATTACTTCCTGAATCTTCAGACCGTCGCCCTCGTAGTTAGGGTCGAAGAAGGCACCGAGGGCAGCGGTAGAAAGCGATGCCGTGCCACCATAGTAGCGGCAACCCGTATGACTGGCGTTCAGCTCGCCCAGCATCTCGCTCAGCATCTCGGCAAAGTCGAAGTTGTTATTAATATAAGGTAAGAACTTCTCATATACCTTGCGATAGTATGCCCAATCTACGCCCTGCATGTTAGGATCGTAGAACTTGTCGTCCACCTGGCGCCATATATGGTCAAAGAGATACTGGCGCTCTTCGGCTGGCTTGTAGTTGAACGGAGCCTCGAAGGCGATGTTCTTGGTAGCCCTGCTGCCCAGGTCTATCTTCTTGATGCTGCTGCCGTTGCAGAGGAAGAGGTTCTTGATGTCCTTGTCGGCAACGAAGCCGCCGCCACCAATGCCCTTCATCATCAGGGTGGTGCTGCCTTCCTTCAGGTTGTGGCACCAGAGGTCGTAGCCTCCTTCGAAGGCTGCCTGGTAATATATCTTCTCGCCCTTGGTGTCGAGGATGGCGTCACCCATGTTGGATGAGTTGACGGTGAGACGGACGATGCGGTCGCGGCAGTTGTCGAAGTCTAGCTCCAGCGGTTTTACTTTATCCACCTCTATCTTGCCAGTCTTCTCCTCCTTCTTCTTCTTTTCTTCCTTCTTCTTCTCCTCCTTCTCATCGGCATTCTTCTCCTTCAGGTCCTTATTAGCCTCGGCAAGTTCCAGTTCCTCCTTGCTCATGCGGAAGCGGTCGTAGGCATCGAGGTCGAAGAACATGAGATAGGCATCGTTTTCTGCTCCCCATGAACCGTGACTGCGATATCCGGCACGGTCGCTCTCAAAGAGCATTGCCTTTCCGCCGAGCACCCACTTTCCGTTGCCGTCGCTGTAGCCGCTGTTGGTTACGTTATGCACCTCCTTGCCATCGGCCTTCACCACGGCTATGTCGGTGTTGTTCCAGCCGCCGGTGCCTATGTAGCTGCACATAATCCACTTGCTGTCTGGGCTCCATTCAAACCAGATGTCGCCATCGGCATAAGAGAAATTGTACTTGCCGTCGAGCACGGTGCGCACTTCCTTCGACTTCAGATTGATGATGCGGAGGGCGGCACGGTCTTCATAGAAAGCCACTTCCTTGCCATCCGGACTAAAGGCTGGATACTGCGAAGTAATGTTGGTCTTGGTAAGCTGCTCCTCTTCAATATCGGTACAGTAAGTAAAGTTCTTTTCCTTCTCGTTCTTGATCTTAGCCTGGAAAATCTGCCATACACCATTGCGTTCAGAGGCATAGACTAGACTTCTGCCATCTGGTGCAAAGCTCAGGTTGCGCTCCTGCTGAGGAGTATCGGTGATGCGCTTGGTGGTCTTGTATTCTGTAGATGTAACATATACATCGCCGTGCATCACGAAGGCTACTTCCTTGGCATCAGGAGAAAGGGCTATCTCGGTGGCTCCCCACGACTGCACCTGGCGGATGAGGCTAGGCTCCTCATTGTCGGTGGTGATGGAGATGTTGACCTTCTGAGGCTGTCCGCCTTCCTTTACGGTATAGATTTCGCCATCGAAACCATAGCAGAGCAGACCATCGTTAGAAGAGGTGAGGAATCGGATAGGATTCTTCTTTTCGTGGGTTATCTGGGTATCCTTTCCGCTGGCGATGTTGCGGCGATATACATTGAAGGAACCATCCTGCTCGCTCAGATAATAGAAGCTCTGGTTATCGGCTGCCCATACCGGGTTGCGGTCTTCGCCCTTGAAGGTGGTGAGCTTCTGATACTTACCGTTGTCGAGCATCCAGATGTCTCGGGTGATAGGCGAGGTGTGGTGCTTGCGCCATGCATCCTCGTAACCCTTCTTGTCGTGGTAGAGCACCTGTCCGTTCTTGTTGATGCTGATGTTTTCCATCGGCAGAACGGAATACAGTTTAGGACGACCGCCCTGGGTGCTTACCTCGTAAACCTGCGAGAACTCTTTGGATGCAAACAGAATGCTCTGGGCTGTAGGCATGATATCGGCAGCGAAGAGCACGTGGTCGTTGTCCTTAAAGGCGATAGGAGTTTCCTTGCCGCTGTGGGTGGTGAGTCGGGTAGGCGCACCGCCCTTGGCAGAGATGACGTACACATCCATGCTGCCTTCGCGGGTAGAGGTGAAGGCTATCTTCTTGCCGTCGGGGCTCCAGATAGGCTGAGAGTCATAAGCGGCATGGGTAGTCAACTGGCGTGCCTCGCCGCCCTGGGCAGGAACGCAATAGAGGTCGCCCTTGTAGGCAAAGGCGATGGTAGAGCCATCAGGCGAGATGGCCGGGTAGCGCATCCACAGCGGACCCTGCTGGGCCTGGGATGCCAGAGATGCTGCCAGGAGGGCAGCGCTCAGGAACAGTTTCTTCATATCAATTGTTTATCATTATAAGTCGATTATTTCTGCAAAGGTACAACAAAATATCGGTAAGATAGGTTTTAAAATTCAAAAATAGGTTAATTTTGGTATATAAGTCGATATTTCTGTAGTATGAATGCCATTCTTTCGAGATATAATCGTAATTTTGCACTAATTTAAAACCTATTATTCAAAAATTTATGTTACGAAGAATCATTCTAACTGTGGCTCTCTTGGCAAGCCTTTCTCTTTCTGCCAAGGATTTGAACGTGGGAAGTTGGCAAATCGTTCCTTTACCGGAGCAGGTGAAGGAGGTGGAGGCAGCTCCGTTTAAAATCACTGCAAAGACAACTATTTATTACGCTGCCGGCGATGAGAAGCAGAAGAAGGATGCCGAGTTCCTGGCATCTCATATCAAGGAGGTAACAGGTATTGAGGTGAAGACTACTGACAAGCAGGAGAAGAAGCAGATTCGTCTGGTTCTGAATTCCGGCGACCCGAAATCTGAGGCTTATTCCCTGGTGGTGAACAAGGCGGGCATCACCATTTCTGCCACCTCTCATGTGGGCATCTTCTACGGCATCCAGAGCGTGATGAAGGCATTGCCTATCGCCAGGGATGTTAAGAGCGTTTCCCTGCCTGCCGTTGAGGTGAAGGATGCGCCTCGCTTTGCCTACCGTGCGTTTATGATTGATGTAGGCCGCCATTATTTCAGCGTTCCTTATCTCAAGAAGCTGATTGATGTGTTTGCGATGCACAACATCAACTATTTCCACTGGCATCTTACCGAGGACCAGGGCTGGCGTCTTGAAATCAAGAAGTATCCGATGCTTACCCAGATTGGGTCCAAGCGCAAGGAAACCATCCTGCCAACCAATAAGAATGAGTTTGATGGCGTTCCTGTATCGGGCTATTATACCCAGGATGAGGCTCGCGAAATCGTGAAGTATGCTGCCGACAGATACATCACCGTGATTCCTGAGGTGGATATGCCGGGCCACATGCTGGCTGCCCTGGCATCTTATCCGGAGTTGGGCTGCACGGGCGGTCCTTACGAGGTGGCTACCCGCTTTGGCGTATTCGAGGATGTGCTGTGTGCCGGCAAGGCGAAGACCCTTCAGTTTGCCAAGGATGTGATGAACGAGATTATGGACATCTTCCCATCCACCTATATTCATATTGGTGGCGACGAGTGCCCTAAGAACCGCTGGAAGGCATGCGAGAACTGCCAGAAGAAGATAGAGGAGCTCGGCATTCAGGAACTTCCTAAGCACAGCAAGGAAGAGCAGTTGCAGACCTGGTTCATGGGCGAGATAGAGAAGCTGATTAGAGACCGTGGCCGCAAGATGATGGGATGGGATGAGATTCTGGCAGGAACTCCATCCAAGGACATCACCGTTTGCGGTTGGACCAGCGTGAATGCCAGCATCCGTTCAGCCCGTGAGGGTCATCCTACTATCGTAGCTCCTATCACCAATTTCTATTTCAGCAATCCTCGCATCAACAAGATAGAGGGTATTCCTAGCATCCAGCGTGTATACGATCTGGAACCTTGCTCAGATAAGTTGACTCCTGCCGAGCAGAAGAACATCATCGGTGCCGAGGGTTGTATCTGGACCGAGTGGGTGAAGGATGCTGAGAAGTTGGAATGGGAGTTGTTGCCAAGACTTGCCGCCCTTTCTGAGGTTCAGTGGACCGCCAAGGACAAGCGCAACCTTGAGAACTTCCTTCCTCGCATGCTCCACATGCAGGATTTGTATCGCCTTTACGGCTTGAATTACAAGGCTGATATCGAGGATGCCGTGAAGAAGCATCTGGAAGAGAAGAAGTAATATTTGTAGATAGCTCAGCCACAGCGGGTATGTGCAAACTATCGATTCTGATACCTTACTATATATAGGGGCATCTTTGTTTCTTTGGTAGAGACGAAGATGTCCCTATCATTTTTTATTAATTTCAAAAATATATACGTATTATGTCAAGAAGCAAGAAAACATCAGAGTCGTTATTCCAGTTCCTTCTATCTCCGCTCCATCAAAAGCTCAGAAGTGGATGATGCCAACGTCAGGATACTGGTTGCACTATAAGCCACAAAAGTGAATAAAAAAAGGGGATTTTGTAAAATGAACCAAAATGAACCAATTTTCCTGAATCTTTACATAAGAGACGCAAAAATGCCGAAAACATTCGTTCAATCAACGACTTAGAAAAATGCGCACGAAAAGAATGCTAAGAAGATGTTGAATTTCGCTGAATGATATTATTTTTTTAACACGCATAATTTGCTAGTTTCCAACATTTTTCGTATTTTTGCAAGAAGAATCTGTGTCTCTTATGTAGAGATTCAGATAATCGACATCAAAAAACGAACTTGATTCGCATGATGAAAGAGACAAATATACAAGCACAGGTTACGTCCACTATTGCAGGGGACGACGGCGAAGCCGTGGCAAAAAGTGAAGAAAACGCTAAGAAAATGGCTCCCAAAACGCCTAATGAAGGGCTTGAAAAACCTGCTGATGCAGGATGGTATGTGGCTGTAGTGAGAGTGAATTGTGAAACGAGAATAGCTGATTCTATACGAAGCAATCTTAATCACAATCATGTTTGGTTTGATTACTGGATTCCCAAGGTAAAAGTAGTTTGTATAGACAAGCGTTCCAATAAGCGAAGAGTGAAAGAAAAGCTATTTCTTTCCACTTTCATCTTTTGCAATGTTTCTCCGAGACAACTTGACAATATCCGCTTCCGTTCGGATGTGTATAAGATGCTGACGATGCCTGGTCAAAGGAAAATATATCAAATTCCCGACCAGGTTATTGCCAACTATCGATATTTTGTTGAGAATGATGAAGAGCCTGTCACTGCTGCCCCTGTTCCTTTGAAAAAAGGTATCAAAGTGCGAGTGGTGTCGGGCAGCATGAAAGGTGTGGAAGCATACGTGCAGAGCTATAATGGAAAGAAAGCCGTCATTGGCAGCGAGATTAAGTATATCAGTGGTGCCACGCTTACGATAAGTAGAAATTTACTCGAAATCGTTGAAGAAAGTTGAGCTGTAGAATGAACTTGTTGCATTAAAAAACTATGAGTTATCTGAGTAAAATGTTATAGTAAGTTATAGCAAAGCGGTTCCATCCCGCACAACCTGGCGAGGGCTTTGATGCCCCTCTTCGCAAGAGGGGGACAGGGGAGTCGAAGCAATACAATAATTAATAAGGAGATAACGTTATGAACATAGAAGAAAAAAAGGCAGATTTTATGCGTCGCTTCAAGGCTTCTAGGGAGCGAAAGGCTGAATACATAGCACAAATGGAAAAGCGAATGCGTGATGACTGTCGCCGCAGAACCGGTAAGGAAGCAGAATCATTTTGTGTGTTGTAATGTTTAGCCATAAGCCAAGTATAGGTTAATAAATACATTTTTCCTCATTCGAGTGGCGACAAGTGCAGAGCGATACTGCGATGGGGAACAAATATAACTAAAAAAAATGATAGGTGTAACTACTTGTAATATAGTAGTGACGCTGTATTGGTGATATACACAATATGGGATTTTTCAAAGAAAATGCCGTATGGCTTACTCCTATTCTCGTTGCAGTTTGTAGCGGGATTATTTCTGGGATATTCTATCTCATTAAAAAAGGAGGAAATCATCAGCATATTGGAGATGTTGGTGATGGAAGTGTTGTTAATCAAGTTAATGGTAATAATACGGTTGTCAATGGGAATAAATGATACAAAACAAGATATAGGTAATGTTAGCAATGCTAATGTTAACCAAATTAATGGTAATGGGACAACTATTATCAATAATAATGGTATAAGTGTTGTTGATGCTTATAACATTTGCCATGCTGTTGTAGAGAATGATCTGAAGGTCTATGCTCTGAAAGCTGAAGAAAAAGCCCAAGAGCGATTAAAGGAGATATCTAGCAGTTTGATAGATCGTATATCTAAAGTAGAAAAGGGCTTATTCGAAAAGTTTGAGGAACCAGCCATACAATTAGCTTTAAGAAAGCCTGTGTTGGAATACATCAAGTCTGGTGATAAAAATGAAGCAGAACTGATGATTGATAATTTGATACAACGTTTAGAGGTAGAAGAACATACAACTCTTCAATCTCTTATAGATGAAGCTAGTAGTATTATTCCTAAACTTTCTGTAGATTGTTTGGATTTTCTTTCACTCTTAGTCTTTTCAAAAGCTAATTTTGGATTTACAAGATTGGGATTTTTTAAATTTTATCTGCCAAAAATTGAAAAATGGTTTGAATCTAGTTCCCGGATAACTGAGTTAGATGTAGCTTATTTGCGTCAGATAGGTTGTTGTAGTGGTGGGATGACTATATCATATAATCAAGATTTAGAAGATAGTTTTCTTGAAAATTACAATTGGTTTTTTAGAGAAGGTGTAACTTTGGATGAATTGTCTCTGATTATTGATATTGAAACTTTAAAAAAAATAGATGTTCAACTGTTTTCTATGGAAGGCGATAAAGCTTGTTTGACATTGCCTAATAAGGATATTGCCCATCAGTATTTAAAGAATAAGGGACTTGAAGATATGTTTTATCAATTAAACGCTCATATAGATAAGTTCACTCTACATTCAAAAAGTTATATTTCTGATGAGATGAAAGATAAAATTAAATATTGGGAGAAGGTTTCCACTTTATTTCAAAAACAATCAGTGAAATCTTTATTTGTAAATCCTGTAGGTTATTATATAGCTACGCGAAAAATGAAGTTGGATTTAGATTTAAAATTGGATTTCAAAAATGTTTATGGTGAAGATTAGACCTTTGTATGTCTGTCAACAACGTTACGCTTTTAAACCCAAATTCTGATATTCATATAGGTGGTAGGAAAAAAGTTCGAAGAGTCAAAAGTAACAGTAACAGATCATGTTTTTGTGCTAGTAATCATCGTTGTTTCCAGACGGTCCCATCCCGCATAACATGGCGAGACCTTTGATTGGTCCGCCAACCTTATAGCGTAGCGGTTCCGAGCACCGGAGGGCGGTTACATCCCTAATCCCTATGGTAGGGATTTAGGGCTTGGGTATAAGGGTAAGGACCCTCCCGCTGGGGAGGGACAGGTGGGGCATATATAGCACTAAGGGCGGTTACATCCTCTCGTCCCTGAGGGAAGAGAGGCTTGGTGAGAAAGGTGGAGCCTTCTTTAATGGTAAAGAAGGACGGGATGATTTTAGAAATTCTTTTTTAAAAGAACATAAGTTAAACCAATGAATATAATCAAAACTGATATTGAAGGCGTCCTCATTATAGAGCCACGCCTCTTCCGTGATGCTCGTGGCTACTTCTTCGAGAGTTTCAGCGAGCGAGAGTTTGAAGAGAAGGTTGCCCCAATCTTGGGACACAGTGTTCACTTCTGCCAGGACAACGAGTCTATGAGCAGCTATGGTGTGATGCGAGGTCTGCACTTCCAGCGCCCACCATATACTCAGAGCAAGTTGGTACGCTGTGTAAAAGGTAGAGTACTTGATGTAGCAGTTGATATTCGCAAAGGCTCACCAACCTATGGCAAGCATGTTGCCGTAGAGTTAACCGAAGACAATCATGTCCAGTTCTTCATCCCTAAGGGCTTTGCCCATGGTTTCGCCGTTCTCTCAGAAACAGCCGTCTTCCAATACAAGTGCGACAACTTCTATCATCCAGAGGCCGATGGAGGCATCAGTATCCTCGATGATACCCTCGGTATCGATTGGAAGATTCCAACAGAGCATGCCAATCTCTCGGAGAAAGATACAAAACATGCGATGCTGAAGGATTTCGATTCTCCATTCGATATTAATGTAGATTTATATAAATAGGCATCTGATGCCAGATAAAGAACTTTTAGATTAATGTTCTCGATTGTAAAATGAACATAATATTTTCAAACAATGAATACTATCAGTTTAAGTGTCTACAGTATTACTTTATATAAGCGTTTTAAAAACAAAGACTTAGAAAACTTATCAAGTTTTGACCATGGGAAAGATTTCCTAAATTTGGTTGATCAGCTATTTTTGTCTTGGAAGCAAGATGTTGAGTTAGCCCTTTACAATGATGAGCAAGCTAAGAAAGTGAGTAGGCTGCGAAGAATAGGTGATGACTACTGGGAATATCATCGCCATACGACATTTATTGATGGAATTATAGAAAGCGGTGAGTATGGAACACAGGAAGATATAATAGAAATCAAAACTGGTCGTTCTAAGTATGTTAAGAAAAAAGAAGATGCTAGCTTGAGACCTTTCTACTTTATGTTTTATCATAAGCCTAATACAGAAGAATGCTTTCTGTTAGTGGAAAGAATAGGTCAAAATGGTATTGTCACCATTTTGGAAAAAGCATTAAGAGAGTTTTTGAGCAATGCCCTGTCTGAGGAATATACGCTAGTGCTTAGACCTTATCTGATGCCAAAGGTCTTGAAGTTAAACATGGAGTCTGTTGGTGGTGCTAAACGAGTTATCTTGAAAGGGATAAAAAATAATGCAGTAAGTGGTACTGCCAAGCAGCAGATGTTTGCAGGTTGTGCAACAGAAGTGTCTTTCGTCGCACCCAAGAATAACTATATTCCTGGATTTGAAACACTCTTTGAAAAACTGAAAAAAGAAAAAGATAAGGGTGAAACTTGCAAGATAGATGCTTATGAATGTCAAGATGTAGCCTTTGAGGTATCATTCAATGGAAAAACAAGAATGTTATCTGTTGCCAATATTACCAATATGGGTATGAATGTAGATGTCACTAATAGGGTTAAATATGAAGGCGCTACAGGGTATCCAACTTATGCTTCTCTTAATGAGCAAGCCCATCAAGTTTTATCATATTTAGATTCATAGAGTTATGGGAAGAACATATAAGATTATTTTATGGGCGGCTGGTATTCTAGGATTTGTATGTGTTGGAATTTTCTGCTATTACATATACCAATATTCTACATTTACTGGCGTGCAGGCAGCTGTGAAGTCTCAGTTGTCGTCTAATGTTGGTGACTTTATTTCCGGAACCATTGGCACTATACTTGCTTTTATATCAACATTGTTTTTGTTTGTTACCTTCCGTGTGCAGCAAGTTCAATTTGAAAAAAATCAGTTAGATGCCTATCGTCAAAGATTTGAAGGAACATTCTTTAATATCATGTCCATGCTCTATCAAGTAAGAACAGAGGTGAACCAACAAATTTGTCTTAATTCTAAGCTAAAGTCTAAGAATCTTTTTGAGTTTTATCATTCGTTTGTTGGTTTCTATGATCACAAACTAGACAAAGAGGCAGACTTTAAAGAAGCAATGACGATTTTGTTAAAAGACAATTATCAAAAGACAGAATTAGAAACCGCCATGTATGATTTAGGTCATACTTATGATGAATATGTGGAGAGTCAAGGCTGTAATGCAGGTTTCTTCTTCCGTTATATTCATAATTTGATAACTTTTGTCATTCATCATTGGGGAGGTGAAAAACAAAAGGATGTTGCCATTGGTTATTTGAATTTTATCCAAGCGCAACTGACCAATGAGGAATTGGCTTTGTTGTTCTATGATAGCATCTCTAGAAATGGCATGGATAAGAAACGGGTCTATACATTCAAGGAAAATATGGATGAGTATTCTTTCTTGGAGAATATTCCCGAGTTCATTTTGGCAAACAGAAACCATTACAAGATATTTGCTCATACTATGTTTAAGTTTCTGAATGATGATGAGAGAAAAAATGTAGTTTCGAAGTTTAATAAAAAAAGTTGAATATAAAATATGCCTTACTTGTTAAAGTAGGGGTTGGCTGATAATTTAAAATGATAATATGAAGATTTCTAGATTGGATAAACCTATATCTTATTGGTCAGACAATAAGAATGAAAACGTTTTTTATGTTCTATATCAGTCTTTTACGACTTGGGATAAAACATTGCTAGGTGTGATAAAACTGCACGAAGAATCCCTTGATATTTATAGTGGAGAGGCAAAAGAGGGTAGAGAATTCATTTCTTCTTTTATGACTGAAGCCTACAGTCCCATACCTGTACGCTATTTGTATGAAGGCGATAGCAATAACAATAATAATCATCAAATCAAGAAGCATTTACACGACATAGTTACCAATATAAGTAATGACAATTCTCAAAAATATATGGTTAAGCAATTGCTTTTGCATATGGAGAGTGATGACTATCAATATACTTATACCGATGTTAAAGGAATTTCAGCTGAGGAAATTGCCAAACTGATGGAGCAACATAGATACATATATTTTAAATCTGAAAATTTGAATAAATCATTCTATTGTGGCATAACAAACGATGTTGATATACGCATGGATCAACATCGCAGAGATGATTTCCCTATCGAAGATGACCATGTTCGTGCTTATGTTTGTGCAAATGTTGAAGTTGCTAAACAAGTGGAGGGGTTATTAGGTATCAAAGGCTATGATATAGGAGGACAAAATGCAGCAGGTAATGGAGCTGTGGAAACATCATGTATTGTTTATTTTCTAAAGAAAGGGTAGTTGATGTAATATGGATAATTTGCAAGAATGGATAGTTCCGATCTTGACATCTATAGTTGCTATTGCTGTAGCTATAATGACTTGTAAATGGCAGATGCGGACAGAGCTGAGAAAAATACTTGAAAGCTATGTGTCTGACAAAAAGTACAAGGCTTATTATGACGCTGTAAATATAGTTTTTACGCTATTAGAAGAAGGAAGACAAAATAAGATAGTAAGTTCGAATGACAGGTTCCATGAGTTGTTGAAAGTCAAGCAAGATTTATTTGTATATGGTTCTGATGATGCGTTTAGATCCTTTACAGAATATCTTTGCTCATGTACTCCAAATTCAGGTGGTAGTGATGTCTTTAAGCCTTTGCTTGATTTCATGTTGATTGTCAGAAGAGAAATCTCAGGAGGTAAGAGTTCTATCTCAATAGATGACATTATGTTGAACTTAATGCAGAGTAAAGAGGAACTTCATAAATATCATGAATTTCTAGAAACGAATGGATATAGTATTTGATAATAACAACCGTATAGTAAAGAATATGTTTCTTCTTTACATACGAAATTTCTTATGATAGTAGTATTGCCATCAGTTTGATAATTTCAAGAACGTTGCAGATTTCTTTGAATTTGCAGCAAAGTTAATGAGGAGATAACAATATATATTGTTAGTCTTTGTTTTTCTCTAACTTGTTTAAATAAGCATTAAACTTATGCAAATACTATAGTTATCCCTAGGCGGTCCCATCCCGCACAATCTGGCGAAGACCTTTGATGGTCCGCCAACCTTATAGCGCAGCGGTTCCGAGCACCGGAGGGCGGTTACATCCCCGCTTCCTGAGGAAGAGGGGCTTGGGGAGAAAGTGGAGCTCCCTTTGGTCAAAGGGAGACGGAGGGATTCGAAAACAACCTCTCCTTTAGGAGACAAAGAGGTAAAAATAACAAGATTAATGCACGACATACAAATCATAATCATGACCGGCGGCGTAGGTAGCCGCTTCTGGCCTATGTCAACTCCCGATTACCCAAAGTAGTTCTTTGATGTGATGGGAGTGGGTCGTTCCCTCATACAGTTAACAGTAGATAGATTGAAGCCAATCTGTCCTGTCGAGAACATGTGGGTAGTGACAAACGAGAAATATATCAGCATTGTCAAGGAGCAAATCCCTGACATGCCAGTCGATAACATATTAGCAGAGCCGGAGGCTCGCAATGTAAGTATTCGGTGAAAGCCGTATTGTGCGCCTAAATAAAGTTTCGTACCTTTGCATCGTTAATTTAAATATTCTAATTATGGTATAAGGTAAGAAACAATTAAGCTGTAAGCCAAAGTTCGCCGAGGTTGTAATCGGTGATAATGAGGCGAAGAATATGCGTGAGTCTGATGTAGACAAAAAAGCGGAGCTAAGACAGAACAGATAGCCTCTCTTGTCAGAATGATATTTACTCAAAAGCGTGAGCGGGTAGTCTTTAGTAAGGAAGAACGTGAAACCATCTATGATAAGCTGACCAATTATATAGACATCCCAGATATGCCTTTGGACAACAATGATACCGAACGCTTGATCCGTGACATGGTGATGGGTAAGAAGGCTTATATACTCTTCTTCCTGAGTTCTGGGAAGATTAGGAACAATAAAAATGAATTTCAAATTTAGTCAAATTAAGGTATAACCTCCATTAGCTTGTGCTGATGGAGGGCTAAACTTCGTATTCTAGTCTCAAAATTAGAAAAATGATGCCGCCGTGCAAAGTTAGTAAATCACCATTAGCCCGTATGGCGGTACCTATATAATATATTACCTTTGCATCCGTAATCAAAACAGTTTGATAATGGAAACAAGGGAATATTTCGAAAAAGTGATGCAGGATTACAACCAAAATCGTAAAGGTCGTAGCTTGCGCAAGTATTGTAAGGATGAGGCAGTGGATTATGACTGGCTCATTGAGTTTAAGAAATCATATCGTTCAAATAAGCTTCAACCAAATGAAAACAAGAAGCTAGGCGAAGGTGAGTTTATCGCTTTGACAGTTGAGGAGAATTTTGTTCCCGAGCAACAAACTCCTGCAGGTTGGCAAGTTGAGAGACTGATTTTGAAGTCTCCGACTGGTGATGAGATGGAAATCAAGTGTACTAACCTGTTTGCAGTTGCAGAACTGCTGCGTAAAATGTCATAGCTATGCTGAACTTCACTTCTCGAACAACTTATTATTTGAGTTCTACACCCACTGATATGCGCAATGGTCGTGAGGGCTTGGCAGGAATCATCCGTGAAAAAATGCAGCATGATCCTTATAGTTATGATGAAGCCTTCATCTTCTATTCCAAGGATTATCGCAAGGTTAAAATATTACATTATGATATCAATGGTTTTGTCTTATACCAGAAGTGGTTTGATGATGGTAAGTTTCTCAAGCCTCGTTTCTTGGAGGCAGCTCGCTGTCATAAGATAAGCCGTGAGACATTGATACTGTTGCTATCAACATCCGTACAAACGGAAATCATATTATGAATACTGATATTAAGAGTTTGATACCATCTATGCATGCAGAACTGAAGCGTATGCAATCTCGTGTTGCAGAGCTTCAGGTATCATTGCAGCAAGGCTCATCTGATGAAAAGGCGATTCGAGAGGAAATTTCTCGAATGAATCTGCGCCAGGTTGAAATCATGGATGCGATGGTAGAGATACAAGAGTATATTTTGGGCAAGCAGGAAGCACTGCTTGCTCTATTGAGAGAGCGCAAATCTCTTCTGACAGCAAAAGAAGCATTGGAAAAGAAAAACAAGGAATACGAGGAAAAGCTGTTTCTGAAAATTCGTAAGCTTCTGAATAACAAATAGTTATATAACTTTTCTTAACAAGAAAAAGTTGTATATGTCGCAGAAATTTAGTACCTTTGTACACATGATAAATAACAAGAGTAATATAGAGATGCAGCTTGCTACGTATAAGTCAATGTTGACTAAAGCTAGCAATGACCTTGCCAAGTCCAAACAGCTTGTTGGCTTGCTCAAACAGCAGATTGAGCAAGGTGATACAGAGTTGTCGGAGGAACTTGACAAGGCAAACGAGCGTATCTCTATGTTAAGCGAAGATTTATCAGATGCAAATGCTCGTATCTATGTGTTGGAGGTGGCTTTGACCCAAGCGGAATCTGATAACTCGGAATTACGAGCAGAGGTATCTCGACTTCATTCCAAGGCAGATGATTATGAAAAGGCAAATGCCTTGTTGGATATAGCAGACAAGGCTCAGGTTGATTATAAAACTATCATCGAGGTTCTCCTTCATAGGAAGTTTGCTCATAACTCAGATATGACCAAGCTCTTGAATGGTGTATTGGATACATCCGATGCTGAGGTCAGTGAGTTGGGGCTTGATGGATTGAAAAAGAAAATCAGTGATGCTGCTGACGAGGCGTTGGATGAAAAGCATAAGGAGGAAGAGTCTAAGGCATCTTCTGCTCCAGAGCAACCAGCTGTAAAACTGCCTAAGAAAACAGAAAAAGAAAAGCAGGAATCAGATAGTCAACTCCCTCGCAAGCGTTATACAACAACAGCTAGAGTCTTGAAGTCCTTCGGCATAGATAAATCTGATCTTCCAGAGAATGCAAAGGTTATCATACGTAAGGGTAAGAAGGATATGTGGGTAGTCCGTCTGTTCTTCTATCAGAAACAAGAGGTTTATTGCAAGGAATACAAGATAGCACGCTTTAATGTACCTGGCTCTGATCCTCAGAGCAGCAAGTATCCTCAGAGTATCATCAAGGGTAATCCTTTGATGCCATCCTTCTGTAGGTTCTATCTGGAGTCGAAGTTTGCCTATCATCTCTCCGAAAACCGCTTGTTGGATATGTTGTCACAGATGGGTATGAAGGTAGCTCAGTCAACCTTGAACGGTTGGATGCAGCAAATCATGACTTATCTTCGTGAACGCTTGGGACCTGTGATGCTCGAGCGTATCCGTCAGTGTGTCTATACCCAGAATGACGAGTCAAGAATCGTGGTTCGCAGTCGTGAGAGTAAGGAAGATAAGTTTAAGTACAATGTGGAGTACATCCATGCTGCCCTCTCCATGGAAGCCAAGCTTTGTGTGATGGAATATAAGGAGGGTAGCCGTAGTCACAGTGTGCAGGAAGATGCCATCTTCAAGGACTCTTGTATAAGGGTGTTTACTGCAGACAGAGCAGTCTTGTATGAGACAATTGAGACGGATTTGGAGGAAATGGGACTGGTGCGTACAGCTTGCTGGTTCCATGCCCGCCATCGCTTCGTGGATGCTTATATCTCTGACCATCGTGTGCGTGTAATCATCTTGATGATGAACTACCTCTTCCAGATAGAGCGAGAGTCGAAGATACGCAAGCATACTGCAAAGCAGCGACGCCGATTTAGACTTAAGTACAGTGCATCGATCGTTGGCAAGTTGATGAAGTTGTTGAAGAAGATTAAGCTTGATTCTTCTTATGGTGCAATGGTTCAGCGAGCAGTCAACTATGTACTTGATGACGAGAAGGCCTTCAAGGTGTTCTTGCAGGATGGCCGTGTCGAGATGCATAACAATGCGGTCGAACGAATGTTCCGCCACTTGGCTATGGGTAGGCGAAACTGGATGCATACCGGAAGCCATTTAGGTGCGGAAAACATAGCTTTTATGTTCTCACTTTTTGAGAGCTGCAAGTTGAATGACATTAATTTTGGCGATTATATAGAAGATATACTCACCCGACTGATGGAGGGGGAGCAAGACTTCATGTCCCTAATCCCATGTAATTATAACTCGAACAAAAAGGTGAATGTCAAGGCTGCCTAATAGGTAGCTTTGGCAATACCAATTAATAATATGCTTTTTTTGAAAAATGTTGGATGTGCTAACTGCTGAAAATCAGTAGTTACGTTCTAA